>NZ_JBIAZP010000002.1:0-51798 GCF_042899165.1 Micromonospora sp. NPDC000121
AGGCTGTGGGTGAGCCGCACGTTCCGGCCGCGCCTTTCAGGAGGTGTTCGGGTCGGGGTAGTGATCGGGCGGGGTCCAGCGCGGGCGGGGCAGGCACATGCACGTCGCCCCCGGCCGCGACGGACACGTTCGCCGCCGCGCACGACGAAGGTGTCATTGGCGCTCCTGGCTGCGCGAGACGAAGGCGTCGCTGGCGTTCCTGGCTCTGCGGCCGGGAAGGCACGGGTGGTGGGTGACCTCGACGGGGGTGGGGCCCGCCGTGCCCGGCGCAGGGATCAAGCCTGACCGCCCGGAGCCGGGCACGGCGGGCCCCGCGGGGGGGGGGGCCCCCCCCCCCCCGGCCGGGGGGCGCCCCCCCCCCCCCGGGGGGGGGGCCGGGGGGGCCCCCACCCCCACCCCACACGAACCGCAACAAGGGACACGGGCAGCGACCAACCTCAGGGCAGCACCCGACCGACCCACGTCACTTGCGGGTCTGCATCTCCTCACGCATATCCCGGAACAGCCCGCCCGCGTCGTCGACAGATCGGCCGGGGAACATCGCCATCACGACACTGCCGTGGTCGGCCCACCCACAGACGGCGAAGTCGCCGCCGTCGCCGCTGGTGATCCCGCACTTCATCACGCCGCCCAGGCGGCCCGCGGGCACCTCCCGCAGCCCCGTCACCTTGCCGGTCTCGTCGGTCAGAAGCCTGAAGAGGCTGTCCAGGTCCCGCTCCGGCTGCCAGAGCAACGTCGTGCCGCCGAAGACGAGCACCGAACGCTTGTCGTCGGCCGGGTCCCGGTAGACGGTGCCGAAGCTGCTGTCCAGGTCGATGTCGGCGGCGAAGCCGCTGCGCAGGTAGTCCGACGTGCTGCGGGCCCGTTCGCTGTCGTCCCGGGTCAGTCCCGCCACCCGGTCCGGGGTGGTGAGGTCCGCGTCCTTCTGCTGGGCCACCCGCCACCCGGCCGTACCGATGGTGGCGGCGCCCGCGAGCCCGACCAGCGCCGCCACGGCCCACGCCACCTGCCGGCGCCGCGACCGCTTGGCCCGCCGCTCGGTGGCGTGCTCCGGGTCCCGGTTGCTGAGCTGGATGGGCTCGTCGGTCAGGTCGATCGGCTCGGAGCCGTCGTTGACCGGCCGCTCGGTGAGATGTGCGTCGGACATAGCCGACACCGTACGCGAACGGCAGGTGGCGCACGTCGGGTCCTGCGAAGCCCTCCGTAGACTTTCGGGGTGACCGAGAGACTGGATGCCCGACGCCCCGACGCCCCGACCCTGCCCGGCCAGTACCAGCCGGGTGAGGTAGAGCAGCGACGGTACGAGCAGTGGGTAGCCGCCGGCCACTTCCGGGCGTCGGCGGACAGCGACAAGCCCCCCTTCACCATCGTCATCCCGCCGCCGAACGTCACCGGCTCCCTGCACATGGGCCACGCCCTCGACCACACCGTGCAGGACGCGCTGGTGCGGCGGAAGCGGATGCAGGGCTACGAGGCGCTCTGGCTGCCCGGCATGGACCACGCCGGCATCGCCACCCAGAACGTGGTGGAGCGGCAGCTCGCCGCCCAGGGCCTGTCCCGGCACGACCTGGGGCGGGAGCAGTTCGTCGAGCGGGTCTGGCAGTGGAAGGCCGAGTCCGGCGGCGCGATCCTGGGCCAGATGCGGCGTCTCGGCGACTCCGTCGACTGGGACCGCGAGCGCTTCACGATGGACGAGGGGCTGTCGCGCGCCGTACAGACGATCTTCAAGAAGCTGTACGACGACGGCCTGATCTACCGGGCCAACCGCATCATCAACTGGTGCCCCCGGTGCCTGACCGCCCTGTCGGACATCGAGGTGGAGCACACCGACGACGACGGCGAGCTGGTCTCGATCCGCTACAGCGACGAGGTGGTCGTCGCCACCACCCGGGCGGAGACGATGCTCGGTGACACGGCGGTGGCGGTGCACCCGGACGACGAGCGCTACCGGCACCTGATCGGCACCGAGGTCGAGCTGCCGCTGACCGGGCGGCGCATCCCGATCGTGGCCGACGCGCACGTCGACCCGTCCTTCGGCACCGGCATGGTGAAGGTGACCCCGGCGCACGACCCGAACGACTTCGAGATCGGCCAGCGCCACGACCTGCCCTCGATCACCGTGATGGACGAGCGCGGCGTGATCACCGTGCCGGGGCCGTTCGAGGGCCTGGACCGCTTCGAGGCGCGCCCCGCGATCGTCGCGGCGCTGCGCGAGCAGGGCCGGATCGTCTCGGAGAAGCGGCCGTACGTGCACGCGGTCGGCCACTGCTCGCGCTGCCGGACGACGGTCGAGCCGCGGCTGTCGTTGCAGTGGTTCGTGAACACCTCGCCGCTGGCCAAGGCAGCCGGCGACGCCGTGCGCGACGGCCGGGTGCGGATCGAGCCCGCCGAGCTGGCCAAGCGGTACTTCGCCTGGGTCGACAACATGCACGACTGGTGCATCTCCCGGCAGCTGTGGTGGGGCCACCGCATCCCCGTCTGGTACGGCCCGGACGGCGAGGTGGTCTGCGTCGGCCCCGACGAGCAGCCGCCGGCCGGGGACGGCTGGCGTCAGGACGAGGACGTCCTGGACACCTGGTTCTCCAGCGCGCTCTGGCCGTTCTCCACGCTGGGCTGGCCGGAGCAGACGCCGGACCTGGCGAAGTTCTACCCGACCAGCGTCCTGGTCACCGGCTACGACATCCTCTTCTTCTGGGTCGCCCGGATGATGATGTTCGGCCTGTACGCGATGGACGGCCGGCAGCCGTTCGACGTGGTGGCCCTGCACGGCATGGTCCGCGACCAGTTCGGCAAGAAGATGTCGAAGTCGTTCGGCAACGTGGTCGACCCGCTGGACTGGATCGACCGCTTCGGCGCCGACGCCACCCGGTTCACCCTGGCCCGGGGCGGCAACCCCGGGCAGGACGTGCCGGTGAGCGAGGAGTGGTGCCAGGGCTCCCGCAACTTCTGCAACAAGCTCTGGAACGCGACCCGCTTCGCGCTGATGAACGGCGCACACACCGACGGCCCGCTGCCGGCCGCCGAGCAGCTCTCGACCGTCGACCGGTGGATCCTGTCCCGGCTGGCGCACGTCACCGCCGAGGTGGACGAGCAGTTCGAGGCGTACGAGTTCGCGAAGGTCTGCGACCTGCTGTACCACTTCGCCTGGGACGACGTCTGCGACTGGTACGTGGAGCTGACCAAGCCGGTGCTCGCCGAGGGCGGCGCGGCCGCCGAGGCCACCCGCCGGGTACTCGGGCACGTGCTGGACCAGCTGCTGCGGCTGCTGCACCCGATCATCCCGTTCGTCACCGAGGAGCTGTGGATCGCGCTCACCGGGGGCGAGACGGTGATGACGGCCGCCTGGCCGGCGGCCGACCGTACCCTCGTGGACGACGCCGCGGAAGCCGAGGTCGGCACCGTTCAGCGGGTGGTGACCGAGATCCGGCGGTTCCGCTCGGACCAGGGCCTGCGCCCGACGCAGCGGGTCGCCGCCCGGCTCGACGGCCTGGCCGCCGCGGGCATCGCCGCGCACGAGCCGCTCATCCGGTCGCTGGTGCGGCTGGACCCGGCCGGCGACGGCTTCCAGGCCAGCGCGACCCTCGCCATGCCCGGCGAGGTGAGCGTGGCCCTGGACACCCGGGGGTCGATCGACGTGGCCGCCGAGCGGGCCCGGCTCACGAAGGACCGCGCGGCCGCCGAGAAGGAGGCCGCGCAGGCCCGGGCGAAGCTCGACAACCCGGCGTTCGTCGGCAAGGCGCCGGAGCCGGTGGTCGCCAAGATCCGTGACCGGCTCGCTGTCGCCGAGGCCGACCTGGTCCGCATCGACGCCGCTCTGGAGGCGCTGCCCTCGTGACCGACCGCACCGATTTCGCCGCCGTCGAGGCCGAGCTGGCGGGCCGCGGGTTCACCCGCATGGCCTTCGAGCTGGACAAGATCGAGTCGCTGCTGGACCTGCTGGGCAGCCCGCAGCGGGCGTACCCGTCCATCCACCTGACCGGCACCAACGGCAAGACCTCGACGGCCCGGATGATCGACTCGCTGCTGCGGGCGTTCGGGCTGCACACCGGCCGCTACACCAGCCCGCACCTGGAGACCGTCCGGGAGCGGATCAGCCTGGACGGCGAGCCGGTGGGGGAGGAGCGGTTCGTCGGCACGTACCGCGAGGTCGAGCCGCTGGCCCGGCTGGTGGACGAGCGCTCGGCGGAGCCGCTGACGTACTTCGACATGACCACCGCGCTGGCGTTCGCGACGTTCGCCGACGCCCCGGTGGACGTGGCGGTGGTCGAGGTGGGCCTGGGCGGCGCCGAGGACGCGACCAACGTGATCCAGGCCGGGGTGTGCGTACTCACCCCGATCGGGCTGGACCACACCGAGTGGCTGGGCGACACCATCCAGGACATCGCGCTGGCCAAGGCGGGCATCATCCACTCCGGGGCGACCGTCGTCTCCGCCGCGCAGGAGGAGGAGGCGGCCCGCCCGATCCTGGAACGCTGCGCCGAGGTCGGCGCGACCATCGCCCGGGAGGGCTCCGAGTTCGGGGTGCTCCGGCGGGCGGTCGCCGTCGGCGGGCAGGTGCTCACCCTGCAGGGGCTCGGCGGCGTCTACGAGGAGGTCTTCATCCCGCTGCACGGCGCCCACCAGGCGCAGAACGCGGCGGTGGCGTTGGCGGCGGTGGAGGCGTTCCTCGGCGCCGGCGCGAAGCGGCAGCTCGACGTCGAGACCGTCCGGGAGGGGTTCGCCACGGCCACCTCGCCCGGCCGTCTGGAGCGGGTACGCAGCGCGCCGACCATCCTGCTCGACGGCGCGCACAACCCGCACGGCATGGCCGCCACGGTGACCGCGTTGCAGGAGGAGTTCGCGTTCAGCAAGCTGGTGGCCGTCGTCGGCGTCCTCGGCGACAAGGACGCGGCCAGCCTGCTGGAGCTGCTGGAGCCGGTGGTCGATCAGGTCGTCGTGACCCGGAACAGCTCGCCCCGGGCGATGCCGGCCCGGGAACTCGCCGCGCTGGCCGCCGAGGTCTTCGGCCCCGACCGGGTCGAGGTCGCCGAGGAGATGCCGGACGCGATCGAGACGGCGGTGGCGATGGCCGAGGAGGACGTACCGGGTGAGCTGAGCGGGGTCGGCGTGCTGGTCACCGGATCGGTGGTGACCGTGGCCGACGCCCGCCGGCTGCTGAAGCGATGACCGGGCCGGTGCGGGGCACCGCGGGCGACGACCGCCCGCAGGGCACGGCCGCCGGGGGCGACCCCGGCCGTCCGCTGGCGGGTGGGCCGCGACGGTCCGGGCTGCGGAACCCGGAGCGGGCGGTACGCGGGCTGGGGGCCGGCACGCTGACCCTGGAGGCGTTGGTGCTGGTCCTGGCCATCCAGCCGATCCGCATGGTCGGCGGCGACCTGGGCGGCGCGGCGATCGGCGCGGTCGTGGCGCTGGCCGTGGCAGGGGTGCTGCTGGCCGGCATGATGCGCCGGCCGTGGGCCTGGCACGCCGGCACCGTCCTGCAGGGACTGCTGATGCTGGCCGGCCTGCTGCACTGGTCGCTGCTCGTGCTGGGCGTCGTCTTCGCCCTGGTCTGGGCCTACGCCCTGCACGTCCGCCGGGTCATCCTCGGCTGACGGACTGGCGGACTGGGCCGTCACCTGTCGCCCGTCGTTCCGTCGGCGGGGGTCAGGCGTCGGCGCGTTCGCGCCACTGGGTGAGGGCGATGCCGTGGCCGTCCGGGTCGCGGAACGCGGCCGCCCACACCTCCAGCTTCGTGCCCCGGTTGACCACCCGGGGGGCGTACGTGAACCGGACGCCCGACCCGCGCAGCCGCTCGTACGCCGAGTCGATGTCGTCCACCTCGAGGTTGACGTGCACCAGGCGCCGGCTGATCGGCGCCGCCTCGGTCACCTCCCGCAGCACCAGCCGGGTCGCCCCGGAGGCGAGCACCGCGTTGCCGGAACCCCGGTCGACCTCGGTGAAGCCCAGGTCCCGGTAGAAGGCCAGCGAACGCGGCAGGTCGGTGACCAGCAGCGTCAGGCCCACCCCGGCGATCGGCGCGCCGAGGTCGTCCTCGTCCTCCGCGACGTCGGCGGTCCCGTCGGCGGCGCCGGTGGCCGCCTCGGGGCCGAAGATCGCCTCGTCCAGCTCCTCCGGGCTGATCCGCTCCTCGCGCGCCCGGTCCCGGGGCGGGATCGGGTCGTCCAAAGGCAGGTCGATCGGGTCGAGCGGATCCGCCGTCGCGGGCGGGTGGGTGCGCCCGCCGGCCGGGGCCGGCGGGTCGAACCGCTCCTCGGCCGGCGGGCGGGGCGTCGGGGTGGCCCGGCGCGGCAGGGTGCCGGTCGTGGGCTGCTCGACGAGCGTGCCCTCCAGCACGACCGGCCCGCCGGGGCGCTGGTGCACCACGAGGGGCTCGCGCTCCTCCGGGCGCCTGACGGGCTCCCCGCCGAGCGGATCGCCGACCGGATCGCCGAGCGGACCCCCGAGCGGGTCGCCGAGCGGATCGCGGAAGTCGTCCCGGAAGTCGTCGTCCGGCGCGCGGTCGGCCCACGGCGGCGCCTCCTGCTGGAGCAGCACGTCGTCCAGCGGATCCGGGCCCGCGTACTCGGGTGGGAGGTCGGCGGCGACGGTGGCGGCGGACTCGGCGTGGGTGGGCACCTCGTCCCAGAGCACCCGGACGTGCCGCTGGTCGTCCAGGGCCACCCGGATCGGCAGCGTCTGCCCCAGCGACGGCCACTTCGCCACCGGCACCCGCGGCTCGATGATCTTCTTGGACCGGGGCGGCAGCCCCGGCGCGTCGATGACCAGTTGCAGCTCGCAGCGGCCGAAGGCGTACTGGGTGGGCGGCTCGGAGGCGCTGTGCACGTGGCCCACGCCGACCACCCAGGTGCGCCCGCCGCCGCGCACGGTGGCCAGCGCGATGGCCAGCACCAGCAGGGCGACCCCGAGCGCCACGATCGCCCAGCTGGTCATGCCCAGCCCGAAGAGGATCACGAAGGTGGCCACGGTGCCGAGCACCGCGGCGATAAGCTTGCGTACCGGCGCGATGGGTCGGTTCCCGCCATTCGCCACTGTGGACCTCCCAGGGGTCAAGGGCCAGGCTAGGCCGGATCGGCCGCCGGGGGAAAGACCGGCCGCCGCGCCGGCGCCGGGACCGGGTCGCTAGGCTGACCGTACCCAGCCCGACCGCCTTGCGCGCACAGGAGGAACCCAGCGTGTCCAGCAGCAGCCCCGATGAGCGCACCCTCGTACTGATCAAGCCCGACGCGGTCCGCCGCGGGCTGGTCGGCGAGGTGATCTCCCGCTTCGAGCGCAAGGGGTTGCGGATCGACGCGATGGTGTCCCGGACGATGGACGCCGCGCTGGCCGACGAGCACTACGCCGAGCACGTGGACAAGCCGTTCTACCCGCCGCTGAAGGACTTCATGACCGGCGGTCCGCTGGTGGCGCTGGTGCTCTCCGGCGACCAGGTCATCGACGTGGTGCGCGGGCTGGTCGGATCGACCGACGGGCGCAAGGCGGCGGCCGGCACGATCCGCGGCGACCTCTCGCTGTCCAACCGCGAGAACCTGGTGCACGCCTCCGACTCGCCGGACAGCGCGAAGCGCGAGATCGCGCTCTGGTTCCCCGAGCTGGGCTGAAGCACCCGCTGCCGTCGTTCGGCGGCGCCCGTATCGCCCGGCCCACGCCAGGCGGCCGTCGCGCCGGACCCGGCGCGACGGCCGGTCAGGCCGTCCACAGCAGCTTGTCCGGGTTGCCGACCACGTAGAACCCGGTGATCCGGCCGCCGGCCGCGGCCAGCGTCAGCGCGTACCTGCCGCCGTCGGGTCGGATGATCAGGACGGCCGGCTGGCCGTTGAGTTCCAGCCGGCGCGAGGTGAAGGTCCGGCCCGGGCCGTACAGGCCGGTGAAGAAACGGGCGACCCGGTCCGCGCCGGTGACGGGGTTGCGCGCCGCCTTGACCCGGCCGCCGCCGTCCGTCCAGGCGATGGCGTCCCTCGCCACCAGCCCGGTCAACGCGGCCAGGTCGCCGTCGCGGGCGGCGGCGAGGAAGGCGTCCAACAGCCGTTCCTGCTCGGCCCGGCCGGCGGTGAACCGACGCCGGTCCTGCCCGATCCGGGCCACCGCCCGGTGGTGCAGCTGCCGGCAGTCCGCCACCGACCGGTCCAGGATGTCCGCGATCTCGGCGTACGGCAGGTCGAAGGCGGTGTGCAGCACGTAGACCGCGCGCTCCGGCGGGGTGAGGCGTTCCAGCAGATGCAGCAGGGCCGTGGAGACCGAGTCGCGCAGCTCGACGGAGTCCAGCGGCCCGAAGGGCGACGGCGCGGTCGGCACCGGCTCGGGCAGCCACGGCCCGACGTACGTCTCCCGGGCGGCCCGCCGGGCGCGCAACCGGTCCAGCGCCAGGCGGGTGACCACCCGGGACAGGTAGCGGCGCGGCTCCGCGACCGTCGCCCGGTCCACCCCCAGCCAGCGCAGGTACGCCTCCTGGAGCACGTCCTCCGCGTCGTGCCGGCTGCCGAGCAGGCGGTACGCCAGGCCGAGCAGCATCGGCCGGTGCGCGTCGAGCGCACCGGCCGCCTGCGTCGTGTCGGTGACCGTCACGCGTCCGTCGGGAGTTCGGTCCGGCAGGTCACGGCGATGCGGTTCCACACGTTGATTGTCGCGATGGCCATCAGCAGGTCGACCAGCTCCTTCTCGGGCCACACCTTGGCCGCCGCGTCCCAGACCTCGTCGGGCACGCCGTGCTCGCCGAGGCGGGTCACCGCGTCGGTGAGCGCCAGCGCGGTCCGCTCCCGCTCGTCGAAGAAGGGCGCCTCCCGCCACGTGGAGACCGCGAAGAGCCGCCGGCTCGACTCGCCGTCGGCGAGCGCGTCCCGGCTGTGCATGTCGACGCAGAACGCGCAGCCGTTCAGCATCGACGCCCGCATCTTCACGAGGTGGAGCACGGTGTGGTCCACGTTGGCCCGGACGTACTTCTCCAGCCCGAGCACCGCGTGGTACGCCTGCGGAGCGACCTCGGCCGCGTTGATCCGCTGCATGACAACCTCCCTGATCTGTGGTCGACACCGACACGACGACGCGACGGGGGCACGGCGTGACGGTCCGGGCGTGTGACGCCGGTCATGCCGGCCGGGCCCATCCCGGACCACCGGAGTTCCGGCCCCGGTCACCCGGCACGCCGCCGCCGGTCATCTCCGCCCGGTAGACCCACGGGGGCAACCCCCGACCCGGGAGGAACGATGACCGAACTCGACCGACGTACGTTGCTGCGCGCCGGCCTGATCGCAGGTGCCGGTGTCGCCGGCGGCGCCCTGCTCGGCGCGCCCGCCGCGCCCGCCGCACCGGCCTGGCGGCCGGCCGGCCGACCGGTGCTCACCCACGGCGTGCAGAGCGGTGACGTGACCGCCGACTCGGCGCTGGTCTGGACCCGCGCCGACCGCCCCGGCCGGATGCTGGTGGAGGTGAGCCGCCGGCCGGACTTCCGCGGTGCCCGGCGGGTACGCGGACCGGTGCTCGACCCGACCGGCGACTGCACCGGCAAGGTGCGGCTGCGCGGGTTGCCCGGTGGCGAGCGGCTGCACTACCGGGTCCGGGTGGAGAGCCTGGACCGGCCGGGGCTGACCAGCGAACCGCTGACCGGCGCGCTGACCACCGCCCCCGGCCGGCACGACCGCCGGGACGTCCGGTTCGTCTGGACCGGTGACATCGCCGGGCAGGGCTGGGGAATCGCCCCCGATTTCGGCGGCATGTCGATCTTCCGGGCCATGCGGGACACCCGGCCCGACTTCTTCCTGTGCAGCGGCGACACCGTCTACGCCGACGGCCCGCTCGCCGAGACGGTGACCCTGCCCGACGGGCGGGTCTGGCGCAACCTGGTCACCCCGGAGAAGAGCAAGGTCGCCGAGACGCTGGCGGAGTACCGGGGGCAGTACGCGTACAACCTGCTCGACGAGCACCTGCGCGCGTTCGTCGCGGAGGTGCCGCAGATCAACCAGTGGGACGACCACGAGGTGACCAACAACTGGTACCCGGGGGAGATCCTGACCGACGCGCGGTACACCGAGCGCCGCGTCGACGTGCTCGCCGCCCGGGCCCGGCAGGCGTTCGACGAGTGGCTGCCGGCGCCGGTCGACGGGCCGCGGTACCGGCGGATGTCGTACGGGCCGCGGCTGGACGTCTTCGTGCTGGACATGCGGACCTGGAAGGACCCCAACGACGGCAACACCTACGCCGACCCGGCGCGTGGCCTGCTCGGCCGGGAACAGCGCGAGTGGCTGATCCGGGAGCTGACCCGGTCCCGGGCCACCTGGAAGGTGATCGCCGCCGACCTGCCGATCGGGCTGGTGGTGCCGGACGGCCCCGCCGCGCAGGAGGGCGTGGCCCAGGGTGACCCGGGCGCGCCGGCCGGGCGGGAACTGGAGTTCGCCCAGGTGCTCGGCGCGGCGCACCGGGCCGGGGTGACCGGGATCGTCTTCCTCACCGCCGACGTGCACTACACCGCCGCGCACCACTACGACCCGGCCCGGGCGGCGGTCGCCGAGTTCACCCCGTTCTGGGAGTTCGTCTCGGGGCCGGCGCACGCCGGCGCGTTCGGCCCGAACGCCCTGGACGGCACGTTCGGCCCGAAGGCGGTCTTCGTCAACGCCCCGCCGCGGGCCAACACCTCCCCGGCCGAGGGTTTCCAGCACTTCGGCGAGGTCGCCGTCGACGGCGCGTCCGGCGCCTTCACCGTCCACCTGCGCGACCGCGACGGGGTCTCCCTCTGGACGACCACCCTGCCCGCCCCGACCCGCTGACCTCGCCGCCCGCCGGTCGACCATGACGCTGTCGCCACCACCCGCCGGGGTTGCCGCGACAGCGTCATGGTCGACGCGGGTGGGATCAGATCAGCAGGCCGTTGCCGTTACTCGGGAGCGATCTCCCGGCCGGGTCGAGTATCCTTGGCGGCCGTAAGGCGATGACCCGGCCATCACCGGCGAGCCTCCGGAAGAACAGCCGGGTTACCGGCCCAGTAGAACCGGACGGGTCCGGCCCGTCACAGCCGGCCAACGAGCGGGCGGTCGATCCTGACCGCCAAGCGGGGTGGTACCGCGGGCCTGCCCCGGGGCGCCGGATGGCGTACCGGAAACGGCTCGTCCTCGCAGACCCACACGACCGTGAGCTGCGCGAGGAGAGCGACCCCCGATGGCCTATCCGTTGCACGACCCGACCGCCGCCGTCCCGGCGAGCCCGGACCTGCCCGCGGTCGAACGCCGGGTCCTGGAGCACTGGACGGCCGACAAGACCTTCGAGGCCAGCGTCGAGGCCCGTCCCGCCGGCGCGGACGGGAAGAACGAGTACGTCTTCTACGACGGCCCGCCGTTCGCCAACGGCCTGCCGCACTACGGCCACCTCTTCACCGGCTACGTCAAGGACGTGGTGCCGCGCTACCAGACCATGCGCGGGCGCCGGGTGGAGCGGCGCTTCGGCTGGGACTGCCACGGCCTGCCCGCCGAGGTGGTCGCCGAGAAGCAGCTCGGCATCACCAGCAAGGCGGAGATCCTCGACCTCGGCGTGGCCCGGTTCAACGAGGCGTGCCGCACCTCGGTGCTGGAGTTCACCCAGGACTGGGAGCGCTACGTCACCCGGCAGGCCCGCTGGGTCGACTTCGCCAACGACTACAAGACTCTCGACCTGGACTACATGGAAAGCGTCATGTGGGCCTTCAAGACCCTGCACGACAAGGGTCTGGTCTACGAGGGCTTCCGGGTGCTGGCGTACTGCTGGCGCTGCGAGACGCCGCTGTCGAACACCGAGACCCGGATGGACGACGTCTACCGGGACCGGCACGACCCGACGCTGTCGGTGTGGTTCGAGCTGACCCCCGACGAGGGCGCGCCGGAGCTGGTGCGCGGGCCGGTGCGGCTCGGCGTCTGGACCACCACGCCGTGGACCCTGCCGTCCAACCTCGCGCTCGCCGTCGGCCCCGACATCGAGTACGCGGTGCTGGAGCGCGACGGCTCCCGCTACGTGGTCGGCGCGGCCCGGCTCGGGGCGTACGCCAAGGAGCTGGAGGGGTACGAGCAGGTCGGCACCGTCTCCGGCCGCGACCTCGTCGGCCGCCGCTACACCCCGCTGTTCGACTTCCTCGTCGAGCAGGCGGGCCCGAACGCCTACCAGGTGCTCGGCGCGGAGTTCGTCACCACCGAGGACGGCACCGGGATCGTGCACCTGGCCCCGGCCTTCGGCGAGGACGACCAGAACACCTGCAACGCCGCCGGCATCCCCACCATCGTGACGGTGGACGACCACACCCGCTTCACCGCGCTGGTCCCGCCGTACCAGGGCGAGCAGGTCTTCGACGTCAACAAGCCGGTGATCCGGGAGCTGAAGGAGCGGGGGGTGGTGCTCAAGCAGGACACCTACACCCACTCCTACCCGCACTGCTGGCGCTGCGACACGCCGCTGGTCTACAAGGCGGTGTCGTCGTGGTTCGTCGCGGTGACGCAGTTCAAGGACCGGATGGTCGAGCTGAACCAGCAGATCAACTGGACCCCGGGGCACATCAAGGACGGCTCGTTCGGCAAGTGGCTGGCCAACGCCCGCGACTGGTCGATCAGCCGGAACCGGTTCTGGGGCTCGCCGATCCCGGTGTGGAAGTCCGACGACCCGAACTACCCGCGGCTGGACGTCTACGGCTCCCTGGAGGAGATCGAGCGGGACTTCGGCGTACGCCTGACCGACCTGCACCGGCCGGCGGTGGACGAGCTGGTCCGCCCGAACCCGGACGACCCGACCGGGAAGTCCATGATGCGCCGGGTGCCGGAGGTGCTGGACTGCTGGTTCGAGTCCGGTTCGATGCCGTTCGCCCAGGTGCACTACCCGTTCGAGAACCGCGACTGGTTCGAGCACCACTACCCGGGCGACTTCATCGTCGAGTACATCGCGCAGACCCGCGGCTGGTTCTACACCATGCACGTGCTGGCCACCGCGCTGTTCGACCGGCCGGCGTTCCGCAACTGCCTCAGCCACGGCATCCTGCTCGGCTCCGACGGGCGCAAGATGTCCAAGAGCCTGCGCAACTACCCGGACGTCTACCACGTGTTCGACTCCTACGGCTCGGACGCGATGCGCTGGATGCTGATGTCCTCGCCGGTGCTGCGCGGCGGCGACATGGCGGTCACCGAGGCGGGCATCCGCGACGCCGTCCGGCAGGTGCTGCTGCCGCTGTGGAACGTCTGGTACTTCTTCTCGCTCTACGCGAACGCGGACGGGTACCAGGCGCGCCGCCGGACCGACAGCACGCACCTGCTCGACCGGTACGTGCTGGCGAAGACGAACGAGCTGGTGTCGACCGTCGGCGCGCAGATGGACGCGTACGACATCTCCGGCGCCTGCGCCACCGTGCGGTCCTACCTGGACGCGCTGACCAACTGGTACGTCCGGCGCTCCCGGGACCGGTTCTGGTCCGGTGACGCGGACGCGTTCGACACGCTGTGGACGGTGCTGGAGACGCTGTGCCGGGTGGTGGCGCCGCTGGCGCCGCTGACCGCGGAGGAGATCTGGCGCGGGCTGACCGGCGAGCGGTCGGTGCACCTGACGGACTGGCCGGACGCGGCGCAGTTCCCGGCCGACCACGACCTCGTCGCCGCGATGGACGCCACCCGGGCGGTCGCCTCGGCGACGCTGTCGCTGCGCAAGGCCAAGGGGCTGCGGGTGCGGCTGCCGCTGTCGAAGCTGACCGTCGCCTCCCCGGCGGCGGAGCAGCTGCGGCCCTTCGCCGACCTGGTCGCCGACGAGGTCAACGTGAAGGCGGTGGAGTTCACCGGCGAGGTGTCCGCGTACTGCCAGCAGGTGTTGACGGTGGTGCCGCGCGCGCTCGGCCCCCGGGTCGGCAAGCAGGTCCAGCAGGTCATCAAGGCGGTCAAGGCGGGCGAGTGGGAGCTGGTCGACGGCGCCCCGGTCGCCGCCGGCGTCACCCTCGCCGAGGGCGAGTACGAGCTGCGCCTGGTCGCCGCCGACGCCGAGCACTCCGCGCCGCTGCCCGGCGGCGAGGGCGTGGTCGTGCTGGACACCGAGGTCACCCCCGAGCTGGCCGCAGAGGGGCTGGCGCGGGACGTCGTCCGGGTGGTGCAGCAGGCCCGCCGGGACGCCGACCTGGACGTCTCCGACCGGATCGCGCTGATGCTGTCGGCCTCCGAGGAGGTGCGCGCGGCGGTGGCCGCGTACACCGACTTCGTCGCCCGGGAGGTGCTGGCCGACTCCGTCGACTTCGCCGACGGGGTGGCGGGCTTCACCGGCGAGGTCGGCGAGGGCGACCGGGTGACGGTCGCCGTCCGGCGGGTATGAGGCATTGAGACGGTGGCGGTCCGGTGTGCTCCGCCGGACCGCCACCGCCGGCCCTGCCCATGCCCCACAGGCCCGCTCACCAGGCGGGTCGGCCCGCCACCCCCGCGGGGCCACGTGGACCCGTCCGCTACCGTGACACCGCCTGCCCGCACACGATCCGCCGGAGGACCAGTGCCCCTGCTCTACACCATCGGCAAGCTCACCGTGGCGCCCGCGCTCCGGTTGGCCTTCCGTCCGACCGTGGAGGGGCTGGAGCACATCCCGGAGACCGGTGGCGCGATCTTCGCGGGCAATCACCTCTCCGTCGCCGACGAGCTCTTCCTCGGCACGGTGGTGCCCCGGCACCTGGCGTTCTGGGCCAAGTCGGAGTACTTCAAGGGCGCCGGCCCGAAGGGCGCCTTCTCCAAGTTCGTGCTCACCGGCCTGGGGGCGATCCCGGTCGAGCGCGCCGGCGGCCGGGCCGCGCTGGCCGCGTTCGACGCCGCCATCCCGGTGCTCAAGGCCGGCGACCTGGTCGCCGTCTATCCCGAGGGGACCCGCTCGCCGGACGGCCGGCTCTACCGGGGGCGCACCGGCGCGGCCCGGCTGGCGGTGGCGGCCGGCGTGCCGGTCATCCCGGTCGGCATGATCGGCACCGACAAGGCCCAGCCCATCGGGACCCGGATGCCCCGTCCCGGCCGCGCCAAGATCACCGTACGGTTCGGCAAGCCGCTGGACTTCACCGGCCGGCCGGACGACCGCACATCGCTGCGGGAGATGACCGACGAGATCATGACCGAGATCCAGAAGCTCACCGGCCAGGAGTACGTCGCCCGCTACGCCCCGCCCCGCGCGCACTCCACCACCCCCGGCGACAGCCCGGCCTGAGCCCGGCCACGGGAGACGACCCGGCCTGAGCCCCGGGCTCAGCCCTGGTCGGCGGCGACGATCTGCTCCCGCAGGGTGCCGAGCAGGGCGGCGCTGTCGTCGACGGAGAGCCGGGTGAAGACCGCCGTGGCGATGCTGCCGTGGTCGACGGAGGTGCAGACCACCACGTCGTCGCCGTCGGCGCGGCCCACCGCGCAGCGCTCGTGCCGGCCGCGTACGCCGGTGTCGACCTCCTGCGCCTCGCCGAGGGAGTACTGCTCGGTGAGCCGGGTGATCTCGTCCTGCGCGTCGGACTCCGGGGTGAACCGGAAGCCGGTGCCGCCGAAGACCGTCACCCGCTTGCCGTTGGGGGTGGCGTAGACGCCGGCGAAGGTGTCCTCGGTCAGCCAGTGCGCCTTGCGTACCTCCGCCTCCAGTTGCCTGGCGGTCTGTTTGCTGCGGTTGTCGTCGCGCAGCCGCAGGTCGGCCACCTCGGCGGGGAGGGTGGCCGTGGCCGGGTACTGCGTCGCCATCGGCACCCCGTAGTAGGCCGGGCAGCCACAGCAGCAGGCCAGGGTGAGCAGCAGCACCCACGGCCAGCGGCGACGCTTGCGCACGGCGACCGGGACGTACCCCTTGGGGGCCTGGAAGTCGGGCGGCGGCCCGGCCGGCGGCGTCTTCGCCCGCCGCTGCCTCGGCGGCGCGGGCGGCGGGGGCGGCGGAGGCGCCGGCCGGGCCGGGGCGGGCGCCCGGGAGACCGGCGGCGGGGCCGGGTACGCGACCGGCGGGGGCGCCACCGGGTAGGCGACCGGCCGCGGGGCGGAACGCGGCGGGGGCGGCGGCGCGGGGGAGTGCACGGGCGGCGCCGGCGGCGCGGGGTGCGATCGGGCCGGCGGCGCGGCCGGGTACGGCAGCGTCGGCGGCAGCGGCGGCAGTTCGGGCGACGGCAGGTCCCACCCGCCGGTGTCCGCGCCGGCCCACGGGTCCACCGGGGTGCGGTGCTCGGGCGGCTCCGCCGGGATCGGCGGCACCGGCGTGGGCTCGGCCGACTCGCCCCAGGCCCGCTTGCGCGGCGGCAGGGGAGGGACGGGCGCGGAACCGCTCCACCGGGGCGCGGGCGGCGCGGGCGGCGGTTCGTCGGCGGGGAGCAGGCGGGTGCCCTGCGGCCCGGCGGCCGGGCGGTCGGTCGGTGGTTCGTCGGCGGGGAGCAGGCGGGTGCCCTGCGGCCCGGCGGCGGCGTCGCCCTCCGTTCCGGCGGCGTCGGACCCCTCCGGCCCCCCGGCGGCGGCGTCGCCCGGGGCGGTGGCGGCGTCCTGCCGGGCGTCGGGGGTGCCCTGCGAGGCGTCGGCGTCCCGCGGGGCTTCGGGGTTGCCCTGCGGGGCGTCGGCGGCCAGCGGGGCGGCGGCGTCCGGTGGGGCGGACGGGTGCGCCGGCGCGGTCGCGTCGGCGTCGTCCGCGCGGCCGGGCGCGTTCGCCTCCGGCCCCTCGACGGGCAGCTCACGGGTGCCCTCCGGGCCCGTGCGGCCGGCCGGGGCGGGCGCTGCGGGGGAGGGCGTGGGCTCCTCGGTGACCGCCGGATCCCGACCCTGGTCCGGGCCCGGGGTGCTCCCGTCGGCCGGCCGGTCCGGTCCCGGCTGCGGCTGCGGCATCGCGGCAATCTCCTCTCGCGCCGGTCCGAGGTTAGTACCGACGCGCCAGCGCGGCGATCCCGGCCACCGCCCCGGCGGCAGGGGGAGCCGGGCGGACGTCCGGTCGGGGAGCTGCGGCAACCGGCCGGCGCGGCGACGTCCGCGCGGTCGCCGCCGACGGGCGCGTACCCTTGGGCATCATGAGCGTCCCGTCCACCACGCCGCGCCCCGTCGCGGCCAACTCCGTCTGGCCCCGGCTGGAGCCGCTGCTGCCCCAGGTCACCAAGCCCATCCAGTACGTCGGTGGCGAGCTGGGCGCGGTGGTCAAGGACTGGGACACCGCCGCCGTGCGCTGGGCGCTGATGTATCCCGACGCCTACGAGGTCGGCCTGCCCAACCAGGGCGTGCAGATCCTCTACGAGGTGCTCAACGAGCTGCCCGACGTGCTCGCCGAGCGGACCTACGCGGTCTGGCCGGACCTGGAGAAGCTGATGCGCGCCCACGGCGTGCCGCAGTTCACGGTCGACGCGCACCGCTCGGTGCGCGACTTCGACGTGTTCGGCGTCTCCTTCTCCACCGAGCTGGGCTACACCAACCTGCTCACCGCGATCGACCTGGCCGGCATTCCGCTGCTCGCCGCCGACCGCACCGACGCCGACCCGGTGATCGTGGCCGGCGGGCACGCCGCGTTCAACCCGGAGCCCATCGCCGACTTCGTCGACGCCGCCGTGCTCGGCGACGGCGAGGAGGCCGTCCTGGAGATCACCGCGATCGTCCGGGAGTGGAAGGCGGAGGGCTCCCCGGGCGGGCGCGACGAGCTGCTGCTGCGCCTGGCCCGCACCGAGAGCGTCTACGTCCCGCGCTTCTACGACGTGGACTACCTGCCCGACGGCCGGATCCAGCGGGTCGTGCCGAACCGGGCGGACGTGCCGTTCCGGGTGCACAAGCGCACGACCATGGACCTGGACGCCTGGCCGTACCCGAAGAAGCCCCTGGTGCCGCTCGCCGAGACGGTGCACGAGCGCTACGCGGTGGAGATCTTCCGGGGCTGCACCCGGGGCTGCCGGTTCTGCCAGGCCGGCATGATCACCAGGCCGGTGCGCGAGCGCTCCATCACCACGGTGGGGCAGATGGTGCAGCAGGGGCTGGAGTTCTCCGGCTTCCACGAGGTGGGCCTGCTGTCGCTGTCGTCCGCCGACCACTCCGAGATCGGCGACATGTGCTCGGGCCTGGCCCAGCAGTACGAGGGCACCAACGTCTCGCTCTCGCTGCCGTCGACCCGGGTCGACGCGTTCAACATCGACCTCGCGCAGGAGCTGTCCCGTAACGGGCGGCGCACCGGCCTGACCTTCGCGCCCGAGGGCGGCTCGGAGCGGATCCGCAAGGTCATCAACAAGATGGTGTCGAAGGAAGACCTGATCCGCACCGTCGTCACCGCCTACACGAACGGCTGGCGGCAGGTGAAGCTGTACTTCATGTGCGGCCTGCCCACCGAGACCGACGAGGACGTCCTCGAGATCGCGGACATGGCGCACGAGGTGATCAGGGCGGGCCGGGCGGCCACCGGGTCCAAGGACATCCGCTGCACCGTCTCCATCGGCGGTTTCGTGCCGAAGCCGCACACCCCGTTCCAGTGGGCGTCCATGGAGCGGCCGGAGGTCATCGACGGTCGGCTCAAGCTGCTCAAGCAGGCGATCAACTCGGACC
The DNA here is from genome assembly GCF_042899165.1 of Micromonospora sp. NPDC000121. Taxonomy (NCBI): domain Bacteria; kingdom Bacillati; phylum Actinomycetota; class Actinomycetes; order Micromonosporales; family Micromonosporaceae; genus Micromonospora; species Micromonospora sp. NPDC000121. The sequence continues at coordinate 18,474 of NZ_JBIAZP010000002.1, forward strand.
GCTCGCTGGGCCGGGCGATCGGCTTCCGCTACCACGACGGCGAGCCGTCGTTGATCGAGGGCCTGCTCAGCCGGGGCGACCGCCGGGTCGGCGCGGTGATCCGCAAGGTCTGGGAGAACGGCGGCCGGTTCGACGGCTGGAGCGAGCACTTCTCCTACCAGCGCTGGGTGGAGGCCGCTGCCGAGGTGCTGCCGCGGTTCGGGGTCGACCTCGACTGGTACACCACCCGCGAGCGCGACGAGCTGGAGGTCCTGCCCTGGGACCACCTGGACTCGGGCCTGGACAAGGACTGGCTCTGGCAGGACTGGCAGGACTCGCTCAGCGAGTACGAGCAGGACGACTGCCGGTGGACCCCGTGTTTCGACTGCGGCGTCTGCCCCTCGATGGACACGGAGATCCAGATCGGCCCGACCGGGAAGAAGCTCCTCCCGCTCACCCCGATCAACGGTCTGAAGCTCCCCACCGGCGCCCAGCAGTAGCCCCGCCGCCGGCGGGCGGCGCCCTCGCCGCCCGCCGCGCACCGGGTTGATCATGTGGCTATCGTCAGCGGCACGCGCGTGTCGCGCGCAGTGTCTTACACGATCAACCGGTCTCTGACACCGAGGAGCACGACGATCAGTAGGAAACCACAGCCCGAGGGCGGCCAGGCGCCGGTCGTCCAGCGCGTCCGGATCCGGTACGCCAAGCGCGGTCCCCTGCGCTTCACCTCGCACCGCGACTTCGCGCGGGCGTTCGAGCGGGCGCTGCGCCGCGCGGGCGTGCCGATCGCCTTCTCGCAGGGCTTCACCCCGCACCCCAAGATCTCGTATGCCAGCGCGGCCCCCACCGGTGTCGCGAGCGAGGCGGAGTACCTGGAGATCGGTCTCCGCGAGCCGGTCGACCCGCAGGAGCTGCGCGCCGCGCTGGACGCCGCGCTCTCGCCCGGGCTCGACGTGCTCGACGCCGTCGTGGCCGGCGGCGGGAGTCTTGCCGACCGGATCGAGGCGTCGCACTGGCGGATCGAGCTGCCCGAGGTCGACCCGGCCGTCCTGGAACGGGCGGTTTCCGCCTTCACGGCCGCGGACGAGGTGCTCGTCGAGCGGATGACCAAACAGGGCCGGCGTACCTTCGACGCCCGAGCAGCAGTTATCAGGATCGATGTAGTCGGGCCGGCGGAGACGCCTTCCGGGGCGTCGGCCGTACCGTGTGCGATACTCGAACTGGTCGTGCGGCAGGTCACCCCCGCCGTGCGGCCCGATGACGTCCTTTCCGGCCTCCGCGCGGTGGCCGACCTGGAGCCGCCGGTCTCCCCGAGGGTGATCCGGCTGGCACAGGGCACGCTGACCGCGCAGGGTGCGATCGCGGATCCGTTGGACGCGGACCGCGACGGGGCAACCATCGGTGAACGCTGACCGACGGTCGGCGTTCAGGCAGGCAGACTTCGGCTGGTCGCGCACCCTGCGCGCCCGGCGGAAACACTTTTGCGGCAACCCTGCGTGGCAGCGCTCACCCGCGCCCGGGGCAGCCAGAACTGGAGAACGTCCATGCTCGAGAACGAGCCCGAGGGCGGCGAACGGACCGGTTCACAGCCGGCCGACGAGACCGCCGACAACAGCACCACCGAGAACGCCACCGGCGCGGGCAGCGTCCCCGAGGCGGGCAGCACCGCCGGGGCGGAGAACCCCGCCGCCGGCACGGCGGATGCCGGAGCCACCGAGGCGGGACAGGCCCCGGTGGCGCCCGCCCGGCGCCGTACCACCCGGCGGCGCACCGCGCCCCTGAACCAGCCCGAGCAGAGCGACGCGCCGGTGCAGGCGTCGACCGAGGCCGTGCCGGGCAGCGCCGAGGCGCCCCAGGCCGAGGTGCTCGCCCCGGTCACCGGCGACCTCGAAGCCGCCCCGAAGGCGACGCGCCGCCGCCGCAAGGCCACCACCGCCAAGGCCGCCGAGGAGTCCGCCGCGCCGGCCGAGGAGCCCGCGGCGCAGGCCGCCGGGGAGCCGCCGGTCCCGGTGGGGGAGGCCCCCGCCGAGGTGGCGCCGCCGGCCAAGGCCACCCGTACCCGCCGGAAGAAGGCCGCGCCCGCGGCGGCCGAGCCGGCCGCGGAGACCCCGGCCGACACCGCCGGGCCGGCCCCCGGTGACGAGGCCGCCCAGGCCGCGCCCGCCGAGCAGCCCGCCCGGACCGAGCCGCAGGCCGGCACCGAGTTCGGCGCCGCCGCCCCGCCCGCCCCGGTCGCTGACGCGGAGACCCGCGCCGGCGAGGTGCCGCCGGGCGCCGCGCCCGCCGAGGAACCGGCCGCCGAGGAGGAGCCCGCCGCCGAGCCGGAGCCGCGCACCCGCCGCCGGCGGGCCGCGCTCTCCGCGCCCACCGTGCTGTTCATGGCCCCGCAGCCGGAGGAGATCCCGCTGGCCCGGGTCGTCACGCCCGCCCCCGCCGCCGTGGAGCCCGCCGCCGAGGAGGAGCCGACCGAGCCGACCCGCCGCCGCCGGCGCGGCCGCCGCGACGTCGAGGTGACCGAGGCCGTCGAGGCCGAGGAGGAGCCGACCGAGGAGGCCGAGGAGGCCGCCGAGGAAGAGGAAGAGGAAGAGGACGACACCGCCGCCGCCCGCCGTCGGCGCCGCCGGGGCCGTCGGGGCCGCGGCCGGGGCAAGGGCGGCGCGGAGGACACCGAGGACGAGGAGGCCGAGGAGGCCGCGCAGGCCGAGGCGGAAGAGGCCGAAGGCGAGGAGGACGAGGAGGCCGAAGAGGCCGAGGGTGGCGACGCGCTGACCCGCCGTCGCCGGCGGCGCCGTCGCCGGGGCGCCGGCGACGTCGAGGCCGGCGCCGACGACGGCGTGCCGACGGTCGTCAAGATCCGCGAGCCGCGGCGGACCGTCGACGAGGTGCAGGGCGTCTCGGGCTCGACCCGCCTGGAGGCCAAGCGCCAGCGCCGCCGCGACGGCCGCGAGCAGCGCCGGACCCGGCCGCCGATCCTCAGCGAGTCGGAGTTCCTGGCCCGCCGGGAGGCCGTCGACCGGGTGATGGCCGTACGCCAGCGCGGCGACCGGACCCAGATCGCCGTCCTCGAGGACGGGGTGCTGGTCGAGCACTACGTCACCCGCAACTCCTCCGGCACCATGGCCGGCAACGTCTACCTCGGCAAGGTGCAGAACGTCCTGCCCAGCATGGAGGCGGCCTTCGTCGACGTCGGGCGCGGTCGCAACGCCGTGCTGTACGCCGGCGAGGTGAACTGGGACACCACCGGCCTGGAGGGCCGGGCCCGCTCGATCGAGCAGGCGCTCAAGTCCGGCGACTCGGTGCTCGTCCAGGTCACCAAGGACCCGATCGGCCACAAGGGCGCCCGGCTGACCAGCCACATCGCGCTCTCCGGCCGGCACCTGGTCTACGTGCCCAACGGCAACGCCTCCGGCATCAGCCGGAAGCTGCCCGACACCGAGCGCAAGCGGCTGCGGGACGTGCTGAAGAAGCTGGTGCCGGACGGCGCGGGCGTGATCGTCCGGACCGCCGCCGAGGGCGCCAGCGAGGACGAGCTGGCCCGCGACGTCAAGCGGCTGCAGGCGCAGTGGGAGGACATCCAGGCCAAGGCGGCCGAGGGCGGTGCCCCGGTGCTGCTCTACGAGGAGCCCGACCTGGTCATCCGGGTCGTCCGGGACCTGTTCAACGAGGACTTCCGCGAGCTGGTGATCGAGGGCGACGAGTCGTACGACGTGGTCGAGTCGTACCTGTCGCACGTCTCGCCCGACCTGGTCGCCCGGCTGCGCCGGCACGTCGGCACCACGGACGTCTTCGCCACGTACCGGATCGACGAGCAGATCCTCAAGGGCCTGGACCGGAAGGTCTTCCTCCCGTCCGGCGGCCACCTGGTGATCGACCGCACCGAGGCGATGACCGTGGTCGACGTCAACACCGGCAAGTACACCGGCGCGGGCGGCAACCTGGAGGAGACGGTCACCCGGAACAACCTCGAGGCCGCCGAGGAGATCGTCCGCCAGCTCCGGCTGCGCGACATCGGCGGCATCGTGGTGATCGACTTCATCGACATGGTGCTGGAGTCGAACCGCGAGCTGGTGCTGCGCCGGCTGACCGAGTGCCTGGGGCGGGACCGCACCAAGCACCAGGTCACCGAGATCACCTCGCTCGGCCTGGTGCAGATGACCCGCAAGCGGATCGGCGCGGGCCTGCTGGAGGCGTTCAGCGAGACCTGCGAGTGCTGCAAGGGCCGGGGCCTGATCATCCACACCGAGCCGGTGCCGGAGAAGCCGCGCGCCGGCGGCGGCGCGGGGGAGAAGGTCAAGGCCGTCGCCTCGGCGGTGGCCGCCCCGGCGGCGGAGCAGGGCGGCGCCCCGTCCCGGAAGCGGGCCCGCAAGAGCGCGCCGGTCGAACGGACCGTGGCCGAGGTGACCGAGCCCGACACCGGGACCAGCCCGGACGCGGACTACCACGACACCATGGGCTACGACCTGTCCCGCTACGAGACGGACACCCCCGCCGCGCCCGAGGTCGCCGACAGCCAGACGGGCGAGTCCGCCCGGCTGGCCGCGCCGGACGACCCGGACGCGTTGGCCGACACCGACGGCGAGGAGCCGGAGGGCGGCTCCGGCCGGCGCCGGTCCCGGCGCGGCGGCGCGCGGCGGCGTACCCGGCCGTGACCGGCTGACCAGCCTGGCGTTTGGCAGGGCCCCTTCCCCGGCAATGTCCCGGGGAGGGGGCCCTGTCGTATGGTCGATCCCCGGCCACGATCGGCCACCCGGTCAGGAGAAGAACGATGCGCCGTCTGCTCGCCGTCACCACGGTCACCGCTGTCCTGCTCACCGGCGCCGGGTGCGCGGCCGAGCGGCCCGATCCGGCCGCCACGATCACCGCGTCGAGCGGGCCCACCGGCGGCCCGGGCGGCGGGGCGACGGGCACCGGGCCGGGGGCCGGCAGCGGGGCGGCGGGCGGCAACGCCCCCGAGGTCTGCGCCGCCGCGCAGGCGGCCGGGGACACCGCCGTGCGGACGTACGTCGAGGAACTCGGCAAGATGGTCGCGGCGGTCGGGGCGAACGACGGCACCGCGGCCGAAACCGCCCGCAAGCGCATCACCGCGGCGCTGACCGACTGGCGGGCCGCCCTGCGACGGGAGTCGGGCCGGGCCGAGGACGCCCAGCTCAAGACGCTCCTCGCGGACATGGCGGCCGAGGTCGGCACGCTGGGCACCGACGTCGACGCGATCGACGAGACCGAGCTCGACCGGCTCCGGCAGCGCCTCGACCAGCTCTGCGCCCGCTGACCTGCGGGGCCGGTTTGGGCGTCGGCCCTCCCATGGCGTACGCTTGCCTGCGGCGCACTTTGGTGTGCCGAGTTCCCGCGCGCCCGCGCCGCCGTGCCTCTGCTACCCGGCGAGCCGCCGCGGGAACACCCGCCAGCAGCCTCAACGACAGGGAGTCCGCCTCCGATGTACGCGATCGTCAAGACCGGCGGCAAGCAGTACAAGGTCGCCGAGGGCGACGTGATCGAGGTCGAGAAGCTCGCCGGTGCCCCCGGCGACGCGGTGCAGCTCACCGCGGTGCTCCTCGTCGACGGTGACGACCTGGTGACCGACGCGGCGAAGCTTGCCAAGGTCGCGGTGTCCGGCGAGATCGCCGCGCACACCAAGGGCCCGAAGATCCGGATCCACAAGTTCAAGAACAAGACCGGCTACCACAAGCGCCAGGGTCACCGCCAGCCGCTGACCCAGGTCAAGGTGACCGGCATCTCCAGCGGGAAGTAGGTCGTCCTCAGATGGCTCACAAAAAGGGTGCGTCCAGCTCGCGTAACGGTCGTGACTCCGCGGCCCAGCGGCTCGGCGTGAAGCGCTTCGGTGGTCAGGTCGTCAGCGCGGGTGAGATCCTCATCCGTCAGCGCGGCACCAAGTTCCACCCCGGTGACCTGGTCGGCCGCGGCGGGGACGACACGCTCTTCGCGCTGGCCGCCGGTTCGGTCCAGTTCGGCACCAAGCGCGGTCGCAAGACCGTAAGCATCGTGCCGCAGCAGTAGTTTCTCCGGCGCAGCGGGCCGCGGACCTCGTGTCCCGGCCCGCTGCGCCTTTTCTCGTGCGGGGCGTCGACCTCGCTGGAAGGATTGACGCCCGTGGCGACGTTCGTTGACCGGGTCGTCCTGCACCTGCAGGCCGGCGATGGCGGGCACGGTTGTGTCTCGATCCACCGGGAGAAGTTCAAGCCGTTCGGCGGCCCCGACGGCGGCAACGGCGGGCACGGCGGCAGCGTCTCCCTCGTGGTCGACCCGCAGGTGACGACGCTGCTCGACTTCCACTTCCGTCCGCACGTCAAGGCCGAGAACGGCAAGGGCGGCGCCGGGTCGAACCGGGACGGCGCGAACGGCCGCAACCTCGTGCTGAAGGTGCCGAACGGCACCGTGGTGCAGGCCCCCGACGGCACCGTGCTGGCCGACATGGTCGGCGCCGGCACGACCTTCGAGGTGGCCCGGGGCGGGCGCGGCGGCCGGGGCAACGCGTCGCTGGCCAACGCCCGGCGCAAGGCCCCCGGCTTCGCCGAGCTGGGCGAGCCCGGCGAGCAGCTCGACGTGGTGCTGGAGCTCAAGAGCGTCGCCGACATCGGCCTGGTGGGCTTCCCGTCGGCCGGCAAGTCGTCGCTGATCTCGGTGATCTCCGCCGCCAAGCCGAAGATCGCCGACTACCCGTTCACCACCCTGGTGCCCAACCTGGGCGTGGTCCGGGTGGACAACCACACCTTCACGGTCGCCGACGTGCCCGGCCTGATCCCGGGGGCGGCCACCGGCAAGGGCCTCGGCCTGGAGTTCCTCCGGCACATCGAGCGCTGCTCGGTGCTGGTGCACGTCATCGACACCGCCACCCTGGAGCCCGGCCGGGACCCGGTGGCCGACATCGACACCATCGAGGCCGAGCTGACCGAGTACGGCGGCTTGGCCGACCGGCCCCGGCTGGTGGCGCTGAACAAGGTCGACGTGCCGGACGGCCGGGACCTGGCCGAGATCGTCCGCCCCGACCTGGAGGAGCGCGGCTTCCGGGTGTTCGAGGTCTCCGCGGCCACCCGGGAGGGGCTGAAGGAGCTGACGTACGCCATGGCGGAGCTGGTGGAGCAGGCGCGCAGCGCCGCGCCGCCGGCCGAGCCGACCCGGATCGTGATCCGACCGAAGGCGGTCGACGACGCCGGCTTCACGATCGAGGCCGCGCCGGACGGCGCCTGGGTCGTGCGCGGCACCCGTCCCGAACGGTGGGTGCGACAGACGAACTTCGACAACGACGAGGCGGTGGGCTACCTGGCCGACCGGCTGGCGCGCCTGGGCGTCGAGGAGAAACTCGGCAAGGCCGGCGCGGAGCCGGGCGACCTCGTCCGGATCGGCGACCGCGAGTTCGACTGGCAGCCGACCCTCTACGCCGGCGTCGACTTCATCCCGGGCAACCGGGGCACGGACGTCCGGCTGGAGGAGAAGTCGACCCGCGCCTCCGCCGCGGAGCGGCTGGCGGCCCGCAAGGCCCGCCGGCAGCGACCGGCCGACGAGGTGGAGGCCGGCCCGTCGGACGAGGTCGGCCCGGTCGACGGGGTCGGGGAGGGCGACGCCGAATAGCTCGTCGCGCTCCGTGAGCGGGTCGACTGCCGGAAACCTGCCAGAAATCCGCGCCACCTAGCGTGGCCTGATGCTGATCGAGTCACGCCCCGCCACCGATCCGGAGATCGACGCCCTGGTCACTGCCCAGCAGCGCGAGCTGCGCGAGGCGGACGGCGGGTTGGACGGCCAGGCGACCGTGACCCACGACGACATCCGCTACCTCGTGGTGGTGGCCGACGGGCGGGCCATCGCCTGCGGCGGGCTCCAGGCGCTCGACGACGGCACCGGCGAGCTGAAGCGGATGTACGTCCGTCCGGCGTACCGGGGGCGGGGCATCGCCCGGCAGTTGCTGGCCGCGCTGGAGGAGTTGGCCTTCCGGCAGGGGCACGCGGTGGTCTGCCTGGAGACCGGCACGTACCTGCCGGCCGCGATCGGGCTCTACACCTCCTGCGGGTACGAGCCGATCCCGGTGTACGGCGAGTACGTGAGCAATCCGTACAGCGTCTGCTTCGCCAAGCGGCTGCGCGTGCCGGCCTGACGGTGCCCGCGCCCCGGCGCCGGCCGGCCGGTCAGTCGCCGGTGTGCCCGTGCGACACCGTGACCGGCTTCGACTCGGGCGAGGCGTGCTGGCGCAGGAAGATGCTCAGCACGATCAGCGTGCCGACGGCGAGGAACTCGCTCTGCCAGTTCTGCATGGACTGGAACCAGAACTCGCTGGTGCCGAGGAACTCCCAGACGCCGATCGGCGGCGCCCCGCTCTGCAGCGCCTGCTGCTCGTTGTACTCGGCGGTGCCGCCGAGCAGGTGGCCGACGAACGAGCCGGCGAAGATCAGCAGCAGGGCGATGGAGAGGCTGTTCCGGTAGACCAGCAGGGGCAGTCCGCCGACGCGTACCGGCCAGGGGGATTCGGGAGTGGCCCGGCGCTCGTCGTCCGCCGGTCGGTCGGTCTGCTCCAGCGGCTTCGACTCCGCCGACCCCCACTGCACCAGGTACGCGGTGAGCAGGACGTAGCCGCCCATCTGGAGGAACTCCGACTCCCAGTTCTCGAAGACCGACTCGAGGAAGTGCCCGCTGCGCAGGTACGCCGGCCAACTGGTCGGCGCGGCCCCGAACTCGGCCAGCTCCTCGTTGTGGGCGTGCCAACCGAACACGCTCTGCAGCATCAGGAACACGAGGAACGCGCCGAACATCACGATGGTCAGCGCGTGGTTGCGTAATCGGTGGGGCATGGCGATCTCCTCGTCGACGGGCCGCATCCTCCGTTGCCCGCACGGCGGACAGGGCAAACGCCGTGCGCGTGCCAGCGAGGGTCAGGGACGGTCGAAGGGATCGTCCAGCCGGGTGCCCATGCCGGCCTGGTTGGAGAGCAACAGACCAGCGGCGAGCATGCCGAAGCCGAGGAACAGGTGCAGCCAGTTGTCGGCGTCGTTGACCGGGATGACGTTCGCCACGCTCTCCTTGTTGATCGCGAAGCCGTACAGCCACAGGCCGAGGTAGAGCGCGCCACCGCCGGCGAGGAAGATCCGGGCCCCGGCAACGGTGCGGGCCAGCACCAGCCCGACCAGCCCGAAGCCCAGGTGCAGCGCGTTGTGCAGGATCGACACCTGGAACAGGCCGAGCAGCCGGGCCTCGGAGTGGTGACCGGCGAACGTCATGTCGCCGTAGTCGGTGGTGATGCCGGGGATGAACCCGAGCACCCCGACCAGGACGAAGACCCCGGCCGCGGCCACGGCGGCGAGCTGCACCCGGGGTTTCGGCCCCGCCGGGCCGCCGCGTGCGTTGCGTGCCATCGATGTCACCTCCGTGGACCCGCGGAACGCCCTGCCCGCGGCGCGGATCGCGGCGACCGGCCGTCACTGTCCGCGACGGCGTCGGCACCCGGCCCGACGATCCTCCATTTTGTAGTCCTTTCGGGACGGGCCGCAGGAGAAGTCACGAACGAGGTATGGAAACGGCGACGGAGGGTAGGTCAGAGGAGGCGACGGCAGTGACGGCCGGCGCATCCCCCCAGCACAACCGCGACGACTTTCCGAGCGGAAGGGACATCATGACTTACGATCTGTCACCCACGACTTCCACGTACGGGCAGGAGTCGACCAACGGCGGCGGTGTCCGCCAGCAGGCCCGTCAGGTCGGGTCGGAAGCGAAGCAGGCCGGCGGCGCCGTCGCCGAGACGGCCAAGGAGCAGGGCAGGGAGGTCGTCGGCGAGGCGGCCCGCCAGGCGCGCAACCTCTACGGCGAGGCCCGCAGCCAGGTCGCCAGCCAGGCCGGTGAGCAGCAGCGGCGCGCCGCCGGCGGGCTCCGCTCGCTGGCCGACGAGATGCGCTCGATGGCCGAGCACGGCGGTCAGGCCGGGCCGGTGAGCGAGATCGCCCGCCAGGCCGCCGACCGGGTGCACGGCGTGGCCGGCTGGCTGGAGCAGCGGGAGCCCGGTGACCTCATCGCGGAGGTGCGCGACTACGCGCGCCGCAACCCGGGCACCTTCCTCGTCGGCGCCGCCGTGCTGGGCGTGCTCGCCGGCCGGCTGACCAGGAACATCTCCGCCGCCGGCGACGGCCAGGGCAACGGCTACCCCGCGTACGGCTCGGGCGCCGGCTACGACCCGGACCGGACGGCCGTCATCCCGACGCCGGCCCGGCGCGCGGTGCCGGACGCCGTGCCGCCGGGCGGCTACCTGGACCCGACCCCGGGCGCGTACGCCGACCCGCAGACCACCACCAGCTACGCGGACCCGGCCGGTGGCGTCGGGCAGCCGCTGCCGCCGGTGACCCAGACCGATCCGTTGCCCGGCGTGCCGTCGAGCGGGAGCACCCGTCCGTGAGCCCACGAGTCATCCGAAGGGAGGCGGCGGCATGAGCATGCCGACGCAGGGGGCGGGGCTGAACTCCGGTCACCACCCCCACGACGCGGACGAGGTCCGGGGCAGCTCGATCGGTGAGCTGATGCGTCAGGTCACCACCGACCTGTCCACCCTGATGCGGCAGGAGGTCGAGCTCGCCAAGGCCGAGATCCGCCAGGAGGGCAAGAAGGCGGGCAAGGCCGCCGGCTTCTTCGGCGGCGCCGGCTTCGGCGGCTACATGGTGGCCCTGTTCCTGTCGCTGGCCCTCTGGGCCGGGCTGTCCAACGTGATCGACGCCGGCTGGGCGGCGCTGATCGTGGCCGTCATCTGGGGTGCGATCGCCGCGGTCCTCTACTCCATGGCCAAGAAGAACGCCGAGCGGATTCGCGGCCTCAAGCAGACCAACGAGAGCGTGCAGCGCATTCCCGACGCGCTCAAGCCCCACCCGCAGGAGGTCACCCGATGAGCACCGACCCGGACCAGATCCGCCGGGAGATCGAAGCCACCCGGAGCAACCTGAGCTCCGACGTGGACGCGCTGGCGTACAAGGTCAGCCCCGCCCGCATCGTCGACGACCGCAAGCAGCGGGTCCGCAACGCACTGCAGAATGTGAGGGACAAGGTGATGGGAACCGCTTCCGACCTGGGTCACAGCACCAAGCACGGCGCCCACTCGGTGGGCGACCACGCCTCGTCGGCGGCGTCGACGGTCAGCGACAAGGCGCACTCGGCGGCCTCGACGGTCAGCGACAAGGCGCACTCGGCCGCCTCGACGGTCAACGACGCCGCGCACCGGGCCCCGCACGTGATCCGGCAGAAGTCCGAGGGCAACCCCCTCGCCGCCGGCCTGATCGCCTTCGGCGTCGGCTGGCTCGCCTCCTCGCTGATCCCGGCCACCCGTCGTGAGCAGCAGGTGGCGACGCAGGTCAAGGAGAAGGCCGGCGAGCACGCCGGGGTGGTGAAGGAGAAACTGGGCGAGGTCGCCAGCGAGCTGAAGGAGGAGCTGCGCGAGCCGGCGCAGCACGCCACCGAGTCGGTGAAGTCCACCGCGCAGGACGCCGTGCACGCCGTCAAGGACGACACCCGCTCCGCCGCACAGGACGTGAAGGGCCAGGCGCAGCAGTCGCGCGAACAGGTGCGGTACTGACCGACCCGGTCACCGCACGCCGCAGCTCGCGGCCACTACCGGGAACGTTCCGGGGAGTGGCCGCGAGCTGTCGTGTGCGTCCCGGCCCGTACCCGCCCCGGCCGCCGCGATCGTGCGGTGGGCCCGCCTTCCGCGGGTCAGCGGAGGCGGCGGCGGAGGGTGCGGTCGAAGTGGGCGGCGCGCCGCACCCGGCCGCCGGCGTAGCGGACCCCGCCGAAGAGAAGCCGCCGGCCGAGGGCGAGCCAGCCGCACGTGCCGCGTTCCAGCACCCAGAACGGGGCGGCCAGGGCGGTGGTCGGCGGGAAGACCGCGGTGCCGCCGGCCCGGCGCCGGCCCGCCTCGGCCAGCAGCACGGTGGTCCCGGCCGCGCCGAGCAGCAGCCCCGGTCGCCGGGCCGCGACCGCCGCGGCCAGCGCCGGCAGGACCGCGAGCGAGGCCACCAGGCGGACCGGCTGGGCCAGGTCGTCGTACGCCTGGCGCACCCGCTGGCCGAGGAAGTGGGCGGTGTCGGGCGGCAGCCGGCGTACGTGCAGCCAGGCGGGTGCCGCCTCGGTGCCCCCGTACGCGCGCACGGTGCGGATCAGCTCCAGGTTCTCGAAGAGCACGTCCGGGTCGTAGCCGCCCATGGCGAGGAAGGTGCTCCGGCGTACCGCCAGGGTGCCGGGATAGTCGGCGCCGAGCGCCCGGTTGAGCAGGGTCCGCCCGGTGTCCCACCACGCGTGCCAGGGCAGCGGGTCGAAGTAGTTCTGCGGCCGGACCAGGTCCACCCGGTCGAGCAGCCGGTGCACGGCGCGCAGCCCCGCCTCGTCGTAGCGGACGTCGTCGTCGGCGATCACCACGTGCTCTTGCCGGGCCGCGCCGACGCCGGTGAGCACGCCGGTCACCTTCCCGTTGACGCCCCGGACGGCGGGATCGGGTGGCAGGTGCCGGACCAGCCCCCGCCAGGCCGCGCGGTGCCGGGCGAACAGCTCCGGCGGCGACCCGTCCACCACGGTCACGTCGACCCGCGAGCCGAGCCAGCGGAGGTAGCCGGTCAGCTCGGGCAGCCCGGCGTCGTCGGTCCAGCGCAGCGGCAGGACGTACGCGATCGGCAGGCCGCGGTCGTCGGCGCTCCCGGCCGTCGGCGTCGCGGTGGCGTGCCGGTCGTCGACGGGCCCGGCGGTGGGGGCGCTCACGGCCGCTCCGGGCGGCGGTAGACCGACACGTGGTCGCGGCTGTCGTCGGTGAACGGCCGCCCGGTCCAGTCCTCCCACCGGTGTTCCCGACGCATCCCGGCCAGCTCGGCCATCAGGTCCAGCTCGGCGGGCCAGGCGTAGCGGTGGTTGGCCGGCAGCAACCGCACCCCGGCGTTGCTGAGCAGGACCTTCGTCGTGGTCATCCGCTGCTCGGCGGGGTGCAGCAGGGCCGCCTCCAGCAGCACCGCGTCCTCGGCCACCCGCACCGGGCGCAGCGCCCCGCCGGCCCGGAAGGCCCCGGGATCGGGCACCCAGGCCTCGACCACGAACCGGCCGCCGGGGCGGAGGTGGGCGGCGGCGTTGCGGAAGCAGGCCACCTGGGCGGCCTGGTCCGGCAGCGCGAAGATCGTGTTGAACGCGAGCACCACCAGCGCGAACTCGCCGGGCACGCGGGTCTGCGCGAAGTCGCCGACGGCCACCTCGACCGCGTCGCCGCCGGGCTTCGCCCGTAATCCCGCGACCATCTCGGGGGAGCCTTCGATGCCGGCGACGGTCAGCCCCCGGGCGGCCAGCGGCAGCGCGAGCCGGCCGGTGCCGACGCCGAACTCGCACACCGGGCCGCCGTCCGCCAGCGCGGCCAGCCGCTCCACCGCGGCGTCCGGTGTGAGGTGGGCGTACGTCTCGTCGTAGACCTCGGCCACGTGCCGGCCGTACTCGCTGGAGTCGAAGGACAACGGTGTCTCCCGGTGACGGTGGGTGCCCGCAGCAGGTGCCCGCATATCGGCAGGTCAAACCGGTTCGCCGTTTCGGCCGGGCGGCGCCGGGTAGCGCAACGGAGGCGGGCAGTCCATCCCGGGCGCCCGGGTGGAGGAGACGTGATGACCAGCAACGGAACGAGGTGGGCGCTGCTCGGCGCCACCACGGTGACCGCGGTCGGCGTCGGCCGGGCGGTGGCCCGTCGGCGGCGCCGGCACCAGCCCGAGCGGCGCGACGGCTGGTACGTGGTGCGGCGCGGGGTGACCGTCGACCGGCCGGTCGAGGCGGTGATCGGCTTCTGGACCGACCGGGAGCGGATGGACCGGGCGCTGGCCGAGTGGGCGACCCTGGAGCAGCTCGACGACAACCGGTGGCGCTGCGTGGCGCGTGACCCGGACGGCGGCGGCACCGAGTGGCGCGCCGAGATCACCGTCGACGGCCCCGGCCGGCTGCGCTGGCGGGTGACCGACGGGCCGGCGCAGGAGGGCACCGTGGAACTGGCGCCCGCGCCCCAGGACCGGGGCACGGAGATCCGCGCCGAGTTGCGGTGGCGCTCCGGCCCGGTGCGCCGGGCGCTCGGCCTGGTCCGTGGCGACGAACCGGACCTGGCGCTGCGGGACGTGCTGCGCCGGGTGAAGTCGCTGGTGGAGTGCGGGCAGGTGATCGACACCCGGCGGGACCCGTCCGGGCGCGGCCCGGCCCAGGAGAAGGCGACCGACGAGGTCCGCGAGCGGCTGACGACGGGAGGACGGGCGTGAGGGCGCTCTGCTGGGAAGGCGTCGGCAAGCTGGCCGTACGCGACGTGCCCGAGCCGCGGATCCGCGCCGAGGGCGACATCATCGTCAAGGTGCGGGCCAGCAGCGTCTGCGGCTCCGACCTGCACCTGATAAACGGGTTCCTGCCGGCGATGCGGGAGGGCGACGTCCTCGGTCACGAGTTCATGGGCGAGGTGGTGGAGACCGGCCCCGGCGTACGGCGGCTGCGCGTCGGCGACCGCGTGGTGGTCGGCTCGGTGGTGGCCTGCGGCGGCTGCTGGTACTGCCGCACCGAGCAGTACTCGCTCTGCGACAACTCCAACCCCCAACCGGTCTTCATGGAGAAGCTCTGGGGGCACTCGCCGGCCGGCATCCTCGGTTACTCGCACGCCGCCGGGGGCTACTCCGGCAGCCACGCCGAGTACGTCCGGGTGCCGTTCGGCGACGTCGGGGCGTTCCCGGTCCCCGACGGCGTGGCCGACGACTCGGTGGTGTTCGCCTCCGACGCGATGCCCACCGGCTGGATGGCCGCCGACTTCTGTGGGCTGAAGGGTGGCGAGGTGGTCGCGGTCTGGGGCGCGGGCGGGGTCGGCCAGATGGCGGCCCGGGCCGCGCAGCTCCTCGGCGCCGAGCGCGTGATCGTCGTCGACCGGCTGCCGGAGCGGCTCGCCACCGCCGCCGACCGGCTCGGCGTGGAGACGGTCAACTACGCGGAGACCGACGTGCTGGAGGCGCTGCGGGAGATGACCGCCGGCCGAGGGCCGGACGCGTGCATCGAGGCCGTCGGCATGGAGTCCCACGACGTCGGCCCGGCGTACGCGTACGACAAGGCGAAGCAGACCGCCCGGTTGCAGACCGACCGCCCCACCTCCGTCCGGCAGGCGATCATGGCCTGCCGCAAGGGAGGCACGGTGAGCATCGTCGGCGTCTACGGCGGCCTGGTGGACAAGTTCCCGCTGGGCGCGGCGATGAACAAGGCGCTGGTGCTGCGGATGGGGCAGATGCACGCGCAGCGTTACATCCCGATGCTGCTGGACCGGCTCGCCGCCGGGGAGATCGACCCCGGCTACCTGGCCACCCACCCGATGCCGCTGGAGCAGGGCGCGCGCGGGTACGAGGTGTTCGAGAAGAAGCAGGATGGCTGCCTGCGTACCGTCCTGCACCCGGCCTGACCGGTCCGCGCCGCGGGGACCGGCCGGTCCCCGCGGCGCGGGCGCGGCGTCACTCAGGCGGTGCGGCGGACGTTCGTGATCACGAAGCCGCTGGGCGGCAGCGCCGGCATGCGGCTCAGGCTCAGCGCCAGGTCCTGCGGGGGCACGTCGTAGCGCATGGCGGTGGTCAGGTTCGTCACCGCCCGCTTCATCAGCTCGATGGTGATCCACTCACCGGCGCAGCGGTGGCCGGACAGGTGGTTCCCGCCGCCCTGGGGGACGAAGCGGAACGGGTCGCCCCGCCAGCCGGTGAAGCGCTCCGGGCGGAACCGCTCCGGCTCGGGCCAGAGGTCCGGGTGGTGGTCGGTGCCGTACAGGTCGAGCAGCACCCGCCGGCCGCGCGGGAAGTGGTAGCCCTGCCAGTCGAAGGAGCGGCGGACCCGGGCGACGGCCACCGGGAAGAAGGGGTAGAAGCGGCGTACTTCCTGCACGAAGCTCTCGGTGGCCTCCTCGCTCTCGCGGACCCGCTGCCGCCAGGAGGGGTGGTCGTGCAGCGCGAGCGCGGCGAACACGACGAACCGGTCGACGGCGACGGTGGGGCGCAGCACGTTGAGCAGTTCGACGGCCGCGATCCGGCGGGGGAGCAGCCGCCCGCGGGCGTCGCGGTGTTCGGCGATGACCCGCAGCGCGCTGCCCTCGGGCGCGGGGAGCGTGCCGACGCGTTCGCGGTCGATGACGCCGCCGATCCAGCGCTCGCCCCGGCGGCGGCCCAGCAGGCCGCGCCAGTGCCGGGGGCCGAGCGCCGCCGGGCCCTCGATCATCGCGTGCAGGTCTGCGGTGCGCCGGTCGACCTCGGTGGCGGCCAGCGGCACGCCCGCCCAGGCGCAGACCGCGCGGGTCAGCATCCGGGCGACCTCGTCGTACAGCACGACGGGCGCGCCCGACTCCCAGGTCGGGACGTGGGCCCGCCACTCGTCGTCGAAGAGCTGGCCGAGCTGCCGGACCGCGGCCGGCGCCATGATCGACATGAACATGGCCTTGCGGTCGCCGTGCTCCGCGGCGTCCAGACCCTGCACGCCGCCCCGGCCGGTGAGGGTGCGCTGCCCCCGGAGCGGCATCGCACCCGCGCGGACGAAGCGCTCGGTGTCGTAGAACAGCTCGGCCGCCGGGCGGCCGCGCAGGCAGATGGTGGGCCGTAGCAGCAGCCGGGCCTGGAAGATGTCGCTGCCGTGGCGGTCGCAGCGCCGGCCGACGAAGCGGTAGCCGTCGCGCAGGAACGCCACCGAGCTCTCCGGGCTGCGCTCCGTCGGGATGGTCGCCATCGGGCCTCCTGGCAGGGGCGGCGGCCGTTGCCGGCCAGCCGGATCTCTCGTCGATGCCTCTGCGTCTACCCAGGCCGGCGTGGCGCAATCCCGCGGCAGGCCGGCGGGCGGCCGGGCTGGCCGGCGGGCGGGGAGGGGCCAGCGCACGGCGCACCCGCTGGCCCCTCCCAGGGGCGCGGAAAGCTGGTTGGCTCGGGGAGAGCGGCCCGGCGGGGCCGCCGACGGCGTGCCGACGGCCGGCAGCCGGGCCGGAACCCGGGCGGGTCGCCCGAGGAGGGCCGCGCCCACGATCGCCACGGGGAGGACGAATGCGGGACAACAGGCCGCCGTACTGGCGGCAGCGGCAGGCGCTGGAGGTGCTCGGCGCGGCACGGGACGCGGCCGGCGCCCCGTTGATCGCGTCGCCCCGCCGCCCGGCCCGGCCGGGCAGGTTCTTCACCGTGCACCTCGGCTTCACCGCGCCCGACCTGGAGTCGGCCCGGGAGATCGCCGTCGGGTACGCGGAGGCGCTGAGCCTGCTGCGACCCGAGTTGGCCCTGGGCGCGTCGGCGCTGTCGCCGGCCGAGGCGTGGCAGCAGGCCGAGCGGCTGTTCTGCGGTGCGTCCGGGCCGGACGGCGAGCGCTGCGCCGACGTGGCCGGCCACCCCGGCTTCCACCACGCCCCCGGCCCCGGCGGGCTCGGCTGGGGCGACGGCGACTAGGGGCGTCCACGGAATGACTAGGCCCCTGCCCGCCCCGCACCCGGGGCGGACAGGGGCCGGCGGTGCGGGTCGCCGACCGACCCGACCGGCGTCTCCGGCTCAGTCCAGGTCGAACTCGCCGTCCTGGGCGCCGGCGACGAAGGCGTCCCACTCGGCCTGCGTGAAGACCAGCACCGGGCCGTCCGGCTCGGCGGAGTTGCGCATGCCGATCAGGTCGTCGACGAAGGCCACCTCGACGGCGCTCTCGGAGGTGTCGCCTTCGGCCCGCTGCCAGACCGCCCGGGAGAGGTCGAAGTCGCCCTTGGGGTGCGAAGCCATGGTTCAGTCCTCCAGTGCCACGGGGAAATGGGGAAACACGTGCGGATCCCCATCGGGCAGGATAAGCGGATGCCGAGCCTGACCCGTGTAGAGGCGACCGCGCGTGGCGCGGCGATTACTGTCGAGTCCTACCAGGTGGACCTCGACCTGACCGGCGACGGCGAGCGGTTCCGCTCGACCGCCACCATCCGGTTCCGGGCCGCCGCCGGCGCGCAGACCTTCGTCGAGGTCAAGCCCGCGGAGCTGCTGACCGTACGCCTCAACGACCGGGACCTCGACCCGGCCGCGCTGGCCGACGGTCGGTTCCCGCTGGCCGACCTGGCGGCGGAGAACACGCTCACCGTCACCGCCGAGATGGCGTACTCGAACACCGGCGAGGGGATGCACCGCTTCGTCGACCCGGCCGACGGCGAGACGTACCTGTACGCGATGTCCTTCCTGGACGAGGCGCCGCGCATCTTCGCCGCCTTCGACCAGCCCGACCTGAAGGCCCCGGTGACGCTCTCGGTCACCGCCCCGGCGCAGTGGACGGTCGCCGCCAACGGGGCGCTCGCCGCGAACCCCCGGCCGGGGCGCTGGGAGTTCGCCCCCACCGCCCCGCTGGCCACGTACTTCTTCTCGGTGGTCGCCGGCCCCTGGCACGTCCGCCGCGACTCCCACGACGGCATCCCGCTCGGCGTGTACTGCCGCCGCTCCCTCGCCGCCCACCTGGACGCCGACCTCGACGAGATCCTCACCGTCACGAAGCAGTGCCTCGACCGCTTCCACGAGCTGTTCGCCGAGCGCTATCCGTTCGGCAAGTACGACCAGGCGTTCGTGCCCGAGTTCAACGCCGGCGCGATGGAGAACCCCGGCCTGGTCACCTTCCGGGACGACTACGTGTTCCGTTCGGCGGTCACCGACAGCCAGCGCGAGGTGCGCGCCACCACCATCGCCCACGAGATGGCGCACATGTGGTTCGGCGACCTGGTCACTATGCGTTGGTGGGACGACCTCTGGCTGAACGAGTCCTTCGCCGAGTACCTGGGCACCCGGGTGACCGCCGAGGCGACCCGCTTCGACCGGGCCTGGACGACCTTCGCGATCCGCCGCAAGTCCTGGGGCTACACCGCCGACCAGCGGCCGTCGACCCACCCTGTCGCCCCGGCGAAGGTCGCCGACGCCGCCGAGGCCCTGCTCAACTTCGACGGCATCTCGTACGCCAAGGGGGCCAGCGTGCTGCGGCAGCTCGTCGCCTGGCTGGGCGACGAGGCGTTCCTCGCCGGGCTGAACGCGCACTTCGCGAAGCACCGGTTCGGCAACGCCACGCTGACCGACCTGCTGGCCGCCCTCGGCGACGCCGGCGGGCGGGACCTGGGCGCCTGGGCCGACCGCTGGCTGCGCAGCGCGCAGGTCAACACGCTGCGCATCGAGACCTCGGTGGACGCCGACGGGCGCTGGCGGGACGCGGCGATCGTGCAGACCGCCCCCGCGTCGCACCCGGTGCTGCGCCCGCACCGCGTCGGCGTGGGCCGGTACGCCGACGGCGCGGCGAGCCGGTTCGAGGTCGACCTGGACCCGGCCGCCGACGGCGGGCGGACCACGCTGACCCCGCTGCTCGGCGAGCCGGCCACCGGGCTGCTGCTGCCGAACGACGGCGACCTGACCTTCGCCAAGATCCGCCTCGATCCGGCTTCGGCCGACGCGGTGCCCATGCTGCTGCCGGGGCTCGCCGACCCGCTGGCCCGGGCGCTGCTCTGGGGCGAGGCGCTCGACGCGGCCACCGACGGGGAGCGCCCGGTCACCTCGCTGGTCGCCCTGGTCGCCGCGGCGCTGCCCGCCGAGACGGAGGTGACGATCGCCGAGGAGGTGCTCACCCTGAGCCGCCGGCTGATCGACCGCTACCTCGACCCGCTCGCCCGGGACGCCGCCCTGCTCCGGGTCGCCGGGGCGTGCGCGGCGCTGCTCGCCGGGGCGCCGGCCGGGGGCTCGTTGCAGCTCGCCGCCGCCCGTGGCCTGATCGCGGCCACCACCGACACCGGGCTGCTCGCGGGGTGGCTGGCCGGTGACGGCGTGCCGGAGGGCCTGGCCGTCGACGCCGACCTGCGGTGGGCGCTGCTGCTGCGCCTGGTGGTGCTGGGCGCGGCCGGCGAGGCGGAGATCGCCGCCGAGGCGGCCGCGGACCGTAGCGCCACCGGGGCGGAGCGGGCCGCGTGCTGCCGGGCGGCGCTGCCGGACGGGGAGGCCAAGCGGGTCGCCTGGGAGATCGTGGTGCGCAACACCGAGCTGTCCAACCGCCTCGTGGAGGCGACCGCGGAGGGCTTCTGGCAGCCAGAGCAGGCCGAGCTGACCGCCCCGTACGTCGAGCGGTACTTCGCCGACATGCCGGCGGCGGCGAAGCTGCGTACGCCCTGGGTGGCCGACGACGTCACCGTGCGGGCCTTCCCCCGCTACGCCGTGGCGCAGCCCACGCGGGAGCTGGCCGCGGCCCTGCTGGCCCGGGACGACCTCACGCCCGGCCTGCGGCGCTGGGTCACGGACCTGGACGACGACCTGCGCCGGGCGCTGGTGGCCCGGACGGCGACGGCGGCCGCGTCGGCCTGAGCGGACCGGTGGTCGGGACGGCCGGCGGCCCCGGGTCGCCGTCGGCCGTGCCCGGCCTACGATCATCGGATGGAGGAGGACATCCGGCGGATCGGCATCATGGGCGGGACCTTCGATCCGATCCACCACGGGCACCTCGTCGCGGCCAGCGAGGTGGCGGACCGGTTCGGCCTGGACGAGGTGGTCTTCGTCCCCACCGGCCAGCCGTGGCAGAAGGCGGACCAGACGGTCACCCCGGCCGAGGACCGCTACCTGATGACGGTGATCGCCACCGCCTCCAACCCGCGCTTCCAGGTCAGCCGGGTCGACATCGACCGGGGCGGGCCCACCTACACGGTCGACACGCTGCGCGACCTGCACGCCGAGTACGGCCCGAAGGCGCAGCTCTTCTTCATCACCGGGGCCGACGCCCTGGAGAAGATCCTCTCCTGGAAGGACCTGGACGAGATCTTCGAGCTGGCCCACTTCATCGGGGTGACCCGGCCCGGTTTCGAGCTCACCGACGCGCACCTGCCCGCCGACACGGTGAGCCTGGTGCAGGTCCCGGCGATGGCCATCTCGTCGACGAACTGCCGGGCGCGGGTCGCCCGCGGGGAGCCGGTCTGGTACCTCGTGCCGGACGGTGTGGTGCAGTACATCGCCAAACGGCGCCTCTACCAGCAGTGATTCGACCGTTATCAGGTGGTTCGGCCGGGTAACGCGTCAGAACTGACGAGTCGGGATTCCGCCGTGTGTGAGACGCTTGGAGGATCGCACGGTTGATCGAAGGAGAACGGTGACAGTTTCCGAACGCGCTCACGAGTTGGCGATCGCCGCCGCCCAGGCCGCGGCCGACAAGAAGGCGCAGGACATCGTCATCATCGACGTGGGCGACCAGCTCGCCATCACCGACGCGTTCCTGCTCGCCGCCGCACCGAACGAGCGTCAGGTGCTCGCCATCGTCGACGCCATCGAGGAGCGCCTGCTCCAGCTGCCGGAGAAGGCCAAGCCGGTCCGGCGCGAGGGCGAGCGGGGCGGCCGGTGGGTGCTGCTGGACTACGTCGACATCGTGGTGCACGTCCAGCACACCGAGGAGCGCGAGTTCTACGCCCTCGACCGGCTGTGGAAGGACTGCCCGACGATCCCGTTCGTCGACCGGGACCTGGTCGACGCCGAGTCCGGCACCGGCTCCGCCACCGCGGAATGACCCGCCTGATCATCTGGCGGCACGGCAACACGGACTGGAACGCCGCCAGCCGGGTCCAGGGGCAGACCGACGTGCCGCTGAACGACCTCGGCCGCGAGCAGGCCCGCACCGCCGCGCCCCTGCTCGCCGCGCTGCGGCCCGACGCCATCGTCGCCAGCGACCTGAGCCGCGCCGCGGACACCGCCGCCGCGCTCGCGGCGCTGACCGGGCTGCCGGTACGCACCGACCCGCGGCTGCGGGAGCGGCACTTCGGGCTCTGGCAGGGCCTCGTGCTCACCGAGGCGGCCGAGCGGCACCCCGTCGAGTTCGCCCGCTGGCGGGCCGGTGACCCGGATCCGGGCTCCGGCATCGAGACCCTCGACGACCTCGGCAAGCGGGTCGGCGCCGCGTTCCAGGACGCCGCCGACCTCGCCCCCGGCGGCACGGTCGTG
Source organism: Micromonospora sp. NPDC000121 (assembly GCF_042899165.1). Taxonomy (NCBI): domain Bacteria; kingdom Bacillati; phylum Actinomycetota; class Actinomycetes; order Micromonosporales; family Micromonosporaceae; genus Micromonospora; species Micromonospora sp. NPDC000121. The sequence goes on from NZ_JBIAZP010000002.1 coordinate 40,385, forward strand.
GTGGCCACCCACGGCGGCGGCGCCCGGCAGGGCGTCGGCCAGCTGCTCGGCTGGGAGCACGTGGTGCTGCGTACCGTGGGGTCGCTGTCCAACTGCCACTGGACGGAGCTGCGGCACGACGACGCCCGGGGTTGGCACCTGCGCGCCCACAATGTCGGCCTGATCACTGTGCCGGCCACCACCGAGGCCGTCTGACCCCGGCGATCCCCGCCGAGATCGGCTAGCGTGCCGGGCATGCCCGTCGCGGTCGTCACCGACTCCACCGCCTATCTCCCGCCCGAGCTGCTGCACGCCCGCCGGCTGACAGTGGTGCCGCTGACCGTCGTGCTCAACGGCGCGGAGGGGCTGGAGGGGGTGGAGACCACCCCGGCCGACGCCACCCGGGCGCTCGGCGGGCGGCGGGTCTCGGTGAGCACCTCCCGCCCCGCCCCCGAGCAGTTCGCGCGGACGTACCGGGAGCTGCTCGACGCCGGCGCCGACGGGATCGTCTCGGTGCACCTGTCGGCCGAGCTCTCCGGGACGGTGGAGGCCGCCCGCCTGGCGGCCGCCGACTTCGACGACCGGGTCGCCGTGGTCGACAGCCGCTCGACCGGCATGGGCCTGGGCTTCCCGGCCGTCGCCGCCGCCACGGCGGCCGAGCGGGGCGGGGCCCTTCCGGCCGTACGCGACGCCGCGCTGGCGGCGGTCGACCGCACCAGCATCTGGTTCTACGTGGACACGCTGGAGTTCCTGCGCCGGGGCGGTCGGATCGGCGCCGCGGAGGCGCTGCTCGGCACCGCGCTGTCGGTCAAGCCGATCATGCACATGCCGGACGGGGCGATCGTCGTCAGGGACAAGGTACGCACCGCCAGCCGGGGCGTGGCCCGGCTCGTCGACCTGGCCGTCGAGGCGGCCGGCGACGACGACGTCGACCTGGCCGTGCACCACCTGGCCGCGCCGCAGCGGGCCGAGGCGCTGCTGGAGACCCTGACCGCCCGGCTGGGCGACCGCCTGCACCACGCGTACGTCTCGGAGGCGGGCGCGGTGGTCGCCGCGCACGCCGGGCCGGGCCTGGCCTGCGTGGTCGTGCACCGCCGGCCGCCCGCCGTCGGCTGACGTCGGCTCCGGGTCGTGCGCCGCCGGCCGCCCGCTGTCGACTGACGTCGGTTCCGGGACGCCCGCGTCGCGTCAACAGGACGACCGCCTCCGCCGCGGCCGGGTTCACCTCGGCCGCGCCGGACCGGCTGTTCGGCACCCTCATGGTCGACGGTGGACGGTCGGTGCTCGGGTGTCGATCCGCAGGCGCACCGACCTGCGGTTTCCGGGGCGCTAGCACAACGTGGGCATGATCAGGGCGTTGTCCACAGGTGGCTCCGCCGTCCACAGCCGGGCGAGCGCCCGACCATCGGGCCGCCACCGCGGACCTAGCCTCGCCTCGTGTCAGACGACGAGGAGACGGTGGTCCGGGAACGGCTGCGCCGGCTGGTGGGGCGACCGGCGTCGGCCGGTCCGTGGGTCGGGTTCCCCGACCATCCGGGGCGGTCCACGCCGCCGCCGGTTCCGCTTCCGTCCGGGGCCGATCCGGCGTCGCCGCCGTGGCCGGGATCCGGTCCCGACCCGACCGCTCCGAGCGCCCGTTCGGCGTCGTCCCTCGCACCGGCCGTCGTCCCGGTCGGGCGCACAGCGTCGGCGGAGCCCGGTCCGCCGCCCGAGGTCGACGGAGGTGCGGACCACCACGTCGTGGCCGTCGAGGCGGCCCACCGCGCAGCGCTCGTGCCGGTCGCCGACGCGGGAGCCGGCCCGGCCGACGACGGGGCGAGCCCCGGGCAGGCGACGCCGTCCCGGCTGCCGGGGCCGGGAGCGTTCGACCCGGGGCGGCGGGGCGTGCGGGCGCTCGCCGTCGTCGCCGTGCTGGTGGTGCTGGGGGCCGGCTTCTGGGCCTGGCGGTCCCGGCCCCAGGCCGAGCCGGTCCGGCCGGCGGCCACCACCGCCGGGCCGCCCCTGGCGTCGGAGACCGGGCTGGCGGAGCCGGCGGCGTCCCCGGCGGGGGACATCGTGGTCGCGGTCGCCGGCAAGGTCCGCCGTCCCGGGCTGGTCCGGGTGCCGGCCGGCGCGCGGGTCGCCGACGCCGTCGAGGCGGCCGGCGGGGCGCTGCCCGGGGTGGACGTGGCCCTGCTCAACCCGGCCCGCAAGGTCACCGACGGGGAGCTGATCCTGGTCGGCGTCGCCGCCCCGCCGGGCGCGGCACCACCGCCCGGCGCCGCGCCCGGCGGGGCGCCGGGAGCGGCACCCGGCCCGGGCGGCCGGCTCAACCTGAACACCGCGACGCTCGCGCAGCTCGACGCCCTGCCCGGGGTGGGGCCGGTGCTGGCCCAGCGCATCCTCGCCCACCGCGACCAGCAGGGCGGCTTCCGCTCGGTCGGCGACCTGCGCCAGGTCGAGGGCATCGGCGACGCCAGGTACGAGCAGCTCAAGGACCTGGTGACGGTGTGACGGCGGGCGGACGGCCCGCGCGGGCCGTGGGATCGTCGCCGGTGACGGGCGGCCGGCCCGCGTGGGGCGAGGGACCGTCTCCGGTGACGGCTGCCGCCAGCGGCACACCGGATGCTGCGGGGCACCGGGCGGCGGAGGGGCCTGACCTGCGGCTGGCCGGTCTGGCCGTGGCGGCCTGGCTCGCCGCGCTGGCCGGGCTGCACCTGACCGCCGGCGTGACGCTGCTGCTGGCGGCGGTGGCCGCCGGGGTGGCGGGCCTGGCCGGGCTCCACCTCGTCGGCGTCCTCGGCCGGCCGGCCGCCCCCGTCCGGCGGTACGGCTGGATCGCCGTCGCGGTGCTGATCGGCGTGGTCTGCGGCGCGACGGCGACCGCCGCCCGGGTGTCCGTCCGCGACGCCGGTCCGGTACGCGCCCTGGTCGAGGAGCGTGCCGTCGTCACCGTCGAGCTGGTCGTCCGCGACGACCCCCGCCCCGTACGCGGCGTCGCCGGGCGGCCGGCCACCCTGCTCGTGCCGAGCGAGCTGACCGGGGTCACCGGCCCGGACGGTCGGCGGGTCGTCGCGCGAGTCCGGGTGCTGGTCCTCGCCGCCGGCCCCGGCTGGCAGGGGTTGCTGCCGGGGCAGCGGCTGACCGCCGAGGGGAGGCTGGCCGTCCCGCGCGGCGGGGACCTGACGGCCGCCGTGCTGAGCGCGGCGGGCCCGCCGGAGCGGCATGGCCCGGCGCCGACGTCGCAGCGGGCCGCCGGGGCGCTCCGCGCCGGCCTGCAACGCGCCTGCGCGCCGCTCCCCGACGAGCAGGGCGGCCTGCTGCCCGGCCTGGTCGTGGGCGACACGAGCCGGCTGCCGCCCACGGTGGAGGAGGACTTCCTCGCCACCGGCATGACCCACCTGAACGCCGTCTCCGGCTCCAACGTGGCCATCGTCGTCGGCGCCGTGCTGCTGCTGGCCCGTTGGGCGCGGGCCGGCCCCTGGCTGGCCGCCGGGCTCTGCGGGTTGGCCCTGGTGGGGTTCGTCATCCTGGTCCGCCCTTCGCCGAGTGTGGTGCGGGCCGCCACGATGGGCGCGATCGGGCTCGCCGCGCTGGCGGCCGGGCGTCCCCGCGCGGCCCTGCCCGCGCTGTCCGCCGGCGTGGCCGTGCTGCTGCTGTTCGACCCGGAACTGGCCGGCGACGCCGGCTTCGCGCTCTCCGTGCTGGCCACCGGCGGTCTGCTGCTGCTCGCTCCGAGGTGGCGCGACGGGCTGCGCCGCCGCGGGGTGCCCGCCGGGCTCGCCGAGGCGCTGGCGGTGCCGGCCGCCGCGCAGCTCGCCTGCGCCCCGGTGGTGGCCGGGATCTCGGGCACGGTGAGCCTGGTCGCCGTGCCGGCGAACCTGCTCGCGGTGCCGGCGATCGCGCCCGCCACGGTGCTCGGCGTGCTGGCGGCGGCGGTGTCGCCCGTCTGGCCCGCCGGGGCGGAGTTCCTCGCGTGGCTGGCCAGCTGGCCGGCCTGGTGGCTGGTCACGGTGGCGCGACACGGGGCGCGGCTACCGGCGGGCACGCTGCCGTGGCCGGGCGGGGTCCCCGGGGCCCTCCTGCTGGCCGGGCTGACCGTCGCGCTGCTGGTGGCGGCCCGACGCCCGGTGGTCCGCCGGCTGGTGGCGGTGGTCGTCGTCGCGGTGGTGGCCGGCGCGCTGCCGGTGCGGCTGGCGGCCCCCGGCTGGCCCCCGGCGAACTGGGTGGTCGCCGCCTGCGCGGTCGGCCAGGGCGACACCGTCGTGCTGCCGGTCGCCCCGGGCCGGGCGGTGGTGGTCGACGCCGGGCCGGATCCGGCGGCGGCGGACGGCTGTCTGCGCCGGCTCGGCGTACGCGAGGTCGCGCTGCTGGTGTTCAGCCACTTCCACGTCGACCACGCGGGCGGTGTGGCGGGCGTGTTCCGGGGACGGCCGGTGGACGCGGTGCTCGCACCGCAGTGGGCGGAGCCGGCGGCCGGGCGGGACCTCGTCCGCGCCGAGGCGGCGGCGCACGCCACCGAGGTGGTCGCCGGCCGGGCCGGCTGGCGGTACCGGGAGGGCATGCTCGACCTGGTCGTCGTCGGTCCGCCCCACCCGCTGCGGGGCACCCGGTCGGACCCGAACAACAACTCGCTGGTGCTGCTCGCCACGGTCACCGGGGTACGGATCCTGCTCGCCGGCGACGCCGAGACCGAGGAGCAGCGGGCGCTGCTGGACAGCACGACACCGGGCGGGCTGCGGGCCGACGTGCTGAAGGTTGCGCACCACGGCTCCGCCTACCAGGATCCGGCCTTCCTGGACGCGGTCGCCCCGGCGGTCGCCCTGGTGCCGGTCGGGGCCGGCAACACGTACGGGCATCCGCACCCGGCGGTGCTGGGGCGGCTGGCCCGGGGCGGGGCGCGGGTGCTGCGTACCGACACCGACGGGGACGTGGCGGCGGTGCTCGGCCGGTCGGGTCTCGCGGTCGTGACGCGCGGTATCCCGCCGGGCCGGCAGCCGTAGGAATCGACGCCAATTCTTGGCTTTGGCGGCGTACTGAGATAAATGTCTGGATTTGCACTGAGTGCGGGCTCCGCCGTCACAGTGCGGATGAGCAGGCTGGACCGAGCCGCCGGCCGTGCGAATATGGGCGGCGTGACCGCCGCCAGCCTCGCTCCCATTCTGCTCGTCCTCGGCGACGAGGAGCTGCTCGCCACGCGCGCGGTCACCGAAGCCGTGGCCCGGGCCCGCAGTGTCGACCCCGACGTGGACGTCCGCGAGTACCAGGCCGGCGCCCTGACCGTCGGCGAGATCGCCGAGATGCTCAGCCCCTCCCTCTTCGGCGGGCGGCGGGTGCTGGTGCTCCGCGCCAGCCAGGACGCCCGCAAGGACCTGGTGGCGGCCCTGCTGGCGTACGCGAAGAACCCCGACCCCGAGGTGCAGCTCGTCGTGCTGCACCTCGGCGGGGCCAAGGGCAAGGCGTTCGCCGACGGGCTGAAGGCGGCCGGCGCGACGGTCGTGCCGGCGGCCAAGCTCAAGGGGCACCGCGAGCGGGTGGCGTTCGTCCGCGACGAGATCCGCCGTGCCGGCGGGAAGTGCACCGACGACGCCGCCGAGGCGCTCATCGCGGCGGTCGGCAACGACCTGCGCGAGCTGGCCGCCGCGTGTTCCCAGCTGATGGCCGACACCGACGGCCGGATCGGCGCCGACACGGTCGCCCGCTACTACCGGGGCCGCGTCGAGGTGAGCGGCTTCACGGTCGCCGACGCCACCATGGTCGGCGACGTGCCGGCCGCCCTGGAGGCGCTGCGCTGGGCGCTGCACGTCGGGGTCGACCCGGTGCCGATCGCCGACGCGATCGCCGACGGCGTGCGCACCGTGGCCCGGGTCGCGTCCGCCGGCCGGGGCAGCCCCTACCAGTTGGCGAGCAGCCTGGGCATGCCGGCGTGGAAGATCGAGCGGGCGCAGCGCCAGGGGCGCGGGTGGACCCCCGAGGGCCTGGTCGAGGCCATGCGGGCCGCCGCCGAGTGCAACGCGGCCGTCAAGGGCGGGGCGGACGACCGGGCGTATGCGCTGGAGCGGGCCGTCTTCTCGGTCGCGGCCGCCCGGCAGGGTGGCGCCCGGTGAGCGGAGCCCTCCGCGGCTCGTGGGCCACGATCCCCGCCGACGAGGAGCGCTACCGGCCGCTCTACGCCCGGGTCCTCGGGCTGCGCGTCGTCAACCCCGGCGGGGTGCTCTGCTTCCTCTTCTTCGAGGGCGCCGTCGCGCTCGCCGCGCTGCTCGCCCTCGCCGAGTTGGTCACCTGGTGGGCGGTGCTGATCCTGCCCGCGACGGTGGCGGTGATGGTGAAGCTCAACGACATGGTGGCCGCCATGGTGGTCCGCTCCGCGGCCCTCGTGCCCGAGCAGGAGCGGGACCGCTTCCGCCAGCAGATGGAGCCCGTCGTCGGGCGGGCCAGGGTCGACTGGATCACGCACAGCGTGCCCGGCGTGGTCGTCACGACCGAGCCGGTGGCGCGGGAGGCCGGTGACGGGACGGAGACGGGCCGACCGGCTCAGCCGTGATCGTCGGCACGCCGGCGGCCCGGTCGGTCTCGCCCGGCCGGATGGTGGCGCGGTGCGCGAAAGCGGACAGCCCGCAGCTCGGCCGGGTAATGGTGCGGTACGCGAGAAGCGGACAGCCGGAAGCCCGGCCGGTCTCTCCCGGCCGGGTGGTGGTGCGGAACGCAGAAGGGCGGACAGCCGGAAGCCCCGGGGAACGCCCGGGGCTTCCGGTCAGGTCTGGGGTCGCCGCGTCAGGCGGAGAGCGACACCACGCGCTTGGCGATCGCGGACTTGCGGTTCGCGGCCTGGTTCGCGTGGATCACGCCCTTGCTGACCGCCTTGTCCAGCTTGCGCGAGGCGTCGCGCATGAGGATGGTGGCCTTCTCGACGTCACCAGCCTCCGCAGCCTCGTGGAACTTCCGGACGGCGGTCTTCAGCGACGACTTGACCGACTTGTTACGCAGCCGGCGCTTCTCGTTCTGCCGGTTGCGCTTGATCTGGGACTTGATGTTCGCCACGCGACAGCCTCGTCTTGATAGCTCGGGTTGGTCTGCTTGTGCGCGCGACGAGCATGCGTCATCGCTGCGCGAAGAGCCAGGTTACCAGGTCGCCCGGGACGAGCCAAAACGGCTCCGCCCCGGGCCCTGGTGGGGGCGTGCCCGGCCGGGCACGGACGGGCCGGACACCGGCCGGGCGGGGGAGCCGGGCGGGGGAGCCCGGCCGGGGCCGGCGGTCGATCGCCCGGGCCGGTGCGTGCGGCGGGGCCGGTGCGTGCGGCGGGGCCGGTGCCGGCCGAGGGTGCGGGGGTCAGGCCCAGCCCTGCCGTCGGGCGAGCCAGGCGAGGGACTGCTCGCCGCTCCACCGCTGGTGCGCCGGCAGGTGCGGCGACGCCGTCGCGGGCGCCGAGGCGGCCGTGGTGAGGAAGTAGCCGGACAACGCGGCCAGCGTGACGTCCAACGCGTCCGGGGGTGCCCCGGCCGCCGCCGGATGCCGGGCGAAGAGCGTGTCGGCGTCCAGGCCGCCGGCGTACGCGGTGAGGAGCAGGCCGGCCAGGTCGAACCAGGCGGGACCGTGGCAGAGCCAGGTCCAGTCGCAGAGCCAGGCCCGGCCGATCCCGTCGATCAGCACGTTGTCCAGCCGCAGGTCGCCGTGGATCAGGCCGCTTGCCCCGGCGGCGTACCCGGGGAGGCGGGACTCCAGCGCGACGAGGTCGGGCAGGCGGTCCCGCACCCGCTCGGGCAGCGGCGGTGACGGCTCCCGGCCGGCGGCCACCTCGCCCCACCAGAGGATGTCCTCCCGGGCCAGGTCGGCGAGGTGGGGCAGCCCGAGCGCGACCAGCGGGGCCGGGGGTGCGGCCAGCGCGGCGGCGACCTCGGCGTACCCGGCGAGGGTGGCGGTCAGTTCGGCCGGGTCCCAGGGCAGCCGGGGCGTGTGGCCGTCGACGGCGTCCAGGCAGAGCGCGAACCAGCCGGCCTCGTACAGCGTCCAGCGGGGGCGGGGCGCCGGCAGGTCGTCCGGGAGCCGGTCGAGGATCACGGCCTCCCGGGCGTACCAGTCGACCAGGCGCGGTTGCTCGGCGGCGGCCGCGGCCTTGACGAAGGCCCGGTCCCCGGCGGCGGTGGTGAGGACGGCGGCGAAGCCCCGGGTGAAGCCGGCGCCGGCCACGCGGGCGGCGACCACCGGGGCGCCGAGCCGGGCGGCGATCGCGGTGCGTAGGGCAGCGGGGAGCGTCTCCCACGCCGGCCGGTGCGCGGTCGCGTGGTACGGCACCGGGGGCGGGAACGTCGGGGTCACCCCACCATGCTGCCGGGACACGGGGCACGGGGCACCGGGGGCGCGGGCCAGGACACACCGTGACGCGGGGCCGCGAACCGGCGGGGTGTTCCCGCTGCGGCGGGACGGGCGGCGCGGTCTGCCAGACTGCCAGGCCATGAGGACCGACGACTTCTGGCAGTTGATCGACCGGGCGCGGGCCGGCGGCGGGGGAGAGCCGCACGCGGTCGCCGCGCGGGCCGTCGCCCTGCTCGCCGAGCGCGACCCGGACGACATCGTCGGGTACGCCCGCCACCAGGCCCGGGTGCTGTCGGCCTCGCACAAGGCCGACCTCTGGGGGGCGGCCTACCTGATCAACGGCGGGGTGTCCGACGACGGCTTCCACCACTTCCGGGGCTGGCTGATGACCCAGGGCCGCGCGGTCTTCGCCCGCGCCGTCGCCGACCCGGACTCGCTGGCCGAGCTGCCGCAGGTACGGGCGGCGTCGCTCAGCGGCGAGGAGTTCTCGGCCGAGGAGATGCTGGCGGTGCCGTGGGACGCCTACCGCAGGGCCACCGCCACCGACCTGCCGGCGGACCGGGAGCCGGCGCCGGTGCCGGACCTCAACGACTTCTGGGACTTCGACGACGAGGAGGAGGCCAGGCGGCGGTTGCCCCGGCTCGCCGCCCTCTTCGTCGAGCCGCCCGCCGAGTGACGCCGGCCGGGGCGTCGGCGCTTGACGCCGTGCGCCGGCGGCCCGGCCAGGGGCCCCGGGGGGATCCCCGGCGGCGGGGATCGCCCGCGCAGCGGGTGCGCGGCGGCGACGTGGGAGCATAGAGGGGGCCGGCGTCGCGCCGGCCCGCTCACGTCAGCCGACCAGAACGGACCGCTGTGCCACCGACGCTCGATTCCGGCGCGAACGCTCCTGGTGCCACCGACCCGGCGCGCATCAGGAACTTCTGCATCATCGCCCACATCGACCACGGGAAGTCGACCCTGGCCGACCGGATGCTGCAGCTCACCGGCGTGGTCGACCCCCGGCAGATGCGTGCGCAGTACCTCGACCGGATGGACATCGAGCGCGAGCGCGGCATCACGATCAAGAGCCAGGCCGTCCGGATGCCCTGGACCGTCCGGGAGGGCGACCGGGCCGGCGAGGCCGCCGTGCTCAACATGATCGACACTCCGGGCCACGTCGACTTCACCTACGAGGTGTCCCGGTCGCTGGCCGCCTGCGAGGGCGCGATCCTGCTGGTCGACGCCGCCCAGGGCATCGAGGCGCAGACCCTGGCGAACCTCTACCTGGCGCTCGAGAACGACCTGCACGTCATCCCGGTGCTCAACAAGATCGACCTGCCGGCCGCCCAGCCGGAGAAGTACGCCGAGGAGCTGGCGCGCCTCATCGGCGGCGACCCGGCGGACTGCATCAAGGTCTCCGGCAAGACCGGCGAGGGCGTGCCGTACCTGCTCGACGAGATCGTCCGGCAGTTCAAGCCCCCGGTCGGCGACGCCGAGGCGCCGGCCCGCGCGATGATCTTCGACTCGGTCTACGACGTCTACCGGGGCGTGGTCACCTACGTCCGGGTCATCGACGGGCACATCAGCGCCCGCGACCGGATCAAGATGATGTCCACCGGTGCCGCGCACGAGCTGCTGGAGATCGGCGTCATCTCGCCGGAGATGGTGAAGGCCGACGCGCTCGGCGTCGGCGAGGTCGGCTACCTGATCACCGGTGTGAAGGACGTCCGCCAGTCCCGGGTCGGTGACACGGTCACCATCAACTCCCGGCCGGCCACCGAGGCCCTCGGCGGCTACAAGGACCCGAAGCCGATGGTCTACTCGGGCCTCTACCCGATCGACGGCTCCGACTACCCGAACCTGCGCGAGGCGCTGGACAAGCTCAAGCTCAACGACGCCGCGCTCGACTACGAGCCGGAGACGTCGGGCGCACTCGGCTTCGGCTTCCGCTGCGGCTTCCTCGGCCTGCTGCACCTGGAGATCATCCGGGAGCGGCTGGAGCGGGAGTACAACCTCGACCTGATCTCGACCGCGCCGAACGTGGTCTACCGGGCCATCACGGAGGACGGCCAGGAGATCGTCGTGACGAACCCGAGCGAGTACCCCACGGGCAAGATCGCCGAGGTGTACGAGCCGGTCGTGCGCGCCACCGTGCTGACCCCGAACGACTACGTCGGCGCGGTGATGGAGCTCTGCCAGGGCCGCCGGGGGAGCCTGCTCGGCATGGACTACCTCTCCGCCGACCGGGTGGAGCTGCGCTACACGCTGCCCCTCGCGGAGATCATCTTCGACTTCTTCGACCAGTTGAAGAGCCGCACCAAGGGCTACGCCTCGCTGGACTACGAGCCCTCCGGCGAGCAGGCGTCCGACCTGGTCAAGGTCGACATCCTGCTGCACGGCGAGCCGGTGGACGCGTTCAGCGCGATCGTGCACAAGGACAAGGCGTACAACTACGGGGTCACCATCGCGGCGAAGCTGCGCAACCTGATCCCGCGCCAGCAGTTCGAGGTGCCGATCCAGGCGGCCATCGGCAGCCGGGTGATCGCCCGGGAGACCATCCGCGCGATCCGCAAGGACGTGCTCGCCAAGTGCTACGGCGGTGACATCAGCCGTAAGCGCAAGCTGCTGGAGAAGCAGAAGGAGGGCAAGAAGCGGATGAAGATGGTGGGCCGGGTGGAGGTCCCCCAGGAGGCCTTCATCGCCGCGCTCTCGTCCGACTCCGGGGACGGCAAGGCCCCCGGCAAGAAGTGACGCGCCGCCGGTCCGCCGGCGGATGACGACGTACGACGGCCGGCGCCCCGGCCGGGCCGCGGACCCTCGGTGGTCCCGCCCGGCCGGGGCGTCGGCCGTTCGCGTCCGGAGATTTTTCGCGGCCCGCCCCGGGGACGGCCGGCCCGCGACGGGACGGGGCGCCACCTGCGCGGACGGCCCCGCGGCGGGATTCGCCGCGACGTGCCATTGACGCTCGACGCCGTCTGTCGGAGTGCGAATCGGTTTGGCTTTTCGGCGGCTCGGGAACATTGCGGTCACGACAGGAACACCACAGACCGTGGAATTGATTATTCAGAAGGAGGGCGACGTGGAGCTCACCGTTTGGGGCATCATCACTGCGCTCATCGTTGGTCTGATCGTCGGCGCTCTGGGTCGCCTGCTCGTGCCGGGC
>NZ_JBIAZP010000002.1:51895-884594 GCF_042899165.1 Micromonospora sp. NPDC000121
GACTGGGGCGAGCTGCTGGTCCAGGTCGTGCTGGCCGCCGTCGCCGTGGCGCTGGTCGCCGGGGTGGGTCGTCGCCGCAGCGTCACCCACCGGTAATCCCCGCACCGCGTCCGACGGGCGTCCGACCACCGGGTCGGGCGCCCGTCTTCGCGTCCGCCCGGCGGTCCGGTCGGCCTTCCGGACGCCCCGGGGCCGGCCGCCGCCGCGCGTGAGCACGTGTGCGGACTCCGGGGCGTGACGCCGGCCGGCCCGGTCCTTTTTCCCGGTCGGCGTCCCGTCTGGGCGGGCCCGCCATTCGGTGTCGCGGAAATCCGGTTTGGGGTCGCGGCGGGCCGGGAACATTGCGGTCACGACAGGAACACCACAGATCGTGGAACTCATTTCTTTGATGAAGGAGGGCGACGTGGAGCTCACCGTTTGGGGCATCATCACTGCGCTCATCGTTGGTCTGATCGTCGGCGCTCTGGGTCGCCTGCTCGTGCCGGGCCGCCAGAACATGCCGATGTGGCTGCACATGCTGATCGGTGTCGGCGCCGCGCTGCTGGGCACCGTCCTGGCTCGGGCGATGGGCATCGCCACCGAGACCGCCGGTATCGACTGGGGCGAGCTGCTGGTCCAGGTCGTGCTGGCCGCCGTCGCCGTGGCGCTGGTCGCCGGGGTGGGTCGTCGCCGCAGCGTCACCCACCGGTAACCATCCACAACCTCGACGGGCGCCCGACCGACAGGTCGGGCGCCCGTTCGCGTGGGTACGGCCGGATTCGCCCCGGTGCCGGCCCCGGTAGGGTCCTCCCCTGCGGTACCGTCGCCTCTCTTTCGCCGAACCGCCCACTGTCGTAAAGGATTTTTTCCTACTAAGGTGCGGCGGAGAAGGTTAGTGCCAAACGGCGCGAGGGAGATATGGCGTGAACAGGTGGAAGCGGCTGGCCCCGGTCACCGCCGTCGTGGCCTCGGCCGCGATGGTGCTGGCTGGTTGCGGTGGCTCCGACGACGAGCAGGCCGCAGACAACAGCAAGCTGACGGTCTGGATGATGGGCGAGGGAAGCGAGGCCCAGACCAAGTTCCTCGACGGCGTCGAGGCCGAGTTCCGGCAGAAGCACCCGGACACCGACGTGGTGGTCCAGTACATCCCCTGGCTCGAGGCGCCGAAGAAGTTCCAGGCCGCCCTCGCCGGCGGTGAGGGGCCGGACGTCACCGAGCTGGGCAACACCGAGACCCAGGGCTGGGCGGCGCAGGAGGCGCTGGCCGACGTCACCGACAAGATGAACGGTTGGGCCGAGGGCAAGGACATCCTCCCCGACCTGGTGAAGAACGCCCAGCTCGACGGCAAGCAGTACGGCGTGCCGTGGTACGCCGGCGTCCGGGCGATGTACTACCGCACCGACTGGTTCGCCGAGGCGGGCGTGAAGCCGCCGACGAACTGGGACGAGCTGGTGGCCGCCGCCAAGGCCGTGCAGGCCAAGAAGCCGAACACCTACGGCATCGCCCTGCCGGGCAACTCCGAGCTGCCGTTCTACTCGTTCCTCTGGGGTGCGGGCGCGGAGATCGCCACCCAGCAGGGCGACACCTGGAAGTCCGGCTACACCACGCCGGAGGCCCAGAAGGCCGTCAAGTTCTGGACCGACCTGGTGACGGTGCACAAGGTGGCCCCGCCGGCCGCCGCGGGCTGGAACGAGATCGACGCCCGGACCCAGTTCGCCACCGGCAAGGCGGCGATGGCCTTCGGCGGTAGCTGGCAGCAGGGCGCCATCAAGAAGGACAACCCGGAGATCGAGAAGGTCTGGGGCACGTTCCCGATCCCCGGCCCGGACGGCAAGGCCGCGCCCGGCTTCGCCGGCGGCTCCGACATCGCGCTCTGGAAGGACAGCGAGCGGCAGGACCTCGCGTGGGACTACCTGACCGTGCTGTTGAGCAAGAAGAACGACCAGGCCTTCGCCGACAGCCTCGGCTTCTTCCCGGTCTACAAGGACCTGGTCGGCGGCGACAAGTACACCAGTGACAAGATCATGGCGGCGTTCGCCACCACGATGCAGAACACCAAGCTCACGCCGATCACCCCGAAGTGGGTGGAGGTCAGCCGCACCAAGACGGTGACCCAGGCGATGAACAGCTCGGTCATGAAGGGTCAGAAGACGGTCGAGAAGGCTACCGCCGACGCGGCCGCGGAGATGGAAAGCATCCTCAACGCCAAGTGACCACGCTGACCGAGGCGCCGGAGGCGGCCGCCGCGCGGGAGACCCCCGCGCGGCGGCGTCGCCGGGTGGACCGCCTGCCCTACCTGCTGCTTCTGCCCTGCCTGGTGATCATCGGCGTGCTGCTGCTCTGGCCGCTGGGCCAGGTGGTGGTGATGTCCTTCCACCAGCTCAACAACGTCCGCCAGTTGCGCGGTGACCGCGAGTGGCCGTGGGTGGGGCTGGGGAACTACGCCGAGATCCTCGGCGACCCGTTCTTCCTGACGGTGCTGCGCAACACCGTCCTCTTCGCCGCCGCCAACGTCGTGCTCACCATGATCCTGGGCACCCTGGTCGGGCTGCTGCTCAACCGGCTCGGCAAGCGGATGGCCGCCTTCGTCGCCAGTTGCGTGATGCTCGCCTGGGCCACCCCGGCGCTGACCGGCACGATCGTCTGGAAGTGGATCTTCGACGACACCAGTGGCCTGGTCACCTGGCTGTTCAACGCGCTGCCCGACGGTCTCTCGCAGAGCCTCTTCGGGCGCAGCGACTGGACCGGGTACGGCTGGTTCAACTCGCCCCTGCTGTTCTTCTCGATCCTGACCCTGGTGGTGGTCTGGCACTCGTTCCCGTTCATCGCGGTCAGCGTGCTGGCCGGGCTGAAGAGCGTGCCGAGCGAGCTGCACGAGGCGGCGCGGGTCGACGGCGCCGGGCCGTGGCGGGTGTTCTGGAAGATCACCTTCCCGCTGCTGCGGCCGGTCTTCGGGATCCTGATCGTGCTCTCCACCATCTGGGACTTCAAGGTCTTCACCCAGCAGTTCGTGCTGGCCGGCGGCACGCAGGACCGGCTGACGTTCATGCTCTCCATCTACTCGTACGCGGAGGCGTTCTCGCCCCCGCCCAAGTACGGCCTCGGCGCGGCGATCGCGGTGATCCTCACCCTGATCCTGCTGGTGGTGACCGGTCTCTACGTCCGCATGGTGCTCAAGCAGGAGGAGGACGCGTGACGCGACGCGCAGGCGGCGCGGGCGTGAAGCGGATCGCCCTCAACGGCGCGGGACTGCTGGTCGCGCTCTTCGCCGCGTTCCCGGTCTACTGGATGATCGCCACCTCGCTGAAGCCGAGTTCGGAGATCTTCTCGACCACGCCCCGGCCGCTGCCGTCCGAGCCGACGCTGGAGCACTACCGGCAGATCCTCACCGGCAACCTGATCCCGGGCGTGACCTTCGCCGACTTCTTCCTCAACAGCGCGCTGGTCGCGGTCTCCACGGTGCTGCTCAGCGGCCTGGTCGCGCTGCTCGCCGCCACCGCCGTCGCCCGGTTCCGGTTCAAGCTGCGGACGTCGTTCCTGATCATGCTGCTGGTGGTGCAGATGATCCCGCTGGAGGCGCTGGTCATCCCGCTGTTCCTGATGATCCAGCGGCTCGGGCTCTACAACACCCTGCCCAGCCTGATCCTCACGTACCTCGGCTTCTCGCTGCCGTTCGCGGTCTGGATGCTGCGGGGCTTCGTCGCCGCCGTGCCGAAGGAGCTGGAGGAGGCCGCCGCCATCGACGGGGCGAGCCGGGCACAGACCTTCCGGAAGGTCCTCTTCCCGCTGGTGGCCCCCGGCCTGGTGGCGACGAGCATCTTCTCGTTCATCACCGCGTGGAACGAGCTGATCTTCGCGCTGACCTTCATCAACGACCAGGAGAGCTACACCCTGCCGGTCGCGATGACGTTCTTCTTCGGCCGCGACGACACCGCCTGGGGCCCCGTGATGGCCGCCTCCACGCTGTTCACGCTGCCGGTGATCATCTTCTTCCTGCTGGTGCAGCGGCGGATGGTCTCGGGCCTGGTGGCCGGCGCCGTCAAGGGCTGACGCCCGCACCAGGGGCGTGCCGGCGGCGTCCGCGCAATCCGCCACGCCCCGGGCGCCGTGAGGAAAGGGTCCCTTGTCGACGCACAGCGTTGACCAGGGGCCCTTCCCTTTGCCCCCTCCGGGCGCGTCCGCGGGGCGGGCTAGGCTGACCGCCATGACGGGCAGGCTGGCATCGGTGAACCTCGGCGGCGTGACCGAGGCGGAGTGGGCGGGCGACGCGAGCGGGCGCACCGGCATCGACAAGCGGCCGGTGGACGGCCCCGTGCTGCTGCGCGCCGACGGGGTGGCCGGCGACTTCATCGGCGAGCGCGCCCACCACGGCGGACCGGACCAGGCGGTCTACGCGTACGCCGAGGAGGACGCCGGCTGGTGGGGGACCGAGTTGGGCCGCGCCATCCGCCCCGGCGGGTTCGGCGAGAACCTGACCACGTACGCGGTCGACGTGACCGGCGCGGTGATCGGCGAGCAGTGGGCGATCGGCTCGGCGCTGCTCCAGGTGACCAAGCCCCGGACGCCGTGCACCACCTTCGCCGGCTTCTGGGGCGTACCGGATCTGATCAAGCGGTTCACGGTGCGGGCGACGCCCGGGGCGTACCTGCGGGTGCTGCGCGACGGGGAGGTCGGCGCGGGCGACCCGGTCGAGGTGGTCGACCGGCCCGCGCACGGGGTGACGATCGGCGAGGTGTTCCGGGCGATGAACCTGGAGCCCGACCTGCTGCCCCGGCTGCTCGACGCGCCGGAGCTGCCCGAGCCGATTGTGGAGAAGGTGCGCCGCCGCCTCGCCCGCCGTAGCTGACCGACGCCTCGACGGCGCCGGCTGACGCGCCGCCGGTCCCGGCTAGCCGCGCCGGCCCCGCCCGGCGGGGCGGCCGAACGGGTGCACCGCGATCGGGATCTCGGCGGTACGGGCGCGGGGGCGCGCTTACGCGGAACGGGCCCCGTCCCGTGGGGGAGGGGCCCGTTCGGTGTCGCCCCCGGCGGGAGCCGGGTCACCGGCTCAGCGGAGCCAGGGGACGCTGCGGTCGAGCAGGCCGCGCTGCTTGAGCTCCTTGCGCAGCGGGATCTCGTCGTCGATGTAGCCGTCCCAGTTGATGCCCCAGTAGTTGGCGGTGTGGGTGCCCTCGCCGCAGAGCTGGCGCTGCACCGGCGTGCGGTTGGCCCACCACTCGCCGTCCTTGTCGATGTGCAGCTCGTCGAGCGGGCGGATCCACCGGTAGGTGTAGCCGACGAAGAGCATCTTGCGCGTGATGGTCGACAGGTTGGTCGACCGGGAGTGCCACTGGCGGCGGTCGAAGATGAACGCGTCACCGGGGTTGGCGGTGATCTCCACCGTGCCCTCCGGGTCCGGGTTGTGCACGGAGGTGTCCTCCGGGCGCGGCAGCGAGTTCCAGAGGTGGCTGCCCGGGATCACCTTGGTGGCGCCCCGGCCCTTCTCCGACAGGTCGGAGAGCACGTAGGCCACCTTGAGGGAGAACATCGGCCGGGGCAGGTTCGGGTCCATCGTCTCCGGGTCGGAGTTCTGCCGGTACCCGTCCTGGTGCCAGCCCCAGTACGGCTTCTCCGGCTCGAGCGCCGGCGGGGTGACGTCCAGGTGGTTGTGGTGGGTGTAGATGTTCCAGCCCGCCAGGCCCCACATGTAGGGGAAGGCGATCGGGTGGGTCAGCAGCTCGCCGAAGAGCTCGTCCCGCTCCAGGAAGCCCAGCAGGTGCAGGGTGCCGTCCTTGGTGGTGTTGCCCTTGGCCTTCTCCTCGGCGTAGACGCGGTCGACCGCCGCCTCCAGCGCCGCCCGGTGGTCCTCCGTCAGGACGTTGCGCAGCAGGAGGAAGCCCTGCTCGTGGAACTCCTTGCGGTCGGTGTCACTGATCGGTTCGTAACCGGTCCGGTCGCCGTAGTCGAACACCTCGACGTACCCCTCCCCCATCGGGCGAAAACCATTGCTGGCACAGGCCGCCGATCGTAACGCGCTGACTCCCGTGCGGGGTACCACCCCGCGTGATATGCGACCGTTGCCCGGACCGTGGGGAGTTGATCCGCTACAATTCGTCACCCCGCAGGGGATTCTCAAGGCTTATGACCCGGAATGACGGATTGTGCGGTGACTGCCGGTAAGGAGATGGGCCCCCACGCCTCGGGGACGTCACGCCTGGAGGGTGCCGCGCCTTCGAGGCGTGACGCCCGCCGGCTCGCTACGCCTCGGCGAAGACCTCGGCGACCACATGGCCGCCGGCGGCCGCGTCGCCGTCCACCTGGTTCCAGGTGCCGTCGCGGGCGGTCCACTCCAGGCCGCCGAAGCGCACCCGCTTCACCCCGTGGTCGTGCGCGTGGGAGACGAGCCAGTGCGCGTACCGCCAGCCCCGGCGCTCGTCGGCGGCGGGGACCGTGAGGCCGGTCAGGTCCGCCGCGGCGGTGGCGGCGGCCAGACCCCAGTCCAGCGACAGCCCGCGGGTCAGCGCGGTCGCCGCGGCCGCCCCGCGCATCGCCGGGTCGCGGCTCACCGTGCAGGCCACCGCGCCGGTGGCGTGCCCGAGCAGGGCCCGCGTCAGCACCTCGGACTCGTCCGCCCACTTCTGGTACGCCTCCGGGAAGGCGGAGCGCTGCACCTTCTGCGCCGCGTCGGTGACCCGCATCCGCTCCCAGCCGCGCACCTTCTTCAGGGCGGCGTAGAACCGGTTCGCCGCGTACCGGGGGTCGCGGATCTCCTCCGGGGTGCCCCAGCCCTGGCTCGGGCGCTGCTGGAACAGCCCCACCGAGTCGCGGTCGCCCCCGGCGAGGTTGCGCAGGCCCGATTCCTGGTACGCGGTGGCCAGCGCGACCACGACGGCCCGTTCGGGCATCTTCCGCTGGATGCCGATCGCCGCGATCGTCGCCGCGTTGGCCATCTGGTCGGCGTCCAGGTCCACCCGGCCGTCCGCCTGCACGGTGCACGTCCGGCTGGCCAGCGGCAGTCGCAGCTGCCCACCCACCTGCCGGATGACGAGCCAGATTCCGACCACGGCGACGAGGAGGAGGACGACACCGCCCGCCACGACTGTCCGAGTTCGCACCCACACCCCCTGTTCGACAGTCCGACAAGCGTACGTCCCCCGTGGTGCCCGTCGGGTCGTCCGACCGGTTTCCGCCCGCCCGCCGCGTGCGGCACCGGCGGCCGGACGGGCCGCCGGGGGCACCGGAACGGCCGCCGGGGGTGAGCCGGCACGTTCCCCTTTCCCGCGCGGCCTCACCTTCCGATGGGCGCGGGCGTCGGCGTCCCCGACCCCGCCGGCTACCGGTCGTCGGTGTCGGCGTCGGCGTCGGCGGCGGGCACCCAGCGGGCCGGCCGCTTCTCCCGGAACGCCAGCACGCCCTCGCGGCCCTCGTCGGAGAGGAAGTATCCGGTCGAGAGGGTGGACAGCCCGGCGATCTCCTCCCGCAGGTCGGTTGCGGGCGGCCGGCGCAGCAGTTGCTTCGCCCCGGCCAGCGCGCCCGGCGCGCCCCGGACCAGGGAGTCGCAGTAGGCGGCGACGGCGGCACTCAGCCCGTCGGCCGGCACGGCGGCGGTGACCAGGCCGATCTCCGCGGCGCGCCGGCCGTCGAAGGTGTCCCCGGTCAGGTAGAGCTCGGCCGCCGCGCGGGGGTGCAACCGGGGCAGCACGGTCGCGGAGATCACCGCCGGGATCACCCCGATGCGCACCTCGGTGAAGGCGAACGTCGCCTCCTGCGCGCACACCGCCAGGTCGGCCGCCGCGATCAGGCCCAGCCCACCGGCCCGCGCCGGGCCGGCCACCTTCGCCACCACCGGCTTCGGGCACTCCCAGACCGCCGCGAGCACGTCACCCAGCATCCCGGCCGGCACGCTCCCGCTGGCGTACGCGGCGGCGGTCTCCTTGAGGTCGGCGCCCGAGCAGAAGACCGGCCCGGTGTGGTCCAGCACGACCACGCGGACGGCGTCGTCGGCGACCGCCTCGGCCAGGCCGGCCAGCATCTGGGTCATCAGCGGCGTGGAGAGCGCGTTGCGGTTGTGCGGGCTGTCCAGGGTGAGGGTGGTCACCCCACGGGCCGTGGCGGCCCGCACGAGCACGTCGGGAGAGGTCATGCCGGGCACACTAGTGGCCATGCCCGGCGTCCTTCCAGAAGGCGAATCCGTCCCCGCCGACGGCTCGCTGCCCGCCGCCGCCACCCGCGCGGTCGGCGCGCGCGGCTTCGGCGTGTACGTGCACGTCCCGTTCTGCGCCAGCCGCTGCGGCTACTGCGACTTCAACACGTACACCGCCGCCGAACTGGGCGGCGGGGCGAGCCGGGAGGGCTACGCCGACACCGTGCTGGCCGAGCTGGCGCTCGCCGGCCGGGTGCTGGGCGAGGCCCCGCCGCCCCGGGTCGACACGGTCTTCGTCGGCGGCGGCACGCCCACCCTGCTGCCCGCCGGCGACCTGGCCCGGATCCTCGACGGCATCGACCGCACGTGGGGGCTCGCGCCCGACGCCGAGGTGACCACCGAGGCCAACCCGGAGTCGGTGACCCCGGAGTCGCTGAAGGCGCTGCGGGCGGCCGGCTACACCCGGATCTCGCTGGGCATGCAGTCCGCCGCGCCGGGCGTGCTGGCGGTCCTCGACCGCACGCACAGCGCCGGCCGGGCCACCGCCGCCGCCCGGGAGGCCCGCGACGCCGGGTTCGACCACGTCAACCTCGACCTGATCTACGGCACGCCGGGGGAGAGCGAGGACGACTTCGCCGCCTCCCTCGACCAGGTCGTCGCCGCCGGGGTGGACCACGTCAGCGCGTACGCCCTGATCGTCGAGGACGGCACCCGGCTCGCCGCCCGGATGCGGCGCGGTGAGCTGCCGTACCCCTCCGACGACGTCGCCGCGGACCGCTACCTGGCCGCGGAGGCGGCCCTCGGCGCGGCCGGTTTCTCCTGGTACGAGGTGTCGAACTGGGCCCGCGGCGACGCGGCCCGGTGCCGGCACAACCTGCTCTACTGGACCGGCGCCGACTGGTGGGGCCTCGGCCCGGGGGCGCACAGCCACGTCGGCGGCGTGCGCTGGTGGAACGTCAAGCACCCCACGACGTACGCGAAGCGGCTGGCCGGCGGTGAGTCGCCCGGCCTGGCCCGGGAGGTGCTCACCGCCGACGAGGCGCACATGGAGGACGTCATGCTCCGGCTGCGGCTCGCCTCCGGGCTGCCGCTGGACGCCCTCGACGACGCCGGCCGGGCCGCCGCCGAGCGGGCGCTCGCCGACGGCCTGCTGGCCGGACCCGATTACGCGGCGGGCCGGGCCGTGCTGACCCTGCGCGGGCGGCTGCTCGCCGACGCGGTCGTCCGCGACCTGCTGCCCTGAGGCGGCGGGCCCTCGTCGCGCGGCGGGGTGGGGCGTGGCCGGGACCGGCCGGGGGAGCGGCCGGCCCGGCTCACCTGGTGAAGCTGTAGGTCATCGGGTAGCGGTAGAGCACACCCTCGTTGGCCTTGACCCCGGCGACGATCCCGAAGATCAGCGGCACCAGCCAGACGAGCATCGGGACGAAGAACAGGATCCCGCAGGTGACCAGGGTGAGCACCCAGCTCAGCACGCTGACGATCGCCCAGGTGATCTGGAAGTTCAGCGCCGCGACGGCGTGCGCCCGGGCGGTCGGCGACTGCTGCCCCCGGGTCATCAGCGCGATGAGCGGCGCGATCCAGCCGAGCAGGCCGCCGCCGACGACCACCCCGGCCGCGCCGCCGAAGTGGGCGATCAGGGCCCAGTTCTTGTCCTCGTTGTTGGCGTAGCCGCCGGTGGGCGCGCCGTAGCCGCCGCCGGTCGGATAGCCGACGCCCGGCGGGGGATAGCCGCCCGGCGGGGGATAACCCCCGGGCGGCGGATAACCACCCGGCGGAGGGTAGCCGCCCGACGGCGGTTGGTCACCGGGGGGCGGCGGATAGCCACCGGGCGGGGGATAGCCGCCAGGGCCCGGTGCCCCGGACAGTGGTGCGGTGGGTTCGTCGGAGCCGGCCGGCCCGGGAACCCCCGACGGAGCGGCCGGGTCCGGCCGGTCGCCGGGGTCCCCCGCTCCGGGAGGGCGAGGTGGTTCAGTCATGCACGTCACGGTAGGGGCCGCCGGCAAGGCCACACCAGAGCGACTCCGACCGGGATGTCCGGATGATCGGCTCTGGCGCCGCCGCCTCCGGGGATCGTGCGGCACCGGCCGGATCGCCGTGCCAGGTTGATCATCGCGTCGGCGGGCGCGCCGACGTAGACTGGCACTCGTCTGTAGCGAGTGCCAGCAACCCGCCCGGCCCCCGGGGCGCGGGCGATCCGACGTGCGACAGGAGGTGGGGAAAGGATGGGTCTCGACGACCGCAAGCTCGCCGTGCTGCGTGCGATCGTCGAGGACTACGTCGCCACGCAGGAGCCCGTCGGCAGCAAGGCGCTGGTCGAGCGGCACCAGCTCGGGGTCTCCCCGGCGACCGTCCGCAACGACATGGCCGTGCTGGAGGAGGAGGGCTACATCCGCCAGCCGCACACCAGCGCCGGCCGGGTGCCCACCGACCGCGGCTACCGGCTCTTCGTGGACCGGCT
The DNA here is from genome assembly GCF_042899165.1 of Micromonospora sp. NPDC000121. Lineage (NCBI taxonomy): Bacteria > Bacillati > Actinomycetota > Actinomycetes > Micromonosporales > Micromonosporaceae > Micromonospora > Micromonospora sp. NPDC000121. The sequence goes on from NZ_JBIAZP010000002.1 coordinate 62,455, forward strand.
GTCCCGGGTCAAGCCGCTCAGCCCGGCCGAGCGCCGCGCGATCGAGCGCTTCCTGGTCGGCGCGGTCGACCTCGACGACGTGGTGCACCGCACCGTACGGCTGCTGGCGCAGCTCACCCGGCAGGTCGCCGTGGTGCAGTACCCGAGCCTGGCCCGCTCCTCCGTCCGCCACCTGGAGCTGGTGCCGATCTCCACGACCCGGCTGATGCTGGTCATGATCGCCGACACCGGCCGGGTCGAGCAGCGACTGGTCGAACTGCCCGGGCCGATCGCCGCCGACGACGTCACGGACCTGCGCCGGCTGGTCAACGAGAAGCTGGTGGGCACCCGACTGTCGGAGACCCCGCCGCTGGTGCAGGCGCTGGTCGACGAGTCGGTGCCGCACCTGCGGCCGGCCATGACCACCCTCTCCACCGTGCTGCTGGAGACGCTGGTCGAGCGGCACGAGGAGCGGATCGCGCTGGCCGGCACGGCCAACCTCACCCGCGGCGGCCTGCTCGACTTCCAGGGCTCGCTGCGCCCCATCCTGGAGGCGCTGGAGGAGGAGGTCGTGCTGCTCAAGCTCATCGGCGAGGCGGAGCCGAGCACGACCCGGGTGCTGATCGGCGACGAGAACGAGATCGACAACCTGCGCGCCGCCTCGGTCGTCAGCACCGGCTACGGGCCGGGCGCGACGATCGTCGGCGGCCTCGGTGTGCTCGGGCCGACCCGGATGGACTACCCCGGCACCATCGCCACGGTGAGGGCCGTGGCACGCTACGTGGGCGAACTGCTGGCCCAGAACTGACCAGTCAGGGCCGACGGCCGGCTCCGGCCGACGACCGGCGCAACGCGAGACGAACATGAGGACACGGAACGCAGTGGCCAGGGACTACTACGGCATTCTCGGGGTGAGCCGGGAAGCCTCCGACGACGAGATCAAGCGCGCCTACCGCAAGCTGGCGCGGCAGTTCCACCCGGACGTCAATCCGGACCCGGAGGCACAGGAGAAGTTCAAGGACATCAACGCCGCGTACGAGGTCCTCTCGGACGACCGGAAACGGCAGATCGTCGACCTGGGCGGCGACCCGCTCGCCCCGGGCGGCGGGGGCGCGGGCGGCCCGGGCGGTCCCGGCGGCGCCGGCCCGTTCGTCGGCTTCCAGGACATCATGGACGCGTTCTTCGGCGGCGCGGCCGGCGGGTCGCGCGGCCCGCGACCGCGGACCCGGCCGGGCGCCGACGCGATCCTGCGGCTGGAACTGGACCTGCACGAGACCGCGTTCGGCGTCGAGGCGCCGATCACCGTCGACACCGCCGTGCTCTGCACCACCTGCTCCGGCGCCGGCACCGCGGCCGGCACCCACCTGGCCACCTGCGAGGCTTGCGGCGGCCGGGGCGAGGTGCAGTCCGTGCAGCGCACCTTCCTCGGCCAGGTGGTCTCCGCCCGCCCCTGCACCGTCTGCCAGGGCTACGGCACCACCATCCCGCACCCCTGCCCGACGTGCGCCGGCGACGGCCGCGTCCGCACCCGGCGCTCGCTGACCGTCAAGATCCCCGCCGGGGTCGAGGACGGCATGCGCATCCGGCTGGCCCAGCAGGGCGAGGTCGGCCCGGGCGGCGGAACCGCCGGCGACCTCTACGTGGAGATCCACGAGCGGACGCACGACGTCTACTCCCGCAAGGGCGACGACCTGCACTGCCGCGTCACCGTGCCGATGACCGCCGCCGCCCTCGGCACCCGGCTGACCATCAAGACGCTGGACAGCGAGGAGACGGTCGACGTCAAGGCCGGCACCCAGCCGGGCAGCACCCTGCGGCTGCGCGCCCGGGGCGTGCCGCACCTGCGCGGCACCGGCCGGGGCGACCTCTACGTCCACCTCGACGTGCGCACCCCGACGAAGCTCGACGCCGACCAGGAGCGGATGCTGCGCGACTTCGCCAAGACCCGGGGCGAGGAGGTCGCCGAGCTGACCAAGCAGGGCGGCTTCTTCTCCCGGATGCGCGACGCCTTCAACGGCCACGCCTGACGCTCGCGCCCCCGGGTCGCCGCGCTCCGCGGCGGCCCGGGCGGCTCCGCGTGCCTCGCGCTGCCGGCCGTCGGCGTCGCGGTTGGCGTGCTGGTCGGCTCCGCGGCCCGCGTGGTCGTGCCCGGCTGTGCGGGCTGGCGCGGTCGGTGGCCAGCTGTGCGGGTCGTGCAGTCGGTGGGCAGCTGTGCGGGTCGTCCGGTCGGTGGCCGGCTGTGCGCGGCCGCAGTCCCGGTGGGCTGCGTGCGCCTCGACGCCCCGGCGGCTGCCGGGTGCGACTAACCTGATCATCGTGTCCGCGCCGCTGTTCCTGGTCGAGTCGCTGCCCACCGCCGACCGGCTGACCCTCGACGGCCCCGAGGGGCACCACGCCGCCACCGTGCAGCGGCTCCGCGTCGGCGAGGAGCTGCTGCTCGCCGACGGGCGGGGCGGCACGGCCGCCGCCGTGGTCACCGCCGTCGGCCGCGGCACCCTCGACCTGGAGATCACCTCCCGGGGGTACGTCGACGCGTCCGTCCCGCGCCTGGTGGTGGTGCAGGGCATCGCCAAGGGCGACCGGGGCGAGCTGGCCGTGCAGGCGATGACCGAGGTCGGGGTGGACGAGATCGTCCCCTGGGCGGCGGCCCGCTCGGTCACCCAGTGGCGCGGCGACCGGGGCGTACGGGCGCGGGAGAAGTGGGCGGCGACCGCCCGGGAGGCGGCCAAGCAGGCCCGTCGCGCCTGGCTGCCGGTGGTGGCGGGGACGCCGGACGAGTCCACCACCCGGGTCGCGCGCCGCATCGGCGGGGCCGCCGCCGCGTTCGTGCTGCACGAGGAGGCGCAGGAGCGGCTGACCACCGCCGAGCTGCCCGCCACGGGCGAGATCGTGCTGGTCGTCGGCCCCGAGGGCGGGATCACCGACAGCGAGCTGGACACCTTCACCGGGGCGGGTGCCCGCGCCGTCCGGCTGGGCCCGTCGGTGCTGCGCACCTCGACGGCCGGCGTGGCCGCGCTCGCGGTGCTCGCCACCCGCCTCGCCCGCTGGTGACGCTCAGCTGCGCAGGTAGGAGGCGCCGTTCAGGTCGACGATCGTGCCGGACGCCCACTCCGCCTGCGGGGAGGCGAGCCAGTGCACGGCGGCGGCGATCTCCTCGGGGCGGCCCACCCGGTTGAACGGGCTCTGCGCCCGGATCGCGGCGCCCGGCTCCCCGCGCAGGTGTTCGGTGGTGGCGTCGGTCTCCACGAAGCCCGGGGCCACCGTGGCGACGGTGATGCCGTACGGGGCCAGGGCCACCGCCAGGGACTGCCCCAGCGCGTTCAGCCCCGCCTTGCTCGCCCCGTACGCCGGCTGCTCCGGCTCGCCCCGGAAGGCGCCCCGGGAGGAGACGTTGACGATCCGGCCGCCCCGGCCGCGCATGTGCTGGGCGGCGCACCAGATGACGTTGCCCGCGCCGGTCAGGTTGGTCTCCACCACCTGCCGCCACTGCGCGCGCCACTGCGCGTAGGAGGCGCCGAAGACCGGGTGCGGGGCGTTCCGGTCGCCGTACACCCCGGCGTTGTTGACCAGCACGTCCAGCCCGCCGAGCAGGGCGGCCGCCTCGTCCACCATGGCCCGTACGGCGTCCGGGTCGGTCAGGTCGGCGCGGACCACGACGTGCCCCTCGCCGGGCAGTTCGGCGCGCAGCCGCTCGGCCGCCTCCGCCGAGTCGCGGTGGTGGATCGCCACCCGGTCCCCGCTCGCCGCGAAGGCCGTCGCCACCGCCCGCCCGATGCCGCGCGAGGCCCCCGTCACCAGTACCGCCCGTGAAGTCACGCCGGCCATCATGCCTGGTCGACGCCGGGGTGTAAGGAAGGGGCCCTTCCTCTACCGAAAGCGATGACAAGGTGCCCTTCCTTACACTGCCCCGATGGGAACCGACTGCCTGTTCTGCCGCATCGTCGCCGGGGAGATCCCGGCCACCGTCGTCCGGGAAACCGCCACCACCCTCGCCTTCCGCGACATCGGCCCGAAGGCGCCGGTGCACGTGCTGGTCATCCCGAAGGAGCACTACGCCGACGTGGCGACGCTCGCCCAGGGCGACCCGGCGCTGGCCGGGGAGGTGCTCGCCGCGGCTGCCGCCGTGGCCGAGGACGAGGGGCTGCTCGGCGACGGCTTCCGGCTCATGTTCAACACGGGGGCGTACGCCGGCCAGGAGGTCTTCCACGTGCACGCGCACGTGCTCGGCGGGGCGCCGCTCGGCCCGATGCTGGCCCGGGACCTCGCGTGACGGCGGTGGACGACCGCCTGTCCCGGATGGTGCGCCAGGTCCAGGCGCAGGCCCGGGTGCCGGCCGTCTCGGCGGCGCTGCACCGGGCGGACCGCCCGCTGTGGACCTGCACGGTCGGCGGCACCGGCAACGGCGTCGAGCTGGGGCCGGGCACCCGGTTCCGGATCGGCTCGGTCACCAAGACGTTCACCGCCGTGCTGACCCTCCAGTGCCGCGACGACGGCCTGCTCGACCTCGACGACCCGCTGGGTCGCCACCTGGACCTGCCGGCCCACGGCGAGCTGACCGTACGCCGGCTGCTGTCGCACACCGCCGGCCTGCAACGGGAGCCGTACGGCGACGTCTGGGACAGTCTGCGCGCGCCCGACGTCGACGAGTTGGTCGCCGACCTCGCCCGGGCCGAGCGGGTGCTGCCCCCGGGCCGGCGCTACCACTACTCCAACCTCGGCATGGCGCTGCTCGGCCGGCTCGTCGGCCAGCTCCGCGGCGGCACCTGGGCGGAGACGCTCGCCGAGCGGGTGCTGACCCCGCTGGGGCTGGCCGACACCTCGGTGACGCCGGGCCCGCACGCGGCGACCGGGTTCCTGGTCGACGCGTACTCCGACGAGGCGCACCCCGAGCCGCCCACCGACTTCGGTGCGGTGGGCCCTGCGGCGCAGCTCTGGAGCACGGCCACCGACATGGCCCGCTGGGCGGCGTTCCTCGCCGACCCGGCGGCGCTGGACCCGGCCGGCGCGGTGCTCGCCCCGGCCACGCTGGAGGAGATGCGCTGGCCGGCGACGGTCACCGACGAGACGCTCTGGGCCGGTGGCTTCGGGCTCGGGCTGATCCTGGTGCCGCAGGGCAAGCGGGTCATGCACGTCGGGCACGACGGCGCGATGCCCGGCTTCCTGGCCGGCGTCTACGGCCGGCGGGGCGGCGAGGGGACGCCGGGCGCGATGGGCGTCGCGGTGCTCGGCTCCTCCGGCACGGCCGGCGAGGTCCTCGACCTGCCGCACCGGCTGCTGGCCGCCGCCGTCGAGCACGACCCGGCCGACATCGCGCCGTGGCGGCCGGGCCCGCCTGCCCCGGAGGGCGTACGCGGGCTGCTCGGTCGCTGGTGGGGCGAGGGCTTCGAGTACGTCTTCTCGTGGCATGACGGCGCGCTGCGGGCCCGGGGCGCCGACGACCCGGCGGGGAAGCCGCCGGCGGTCTTCGCGCCGCTGCCCGACCAGCCGGACGTGTACCGCACGGTCGCCGGGCGCGAGGTGGGTGAGCTGCTGCGGCTCACCCGGGACGAGCGCGGCGCGGTGGTCCGGATGCACTGGGCGACCTACCGGTTCACCCGCACCCAGGAGACCTTCGACCGGTACGACTTCCGCGTCGGCTCCTGACGGCGGCGCGCACGGGCGGGGCCGGCGGGGCCGCGCCCCGTCCGTGCCGTCGTGTGCCGTTGTGCCCGTCTCGCCCGTGCCGTCGTGCCCGTGCCGCCCGCGGCGCCGTGCCCGGTCCGGGTCGGCCGGTCACGGCGGGTGGGCCGTCCCGCATGCGCGGAAATGGGCACGGTGCCGCCGCTGTTGAGCAGATACGATGGAGGGCAACGTCAGCGCGCCGCGCCAGCAGGCCCGGCGCCGAGATCGAGAGCAGGTGGCGCAGGGCCCCTCGGCCCGACCTATGACCGGCACCCCACCTCCCGGCCCGCCCCGGGTGCAGACCAGGATCACCGTCCCGGATCCCAAGATCATGGTCAACCTGCTCGGCGCGGGTGACGAGATCCTGCGACTGGTCGAGCGCTCGGTCAACAGTGACGTGCACGTCCGGGGCAACGAGATCACCATCACCGGCGCCCCCGCGGACAATGCCCTCGCCGAGCGGATCTTCAGCGAGCTGCTCGAACTCATCGAGAAAGGCGAGACCCTGACCACTGACGCCGTCCGGCGTACCGTCGGCATGCTCGAGCAGGGCGGCGCCGAGCGGCCCGCCGAGGTCCTGACGCTCAACATCCTCTCCCGGCGCGGGCGCACCATCCGCCCCAAGACGCTGGGGCAGAAGCGCTACGTCGACGCGATCGACGCGCACACCATCGTCTTCGGCATCGGCCCCGCCGGCACCGGCAAGACCTACCTGGCCATGGCCAAGGCCGTCCAGGCGCTGCAGGCCAAGCAGGTCAACCGGATCATCCTCACCCGGCCGGCGGTCGAGGCGGGGGAGCGGCTCGGCTTCCTGCCCGGCACGCTCAACGAGAAGATCGACCCCTACCTGCGCCCGCTCTACGACGCGCTGCACGACATGCTCGACCCCGACTCCATCCCCAAGCTGATGGCGGCGGGCACGATCGAGGTCGCGCCGCTGGCGTACATGCGGGGGCGTACCCTCAACGACGCGTTCATCATTCTCGACGAGGCGCAGAACACCACGCCCGAGCAGATGAAGATGTTCCTCACCCGGCTCGGCTTCAATTCCAAGATCGTCGTGACCGGTGACGTCACCCAGGTGGACCTTCCCGGCGGCACGACCAGCGGCCTGCGGGTGGTCCGGGAGATCCTGGAGAACGTCGAGGACGTGCACTTCGCCCAGCTCTCCAGCTCCGACGTGGTCCGCCACCGGCTGGTCGGGGAGATCGTCGACGCGTACGCCCGCTGGGACGCCGAGCGGGAGAACCAGCAGGCGCAGAGCGTGCACGCCGTGCCCGGGCGGACAGCCCAGGGCGGCCGGGCCGGCCGGCGCCGCTAGACCACCGAGGGAAGACTGTTGTCCATCGAGATCGCCAACGAGTCCGGCGTCGACGTCGACACCGACGCCGTGCTCGCCGTCGCCCGCCACGCCCTCGACGAGATGGGGGTCAACCCCCTCGCCGAGCTGTCCGTGCTGCTGGTCGACATCGACTACATGACCGAGCTGAACCACCGCTGGATGGGCGGCGACGGCCCGACCGACGTGCTCGCCTTCCCCATGGACGAGGGCAGCGTCGACCACGGGCCCGGTGAGTCGACCGCGGCCGGCGAGCCGGCGCTGCTCGGCGACATCGTGCTCTGCCCGGAGGTGGCGGCCAAGCAGGCGGCCACCGCCGGCCACTCCGCCGCCGACGAGCTGCACCTGCTCACGGTGCACGGCGTGCTGCACCTGCTCGGCTACGACCACGCCGAGCCGGAGGAGGAGCGGGAGATGTTCGCGCTCCAGGCCCGACTGCTGGCGAGCTGGCGGTCGACCCGGTCCCGGTGATGGACACCCCGACACTGGCGGCCGGTGCCGCCGGCCTGCCCGACCTGCAACTGCTGGTCTCCGCGGCCGGCCTGGTGGTGCTGGCCGGCCTCATCGCGATGACCGAGGCGGCCCTCGCCGCGGTCTCGCCCGCCCGCGCCGCCGAGCTGGCCCGCGACGGCGTACGCGGCGCGCGCACGCTCCAGGCCGTCGCCGGGGACGTGGTGCGCCACCTCAACCTGCTCCTGCTGCTGCGGCTGCTCGCCGAGCTGACCGCCACCACGCTGGTGGCGCTCGTCGCGGTGGACACCTTCGGCGCGGGCTGGCGCGCGGCGCTGGTCACCGCCGGCGCGATGACCGTGATCAGCTTCGTGGTGGTCGGGGTCGGTCCGCGCACCCTCGGCCGGCAGCACGCGTACGCGGTCGGGCGGTCCGTCGCGCCCCTGGTCCGCTGGCTGGGCCGGGCGCTCAACCCGCTCGCCTCGCTGCTGATCCTGATCGGCAACGCCGTCACCCCGGGCCGCGGCTTCCGGGAGGGGCCGTTCGCCACCCAGGTGGAGCTGCGTGAGCTGGTCGACCTGGCCGAGCAGCGCGGCGTCGTGGAGCACGGCGAACGCCAGATGATCCACTCGGTCTTCGCGCTCGGCGACACGATCGCCCGTGAGGTGATGGTGCCGCGCACCGAGATGGTGTGGATCGAGGAGCGCAAGACGCTCTCCCAGGCGCTGGCGCTCTTCCTGCGCTCCGGGTTCTCCCGGATCCCGGTCATCGGCGAGAGCGTCGACGACGTGCTCGGCGTGCTCTACCTCAAGGACCTGATCCGGCGCACCCAGGGCGGCGCCCCGGAGGACCGCCGGCTCCCCGTCGCCGAGCTGATGCGCCCGGCCACCTTCGTGCCGGAGTCCAAGCCGGTCGACGACCTGCTCTCGGAGATGCAGGCCGCCCGCAACCACCTGGTCATCGTCGTCGACGAGTACGGCGGCACCGGGGGGCTGGTCACCATCGAGGACATCCTGGAGGAGATCGTCGGCGAGATCACCGACGAGTACGATGTCGAGCGCCCGCCGGTCGAGCACCTCGACGACGGGGCGGTGCGGGTCACCGCGCGGCTCCCGGTCGAGGACCTGGGCGAGCTGTTCGACACCGAGCTGCCCACCGACGAGGTGGAGACCGTCGGCGGCCTGCTCGCCCAGTCCCTGGGCCGCGTCCCGATCCCGGGGGCGCAGGCCGAGGTCGCCGGGCTCCGGCTGGTCGCCGAGGGCACCACCGGCCGACGCAACCGGATCGACACCGTGCTGGTGAGCCGGGTGTCGACCGACACGCAGGATGCCCCGGGCCGCGGCGAGCACGCCGAGCCCCGGGGCGACACGAACCGATCCGAGGAGAGGCAACCCGCCGATGCCTGAGTCACCCGCCGTACCGGCCGCCCGGCCCACCCCGTCCGACCCGATCGAGCTGAGCGCCGAGGACGGCAAGCTGGTCGTCCTGGCCCGGGGCGCGCGCGGCCGGGTAGGCGCCGTGGAGGGCGCGGCGGTGCGCGACCAGGACGGGCGGACGTACGCCGCGGCCAGCGTCTCGCTGCCCTCGCTGACGATCACCGCGCTCCAGCTCGCGGTGGCCTCGGCGGCGGCGGCCGGCGCGAGCCGGCTGGAGGCCGCCGTCGTGGTGACCGAGGCGTCGACGCTGGACGGCGCCGGGCACGCGGCGGTGCGGGACCTCGCGGCCGACGCGCCGATCCACGTGGCCGCGCCGGACGGCACCGTGCTGGGCACGGTGGTCGAGTGAGCGGGCGGACGGCTGCCGGCGAGCGGGGCGGGGCGGCGGCGTGAGCGACCTGCAGCAGCGTCCCTACCGGGCCGGCTTCGCCTGTTTCGTCGGCCGCCCGAACGCCGGGAAGTCGACGCTGACCAACGCGATCGTCGGGCAGAAGATCGCCATCACCTCGAACAAGCCGCAGACCACCCGGCACGTCATCCGGGCCGTCCTGCACCGCCCGGACTCCCAGCTCGTGCTGGTCGACACCCCGGGCCTGCACCGTCCCCGCACGCTGCTCGGCGAGCGCCTCAACGACCTGGTCCGGCAGACCTGGAGCGAGGTCGACGTGATCGGCCTCTGCATCCCGGCGGACGAGCCGATCGGGCGCGGCGACCGGTTCATCACCGGCGAGCTGGCCGAGCTGAAGGCCACGGTGCTGGCGGTGGTCACGAAGACCGACCTGGTGGACCGCAGGCGGCTGGCCGAGCAGTTGCTGGCCGTCAGCGAGCTGGGCGAGTTCGCCGAGGTGGTGCCGGTCAGCGCGGTCTCCGGGCACCAGGTGGACACGCTGGTCGAGGTGATGACCCGCTACCTGCCCGAGTCGCCGCAGCTCTACCCGGACGACATGCTCACCGACGACCCGGAGCAGGTGCTGGTCGCCGAGCTGATCCGGGAGGCGGCCCTGGAGGGCGTCCGCGACGAGCTGCCGCACTCGATCGCGGTGGTCGTCGAGGAGATGGTCCCCGAGGGCAAGCTCATGAAGATCTACGCCGACGTGTACGTCGAGCGGCCCAGCCAGAAGGCGATCGTGATCGGCCACCGGGCCAGCCGGCTCAAGGAGGTCGGCACGACCGCACGGCGGCAGATCGAGGAGCTGCTCGGCACCCGGGTCTACCTCGACCTGCACGTCCGGGTGGCGAAGGACTGGCAGCGGGACCCGAAGCAGCTGCGCAAGCTGGGATTCTGACCCGGCGCCGGGCCGGTGCGCGCGCCGGCCCGGCGACTCGGGCGCGATCGGTGTCGGTCGGCCGGGTGGAACATCTCACTTTTCGCATGGGTGCTGGCCGTTTGCGGTGATCGGTCCGGAGGGTAGGGGAAGGACAGCCCCCGTGCCCCCGGACATAGATGCAGGCTGATGCGAAACCGATACCTTGACCTGCTCCGCTTCCTGGCCATCGTTCGAGTCGTCGTCTACCACGTCACCGGATGGGCCACCCTGACCCTCGTCTTCCCGGCGATGTCGGTGATGTTCGCGCTCGCCGGCTCGCTGATGGCCGCCTCGCTGCAGCGGTGGGGGCCGGGAGCGGTCGTACGCCGGCTGCGTCGCCTGCTGCCGTCGCTCTGGGTGGTCGCCGCGGTCTTCGTGCCCGCCATGCTGCTCACCGGACTGCCGCTGAGCCCGAAGGTGCTGCTCTGGCTCTTCCCCGTCGCCGACCCGCCGGCCAACGGCTGGGGCGCGATCGCGCTGAGCGTGATCTGGTACCTGCGCGACTACCTCTGGTTCGTGCTCGCCTCCCCGGCGGCCCTCTGGCTGTTCCGGCGCGCCCCGGTGCCCACGGTGGTCGCCCCGTACGCCCTGCTCGCCGCGGCCGAGCTGGGCCTGCTGCCGGCGCTGCCGGGGGTGCTGCACCACTTCGGGCTCTACTTCGGCGCCTGGCTGCTCGGCTTCGCCCACCAGGCCGGCATGCTGCGTCGCCTGGCCACCCGGGTGCTGGTGCCCGTCGCGCTGGCCCTCGCCGCCGCCGGGGGCGCGTGGATCTTCACCCACCCCGGCCCCCGCGGGTACGACCTGAACGACAACCCCCTGGGCAACGCCCTCTGGTCGGCGGCCTTCGTCCTCGTCCTGCTCGGCAGGGCGCCGGCGAGCGCGCTCTGGGTGGACCGCAGCGCCGTGTTCGGCCGGGTCGTGACCGTGTTCAACCGGCGGGCGCTCACCGTCTACCTGTGGCACATGCCGTTCGTGGCGGCGCTCACCCCGCTGGTCGACGTGGTGGGCTGGTCGCACCAGGACCCGCTCGGCCTCGCGATCCGGGTGGCCCTGGTCTTCGCCCTGGTCGCGGTGATGACCGCCGTGGTCGGCTGGGTGGAGGACGTGGCGGCCCGCCGGCCGCCGGAGCTGATCCCCGGCCGCCCCCGCCCGGCCGCCCATCCGAGCCCGGGCGGCCCGGCCGCGCGGGTGAGACCGGGCGGGCCCGCCGACGATCCGCCGGCCGCCGTCCAGCCGAGCCGCGGTGGCCCGGCGCTGCTCCCCGGTGGCCCGGCCACCGGGCGGGCGGCGGTGCCGGCGCCGCGCGCCGCCCGGGAGCCGGAGACCGTCGAGATCAGCGCTGGGTGACCGTCTGGTTGCCGCCGCCGGTGGAGATGTCGAGCACCAGCGAGGCGGTCGGATCGTGGGTCACGCCGAGCTGGGCGTCGCCGCCGCCGACCTCGGAGCGAACCTGGTAACGGCCCGTGGGCACGACGAGCTTGATGTCCCCGCTGCCGGTGTGCGTACGCGCCGAGGCGGCCTTGGTCAGCTCGACGGTGATGTTGCCGGAGCCCGTCTCGGCGTCCACCCCGGCGTCGAGGCGGCGCCCGGTGATGTTGCCGGAGCCGGTCTGCAGGGTCACGACGGCCCGGGCGTCGTCCACGTCGATGTTGCCGGAGCCGGTCGTGACGGCGACCGCCCCGGCGGCCCCGATGACCTTGACGTCACCCGAGCTGGTCTCTGCCCTGACGGGACCGTCGGCACCGGTCACCCGGACATTGCCGGAACCGACCCGGATCCCCACCGGGCCGACCTTGCTCAGCTGGACGTCACCGGAGCCGGTCTCGCCCGTCACGCTCACCCCCTCCGGGGCGGTGACGTCGTAGGAGACGCTGCAGTCGTCGCCGCAGTCGGTGTCCAGCACCAGCTCGGCGCCGTCGATCTCGTACGTGGTGGCGGGCTGGTCGCCGTGGTAGCGCACCACCCGCTTGATCCGCACCTCGCCGTCCGTGCCGGTGCCGCGGACGGTCACGTCGCCGGCCCCCGGTAGCACCCGGATGGCGCTGATCCGGGCCGCCTCCGTGTTGTCGTAGTCGAGCCGACGGGAAGGCAGGGTGTCGCACCCGGCGACGACGATGAGGGTGGCGGCCGCGGCGAGCGCCGCGGCAGTCCGGTGGAGAGCCATGCGAGCACGCTACGAGGCACGGCGCGCGCCGCGCATCGGGGTTCCTCGCGCGTCCACCCCGAGCCGACCCTGATTTCGCACCCCGAGGGAGAATGGCCCGATGGCCGGGTACCGCCGACAGCTCTACCGCGACGACGCGGTGGTCCTGCGCGTGCAGAAGCTCGGCGAGTCCGACCGGATCATCACCCTGCTGACCCGCCGGCACGGCCGGCTGCGGGCGGTGGCCCGCGGGATCCGCCGCACCACCAGCAAGTTCGGCGCCCGGCTGGAGCCGTTCGGGCACGTCGACCTCCAGCTCGCCGGCGACCCGAAGGGCAACCAGGGCAGCTCGCTGCACACGGTCAGCCAGGTCGAGGGCATCGACCTCTACGGCAAGCGGTTCCTCGGCGACTACCCCCGCTACACGGCCGCCAGCGCGATCGCCGAGACCGCCGAGCGGCTCACCCCGGTCGAGCGGGAGCCGTCGCTGCGCCTGTTCCAGCTCACCCTCGGCGCGCTGCGGGCGCTCGCCGAGGGCAGCCACGACACCACCCTGGTGCTCGACGCGTACCTGCTGCGCGGGATGGCCCTCGCGGGCTGGGCGCCGGCGCTGACCGCCTGCGCCGTCTGCGGCACGCCCGGGCGGCACCGGGCGTTCTCCGTACCGGCCGGGGGCGCGGTCTGCCCGGACTGCCGGCCCCCCGGCGCGGCCCATCCCGCCCCGGCGACCATCGACCTGATGTCCGCGCTGACCACCGGCGACTGGCGGGTCGCCGACGCCACCGAGACCGGCGTACGCCGGGAGTGCAGCGGCCTCGTCGCGGCGCACCTGCAGTGGCACCTGGAACGCGCGCTACGCTCGCTGCCGCTGGTAGACCGGGGTGCCCCGGCGGCCGGCCCGGTCCCGCCGCCGAGCGGTGGCGCGGCCGGCCCGGTCCCGCCGCCGCGTGGCGTCGGGCCCGGAGCGGATGGCGTGAGCAGGGAGAGAGCCGAGTGATCCGATCGATGAGGGCCGGCCGGCGCGAGCCGGTGCCGCCGACACCGCACCCCTCGGGCGCCCGGCCGCCGGCGCTGCCCGCCGACGCCGTGCCCCGGCACGTCGCCGTGGTGATGGACGGCAACGGCCGGTGGGCCAAGGAGCGCGGGCTGCCCCGCACCAAGGGCCACGAGGCGGGGGAGTTCTCCCTGTTCGACACCATCGAGGGCGCCATCGAGCTGGGCATCCCCTACCTGTCGGCGTACGCCTTCTCCACCGAGAACTGGCGGCGCTCGCCGGACGAGGTCCGGTTCCTGATGGGCTTCAACCGGGACGTCATCCGCCGCCGCCGCGACCAGTTGGTCGACCTGGGGGTGCGGGTGGTCTGGTCCGGTCGGGCCGGCCGGCTCTGGAAGAGCGTCATCTCCGAGCTGCAGACGGCGGAGGAGATGTCCCGGGGCAACTCGACCCTGACCCTCCAGTTCTGCGTCAACTACGGCGGGCAGGCCGAGATCGCCGACGCCGCCGCCGCGATCGCCCGGGACGCGGCCGCGGGCAGGCTCGACCCGGCGAAGGTCACCGAGAAGACGGTGGCGAAGTACCTCTACCACCCGGAGGTCCCCGAGGTGGACCTCTTCCTCCGCCCCTCCGGCGAGCAGCGGATCTCCAACTACCTGCTCTGGCAGACCGCGTACGCGGAACTGGTGTTCCTCGACACGCTGTGGCCCGACTTCGACCGCCGGCACCTCTGGTACGCCTGCGAGCTGTACGCCCAGCGGGACCGCCGATTCGGCGGCGCGCTGCCCAACCCGGTCGCCCCGCCGTCCTGAGGCTTACCGCTCCGTCGCGCGGGGTATCTCTCCGGTCAGCAGCCACTGACGGAGGTGAACCCACATGATCCAGAAGCGTATCGCCCAGTGGGCGTTGATGGCGGTAGCGGTGCCGCTGGCGGCGGCCGGCGCGCGTCGGCTCAGCCACACGCTGGAGGCCCGACGCGGCCCGTCCGGGGTGAGCCGCCTGCTCACCAAGGGCGCCGACATGCTCCGCCCGCAGAAGGCGAAGCGCCGCCGGTTCTTCTGACCCCGCCGGTCAGCGTCGCCCCGTGCGACGCTGACCGCCCGCCCGCCCCGTCCCCTGGGGATCACGCGGGTGTGGCCACTGCGAAAGCCTTTACCAGGAGGCACCGCCCACCCGAGGTGCATGATCGACCGGTGGGTCGGGGTTCGGGGTTTCGGGGTGGGTGAGGGGCGGCGGTGCCTAGGATCGGGGAGCGGGGCGGGTGCCCCGGACCGCGTCGAGCCTCGGGGGTGGGGATGCGGGATCTCCGATACAAGATGATCATGGCGCTGAACGCCGCCGACCTCGGCGACCCGATCTGCGCACAGGTCGCCGAGATCTGCGCCGAGATCGCCGAGCAGCACTGCCACGAGCTCGGCCACGTGCCGCAACTGCGCTCCGGCGAGATCGGCGAGCTGGCCACGGGCGAACCGGCGCTCACCTGGGCGCCGACCGAGACCGGGCAGCGGGCCTGGTGACCCCCGCCGACCCGCCGGCCACGCCAGCCGGTCCCGCGGCGGCGCCGGGCCGCCGACCGGTGACGCGGTGACCGCCCCCGCTCCGGCCGTCGACATCCGGCGGGCCGACGACCGCTTCGCCACCCGGATCTCCTGGCTCGACTCGAAGCACTCGTTCTCGTTCTCCCGGCACTACGACCCGGCCAACACACACCACGGCCTGCTGCTGGTCAACAACGACGACGTGGTCCGGCCGGGCGCCGGCTTCGAGACCCACCCGCACCAGGACATGGAGATCGTCACCTGGGTGCTTCGCGGGTCGCTGGTGCACCAGGACTCCACCGGCCACTCCGGCGTGATCTACCCGGGGCTGGCGCAGCGGATGAGCGCCGGCACCGGCATCCTGCACTCCGAGAAGAACGACTCCTGGCGGCTCGACGGCCGCGACCCGCACACCGAGCCCGTCCACTTCGTGCAGATGTGGGTGCTCCCGGACGAGCAGGGCGTCGACCCCGGCTACGAACAGCTCGAGATCCACGACGAGCTCCTGCGCGGCGGCCTGGTGCCCGTCGCCTCCGGGATGGACCGCCACGACGGCGCCGTGGCGATCCGGATCCGCAACCGCTTCGCCGCCCTGCACGCGGCCCGGCTCCGCCCCGGCGACGAGGTCGACCTCCCGGACGCGCCCTTCGTCCACCTGTACGTGCCGACCGGCGCGGTCACCCTGGAGGGCGGCGGGCTGCTCGGCACCGGCGACGCCGCCCGGCTCACCATGACGGGCGGGCGACGGGTCACCGCCACCGAGCCGGCCGAGATCCTGGTCTGGGAGATGCACGCCACCATCGCCTGAGGCCGGAGAGGGTCGTGGAGTGTCGGGCAGGCGCCCGGCGGGCGTGGGTCAGGCCTGGACCTCGGAGCGGTCGGCGGACCAGAGGGTGTGGAAGGTGCCGTCGCGGTCCACGCGGTGGTAGGTGTGCGCGCCGAAGTTGTCCCGCAGCCCCTGGATCAGCGCCGCCGGGAGGCGCTCGGCGCGCAGCGCGTCGAAGTACGCCAGCGACGAGGCGAACGCCGGCGTGGGCACCCCCGCCCGGGCCGCCTCGGCCACCACCCTCCGCCAGCTCGGCACGCCGTCGCTGACGGTGTCGGCGAACCACGGCGCGACCAGCAGCGTCGGCAGCTCCGGCTGCTCGTCGTACGCCTGCCGGATGTGGTCGAGGAAGCGGGCCCGGATGATGCAGCCGCCCCGCCAGATCGTCGCGGTGCCGCCCAGGTCGATGCCCCAGTCGTACTCCCGGGAGCCGGCCCGGATGTGGTCGAAGCCCTGCGCGTACGCGACGATCTTGGAGGCGAGCAGCGCGCGGCGGACGTCCTCGACGAAGGTATCCCGGTCGCCGACCTGCCACTTCTCGCCCGCGTCCGGGAACGCCCCGCGCGCCGCCGCCCGCTGGTCGGCGTGCCCGGACAGCGACCGGGCGAACGTCGCCTCGGCGATGCCCGTGATGGGGATGCCCAGGTCGAGGGCGCTCTGCACCGTCCAGCGGCCGGTGCCCTTCTGCTCGGCGCGGTCCAGCACGACGTCCACGAACGCCCGCCCGGTGGCCGCGTCGGTGTGCCCCAGCACGTCCGCGGTGATCCCGATGAGGAAGGACTCCAGCTCGCCGGAGTTCCAGTCGCGGAAGACCTCCGCGATCTCCGCCGGCTCCGCGCCGAGCCCGGCGCGCAGCAGGTCGTACGCCTCGGCGATGAGCTGCATGTCGGCGTACTCGATGCCGTTGTGCACCATCTTGACGAAGTGCCCGGCGCCGTCCGGCCCGATGTGCCGGCAGCACGGCGTTCCGTCCACCTGCGCGGCGATCCTCTCGAAGATCGGGCCGAGCGTGCGGTAGGACTCCGCCGACCCGCCGGGCATGATGCTCGGGCCGTGCAGCGCGCCCTCCTCGCCGCCGGAGACGCCGGTGCCGACGAAGTGCAGCCCGTGGGCCCGCAGCGCCTCCTCCCGGCGGCGGGTGTCGGCGAAGTGCGCGTTGCCGCAGTCCACGACGATGTCGCCGGAGTCGAGCAGCGGAACCAGCTCGTCGATCACGGCGTCGGTGGGCCCACCCGCCTTGACCATCACGATCACCGCCCGCGGTCGCTCCAGCGAGGCGACGAAGTCCGCCATCGACTCGGCGGGCAGGAAGGTCCCCTCGTCGCCGTGCTCCGCGACCAGGCTGCGGGTGCGCTCCGGCGAGCGGTTGTGCAGCGCCACGGCGAAGCCGTTGCGGGCCAGGTTCCGGGCCAGGTTCCGGCCCATCACCGCCAGCCCGGTCACGCCGATCCGCGCCGTCGCCCGCTCGGCCATCCGCCCGCCGCCTTCCGCCGTCCGCTCCTGCCGCTGCGACCGTATCGCGGCGAGGGGCGGGCGCGGTGCGGATGTTCGACAGTCCGTCACCGTCGCATCACGGTCCGATGCCGGCTGGGCATGCCGCTCGTGCCGGTAAATCGGATGCGCGGGCCGTGCCGTGGGGTTAGCGTGTGGGCATGCGCAACTGACGCCTCATCTCCGAGCCGGCCCGCCGCATCTGCTGCCGTGGGTCCGCGTGCTCCCGGGCGTCCGCATTCCCACCCTGCCGCCGAGGCGGCGGTGTCCTTCGTGGTCGCACCCGGGGAGCAGTCCCGATTCCGCCCGACCGTCGCGCGACGGTCACCGACCGGCGGCCCGCCCCATCCGACGACGGGGCGGCCCGCAGACCGAGGAGGCCCGGATGCCCGCCAAGCGCAACCCGAAGAAGTCCCGCACCACCGCCACGCCGAAGCCGGCCGCCGCGGACCTGACGCCGATCGAGGTGGACGCGATCGGCCTCGCCCCGGCGTCGGTCCCGGCGCTGCCGGTGGCGGCGACGCCGCCGACGAAGGCCGGTCCGCCCGTCAGGGGCGCCGGGGCCCGCAACCCCGGGGGCCGGAGCCAGCAGGCACCCCAGGCCCGCCGGTACGCCTTCCGGCGCAGCTGACAGGCGGCACCTCCGCCAGCCCGTCGCCCAGAAAGACCGGCAAGCGAAGCCGGCGTCGGCCGCGGCCGTCCGGCATCACCTCCACAGGCGTCGCGCCCGGCCCCGCTGTCGAGGCCGGCGCGGCCCGACGACGGGCGGCCCGGCCGCCAGGGGTGGGCCGGGGCGCCAGGGGGCCTGGGACGCCAGGGGGCCCGGGGCACCAGGGGGCCCGGGACGCCAGGGGCGGGGTCGCGGCTGACGCCGCGACGCCGCCCGGCCCCCGGCCCGGGTCAGGAGTGCGTGGCCACCGGCGCCTCCGTCCGGTCCGCCGCCTCGGCCGGACGATCCCGGTCCACGCCGACCGCCAGGCCGGACAGCCCGGCCGCCATCAGCACGCTCACCACGATCTTGAGCGGGGCGCCCTCGGTGACGAATTCGAGGACCTGCCCGCCGGTGAGGACGAGCGGCACCCACAGCGACACCATGCCGGCCCGCCAGGCGCCGAAGGCCAGCACCAGGAGGCCGATCATCCAGCCCAGCAGCCACATGGCGAACGACGCCATCACGAACGGATCGTTGTCGAGGGCGTCGACGACCGGTCGGACGGCCTCGGCGTCGACGTCGGCGCCGGCGAGGGCCCCGAAGAAGGCGTTGTAGTGCCAGAGGTGGACGGTGGAGAAGTAGAGGCCGAGCAGGGTGATGCCGCCGCCGATCGTGGCGACCAGCGGCTTGCGCCGGCCGAGCGCCACGGCCAGGCCGGCCATAGCCGGTACGAGCAGCAGGTGCGCCAGGGCGAACAGGACGGTCTCCACGCGCCACGCGCCGAGGTTCCCGGCGGCCACCGCCACGTTGCCGGCGGTCTCGGACACGTCGTCCGGGAACATCACCCAGTAGAAGGCGTTCGCGACGCCGTAGAGAACGCCGGCCGCGGCCAGCGCGACCGCCGTCAGCCGCCGGCCGTACCGTCGCCCGGTCCTGTCATCCATCGTGGTCTCCCATCGAGAAGTGTGTGGTGGACGCTAGGAGCCGGCCCCGGGGCCGATCGTCGGCCGACGGGTTGAGCCGAGGGTGGAGCGTTCTGCCGGGCCTTCTACACCCGTGGGTGGACGCCCGGCCTCGGTCGCCGCCGATACCCTTCGCACCATGTCCGCCGTCCCCGACAAGCGACGTCTCCCGCGGGGTCTCGTCGTCGCCACCGTCGCCGGTCTCGCGCTGTTCGGGTTCGGCCTGGCCGAGCTGTACGTTCCGATCGCCGGTTACGTCGAAGGCGAGGGGCCCGACCTCGCGGCGCTACCGGCCGGCTGGCTCGCCGTGCTCACCGTGCTGCTCGTCGGCTACGGCCTCGCGGTGGCGGCCTGCACGACGTACCCGCGAGCGGCGGCCGTCCTCGCCGGCGTCTGTTTCACCGCGCAGAGCTTCACGCCCGTCCTCCCGGAGTGGCCCGTCGTGCCGCTGGTGGCGCTGCTGTTCGCCTGCTTCGGCTGCGTCGCCGTCGGGGGACGCGCCGCGCCGACCGTCGCCACGACGAGTTACTTCGTCGCACTCGGCGTCGAGAACACCGCCGCCGGGGACTCGGACTGGGTCTTCATCGTGTTCGTGGGGCTCGCGGTGCTGGGCCCCGGCTACGCGGTCCGGATGCGCCGGGCGCAGGCGGTACGCCTGGTTGCCTTGGCCGCCGAGCGGGAGGCCGCCGCGCGGACCGACGAGCGGCTGCGGGTGGCCCGGGAACTGCACGACATCGTCTCGCACGGTGTCTCCGTGATGGTGCTGCAGGCCGGCGCGGCCGAGGCCGTGCTCGACTCGGACGCGCGCCAGGCCCGCGAGTCACTGGAGGCGGTGCAGGACGTGGGACGCGACGTGGTCACCGAGCTGCGCCGGCTGCTGGTCATCCTGCGCGGCTCGGAACCGGCGCCGGAGGGACTGCCCTCGCTGCGGCAGCTCGACGCGTTGACCACCGCGGTACGCGTCGCCGGCGGGCGGGTCGAGGTCACCGTCACGGGCGATCTCGGCCCGGTCCCGGTCGCCGCCGACGTCAACGCCTACCGGATCCTCCAGGAGGCCCTGACGAACGCCGCCCGGCACGCCCCCGGCGCGACCGTCGACGTCTCGATCGATGTGGGCGACACCCGGCTCCGGCTGCACGTCGTCGACGACGGGCCCGGTCCCGCCCGCCGTGGCGTCGGCACGGGCCACGGGCTGACGGGCATCCGGGAACGGGCCGAGCTGTTCGGCGGCACGGTCGTCGCCGGCCCGCGTGAGCAGGGCGGCTTCGAGGTCCGCGTGGAGCTTCCGTTGGGCCTCGACGGCTCGACGCCAGCGCTCTCCCCGACGGGCACGACGGCGTGACCCGGGTGCTCATCGCCGACGACGAGGCCCTCGTCCGCGGCGGACTCCGGATGATCCTCGGCGCGCAGCCCGACATCGAGGTGGTCGCCGACGCCGCCGACGGCGAGGACGCCGTACTGCTCGCGGCACGCCTCAAGCCCGACGTCGTCCTGATGGACATCCACATGCCGCGGCTGGACGGCATCGCCGCGACGGAGCGGATCCTGGCGGAGTGCGCCGACATCCGGATCATCGTGCTGACCACCTTCGACCTGGACGAGTACGTCTACCGCGCGCTGCGGGCCGGCGCGTCCGGGTTCATGCTCAAGACCACCCCGCCGAAGGACCTCGCGGGCGCCCTGCAGGCCGCCGCGCGTGGCGACGCGCTGCTGTCCCCGTCGATCACCCGCCGGCTGATCGACCACTACACGGCGACGGCGCCGGCGGCGACCGCCGGCAGCCCCGGGCTGGCTGAGCTGACCGCCCGGGAGACCGAGGTGCTGCGAATGATGGCCGACGGCCTGTCCAACCGGGAGATCGCCCACCAGCTCTTCCTCGGCGAGGCGACGGTGAAGACGCACGTCAACCGCATCTTCGCCAAGCTCGGGGTGCGCGACCGGGTGCAGGCCGTCGTGCTGGCGTACCAGACCGGCGTGGCCCAGCTCCGGCGCCGGTAGGGCGAGGCGACCGCCGGGCCTCGGCCGCCGGACCCGTGGCGCCGGCGACCGCCGCAGCCGTGCCACCGGCAGCCGCCGCGGCGGTCAGCCGATCAGTGGCCGGAAGGTTCCCGCCAGGACGCTGACCGCCAGCGCCGCGCCGGCCAGCAGCGCCGCCCCGGCGATCAGCAGCCCGTCGGCGGCGACGAAGCGCTGCCGCCGGGCGACCGTACGCGGGGTGCCGGCGTCGAAGCCGCGGGCGTCCATCGCCACGGCCAGCCGGGTGCCCCGGCGGATCGCCCCGACCAGCAGCGCGAAGGCGGTGGAGACGAACAGCCGCAGCTTCGCCAGCGGGTTGCGTCCCGCCTCCACCCCGCGGGCGCGGCGGGCCATGGCGATCATCTGCCACTCCTGCCCGAGCAGCGGCACCAGCCGGAACGCCGCCAACGCCCCGATGGCGAACCGGGCCGGCGCCTTCGCGTTCTGGATCAGGGCGTCCGCCAGGTCGGTGGGGTCGGTGGTGGCGAACACGATGACGCCGGGCAGCGCCACGGCGAACATGCGCAGCACCAGGCCGAGCGCGGTGAGCAGCACGCCGGAGGTGACCACGGCGGGGCCGGCCTCGACCAGCACCCGCCCGGAGCGCTCGGCCGCGAAGAGCACCAGCGTCACCACGACGCCGACCGCGCCGACGAGCAGCGGCCAGGCCCGCCGGGCCAACACGCGGAAGCGGACCCCGAACAGCGGCAGCACGGCCAGTTCGACGGCGATGGCGATCGCCGGGGCCACCGGGTCCAGGGTGGCGACCAGGATGAACGAGAACACCAGCGCCGCGGCGAGCTTGGCCACCGGGTTGCGCCGGGCCAGCGGCGCGTCGGGGGCGGCGACCGGTTCGAGGGTGATCACGGCCGCTCCGGGGTGGGCCGGGCGGGGCAGGGGACCGGCGCCGGGGCCGTCACGGCCCAGCGGCGCGGCGGGTGCGCGACCGGCGCGCTACGTGAGCTGGTCACGGCCGCTCCAGGGTGACGCGCCGGTCGGCCAGGGCGGCGACGAACTCCGGGTCGTGGGTGACGGCGACCAGGCCGTGCCCGGCGTCGCGCAGCTCGGCGAAGAGGTCCACCAGCTCCAGCCAGGTCCGCCGGTCCTGGCCGAAGGTGGGTTCGTCGCAGACGAGCAGGCGGGGCGCGGTGGCCAGGGCCGTCGCCACGCTCAGCCGCCGCGCCTCCCCGCCCGAGAGGGTGTACGGGTTGGCCGCGGCGAGCTTCGTCAACCGCAGCCGGGACAGCAGGTCGTCCACCGTGGCCCGGACCGCCGCCTCCGGCCGGCCGGTGCGGCGCGGGCCGAGGGCCAGCTCGTCGAAGACGGTGGTGGCGACGAACTGGTGCTCCGGATCCTGGAAGACCGAGCCGATCCGGCGGGCCAGTGCGGGGGCGCGCCAGCGGTGCGGGGGAGTGCGGGCGTCGGCGCCGGCCAGTGCCGCCGTCGCCGCGACCCGGCCGGCTCCCGGTTTCAGCAGCCCGCCGAGCAGCAGCGCGAGGGTCGACTTCCCGGCCCCGTTCGGGCCGAGCACGGCGAGCGCCTCGCCGGCGCGTACCGCCAGGTC
Source organism: Micromonospora sp. NPDC000121 (assembly GCF_042899165.1). NCBI lineage: Bacteria > Bacillati > Actinomycetota > Actinomycetes > Micromonosporales > Micromonosporaceae > Micromonospora > Micromonospora sp. NPDC000121. The sequence goes on from NZ_JBIAZP010000002.1 coordinate 84,813, forward strand.
GACGGCGGCCAGCCGGGGTGGCAGGCCGAGCCGGTCGGCGGTGAGCAGCAGGTCGCCGGCCGGCGCGGTGGCGCGGCGGGGCGGCACGGGCCGGCCGGGCACCCAGACGCCCGCGGCGGCGAGCGCGTCGCCGTGGGTGCCGAAGACCGTCTGGGGCGTGCCGTCGGCGCGGACGCCGCCGCCCGGTTCGAGCACGACCACCCGGTCGACCAGCGGCAGCGCCTCGGCGACCCGGTGCTCGACCAGGATCAGCGTGGTGTCGGCGTCCAGCGCCCCGGCCACCGCCGCGCGGACGAGCGCGGCGCCGGTGGGGTCGAGGTTGGCGGTGGGCTCGTCGAGCAGCAGCAGCCCGGGCCGCAGGGCCAGCACCCCGGCCAGGGCGAGCCGTTGCTGTTCGCCGCCGGAGAGCGCCGCGGTGGGCCGGTCCCGGTGGTACGGGAAACCGACCCGGGCCAGCGCCTCGTCGACGCGGGGCCAGATCTCCTCGGCGGGGATCCCCCGGTTCTCCAGCCCGAACGCCACGTCGTCGCCGCTGCGGGCCATCACGAGCTGGGTCTCCGGGTCCTGGAAGACGATGCCGACCCGTTCCCGGCCCTTGCGGGGGTCGAGCCCGTCGATCTCGACGGTGCCCTCCTGCTCGCCCGAGTCCTCGGGCAGCAGGCCGGCCAGCGCGGCGAGCAGGGTGCTCTTGCCGGCGCCCGACGGCCCGAGCAGCAGCACCCGCTCGCCGGCCTCGACCCGCAGGTCCACCCCGCGTACGGCCCACGCCCGACGCCCGGCGTGCCGCCACCCGAACCCCCGCAGCGTCACCGTCCCCACGTCGCCCCCTCCCTCCGTGCAGTCCGACCGGGCCGTGTCCCGTCCCGGTGATCAAGAGGTTTGCGTCCGGGAAACCGCCTCCAGCCGACGCAAACCTCTTGATCGACGAGGAGGAGCGGGTGGGCGGTCAGATGGCGGCGCGTTCGCGGCCGGCGGGGAAGCGGTCCAGGACGCCGGTGCCCGCCAGGGCGCGGGTGAGGGCCCAGCCGCCGGCGCCGGCGACGGCGGCGGCGCTGACGACGGTCAGCAGGGCGTACGGGATCCGGTAGCTGCCGAGCGCGTAGTCGACGTTCCACACGAAGAAGTCGAACAGCGCCGCGCCGAGGCCGGTCAGCGCGCCGGCGAGCAGCGCGGTGGGCAGCCGGAACGAGCGGTACCGGAACGCGGCGAAGGCCACCTCGGCGCCGAGGCCCTGGATCAGGCCCTGGACGATGGTGATGCCGCCCCACTCCGAGCCGAGCAGCGCGGAGACCGTCGCCGCCACCGCCTCGCAGAAGAGCGCCGCGCCGGGCTTGCGGATCACCAGGCCGCCGAGCACGGCCGGGACCAGCCAGACGCCGTACATGATCGCCTGGCCGGCCGGAAAGAACGCGAACGCCGGGTCGACGGCCCGCCACAGCAGGCCCCAGGCCCAGAAGATGACGCCGAACGCCACCGCGATCACCGCGGCGATGACGACGTCGAGTGTGCGCCACCGGGTGGTCGTGTTGTCTCGCATGATTTGCTCCCAGTCCTGAACGCGAACCAGGAGAAGACGCACGCCGCGCCCGGTGTGCCCGGACGGCGGCGCGGCTGGAGGTCGACCGAACTCCCTGCGCTGGCATTACCCAGATCAGGTTCGAGGGTCTGCGGGCGGTGCCCGCACTCTCAGCGCTGTGCGCTCCCCTGTCGGATGTGAAGTTGTCGCGCGACGCTAACACCTTTGAAGATCATCGGGCAAAGTGATCTTTCCGCAGGTCATCCCGGATGCGGGCGGCTGGCGACCGGCGTGCTCACCCTCCGTGCTCGCGCCCTCGTGCGAGGCTCCGCTCGTGGCCACCTCCGAGAAGCCGGAGCGCACCCTCGCCCTGACCCTGGCGGGAACGGTGGTCGGCGTGCTGCCGATCGCAGTGATCGTGATCGTGTCCGCGGCGGGTCGGGGCGACCTCGGCACCGTGCTCTGGTTCTTCCTCGTCGTGCTGGGAATCGGCGCCTTCGCGTCGCTGGCTCTCTACGCCAAGCTGCGGGCCCGGGCCGCCTGGGACCGGGACTTCCCGGACGGGCGGGCGCCCTGGTGGCGGCGGCCACGACCGTGACGCCGGCGGCACGACCGTCACGGGACGCCAGGAGGAACACCGTCCGGATCGATGGGTACGGGCGGGGGGCCCGCCGCGTCCATCGAGATGTCCCAGTCGGCCGGTAGTCTGAGGCGGCCAGGCGGGACGGGCAGAGGGACGGGTGCGTGACGGGGCGGACTGACCACCACACCGTGCCGGCGGGCGGGCCGCGGCGACGGGAGCGCGTGGTCGCGTCGGACGTACCGTCGCAGGAGCCGGCGGGCGGCGGGAGCGCCTGGCGGGTCGGGTCGGTCGAGGTGCTCGCGGGCCTGCTGATCCTGCTGGTCGTCTTCCGTGAGCCGCTCGCCCGCGCGCTGTCCGCGCCCCGGCTGCAGACCTGGACGACCGTCTTCGTCTCGGTGATGGTGCAGGCGGTGCCGTTCCTGGTCTTCGGGGTGGTCCTCTCCGCCGTGATCGCGGTCTTCGTGCCCCGGTCGTTCTGGGCCCGGGCGCTGCCGCGGCACCCCGCGCTCGCGGTGCCCGTGGCGAGCGCGGCCGGCGTGGTGCTGCCCGGCTGCGAGTGCGGGTCCGTGCCGATCGCCGGTTCGCTGATCCGGCGCGGGGTCACCCCGGCCGCCGCGCTGGCCTTCCTGCTCGCCGCCCCGGCCATCAACCCGATCGTGCTCACCGCCACCGCGGTGGCCTTCCCCGACGACCCGGAGATGGTCCTCGGCCGCGGCCTCGCGAGCCTGGTCGTCGCGATGGTGATGGGGTGGCTGTGGCTGCGCCTCGGCCGGGCCGACTGGATCCGGCTGCCGCGTCGGCCGGAGCTGGACGACGGCTCGCGCGGGCGGGCGTTCTGGGCGGCGGTCCGGCACGACGTCACCCACGCCGGCGGGTTCCTGGTGGTCGGCGCGGCGGCCGCCGCCACCATCAACGTCGTCGTGCCCGAGCGTTGGTTGCAGACGCTCGCCGCGGACCCGGTGCTCTCGGTGCTCGCGCTGGCCGTGCTCGCGGTGCTGCTCTCCCTCTGCTCGGAGGCCGACGCCTTCGTGGCCGCCTCGCTGTCGCAGTTCTCGCTGACCGCCCGGCTGGTCTTCCTGGTGGTGGGGCCGATGGTCGACCTCAAGCTCATCGCGATGCAGACCGGCGTCTTCGGCCGGCGGTTCGCGCTGCGGTTCGCCCCGGCCACCTTCGCGGTGGCCGTCGCCGTCGCCGCCGCGACCGGGGCGGTGCTGCTGTGAACCGGCAGGCGCAGGCCGTCGTCCTGCTGCTGCTCGGGGGTGCGGTGGTCCGGGCCAGCCTCACCGACCTCTACCTGCGCTACGTCAAGGAGGGGCTGCGCCCCTTCCTGGTCGCCGCGGGCCTGCTGCTGGTGGTCGCCGCCGTCATGACCCTCTGGTACGAGCTGCGTCCGGCCCTCCGGCGCGCCGCCGCGCCCCCGACCGCCGACGGCGAGCACGACGGCGCCGGCCGGGACCACGACCGCGCCGACGGCGAGCACGACCGCGCCGACGGCGAGCACGACGGCGCCGCCGGCGAGCACGACGGCGCCGCCGGCGAGCACGACCGCGCCGCCGGCGAGCACACCGCCGACCACGGGCACGGCCACCACGAGCCGCGGATCGGCTGGCTGCTGATCCTGCCGGCGCTGGGTCTGCTCCTGGTCGCCCCACCCGCCCTCGGCTCGTACGCCGCCGGGCAGGCCGGCACCGCGCTCTCCGCCCGGCAACAGCCGTCCGACTACCCGCCCCTGCCCGACGGCGACCCGGCGCAGGTCAGCGTGCTCGACTACGCCGCGCGGGCGCTGTTCGACCGGGGCGCGTCGCTCGGCGGGCGCCGGGTCCGGCTGACCGGTTTCGTCACCACCGGCCCCGACGGCCGACCGCTCCTGGCCCGGATGGTGCTCTCCTGCTGCGCGGCCGACGGGCGGCCGGTCAAGCTGGGCCTGACCGGCGCCGCCCCCGAAGGGCTCGCCGACGACACCTGGATCGAGGTGACCGGCCGCTACAGCGACCGGATCATCCGGGACCCGGTCAACGACGCCGAGATCCCCTACCTCGACGTGGAGTCCTGGCGGCAGGTGCCCACCCCCAAACGCCAGTACGAGTGACCCCGTCCCCTGGGTAGGCTGGCGATCATGCGGATCGAGGCGCGCGGGCTCACGTTCGACGTACGCGTCGGCGGTCCGGAGGGCGGCGCGCCCGTCCTGCTGCTGCACGGGTTTCCCCAGCACGGCGGGGAGTGGGACGACGTCGTCCCGCCGCTGCACGCCGCCGGCCTGCGCACGTACGCGCCGGACCAGCGCGGCTACTCGCCGGGCGCGCGGCCGGAGGCGGTCGAGGCGTACCGGATGTCGGAGCTGGCCGCCGACGCGGTGGCCGTGCTGGACGCCCTCGGCGTCGACGCGGCGCACCTCGTGGGGCACGACTGGGGCGCGCTGGTCGCCTGGGACCTGGCCGCCCGGCAACCGGAGCGGGTCAGGACGCTGACCGCGGTCTCCGTGCCGCACCCCGCCGCGATGGCGCACGCGCTGGCCGAGGACCCGGGGCAGAAGGCACGCTCGGCGTACATCGCGGTGTTCCGCAAGCCGGGCCGGGCGGAGAAGGCGCTGCTGGCGTTGGGCGCGACCGGGCTGCGCCGGATGCTGCACGGGGTCGGCGACGACGAGCGGGTGGCCGCGTACGCGGACCCGATGCGCGAGCCGGGCGCGCTGACGGCGGCGCTGAACTGGTACCGGGCGATGTCCCGGCGGGACATGGCGGCCACCGGGCCGGTGCCGGTGCCGACCACCTTCGTGTGGAGCGACCGTGACATCGCGATCGGCCGGACCGCGGCCGAGGCGTGCGCCGGCCACGTGAGCGCCGACTACCGTTTCGTCGAGCTGCCCGGGGTGAGCCACTGGATTCCCGACGAGGCGCCCGCCCCGCTGGCCGAGGCGATCCTGGCCCGGGTGCGGGGCCCGGCCTGACCGGCACGGTGTCGCCCGCGCCCCCGGGGTGGCCGGGCGTCCTCGACGGACGTACGACTGGACGGAGGAGACACATGACGGTGAGCGCCGAGGACTACCTGGCCGTGGTGACCGAGACGATGCAGCGGGTGGCCACGAGCCAGCGCGAGGCGGTCGGGCGGGCCGCCGACCTGATCGCCGACGCGGTGCGCGCCGACGGGGTGGTGCACGCGTTCGGCACCGGCCACTCGGAGGCGCTGGCGATGGAGATCGCGGGCCGGGCCGGCGGGCTGGTGCCCACCAACCGGATCGCCCTGCGGGACCTGGTGCTGGTCGGCGGCGCGCCGGCCGACATGCTCGGGCCGCTGCTCGAACGCGATCCGTCGGTGGCGCACCGCCTCTACGAGCTGGCCCCGGTCAGCCCTGGGGACGTCTTCGTGCTGGCCTCCAACTCCGGCGTCAACGGCGCGATGGTGGAGTTCGCGTCCCTGGTCAAGGAGAAGGGCCACGGGCTGGTCGCGATCACCTCGGCGCAGCACTCCGGGCAGATGACCTCGCGCCACCCGTCGGGGCGCAAGCTCGCCGACCTCGCCGACGTGGTGCTCGACAACGGCGCCCCGTACGGCGACGCGACGCTGCCGCTGCCCGGCGGTGGCGCGGTCGGCGCGGTCTCGTCGATCACCGCGGCGCTGCTGGCGCAGCAGATCACGGTCGAGGTGGTGGCCCGGCTGCTCGCGACGGGGGAGCGGCCCCCGGTCTACCTGTCGGCCAACATCGCCGGCGGCGACGAGCACAACAACGCCCTGGAGGCCCGGTACGCCGGCCGGATCCGCCGCGGCTCCTGACCGGAGCCGGCAAGGAACCGGGGCTCGCGCGGGCGGCGTGAGCCGGTTTCGTGGCTCCGCCGGTGGGGCATCAGCGTTGCTGCCGACGGGCGCACCCCGTCGGCAGTACCGTCTGACCGGAGGTAGCGCGTGTCCAAGGAAACCGAGAAGCAGCGCTGGCAGCGCAACTTCGCCGACCTGTTGCAGGAGTTGCGGGTCGCGCAGACCGGCGTGCAGATCCTCTTCGCCTTCCTGCTGACCCTGCCGTTCAGCAACGGGTTCACCAGGACGAGCGGTTTCCAGAAGGACGTCTACATCGTCTCGTTGCTGGCGGCCGCCGCCGCGACCGCGATGATCATTTCCCCGGTGGCGTTCCACCGCGCGCTGTTCCGGCAGGGCCGCAAGCCGGAGCTGGTCCGGTTCGCCCACCGGATGGCCAGCGCCGGCCTCGCCTTCATGCTGATCTCGATGGTCAGCGCGGTGCTGCTGATCACCGACTTCGTGCTGGACCGGAGCGTCGCCCTGCTGCTCAGCGGCGCCACGGCGCTCTGGTTCCTCACCTTCTGGGTGTTCCTGCCGTTCGCCCGGCGCAACTGGGGCGAGGACGACATCGACGACGAGGACGACGACCCCCAGCACCTCCCCGGCGACTGACCCGGCCGACGAACTCGATCTTCACCGAACGCTACCCCTGGGTAACACCCGGGGGTAGCGTGCTGTTTGTCGAGCACGTTGACGCAGCCGGACCGAGGTTCGAGGGGGCAGCCGTGACCACGACGCAGAACAGCCGACCCGCGCCGGACGGATCCGGCGGCGACCAGCCCGCGGCGAAGGACACCGTGGGCGTGCCGACGGCCGGCGCCGACCGGCCCGCACCGCCCGGCGGCGCGGCGGCCGGCACCGGGCAGGCTCCGACGCCCGCCGCCGGGGACAGGCCGATGGCCGGCGCGGCCGGGCCGCTGCCGAAGGAGGCGGGACAGGTCTCCGAGAAGGAGGCCCGCCAGGTCGCCGAGGCGGCCCGCGAGTCCTCGTGGGACCGGCCCAGCTTCGGCAAGGAGCTCTTCCTCGGCCGCCTCCGGCTCGACCTGATCGACCCCTGGCCGCGCCCCGACGCGGCGGACGTCGCCCGGGCCGACGAGTTCCTCGGCCGGTTCCGCGAGTTCCTCACCTCCGAGGTGGACGGCGCGGTCATCGAACGGGACGCGTCCATCCCGGACGACGTGTTCCACGGCATGGCCCGGCTCGGCGCGTTCGGCATGAAGATCGATCGGTCGTACGGCGGGCTCGGGCTGAGCAACCTGCACTACTGCCGGGCGCTCATGCTGGCCGGCTCGGTCAGCCCGGCGATCGGCGCGCTGCTGTCGGCGCACCAGTCCATCGGGGTGCCGCAGCCGCTGAAGATGTTCGGCACCGCCGCGCAGAAGCAGCGCTTCCTGCCCCGCCTCGCCGCCGGCGAGGTGTCCGCGTTCCTGCTCACCGAGCCCGACGTCGGCTCCGACCCGGCCCGGCTGGCCACCACCGCCGAGCCGACCCCCGACGGCGCCGGCTACCGGCTCAACGGGGTGAAGCTCTGGGCCACCAACGGCACCATCGCCACCCTGCTCGTGGTGATGGCCCGGGTCCCCGCCGCCGAAGGGCGGCGCGGCGGGATCACCGCCTTCGTCGTGGAGGGCGACGCCGAGGGCATCACGATCGAACGGCGCAACTCCTTCGTCGGCCTGCGCGGCCTGGAGAACAGCCTCACCCGCTTCCACGACGTCTTCGTGCCGAAGGAGAACGTCATCGGCGGCGAGGGCAAGGGCCTGAAGATCGCGCTGACCACCCTGAACACCGGCCGGCTGTCGCTGCCGGCCATGTGCGTGGGCGCCGGCAAGTGGGCGTTGAACGTGGCCCGGGAGTGGGCCGCCGACCGGGTGCAGTGGGGACGCCCCGTCGGCGAGCACGAGGCGGTGGCCCAGAAGCTCTCCTTCATCGCCGCGACGACCTACGGCATGGAGACCATGCTCGACCTGTGCTGCCTGCTGGCCGACGACGACCGCAACGACATCCGGATCGAGGCGGCGCTGGTCAAGCTCTACGCCAGCGAGATGGCCTGGAAGATCGCCGACGAGCTGATCCAGATCCGGGGCGGGCGTGGCTACGAGACGGCCGACTCGCTGGCGGCGCGGGGCGAGCGTCCGGCCGCGGTCGAGCAGTTGCTGCGCGACCTGCGGATCAACCGCATCTTCGAGGGCTCGACCGAGATCATGCACCTGCTGATCGCCCGGGAGGCGGTCGACGCGCACCTGTCCGTCGCCGGCGACATCATCGACCCGGACGCGGGGCTCGGCCGCAAGGCGCGCGCCGGCGCGCGGGCCGGCGTCTTCTACGCGAAGTGGCTGCCCACCCTGGCGGTCGGCAAGGGCCAGCGCCCGTCGGCGTACGGCGAGTTCGGCCCGCTCGCCGGCCACCTGCGGCAGGTCGAGCGCACCTCGCGCAAGCTGGCCCGGTCGACGTTCTACGCGATGTCCCGGTGGCAGGGGAAGATGGAGCGCAAGCAGGCGTTCCTCGGCCGGGTGGTGGACATCGGCGCGGAGCTGTTCGCCATGTCCGCCGTCTGCGTGCGCGCCTACGCCGAGCGGGACACCCGGCCGGAGAACGTCGAGCTGGCCGACCTGTTCTGCCGGCAGGCCCGGGTCCGGGTCGACGCGCTCTTCACCGCCCTGTGGGACAACACCGACTCGGTCGACACGGCCGCCGCGAAGCGGATCCTGGCCGGGCGCTACGCCGGCCTGGAGGAGGGCGTGGTCACCCCCGCCGACGACCTGCCCTGGGTGGCGCGCTGGTCGCCCGGCCCGTCCACCGCCGCCGACGTCCGCCGCCGGGTGTAAGGAAGGGCACCTTCCTAGCGTCTTTGTATAGGAAGGTGCCCTTCCTTCACCCCGGCCCTCGGCGGGACGCCCGCCGACCGCGCAGCCGGGCCGGGTTCGCGCCGGCCCGGCGTCCGGCGGGTCAGCTGGCGATCGCCCAGGCCAGGATCGCGGCGAGGATCAGCCCGTTGAGCACGGCCAGCCCCAGGTACGCCGCCGGCGGGATCTTGCGGCCCTTGCGGACGTAGTTGACCAGGACGGCGGCGTAGCCGAGCAGCAGGATGGCGATGACGACCAGGAAGTAGAACACCCGACGACCTTAGCGGCCGGCGCGCAGGCCGAGTTGGCGCAGCTCCAGTGCGGCGAGCGCATCGACGGTCGCGTCGTCGCCGCGCCGCCACGCCTCGGCCACGTCGGGCGCGATCCGGGTCAGCCGCCCGAGCGGCTGGGTGGCCAGCGCCCGCAGGGCGAGCAGGTCCCGCCCGGCGGGCACGGCGGCCAGCCTGGCGGCCGAGGCGGCCCGGCGCATCCAGCGCACCCGCAGCGGCAGCCAGCCGAAGAGCACCAGGCCGAGCGGGAAGACCAGCACGGCGACGGCCAGCGCGAGGGCGAGCTGGTCGACCAGCTCCTGCTGGTCGCGTCCGGCCTCGGCCAGCGACCGGGCAGCGCCGGCGGCCCGCTCGAACGGCGCGGTCAGCTCGTCGCCGACCAGCGGCACCCGGCCGACCTTGCCGCCCGCCTCGGCCAGGTTGTCGGCCAGGCCGCCGCCGGCCCCCTCCAGCTTCTGGCCGGGTACGGCGAGCTTCTGGACGAGGTCGTGCAGCCACAGCGCGCCGCGGACCGCGCCGTACACCCAGGCGACGACGAGCAGGTCGGTGATCAACTGTCGGACGGCGGTCGGGAAGCGATCGGCGTAGATCTTCACGCCGGACAGCGTCCCACGCGCGGTGGCCCCGGGCACGCCGGTGACGCACGCCCCGTGCCGCCCTCGACGCCGCCCGTCCGACCGACCGTCCGGCCGGATGTCAGCGGGCGCAGGACGGGCAGGTGCCGAAGATCTCCAGGGTGTGGCTGACGTCGGCGTAGCCGTGCTGCGCCGCCACCCGCTCCGCCCAGTTCTCCACCGTCGGCCCGGCCACCTCCACCGTGCGGCCGCAGCCCCGGCAGACCAGGTGGTGGTGGTGCCCCTCGCTGCACCGGCGGTAGAGGTGCTCGCCGCCCGGCGGGCGCATCACGTCGATCTCGCCCGCGTCGGCCAGCCCCTGCAGGGTGCGGTAGACCGTGGTCAGCCCGACCCGCTCGCCGCGCTCGCGCAGCATCGCGTGCAGCTCCTGCGCGCTGTGGAAGCCCTCCACCTCGGCGAGCAGCGCGCTGACCGCCGAGCGCTGCCGGGTGTTGCGGACCGCAGAACCCGTCATGACCCCTCCCCGGCGTGGCTGACCGCGTCGGCCACGATGTGCGCGACGTGCTCGTCGACCAGGGCGTACGCGATCTCGCGCCCCCGCCGCGAGCCGCGCACCACGCCGGCGCCCCGCAACACCCGCAGGTGCTGGGAGACCAGCGGCTGCGCGGCGCCGAGCTTGTCCACCAGCTCGTGCACGCAGCGTTCGCCCTCGGCGAGCTCGCTGACGATGGCCAGCCGGATCGGCGCCGACAGGGCACGCAGCAGCTCGCTCGCCCCCTCGAAGGCGTCGTAGCCTGATCCGTCAGTCACCCCGTAACGGTAACCAATGCCATCGGCACGTCGCGGAGCAGGATCAGTGGAGCACGACCTCGTGCGGCTCGGGCGCGGGCGCGGCGGCCGGGGTGCGCCGCCGGCGCAGCGTGCGCCAGGCCGCCCCCAGGACCGCGACCACCCCGAACGAGGCGATCGCCATCAGCACCACCGAGGCGCCGGGGGCGGTGTCGGCGTTCGCGGCCACCCAGACCCCGGAGCCGGCGGCGAAGAGCCCCAGCGTCATCGCCGCGGCCATGGTGCTGCGGAACCCCCGGGTCACCTGCTGCGCGGTCGCCACCGGCACCACCATCAGCGCGCTGATCAGCAGCACGCCGACGGCCCGCATGGCGATGGTCACGGTGACCGCGGTGGCCACCGCGAGCAGCATGTTGAGCGTGCGCACCGGCAGCCCGGAGACCCGGGCGTACTCCTCGTCGTGGCAGACCGCGAACAGGGCCGGGCGCAGCGCCAGCATGGTTACCAGGATCGCCGCGCCGAGCACCGCGATGGTGGTCAGGTCCGCCGGCGAGATGGTGGTCAGCGACCCGAAGAGGTAGGCGTTGAGGTTGGCGCTGGTGCTGTCGGAGAGCCCGACCAGCATCACGCCGCCGGCGATGCCGCCGTAGAAGAGCAGGGCCAGGGCCAGGTCGCCGGAGGTGCGCCCCCGGGCGCGCACCAGCTCGATGGTGATCGCGCCGACGGTCGCCACGACCACCGCGACGAGCACCGGGGACCGGTTGAGCAGCAGGCCCGCGCCGACGCCGGTGAGCGCCACGTGCCCGACCCCGTCGCCGATCAGCGCGAGCCGCCGCTGCACCAGGTAGATGCCGAGCGCCGGCGCCGCCAGGCCGATGACCAGCGCGCCGATCAGGGCGCGCTGCATGTAGGGGTACTGGAAGAGTTCCATCTCAGTTGCTCCACAGCCCGGCGGGCTCGTCGGGACCGTGCGGGTGCACGTGGTCGTGGTCGGGCTCCGCGTGGTGGCCGGCGGGCTCGGGCACCGCGCCGTCGTGGCAGATCCCACCCTGGTGTACGACGACCGCGCGGCTGATCAGCGGCCGCAGCGGACCGAGCTCGTGGGCCACCAGCAGCACCGTGCCGCCGCCGTCCACGAAGTCGTGCAGTGCCCCGGCGAACGCCTCCTGGCTGGCCGCGTCCACCCCGGCGGTCGGCTCGTCGAGGACGAGCAACTCCGGCTGGCCGGCCAGCGCCCGGGCGATCAGGGTGCGCTGCTGCTGCCCGCCGGAGAGCGTGGCGACCGGGTCGTGGGCCCGGTCGGCGAGCCCGACCGCCGCCAGCGCCGCGTCGACGGCGGCCCGGTCGGCGCGCCCGGGCGGGCGCAGGACGCCCCGGCGGGCCAGCCGGCCGGAGGCCACCACCTCGCGGACGGTGGCCGGTACGCCGCTGCCGGCGCCGAGGCGCTGCGGGACGTACCCGATGCGGTGCCACTGCCGGAACCGGCGCAACGGGCGGTCGAAGAGGGCGACCGACCCGGAGCTGAGCGGCACCAGGCCGAGCACGGCGCGGATCAGGGTCGACTTGCCGGAGCCGTTGGCGCCGAGCACCGCGACCACCTCGCCGGCGGTCACGGTCAGCGAGACGTCACGCAGCACGGGGCGGCCGTCGTAGCCGACCACCCCGTGCGTGACGGTGATGACTGGGGATGTCACGAGCAGCTCAACGCCGTCCTGAGGGTCTGCAGGTTGGTGCGCATCACCGAAAGGTAGTCGCCGCCGTCGGTAGACAGCCCTTCCAGGGGGTCCAGCACCGCGGTCTTCGCGCCGACCTGGTCGGCGATGGTCTGGGCCACCTTCGGGCTCACCAGCGTCTCGAAGAAGATCGTCGTGGCCTTGTGCTCCCGGGCCTCCTCGATCACCTCGGCGAGGCGCTGCGGGGACGGCTCGTTCTCCGGGCTCAGCCCGGTGATGCCGATCTGCTCCAGCTGGTAGCGCTCGGTGAGGTAGCCGAACGCCGTGTGGCTGACCACGATCTCCCGCCGCTGGCAGGTCTTCAGCCCGGCGGTGAAGTCGGCGTCCAGCTTCTCCAGCTCGGTGCGCAGCGTCGCGGCGCGGGCGGTGTAGTCGGCGGCCCGCTCCGGGTCGGCCTTGCCGAGCCGCTCGGCGAGCTTGTCGCCGACGGTGGCCAGGCGGGTCGGGTCGAGCCAGAGGTGCGGGTCCTTGCCGCCGCCCTCCTCCTCGGCGTGGGTTTCCCCGGCCGCCTCGCCCTCGCCCTCGTGCCCGTGGTCGTGGTCGTGCCCGCCGGCCGCCGCGTCGCGCAGCGGCTGCACGGTGGCCACGTCGAACGCGCGGTCCCCGGCGTTCTGCTCGACGGCCTCGTCCACGTTCGGCTGGAAGCCCTTCAGGTAGACGACCAGCTCCGCCTGGCTGACGTCGCCGACCTGCCCCGGGTTGAGCTCCAGGTCGTGCGGCTCGGCCCCGGGCTTGGCGAGGTTGGTGACCTTCACCGCGTCGCCGCCGATCCGCTCGGCGAGGAACTGGAGCGGGTAGAAGGCGGCCACCACGTCGACCCGCTGCGGGTCGGTGCCGGCCCCGTCGTCGGAGCAGGCGGCGACGCCGCCGAGGGCGAGCAGGGCGGTGGTGGCGGCGGCCAGGGTGCGCGGGGCGGAGCGGATGTTCATGGCATCAACTCTCCGCGACAACGACAATGATTGTCAAAAACGCATGCTTGCATGTCAGAGCAGCTTCACCAGGCCCGCGGTGACCAGCAGGGTGAGCACCACCAACCGGATCATCCGGGTCGGCGCCGTCTGCACCGACCAGGTGGTGACCAGCAGCGCGGCGACGGCCGCGGCGAGCAGCAGGGTGAGCAGCCCACCGACCACCCCGGGGGTGAAGAACGCGACCAGCGCCAGCACCAGGGTGACCAGGAACACCGTCGTCGGGTTCGCCCGCGCCAACCGGGCCGGCAGGGGGCTCTGCGTACGCTGCATCCCACAGACTCTACGAGGAGGAACCCGTGCTGGTGACGAACCGGTTCGTGGTGGACGTCGATGTCGCCGACGACTTCACCGAGCGGGCGCACGACGCCCTCGCCGCGCTCGCGGCCCGCCCCGGTTACCTGCGCGGGCAGCTCGTCCGGGCGCTGGACGACCCGCGGCACTGGTGCCTGGTCACCGAGTGGGAGTCCGTCGGCACCTACCGGCGCGCCCTCGGCGGCTTCGACGTCAAGGTCACGGCCGTGCCGCTGCTCGCCGAGTCGGTCGACGAGCCGTCCGCGTACGAGGCGCTCGCCACCGCCGCGCCGGGCGGGGACGTGGTCGTGGCGGCCAGCGATCGGGCCGCTGGTCCGTACCGCTGAGCGCGTGGGCACTAGATTGCTCTCATGACCGCTCCCGGACCGGCGGCCCCGCCGCCGTACTCTTCGCTGCCCGGCCAGGAGGGGGCGCAGCCGCCCGCCGTGCCCGGCCCGCCGGCGGATCCGGGCGTGCCCGCGCCGCCGCCCGGCCCCGGGGTGGCCCCGCCGTTCGCGGCGCCGCCCACCGAGGGGCGCAACACCCGGCTCTGGCTCGGGCTGGGCGCCGGGGCCCTCGCCGTGCTGCTCTGCTGCGGTGGCGGCGGCGCGGCCGTGGTGGGCCTGGCGGTGACCGGGGTGCAGGCCGTCCGGGAGCAGGGGCGCACCGTCTCCACCGACTACTACCAGGCACTGGTCGAGCGGAAGTACGGCGCCGCGTACGACCAGCTCTGCGACGACGCGCAGCGGCGCGAGTCGCGGCGGGAGTTCGAGCGTCGGGTCTCCGCCGAGCCGCAGATCGCCGCCTTCCGGGTGGGCGACGTGGACGCCACCACCCTGACCGTGCCGGTGGACGTGACCTACACCGGCGGCCGGCAGGACCGGCAGGAGGTCGTCCTGGGGCAGGACCGGCAGACCGGCGGCATGGAGGTGTGCGGGGTCAACTGACCCGCCCCCGGTATTCTGCTGGGCTCGGGCTGGTGCTGGTCGTACCGTTGTCCCGAACCGCTCGTTCCGTCCTTTTGCCGCGTCCCCGCCGACCGCCAGTCGGCGTAGGAGGAAAACATGCCAGCCGACCGTATCGACGCCGTCGTCAGCCTCGCCAAGCGCCGAGGCTTCGTCTTCCCCTCCAGCGAGATCTACGGAGGCACCCGGTCGGCGTGGGACTACGGTCCGCTCGGCGTGGAGCTGAAGGAGAACGTCCGCCGGCAGTGGTGGAAGACCATGGTCCAGCAGCGCGACGACGTGGTCGGCCTCGACTCCGCCGTCATCCTGGCGCGGGACGTCTGGGCCGCCTCCGGCCACCTCGACGCCTTCGTCGACCCGCTGACCGAGTGCCAGTCCTGCCACAAGCGGTTCCGGGCCGACCACCTCGAGGAGGCGTACGAGGCCAAGCACGGCAAGCCGCCGGCCTCGCTGACCGAGCTGAACTGCCCGAACTGCGGCAACAAGGGCACCTTCACCGAGCCGAAGATGTTCAACGGTCTGATGAAGACCTTCCTGGGCCCGGTGGAGAGCGAAGAGGGCCTGCACTACCTGCGCCCGGAGACGGCGCAGGGCATCTTCGTCAACTACAAGAACGTCGAGACGGTCGCCCGCAAGAAGCCGCCGTTCGGCATCGCGCAGACCGGCAAGTCGTTCCGCAACGAGATCACCCCGGGCAACTTCATCTTCCGTACGCGCGAGTTCGAGCAGATGGAGATGGAGTTCTTCGTCGAGCCGGGCACCGACGAACAGTGGCACGAGTACTGGCTCCAGGAGCGCTGGAACTGGTACCTCGACCTGGGCCTGTCGGAGGACAACCTGCGCTTCTACGAGCACCCGAAGGAGAAGCTCTCCCACTACTCGAAGCGCACCGTCGACATCGAGTACCGCTTCCAGTTCGGCGGCACCGAGTTCGCGGAGCTGGAGGGCATCGCCAACCGCACCGACTTCGACCTGTCCACGCACAGCAAGCACTCCGGCGTCGACCTGTCCTACTTCGACCAGACCAAGGGCGAGCGCTGGGTGCCGTACGTCATCGAGCCGGCCGCCGGCCTCACCCGGGCGGTGCTGGCCTTCCTGCTGGAGGCGTACGACGAGGACGAGGCGCCGAACACCAAGGGCGGCGTGGACAAGCGCACGGTGATGCGGTTCGACCCGCGGCTGGCCCCGGTCAAGGTGGCGGTGCTGCCGCTGTCGCGCAACGAGGCGCTCTCGCCCAAGGCGAAGGGCCTCGCCGCTGACCTGCGCAAGCGCTGGGTGGTGGAGTTCGACGACTCGCAGGCCATCGGCCGCCGCTACCGCCGTCAGGACGAGATCGGCACGCCGTTCTGTGTGACGGTCGACTTCGACACCCTGGACGACAACGCGGTGACCGTGCGGAACCGGGACACCATGGCCCAGGAGCGCATCTCCCTGGACCAGGTCGAGCGCTACCTGATCGAGCGCCTCCCCGGCTGCTGAGCTGCTGAACGGGGTCTCGGTCGGCGCGCAAGGGCGCCGGCCGGGGCCCCGTACACTTGTGCGGTGACCGCGCCGACTGTTCCCGCACTGCGCCCGCTGACCCTCGGGCAGCACCAGGTGTGGCCGCCGGTGGTGCTCGCGCCGATGGCGGGCATCACCAACGTCGGCTTCCGGCAGCTCTGCCGGGAACAGGGCGGCGGCATCTACGTCTGCGAGATGATCACCACCATCGCGCTGGTGGAGCGGAACCCGAAGACGCTGCGCATGATCGCCTTCGGCGAAGACGAGCGGCCCCGCAGCCTCCAGCTCTACGGCACCGACCCCGAGATCACCGCCGCCGCCGTGCGGATCGTGGTGGAGAAAAACCTCGCCGACCACATCGACCTCAACTTCGGCTGCCCGGTGCCCAAGGTCACCCGCAAGGGCGGCGGATCGGCGCTGCCGTGGCGCCGCCGGCTCTTCGCCCGCCTGGTCAGGGCTGCGGTGGACGCCGCGTCGCCCGCCGGCGTGCCGGTCACGGTCAAGATGCGCAAGGGCATCGACGACGATCACCTGACGTACGTCGAGGCGGGTCTCGCCGCGCAGGACGCCGGGGTGGCGGCGGTCGCCCTGCACGGGCGTACGGCGGCGCAGCGCTACTCGGGCACCGCCGACTGGGACGCCATCGCCACGCTCAAGCAGGCGCTCGACGTGCCGGTGCTCGGCAACGGCGACATCTGGGAGGCCGACGACGCGCTGCGGATGGTGGCGCACACCGGCGTCGACGGGGTGGTGATCGGCCGGGGCTGCCTGGGGCGTCCGTGGCTCTTCGCCGACCTGGAGGCCGCGTTCAACGGGAGCCCCGAGCGCCGGCTGCCCAGCCTCGGCGAGGTCGCGCAGACCATGCGCCGGCACGCGGAGCTGCTGGTCGACCAGTTCACCGCGGGGGCGCGCAATCCCGCGCGGGGCGAACGGGACGGCTGCACCGACTTCCGCAAGCACGTCGCCTGGTACCTGAAGGGCTTCCCGGTGGGCAGCGAGCTGCGCCGCGAGCTGGCGATGATCGAGAGCCTGGCCCAGCTCGACGACCTGCTCGGCAAGCTCGATCCGACCGAGCCCTTCCCGATCGCCACGCTCGGCCAGCCGCGCGGCCGCACCAATTCGCCCGGCAAGGTCTTCCTGCCCGACGGCTGGCTCGCCAGCCGGGACGACGACACCGTGCCCGAGGGCGCCGAGCTGGCCGACTCCGGCGGCTGACCGGGCCGGTACGAGCGAAGCCGCGCGACCGGCCGGTTCGGCCGCGGGCCCGGCTCGCCCGCGTCGAGGCGGATCGCGATCGCCCTGCTTGCCGACCACGGAGACGACGACAGGGCCGGGCCCCGTTTGGGGGCCGGCCCTTGTCGTTGGTGTTCGGTTGTGTGTTGCCTTGCCTGGATCAGGCGGCGTAGCCGCGGGTGGCGATCCAGTCGGCGAGGGCCTCGGTGGTGATCCAGTAGGAGGCCTGGGCCGGGTCGGCGGAGTCGGCGATCTTCACCGTCTCGCCGTTGTCGCGGTAGCCGACGACGCTGATGTAGTGCCCGCCCTCGAAGGAGTGGACGCCGCCGTCGGTGTCGGTGGCGGTGCCGGCGATGTTGGCCACCGGGGCGCGGCCGTCGTCGACGGCCTTGACGACGTCGGCGCGCAGCTTGGTGGTCTGCTTGTCGTCGGCCCTGGCCTGGCTGATCTCGACGCTGCGGTAGGCGTCCTTGCCGGTTTCCTTGTTCAGCACGGGGGTGATGTCGTTGATGGAGTCGGTGCCGGCCTCGGTGGTGCCCATCTGCTCAGCCATGGCGTCGACGTTGATGTCCTTGCCCTGCACGCTCAGGGCGTTGCGGGTGGCGGCGGGGCCGCAGTAGTAGAAGTTCGGCTGGGCCTCGTAGGCGACGTCGAGTTCCTTCTGCCCGCCCTTACGGTCACGGTCCTGCGTGACGGCGACAGGCTTGCTGTCGACGGGGGCCGCGTACGTGGCGGTGACGGGGCCGGCGATGGCGCCGCCGGTGAAGGCGAGGCCGGCAGCGGTCAGGGCGGTCTTACGGATCAGATCGGTACGCATGATCGTATGCACCTTTCGATCGGGGGTACGCGGCACACCGAAAAAGGGGGGGTGGGTGGCCACGGGTGAGGAAAGGTCGAAGACCAGAAGGGGTGCGCCCGCGCTTGGGGGCGCGTCCCGGGGAGATGTAACCGGCTGGGCCGGCCACGCATTCCGGGCCGTCGCCCCGGCCGCCGAAACGACCTGGGGGTTACGCGCTCGCGACGGTTACAACGTCGAGGGCCCGCGCTCCATGCCCGTTGGGAGGGGTGGCCCCGCCACCACAACCCACCACCAACCGGACACCAACCCCACGCCGCCCCACGCCGCGGCGTCTGCACCCCTCGGCGAACCGGACACCCATCCCATAGCGGCCCTCACCTGGTGTCCAGCAGCATGGCGCCTCCGACGGCCGGGCGTCTCCCACGGGCCGGGCCTTCTCCAGCGGGCCGGGCGTCTCTACCGGGCCGGGCGTCTCCACCGGGCCGGGCGTCGGGAATCATCGGTGCGCCCTGTCGAGCTGAGTCGTTTGTGACATCAACCGGCCGTCCGGCCGTGGCCGGGTTGCGGGGGCGGGCCGGGGGCGATGCGCTGTTGCCGCTGTCGAGCTGAGTCGTTTGTGACATCAACCGGCCGTCCGGCCCTGCCGGGTTGCGGGGGCAGGCCGGGGAGGCGATCCGCGTTGCCGCTGTCGAGCTGAGTCGTTCGCGACATCATCCGGCCGGCGGCCCCCGTGATTCGTTTGCGAGATCATCCGGCGGGCGGGCCCCGTGATTCGTTTGCGAGATCATCCGGCCGGCGGCCCCCGTGATTCGTTTGCGACATCAGCTCGACAGGGACGACACGGAAAAGCGACGGCCCGGTGGCTGGTGCCATCGGGCCGTCGCTCTTGTGCTGCTTGCCTCACTCGTCGGCCCCGCGGCGGCGGTGCCGCCGAGGTCGGCCGGGGCGTGCGACGTCAGGCAGTCGGGGCGGGGGCCCCTTCGGGGCCGGGCTGGGTGGGGATCGTCGCCGGGAACGCGGCCGGAGCCGGCTGCTCCGCCGGCCAGGGCACCTCCGGGTCGCGGTGGAAGACGATGCCGGCGGTGGACCAGCGCGGGCCGTGCCCGGCCAGCCGGTCGCGGAACCCGGCCCAGTCGTGCGTCGCCCGCGGGGACCAGCCCAGCTCGGCGATCGCGGGCAGCCGGGGGAAGAACATGAACTCGACCTCGGCCCGCGAGGTGACCGACTCGGTCCACAGCGGCGCCTCCACCCCGAGCACCGCGTCGGCGGGGACGCCGGCCACGTGGGCGGCGGGGTCCCAGTCGTACGCCCGGCGGACGTCGATCAGGCCCGCCCAGTCGTGCCCGATGGGGGTGTCCGGGGCGTACTTCATGTCGAGGTAGGCGTGGTTGCCGGGGGAGAGGAGCAGTCGGGCGCCCCGGCGGACGGCGTCCGCGGTGACGGGGTCCTCGCCCGTCGTCCCCCACCACTGGAGCACCCGCCCGTCGGCGTGCTCGGCGGGCGCGATCTGGTGCCAGCCGACCACCGTCTTGCCGGTGCCGGCGACGATCCGCTGGACGCGCTCGACGAAGGCGGCGTACGCGTCGGGGAGCACCTTGAACGCCTCGTCGCCCCCGATGTGCAGCCACGGTCCGGGGGTGAGCGCGGCGATCTCGCCGAGCACGTCGGCGACGAACTCGTACGTCCGCTCGCTGGCCGGGTCGACGTAGCTGAAGCCGACCTCGGTGCCGGTGTACGGCGGCGGCGCGACCCGGTCCGGCGCCAGCTCCCCGTACGCGGTCAGCGCTGCGTGGGTGTGCCCCGGCAGGTCGATCTCCGGCACGACGGTGATGTGCCGCTGCGCCGCGTAGGCCACGATCCGGCGGTAGTCGTCGCGCGTGTAGTGCCCGCCGGGGCCGTCGCCCACCTCGGACGCCCCGCCGACGGTGGCCAGCCGGGGCCACGAGTCGACGGCGATCCGCCAGCCCTGGTCGTCGGTGAGGTGCAGGTGCAGGTGGTTGAGCTTGTAGCGGGCCAGGTGGTCGATGACCCGGAGCACGTCCGACACGCCGAAGAAGTGCCGGGCCACGTCGAGCATGGCGCCCCGGTAGGCGAACCGGGGGCGGTCGGTGATCGAGCCGCCGGGCAGCGCCCAGCGCTCGGCGACCGGCGTCGGGCTCTCGATCGCCGCCGGCAGGAGCTGCCGCAGCGTCTGCGTACCGAAGAAGAGCCCGGCCGGGGTGGCGGCCTCGACGCGTACCCCGTCGGGTGTCACGTCGAGCCGGTAGCCCTCCGCGCCGAGGTCGTCGGCGTCGACCAGCGCCAGCGCGATGCCGCCGGCGGGCTCCGGGCGGGTGGCGTCGGCGACCGGCAGCGGGTAGCCGGTGGCCGGTCGGAGGAGGGCGGCGAGCTGCTCGCCGACGGCCCGGACGGCGTCGTCGGCGCTCACCCGTACGGCCGACTCGGCGGTGAGGACGAAGTCGGCGGTCGGGTCGGGCGCGACCAGTTCGGGGGCGGGCACCACGTCGCCCAGCCGGACCGGGGTGGGCGGGGCGAGCAGGCCGTCGGCGGTCTGGGCCGCCGCCCGGGCCAGCTCGGCGGCGGCCGGCGCGTGGGCCGGCAGGTCGAGGTGCCTGGGCGCCCGGTCGTCCAGGCCGGTGGCGGACGGGTCGAGCGGCTCAGAGGCGGTGGGAACGGATGGCACGGCGATGGCTCCCCGGGGGTGTATTCGCGGCTGTTATGGCAAAGGTGATTCACCGAGATGCGTGCCGCCAAGGGTACGAGGGAGAGGCCGAAGTTGCGTGATCGTGCGCGTGGAAGCGTTCCCAAAGACCGGTACGAACGCGGATAGTCGTGATGGCTGTGCCTATTGTCACCGAACGGCCCCGGGCCACGCGAAGTTCGCTTAGCCTTCGCCCACCAGCCGGCATGGCATCGGTGATTACCGGTGGTCCGCCCCGGGGTATGGAGCAACTGAACCTTCGTTAAGTGTCGGACCGGCGCGCGTGGGAGGCTCTGGTGGCAGCGCAAGAGACGGTGGAACACAAGTACGTCTACGACTTCGCCGAGGGCAACAAGGACCTGAAGGACCTGCTCGGCGGCAAGGGGGCCAACCTGGCCGAGATGACCAACCTCGGCCTGCCGGTCCCGCCGGGCTTCACCATCACCACCGAGGCCTGCAAGGCGTACCTCGCCACCGGTGAGGAGCCCGACGGGCTGGCCGACCAGATCGCCGCGCACCTGGCGTCGCTGGAGCAGGCGATGGGCAAGCGCCTCGGCGACCCGCAGGACCCGCTGCTCGTCTCCGTACGGTCCGGGGCCAAGTTCTCCATGCCGGGCATGATGGAGACCGTCCTCAACGTCGGCCTCAACGACCGCAGCGTCCAGGGACTCGCACGACAGGCCGACGGCTCGGCTGACCGGGCCGCCTCCGGCGGCGCAGACCGCTTCGCCTGGGACTCGTACCGCCGCCTGATCCAGATGTTCGGCAAGACCGTCTGCGAGGTGCCGGGCGAGGAGTTCGAGCACGCGCTCGACGACGTCAAGCGCGCCAAGGGCACCCAGAACGACCTCGACCTCGACGCGGACGACCTGCGCGGGCTGGTCGACGCGTACAAGAGGATCTTCCTCAAGCACACCGGCCGGGAGTTCCCGCAGGAGCCGCGCGAGCAGCTCGACCTGGCCATCCGCGCGGTCTTCGAGTCGTGGAACGCCGAGCGCGCGGTGCTCTACCGCCGTCAGGAGCGGATCCCGGCCGACCTCGGCACCGCGGTCAACGTGGTGGCGATGGTCTTCGGCAACCTCGGCTCCGACTCCGGCACCGGCGTCGCGTTCACCCGCGACCCCGCCAGCGGCGCCCAGGGCATCTACGGCGACTACCTGGCCAACGCCCAGGGCGAGGACGTCGTCGCCGGCATCCGCAACACCGTGCCGTTGCAGGAGCTGGAGAAGCTCGACAAGAAGTCCTACGACGAGCTGCTCAGTTACATGGCCCGGCTGGAGGGGCACTACCGGGACCTCTGCGACATCGAGTTCACCATCGAGCGCGGCAAGCTCTGGATGCTCCAGACCCGGGTCGGCAAGCGCACCGCCGCGGCGGCGTTCGTCATCGCCGGCCAACTCGTCGACGAGGGCCTGATCGACCTCGACGAGGCGCTGCACCGGGTCAACGGCGCGCAGCTCGCCCAGCTGATGTTCCCGCGCTTTCAGCTCGACCACGAGTTCCAGCCGGTTGCCAAGGGCATCGGCGCCTCCCCGGGCGCGGCGGTGGGCAAGGTCGTCTTCACCTCTGCCCGTGCGGTCGAGCTGGCCGCCGAGGGAGAGGACGTGATCCTGGTCCGCCGGGAGACCAATCCGGACGACCTGAACGGCATGATCGCCGCCAAGGGCATCCTCACCTCGCGGGGCGGCAAGACCAGCCACGCCGCCGTGGTGGCCCGGGGCATGGGCAAGACCTGCGTGTCCGGCGCGGACGAGCTGGACATCGACATCCCGCAGCGGAAGTTCACCGTGGCCGGGCAGACCGTGAGCGAGGGCGACGTCGTCTCCATCGACGGCACCACCGGCAAGGTCTACCTCGGCGAGGTGCCGGTCATGCCGTCGGAGGTCGTGCAGTATTTCGAGGGCAGCCTCGACCCGGAGCACATCGACAACGCCCTGGTCCGGGCCGTACACCGGATCATGTCGCACGCCGACGCCAAGCGGCGGTTGACCGTCCGCACGAACGCCGACACCGGCGCGGACGCCGCCCGGGCCCGGCGGTTCGGCGCGGAGGGCATCGGCCTCTGCCGGACCGAGCACATGTTCCTCGGCGACCGTCGTGAGCTGGTCGAGCGGCTGATCCTGGCCCGCACCGACGACGAGCGGGACGAGGCGCTCGCCGCGCTGCTGCCGTTGCAGCGGGACGACTTCGTGGAGATCTTCCGGGAGATGGACGGGCTGCCGGTCACCGTCCGGCTGATCGACCCGCCGCTGCACGAGTTCCTGCCGCCGCTGGAACAACTCGCGGTCAACGTCGCGGTCGCCCAGGAGCGCGGCGAGGACGTGGCCCAGGAGGAGGCCCTGCTCGCCGCCGTCCGCCGGATGCACGAGGAGAACCCGATGCTGGGCCTGCGTGGGGTCCGCCTCGGCCTGGTCATCCCCGGACTCTTCGCGATGCAGGTCCGGGCGATCGTCGAGGCGGCGGTCGCGTGTGCCCAGCGTGGCGGCGACCCCCGGCCGGAGATCATGGTCCCGCTGGTCGGCGCGGTGCAGGAGCTGGAGACGGTACGCGCCGAGGCGGAGAAGATCATCGAGGAGGTGACCCGGGAGAAGGCGGTCGACGTGCTGATCGGCACCATGATCGAGGTGCCGCGGGCGGCGCTGACCGCCGGGCAGATCGCCGAGGCGGCGCAGTTCTTCTCCTTTGGCACCAACGACCTGACCCAGATGGCCTGGGGCTTCTCCCGGGACGACGTCGAGGGCGCGTTCTTCTGGCGCTACCTGGAGCTGGGCATCTTCGGCATCTCGCCGTTCGAGTCGATCGACCGGGACGGCGTGGGTCGGCTGGTCCGCATCGCCGCGCAGGAGGGCCGGGCGGCCCGGCCGGAGCTGAAGCTCGGCGTCTGCGGCGAGCACGGCGGCGACCCCGACTCGGTGCACTTCTTCCACGAGGTGGGCCTGGACTACGTGTCCTGCTCGCCCTTCCGGGTGCCCGTCGCCCGGCTCGAAGCCGGCCGCGCCGCGGTGGAGACGGACGGCTCCGACAGCCGCTGAGGCCGACAGTTCGGCAGATCGGCGGCGGGCCCGGGGGAGCGGGTCCGCCGCCGATGCCGTGCGGTGCGCCCGTGCCGGCGCGACCGTCGGTCGACTCCCGGGTGGCTCAGATCGGCGGGCGGCGCCAGGCGTGGTGGGTGGCGCGGCGGGGCAGGGCGCCCCTGGTGGGGCGGGCCGCGAGCGAGGCGTGCGCCTCCGGCGTCGGCGTCCCCCCGACCGGCCGGCGGGTGTCCAGCACCGAGCCGGTGCGCCGGGCCACCGCCCGGGCGTCGGCGTGCAGCGCCTCGAGGTCGGCGGCGCCGTCGGCGACCAGCGTCAGCAGGGCGCTGCGCCCGGCGGGGTAGGTGACCACCGCGCCGTCCGCGGTGCGCAGCACCGACTCCCGGAACTCCCCTTGCCGCACGGTGTCGGCCACCCGGTGGCCGAGGCCGAAACTCGCCGCCGCGAGCGCCGCCAGGTGGGTGGCGTCCGTCGTCGGCAGGTCGCTGGAGATCAGCAGGCCGTCGGTGCCGGCCAGCACCGTGCCCGCCACCTCGGGGCGGCGTCGGCGCAGCCCCTGCAACTCCGTTCCCATCATCGTGTCCGCGTTCACGGGTTTCTCTCCCACCGTCGGGCCCTCAGTCTGGTCACGTTCCGCTCCGGGAACGCTACCGCCGGCCATGCCGGACCGAGGTCCCGTAACGGTCGGCGATCGGCTGACAACTCTCGCCTGAACGGAGGTTGCGGTCCGTCCGGCGCGCGCCGGCGACGAGCCGTTCGGGCCGCCCGGGCGTAACCTGATCGGCATGAGCAGCGCCTGGGAGAGCCTGACCGTCGACGCCCGGGACCCGGCCCGGCTCGCCCGCTGGTGGGCCGAGGCACTGGGCTACCAGGTGGTGGCCGAGCAGCCGGACGGGGTGGAGATCCGGCGGTCCGCCGACCGGCTGCCGGGCATCACCTTCGTGCCCGTCGCCGACGACAAGGAGACCAAGAACCGGCTGCACATGGACCTGCGCCCCGACGACCAGGAGGCCGAGGTCGAGCGGCTGGTCGACATGGGCGCCCGGCACGTCGACATCGGGCAGGGCGGCGTCGAGTGGATCGTGCTCGCCGACCCGGAGGGCAACGAGTTCTGCGTGCTGCGGCAGCGTGGGGACTGAGCGTCCCGGGCCGGACGACCCGGACACGGCCCGCTGGGTCGGCGAGCCGCCGAAGGACACCGGGTACGGGCGGTCGGCGTACGAGCGGGACCGGGCCCGGGTGCTGCACTCGGCGGCGTTCCGGCGGCTCGCCGCGAAGACCCAGGTGCACACGGCCGGCACCGACGACTTCCTGCGGACCCGGTTGACCCACTCGCTGGAGGTCGCGCAGATCGCCCGGGAGATGGGCGCCCGGCTGGGCTGCGACCCGGACGTGGTGGACACCGCCGGGCTCGCCCACGACCTGGGACACCCGCCGTTCGGGCACAACGGCGAGGACGCGCTGGACGTGCTGGCGGCCGGGTGCGGCGGCTTCGAGGGCAACGCGCAGACGCTGCGGGTGCTGACCCGGCTGGAGGCGAAGGTGGTCGCCCCGGACGGCACGTCCGCCGGCCTCAACCTGACCCGCGCCTCGCTCGACGCGGTCAGCAAGTACCCGTGGCCCCGCCGCCCGGGTCGGCGGAAGTTCGGGGCGTACGCCGACGACCTGCCGGTCTTCGCCTGGCTGCGGGCCGGCGCCCCTGCCGGGCCGCCCGCCGCGCCGGGCGGCGGCGACGCGACGGCGGGCGCCGACGGGCGGCGCTGCCTGGAGGCGCAGGTGATGGACTGGGCCGACGACGTCGCGTACTCGGTGCACGACGTCGAGGACGGCATCCACGGCGGGTACGTGACGCTGCGCCCGTTGCTGGACGACTCCGACGAGCGGGCCGCGCTCTGCGCCGACGTCGCGGCCACCTATTCCGGCGAGTCCCCGGCCGACCTGGACGAGGTGCTGCGGGAGCTGCTCGACGACCCGGTGCTCGCCCCGCTGGCCGGCTACGACGGCAGCCACCGCGCGCTGGCCGCGCTGAAGGCGACCACCAGCGTGCTGACCGGCCGGTTCGTCTCGACCGTCGTGGCGGCCACCGAGGAGCGGTACGGCCCCGGCCCGCACCGCCGGTACGCCGCCGACCTGGTGGTGCCCCGGCGGATCCGGGCGCGGTGCGCGCTGCTCAAGGGCATCGCCCTGCGGTACGTGATGCGCCGCCCCGGCGCCGAGGGTCGCTACCAGCGGCAGCGGGAGGTGCTGGCTGATCTGGTGCACGCCCTCACCGGTCGGGCGCCGGACGCGCTGGATCCGGTCTTCGCCCCGCTCTGGCGGGCCGCGCCGGACGACGCCGCCCGGCTCCGGGTGGTGATCGACCAGGTCGCCTCGCTGACCGACCCGGCGGCCGTGGCCTGGCACGCGCGGCTGGCGCGCCGCCCCGGGGCCGACGGAGGGCCGATGGGCGACCCGGATTACTTAGGCTAACCTAACCAGCATGACGGAGCGCCCGAAGAAGGTCACGTCCGCCCGCGTACTGCGCACCGAGCGGCCCACGCCCCACCTGATCCGGCTCGTGCTCGGCGGCGAGGAACTGGTCGGCCTGCCGGTGGGCGAGTTCACGGACCACTACATCAAGATCGTTTTTCCGGTGCCCGGGGTCGACTACCCGAGCCCGATGGACCTCGCGGCGATCCGTCGTGACCTGCCCCGGGAGCAGTGGCCACGGCTGCGCGCGTACACGGTGCGGGCCTGGGACCCGCTGGCCGGGGAGCTGACCGTCGACGTCGTGCACCACGGCGACGAGGGGCTCGCCGGGCCGTGGGCGGCCGCGCTGCGCCCCGGCGACCCGGTGCACTTCGTCGGCCCCGGCGGGGCGTACGCCCCCAGCCCGGACGCCGACTGGCACCTGCTGGTCGGCGACGAGAGCGCGCTGCCGGCGATCGCCGCCGCCCTGGAGCGGTTGCCCGTCGGCGCCCCGGCCGTCGCGTTCGTCGAGGTCGCCGACCCGGCCGAGGAGCAGCGGCTGGTCAGCCCGGGCGCGGTGCGCCTGACCTGGCTGCACCGCGGCGGGCGCCCGGTCGGGGAGGCCCTGGTCGCGGCGGTCCGCGACCTGGAGTTCCCGCCCGGCGAGGTGCACGCCTTCGTCCACGGCGAGGCCACCTTCGTGAAGGAACTGCGCCGTCTGCTCCGCGTCGAGCGCGGCGTCACCCGCGACCGGCTCTCCATCTCCGGCTACTGGCGCCGGGGCATGGACGACGAGGGCTGGCGCGCCAGCAAGCCCGACTGGAACCGCCAGGTCGAGGCCGAGGAGTCCGCCGCCGTCCCCGCCTGAGTGGCCGCCCCGGGCACCCGGGGGCGGGCGTTCGCCCGATATCGCCGTGTGCCGCCCCCGTGCCCAGCAGGATGGGCGGGGGGTGACCATGAGCGAGCAGGGGCGGGACCGGCCACGGGCGGTGGGCCGGGTCGATCCGGTGGTGCTGGCACTCAGCGTCGGCGGCGTGCTGGCCGTGGTGGCCTGGGGCGTGCTGGCCCGGGGCTCCCTGGCCGGCTTCGGCGAGTCCGGCCTGGCCTGGGTGATCAACACCTTCGGCTGGTTCTTCGTGGTGGCCGCCGACGCCTTCCTGGTGCTCTCGGTGGTCATCGCCGCGACGAAGTTCGGCCGGATCCGGCTCGGCGCCGACGACGACGAACCCGAGTTCAGCACGCTCGCCTGGGTGGCGATGATGTTCAGCACCGGCATGGGCATCGGCCTGGTCTTCTACGCCGTCGCCGAGCCGATCGAGCACTACGCCGCCCCGCCGCCGGCCACCGGCATCGCGCCGAACACCGGGGCGGCCGGGGCGGCGGCGATGCAGTACACGCTCTTCCACTGGACCCTGCACCCGTGGGCGATCTACGCGGTGGTGGCGCTCGCGCTGGCGTACTCGACGTTCCGCAAGGGGCGGGAGAACCGCATCTCGGCGGCCTTCCAGCCGCTGCTCGGCGCGCGGGCGGACGGCCCGGTCGGCCGGGCGATCGACCTGCTGGCCGTCTTCGCCACCGTCTTCGGCTCGGCCACCAGTCTCGGCCTCGGCGCCCTCCAGGTCGCCGCCGGGCTGGACCTGCTCACCCCCGTGCCGGACAGCACGGCGGTCGAGCTGGTGGTGATCGCCGCCCTCACCCTGGCCTTCGTCGTCTCCGCCTTCTCCGGCCTGCACCGGGGAATCAAGTGGCTGTCCACCACCAACGTGGTGCTCGCGGTCGCGCTGATGGTCTTCGTGTTCGTGGCCGGCCCGACCATCTACACGCTGGAGGTGCTGCCCGCCTCGGTCGGCGACTACCTGAGCCACCTGATCACCATGTCCACCCGTACCGGCGCGTTCTCCGACCCGGCCTGGCTGGGCTCCTGGACGATCTTCTACTGGGCGTGGTGGATCTCCTGGGCCCCGTTCGTCGGCATCTTCATCGCCCGGATCTCCCGGGGGCGCACGGTCCGGCAGTTCGTCGCCGGCGTGCTGCTGGTGCCCAGCGGGGCCAGCGTGGTCTGGTTCGCGGTGATGGGCGGCAGTGCCCTGCGGGTGCAGGCCACCGGCGCCCGGGACCTGGTCGCCGATGTCGGCGCGGGCACCGAGCGGGCGCTCTTCGGTCTGCTCGAGGCGCTGCCCCTGGCGGGCCTGACCACCCTGCTGGCGATGGTGCTGGTCGCGCTCTTCTTCGTCACCGGCGCCGACTCCGCCGCGCTGGTGCTCGGCTCGCTGACGTCCCGGGGCGCGCTGCGCCCGCACCGCGCGCTGGTCGTGGTCTGGGGCGTGCTGATCGGGGCGGTGGCCGCGGTGCTGCTGCTGGTCGGCGGGCTGGACGCGCTGCAACAGGCGACCATCCTCGTCGCGCTGCCGTTCGTGGTGGTCATGCTCGGCCTGGCCGTCGCGCTGTTCCGGGACATGGCCCGGGACCCGGCGGTCACCCCGCCGCCGCGGGCCCGCCGCTACGGCCTGGCCGCGGCGATCCGCGCCGCCCGGTCGTACGAGGAGGAGGACCCGCCGCCGGTGCGGCGCTACCTGCGGCGCCGCCCGCGGTGACCGGCGCGGAGCCGCCGGGGGTGACCCGGCCGCGACGGCGGAACCGTCGAGGTGGCGGCGGTGGTCGCCACACCCGGCGTCCCCCGGCGGCGCGACGCCGGTCGGGCAGGGCAGGATGTACGGCGAGGGGGTGGCGGACATGGCTGGGCGGATCCGGGACGAGGACATCGCGCTGGTCCGGGAGCGCAGCTCGATCGCGGACGTCATCTCGGAGACGGTGACCCTGAAGTCGGCCGGCGGCGGCAACCTCAAGGGGCTGTGCCCATTCCACGACGAGAAGAGCCCCTCGTTCAACGTCTCGCCCGCCCGCAACGTCTGGTACTGCTTCGGCTGCGGCGCCGGCGGCGACGCGATCAAGTTCCTGATGGACGCCGAGCACCTCAGCTTCGTCGAGTCGGTGGAGCGGCTCGCCGCCCGGGCCGGGATCCAACTGCGCTACGTCGAGGGCGACTCCGCCGCGCCGCGGCCCCGCCCGCAGCAGGGGCAGCGGCAGCGCCTCGTCGCCGCGCACGCCGCCGCCGTCGAGTTCTACCGCGCCCAGCTCACCACGGCCGGCGCGCGTCCGGCCCGGGAGTTCCTGGCCCGCCGCGGCTTCGACCGGGCCGCCGCCGAGCGCTACGGCTGCGGGTTCGCCCCGGACGCCTGGGACCTGCTCACCAAGCACCTGCGCCAGCAGGGCTTCACCCACGACGAGCTGGTCACCGGCGGGCTGTCCCGGCCGTCCCGCTCCGGCACGCTGATCGACCGGTTCCGGCGGCGGCTGATGTGGCCCATCCGCGACATCACCGGCGACGTCATCGGCTTCGGCGCCCGCAAGCTCTTCGAGGACGACGACGGCCCGAAGTACCTCAACACCCCCGAGACGCCGATCTACAAGAAGTCGCACGTCCTCTACGGCATCGACCAGGCCAAGCGGGAGATCGCCAAGCAGGGGAAGGTGGTCGTGGTCGAGGGCTACACCGACGTGATGGCCTGTCACCTGGCGGACGTCCCGACGGCGGTGGCGACCTGCGGCACGGCGTTCGGCGCGGACCACATCGGCGTGCTGCGCCGGGTGCTCTTCGACAGCGACGAACGAGCCGGCGAGGTCATCTTCACCTTCGACGGGGACGCCGCCGGCCAGAAGGCCGCGCTGCGGGCCTTCGAGGACGACCAGCGCTTCGTCGGGCGCACCTTCATCGCGGTCAGCCCCGACAACATGGACCCGTGCGACCTGCGCCTGGCCAAGGGCGACATGGCGGTCCGCGACCTGGTCGCCCGCCGCGAGCCGCTGGTCGACTTCGCGCTGCGGCACGTCATCAACCGGTACGACCTCGACACCGTCGACGGCCGGGTGGAGGCGATGCGCCGGGCCGCGCCGCTGGTCGCCAAGATCAAGGACCGGGAGAAGCGCCCGGAGTACGTCCGCAAGCTCGCCGGCGACCTCGGCATGGAGATCGAGCCGGTGCAGCGGGCCGTGCTGGCCGCCGCGTCCGCCGCGTCCGCCGCGCCCGGGCGCGACGCCCCGCCGCCGCCCCGGCCCGCCCCGGCCGAGCCGGTCGTCGACAACCCGCAGTCGATGGTCGAGCGGGAGGCGCTGAAGCTCGCGCTCCAGGAGCCGGTGCTGGCCGGGCCGATGTTCGACGCGGTCGAGGCGTCGGAGTACCGCCACCCCGTACACGTGGCGGTGCGGGCGGCCGTCGCGGCCGTCGGCGGGGCCGCCACGGCGACGGGCGGCGCGGTCTGGATCGAGTCGGTCCGCGACGCCTGCGAGGACCTCGCCGCCCGGGCGCTCGTCGGCGAGCTGGCCGTGGAGCCGCTGCGCATCGACGGTGAACCCGATCCGCGCTACGTCTCGGTCACGATGGCCCGGTTGCAGTGGGGCTCGGTGACCAGCCGGATCAGGGACCTCAAGTCCCGGATCCAGCGGATCAACCCGGTCAACAACAAGGACGAGTACTTCGCCGCCTTCGGCGAGCTGCTCTCGCTGGAGCAGCACGCCCGGGCGTTGCGCGAGCAGGCCGCGGGAGGGCTGTAGATGGGACTGTTCCGCCGCAGGCCGAAGCTGCCGCCGGCCGCCCGGCCGCCGCTGGCCCCCGACGAGCGGGTGCTCGCCTGGGCCGCGGCCGGCAACGGGGAGGGCGACGGCGTGGTGGTGGCCAGCAACCTCGGGCTCTGGCTGCCCGGCCGGGCGCACCGGCTGGGCTGGCACGACATCCTCAAGGCGGTCTGGTCCGGCCGGGAACTCACCGTCACGCCGGCCGAGCGGGTCGCGGAGCGCGACGGCTACCTGGTGGTGGCGGACTGCCCGGCCGAGACCTACCTGCTGCTCGACCCCGGTGAGCTGCCGCACCAGGTACGGGAGCGGGTCACCCGCTCCGTGGCGTACACCCAGCACCACCCCGTGCCCGGCGGCTCCGGCCGGGTCGCCGCGCGGCGGGCGCCGGGCGTGGACGGCCTCACCTGGACGGTCCGCCTCGACCCCGGAACCCCGGCCGACGACCCCGAGGTGCTCGCCGAGACCGACCGCCTCGTCGCCGCCGCCCGCGCCGCCACCACCCCGGCGGACGCCTGACCGGTCAGCCGCTCCGGTAGAAGCGGGCCGCCCCGGGGTGCAGCGGGATCGGGTTGGTGCCGGCGGCGCTCTGCCGGGTGAAGTTGCCGCCCTCCGGGTGCACGCCGACCAGGTCGGCCTGGTAGGTGAAGAGCAGCCGGGTCAGGTCGTACGCCAACTGGTCGGGCATGTCGGCGCCGACCAGGATCACGTTCGCCACCGTGACGGTCGGCGTGGCGGTCTTCGTGCCGTAGACCTCCTTCGGCAGCTCGGCCGTGGTGTAGACGGGGCCGTGCCGGGTGCCGAGCGGCTCGATGAGGTCGGCGATCGGCAGCAGCGCGAACGTCCCCGGGGCGCTGGAGAGCAGGTCGGCGATGCCCGGGGTGGGCAGGCCGCCGGAGAAGAACATCGCGTCGAGCGTGCCGGCCCGCATCCGCTTGACCGTCTCCGGCAGGGACAGCGTGGCCCGGCGGACGTCCCGGTCCGGGTCGAGGCCGGCCGCCGTCAGCAGGCGCCCGGCGATGACGTCGGTGCCGGACTTCGGTGAGCCGGTGGACACCCGCTTGCCGCGCAGCCCCGACAGGGCGGTGATCTTCGCGTCGGCGCGGACGATCACGTGGGTGTAGTTGCTGTAGACCCGGGCCAGCGCCCGGACGGGCTGGGGCTGGCCCTCGAAGGCCCCGCGCCCCTGCACCGCGTCCGCGGCCGTGTCGGCGAGACTGAACGCGATCTCCATGTCGCCGCTGACCAGCCGGTTGATGTTGTCCACCGACGCCCCGGTCGGCTCGGCCCGGGCCTCGTAGCCGGGCAGGTGGCGGCTGATCACGTCCGCGTAGCCGCCGCCGAGCTGGTAGTAGACGCCGGTGGTGTTGCCGGTGGCGAGAAAGATGCGACCGCCGTGCCAGGGCTGCGGCCCGGCCTCGGAGGTGCCGCAGCCGGCGGCGAGCAGGGTCGCCAGCAGGGCCGCCAGCAGCCGTCGGGGCCGTCCCGTCACGCCCGGACCGCCGGCTCCAGCGCCTCCGCCACCCGCTGGACCAGCATGGCCGTCTCGTAGCCGATCTGCCCCAGGTCGCAGCCGGGCGCGGCCAGCACCCCGACGAGCGCGCGCTCGCCCGCCGCCATCACCAGCATCACCCCGCCGTCCATGTCGACGATCTGCTGGCGTACCCGGCCGGCGGACATCAGCCGCGCGGCGCCGACGGTCAGGCTGGCCAGGCCGCTGATCACGGCGGCGAGCTGGTCCACCTGGTCCGGCGCGAGGTCGGGGGAGGCCGCCAGCCGCAGCCCGTCGCCGGAGACGGCGAGGGCGTGCGACACGTCCGGCACCTGCTCGGCGAAGTTGGCCAGCAGCCAGTCGAGGCCGGTGCTCGCGGATGGGGTCATGGGGTTCTCCTGGGGGGTGTCGTCTGCTGGGTACGTCGCGTCGCGGCGGCGACGCCCTGGGCGAGCGCGGACAGCCGGGAGCGCACCAGCTCGGGGTCGAGCAGGTCGTCCTTCGGCGACGGCGCGGGGGCGTCGTGCAGCGCGGCCGGGAGTTGGCCGCCCCGGGTGCGGCGGGGCAGCGCGACCCCGGTGGTGGGGGCCGGCACCGGGCCCGGCGGGGGCGGCGCGGCGGCGGGGCCGGTCGGCCGCGCCCCGAGCACCGGGAGCGCGACCGTCGGCGCGCGGTGGATGCCGGCCATGTCGGGCAGGGCGGCCGGGTCACCCGACTCACCCGGCCGGGCGCCGGTCGGCGCGGCCGGGGCGGAGCGCGGCCGGAACCAGGGGGCCGCGGCGGCGGGTTCCGGCGTACGCCGGTCCGGGGCGGGCCGCGGGGCGACCGCCTCGACCCGGGTCAGCGCCGACTCCGGGATGTCCACCTGCGCGACGGTGCCCGCGCCGGTGCCGTACAGGTGCACCCGCACGCCGTGCCGGGCCGCCAGGTGGGACACCACGTGCAGGCCCATGCTGCCGGCGGCGGCGCTGGAGAGCATCGCGGGGACGCGCAGCCGCTCGTTGATCGCGGCGAGCCGGCTGTCGCTGATCCCGATGCCCCGGTCGCGCACGCGCAGCGTGAGCCCGTCGACGGTGCGCCGGCCGTCGACGTGCACCGGCGCGTCCGGCGGCGAGTAGACGGTGGCGTTCTCCAGCAGCTCGGCGAGGAGGTGGACCAGGTTGCCCACGGCGTCGCCGTGCACGGCGGCGGTGGGCACGTCGACCTCCACCCGGGGATAGTCCTCGATCTCCGAGGCGGCCGCCCGGATCACGTCGGCCAGCAGGTGGGCGCCCTCGTGCGTGCGGCCGGGCTCGCCGCCGGCGAGGACCAGCAGGTTCTCGCCGTTGCGCCGCATCCGGGCGGCGAGGTGGTCCAGGGCGAAGAGCCGGGCCAGGGCGTCGGGGTCGGTCTCCTCGCGTTCGAACTCGTCGAGCAGGCGCAGCTGCCGGGTGATCAGGGTACGGATCCGCCGGGCCAGCGCCTCGGCCATCCGGGTCACGTCCATCCGCAGCTCGGCCTGCTCGCCGGCCAGCCGCAGCGCGGCCCGGTTCACCGTGTCGAACGCCTGGGCCACCTGGGCGACCTCGTCCCGGCCCTGCCGGATGCCGGCCGTGAGCCGGGTGGCCGCGCCCTCGGTCTGCGTACCGTCGCCGGCCGCGATCGCGGTGATCCGCTCCGGCAGCTCGCGGTGCGCCATGGTGAGCGCGGCGACCCGCAGCCGGCGCAGCCGGCGGCTGGTGCGCACGGCGAGCAGCGCGGCGGCGGCCAGCGACGCCAGCGCGACGGCGGTGGTCGCGCCGCCGGTGACCAGGGCCCGCCGCCGGGCGTCCCGGGCCAGGCCGGCGGCCTGGCGGTCGAGTTCCTCGGAGAGCTCGCGGCCGAGCAGGTTGTACCGGCGGATGGCGCCGCTCTGGGCCACGTACCAGGCGTCGCCGTCGGTCCGCAGCCCGCCCGGTTCGGTCTCCGCGTTGAGCGCGCTGTCGCGCATCCGCCGCGCCGTGGAGACGTCGGTGCCGGCCACCAGCCGGGCGTACGCGTCCGCCGACCGCCCGACGGCGATCCGGGAGAACTCGGCCTGGCGCTGCTCCTGAGCGCCGCGCAACTGGCCGAGGCGGACCAGTTCCCCGTCCGCCAGCGCGCCCCGCACGAAGACGGTGCGGAGCAGGTCGCGTTCCAGGGCGGCGAGGTGTTCCTGGGCGGCCACCGCCGCCACCTCCCGGGCCCCGTTGGCCAGGTCCCGGTCCCGGACCTGGGCCGGCAGCGCGTCGGCGACGGCGAGCAGCGACTCGACCAGCGCCAGGTAGGTCGGGTCGGCGGTGGTGGCGCCCAGCGCGACCGCGCGGGCCGGGGCGAGCTGGCCGAGCTGCGCGTCGGCGCCGTCGAGCACCTGGCCGAGGTCCGGGGCGGCCCGGCGGGCGTCCCGACTGGCGCTGCGGTAACGCTCCACGGAGGTGTCGACCCGCCGCCGCTGCGCGTCGACGAGGGGACGGCCGGTCGAGCCGCCCCGCTGGCGCAGGGCCGCCGTCTCGCCGAGTTCCCGCTCCAGCTCGTGCACCAGGCGCACGGTGGCCGTCGCGGTGCCGGCCAGCACCCGGGCGCGGTCCGCGTCGGCGGAGGCGTCCAACGCGGTCGCGGTCTGGGTGGCGCCCAGCACGACCAGGCCGACCGTGGCCACCAGGATCGGCGCGAGCAGCTGGGTGCGTACCGACCACAGCCGGTCGGTGTGGTCGGTGGGCCGGTGGTGCCGGCGCACGCGGACGGGGTCGGGAAGCGACACTCGGGCCTTCCGGGATGGGTCGGGAGGGTGCCGGGCCCGGGCGGGACGCCCCGGACCCGGCACCGACGGGTCAGCTCGCGCCGAGGTCCTGCAACGCCTTGGCCGCGCCCCGGTGCAGCGGCACGGGGTCGGTCTTGCGGGCGGTGTCGAGGCTGATGCCCTTGGCCGCCGGGTTGGCCTGGGCCAGGACGTCCTTCTTGTCGAACACCGTCCGGGTGATCGCGCAGGCCACGTTCGCGTTGAGGTCCTTGCGGACCAGCAGCACGTTCGGCACCACGATGGTCGGAGTGTCCGCCGACGTCTTGTAGACGTCCGCCTTGATGGTCCCCGCCTGGTACGCCGGGTTGATCTCGGCCATCTTGGGCAGCAGCGGGGTGATGTCGATGAACTTCACCTTGTCGCCGGCCGTGGTGAACAGGTCGGTCAGGCCGCCCGTGGGCACGCCGCCCGACCAGAAGAGGCCGTCGATGCTGCCGTCCTTGACGCCCTCGACCGTCTTGGTCAGGTCGAGCCGCTGCGCCTGGATGTCCTTGGCCGGGTCGAGGCCGGCGGCCTCCAGCAGGCGGTTGGCGATGACCTCGGTGCCGGACTTGGGGGAGCCCGTCGAGATCTTCTTGCCCTTCATGTCGGCGACCGAGGTGATCCCCGAGTCGGCCCGGACGACGACCTGCGTGTAGTTGTCGTAGATGCGGGCCAGCGCCTCGACCGGCTGCGGGGCGGTGAAGCTGCCCTTGCCCTGCACCGCGTTGACCGCCGTGTCGAACAGCGAGAAGGCGACGTCGTACTGGCCGGCGACGAGCTGCTCGACGTTCTGCACCGACGCGCCGGTCTCGGCGGCGGTGCCGCTCAGCTTGCCGTCGGTCGCCCCGGAGAGCTGGCCGGCGAGGGCGTTGCCGACCGGGTAGTAGACGCCGGTGGCGTTGCCGGTGGCGATGCCGACGCGGGTGCTCTCGGTGACCTTGCAGGTGACCTCGCTGGCGGCGTCGTCCTTGGTGGCGCCGTCCTGACGGCCCCCGCAACCGCCGGCTGCCGCCGCGACGAGTGCCAGCGTGCCCACCCCCGCGGCGATCCGCATGTTGATCCGTCTCACTGTTTCTCCTCCCCATGGGTGACCGTTGGACCTGCTGACGGCACGCCGGTCGGGCCGGCGGTGCCGCGTCTGACGAGCACACCCGCCACCATGACGGCGGCCAGGGCGGCGCCGACCGCGACGGGTACGGGTTCGAGCCAGAGCAGCGTCAGCCCGGCGAGCGCGCCGAGGATCCGCTCCGGCGTGCCGGCCGGGCCGACGCCGGGCAGCCAGCCGCCCGCCGCCACCGCCAGCACGGCGACGCTGAGGGCGGCCACCGTCCCGGCCACGGCGATCCGCTGCGCGCCACCGATGCCGAGCAGCCCGAGGCCCGTCGGCGTGACCACGAAGGCGAGCGGGATGAGGTAGGCCGGCAGGGCGTACCGCAGGGTCTGCCACATGGTCGGCACCAGCCGGCCGCCGGTCACGGCGGCGGCGGCCACGGCGGCGAGCGCGGTCGGCGGGGAGGCCTCGGACAGGACCGCGAAGTAGAAGACGAACATCGCCGCCGCCGGCGCGGTGACGCCCAGGTCCAGCAGGGCCGGACCGATGATCACCCAGCCGATCACGAACGACGCGGTGACCGGCACGGCCAGCCCGAGCAGGGTGAGGGCGACGGCGGCGAGCAGCGCGGTGAGCGCCAGCACCACGGCCGGATCCGAGCTGACGGCCCTGGCCCCGCCGACCAGCAGCGCCGCGGCCTGCGGACCGAGGCCGGTCTTGGTGGTGGTGGCGGTGATGATGCCCGCCGCGGCGCAGACCGCGCTCACCGCGAGCACGCCGCGCACCCCGGCGCTCAGCGCGGTGAGCAGCCGGGCCGGGGTGAGCCGGTGCCGCCGGTCCAGGAAGGACAGCACCACGGCCAGGATGGTGGCCACCACGACGGCCCGGGTCGCGGAGAAGCCGACGGCAAGCAGCACGACGATCGCGAACAGCGACAGGAAGTGGTAGCCGAACCGGCCCAGCAGCCGCCACGGGGAGGCGGTGTCGAGCACGACCGCGCGGACCCCCGAGCGCCGGGCGTCGATCTCGACCGCGAGCAGGATGCCGAGGTAGTACAGCACCGTCGGGACGGTGGCCCAGCCGAGCACCTGGAGGTACGACACGCCCAGGTACTCGGCGATGATGAAGGCCGCCGCGCCGAGGGTGGGCGGGGACAGGATCGCCCCGACGCCGGCCGCGGCGAGCATGCCGCCGGCGCGCTCCGGCGGGTAGCCGGCCCGGCGCAGGACGGGCCAGGTGACCGCGCCGATGCTGACCGTCGTGGCCGCGCCCGAGCCGGAGACGGTGCCGAGCAGGAAGCCCGAGGCGACGGCGGTGCGGCCGGCCGCCGTCCGGGAACGCCGGAAGGCGGCGGCGGAGAGCTCCACGAAGAACCGCCCGGCCCCGGAGAGGTCCAGCACCGCCCCGTAGATGGTGAACAGCACGATGTACGTCGCCGCGACGTCGAGCGGAGTTCCGTAGAAGCCGCTGTCGGAGTTGTAGAAGGCGTCGACGAGCTGCCCGAAGTCGAGGCCGGCGTGCGCCACCGGCCAGGACTGGGGCAGCAGCCCGCCGTAGTAGCCGTAGCCGAGGAAGACCAGGCAGACGGCCGGCAGGATCCACCCGGTGGTGCGCCGGCACGCCTCCAGCAGCAGGAGCAGCAGCGCGGTGCCCATGGCCACGTCGACCCCGACCAGCAGGCCCTGCCGGTCGAGGAAGGCGTCGTACCCGCCGCCGCCGTCGCCGAGGGGGACCGGCAGCACCGGGTAGAGGCAGCTCACCAGCGCCGCGACGGCCAGCACCCAGTCGGCCACGGTCGGGCCCCCGCCGTCGCGGCGGTCGGGGGTGTCGGGCCGGTCCTCACCGTCCGCTCGTCGTGCCCCGCGCCGCAGCCGCTCGGGCAGCCGCAGGTTCGCCGGGTACGCCAGGAAGACGACCGGCAGGACGCCGGCCAGGAAGATGATGAGATAGAACTTGCTGCCCTGCGGGAGCGGGCTGAACACCTGCCAGAGGGCGAGCAGCGCGATCGCGAGCGTGGTGCCGGTGACCAGGACGCCGACCGGCCCGGAGAGGACCCGTCCCGGCTTCTCGTCCTCGAACTGGGCGGCGAGGTCGCGCGGGTCGGCGCCGGCGGGATCCGTCCTGTCGGGCGGCTCCGGCGGCAGCGGCGTCGGGTCGTCGTCCACGGTGGATCCCGAGCCCACGGAGGGTCGGTGTGGGGCGGGATCGCCGGAAGAACGTACTGGTGACACGAGGGGGCACGATACGCGAATTGCATAACCTAGGGAATATTGCCGACCGTGATTGCAGCCGGTAATGGTGGCGGGCATTCAATTACGCAGAGACACCGTGGCTGTGGCCGCCTTTTGATCGGAATGTGAACTGAAAACCGGTGGCAATGCGGAATGTCGGACGGCGATCGAATCCCTCTTGTCCGCTATGGTCCCGACAACGCCCTCCGGATCCTCCGTCCGTCCATCGGCCTGTGTGGGCGCACCCTCACCGACAGTGCCGTGACACTGAGTAGTGTTGTCGCTCTCCGTGCGCCCGGTCGACCGATCCCGGGCGCCGAGGGGGTCCCCTACCTGGCCACCGCCCCTACGGCGCCGCCCCCTACTCCGGCTGCGGGACGGCGGGGCGGCCCCGGTCGGCCGGCGGCGGGGCCGGGCGCGCGCCGCCCGACAAACCGGTGGGACGTGTCGGACCGGGCGGTTAGGGTCGGGCGGTGACCACGCCTCAGCCACTCATCCGGGCGCGGGGGCTGGTGAAGAGGTTCGGTGACTTCACCGCCGTCGACGGCATCGACGTCGAGGTGCGCGCCGGTGAGGCGTTCGGCTTCCTCGGGCCCAACGGTGCCGGCAAGTCCTCCACCATGCGGATGATCGGGTGCGTCTCCCCACCCAGCGGCGGCGAGCTGCGCATCCTCGACATGGATCCCGTCCGCGACGGGCCGGCCATCCGGGCCCGGCTCGGCGTCTGCCCCCAGCTCGACAACCTCGACCCGGAGCTGACCGTCCGGGAAAATCTCACGACCTACGCGCGCTACTTCGGCATCCCGCGCCGGGTCGCCCGGGCCCGCTCCGCCGAGCTGCTCGACTTCGTCCAGCTCACCGAGCGGGCCGACAGCAAGGTCGAGCCGCTCTCCGGGGGCATGAAGCGGCGGTTGACCATCGCCCGCGCGCTGGTCAACGAGCCCGAGATCGTGCTGCTGGACGAGCCGACGACCGGCCTCGACCCGCAGGCCCGGCACCTGGTGTGGGAGCGGCTGTTCCGGCTCAAGCAGCAGGGCGTCACGTTGGTGCTCACCACGCACTACATGGACGAGGCGGAGCAGCTCTGCGATCGCCTGGTCGTGATGGACGGCGGCCGGATCGTCGCCGAGGGCTCGCCCCGCGCGCTGATCGAGCGGCACTCCACCCGCGAGGTGGTGGAGCTGCGGTTCGCCGCCGAGTCGCAGGAGGCGTTCGCCGGCAAGCTCGACGGCCTGGGGGAGCGGGTCGAGGTGCTGCCCGACCGGATCCTGCTCTACGTCCACGACGGCGACGCGGCCGTGGCCGAGGTCGCCGCGCTGGGTCTGCACCCCGCCAACGTGCTGGTCCGGCGCAGCAGCCTGGAGGACGTCTTCCTCCACCTCACCGGCCGCACCCTGGTCGACTGAGTCGCTGCACCGGCGGCGCGAAGGCCGTCAGCGTCCTGCGACTCGTTCCGTAGCATCGGGCCGGCGGCCCGCCGCCCGCCCGGCGACGAGCACGGGGGTCACATGTCGAGGTTGGAGTTCCAGTCCCGCCACCAGGCCGGGCTGGGCGCGCTCTACCTGGGGGTCTTCGCCGCCGTCTGGTTCAGCGTGCCGGCCGCCGACCAACCGGTGCGGAGCCTGCTCGTCGTCGCCAGCGGCGCGGCGCTGCTCACGGCGGTGGCCGGAGCGGTCGTGGTGGCCCGGAGCCGGAGGGCGGCCGCCGCCGCCCTGGGCCGCGCCGCCGACCGCCGTTACCTGCTGATCGTCGTCGCCGAGTTCGCCGCCGCCGGGCTGGGTGCCGCCGCGCTCGGTCTCGCCGGCTGGTCGGAGTTCATCCCGGTGCTGGTCTGCGCCGTGGTGGGGCTGCACTTCTTCCCGCTCGTGCCGGTGCTGCGCGACCCGCTGCTGCGGCCCCTCGGCGTCGCCATGTGCGCCGTCGCGCTGGCCGGTCTGGTCACCGCGCTCACCTCCGGGGTGGCGGCGGGCCTGGTCGTCGGCGCCGGCGCCGGGCTGCTGCTGCTCGCCGCCGCGGTGCTGTCGCTGCTGCGCGCCCTCCGCGGCTGAACGGCCCGCGCCCGGTCCTTCGGTGCCACCCGAGCTGAGAGCCGGTCGGCCGTACTGCTCATCGCGCCCTCGCCCAGCTCAGGAAGCGGTCGGCCAGCCCGTCCGGCACGACCTGCCCGTTCAGGTCGGCCAGGTCGCCCGTGGCCTCGCACATCAGCGTGCCGAGGTAGATCAGCAGGCCCGTCCGGTTCTCGCGGTACTCGCCGAGCAGCGCCAGCCGGGCCGGGGAGCAGGGCCACGCGGCGCCGCACACCCGGCAGCGCCAGGACGGGCGCGCCGCGACGTGCGGGCGGTAGCGCGGCATCAGCGCGGGTCCTCCTCGGCCCGGCGCGGCGACGGTAGCCAGCGGCCGCCGTTCGCCCGCCATTCCTGCGCCCGGGTCAGCCGCCCCGGGCGTCCCGGGCCGTCGGTCGGGAAGACCTCCGTCGGCGCGGTCGCCCACGCCGGTGACGTGTTGGGCGTACGCCGGGGGAGCGCGGCGGGTGGTGTCGAGCGCCGGCAGCGCCAGAACCTGAGTCGCATGCGGTGAGCCTCCGTCGAGGTGGGAAGGGGGGCGCCCTGGACCTCGTCGTCGCCGGGCGCCCCCCGGCCTGGTTCCGCCCGCCGTCCGATCCCGTGAGCGGTTCCGCTGCGTGACAGTCTGGTGAGGACCCGACTACGGTGGGAGGTCCCGCGCGCCGACGACCAGGGCGTACGGCGGCCGGTCCCTGGCGGTACGAGGATGTACGGAGGCTGTCCGTGGAACGCTCGTCCATGCTGGACCACTTCGCGGAGGAGTTGCGGCTCGCCCGTTCCACCAGTGGCATGTCCCAGACCGCGCTGGCCGAGGCGCTGAGCTATTCGGGCGCCCTGGTCGCCAAGGTGGAGACCTGCGAGCGCCGGCCGAGCCTCGACTTCGCCCGCCGCTGCGACGCGGTGTTCGGGGCGGATGGGCGCTTCGAGCGCATCCAGCGACGGATCAGCCGCGAGGCCGTGGTGCCCTGGTCCGCGACTGGGCCGGCATCGAG
Source organism: Micromonospora sp. NPDC000121 (assembly GCF_042899165.1). Taxonomy (NCBI): domain Bacteria; kingdom Bacillati; phylum Actinomycetota; class Actinomycetes; order Micromonosporales; family Micromonosporaceae; genus Micromonospora; species Micromonospora sp. NPDC000121. The sequence continues at coordinate 126,114 of NZ_JBIAZP010000002.1, forward strand.
CAGGAGGCCACCGCGCTGCGCTGGTTCGAGCCGCTCTATGTGCCTGGACTTTTGCAGACCGACGAGTATGCCCACGCCATCCTGGCCGGTGCCGGGTTGTTCGCAGCGGACGAGATCGAGCGGCAGGTGGTGACCCGGCTGGACCGGCAGGCGGTGCTCACCCGCGACCGACCGCCGCTGCTCAGTGTGGTTATCGATGAGTACGTGCTGCGCCGGCAGATCGGCGGGCCGGAGGTGATGCGCGAGCAACTGCGGCACTTGGTGAAGCTTGGTGGGGCGCTGCCCCGGGTGCGGATCCAGGTCGTGCCGCTCTCTGCCGGGGCGTACGCTGGGCTCGATGGTCCCTTCGTGATCGCCACCTCGCCCGCCGGTGAGGACGTCGTCTACCTGGACGGGCAGCGCCACGGGCAGGTGATCGACCGCGCCGAGTACGTGCGGCAGATGGTCGAGGTGTGGGAGTCGATCCGCGGTGAGGCACTATCGCAGCAGCAGTCCCTCGAATTGATCGCGGAAGTGGCGGAGACATGGACCTGACCGGTGCCCGGTGGCGCAAGAGCACCCGCAGCAACGGCAGCGGCGGTGCCTGCGTGGAGGTGGCCGACAACCTGCCCGGCGTGGTGGCCGTACGCGACTCCAAGGACCCGAGCGGTCCGGCCCTGACCTTCGGCCCCGCCGCCTGGCGGGCGTTCGTCTCGGGCGTCGCCCGGCGGTAGCCCACCCACCACCGCCACTTGCCGGTCCCCGCGGCCAGCCTGGTCGACGTGTTCCCGCACGTCGCCGCGCTCACCCCGCACTGCGGGCGCCGGTTCGGGCGGCAGGCGGCGGAGCGACCGCCGGTCAGCCGGCGATGAGCAGCCCGACGCCGGCCAGCAGGGTCGCGGTGAACACGGCGGCGAGAGTGGCGGCGCGGCGGCGGGCGTGCGTGCCGCCGATCAGCTTCAGGGCGAGGGCGAGCGGGCCGATGGGCTGCATGGCTGAAGGTCCTTTCGGGCTGGTGGCGGCGATCCGGACGGCGGCGCCGAGGGTGCCCGCGGCGAGCCGCAGGGGGGACATGTCGAGTTCGGCGGCGCCGTACACGTCCGCCTGCCACTGTTCGAGATGACGGGCGCGGGAGGAGCCGGGAAGCAGCGCGGCGGCGCAGCGCACGAGGACGAGCGCGGCTCGGACGGGCATCATCACGCCTCCCGGAGGCGGGCCGGGCGGTGGTGCGCCGCCCGGGCGGCGGCCTGGGCGCAGACCCGCCGGGCGGCCACCGCTCCGTCGGCGGTGAGCTGGTACATCCGCCGCCGTGGGCCGCGGCGGTCCGTCTCGTCCTCCCAGTACGAGGTCACCCAGCCGTTGCGCTCCAACCGTTCCAGCAGCGGGTAGACGCTGCCGGACGGGCGCCCGGTGACCTTGATGATCTCCAGCCCCCAGCGTGGCCGGTCGCTGTCGACCAGCACCCGCAGGACGTCGACCGTCGCCGCACCGATGCGTCCGAGTGGCTTCACGAAGCCAAGGCTACCTATGTAGATTAAGCCTGTCCAGGGAACGGAGGGACCCCGCTCGGAGCGGAAACTGCCACGACAGGCGCGTGCGCCGGTCGTAGGGTGGCCACGGCCTGTCGTACCCCCTGGGTAGGAAGGCCGTGGTGAACGGGGGTGGTCGCGTGAGCGTGGCGCAACAGGCGCGGGAGCGGGCGCGGCCGCCACGGGTGCCGGCGCTGGCGGTGCTGGCGCACTACCTGGTCGGCTACCGGCGCACCTGGCGGGGCGGGGTCTTCTCGTCGTTCCTGCTGCCGGTGCTGACCGTGCTGGGGTTCGGGGTCGGCGTCGGGGCCTACATCGACCAGGGTGTCGGCGGGGTGCGCTACCTCGAGTGGATCGTGCCCGGCCTGATCGCGTCGACGGCCCTGCAGACGGCGATCGGCGAGTCGACGTGGCCGGTGTTCAGCAACTTCCAGTGGATCAAGACCTACTTCGCGCAGAGCGCGGCGCCGCTGCGGGTGGGCGACATCCTCAGCGGGCACCTGGCGTTCGTGCTGTTCCGGGTGGTCACCACCATCGCGGCGTTCCTGCTGGTGACGGCGCTGTTCGGGGCGCTGCGCTCGCCGTGGGCGGTGGCCACGCTGCCGGTGGTGGCGTTGCTCGGCCTCGCCGTGGCCGCCCCGACCTTCGCGTACGCGTCGGTGGTGTCCAGCGACAGTTGGCTGGCGATGCTGCTCCGCTTCGCGGTGATCCCGATGACGCTGTTCGCGGGGGTGTTCTTCCCCGTCGAGTCACTGCCGACGGCGCTGCGCTGGCTGGCGTACGCGACGCCGCTGTGGCACGGCGTCGACCTGTGCCGGGCGGCGGCGCTCGGCGTCGCTCCGCAGTGGTCGGCCGTCGGCCACCTGCTCTACCTCGCGGCCTGGGCGGTCGGCGGCTGGTTGCTGGCCCGCCGCGCGTTCCGTCGCCGGCTCGTCGTCTAGGAGGGGTTGCTGTGGTCAGTCTCGTCCTGCCCCGGCTGGTCGACGTCGCCGCCGCGACCCGCCGGTCGGCGTCGGTGGCCGAGCGCAACGTCGCGGCCCTGAAGTCCGTCTACTGGCTGCTGCTCGTCTCCGGCTTCGTGGAGCCGCTGCTCTACCTGCTCTCCATCGGCGTCGGGGTGGGCGCGCTGGTCGGCGACCTCACGCTGCCCGGCGGCCAGGTCGTCACGTACGCGGCGTTCGTCGCGCCGGCCATGCTCGCCTCGTCGGCGATGACCGGCGCGCTGTCGGAGACGACGTTCAACTTCTTCGGCAAGATGAAGTACATGAAGCTGTACGACGGGGTGATCGCCACCCCGGTGCAGCCGTTCGAGATCGCCCTCGGGGAGCTGGGCTGGGCGATGCTGCGGGGCGGGTCCTACTCGGCCGCGTTCCTCGTGGTGATGGTGGGGATGGACCTGACCACCGTGGCCCGGGCCCTGGTCGCCCTGCCGGCGGCGGTGCTGGTCGGCTTCGCCTTCGGTGCGCTCGGCATGACGATCTCCACCTTCATGCGCAGTTGGCAGGACTTCGACCTGATGGGCTCGGCCCAGTTCACCCTGTTCCTCTTCTCCGGCACGTTCGTCCCCGCCGAGGCCTACCCGTCCCTGCTGCGCTGGGTGGTCGAGGTGACCCCGCTCTACCGCGCGGTGCACCTGATCCGCGGCGTCACCGTGGGCACCGCCGGCTGGGCGTGGGTGCTCGACGTGCTCTACCTGCTCGCGGTGCTGGCTGTCGGCCTGCTGGTCGCTTCGCGTCGGATGGGCAGGTTGCTCTACCGGTAGATGGTTAATCGTCGCCGCTGCCGGGGCATGTCGAGGGGACATCAGCCGACCAGAGGGAGGGGCGATGGCTTCCGACGAGTCTTCCGCCCGCAGCGGGCGCGACCACGACGATCCCGGCGCTGTGGCCGCCGGCAGGGCGGGCGGTGACCGCCGGACAGGGCGCGCCGACCACAGCGCGCAGCGGCACCGCCCCGGGCGCAGCCCGGTCGGGCCCGACGAGGGCCCCGAGAGCCCGGCCGAGCTGCCGGGCACGGGGTGGAAGGCGACGCTGCGGCGCACGCTCCGGGAGTTCCAGGACGACAGCCTCACCGACTGGGCGGCGGCCCTGACCTACTACGGGGTGCTCTCGATCTTCCCCGGCCTGCTGGTGCTGGTCTCCATCCTGGGCCTGCTCGGCCCGCGCGCGACGGCGGGCGTCAAGGACACCGTCAACCAGGCCGTCCCGCAGGAGAACATCCGGCAGATCATCGAGGGGGCGATCGGCCAGGCGCAGCAGAGCGGCGGCTTCGCCGGGCTCGCCGCGATCCTCGGTCTGCTGGCCGCGTTCTGGTCGGCCTCCGGCTACATCGCCGCCTTCATGCGCGCCTCCAACACGATCTACGACGTGCCGGAGGGGAGGCCGATCTGGAAGACGCTGCCGATCCGCGTCGGGGTGACCGCGGTCATCGGCGTGATGCTGCTGGCCAGCGCGGTGATCGTGGTCTTCACGGGTGGCCTCGCCGAGCAGGTCGGCGAGGCGATCGGCCTCGGCTCCACCGCGGTGACCGTCTGGAACGTCGCCAAGTGGCCCGTGCTGCTGCTCCTGGTCAGCCTGATGTTCGCGATCCTCTACTGGGCCTCCCCGAACGCGAAGCACGGCGGGTTCCGCTGGGTGAGCCCGGGCGGCGTGCTGGCCGTGGTGATCTGGCTGGTGATCTCCGGTTTGTTCGCCCTCTACGTCAGCAACTTCGGCTCGTACAACAAGACGTACGGGGCGCTCGCGGGCGTGATCATCTTCCTGATCTGGCTGTGGCTGAGCAACATCGCGATCCTCCTCGGCGCGGAGTTCGACGCCGAGCTGGAGCGCAGCCGCGCCATCGAGGCCGGCCACTCGCCCGACGAGGAGCCCTACGTCGAGCTGCGTGACGACCGCAAGCTCAAGAAGAAGCGCAACGCCGCCGGCCCGCGCTGACCGACCCCCGCACTGCCGCGCCCCGTCGCCCGTCCCGGGCGGCGGGGCGCCGCTTCTGCTCCCCGCGTGGCGACACTTTTGCTCGATCTGACAAAAGTTGTGACCGGATCTGCTGAAGGTATGGACAGCCGAGGCAGAAGGCTCTTACTGTGTCGGACACAACACATCGGTGATACGTCGATGTGAACGAGTCGCGGGATGAGGTGAGTCCGGTGCGGACGGTCGACCCCCTGCACGTGCGGCTGCTGCGGTTGCTCCGCGACGAGGGGGCGGTGTCCCGGGCCGAGCTGGGCGACCGGTTGCAGATGCCCCGCCCCCGGCTGCTGGCCGAGCTGGAACGGCTCGTCGGGCTCGGCTACGTCGCCGAGGCGGGGCTGGCCGCCTCCCGGGGCGGCCGGCGCTCCACCCTCGTCGAGCTGAGTCCCCACCTGCGGTTCGCCGCCGTGGACCTCGGCGCCAGCTCCATCGACGTCGAGGTGGTCAACGGCCGCCTGGAGCCGGTCGCCGCGTACGCCGAGCCGGCCGACATCCGCACCGGACCGAAGGTGACCCTCCAGCGGGTCAACGAGCTGCTGCACAAGGCCAGGGTGGACGGCGCCTACGAGCGGCTCGACGCCGTCGGCATCGGGGTGCCCGGCCCGGTCAGCTTCCGCGACGGCGTCCCGGTCTCCCCGCCGATCATGCCGGGCTGGGACCGCTTCCCGGTGCGCGAACTGCTCACCCGCGAGCACGGCTGCCCGGCGGTGGTGGACAACGACGTCAACATCATGGCGATCGGCGAGCGGCACGGCGGCGTCGCCCACTCCGTCGACGACTTCCTCTTCGTGAAGATCGGCACCGGAATAGGGTGCGGGATCTACCTCAGCGGCGAGGTCTACCGGGGCACCGACGGCTGCGCCGGGGACATCGGCCACATCCAGGTCGACGCGCACGGCCCGATGTGCTCGTGCGGCAACCTCGGCTGCCTGGAGGCCCTGTTCAGCGGTGCCGCGCTGGCCAAGGAGGCGACCGCCGCGGCGCGTACCGGCGCCTCGCCCGCGCTGGCCGAGCGGCTCGCCGCGCGGGGCGCGGTGACCGCCCGGGACGTCGCGGAGGGCGCCGGCGAGGGCGACGTCACCTGCATCCAGCTCATCCGCGACGGGGGTCGGCGGGTCGGTGGAGTCCTGGCCGGGCTGGTCAGCTTCACCAACCCGTCGATGATCGTGATCGGCGGCGGGCTCGCCCAGCTCGGGCACATCCTGCTCGCCGAGATCCGCAGCGTGGTCTACCGCCGGTCGCTGCCGCTGGCCACCGGCAACCTCCCGGTCGTCCTGTCCGAGCTGGGACCCCGCGCCGGCGTGGCCGGCGCCGCCGTCCTGGCCAGCGACGTGGCCTTCGCGGAGGCGTCGTGACCGAGCGCGAGGAGGAGATCGTGACCCAGCCCGAGCAGACGGCCGCCACGCCGGCCGATGTCGTCCCCGCCGACGCTCCGCTGGTCGAGGCGCCCGCCGACGCCGTCGCGGGCGAGGTGGTGCTGCGCCTCACCGACGTGGTCAAGACCTTCCCGGGCGTACGCGCGCTGGACGGGGTGCAGCTGGAGGTGCGTGCCGGCGAGGTGCACTGCCTGCTCGGGCAGAACGGCGCCGGCAAGTCCACCCTGATCAAGGTGCTGGCCGGGGTGCACCGCCCCGACTCGGGGCAGGTCGAGTGGCGCGGCCAGCCGGTCGCCTTCGCCAACCCGCAGGCCGCCATGCGCGCCGGCATCGCCACGATCTACCAGGAACTCGACCTGGTCGAGGACCTCTCGGTCGCGGAGAACGCGTTCCTCGGCCACGAGCCGCGCCGGTTCGGCTTCGTCCGCCGGGGACACATGGCCCGGCACACGCGGCAGATCCTCGGGCGGCTGGGGCACGCCGAGATCCCGCCCGGACGGATGGTTCGCACGCTGCCCGCCGCCGGCAAGCAGGTGGTCAGCATGGCCCGCGCGCTGTCCCACGAGGCCCGGCTGATCATCATGGACGAGCCGAGCGCCGTGCTGGCCCACGACGAGGTGGGCAACCTGTTCCGGATCATCCGGGAGCTGACCGCGCAGGGCATCGCCGTCATCTACATCTCGCACCGCCTCGAGGAGATCCGCGAGATCGGCGACCGGGTGACCGTACTCAAGGACGGCCGGACCACCGCGGCGAACCTGCCGGCCCGCGACACCCCGACCCGCGACCTGGTCAGCCGGATGACCGGCCGCACCATCGAGTACGTCTTCCCGGACCGCCCGGCGGACACGACCGGCGGGGCGGACCTGCTCACGGTCGAGGGGCTGACCCGGGCCGGCGAGTTCGCCGACGTCTCGCTCGGCGTCCGGGCCGGCGAGATCGTCGGCATCGCGGGGCTGGTCGGCTCCGGCCGGTCGGAACTGCTGGAGACGATCTACGGCGCCCGCCGGCCCGACGCCGGCACGGTGCGGATGGCCGGCCGGCCGCTGCGCCCCGGCAGCGTCGGCGCGGCGGTGCGGGCCGGCATGGGGATGGCCCCCGAGGAACGCAAGAGCCAGGCGCTGCTGCTCGGCGAGCCGATCTACCGCAACGTCACCCTGGCCACCTTCGCCCGCTACGCCCGCGCCGGCTTCACCGACGCCGGGCGGGAGCGCGCCGAGGCGGACCGGATCGCCGAGAGCCTGGAGCTGCGCCCCCGCGACGTACGCCGGCCGGTGCGCAACCTCTCCGGCGGCAACCAGCAGAAGGTGGTGGTCGGGCGCTGGCTGCTCGGCGACACCAGGCTGCTGCTGCTCGACGAGCCCACCCGGGGCGTCGACGTCGGCGCGCGGGCGGAGCTCTACCAGGTCGTCCGGGGGCTGGCCGCCCGCGGCGTCGGGGTGCTGCTGGTCTCCAGCGAGGTGCCCGAGGTGCTCGGCCTGGCCGACCGGGTGCTGGTGATGCGGGAGGGGCGGGTCGTCCGCGAGGCCCCGGCCGGCGAACTCGACGAGAACACCGTGCTCGACCTCGTCATGGCGGGGTCCCTGATGGAAGGCGCACCGGCATGACCGAGGGTCCTACTTCCACCGACGCGCCGGAGCGGGCGGCGCACCTGCCGGCGCAGTCCCCGCCGGTGGACCCGGCGCAGACCGCGGCGGCCGTCGACAAGGTGTCCACCGCCGGGCGGCTCTCCTGGTGGCGGGGCGACGGCGGCGAGGGCGCCCGGCGCAACCTCGGCCTCCTCGGCGTGCTGGTGGTGCTCGTCGTCATCGGCGCCCTCACCCGATCCGACCTGTACTCGAACCCGGACTGGGTGTGGGACAACATCCTCAGCATCCTCAAGCTGGCGGCCGTGGTCGGCGTGGTCACCGTCGGGATGACCTTCGTGATCATCGGCGGCGGCATCGACCTCTCCGTCGGCGCGATCGTCGCGCTGGCCGGGGTCTGGTGCACGACGGTGGCGACCCAGAGCTACGGCGCCGGCGGCATGATCTTCAGCGCGCTCACCGTCGGGCTGGCCGTCGGCCTGGTCAACGGGATGCTGATCTCGTACGGCCGGCTGGTGCCGTTCATCGCCACCCTGGCCATGCTGGTGGCCGCCCGGGGCCTGGCCGCCGAGATCTCCGACAAGCAGACGCAGGTCTCGGACAACGGCTTCATCAACGGCCTCGCCAGCAACAACCTGCTCGGCATCCCGCTGCTGGTCTACATCCTCGCCGCCGTGGTGGCCGCCGGCTGGGTGCTGCTCAACCGCACCACCTTCGGCCGGCGTACGGTCGCCGTCGGCGGCAACCCGGAGGCGGCCCGGCTCGCCGGCATCAACGTCAAGCGGCACACCCTGCTGCTCTACGCGCTCTCCGGCCTCTGCTGCGGCATCGCGGCCATCATGCTCACCGCCCAGGCGAACTCGGCTCAGGCGGCGATGGCGAACCTCTACGAGCTGGACGCGATCGCCGCCGCGATCATCGGCGGCACGCTGCTCAGCGGCGGGCGGGGGACCATCATCGGCTCCCTGCTCGGGGTGATCATCTTCGCCACGATCACCAACCTCTTCGCGATCAACGGCCTCACCACCGAGGCCCAGAACATGGTCAAGGGCGGCATCATCGTCGCCGCCGTCCTGGTCCAGCAGGTCCAGTTCCGCAGCCTCACCCAGTTCCTCGGCCGCAACCGGCTCACCACCCCCTGACCCGTACCGCACCACCGGCAACCACAACCCGATCCGCGCAGCGTCCGGGCCACCCGAGCGACGGTGGCCGGATCCCGCACACCCTCGTCCCGTCCAGATCCGCGAGTTTCCTCCACCACCGCGAACCCAGGAGGTCGTCATGACCCAGCACAGTCGCGACGTGTCGCGCCGCCGGCTGCTCTTCGGCGGGGCCGCCGTCGGCGCCGGCGTGCTGCTCGCCGGCTGCACCAGCAACGAGGCCCAGCCCACCGAGGCGCAGACCAAGGCGGCGGGCGCCCCCGGCGGCAACAGCGAGCCCGGCAAGCGGGTGACGATCGGCTTCTCCGCGCCGGCCGCCGACCACGGCTGGATCGCCGCCATCACCAACAACGCCAAGGCGCAGGCCGCGACGTTTTCCGACGTGGAGTTCAAGACGGTCGAGGCCGGGGCGGACGCGGCGGCCCAACGGGCGGCGCTGTCCACCCTGATCTCGCAGAAGCCGGACGTGATCGTGCTGCTGCCGCACGACGGCAAGGAGCTCAACGCGTTCGGCCTGGAGGCGATGACCGCCGGCATCCCGGTGGTCAACCTGGACCGGGCGTTCCCCGACGCGCGGGCCTACCGGCTGCAGATCAAGGGCGACAACTACGGCATGGGGGTGGCCGCCGCCACCTACATGGTCGCGCAGTTCAAGGCGAAGGGCGTCAGCAACCCGGTGATCGCCGAGATCGCCGGCATCGACTCGCTGGAGCTGACCCAGGAGCGGTCGAAGGGCTTCGCCGACACCCTGACCGCGGCCGGCTTCCGGATCGCCAACCGCCGGGCGGCGGAGTTCACCGCCGACTCGGGGCAGCGGGAGGCGTCGCAGCTGCTCCAGGCGCTGCCGAAGATCGACGCGCTCTGGAACCACGACGACGACCAGGGCATCGGGGTGCTGGCTGCGGTCAACCAGGCCAACCGCAAGGAGTTCTTCATGGTCGGCGGCGCCGGCTCGAAGAAGGCGATGGAGGACATCCAGGCCGACAACACGGTGCTCAAGGCGACGGTGACCTACAGCCCGTCGATGGCGTCCTCGGCGATCTCCCTGGCCCGGCTGATCGCCCAGGGCCGGGGCATGTCCGACCTGGTGGAACTCCAGGTGCCCAAGGAGATCATCCTCGCCTCCGAGACGATCACCAAGGAGAACGCGGGCAACTACCTGAAGCTCGGGTTCTGACACACGGGGGGAGACCCACCTTGTCCACGACAGACAGGCAACTGCGGGTCGGCATGGTCGGCTACGCGTTCATGGGCGCCGCGCACTCGCAGGCGTGGCGCACCGTGAATCGGGTGTACGACCTGCCGGCACGGGCCCGGATGGCGCTCATCTGCGGTCGGGACGCCGGGAAGGTGGCCGACGCCGCCGACCGGCTCGGCTGGGAGGCGTACACGACCGACTGGCGCGACCTGATCGCCCGGGACGACATCGACGTGGTTGACGTCTGCACGCCCGGGGACAGCCACGCCGAGATCGCCCTCGCCGCGCTGGCCGCCGGCAAGCACGTGCTGTGCGAGAAGCCGCTGGCGAACACGGTCGCCGAGGCCCGGGCGATGGCCGCCGCGGCGGCCACGGCGCGGGCGTCGGGCGTGCGTTCGATGTGCGGGTTCAACTACCGCCGCGTGCCCGCGGTCACGATGATGCGCCAGCTCGTCGCCGACGGGCGGCTCGGGGTGATCCGGCACGTCCGGGCGACGTACCTGCAGGACTGGATCGTGGACCCGCAGTTCCCCCTGGTCTGGCGGTTGCAGCGGGACCGGGCGGGCTCCGGCGCGCTCGGCGACATCGGCGCGCACATCATCGACCTGACCCAGTACGTCACCGGGCAGCGGATCAGCGGGGTGAGCGCCGTGACGGAGACCTTCGTCAAGGAACGCCCGCTGCCGGGCGGGTCGAGCGGGCTCGCGGCCACGGCGGACGGGGGCGCGGTCGACGGCAACAGCGCCGACGGGCACCGCCCGGCCACCGGCACGGTCACCGTCGACGACGCGGCGGTCTTCGTGGCCCGGCTCGACGGCGGCGCGCTGGCCACGTACGAGGCGAGCCGGTTCGCCACCGGCCGCAAGAACGCGCTCCGCGTCGAGATCAACGGCTCCCTCGGGACCGTGGCCTTCGACCTGGAACGCCTCAACGAGCTGGAGTTCTACGACGCGACGCGACCGGCCGCCGAGCAGGGCTTCAGCCGCATCCTGGTGACCGAGGGCGACCACCCGTACATGTCGGCGTGGTGGCCGCCCGGCCACATCATCGGTTACGAGCACTCCTTCACGCACCAGATGCGGGACTTCGTGGAGGCGGTCGCCACCGGCGCCGACCCGGCCCCCTCCTTCGCCGACGGGCTCCAGGTCCAGCTCGTGCTGGACGCGGTCGTCCGGTCGGCGGAACTGGGCTCCTCGTGGACGGAGGTGGAGCCCGCGCTGGTCTCGGTCGCCGTCTGAACACCTCCGGCGCCGGCCGGCGAGGGACCGGCCGCGGTTGCGCCCCGCGGCCGGGACGAGGCCGGCCCCGGAGGACGTGCAGCCGGGCCGCCACGGCCCGGTGGCGCACGAGCAGGACGGTCGTCCGGTGCGGCCGGACCGGGATTCCCCGGCCGCACCGGAGGACCGCCACCACCCCGGCGGTTCCGCCGGGCCGCGTCACCACCCGGCGGTTCCGCCGGGCCGCGTCACCCCATGACGTCCGGTCGGGGCGCGCCGTCGTCCCGGCCGGCGGATGCGGGGGAGGCAGGGGCGAGACGCCGACCGACCCTGCCTGCCAGCCCCGTCCGTCCGCGCTCGCACCGGGAGTCGGTCCGGCGTCGTCGCCGCCGACGTCGACACCGGGCCGGTCGGCTCCCCCGGTGCGGCCGGCGGACGGGGGCCCATCCGCACAGATCCATATCTTTCCGCACAAACTTCTGATATCCATGTAAGTCAATGCACGGCTGGTTCCTCCTGAGGGGAAGGAGCACCATGCGTACGGGTGTCTGGCTGGTGGGGGCGCGCGGCTCGGTCGCGACCACCAGCATCGTCGGGGCGCTCGCCCTGCGGGCCGGGCTCACCGCTCCGACCGGCTGTGTCACCGAGCTGCCCGACGTGCGCGGGCCCGCCCTGCCGGCCTTCACCGACCTGGTCTTCGGCGGGCACGACGTCGCCACCGTCCCGCTGGCCAAGCGCGCCGAGGCCCTCGCCGCCGCCGGCGTGCTGCCCGGCCGGCTGGTCGCCGCCCTCCCCGACGAGCTGGCCGCCGTCGAGCGCGAGCTGCGCGCGGCCCCCACCGCCGGCACCCAGGCGGACCGGGCCACGGCGACCGTACGCGACCTCACCGACTTCCGGCGCCGGCACGAGCTGGACCGGGTGGTCGTGGTCAACGTCTCGGCCACCGAACCGGTCGCCCGACCGCACCCCGCGCACGCCGACCCGGACGTGCTGCGGGCCGCGCTCACCGGCCCCGAGGAGGTGCTGCCGCCCAGCTCGCTCTACGCGTACGCGGCGGTGCGGGCGCGGTGCCCGTACGTCGACTTCACCCCGTCCACCGGGCTGCGGCTGCCGGCCCTGGCCGCGCTGGCCGCCGAGCGCGGGATCCCGTACGCCGGGCACGACGGCAAGACGGGGGAGACCCTGGTCAAGTCGGTGCTCGCGCCGATGTTCGCGATGCGGAACCTGGCGGTGCGCTCCTGGTCGGGGATGAACCTGCTCGGCGGCGGCGACGGCGCCACCCTCGCCGACCCGGCCGCCAACGCGGCCAAGGTGGAGAGCAAGCAGCGGGTGCTCGGCGAGACACTCGGTTACCTGCCGCAGGGCGGCACCCGGATCGAGTACGTCGAGGAGTTGGGCGACTTCAAGACCGCGTGGGACCTGGTCACCTTCGCCGGCTTCCTCGGCACCGGGATGCGGATGGAGTTCACCTGGCACGGCTGCGACTCGGCGCTGGCCGCGCCCCTCGTGCTCGACCTGGCCCGGCTCGTCGCCGCCGCGCACGCCGCCGGCCACGCCGGCCCTCTGCACGACCTGGCCTTCTTCTTCAAGGACCCGCTCGGCGCGTCCACCCACTCGCTGGCCGACCAGTGGACCCGGCTGTGCGACTTCACCCGCCGGCTGCACGCGGGAGGTGCCGATGCCCCGCGCGGCTGATCTCGTCGAGCTGGTCCGGGCCCCGGCCGCGCTCTCGGTGCCCGGGGACGTCGTCGCCGGCGCGGCCGCGGCCGGCGCGCTCGACCGGCGTACGCCCGCCCTGGCCGCCGCGTCCGTGCTGCTCTACTGGGCGGGGATGGCCGCCAACGACTGGGCCGACCGGCGGCTGGACGCCGTCGAGCGCCCCGAGCGGCCCATCCCCAGCGGCCGGGTCACCCCCGGGGCCGCGCTCGGCCTCGCCGCCGGGCTCACCGCCGCCGGGGTCGCGCTGGCCGCCGCCGCCGGGGGCCGGCCCGCCGCGCGGGTCGCCGTCCCGCTCGCCGCCGCCGTCTGGGGGTACGACCTGGCGGCGAAGAACACCCCCGCCGGACCGGCCGTGATGGCCGCGTGCCGGGGGCTGGACGTGCTGCTCGGCGCCACGGGCGGACGGGTGCTGCGGGCGGTGCCGGCGGCGGTCACCGTGGCCGCGCACACGTGGACGGTCACGGCACTCTCGCGCCGCGAGGTCACCGGCGCCGACGCGGCGCTGCCGCTGGGTACCCTCGCCGGCACCGCCCTGGTCGCCGCGAGCGCCGCCACCGCCCCGACGGCTCGCGCCCGGTCCGCCGGTCGCGCGCTGCCCCGCCGGCGGCGTGGCCCGGCCGGCGCTGGCGTGCTGCCGGCCCTGCTGGCCGGCGCGTACGCGGCCCGCTACGGCGCGGCCCAGGCCCGGGTCGTGGCCGAGCCCTCCGCCGCCCGGGTGCGCGCGGCGGTGGGGGCCGGGATCACCGGGCTGCCCGCGTTGCAGGGCGCCCTGGCCGCGCGCGCCGGGGCCGGGCTGCTCGGGCTGGCGGTGGCGGCGGCCGCGCCCCTGGGCCGCCGGCTGGCCCGGAAGGTCTCCCCGACATGACCGCCCCGCGCCCCCGGCACGCTGGCCCGGAGCTCCCGAGCGCCGGGGCGGCCGGCCGGGGCGGCGGCGAGCCACGTTTCGGCTACGGGACCAACGGGTTCGCCAACCACCGACTGGCCGACGCGTTGGCGGTCATCGCCGACCTGGGCTACCAGGGCGTCGCGCTCACCCTGGATCACGACCACCTCGACCCGTTCGCGCCCGCGCTGGCGCGGCGGGTGGCCGCCGTCGCCCGCCGGCTGGCGGCGCTCGGCCTCGCCGTGGTCGTCGAGACCGGCGCGCGGTACCTGCTCGACCCGTGGCACAAGCACGCCCCGACGCTGCTGCACGACGACCCCACGCGGCGCGTCGAGTTCCTGCGCCGGGCCGTGCGGATCGGCGCCGACCTCGGCGCGGAGGCCGTCTCCTTCTGGGCCGGCGTACGCCCCGACACCGTCCCGCCGCCGACGGCCTGGGACCGGCTGGTCGCCGGCTGCGCGACGGTGGTCGACGTCGCCGACGCGGCCGGCGTGACCCTCGGCTTCGAACCCGAGCCGGGAATGCTGGTCGAGGACATCGCCGGCTGGCGCCGGCTGCGCGGCGCGCTCGGCGACCCGGCCCACTTCGGCATCACCCTCGACATCGGACACTGCCGGTGCCTGGAGCTGCGGCCGGTCCCCGCGTGCGTGCACGAGGTGGCCGAGCACCTGGTCAACGTGCAGATCGACGACATGCGCCGGGGTGTGCACGAGCACCTGGAGTTCGGCGCCGGCGAGATCGACTTCCCGCCGGTGCTGCGCGCCCTGGCCGACGCCGGCTACCGGGGGCTGGTCGCCGTGGAGCTGCCCCGGCACTCGCACGCCGCGCCGGCCGTCGCCGCCCGCTCGCTCGACTTCCTGCGTACCGCCACGAAGGAAGCCGCGCGACGGCAACGGTGACGGGGCCACGCGCGCGGCAGCACGAGAGAGGAGACGGGATGACACCGGATTCACTGCGGGCCGCGCTGCGGGCGGTACGGGTACCCGAGCCCGACTGGCTCGACGCGGCGGTGCGGCGGGTGACGGCGGAACCGGCGGCGATCGGCCGGCTCTTCCCGGCCGCCGGCCGGCGCTGCGGCCGGGCCCCGCTGCCGGAGCCGCCCGGCTGGAGCGCCGACGAGGCGGCCCGGGTGCTGCTGCTGACCGCGCTGCCCGCCGACCACGCCACGCACGCGGAGTCGCTCTACCGGCACGGCGACGCCGCCGAGAGGCGGGCGGTGCTCAAGGCCCTGCCGCTGCTACCGATCGGCGCGGCCGGGGCGCCGCTGCTGCACGACGCGATCCGCACCAACGACACCCGCCTGGTCACCGCCGCCCTCGGCCCGTACGCCCGGCACCTCGATCCGGCCGCCTGGCGGCAGGCGGTGCTCAAGTGCGTGTTCACGGGCGTGCCGCTGGCCGTGGTGCACGACCTCGACGCCCGCGCCGACGGCGAACTCGCCGCGATGCTCGCCGGGCTGGCCGCCGAGCGGCAGGCCGCCGGCCGCACGATGCCCGCCGACGCCACCGCCCTGCTCGACCGGCTCACGACCGGCTCCGTCCCGATCACCGCCAGGGAGGCGTGATGCGCATCTTCGACCCGCACATCCACATGACCTCGCGGACCACCGACGACTACGAGCGGATGGCCGCGGCCGGCGTCCGGGCGGTGGTGGAGCCGGCGTTCTGGCTCGGCCAGCCCCGCACCAGCGCCGCCTCCTTCGCCGACTACTTCGACTCGCTGATCGGCTGGGAGCCGTTCCGGGCGGGGCAGTTCGGGGTGCGCCACCACGCCACGGTGGCGCTGAACCCGAAGGAGGCCAACGACCCGCGCTGCCGCCCGGTGCTCGACCTGCTGCCGCGCTACCTCGACAAGGACGCCGTGGTGGCGGTCGGCGAGATCGGCTACGACTCGATGACGCCGGAGGAGGACGCCGCGTTCGCCGCCCAACTGGCCCTGGCCGTGGCGCACGACCTGCCGGCGCTGGTGCACACCCCGCACCGGGACAAGGCCCGGGGCGTCGAGCGCAGCCTCGCCGTCGTGGCCGAGTCCGGCATCGAGCCGGGCCGGGTGGTGCTCGACCACCTCAACGAGGTGACGGTGAAGCTGGTCCGGGACACCGGCTGCTGGCTGGGCTTCTCCATCTATCCCGACACCAAGATGTCCCCGCCGCGCATGGTGGAGCTGCTGCGGGCGTACGGGACCGAGCGGGTGCTGGTCAACTCGGCGGCAGACTGGGGACGCTCGGACCCGCTGCTCACCCGGGCCACGGGGGAGGCGATGCTGCTGGCCGGCTTCACCGACGACGACGTCGACCGGGTGCTGTGGCGCAACCCGGCCGAGTTCTACGGCCAGTCCGGGCGGCTCGACCTCACCGACCTGGACCTGGCCGGGCTGGACCCGCCAGCGGGCACCTTCGCCGGCAACTCGATCCTGCGCGGCGGCAGCTGATGCGGCTGCGGCACGCCGGCGGCACCACCGTCCACCTCGGCTACTGCACCAACGTGCACCCCGCCGAGGACCTCGCCGGCATCCTCCGCCAGTTGGACACCTACGCCGTGCCCGTCCGAGAGGCCATCGGCGCGGACCTGCTCGGCCTCGGGCTGTGGCTGGCCGCCCCGGTCGCCGCCGAGCTGGCCGCCGACCCGGCGGCCCGCCGTCGGCTGCGCACCGAGTTGACGGCGCGCGGGCTGGAGGTGGTCACGCTCAACGGCTTCCCGTACGCGGCCTTCCAGGCGCCGGTGGTCAAGGGCGACGTCTACCACCCGGACTGGACCACGGGCGGGCGGCTCGCGTACACCCTGGACCTGGCCCGGGTGCTCGCCGATCTGCTCCCCGACGACGCCGCCCGGGGCTCGGTGTCCACGCTGCCGCTGGCCTGGCGGCGGCCCTGGGACGCCGCCCGCGCGGACGCCGCGCGCCGCCGGCTCGACCAGCTCTCCGCCGGCCTCGCGGCCGTCGAGCGGGACACCGGCCGGCCGGTCCGGGTCGGCTTCGAGCCGGAGCCGGGCTGCGTGGTGGAGAGCAGCGGACAGGCCGCCGCGGCGCTGTCCGGCGTGGACACCGACCGGCTCGGCGTCTGCCTGGACCTCGCCCACCTCGCCTGCGCCTGGGAGGAGCCGGCCGACGCGCTGCGCCGGCTGCGGGCCGCCGGCCTGCCGGTGGTGAAGGTGCAGGTCTCGGCCACCATCGAGGCGCCCGCCGAGGCGACGGCGGCGCTGCGCCGCTGGGTGGAGCCGCGCTTCCTGCACCAGACGCGCGCCGCCGGCTGCGCGGGCGCGGCCGACCCGGCCGACCCGGCCCACGCCGCCGACGACCTGGACGCGGCCCTGGACGCGCGGCTGCCCGGGCCGTGGCGGGTGCACTACCACGTGCCGCTGCACGCCCCGCCCGAACCGCCGCTCGACTCCACCCTGCCGGTGCTGCGCGCCGCGCTGGCCGCGCTCTACGCCGGGCCCGAGGCGGGCTGCGACCACCTCGACGTCGAGACGTACACCTGGGGGGTGCTGCCGGCCGCGCGGCGGCCGCGCACCGACGCGGAGCTGGCCGCCGGAATCGCGGCGGAGCTGGCCTTCGCCCACAGCGAGCTGGTCGCCGTCGGCCTGGCGCCGGCGGGCCGTCCGGCGCCGGTGACGACGGGGGTACGGCCATGAGCGAGCGTCCGCGAGCGAATCATCGGTACGGTGCCGTGGTGCCTCATGGCGGCGCCGAGCGAAGCGAGGTGTCGGCATGAGCCGGCGGTTGGTGGTGCTGGACGTGGTCGGGCTGACCCCGCGGCTGCTGGCGCACATGCCCCGGTTGCGCGCGGTCGCCGACGCCGGCTTCCGCGCCGAGCTCGGCACGGTGCTGCCCGCGGTGACCTGCTCGGTGCAGTCCACCTTCCTCACCGGGCTGCCCCCGGCCGGGCACGGGATCGTCGGAAACGGCTGGTACTTCCGGGATCTCGGCGAGGTGCTGCTCTGGCGCCAGCACAACGCGCTGGTCAGCGGGGAGAAACTCTGGCAGGCCGCCCGCCGCGCCGAGCCCGACTACACCGTTGCCAACGTGTGCTGGTGGTACGCGATGGGCGCGGACGTGGACTGGACGGTCACTCCCCGGCCGGTCTACCACGCCGACGGGCGCAAGGATCCGGACTGCTACACCGACCCGCCGGAGCTGCACGACGCGCTCACCGGCGCGCTGGGCACGTTCCCGCTGTTCAGCTACTGGGGGCCGGGCGCCGGGCTGGCGTCGTCGGCGTGGATCTGCCGGGCCGCCGAGCGGATCCTCGCCGACCAGTCCCCGGACCTGACCCTGGTGTACGTCCCGCACCTCGACTACGACCTGCAACGCTTCGGCCCCTCGTCGCCGCGGGCCGCCGCGGCGGCGGCAGAGCTGGACGGGGTGCTCGGGCCGCTGCTCGACGCCGCCCGGGCCCGGGACGCCACCGTGGTGGTGCTCTCCGAGTACGGCATCACCGACGCCTCCCGCCCGGTCGACGTCAACCGGCTGCTGCGCGCCGAGGGGCTGCTGCGGGTGCACACCCAGGCCGGCATGGAGTACCTGGACCCGTGGACCTCGCGGGCCTTCGCGGTCGCCGACCACCAGGTCGCGCACGTCTACGTCCGCGACCCCGCCGACGTGCCGGCGGTGGCGAAGCTCTGCGCCGCGCTGCCCGGGGTGGCCGAGGTGCTCGACGCCGACGGCAAGGCCGCACACGGGCTGGACCATCCGCGCGCCGGCGAACTCGTCCTCGTCGCCGAGCCGGACGCCTGGTTCACCTACTACTACTGGCTCGACGACGCCCGCGCGCCGGACTTCGCCCGCCTCGTGGAGATCCACCGCAAACCCGGCTACGACCCCGCGGAGCTGTTCTTCGACCCCGCCGCCCCCGGTGCCGCCAAGCGCCGCGCCGCCGTGGCGCTGGCCCGCAAGAAGCTCGGAATGCGCTACCTGATGAGCGTGGTCGGGCTGGACGCCGGCGCCCGGGCGGTGCGCGGCTCCCACGGGCGGCTCCCCGCCGACCCGGCCGACGGGCCGGTGCTGCTCTGCTCCGACCCGTCCGCCGCCCGGGACCGGGTCGCCGCGACGGAGGTGAAGGCCCTGCTGCTGGAGTTGGCGGGGCTGACCCCCGCCGCGCCGCCGCCCCCCGCCGCGCCGCCGCCCCCCGCCGCGCCGCCGCCCGCCCCGGCGGCCGGAGGACCGGGGGAGGCGTCGTGACCGTCACCGTCGCGCCCCTCGACGTCGGCGGGCTGCGGGCCCGCTTCGACGCCGAGCTGGCCGCGTTCCTCGACCGGCAGGGGCGGGACTGGCCGGACGGCGCACCCCGGGGGGTGTTCACCGCGCTGCACCGGTTCGTGCTGGCCGGCGGGAAGCGGCTGCGCCCGCTCTTCTGCTACTGGGGCTGGCGGGGCGCCGGTGCCCCCGACGGCACCCCGATCGTGGTGGCTGCCGCCGCGTTGGAGCTGTTCCACGCGTTCGCGCTGATCCACGACGACATCCTCGACGGCAGCGACCGCCGCCGTGGCGAGCCGTCGGTGCACCGGCTCTTCGCCGACCTGCACGCCCGCTCGTCCTGGCGGGGCGACCCGGAGGCGTACGGGCGCAACACGGCCCTGCTCTGCGGCGACCTGTGCGCCGCCTGGTCGGACCAGATGTTCCACGAGTGCGGGCTGGACGCGGCGCGGATGCACCGGGGGTACGCCGTCTTCGCGTTGATGCGCACCGAGGTGATCGCGGGGGAGTACCTGGACCTGGTCTCCGGGGTGGGCGACGGATCGGTGGCCAGCGCGCTGACCGTGATCCGGATGAAGGCCGCCCGCTACACGGTGACCCGGCCGTTGCAGATCGGGGCGACGCTGGCCGGGGCGGACCCGGGGCCGGTCGCCGCGCTGGCCGCGTTCGGCGACCCGCTGGGCGACGCGTTCCAGCTCCGCGACGACGTGCTGGGGGTCTTCGGCGATCCGGCCGTCACCGGCAAGTCGGTCCTCGACGACCTGCGGGAGGGCAAGCCGACGGTGATGATGGCGCTGGCCCGCGGTGCCGCCGACCGGGCGCAGGCGGCCAGGCTGCGGGAGCTGTTCGGCAATCCGGCGCTGGACGCCGACGGGGCCGCCGAGCTGCGGGGCATCATCGAGCGCACCGGCGCCCGCGAGCGGATCGAGCAGATGATCCGGGTACGCGCCGACGCCGCCCTGGCGGCCCTGGCGGAGGTCCCCGTGACCCCCGAGGCCCGCGCCGCCCTCGCCACCCTCGCCGCCCAGGCCGTCGACCGTCCCCGCTGAGGGGTGGCCGCCGGGCGGCCGGCACCCGCAGCCTCTACCTGACCGGCCCGCGATCTTGCAGCTCGTGCCCCGGCATTCCGCCCGAAGGCCGCGAGCCGAGGGCAGAAAGCGCAAGATCGCGGAGGAGGGAGGGGAGGGCGGCGGGAGGGTGGGCTGGTGGGGTTCCGTGCGGGGCGTGGCGGTTCTAGAGTGGGGGCGGCGACCGTGGCGGTTGCCGGTGATCCGGCGGGAGGCGCAACCCGGCGGGTTCAGGTGCCTACGCGGCGCCCACCGGTGTCCCGCCGTGACCGCCCTGCACCGGCCCGGCCGGTCACCCTCGCCCCGGTCACGCACCCACGGAATCCCCATCACCACAGGGGAGAAGCACCATGGCGCGACCCATCACGCTCTTCACCGGCCAGTGGGCCGACCTTCCGTTCGACGAGGTTTGCCGGCTCGCCTCCGAGTGGGGCTACGACGGGCTGGAGATCGCCTGCTGGGGCGACCACTTCGAGGTCGACAGGGCCCTCGCCGACGACTCGTACGTCGACCGGAAGCGGGAGACCCTCGCGAAGCACAACCTGAAGGTCTACGCGATCTCCAACCACCTGGTCGGCCAGGCCGTCTGCGACCACCCCATCGACGAGCGCCACCAGGGCATCCTGCCGGCCCGGATCTGGGGCGACGGCGAGCCCGAGGGCGTACGCCGCCGGGCGGCCGAGGAGATGAAGGACACCGCCCGGGCGGCGGCGAGACTCGGGGTGGACACCGTCGTCGGCTTCACCGGGTCGTCGATCTGGCACACCCTGGCGATGTTCCCGCCGGTGCCGCCCGAGATGATCGAGCGGGGCTACCAGGACTTCGCCGACCGCTGGAACCCGATCCTCGACGTCTTCGACTCCGTCGGGGTCCGCTTCGCCCACGAGGTGCACCCGAGCGAGATCGCGTACGACTACTGGACGACGAAGCGGGCGCTGGAGGCGGTCGGGCACCGGCCCGCGTTCGGGCTGAACTGGGACCCGTCGCACTTCGTCTGGCAGGAGCTGGACCCGGTCAACTTCATCTTCGACTTCGCCGACCGGATCTACCACGTCGACTGCAAGGACGCGAAGGTGCGCACCGGCGACGGGCGGCGGGGCCGGCTCGCCTCGCACCTGCCGTGGGCGGACATGCGGCGCGGCTGGGACTTCGTCTCGACGGGGCACGGCGACGTGCCCTGGGAGGACTGCTTCCGGGCGCTGAACGCGATCGGCTACGCCGGCCCGATCTCGATCGAGTGGGAGGACGCCGGCATGGACCGCCTCGTCGGCGCCCCCGAGGCGTTGCAGTTCGTCCGGCGGCTCGCCTTCGACGCCCCGGCCGCGGCGTTTGACGCCGCGTTCAGCAGCAAGGACTGAGCGGCTGGGCCGATTCCCGTCAGCCGGCCGACGCCGCGTTCGGCGGCAAGACACCGAGCCCGGCGGCGGCGAGACACCGAGCCCGGCGGCGGCGAGACACCGAGCCCGGCGGCGGCGAGACACCGAGCCCGGCGGCGGCGAGACACCGAGCCCGGCGGCGGCATGGCGTCGAGCCTGGCGGCGGCAAGGCGTCGAGCCTGGCGGCGGCCAGGCGCCGAGCCTGGCGGTGGCAAGGCACCGAGGCCCGGTCGCGGTCGGGCGCGGTAGCGGGGACTCGGCCCACACCCGGGGGCCGGCCGGCGGTCGGCCCCCGTCAGCCGGTCGAGAAGAGGTGGTCGCTGACCAGCCGCGCCGCGCCCACCACTCCCGCGCGGTCGTCGAGGTCGGAGAGCACGATCGGCATGGTGCCGGTGGCCAGCGGGGCGGACCGGCGGTAGACCACCCCACGGATCTCGGCCAGCAGCGTGTGGCCCAGCCCGGCCGGCGCGCCCCCGATGATGACGATGCCCGGGTTGAAGAAGCTCACGAGGCCGACCAGCACCTGACCCAGGCGGCGGGCCGCGTCCCGGGCCAGGGCCTGCACGGCAGCGTCGCCCGCGCCCGCCGCCGCGGCGATGTCGGCCACGGAGAGGGTGCCCGCCTCGGCCAGCCGGGCCGCCAGCGCCGTGGACCGGCCCGCGCGTGCCGCCGCGAGCGCCGCGCCGACCAGCCCGAGGTCGCCGCAGTACGCCTCCAGGCAGCCGGTCTCGCCGCAGGCGCAGCTCGGTCCGTCCTCGGTGAGCGGCAGGTGGGCGATGTCCCCGGCGCTGCTCGTCGCGCCCCGGTAGGGCGTGCCGCCGAGCACCAGCCCGCAGCCGATCGCGGTGCCGAGCTTGACGTAGAGGAAGTCGTCGAAGGTGCGCCCGACCCCGGCGTGCTTCTCGCCGAGCGCCATCATGTTCGCGTCGTTGTCGACCAGGGTCGGGCAGCCCAGCTCGGCGGCGAACGTCTCGCGCACCGGGAACCGGTGCCAGCCCGGCATGGCCGCCGGTGAGGCGGGCGTGCCATCGGGGAAGTCGACCGGCCCCGGCAGGCCGACGCCGACCCCGGTGAGCTGGGCCACACCCAGCTCGGCCCGCAGCTTTCCGACCAGTTCGACGGCCCGGCCGAGTACCGGCTCCGGCCCCACCCGGACGTCGATCGGCTCGGCGACCTCGGCGAGCACGGTCAACTCGCCGTCGGTCACCGTGACGGTGATCCGGTCCGCGCCGACGACGACGCCGGCGAACCGCACGCCGCCGGCGACGCGCAGCATCGAGGACCGGCGACCGCCGCGCGACGCCGCCGGCCCCGCGGTCTCGACCAGGCCCCGCTCGACGAGCCGGTCCACCTCCGCGGCCAGCTTGGACCGCGACAGGCCCACCGCGTCGCCCAGCTCCACCCGCGAGCGGGCGCCGCCGTCGCGCAGCAGCCGGACCAGCCGTGCCTGGTACGCGTTCTCAGGCCGGACGGGGACCATCGCCCTCACCTCCCGGCCCGGAGTCTTCCACGGCGCTGTTACCGGCGTGTGGCGCGAGGGGCCGCGCCCGGTCGTCCCGGACGCGGCCCCTGGTGCGGGTCGGGTCCGTCAGCCCCGCAGACCCGACATGTGCTGGAAACTGATCTCCGCGTACCGCAGCGACCGGCCCGGGTCGGTCGTGCCGCCCGGCGCGTTGTCCTGCTCCCACATCGGGTTGTGGTAGCCCTTCGCGCCCATGTTGGCGAAGAACCCGCCGTAGTCGATGTCGCCCTGGCCGAGCGGCACCATGTCGTACCCCGCGCTGCTGGCGGGGTTGAACGCGCCGTCCTTGGCGTGGAACAGCGGGAACCGGATGGGCTGGGCGGCGACCACGGCCAGCGGGTCGAAGACGGTGGTCTGCACCACCCCGTCCGGGTCGGTGTAGCTGCGGAACCGGTGCTGGGCCACGTGCGCCCAGTAGATGTCCATCTCGAACCAGACCCACTCCGGGTTGGTGCGCGCGATGAAGTACTCCAGCTTCCGCACCCCGGAGGACCGGGTCGGCCGGCCCAGGGCGTCCAGCGGGCCGCTGTCGAGCAGGAAGTTGTACGCCGCGTCGTGGTTGTGCGTGTACAGCTTCAGCCCGCGGGCGGCGGCCATCTCGCCGAAGGTGTTCCACCGGTCGACGGCGGCGTCCCAGTCGGCCTTGTAGTTGCTGCCGGTCGGGTCGCTGCCAGTGCCGATGTGGGTCATGCCGAGGATCTCGGCGGTGTCCAGCGTCCGCTCGAACGCGGCGATGGTGTCCGGGGTGACCGTGCCGGGGATCGAGGCGTGCGAGCCGTTGGCGCGCAGCCCGTTGTCGTCGAGGATCTTGCGGATCTCGGCGGCGGTGATCTGCCGGCCGAGGATGGAGGTGTGCTGGTTGTAGCCGGCGAACTCCACCTCCTTGTATCCGATCTCGGCGAGCCGCCCGAGCACCCGCTCGAAGCCGTACGGCACTCCGCTGGTGTCCGGGGCGGCGCCGATGCGGTCCCGGACGCTGTAGAGGATGATGCCCCGCTTGCCGGGCGGGACGAGCACGCCGTTGCCGTTGGCGCCGGCGGCGGAGGCGAGTCCGGTGGCGCCGACGGCCGCCGCGCCGGCGACGCCGGCGAGGGCGCCGAGCATGCGGCGACGGCTCATCCCGTGCTGACTGTCGTTCATGTGCTGCTGCCTTTCTCGGTGCGGGGAGGGTGGAGCCGGGCCGGGGCCACCGGCGGTGACCCGGGCACGTCGGTGGGTCGCCGTGGCCGGCTGCCGCGCGGCGGCCGGCCACGGCGGCGGCTACGGTGTGACGCCGATCCCCTGGCCGGTGAACTCGATCCAGTTGAGGTTTCCGAAACCGCTGGCCGGGCCGCCGGGGACGGTGGTGAACACGAGGTAGAGCCGGTGCGTGCCGCCCGGGTCGGTGATCGGCACGGTGGTGCTGGTGAAGGCGTTGTTGCCGGTGGTCGCGTTGACCGTGGCGGTGGCGACCACCGGCCCGGTGGGCGAGTCGAGCCGGAACTGGACGCCGAAGCGCGGCTGCCCGGCGGTCGCGGCGCTGCCACCGGAGGTACGCAGCGTCACCGACTCGATGTTCGTCAGGTTCACGGTGTTGTTGACCGCGATCCAGTCGCCCGGGTCGAGGCTGCCGCGCTGCTGCCCGCCGCCGGTGTCGGCGCTGGTGCCGACGGTGGTCCCGGACTGGTCCCGGGCGAACTCGACCTGCTGCCGCTTGTCCTGGATGATCTGCTGGTCCACCGTGGTCAGCGCCGGCTGCCCGTTCGCCCCGCCGTCCGTGTAGGACGCGCTGACGACGCCGTAGATGTAGCCGCCGTGGGAGGCGTCGTCGGCCTCCGTGGGCAGCACGCCGGAGCAGCCGAACTGGTTGGCCTCGCCGTGGCCGTGCTCGTCGTGGCCGAGCACGAAGGTCACCTCGACCTTGGCGCAGTCGACCGGCCCGTCCTCGGGGTCGGTGACCGTCACCGACCACGGGATCCCGTCACCCCACTGGAAGAAGCCGCCCTCGAGCGGGGTGTTGACGGTGACGGTCGGCGCCGTGTTGCCCACCGTGATGGTGGTGTTCGCCGACGCGCTCTTGCCGCTGGAGTCGGTCACCGTCAGCCGTGCGGTGTAGACGCCGTTGACCGTGTACGTGTGCGTCGGGTTCGGGTCGACCGAGTCGGTCGTGCCGTTGCCGTCGAAGTCCCAGGCGAACGAGATGGAGTCCGCCGGGTCCGGGTCCTTCGACCCCTCGCTGGAGAAGGCGACGGTCAGCGGGGCGTGACCGTTGGTCGGGGTCGCGTTCAGCACGGCGTTCGGTGCCCGCAGGCCCTTGACGTAGCTGAACTTCAGCATCGCCGCGTCCGGGTTGACGTTGAAGAACCCGTCGCCGTACGTCAGCAGGTAGAAGTTGCCGTCGGCGCCCCACTTCATGTCCATCGGGTTGTCGCAGAGGAACGGCTTGGCCGGCGTGGTGGGCGCCTGCCCGCAGTTCAACACGTTGTTGATCTTCAGGATGTCGCCCTGGGCGTCGAGCCGGACCTCCTTGAGGGTGTCCCGGGTGAACTCGCCGAAGAAGATCGCGCCGTCGAAGTACGCGGGGAACTTCGTCTCCGACCTCAGCTCCGGGTCGAAGTCGTATTTCGCCGCGCCGTGCGGGCCCACGCCGCCGGTGCCGAGTTCGGGGAAGAGCACGGGACAGGTTCGCGTCGGGGTGGACAGGTACGACTCCGGGCACGGCGTCGGCGCCTGGAACGAGTACCAGAGCTCCGACTTCTCCACCGCGGGCAGCTCGGTCAGGCCGGTGTTGTGCCGCGAGGTGTTCCGCGGCGCCGCGCAGTCGAAGGGCGCGACCGGGGAGATCGGGCTGGTGGTCCAGTTCATCTCGATGTACGGCAGGTTCGGCTGTACGCACATCGGCCAGCCGTAGTTCGCCGGCTTGTCGACCACCATCATCCGGCCTGTGCCCGCCGGTCCCCGGCCCACCGCGGCGGTCGAGGAGTCGGGGGAGTAGTCGGTGACGTAGGCGACGTCGTTCTTGTCGAGCGTGATCCGGAACGGGTTCCGGAAGCCCATCGCGTAGATCTCCGGGCGGGTCTTGTCACCCGGGTCCGCCGCCTCGGGGAACATGTTCCCCTCCGGCACCGTGTAGCTGCCGTCCGCCTGCACCGAGATGCGCAGGATCTTGCCGCGCAGGTCGTTGGTGTTGGCCGAGCTGCGCCGGGCGTCGACGAACGGCGCCTGGTAGACGCCGGTGGCGCTCACCGAGTCGTTGTGCGGGGAGAAGCCGCCGGAGCCACCGCCGCCGGCCGGGGTGTCGTCGCCGGTGACCAGCCAGAGGTTGTTCTTCGAGTCGAAGGCGATGTCGCCGGCCACGTGGCAGCAGGCGCCCCGGTCGACCGGCACCTGGAGGATCTTCTGCTCCGAGGCCAGGTCCAGGGAGGGCGTCTCGCCGTCGACGAACTTGTACCGGGAGAGCTGGAAGTACCCCTTCCACCGGTCCCAGGCCGCCGGGTCGGTGCTGGTGGTCGGCGCGCCGCCCGTGGGGGTGTCCAGCGGGGGCGCGTAGAAAAGGTAGACCCAGCGGTTGGTGGCGAACTCGCGGTCGATCGCCGGCCCGTACATGCCGTCCTCGCTGTGCGTGTAGACGGGGATCTGCGCGAGCACGGTGGTCTCGTTGCTCTCCGGGTCGTGCAGGCGTACGCCGCCACGGCGGTCGGTCTGGATCACCCGGCCGTCGGGGAGCACGTCGAAGCCGATCGGCTCGTTGACGTTGGGCTGCGCACCGATCACCGTCATCTGGTAGTTGGCCAGGACGGTGGCGCCGCAGTCGCCGTTGGTGACGCCGGCCGCCCACTGGATGGCGCCGCCGAGGTGGGCCCGCAGGTCGGTGCTGCCGAAGCTCTCCGGCGTCGCGCCGAGTCCGGTGTAGAAGGACCGGCCGCCCTGGTGGTCCTTGCACCAGGTGACCGGGTGGTCGAAGCCCATCGACCCGCCGGCGTACGTCTTCTCGTCGACGGTGGCCAGGACGTGCGAGACGCCCCGGACGTTGGCCGCGAAGTTGTACCACCGGTCGGTGTGCGCCCAGCGCTCGGGCAGGGTCGCGGAGGCCGGGTGCACCCGGTCGGCCACGGTGACCGTGGCCGGGGCCGCCGCCGTGGCGGAGCCGACCGCCCGGGTGCCGAGCACGTCGTCCAGGAAGGACCAGCCGGGCTCGGCCTCGATCGCGGAGTGGACGCCGACGAAGCCGCCGCCGTCGCGGTAGTACCGCTCGAACGCGGCCTGCTGGTCGTCGGCGAGGACGTCGCCGGAGGTGTTCAGGAACACCACGGCGCGGAACTGCTTGAGGTGCGCCTCGTCGAACTTGCGCGCGTCGTCGGTCACTTCGACGGTGAAGCGCCGGTCGTTGCCGAGCTGGCGGATCGCGTCGACGCCGGCGGCGGTGGCGGTGTGGCTGCCACCGGCCGACCGGGTGAAGACGAGGACCTTGTACTCGATGCCGTTGCTGGTCGGGGCCGGGGCGGCGAGTGCCGGCGCCGGCTGCTGCTGGGCCGCCGCGACGAGCGTCGCGCCGACGAGGGTGAGAAGGCTGAGGTAGGTGGCGGCCCTTCGGCCGATCGGTCTGCGCATCGAACCTCGCTCTGGTCGGGCGGGTCCGCCTCAGCGCCGGGACGTCGCTGAGGAGGTCGCGGGGAGTACCAAGAGCCTGGCCAGGTTCTACGCAGGACGATATTTGCGCCTCGGACCAAAGTGAAGAGGTTGGCGGCGGAAGTTTTCGATGGATGGCCCGAACTTTTGCTTCAAATCGGCGAAAGTGGCCGCAGGGGTGGGTCGGGGCGGGCCGGGCGCCTCACCGGCAACCGCCCGACGTCATGGTCAGCCGGCCGGGTCGGCCTGGTACATCGTGATCATCAGGGTGTGGCGGGGCGCCTCGGGCTCCCCGTCTGCGACCTCGGCGACCAGCGCGGTGAGGGTGGCGCTCAGCTGTTCGGCCTGAGCGTCGGTGAGCCGGACGCTGCGCAGCAGCACCAGCGGGTCGCGCGGGCTGGCCGTCATCTCCTCGGACACGGCGTGCAGCAGGGCCTGGGTGCCTGCCGGGTCGTAGGCGTCGACCTGGATGGGCGCGGTGCGGCGGTAGTAGACCTCGGTGCCGCCGCGCACCTGCTTCAGTTCGGCGACGCGGACGAGGCCGGCATCGCGGAGCACTCGCAGGTGGTAGGCGATGGTGCCCTTGCCGCTGTCGAGTATGACGGCGAGTTGGCTGATGGTCGCCGGCTGGCGACCGAGGGCCAGCAGCACCCGGTGGCGCAGCGGGTGCGCCAGCGCCCGGTGCTGCGCGGGCGAGGAGATCCGGACGGCGGTGGGATCGGGAGGTGGCGTGCGGGTCACACCGAAAGCGTACACACCTGTTGACGCATGACGGGAGGGATGGTTCTCTCGCCGTGGAGGTCGGGAGGGAAACCGAGGTGCGGCCCACGTGTCGGAGCCGTCGTGGAGAAAGGGTGATCAGGTGCGAAGCGAAGTCCGCCCCGGGGCGCGGGCGGCCAGGACCGACGGCGGCGGACGGCACCGGGAGTGCACCGCCGAGGAGACGTACGACCGGGTGCGGCCGTCCTTCTCACGGATCGGGCTGACCCGGGTCGCGGACATCACGGGCCTGGACCGCCTGGGCATCCCGGTCTACAACGCGGTGGTCCCACGGTCCGCGGACCTCGCCTCGATCTACAGCGGCAAGGGGCTCCGCGCGGCCGACGCCAGGACCTCGGCGGTCATGGAGGCGGTGGAGCGGCACGTGGCCGCCCGGCCCATGCGACCGGACACGGTCGTCTCGTACGCGGAACTGCGCGCCGCCGGACGTCCGGCGATGGCTCCCGGCGACCACAGCATCTCCGTGCACCGGCACTACCGGGACGACCGACCGATCTACTGGGTTACCGGGTGGGATCTGCTCAGCCAGGAGGAGGTCCTCGTCCCGTACTCGGCGGTGGCGTACGGGTCGGTCAGCGGACCACCGTGCCACACGCTGGTCTCCTCCAACGGCCTGGCCTCCGGCAACACGGTGGAGGAGGCCGTCCGCCACGCGCTGTGCGAGGTGATCGAACGGGACGCGTTGACGCTGGCCGAAGTGGCCAGCGCACAGCTCGGCCACACCCTGCGGCACCGCCACGGCGGGGCGCTTCTCGGCGCCGCTCTCGACCGCGTACGGCAGGAGCACCCGCACATCGACAACGATTCGCTACCGCCACCCGCGCGGGAACTCGCGCGGCGGTTCGCCGAGGCCGGCGTACCGCTGAACCTCGTCCTGCTCACCTCCGACATCGGCGTCCCCACCGTCCTGGCGGTCGCTCGGGAGGACAACGGGCCGACCGCGGCGCAGACGCACGGCGGCTCCGGCGCCGATCCGGACGTCGGGACGGCCCTCGTCCGGGCGATCACCGAGTGTGCGCAGTCCCGCGCGGTGGACGTGTCGGCCACCCGGGAGGATCTCGAACTGCCGGGGGCCGACGTGCCCGCCCACCGCGCCCGGCACCGGCGGTCCTCCCTCGTGGACGACGCGCGGTGGGTATGGAACCCGGACGCCCCCCGACGCGGCGTTCGGGACCTCCCGTCCCACCCCGGCGACGACGTCGCGGCCGACATCCGCTTCATGCTCGACCGGCTCCGGGCCGGCGGCCTGCGTCGGGTGCTCGTCGTGGACCTGTCCCCGCCCGACATTCCGGTGCACGTCGTCAGGGTCCTCGTGCCGGGCCTCGAATCGTGGGGCAGCGATCGGTCGAAGATCGGCCACCGCGCCACCCGGGCCTGGAACCGAGCGGTCCGGGCGCTCCGGGCGGACGAGAGTCCGACGTTGGTGGGGAGGGCGTCATGACCGGTGGGACGGCCGTCGTCTTCGTCGGCCCCACGCTCCACGGCTGGCCCGTGCCGCCGGGCCCGGGCATCGAGTTCCAGCCTCCCGTCGAACGGGGCGACCTCGACGCGCTGCTCGCCTTGGAGACCCGCCGGCCGTGGTCGGCCTGGTCGACGGGGTGTTCCGCCACGGCACGGCGATCTCGCCGAACGAGGTGCTCCGGGCCGTCGACCGCGGCGTGCTCGTCCTCGGTTCCTCGAGCATGGGCGCGCTGCGGGCGGCGGAGTGCGCGCCGTTCGGCATGGTCGGCGTGGGCCGGGTGTACGAGGCGTACGCCTCGGGGGAGGTCGACGCGGACGACGAGGTGGCCATGACGTACGACCGGGAGTCCCTGCGCCCGATGTCCGAGGCGATGATCAACCTGCGGTTCGGCATCGCGGCGGCCGTCTCCGCCGGGGTGGTCGACGCCGGCCTGGCGGACCGGTTTCTGGCCGTCGCCAAGGGTCTCCACTACCCGCAGCGGTCACTGGCCGCCGTGCTCGCCCGCCTCGCGCGGGAGGTGGACGCCGGGTCCTGTGCGGCCGTCCGGCGGTTCTTCGTCGAGTTGGCTCCGAACGTCAGGCGGGACGACGCCCGGCAACTGTTGATGGAGGTGCGCCGCGCGGTGGCCCGGGAACAGGAACCCGAGCGGTCGAGCGTACGAGGTCCGGACGGATGACGGAACGGGGGCGTCCGGTCCCGTACGCACACGAGCGGGCCGGTCACCAGCTGGCGACCGGCCCGCTCGAAGGTGCGATCAGAGGGCGCTGTTGTTGGTGCCCGAGCCGGACGGCTTGCTGCGGGGGGTGGTGGTCGCCGACGTCGACCCGGAGGCCGAGCCGGTGCTCGACGAGCCGGAGCCCGCCTTGGCCCCCACCGTGGCCGGCGTCCCGGCGAACGCGTCGTCGGCGGCGGTCAGCTCCTGCTTGTGGCCGTTGCTGCTCAGCTTCTCGCCCAGCTTCGACTGGCCGAGCTTGTCCTTGCCCTCGCTGTAGAGGCGGGTCGCCTGGGCCTGCGCGACGCCGGCCGCCTCCTGGACGGTCGGGTGGTCGAGCACCTTGCGGCCCCGGACCATCAGCTCCTCGTACTTCTCCCGACCGGCACGGGCGCCCAGGACGAAGCCCGCAGCCAGCCCGCCAAGAAACATGATCTTTCCGCGCATGGCGGCTCCTTCCGTACCTGACGCGCCGTCGTCCGGCGGCTTACCCCGCCGGAGGCGACCAAATCGCGCCTGTCTCCTCTGTCCGCAGCTAACTACCCATCCTGCTCTCGGCTCATGCCTCCTTGTGCCGTGATGACGATTTGTCTGGTTTATTGTCGTGCCGACGGGGCACGGACCCCGGGGGTAACCCCCTGGACCAACACCCCCCGGAGTCCTGTACTCTTGTCCCCGTCGCACGGCGCGGAGAGATCCGCACCGGACGACGCAGCGGTCCCCCGTAGCTCAATTGGCAGAGCAGCCGGCTGTTAACCGGCAGGTTTTTGGTTCGAGTCCAAACGGGGGAGCTTCCACACCTGACGCCCGTCGGCCCCGCCGGCGGGCGTTCGTCGTTCCGCGCCCCGCCGAATCGGCCGGCCGTCGCCGCCCACTGTTTCCGTGCCCGCCGACCGCCCGGTTTCCGCCACCGCGGGCGCTCCCGGCCGGCAGGATGGTCGGTGTCGACTTGGACTCCCGCTGCGTCGATCGGTGCGTCGATACTTGGGGTGGGTGCGGATGCCCGGAAGAGGAGGCCACGGCAGGATCACACTCGTCGCCGTGGCGGTCGTGCTCGCGTGGCTGGTCATCGGGGCCGTCGCCGGGCCGTTCTCCGGCAGGCTCGGCGAGGTCGCGACGAACGACAACGCCTCGTTCCTGCCCGCCGGCGCGGAGGCGACCCGGGCGCAGGAGCTGTCCGGACGGTTCGTCGCGCGGCAGACCATGCCGGCCCTGGTGGTCTACGAACGCGCCAGCGGCATCACCGACACCGACACGCGGCGGGCTGCCACCGACGCCGCCCGGTTCGCCCAGGTGCCCGGGGTGGTCGGCCCGCTGCCGCCGCCGATCCCCAGCGAGGACGGGCAGGCCCTCCAGGTGGTGGTGCCGATCGACGACGCCGACGGCGAACGGATCGGCACGGTCGTCGAGGAACTGCGCGCCATCGCCGGCGGGGACCGCGACGGGCTGACCGTGGACGTGGCCGGGCCCGCCGGCCTGCTCGCCGACCTCATCGAGGTCTTCTCCGCCGTCGACGGCACCCTGCTGGTCGTCACCCTCTGCGTGGTGCTGGTCATCCTGCTCGTCGTCTACCGCAGCCCCGTCCTGTGGGTCTTCCCGCTACTCGCCGCAGGGATGTCCTTCGCGCTGGCCGCCGTCTTCGTCTACCTGCTCGCCGACGCCGACGTGATCAAGCTCAACGGGCAGGCGCAGGGCATCCTCACCGTGCTCGTCTTCGGCGCCGGCACCGACTACGCGCTGCTGCTCGTCGCCCGCTACCGCGAGGAACTGCACCGGCACGAGCGCCCCTGGGACGCGATGCGGACCGCCTGGAAGGGCGCCGCCCCGGCGATCGTCGCCTCCGCCGGCACGGTGATCCTGAGCCTGCTCTGCCTGCTGCTGTCCAGCCTGAACTCCAACCAGGCGCTCGGCCCGGTCGCCGCCATCGGCATCGCCGCCACCCTGCTGGTCATGCTCACCTTCCTGCCCGCCCTGCTGGTGCTCGGCGGGCGGTGGGCGTTCTGGCCGCGCCGGCCCAGGCCCGACCAGGCCGACCCGCGCACCGGGCACGGCATCTGGAGCCGGATCGCCGGTTTCGTGGCGCGGCGGGCCCGGCCAGTCTGGGTGCTGACCACCCTCGCGCTGGCCGTGCTCGCGCTGGGGCTGGCCCAGCTCGGCGTGACCACGCTCGGGCAGTCCGACCTGTTCACCGAGCGCACCGACTCGGTCGCCGGCCAGGAGGTGATCGCCCGCCACTACCCGGCTGGCACCGGCAGCCCGGCGACCATCTTCACCAACCAGCAGGCCGTCGAGCAGGTCGCCGGCGCGGCCCGCGGCGTGCCCGGGGTGGCCGCCGTCCGGCCCGTCACCGCCGACCGGGCCGGTCCGCCCGACCCGAACGCGCCGCCCGTCGTCGTCGACGGCCGGGTGCAACTGGAGGCGACGCTCGCCGACCCGCCGGACAGCGACGGCGCCGAGCGGGCCGTCCGGGAGCTGCGGGCGGCGGTGCACGCGGTGCCCGGCTCGGACGCCGTGGTCGGCGGCTTCACCGCGATCAACGTCGACACGTCGGACGCCTCGACGCGGGACCGGAACGTGATCATCCCGGTCGTGCTGGCGGTGATCGCGATCGTCCTGGCCCTGCTGCTGCGGGCGCTCCTCGCGCCGATCCTGCTGATCGCGACCGTGCTGCTCAGCTTCGCCGCCACCCTCGGCCTCTGCGCGCTGATCTTCCGCCACGTCCTCGACTTCCCCGGCGTGGACGCCTCGTTCCCGCTCTTCGCCTTCGTCTTCCTGGTGGCCCTCGGCATCGACTACAACATCTTCCTGATGAGCCGCGTCCGCGAGGAGTCGGTCAGGCGGGGCACCCGCGCCGGCGTGCTCACCGGCCTCGCCGTCACCGGCGGCGTGATCACCTCCGCCGGGGTCGTGCTCGCCGCGACGTTCTCCGCGCTCGCCGTGCTGCCGCTGGTGGTGCTGGTCGAGCTGGGCGTCGCGGTCGCGGTCGGGGTGCTGCTCGACACCGTCGTCGTCCGCTCGCTGCTGGTGCCCGCGCTGGCGTACGACATCGGCCCGAAAATCTGGTGGCCGGGCCGGCTGTCCCGGACGAACGGTGAGCGGGAGGCGCGCGATGCTCGCTGAGACCGACGTGGTCGTGGTCGGCGGCGGCCTGGCCGGCCTGGCCGTGGCCCGGCGGCTGCACCGGGCCGGCGTGCCGTGGCGGCTGCTGGAGGCCGGCGGCCGGCTCGGCGGCCGGGTGGCCACCGACGCGGTCGACGGCTACCTGCTCGACCGCGGCTTCCAGGTCCTCAACACCGCCTACCCCCGGCTCGGCACCCTGCTCGACGTCGACCGGCTGCGCCTCGGCCACTTCACCCCAGGGGTGCTGGTGCGCAAGGGCGACCGGCTCACCCGCCTGGTCAACCCGCTCCGCGAGCCCACCGGCGCGCCCGGCACCGCCCTGGCCGGCGTCGGGTCGCTGCGCGACCGGCTGCGCCTCGCCGCGCTCGCCACCGGCTGCGCCACGCTGCCGAAGAATCGGCTGCTCGCCGCGCCCGAGACCACCACCGAGACCGCGCTGCGCCGCGCCGGCCTCTCCGACACGATCATCGAGGAGTTGCTGCGGCCGTTCCTCTCCGGCGTCTTCGTCGAACGGGAGCTGGAGACCTCCAGCCGCGTGCTGTCGATGGTGCTGCGATCCTTCGCCCGGGGCCGGATCGGCCTGCCCGCCGAGGGGATGGCGGCGCTGCCCCGCGCCGTCGCCGACCCGCTGCCGGCCGAACTGATCGACCTGGACACCCCGGTCTCGGCGGTGGCGCCCGGCCGGGTCCGCACCCAGGCCGGCGACATCCGCTGCCGCGCCGTCGTGGTCGCCGTCGACCCGCCGGCGGCGGCCACGCTGCTGCCGGCCCTGCCGGCGGTACGCATGCACGCCTACACGACGTACTACCACAGCGCGCAGGAGGCGCCGCTGGACGAGCCGATCCTGCTCGTCGACGGCGACCGGCGGGAGATCGTCGCGAACACGGTGGTGGTCAGCCGGGCCGCGCCGACGTACGCGCCGGCCGGGCAGCACCTGATCGCCACCTCCGTGGTCGGCCCGTCGGCCCCGCCCGAGCCGGCCGTGCGGGCCGAGCTGACCCGGCTCTACGGACGGTCCACGGCGGACTGGACGCACCTGACCACCGTGTCGGTCCCGGACGCGTTGCCCGCCGCACCGCCGCCACAGGGGCGGCTGCGCAAGCCGGTGGCGCTGGGGGAGGGCCTGTTCGTGGCCGGCGACCACCGGGACAGCCCCTCCATCCAGGGTGCGCTGGCCAGCGGCTGGCGCGCCGCCGGGGCCGTCCTGGCGGAGCTGCGCGGGGGCTCCTGACGCCCCGATCGGCGGGTACGGGGCTCAGCGGCTCGGCTGCTCGCTGTTATCCTCGCGTTGCCCATCGTGCTGCCGCGCCGAGGACGCCGATGAGCGACGGTGCCGGTTCGTGCTGGCCGGTGATCGACCGGGCGGGATAAGATCCGGCGCGGTGCCGGGGCGGTAGCTCAGCCGGTTAGAGCAGGGGACTCATAATCCCTCGGTCGCGGGTTCGAGTCCCGCCCGCCCCACTCCTCCCGCCGGCCAGCGGCCCCGCACGGGGTCGCTGTCGCAGACGATCTTCGTGCAAGTGGCAGCCTTCTCGTCGGGTGCGGACGAGCACCTCGGCGTTGCATCTGGTCGGTCAGGACCTGAATCCTCTGACGGACTCGTCGCCTCTTACCTGTGCCGGCGAGACGCGCCGGCGGAGAACTGGAGGATGACATGGACCTCGTATGGTGGGTTGCCATCGCCGTCGGAGCCCTCGTGGTCTGCATGTGCGCCGTGTTCCTGCGCTGGCGGAGGGGACGTTCCCGTGGCTGAGACGGCATGGCCGAGCGAGCAGTTGGTTCTCGGCGCCCAGCGGGGGGACGTCGCGTCGATCACCGCGTTGGTCTCCGGCTCGTATCCGGGCGTGCGGAGGTTCGCGCACACGCTGTGCGCCACGCCCGAAGATGCCGAGGATGCGGCGCAGGAGGCGTTGATCATCCTCTACCGCAAGATTGGCACGCTGCGTGCCTCTGGGGCGCTGGCATCGTGGATGTTTCGGATCGTGCGCAACGAATGCCTTCGGCGGCTGCGGCTCGTCGGCCATCGCCCTGCCCCGGTGGCCGACATCGTCGCGGCGTCGGCCGAGGACGAGGTGCTGCAACGTCTCGAGGCCGGCCGCGTCGCCGAGGCGATCGCCGCGTTGCCCGCCGACCAGCGTCATGTGCTGATCATGCGGGACATCCAGGGCTTCCCGGGCCGGGCCGTCGCCGACGCGCTCGGCCTCAGCACGGCCGCGATGAAGTCCCGGCTGCACCGCGCCCGCGCCTCGGTGCACCGCACCCTGCGGACAGGGATGACCGATGGCTGACGGCCCCTCATTCGCCAGCCAGTCTCTGCCACGGCACCTCGCCCGTGGCGTGGTCGGGTTCGGCGGGCTGATCGGCTCGATCGCACTCCTGCCGGTCGTCGGCCCGGTGAGCCTGCTGCTGCTCCCCGTCGGCCTGCTCGCGCTCCGCGGATGTCCGATGTGTTGGGCGATCGGCCTCGTACAGACGCTTTCGATGGGGCGCCTGCGGCGCTCCTGCACCGACGGTCGCTGCGAGCTGAGGAGGAGGACGACGTAGGGGCGCAGGAGAACGTCCGAATCCACGGTTCCGCCCGCATCGCTGTCACCTTCGGCGGTGCGGGTCCGCAGCCACCTTGACCCCTACCTTGTTCTACGAGGTGGGACCGGATGCGGGCGGTTACGTTGCGCTGTCGGGTTTGCCGTTCGTCTGCTTCGTAGTCGGCTCGGGCGTCAGGGTGGGCCGGGCAGGGGAGCGCGGACGACTGACGTCGATCCGGCTGTCCGCTTCGGGACTGAGCCGTCTTCGCGGCCGACGCCCTCGGCCAACCTGATCCTGACGCCGGGGTGTCCGCGCGTCGTAGTGATCGGAGGAGCGATGAGGACCCACCCCCGATGGCGGTCGACCGGCACGATGCTGGTCGCGGCCCTGGTCACCGCACTGGTCGCCGCCCTGCTGCCCGCCTCGCCCGCGCTCGCGCTGCCGTCCGGCAGCGGCTGGTCGGCCTCGTGGAGCTACTACCACCCCACCGCCTACCAGTACGCGGGCACCCTGCCGGGCGTGCGGCTGACCGGGTACGCCACCGACAACTCGGGCACGAGCACGACGGTCGGCACCATCGAGGACACCGCCGACGACGCCCGCTGCGCCCGGGTGATGCTCTACGCCAACGGCGTCGGCTACATCGCCGACCGGACCACCTGCGGCAACGGCAGCTACCTGACCTACTCCACCGGTAGTTACAGCCAGGGGCTCCTGGTGATCGTCTACCGGATGATCCCGGGCACGACCACCCAGGACAAGGGTTTCGCCATGTTCGTCCCCGGCTCGTCCACCGACCCGGAGATGCGGACCGTGGGCACCGGCGCGAGCTGGTCGTACTACACCTCGACGGCGTTCCAGTACACGGTGACCCGCCCCGGCGTGCGGCTGACCGGCTACGGCGCCCACCAGTACGCGGACCAGCGCTCCTCGCTGAACACGGTGGAGAAGACCGCCGGCACGGTCGGCTGCGCCACCGGCAAGGTCACCGGCGGCGTGACCACCAGCGGTGGCACCTGCGTCAACGGCGGCAGCGTGTCCTTCCACCGGTCCGACCTGACCAACAACCTGGAGGCGTCCGCCTGCTACCAGCCGGTCCCCGGCACCAAGCGGTGCGTGGCGATCACCATCCCCGAGCCCTGGTGACCCTTCCGACCCGACGCCCCCGGCCGGCCGGGGGCGTCGGGCGGGTCACCGGCGGCTCTTGGGCAGGTCGAACTGGTCGGCGGCCTTGCAGTCGCGGCTGCCGCCGACGGCGCCCGGCCCGACCCGGTCGAGCGCCTGGCGCGCCCGGACCCGGCCCAGGTTCCAGGCGTACCAGGGGTCCGGCTCGTCGAGGTCGTCCGCGATCCAGCTCAGCGTGCAGCGGCGCACCGGATCGGGCAGGCCGGACAGGGCGGGCGTCGCGTCGGCCGAGAGCGCCCGCAGGTACCAGGCGTCGATCTTCCCCGTCTGCTCGTAGCGGGCGATGTTGCGGCGCGCCGCGTAGTCCTCGGGGTTGAGCACGGCCAGGCTCAGCAGCATCGCCACGGCGAGCGCCACGGTCAGCCGGGGGATCCAGGCGCCCCGCCACCGGATCCCGGCCGCCAGGATCATCAGGAAGACGGTGCCGAGCAGCAGCTCGAACGCCATCACGAAGAGACGTTCCCCGGTGAAGCTGTAGGCCTTCTGGTACGTGTACATCCGGGACAGCGCCGACACCACGATGACGAAGCCGAACGCGCTGAGCAGGCCGAGCAGGATCCGGAGCAGGTGGCGCTCGACCGGGCGCTCCCGCCGCGCCCAGCGGGCCACCCCGGCGAGCACCGCCAGCGTGAGCATCGTGACGACGACGAGCTGCCAGAACCCGCTGCGTGCGTACTCGGCGTAGCTGAGGCCGGCGGTGCGCAGCACGTGCCGCTCCCCGCCGAACAGGACGGTGAACTGCACCGCCACGAAACCGCCGAACAGCAACGTGAGTGCGGTGATCACCGGTGCCCACTCCACGACGCCGAGGCGGGGCGTGCCGGGCCGGTCCACCGTCGACAGGTCCGGAGGCGCGGCCAGCGTGTAGACGGCGGCGACCGCGCTCAGCCCACCGATGCCGGCGAGGAAGAGCCATTGGAACCTCGCGCCGGCGTCGACCTCCGGGATGAGCCCGTCGAGCACCACGGAGAAGGCACCGTCGGCCGACGAGAGGAGCGCGCCGAAGACGACCAGCGCGGCCACGGTGGCCGCGGCGGACCCGACGACGCGGCGGGCCAGGCCCGGGCTCGCCGGGGCCCGGAGGTGGCCGCCCACCCACGGCAGCCCGCGCAGCGCCGCGAAGGGCGCCGCCACCAGGCTGAACAGGATGGAGCGTACGAGCCGGCCGCCCACGATCGCGAGGGTCGCGCAGCCGAGCGCCCCGAGGACGCAGAACGTCACCAGCCACCAGGCGTTGCGGAAGGCCAGGACCGAGAGCAGCGCCAGCGCGGCCCCCGCCCAGCCGGCGCGGACCCAGCGCTCGGCGCGCGGCAGGTCGGCGCCGGTGCGGCGGACCGCGATGACCACCGCGACGGTCAGGATGAGCCAGCCCAGGAACCAGCCGATGCCGGTGCGGGTGAGCGGCACGAAGCACGCCAGCCCCAGCGCCCCGGCGAGGACGGCGGCCGGCACGGAGCGGTCCCGGGCCGCTGCGGGCCCCGGCCACCGCGTCTCGAGGAACGACGGCCGGATCGGTGGCGGTTGGTAGCCGCGGTACGGCGGCGGCCACCCGGCCGG
Source organism: Micromonospora sp. NPDC000121 (assembly GCF_042899165.1). Lineage (NCBI taxonomy): Bacteria > Bacillati > Actinomycetota > Actinomycetes > Micromonosporales > Micromonosporaceae > Micromonospora > Micromonospora sp. NPDC000121. The sequence continues at coordinate 164,838 of NZ_JBIAZP010000002.1, forward strand.
CGTACCGGTCCCGTACGCCGCCTGCTGCGGGGCGGCGGGCGGTGGCGGGGCGGCGACCGGCGTCGGTGTGGCGGCGGGTGCCGGCGCGGTGGCCGGTTGGGGCGGCGTGCTCGCCGCAGGTGTCGGGGCGGCGCCGGCGGGCGGCGCGCCGGCGGCGGAGGGCGACGCGTTCCCGGCCGGGGACGCCGGCTCCGGGCGCGCGGCCACGGGCGCCGGCTCGACGGCCGACCCCGAGCCCTTCGCGCCCGCAGCGGCCGTCGGGGCCGGTCGGGTGTCCGGGTCCGCCTGCCGCGGCACGACGGCCGGTCGGACCTCCCCGCCCGCCTGCCGCGGCTCGACGGCCGGGCGGGTGTCCGTGTGGGCCGGCGTCGGCGGAGCGGCGGCCGGGCCGGTGTCCGGGGCGGCCGGCGTCGGCGGGGCGGCGGCCGGGCCGGTGTCCGTGCCCGTCGGTGTCGGGGCGGCGGCCGGCACCAGCGGGATGAACACGGCGTACCCGCGCGTGCCCGCCGGGATGCTGACCGGGATCGCCCAGGCGGGCGTGCCCTCCGCCCCGGGCCACACCATGGTGGGTGGCGCCCCGTCGACGGGCGGCATGACGAGCAGGTACGGCGTCGCGTGCCCGGGGTTCTCACCGTCGGTGCTCGCGGGCCTTCCGGCGGGCTCCGGGGACTCCGGTACCGGTGGCGGCTGGGTCACGGGACCCTCCTCGATCGAATGGCCCGCACACTGTACGACCGATCCCGATCCCCGCGCCGCCCGGTGAACGCTCCGCGATCCGCCCCGCACCCGAGGTGATGTCGGATGGCCGGCGGGTTCAGCGGCCGTACGAATCCGCCGGCCGTCAGGCGTCCGACGGGCGGCGGCGCCGGGTGGGGACCCGACGCCGCCGGGCCGGTCAGACGTACGGCCGGGTGGCGTACGCGGCCCGCAGCGCGGCCAGCCCCGCCGGCTTCGGCGACAGCGTGCCCCAGCCGGAGTTGAAGTAGTTGGTCCGTACGATCCGGGGCCCCCGTTCGGCGTTGAGCTGGGCGATGGCGGCCGGCACGGTGGCGATCCAGGCCGCCTGGTCCGGGACCTCCGCCACCCGTACGCCCCACTCGGCGATGATCACCGGTCGGGAGAGCGCGACCGGGCCGAGGTCGGCCACCGCCCAGTCCTTCACCCGGCGGAACCGGGCCAGCGCCGTGTGCGTGGGGCTGGTGGCGTAGACGTTCCACTGGAGGAAGTCGAGCTTCGCCATCAGCGCCTCGGGGTGGGTGCGCTGGAAGCAGGCCCGGTCGAAGCCGCCCACCCCTACGGAGAAGGTGGTGCCGGCGGGCAGTTGCCGCGCCTTGAACCAGTCCACGATGTACGTCATCGCCCGCACCGCCCGGGCGTCCGACTCGGCCCAGGTGTAGCTGACGCCCGCCTCGGTGGTGCCGAACTCGTGGTCGGTGTCCAGTTCGGAGGCGAGCTGGATGTTCACCCCGAACCCCAGGGTCCGGTACTGGGACAGGGCGCGGGCGAGCAGCCCGTCGCAGTGCCCGGCGAGGACCTGGCTGTAGCCGTACGCCCGGGGCCAGGTCGTGCCGGGCCGCTGCTGGATGGTCATCGCGGGCGCCGGGACGGTGTAGGTGGCGCCGTCCACCGCGAAGGACTGCGGCCCGAAGGTGGACCCGCCGCCGTAGTGCTTCAGCTCCAGCACCATGTTCACCCGCACCCCGGCCTTGCCCAGGGTCACCAGCCACGGGCGCTGGTAGCCGGGGAAGGTGTAGCCGTCGGCCAGGCTGCGGTACTGGGTCAGTGAGCGGAAGTTCCCGCCGGCCATGTCGGTTGTCGGGTCGGCGTTGCCGGAGAGGTAGTAGCCGCCCAGCACCGGCGCGGCGATCGTGTAGTCGGCGGTGGCGGTGGCGGTGCGCCCACCGTTGTCGCGCACCGTGACGGTGACCCGGGGCATCACGCCACCGCCCGGTAGACGGCCACCGAGCCGTTGTCCGACAGCCGGGTCCAGGTGCGGCCGGAGTCGTCGGTGACGGTGACGGTGAGCGGGTCGATGACGGCGGTGACCTTGACGGGGGCGCTGCTGTTGCCCTGCGCGTCGGTGACCACGATCGTGACGGTCACCGGCTTGGTGTCGGCGTCGCCGTAGGTGACCGTCAGGGTCATCTGGTCGCCGGGCGAGTAGGTCGAGGCGTTCAGGGATGCGGTGGCGGTGGGAGCGGCCATTGCCGGCTCCTCTCGGGCTCGGTCGCCGGACCGGCTCCGGCGCGTGGTCACGGCCGGTCCGGCTGCGGAGGGATCGGGGTCGGGCGACGACCGGTCCGCCGGGCACGCGACGGCGCGGCCGGGGACCGGTCCGGCGTACGACTCGTCGACGCGCTCGGCTCGGGGGGCGCCGCGCGGCTCGACGGCCGCCGGAGTGGTGACGTCGGTGTCGGTGCGGCGGCACCGGCCCTGGCGCCCGGGACGGTGGCTGCCGGAGCGCGGCCTCGCATGGTGCGGGCCGGTCGGCGCTGCGTTACGCCGGGGCCGTCGTGGGGCCGGGCTCGGGTGATGGCGGCGTCGGCGGGGACGGTGCTGTCCCCGCCGGACCCGAGGAATGGGATGTGGCCCGCCATCCTTACGCCTCTCACCTGCTACAACAGTGCGACGCCGAGGCGGCCGGCGTCCTGTCCGCTACCCGACCGCCGTTCCGTCGGTCAGGCGACTGCGATCAGCGCGCATCTGTGTGTTCCCTCCGATGCGGCCCGGAGTCAGTAGGCCAGCTCCACCGGGCGGCCGAGCACCCGGGCGCCGTTGTTGCCGAGCCAGCCCTCGGCCGCCGCCGCGTGCTGGCTGAAGGTGTGGATGTCCCGGAACCGCCGCTGGAGCGGGGACGAGTCCCGGGCCGCCCCGCCGCCGGCCGCCCGGTAGCAGGTGTCGACCGCGGCGGCGGCCCGCTCGGTCACCCACGGCAGGGCGGCGGAGATGCGCGGGTGCAGCCCGGGGATCGCGGCCGGGTCCGTGGCGCACGCCGCCCAGAGGTCGTCGGCCAGGTCCCGCAGCAGCGCCCGTGCCGCCCGCACGTCGAGGTCGGCGCGGCCGAGCTGGAGGCGGAAGGCGGGCGAGTCGGCCAGCGACTGCCGGGCGTAGAGGCGCTGCCGGCCGCCGTCGAGCAGCGCGACCATGTCGTCCAGCGCGCCCTGCGCGATGCCGACCGCCACCGCGCCGAGGTGCAGGACGAAGTGCACCAGCGGCGCCACGAACCCCGGCCCCGGCACGCAGGGCGCGCCGGTGAACAGGTCGAAGCTCTCCTCCACCGGGCAGAACGCGGCCTCCACCTCGACGTCGTGGCTGCCGGTGCCGCGCAGGCCCAGCGCGTGCCATGTGTCGTGCACCGTGAACCGGGCGGCCGGGAAGAGCATGGAACGCACCTCCGGCGGTGCCCCCGCCGGCCCGGGCAGCGGCTCGCCGTCCCCGGTCAGCACGCAGTTGCCGAAGATCCAGTCGGCGTGCCGCGCGCCGCTCGCGTACGCCCACCGGCCGGTGACCTGGAAGCCGCCGTCGGCCAGCTCGGCCCGACCCTGCGGGGCGAAGCCGCCCGCGACGACCACGTCCGGCCCGTCGGCGTAGACCTTGTCGAACCGGTCGCGCGGCAGCATCGTTAGCAGGTGCGGGGTCTCCGCGCCGATCATCACCGTCCACCCGGTCGAGCCGTCCGCCCGCGCCAGCGTCTCCAACACCCGCAGCCCGGTGCGCAGGTCCGCCTCGTAGCCGCCGTGGCTGCGGGGGACGAACATCCGGAAGCAGCCGGCCGACCGGAGCCCGTCGAGCAGGTCGGCGGGGAGAGCCCGCGCCGCCTCGATCTCCCCGGCCCGCCGGGACACCTCCGGGATCAGCGCGTCCACCGCCCCGATCAGCCGACCCCGATGCTGGTCCTCCATGGTTCCTCCTCGCGTCGTCGCTCACCATCCACGGTGGACCGGCCGGCGGCCCGGGGGCCAGGGACACCGGCACCGGATGCCCGGGACATCCCGCGCCGCGCGATGTCCGCCCGGCCGGGACGACCCGGCCGTGCTCCGGGCGACTGTCGCCGGACCGACATTCGCACTGGAACGTCGGGGGATCACCAACCGACCCCGCGACTGCCAGGATTTCGGCATGTCCGTTCAGCAGCCCCCGCCCGCGGCGACCCACGACGACCGCCGGCACCCGGTCGCCGCCTGGCTCGTCCTCGTCGGCTGTGCGCTGCTGTTCGTCGCCACCGCCGGCTGCTGGGTGCTCGCCCGCCGGCCCTGGGGGCTGTCCCAGCTCTACTTCCTTGTCGACTTCACCGACTGCGCCGTCTACGGCGTGGTCGCCTGGCTGATCCTGCTGCGCCGGGGGCACCCGGTCGCCTGGCTGCTCGCCGCCACGGGGCTCGGCGGCGGGTTCGCCGCACTCAGCGCCCAGTACGTCGACCTGCTCGGGGTGCACCCCGGGCTGCCGGACCCGGTGCTGCTCACCTCCGCCCGGCACTGGGCCTGGGCGCCGGGGATGCTCTCGCTGATCGTGGTGCTGCCCTGGCTGGTCCGGGAGGGCCGGCTGCCACGGCCGGCCCGGCTGGCGGTGCTGGCCGGCACCGTGGTGGTCGCCGGCTACGTGCTGTTCCAGCTCACCTGGCCGGGGCCGGGCGCGAGCGGGTCGGGCGCGCCGCTGCGGATCGCCAGCGCCGGGTGGGCCGAGTTCATCGAGCGGGTGCAGCCGGCCCTGCTGGCGGCCGTGCCCGCCCTCGGGCTGCTCACCGCCGCCGGGGTCGCCGCCCGCCGTCGCCGGGGCGCGCCCGCCGAGCGCGTCGGGCTGGGCTGGCTGGCCGTCGGCACGCTGCTGCTCGCCCTGAGCTTCGCCCCCGTTGCCCTCCCTGAGGGCTGGGCCCGATCGGTGCCCGACGAGGCGGCCCCCGTCGCGATGCTCGCCTCGCAGGCGTTCTTCCCGGCGGCCGTGCTGGCGGTGGTGCTCCGGCAGCGGCTGTGGGGCATCGAGATCGCGGTCCGCCGCACGCTGGTCTGGTTCCTGATGACGTTCCTGCTGGTCGCCGCGTACGTGGTGGGGGTGTCCGTGCTGGACGCGCTCCTGCCGGCCACCCCGGCGGTGCCCGGGGTGCTCGTCACGGCGCTGGTCGCGATCGGCGTGCAGCCGGGCCGGATCCGGGTGCAGCGCCGGGTGGACCAGTTGATCCACGGTGCGGCGGCCGAGCCGTTGCGCGTGGTGCGCCGCGTCGGGCACCGGATCAGCGCCGCCGGGGACGCGGCCGACGTGCTCACCGAGGTGGCGCGCAGCCTGACCGACCAGTTGCGCCTCGGCGCCTGCGCCATCGAGGTGGACGGGCCCGAGGGCTGCTCCGCGCGGGCCGAGTCGGCCGGGCCGCCCGGCGCGCCGCTGGTGCTGCCGCTGCGCCGGGGCGAGCGCGAGGTGGGCCGGCTCACCGCGTGGGCGCGGGCGGGGGAGCGGCTGGACGGGCGCACCCGGGCCGCGCTGCTCGACCTGGTGCCGCTGGTCTCCTCCGCGGCGAGCCTCGCCGCGACCAGCGGCGCGCTGGCCGCGTCCCGGGCCCGGCTCGCCGAGGCCCGCGACTCCGAGCGGCGCAAGCTGCGCCGGGACCTGCACGACGGCCTCGGGCCGGCGCTGGCCGGGGTGGCGCTCGGCGTGCAGGCCGCCCGGAACCTGCTCGTCGTAGACCCGGACGCGGCCGGCCGGCTGCTGGAGCGGCTGCGCGACGAGATGGACCAGAGCGTCGAGCAGGTCCGCGACCTCGCCCGGGGCCTGCTGCCGCCGGTGCTCGGCGAGCGGGGCCTGGTGCCGGCCGTGCACGAGCTGGCCCGACGGTACGACGGCGCGCCGCTCCTGGTCGAGGTCGACGCGGCCCCGCTGCCGCTGCCCGAGCCGGTGGCCACCGCCGTGTACGGCATCGTGGCCGAGGCGCTGCGTAACGCGCACCGGCACGCCGCCGCCCGGACCTGCCGCATCGCGCTGACCGTGGACGAGGCGGGCCTCACGGTCACCGTCGCCGACGACGGGGCCGGGATCCCGCCGGGGGTGCCGCCCGGTGTCGGCATGCTGTCGATGCGCGAGCGGGCCGAGGGGGTGGGCGGGACGTGCGCGGTCGGCCCGGGGCCGGCCGGGGGCACCCTGGTCACGGCCCGGGTGCCCGCCGACCGGTGCGCCGTGCCCACCCGCGCCCCGGCGGCGCCGCCCCCGGACCGCGCGCCGCGCCCGCAGGAGAGCGCCTCGTCGCGCGAGGTGGCGGCGACGAAGCTGGAGGGCGCCTCGCCGCGCGGGGCGGCGGCATCGAACATGGAGGGCGCCTCGTCGCGCGGGGCGGCGGCGACGCTGGAGGGTGCGTCGTCGCGCGGGGCGGCGGCGTCGCCGCCGGTCGGCGCGTCGTCGCCGGACCCTGGCGACCCGGCGTCCGTCGACCTGCTTTCGGGCCGGACGGTGGGGGTGGCGTCGTGACCGGGACGGACGGTGGGAGTGGTCTGGTGACCGGGACGGACGGTGGGGGTGGAGTCGTGACCGGGACGGACGACGGGGTGATCCGGGTCGCGGTGGTGGACGACCACCCGGTCTTCCGCCTCGGCATGACCGCGCTGCTCGCGAGCACCGCCGGCCTGCGGGTGGTCGGCGAGGCCGCCGACGCCGACGAGGCCCTGCGGGTGGCCGGCGCCCTGCGCCCGGACGTCATGGTCATGGACCTGCACCTGGGCGGCCGGTCCGGGGTGGAGGCGACCCGGGAGATCGTCGGGCGGCACCCCGGGATCGGGGTGCTCGTGGTCACCATGCTGGACGACGACGACTCCGTCTTCGCGGCGCTGCGCGCCGGAGCCCGCGGCTACCTGCTCAAGGGGGCCGCGCCGGGGGAGGTGGAACGGGCGGTCCGGGCGGTCGCCAACGGCGAGGTGCTGCTCGGCCCGGCGGTCGCCGCCCGGGCGGTGGGCTTCCTGGCCGGTGCCCGGGCGGCCGGCCCGGTGCCGTTCCCGGAGCTGACCGACCGGGAGCGCGAGGTGCTCGACCTCGTCGCCCAGGGGCTGAGCAACGTGGTGATCGCGCGGCGGCTGACGCTCAGCCCGAAGACCGTCCGCAACCACCTGTCCAACGTGCTCACGAAGCTCCAGGTCGCCGACCGGGGCCAGGCGATCCAGCGCGCCCGGCAGGCCGGCCTCGGTCAGCTCTGAACTCCGCCGAGGCGGGCGGCGTACGCGTCGCGCAGGGCCGGCCAGCCGAACTCCATCGCCTCCGCGCCCCGGATCGGGCCGACCGGGTCGCCGTCGAGCAGGTGCGCGGCCACGTCGAGGCAGAGGTGCCAGCCCGCGGCGGCCATCGGGGCGGTGCCGGCGTCGGCGACGGTGTGCCGGAGGGTGAGCCGGGTGCCCGTGCCGGCGGCGGCCAGTTCCCAGCGCAGCACGTCCTCGCCCCAGGTGTATTCGAGCAGGTGCGGCGGCTCGGCCCGGCGTACGGTCGCGGGCTGGTCCTCGGCCGCGTCGCCGTCAACCAGGGTGAGCACGGCGGGGCCCGGGGCGCCCAGGTCCCGGTCGGCGAGGAACGGCGCCCACTCCCGCAGTCGGGCCGGGTCGGTCAGCGCGGCCCAGACCGTCGCGGGCGGGTGCCGCAGGTCGCGGACGAAGACCAGGGTCGAGTGCCCGTCGGCCCGGTCGAGGGCGACCTCGGCGGGCGGGCCGGGGCGGAACGTCGCGCGGTCCATCACTGCTCCTGACTGTCGAGGTGACGCTCCAGCGCGTCCAGGTGCGTGCCCCACAGCCGACGGTACGGTTCGAGCCACCCGTCGACCGCCTGGAACGGGCGGACGTCGATCCGGTAGATGCGCTGCTGGGCCGAGATGCGGCAGGAGACGAAGCCGGCCTCGCGGAGCACCCGCAGGTGCTTGGAGACGGCCGGCTGGCTCACGCCGAGGGTGTCCACGAGCTGGCCGACGCTGCACTCGGCCAGGCGGAGCTGGTCGAGGATCCGCCGCCGGGTCGGCTCGGCGAGGACGGTGAAGGCGTCGACGGACACCCTCGCAGTATGCCGCATCAGGTATATGCCTGTAAAGGAATGTTCCCTGGTGGTGCCGGCCGATGCCGGACGTCCGGCGTACGGGCGGCGCGAGCTGCGGCAGGGCCGGACCCGCTACCTATGCTCGGGGCATGGAACTGCGGATCTTCACCGAACCCCAGCAGGGCGCTACCTACGACGACCTGCTCGCCGTGGCCCGCTGCGCGGAGGACGCCGGCTACGGCGCCTTCTTCCGCTCCGACCACTACCTGAAGATGGGCTCGGTGAGCGGCGACCCCGGCCCGACGGACGCGTGGACCACCCTCGCCGGCCTGGCCCGGGACACCCGGCGGATCCGGCTGGGCACGCTGATGACCGCCGCCACCTTCCGGCTGCCCGGCCCGCTGGCCATCACCGTGGCGCAGGTCGACCAGATGAGCGGCGGCCGGGTCGAGCTGGGCATCGGCACCGGCTGGTACGCCGAGGAGCACACCGCGTACGGGATCCCCTTCCCCTCGCTCGGGGAGCGCTTCGACCGGCTGGAGGAGCAGCTCGAAGTCATCACGGGGCTCTGGGCGACGCCGCCGGGCAAGACGTACGACTTCGCCGGGACGTACTACCCGGTCAGCGACTCGCCGGCCCTGCCGAAGCCGGTGCAGGACCCGCGCCCGCCGATCCTGCTCGGCGGCATGGGCCCGAAGCGGACGCCCCGCCTGGCCGCCCGCTACGCCGACGAGTTCAACCTGCCGTTCGTCTCGGTCGAGGACTCGGCCGCCCAGTTCGGGCGGGTCCGGGACGCCTGCGCGGAGGCCGGCCGGGACCCGGGCGAGCTGTGCTGGTCCAACGCGCTGGTGCTCTGCTGCGGCCGGGACGACGCCGAGGTGGCCCGGCGGGCCGCCGCCATCGGCCGGGAGCCCGACGAGCTGCGCGTCAACGGCCTGGCCGGCACCCCCGCCGAGGTCGTCGACAAGATCGGCCGGTACGCGGAAGTCGGCAGCGAGCGGCTCTACCTCCAGGTGCTCGACCTGGCCGACCTGGACCACCTGGAGCTGGTCGCGGCCGAGGTGATGCCCCAGCTCTGAGCCGCGGGCGCGGCCGGCCCGGGCGGGACGTCAGGCGCGGACCGGGCCGGCCACCGTCTCCGGCTGCCCTGGGGGGCGGGACGTCAGGCGCGGGCCGGGCCGATCGCCCGTCTCCGACTGCCCGGGGGGCGGGACGTCAGGCGCGGACCACGTCGGTCGCGCGGGGCGCCGGCCCGGGGTGCGGCACCGGGTGCGGCGCGGGCGGGGGTGCGGGCGTCGGTCGGGGCCCGGGCGTCGTGTCCGCCGGGTCCGCCCCGGCCGGCGGCGCGCCCGACGGGGCCGGCCCGGTGCCGGTCGGGTCGATCTGCTCCTCTGAGGGGAACACGTCGCCCCGCGGGGCGGGATCGCGGTAGCTGCTCATCGGCGTAGGGTTCCCCGACGACGGCGGTGGTAACCGTCGCCGACCGACGGGCGGCCCACCCCGACGGCCGCGGGCAGGGGGATCGACGTGGAACTCGACGGCGCCGGGGTGGCCCGGACGGACGGCCCGCCGCGTCCCCGGGGCGACGCCGCCCCGCCCGGCGACGCGTCCGGCCGGGCGGTGCCGTGCGCCAACTGGGCGGGCAACGTCCGCTACGCCGCCCACCGCCGCCACCGGCCGTCGTCGCTGGACGAGTTGCGCCGGCTGGTGGCGGGCAGCGACCGCGTCCGGGCCGTCGGCACCGGGCACTCCTTCAACCGGCTCGGGGACACCGCCGGCGACCTGGTCTCGCTGGCCGGGATGCCCGCGACCGTCGCGCTCGACCCGGACCGCCGGACCGTCACCGTGCCGGCCGCCATGCGGTACGGGGACCTCGCCGCCCGGCTGCACGAGCGGGGGTACGCCCTGGCCAACCTCGCCTCCCTGCCGCACATCTCGGTGGGCGGGGCGGTCGCCACCGGCACCCACGGCTCGGGCGAGACGGTCGGCAACCTGGCCACGGCGGTCGCCGGGCTGGAGATGGTGACGGCCGACGGCGACCTGCTGACCGTCGACCGGGCGGCGGACGGGGACACGTTCGCCGGGATGGTCGTCTCGCTCGGCGCGCTGGGCGTGGTCACCCGGCTCACCCTCGACGTGGTGCCCGCGTACGACCTGCGCCAGTACGTCCGCCTCGGCCTGCCCCCGGAGGCGCTGGACGCGGCGTTCGCCTCGGCGTACAGCGTCAGCGTCTTCACCGACTTCCGCGGGCCGCGGCTGCGGGAGGTGTGGCTGAAGCAGCGCGCGGACGCCGCCCCGCCCCCGGCGGACTGGCTGGGCACCACGGCGGCCGACGCGCCGCGGCACCCGGTGCCCGGCATGCCGGCGGAGCACTGCACCCCGCAGCTCGGCGTGCCCGGGCCGTGGCACGAGCGGCTGCCGCACTTCCGGCTCGGATTCACCCCGAGCAGCGGCGACGAACTCCAGTCGGAGTACCACGTGCCGCGCGGCGCGGGGGCGGCGGCGCTGGCCGCGCTGGCGCCGGTCGCGCACCTGATCGCGCCGGTGCTCCAGGTCTGCGAGCTGCGGGCGGTGGCGGCCGACGGGCTCTGGCTCAGCCCGAACCACGGGCGCGACAGCCTCGCCGTGCACTTCACCTGGATCGCCGACCCGGCGGCGGTGCTGCCGGTGGTGGCGGCGGTGGAGGAGCGGCTCGCGCCGTTCGCGCCGCGCCCGCACTGGGGCAAGGTGTTCGGGCTCGCCCCGGCGGCGGTCGCCGCGGCCTGGCCCCGGTACGCCGACTTCCTCGACCTGGTGCGCCGGCTCGATCCGGCGGGCACGTTCCGCACCGACCTGCTGGACCGCTATTTCCCCCGGGACCAGCGGGCAGACCCGTGAGCGGGACGCCGCCGGAGCGTGCCGGCGGCCGGAGAGCGGGAGAGCCGAGCGGTCCGGCCGTTGTCGAGGCGGGGGTGACAGGAACGCCTCGACAACGGCCGGTCAGGTCTCAGATGCCTGCGCTCAGGAGGATGGCGAGACGCTCGGCCACGCCGGGGGCGTGCAGGTGGAGCCGAGCCACGTTCACCGCGTCCTCGCCGACCACCGCGAGCAGCGCCTGGCTGTTGACGGCGTAGACGCTCAGGTAGCCGCCGGCGTTGCGAACGGTGGACTGCCGGAACGACCCCTGCCCGAGGCTCAGGCCGACCTGCCGTCCCAGCCCGAACGTGCTCGCGGCGAGCGCGGCCAGGTCGTCCGGCCGGCTGCCCTCGGGCATGTTGTGGGTGATGAGAAGCCCGTCCACGCCGCCCAGGACGCAGCCGTGCACACCGGGGATCTGGAGCCGGAGTTCCGAGAGTTCGGTGCTGATCGCCCGGTACGGAAGGGTGAGGTTGCCGGCCAACGATGGCGGGAGGGGCTCCGCCGGTGGCAGCGTGCTGGTCTGCCGGACGCGGCGGGGGAGTGCTGTGTCGTACGGTCCGGAGGCGCTCACAACTCCAGGTGCTCCTCGACGCTGCGAAGCTGGTGGCGGGCGAGGGCCAGGTTGGCCCGGCTCTTGCTGAGCATCAGGTAGAGGAAGAGGCCCTTACCGCTGCGGCTGGTGACCGGTCGGATGATGTGGTACTGCGAGCCGAGCGTGATGAGGATGTCCTCGATCTCCTCGTTGAGGTTGAGCATCTCCATCGTGCGCAACTTCGCGCGGACGACGTCGGTGTTGCCTGCGGCGGCGACGGTCAGGTCCAGCTCGGCGGTGCCTCCTGCCACGCCCAGCGTCATCCCGCTGGTGTAGTCCACCACCGCGACACCGATCGCGCCCTCGATCTGCATCGCGCTTTTGAGTGAGACGTCAAGGTTCGCCACGAAACTTCCCCCACGGTCATAGCAAGCCATCCCCGCACCGTGTGTGTCCGGGTGGTCACGGTTTGGGCGAAGCCTGCGGAACAATGGTGAGAGATTTGCATACTGGCTGGTCGGACCCATCGGGAGGACTCCCCGACCACCTGACCAGACAGCCGGGCCACGGTTGCGGAGCGGAAATCTGCCGGCCCAGTGGATGCAGCCCGGGCCTTCGGTCTGTTAGCGGGCCGCGCCTTCGCCGGTCAGCCGCCGGATCGGCCGGCCAACTGCTCGCGCAGGCTGCCGCGCTGCACCGCCCGGCTGATGTCGCTCGGCGAGACGATCCCGACCAGCCGGCCGTCGGCGACCACCAGCGCCCGCCCGTCGGCGCACTCGCTGAGCCGGGGCAGCAGGTCGTTGAGCGGCTCCTCCGGCCGCGCCAGCACCAGTTCGTCGGCGCGGCAGGCCACCTCGGCCAGCGTGGTGGCGGCCCGGCGGTCCGCCGGGATGTCGCGGACCCGGTCGAGGGTGACCAGGCCGACGGGCCGGTCGTCCTCGGTCAGCGGCAGCGCCGTGTGCCGGTACGCGAAGAGGTAGTGGTCGACGAAGTCGGCCACCGTCATCCGCCCCGACGCGGTCTGCGGCTGCGGCGTCATCACGTCGGCCACGTGTACCCCCCGCAGCGCGCTGCCCATCCGGGCCTGCCGCTCCTCCATGCCGGCGGCGCCGATCAGGAACCAGCCGATCAGGGCCAGCCACAGCCCACCGAAGCCGACCCCGGCCAGGAACTGCCACAGGCCCAGGCCGATCAGCACCGCGCCGAGCACCCAGCCGGCCCGCGCGGCGACGACGGACGCCCTCGTCCGGTCGCCGGTCGCCTTCCAGACCGCCGCGCGCAGCAGCCGTCCGCCGTCCAGCGGGGCGGCGGGGAGCACGTTGAAGACCGCGAGCAGCACGTTGATGCCCGCCAGCCAGGACACCGAGCCGAGCAGCAGCCCGTCCGCCCCGGCCAGGGCGAGCGCCACCGCGATCGCGCCGAAGAAGAGCCCGATCAGCAGGCTCACCAGCGGGCCGACCCCGGAGATGCGCAGCTCCGCGCCCGGGTCGGGCGCCTCGCCGCGCAGCTCGGCCACCCCGCCGAAGAGCCAGAGGGTGATCCCGCCGACCTTCAGCCCGTTGCGCTTGGCGACGACCGCGTGGGAGACCTCGTGGGCGAGCAGGCCGAGGAAGAAGACGACCGCCGCGGCGAGCCCCGCGAGGACGTACGCGGCCACGGGCCGGTCCGGGTAGGCCCGGGGGAACTGGCTGGCCGACAGCCCCCAGGCGATCAGCGCGAAGATGACCAGGACGCTCCAGTTGACCCCGACCGGCACACCCGCGATCCGGCCGAGCCGGAAACTCGCCCTCATGGCGGGGTCATACCCCGAGAAGGTGCTCCCATGCGCGGGAGGGAGGGTTCGCTCGGCGGGCCGTCGACCGTGCGAAGGTGCCGAAACGGGCCGCACGAGCACGGCGTGGGGTGAGTCGCCATGCCGACAGGCGCCGGGCACGGATGGGGCGCACCGGTCCGGGATAGTGGCGAAGGTGGCGACGCTGACGAACGAGGGCGACGACCCGTACCTCTGGCTGGAAGATCTTGATGGTGCGGACGCGGCCCGCTGGGTGCGGGACCGCAACGCGGAGACCATCGCCGCGCTGACCGGGGGCGAGGCGTTCGCCGCCCTGCGGGCCGAACTCCGGCAGGTGCTCGACGCCGAGGATCGCATTCCCTATCCCGGGTGGCGCGGGGACGGCTTCTACTACGGCTTCTGGACCGACGCGGCGCACCCGCGCGGGGTATGGCGGCGGACCACCCTCGACGAGTACCGCCGGCCCGAGCCGGAGTGGGATGTGCTGCTCGACCTCGACGCGTTGGCCGCCGAGGAGGGCGAGAACTGGGTCTGGGGCGGGGTGACGGTCCTGCGGCCCGGCTACCGGCGCTGCCTGATCAGCCTGTCGCGCGGCGGCGCCGACGCGGTCGTGGTGCGCGAGTTCGACCTGGCCCGCCGCGCCTTCGTCGAGGACGGCTTCACGCTGCCCGAGGCCAAGAGCGACGTCTGCTGGATCGACGCGGACCACGTCTACGTCGGCACCGACGTCGGGCCGGGGTCGCTGACCGTCTCCGGGCACCCACGCATCGTCAAGCGGTGGCGGCGAGGCACGCCGCTGTCCGAGGCCGACGTCGTCTACGAGGGATCCGTGGACGACGTCGGCGTCTACGCCTCGCACGACCCGACGCCCGGCTTCGAGCGCGACTTCGTGGGCCGCAGCCTGGACTTCTTCCGTACGGAGAACTACCTGCTGACGGCGGCCGGCGAGCGGATCCGGATCTCCGTGCCGGAGGACGCGCAGTGGGACGCGCACCGGGAGTGGCTGCTGATCCGGCTGCGCTCGCCGTGGACGGTCGGCGGGACGACCCATCCCGCGGGCGCCCTGCTGGTGACCCGGTTCGACGCGTTCCTCGCCGGGGAGCGGGAGCTGACGGTGCTCTTCCGGCCGGACGACCGCACGGCGCTGAGCGACCACTCCTGGACGCGCAACCACCTGATCCTGGCCACCCTCGCCGACGTGCGGAGCCGGCTGGAGGTGCTGACGCCGGACGGGACGGGGTGGCGGCGGGAGCCGCTCGCGGGGGTGCCGGAGTTCGACCACAGCGAGATCGTGAGGACCGACCCGGACCACAGCGACGCCTTCCTGCTCGCCTCCGAGGGGTTCCTCCGGCCGGCGACGCTCCGGCTCGGCCACGTCGGCGGCCCGGTCGAGACCCTGAAGCGGGAGCCGGCGTTCTTCGACGCGGAGGGCCTGACGGTGCGCCAGTTCTTCGCCACCTCGGCCGACGGCACGCGGGTGCCGTACTTCGTGGTGGGGGATCCGCAGGCGCCCGCCGGGCCGACGCTGCTCACCGGGTACGGCGGGTATGAGGTCTCCCGGACCCCGTACTACAGCGGGATCATCGGCCGGGGATGGCTGGCCAGGGGCGGCACCTACGTGGTGGCGAACATCCGGGGCGGCGGCGAGTACGGTCCGCGGTGGCACCGCGCCGCGCTGCGGGAGAACCGGCTCCGGGCGTACGAGGACTTCGCGGCGGTGGCGGCGGAGCTGGTGACGCGCGGGATCACCACGCCGGCGCAGCTCGGCATCGAGGGCGGCAGCAACGGCGGGCTGCTGATGGGCGTGATGCTGACCCGCTACCCGTCGCTCTTCGGCGCGGTCGTCGCGAGCGTGCCGGTGCTGGACATGTGGCGGTACCACCGGCTGCTGGCCGGCGCCTCGTGGATGGCCGAGTACGGCGACCCGGACGAGCCGGCCGACTGGGCCTACCTGCGGGAGTACTCGCCGTACCACAACGTCCGCGGCGGGTCGGCGTACCCGCCGGTCCTGCTGGTCACCTCGACCCGCGACGACCGGGTGCATCCCGGGCACGCCCGCAAGATGGCCGCCCGGCTGCGCGAGCACGGCCACGACGTGTCCTACTACGAGAACGTCGAAGGCGGGCACGGCGCGGCGTCGAACAGCGAGCAGCGCGCCTTCATCTGGGCGCTGACGTGTGAGTTCCTGTGGCGGAAGCTGGCCGGGCGGCCGAGTCAACCCCTGCCGCGCCAGCTCCCGCCGATCGAAACGCCAGTGGGCGGCCCGGCCGGAGAGCCCGGCACCGACAGCCCGCAGACGCGAGGGAGCAGCGTCCCCGCTGATCCGGGGTTCGAAGGATAGGGAAACGACCGATTACGCGCCGCGCGGCAGCGCCTAGCGTCGCGGCATGACGCTTCGACTGTTCCCGGCCGCGCCGCGTCACGGCGGCGCCAGGGCGCGGGTCGCGCTCGCCGCGGTCTGCTGCGTGGCGCTCGTCGGCTGCTCGTCCACACCGGGCGGCACCTCGATCGCCGGGGAGTCGCCCGAGTTGGCGGCCCGCTACGGCCAGTCCCCGGCGAAGGATCCGTCCGGGTTCACGTATCAGCCGGACGTGGTCGTGATCGACGGCGGCGCGGCGGCCGTCCGGTCGGTGAGCGGCGACGGGTTGGTCTGGACGATCGACGGCGACGTGCGCGGCATGGGCGACCTCGACGTGGGTGAGGTCATGTTCCTGACCTCGCGGGCGGTCGGCCGGGTCGCGGCGAAGGAGCGGGTGGGCGGCGACGTCGCGGTCACGCTCGTGCCGGTGCAGCCGCAGGAGGTCATCCGCGACGGCCGGATCAAGGTCGACGCCACGGTCGGCGTCGCGGACATCGGCACCGACAGCATCGGCATCCAGGAGATCCCGGACCTGCCCGGCACCGTCGCGACCCCGAATCAGGCCGACACCGACCTGCGGCTGGCCAGCGGCATGCCCGACGACGACGCGCGGCAGCCGACGACCGTGCTCGCCTCGGCCGGCGGCCCGGCCGTCGTCCGCGAGGCCGGCCTTCGCGCAGGCGTCGTCCGCGAGGCGAGCCTTCGCGCGGGCGCCCCGGCGCGCCGGCTCGCCGGTTCGGGCAAGCCGCTCCCGCCGCTCAAGAACAAGCTGGACGTCACCCTCGACGGCTGGGGCGTGACGACCGCGCTCGACGCCAAGGGGCTGACTGTCTCGGTCTATCGCAAGGAGGGCAGCCACCTGAAGTTCGGCGCCGACATCACCCTCGGCTTCAAGACGCTGCGGCTGGCCACGGACGTCGCCCTGACCGGCGGGACCATGAGTACCAACCCGGTCGTCGCCCTGCACGGGCTCGAGTCGCTGGAGGTCAGCCTCCAGGCCGGGCTCGGCGGCGGCACGGACAGCAACGCGAAGGTGAAACTCGAGGTGCCGGCCGAGATCTTCAACAAGCCGGTCATGGTCAACGGCATCCCGATGGTGCTGGTCGGCAAGGTGAAGCTGGTCATCGAGACCGCGCTGACCGGGAAGAACTCGACGCTCACCGCCCACGGCAAGTGGGGGCTGGTGGGAGCGCTCGGCGTGCAGTCGGGTACGCCGCTGGTGCCCACGTTCAGTGTCATCACGAGCATGATGGACTCCATCGGTGGCATCACGCTCGGCCCGAGCGGGCTCGTGATCGCGCCGGAGTTCAAGTTCTCGCTGGGCTTCGGGGTGCCCGGAGCCTCCGCCGGCCCGTACGCGAAGTTCCGGTTCGCGGCGGGGGTGACCAACGGCTCGGCGTTCGGCGCTCCGCTGGCCCGCTGCACCCGGGTCGACCTGATCATCAAGGGCGGCTTCGGCATGGGGCTCAACATCGACGGTGAGTTCGCGAAACTGATCAGCGCACTCATACCCGGCCGACCGAAGTTCAAGGCCGACCTGGAGAAGGAGCTGATGTGGGACATCGTGAAACGGTCGCAGACGCTCCCCGACGTGCCGCTGTGTACGGGAGGCGGCTGACCCCGTTCACGACGGCTTGGCCGTGCAGGCTGCGTCATCTGTAAGGGCCGCCGCTGCCAGGCCGGAGGCACTACGTCCAAGGTGGGCTGTATCGGCTCACGTAGTTGCGAGCACGGGGGAGCGGATCCTCCCAATACTGGTTCGGCAAGCGATGGTGGTGCGTCGCGCAGAAGTCAACGAGACTGTCCGCGAATTTGACGCGCTCCAGCGGGTGGCCTTCGAAGTCGGTGTTGACCGCCAACAGTTGCGGCTCGGGATTCCAGCCCGAGTGGTCGAACGCCCAGCCATCCCAGACCGCGTAGGTGTGGAAGACCTGCCACTCGCCCGCAAGTCGCACCGCCGCTATCTCGATCAGCCGGTCAGGGTAGAGATCTCGGCACACCCAGGCGAGGATGTGACACGCTCCGGCAGCGAAGAATGCCTGGTCCGTCCGTTCCCAGGCAACGCGCTGATCTGATCGCTCGATCGCCGTCCGACGAAACGCCCCCGCTGCCTTGGCTGACACGATCCGGACGTTAGTGGATGGCCCGACCCGACTGGCGGTCTCGTGCGGCTTGACGAGGTGGATCGCGCCGGTCGCTGCCTCCAGGTACGTCACCGGTGGCTCCACCTCCTTGCCGCGTCACTGGTGCAGGGAGTCGGCCTTCGCAGCTCGGACGAAGGTGGCCCAGGCTGCCGGGGAGAAGGTCAGCACCGGGCCGGTCGGGTCCTTGCTGTCCCGGAGCCCGACCTTGCCCGCCAAGTTGTCCGCGACCTCTACACAGTCGCCAGAGCCGTTGCTGCGGGTGCTCTTGCGCCAGGTCACCGTGGCCTGGTTGACCTCTTCCACCCGCGCCGTCCTTTCAAAGCTCGTTGATCGCCCCCTCGATCAGGACGCGCGACTCCCGAGCGCTGGCCGCCGTCGCGACCAGGTGCTCGAAGACGCGGCTGTACTCCCTGACCTGTTGGCCTTCGAGATAGAGGCTACCCGCGCGGGTTTCGACGTAGACGACCCCCGGATCGGCCGGCTCGGGAAACGTCAACACGCTGAAGGCGCTGCCCATCGAACCGTACTCCCCTGCGTCGAACGTCAGTATCTGAATCGTGCGGCCAGGGCGCTCCGCCTCCTCAATCAGCTTCTGGAGTTGCGCCTTGAACGACTCTGCCCCACCAACCGGTCGGCACAGGGTTGCTTCGTCCAGCACCACCCAGAGCTTCGGGGGCGTGTCGGAGTCTTGGCGGCGCATCCGCAGCTCCACCCGCCGGTCGACCTCCTCGCTGGGCGCGTCCGGATGCTCGGCCCGGATGACGGCGCGGGCATAGTCGGCCGTTTGTAGAAGCCCCGGGATCAGTTGCGGCTGGAAGGCTCGGATCTCCGACGCCTCGGCCTCCAGTCCGACGTAGACCTCGAACCAGTCCGGCAGGACATCGTCGTACGCCTGCCACCAGCCTCGTTTGCGGGCGTCCCGGGCGACCTGAACGAGCGCGTCGATCTCCTCGCCCTCGACTCCATACAGCTCAAGGAGGCCACGGGCGACCGGCGGCATCACCGAGACCTGGGCGTTCTCGATCCGGCTCAGCGCCGACTTCGAGATGCCGACCTCCTTGGCGGCCTGGTCTGCGGTCATGCCGGTCTGCTCGCGGAGGCGACGGAGTGCGGCGGCCAAGCGCCGACGGCGGACGGTCGGACTTCCAGTCATGGGCGCCAGTGTCCCGGAAAAGGACGAACATCGCAACGGCACTGTCCCTGATCGGGAGTTGCGTGAAGGGTGCAGCTCAATGCACGATGAGTGAGGCCCTGGATCGCCTGCGTTACGAACCGCGTTCGTGTTCAGGGCGGTCGGCTGGCCCTGCTGCCGTACTGCTGATTGAGGGCTGCGGTGGCAGGTGCCGGGGTGGGTCCGCCGGTGCGCGGCGGGCCGGCGGGCCTACCCCTTCCACAGGTCAATCTCGACGGTGAGGCAGGTCCTGTCATGCGCGTATTCCTCCGGCGTGTTCGGCGTCGCCAGCGGTCGGCCAACGGGCCGACCTGCTACCGCTCGGCGGCCTACCATCCGTTGCGGCCGTGGCAGGTGCGCGAGCGGCGGTTCCGGCCGACGCCGCTCGGCCGGCGCGGGCTCGATCCGCAGGAGGTGCGGGAGTTCCTCGACCATGTCGCCGGGGACCTGGCCGTCGTCTACGACGCGCTGGCCCAGAGCCGGCGGGAGACGGACCGGATCAAGGACGCGCTGCGCCGCTGGCAGTCGGAGCAGGCCCGTGCCCGCAACGAGCGGAGCTACGACTGGTGAGCGGGCGCTGGGTCATCCACCTGCCCGTGGTCGCCGGCGACCTGCTCGCCGCGCAGCGGCTAGCCCGGGTGGTGGCGCACTGGACGCACGTGCTGCCGCAGACCGACCCGTCGGGCACCACCGTGTCGGCCGAGGACGACCAGAACGTACGCCACTGGGTCTTCTGCGACCGGCGCATGCCGGACGGTCGGCGGTGCCTGCTCTGGCCCGACCACGACGGCGAGTGCTCGCGGCGGCCGAGGTGGCGGTGAGGGCGGCGTCGGTGTGGTCAGGCCGTCGGGGGCGGGGCGGGCAGCTCGTCGACCACCACCACCTCGGTGCCGGGGGGTACCTCGGCCAGCAGCTTCCGCTGCCCGCTCTTCGTGAGCCGGATGCAGCCGTTGGTGGTCTTCTTGCCCAGCTCGCCGTCGTGGTACCAGCTGTGCACGCCGATGTGCGCCCCGCGCAGGCTGGCCGGCACCGAGTCCGGGTCGTCGGGCACCGCGCCGAGGGCGAAGATGTCCACGCCCCCGTACACGTCCTGCGGCGGCGGGGTGCGGCCGAGGATGAAGGTCCGGCCCAGCGGGGTCTCCTGGCCGCGCTGGCCGAGGCTGACCTCCCAGGACTGGACGGCCTGGCCGGCGCGGTACCAGGTCAGCCGGTGCGGCTTGCGTTCCACGATGAGTTGGTCGCGCAGCGGCACGGTGGTGAAGCCGCCGGGCGGCAGCCAGGCGAGGGTGCGGTTGGCCGAGGGGAGCAGCACCGCTGTCCAGCCGGCGCGCCGCTGGGCGATCGGCATGGTCAGCTCGACGCCGTTGATGGTGGGGGCGAGGAAGGCCAGCGGTCGGCCGCCGGGTGCGGTGTAGGCGGCGATCTTGCGGGTGGGGTGCAGGCCCTCGGTCAGCGGCGTGGTGTCCAGGGTGTCCGGGTCGGCCGGGAACCCGGTGGGCGCCGGGTCGTAGTCGACCACCGGCAGGTCGTCGGGCGCGGGCGCGGCGACGGGCACGCGCTCCGGCGTCGGGGCCGCGCTGCTCGGCGCGGCGGCGGTCGGCGTGGGCGGCGCGACGACCGGAGGTGCGGAGGGCGTGCGGTCGGGGGTCAGCGCCCAGCCCGTGGCCCCGACGGCCGCCAGCAGCAGGGGTACGCCCACGGCGGTGGCCAGCACGCCGGCCCGCCGCCGGATCATTCGGTCAAAACGCACAAAGTAACTGTAACGGGTGGAGAGCGGCGAAGCCCCGCCCTGGCCGAAATGTCGACCGGGACGGGGCTCCGTCGGTGGGGGTGGCGGGTCAGCTCAGTCGGGCACCGACGTGGATGGCGACCGCGTCGTGGGCCGGGATGTTCGCGGCGAACCAGCCGTTGCCGTCCACGGTGATCACCGGCCCGCTGCACGTGCCGTTGGTGAAGGTGCCGTGGATGACGTCGCAGTAGCGGCCGGCCGGCAGCCCGGCGTGGTAGGACCGGCCGGTGATCGCGTAGTCCTCGTCGTTGACCGTCAGGTAGCCCTTGCCGGCGCGGCTGAAGGCGATGTGGTTGTTGCCGTTGTCGTACCAGTTGGCGACGCCGGCGCCCTCGGTGGCGTTGCGGAAGCCGACCATGTTGGCGATCACCGGCCAGCGGTGCTCGCACTCCCAGCCGGAGTAGCAGGTGGTGTTCAGGGTCCGGCCCGAGCCGTCCGAGGGCGGGCCCTGGTCGCGCTGGCTGAACGTGTAGCTCGACATGACCGTCGGGGAGCCGTACGGCCAGCCGAGCATGAACGCGTTCGCCAGCGCGTAGATGCCCCGGTCGCGGTAGGTGAGAACGCCGCCCACGTCGCGCTGGGTGTCGTGGTTGTCCACGAACACCGCCGCCGAGCCGCTGGGCAGGTGCCCCCAGCCCTCGCCGAAGTTGCGCAGGTAGGCGAGCTTCTCAGAGCGGAAGACCCGGGCCAGGTCCTTGCCGTAGCGGAACTCGTGCACGTCGCCGTTGCCGGTGTACTCACCCGGCTGGATCGGCTCGCCGGCCCCGTGGATGACCTCCTGCACCATGTACGCCGGGCGGGACAGCTTGGCCTTGATGGCGGCGATGTCGGCGGCCGGCATGTGCTTGCTGGCATCCATCCGGAAGCCGTCGACGCCGAGCGAGAGCAGGTCGTTGAGGTACCCGGCGAGCCGCGTCCGGACGTAGTCCGACTCGGTCTTCAGGTCGGCGAGGTTGACCAGTTCGCAGTTCTGCACCTCCCACCGGTCGTTGTAGTTGGCGATGTCGTCGCCGCCGTTGCGGCCGCAGTGGTGGAAGTCCTGGGTCTGGTAGATCCCGGGGTAGTCGTAGTGCCCGTACGACGAGCCGGCCCAGCCGGTGCCACCGTTGTCCTGCCCGGACATGTGGTTGACCACCGCGTCGACGATCACCTTCACCCCGGCGGCGTGACAGGCGTCGACCATGGACTTGAACTGTGCGCGGGTGCCCTTGCGGGACTCGATCCGGTAGCTGACCGGCTGGTAGGCCAGCCACCACTGCGAGCCGCGGACGTGCTCCTGCGGCGGGGAGACCTGGACCCAGCCGTAGCCCTTCGGCCCGAGGGTGCTCTGGCACTCGGCCGCCACCGAGGCCCAGTTCCACTCGAAGAGGTTGGCGATGACCTTCTTGCTGCCGGCCGGGGCCGCGGCGGCCGGGGGCGCCGTCGCGGCGGCGGGGACGATCAGGCCCGCGATCACGCCGAGGGCGACGATCGCCGACAGACGTCGACGTCTCTGCATCGGAGGACTCCTGACGGGGGTGCGGGGGATGGACGGCGGCGGGCCGGCGAGCGGCCCGGCGCTGCCGGGATATTGCAGCCCGGTCTGAAAGTTTCCGAAAGATTACAAGCGTGTTGCAGCGACTGTCAACGCATGGACATGTGTCGCTGCAATGGGTGGGAACTCCGGGCGGCCGGGACGCGTTGCCGCGCCGTACACGCGTCCGTGGTCGGACGGTTCGGCGCCGGGCGCGGAACCTTCCCCACCACGGTGATCCGCTCGCCGCGCCGCACCGAGAAGCGGTCCAGCGACTCCGGCGTCGCGGAGTGGCCAGCCCCGCAGCGGGACGCCGCAACCGTCGGTCAGGTCCGGGCGGTCACCCCGCCGCCGCTGGCCCGGAAACGCCGACGGCGGGGGCGGGTGGACCCGTCCCCCGCCGACGAGGCGGTCAGCGGTTAGGCGTGAGGCGGTCGGTGCCCAACCGGTCGCGGAGCACCTCCGGCACCAGCACCGAGCCGTCGGGCTGCTGGAACTGCTCCAGGATGGCCGGGAACAGGCGGCTGGTGGCCAGCGCCGACCCGTTGAGGGTGTGCACGAAGCGGGTCTGCTTGCCGCCCGGCTCCCGGTAGCGGATGGCCGCGCGCCGGGCCTGGTAGTCGCCGCCCCAGGAGACCGACGAGACCTCCTTGTACTTGCCGGTGCTCGGCATCCAGACCTCGACGTCCAGGGTCTTCTTCATCGCGGCGCTGGAGTCGCCGGCCGCGAGCAGGCTGGTCTGGAAGTGCAGGCCCAGCTTGCCGACCAAGCCCTCCACGTGGGAGACCATCGACTCCAGCGCGGCGTCGGCCTGCTCCGGCAGGGTGAACTGGAAGATCTCCACCTTGTTGAACTGGTGGCCGCGCACCGTGCCGCGCTCGTCGGAGTGCGAGCCGGCGGCCTCGCGCCGGTAGCACGGCGTGTACGCGAACGCCTTCAGCGGCAGCTTCGCGGTGTCCAGGATCTCGTCCTGGAACGCCCCGAGGATCGCGGTCTCCGCCGTGGGCAGCAGGAACTGCCCGCGCGGCGCGGACTGCCGGTCCAGGTGGTAGACGTCGTCGTAGAACTTGGGGAACTGGCCGGCGGCGAAGCCGGCGGTGTCCAGCAGCAGGTGCGGCGGGAGCAGGAACTCGTAGCCGGCCTCGATGTTCCGCTCGATCAACCAGTTGACCAGCGCCCACTCCAGCCGGGCGCCGAGGCCCGTGTACATCCAGAAGCCGGAGCCGCCGAGCTTCACGCCGCGCTCGTGGTCGACCAGACCCAGCGCGCGGCTCAGCTCCACGTGGTCGCGGACCTGCTCGATGGCCGGCGGCGCACCGAAGGTCTTGACGACCCGGTTCGCCTCCTTGCCGCCGGCGACCACGTCGTCGGCCGGGAGGTTGGGCAGCTCGCTCATCCGCTCGCGCAGCCGGGCCTGCACCTCGTCGAGCTGACTCTCCAGCTCGGCGAGCTGCTTGCGCTCGGCCTCCGGGGCGGTAACCTGCGGCTCCGTGCCGGCCCGCTTCGCCTGCGCGTACGCGCGCGCCTCGGCCTTGCGGCGCTGCCGCTCGGCGTCGATTCCACTGATCAGGGCGCGGCGTTCCTGGTCGAGCCGCTGGATCTCGTCCAGGGCGCGGGTGACCTCGGCGGGATCCAGTCGCTTCGCCAGCGCGGTCTCCACCGCCTCGCGATCCTTCCGGATCAACTCCATGTCGAGCATGCTGCTCCGTACGCCTCCGTCCGGACGTCAGGTGGACCCACCGATGCTACCGTCGCGGCCCGGTCGGCCCCGGGCCGGTCCGGACACCGCCCGCCGCCCCCGTGACCGCCCCGCGCGGCCCGACCCGCGGGCCCGACCGTGCCCGCCCCCGTGCAAGGGACCCTTCCTCACACCTCAGAGCCGGATCGGCATCAGGATGGAGAAGGCGTCGGCGTCGTCGGGGCGGCGCACGGCCAGCGGGGCGATCGGGCCGTCCAGTTCCAGCAGCAACTGCCCCCGGCCGGCGGCGTCGAGGGCCTGGAGCAGGTAGTCGCCGTTGACGCCGACCCGGAACGCGTCCTCTTCCCCGGTCAGCTCGTCCGCCCCGAGCAGCCGCACCCCGCCGTGCCCGTCCGGCCCGAGCACGGTCACGGCGAGCGGGGCGCCGTCGTGCCGCCGGCGTACGACGGGGGCGTCGGCGCTGGTCAGGGCCGACCGCAGCGCGGCGGCGTCGACCGTCAGCCGGTGCGCCGGCCCGTCGCCGGGGGCGGCGCGCAGCAGGCGGGCGTAGTCCGGGAAGTCGTACGGCAGGACGGTGGCGTCGACCGTACGGCCGGCGACGGAGAGCGAGATCGTGCCGCCGGCCACGGTCAGGCGCGCCTCGGGGGTGCTTCCCGCGCCGGTGTCGAGCAGGGCCCGCGCCTCGTCGACGAAGGCGACCGGGGCGAGCACCCGCGCCGGCGGCCCGTCGACCCGGCCGGCCGCCCGGGCCAGGGCCATCCGGTGTCGGTCGGTCGCCACCAGCCGTACGCCGTCGCCGTCGATGTCGAACAGCACGCCGGTCAGCACCGGCAGGTCGGGGTCGGTGCCGACCGCGAAGCGGACCGCGTCCACGGCGGCGGCCAGGTCGACGCGGGACAGGACGAGGCGGGTGGTCATGGGGCGCTCCTCGGGATCGACCAGCGTACGGATCCGGGAGAGTTCGCGGCGGGCGTCGGCGAGGCCGTCCTCTAGGCGGCGCAGGTGCGCGTCCAGCAGGCGGTGCACCTCGGCGGGCTCGGATCGCAGCGCGGCGGCGATCTCGGCCACCGGCATGCCGACCCGGCGCAGCCCGGCGACCAGCCGGGCGGGCGCCACCTGGTCGCCGGTGTACCAGCGGTAGCCGGTGGCCGGGTCGACCAGGGCCGGGGTCAGCACCCCGGCCGAGTCGTAGAACCGCAGGGCGCTCACGGTCAGCCCGCTGGCCCGGGCCAGCTCGCCGATGCTGCGCAGGTCGCTCTCCACGGCGGTGATCCTGTCGTCTCAACCTGGTCGAGGGTCAAGCCACCGATCCGGCCCACGGTCAGCGGGGCGCGTCGAGGACCCGGAACGTCATCCCGGCCCGCACCAGCCGGTCCAGCAGCGCGTCGCCCATCGCGGTCACCGGGGTGACCTGGCCCGAGGTGGCCGGCAGGTCGTCGGTGGCCAGGCAGAGCGCCGCCTCGGCGAGCATCTTCGCCGTCTCGTCGTACCCGGGGTCGCCGCCGGCCACCTCGGTCAGCACCCGCCGGCCACCGCCGACGCCGACGAACCGGACCCGGAACCAGGACCTCGCCCGCTGCTGCGGCGTCGGCCCCTGACCGGAGGCGAGCCGGCCGAGCAGCCACCGCCGGGCCGGCGGCAGTTGCGCCAGGCCGACCAGGCCGCCCAGCCCGACCGCGCCCGCCAGCACGGTGGGCAGCCGTTTCACGGCGGCGAAGTGCCGGTAGCGGAAGTCCGGGCCGTACTCGGGGCGGGCGGCGGCCGAGCGGCGCACCACCTGCGGGTCGATGGTCGGCAGCGGCACCGTCCACATGCCCAGCTCCCGCTCGCGGGCGACCCGCCCCGGCACCGCGCGCACCCGCCGCCCCGCCGGTCGGGGCTCGACCCCCCGCCGCTCGCGCGCCGCCCGGGACGTCTCGGCCCGCCGGGAGAAGGCGAGCAGCGCCGAGTGGTACGTGCCGGCGGAGATCCGCCCGCCCGCCCGGACGAAGCCGTCGACGGTGATCGGCACGTCGGCCGGCAGGTGCCTGAGCGTGAACCAGACGCCCAGGTCGTGCGGGACCGAGTCGAAGCCGCAGGCGTGCACCAGCCGCGCCCCGGTGCGCACCGCCTCGCCGTGGTGGCGCACGTACATCAGGTCGACGAACTCCGGTTCGCCGGTGATGTCCAGGTAGTCGGTGCCGGCGCGGGCACACGCGGCGACGAGCGGCTCCCCGTGGCGCACGTACGGGCCGACGGTGGTGGCCACCACCCGGGCGCTCTCGGCCACCCTCCGCAGCGAAGCGGCATCGGTGACGTCCGCGGTGAGCAGGGGCAGCCCGGTCAGCGCCGGATCGATCGCGGTCAGCCGGTCCCGGACGGCAGCGAGCTTGCCGGGGTTGCGCCCGGCGAGGGCCCAGCGCAGCCCGGGCGGGGCGTGGCGGGCGAGATACTCGGCGGTCAGCCCGCCCGTGAAGCCGGTGGCCCCGAACAGGACGACGTCGTACGCCCGCTGTTCACCCATCCGCCGAGTCTGCCACCCACGGCGCCGGGCGGTCGACGGCGGAACCGTCCGCGCGGAGCACCTCGCCGGTCTCGGCGAGCTGCTTGACCTCCCGCAGCGCCTGGCGGATCAGCAGGCCCGGATCGTCGCCGACGAGGTGGACGGCGAGTCCGGTGGGGGCCGCGCCGGCCAACAGCCGCGCGGCCAGTTCCGTGCCCCGGCAACCGGGCGCCGGGCGCAGCTCCACCTGCACCGCGCCGCCGAGCCGACGCAGGGGCTCCGGCCAGCGTCCGCCGGGCAGCACCTCGCCGGGCGCGCGGTCGACGGTCACCACCTGCCAGCGCGCGGGCCGCGGGTCGGCACCGGCCGCGCGGGGCCAGGCCCGTCTCTGTCGGCGTACGGCCAGCGCCCGCAGCGCCGCCGCGCCGGCCGCCGTGGCGAGGGCGAGCCCGGCCCCGGCCATCCCCGCGCTGCGTCGCACCGGCCCCTCCGTCCCCACGCGTCCACCTCGGTGTCCTCCGTCCCGCCGGCCTCGCCGCGCGTCGTCGGGCCCGGCCGGTCGCCCGCGTGCCACCAGGGTCGCCGCGGCTGGGGTGACGCAGACTCCCCCCGAAGGGGTGAACCGGTCCCGGCCGGGTAACCGCCCGCCGCAGGGCCTGGGGGAGTGGACGCGTCCGTGGGGGTGGGGCCGGATGCCGGAGCACGTACGGGACACCGGAGTCGTCGCGGTCGCGCGCGGGCCGGCGGGGACGCCGCTGCTGGCGTCCCGGCTGAGCCCAGCCGCGCCGCCGGAGCCGTTGCTGCTGCGGCCCCGGCTGCTGCGGACGCTGGACGCGGGGACGGCCGGCCCGGTCACCCTGGTCCGCGCTCCGGCGGGCTGGGGCAAGACGACGCTGCTCGCGTCCTGGTTCCGGGCCGCCGGGGAGGCCGGGAGCCACCCGGGCCGGACGGGGGAGGGGCCGGTGACCGCCGCGGCCGAGGGCGCCCGGGACGCGGAGGCCATCGGCGCGAGCCCGGGCGACTTCGGCGCGGCGGCGGGCGCCCCGACGGGGCCCGCCCGGCCGTTGCCGGCGTGGGTGTCGGTGGAGGCCGGCGACGACGGGGACCGGCTCTGGTCCTACCTGGCGGCGGCGCTGCGCGCGGCCGCCGATCCCGCCGACGACGCGCCGGGCCCGCCCGTGCCCGACCGCCCACCCCGCCCCGACCAGCTGGAGGTGCTGGCCGCGGCCCTCGCCGCCCGGGAACGGCCGGTGTTGCTGGTTCTGGACGACCTGCACCGGATCACCGATCCGGCGGCGTTGACCGGGCTGGACTTTCTGCTGCGCCACGCCGAGCAGCGGCTGCGGCTGGTGGTCGGCGCGCGTGGCGGGCCGCCGCTGGCCGTGCACCGGCTGCGGCTGGCCGGGGAGCTGACCGAGATCGGCCCGGAAGAACTGGCCTTCACCGGCGACGAGGTCGCCGACCTGCTGACCGCGCACGGGGTGACGCTGCCGGCGGCCGGGGTGCGCCTGCTGCGGGAGCGGACCGGCGGCTGGCCGGCGGCGCTGCGGTTCGCGTCGCTGGCGCTGCGCGAGCAGCCCGACCCGGCCCGCTGGGCCGAGCAGTTCGGCGGCGACCAGCCGGACGTCGCCGGCTACCTGCGCGAGGAGGTGCTCGCCGGGCTGGCCCCGGAGGCCCGGGACGTGCTGCGGCGCTCCGCCGTGGCCGACGCGGTCTGCGCCGGGCTCGTCGACGCGCTCACCGGGCAAGCCGACGGCGAACAGACGCTGGCGGGCCTGGCCGGCGACGGCGGGCTGCTCCGCCGCGACGACAGCCGCCCGCCCTGGTACCGCTGCCATCCCCTGCTGGCCGACCTGCTGCAGGCCGAGCTGGCCCGGCTGCCCGCTGACGAGCTGCGCGACCTGCACCGGCGGGCGGCCGGCTGGTACGCCGACAACGGGCGGCCCGCCGACGGGCTGCGGCACGCGCTGGCCGGCGGGGACTGGGACCGCGCCACCGAGCTGTTCGTCGCCCGCTGGCCGGAGCTGATCCCGTACGACCGGAACGAGCCCGGGGGGCCGGCGCCCGCGCCCCCGCCGCCGGAGGCCGTGCGGCGCGACCCGGAGCTGGGGCTTGCCTGCGCCGCCGAGCGCGCCCGGGCCGGGGATTCGACCGCGGCCGCCGGGCACCTGCGCGCCGCCGTGGACGCCGCCCGGTCGCTGCCGGCGCCGCGCCGGGACCGGTTCCGTCGGCTGGTCGCCGCGCTGGAGGTCACCCTGGCCCGGCTGGCCGGCGACCCCGAGGCGGTACGCGCCGCCGTCGCCCGGCTGCTCGCCGGCCGCCCCGCGCCCGACTCGACCGTCACGCCCCCGCCACCGGCGACCGCGACGACGACCGGCGCCTTCACGACGGCCGCGTCCCCGACTGGCGTGCCCCCGACGGCCGCGTCCCCGACCGGCGTGTCTTCGACCGGGCCGGAGCCGCTGGGAACCGCCGCCGGGCTGCTCGCCCCGGGGCCCGCCGCGCCGGTCGAGCCGCGCGGCGACGCCGCCGAGGACGCCGACGTGCGGGCCGTCGCTGGCACCGCGCTGGGGCTGGCCGACCTGGCCGACGGCGACCTGGCCGCCGCCGGGCTCGCCTTCGACCGGGCGCTGGCGGCGGCCCGGGACGCGGGGCGGCCGCGTACCGAGCTGGTGTGCGCCAGCCGGGCGGCGCTCCTGCACGCCGTGCGGGGCGAGCTGCGGGCCGCCGAGGCGCTGGCCCGGGACGCCCTGACCCTGCCGCCGTGCCAGGGCTGGTCGTGCCGGGAGGACTGCGCGCACGGGTACCTGGCGCTGGCCCTGGTCACGCTGCACCGCGACCAGCCCGAGGAGGTGGAGGCGCACCTGGCGCTGGCCGCGCCGGCCATGGGTGAGCCGACCGTGGCGGCGCTGGCGGCGCTGTGCCGGGCGGGCCTGCTGCGGGACGCGGGTGACCTGCCCGGTGCGCACCGGGCGGTGGCCGAGGCCCGGGAGCGGTTGGCCGACCGCCCGCGGGCGGTGGAGCTGGCGTCCTGGCTGCTGGCCGCCGATGCGGACGTGCGCGGGGCCCGGGGCGACCTCGACACGGCCCGGAACCTGCTCGTCGACCGGGTACGCGACGGGGCCGACCCGCCGCTCGCGATCGCGCTGGCCCGGGTGGAACTGCGCGCCGGCGACCCGCGCGCCGCCGGGTACGTGCTGCCGGACTGGGAGGCGTCCGGGTCGGCCGACTGGCCGCTGCCCGTACGCCTGGAGGCGGCGGTGCTGGACGCGGTGCTGGCGCGGCAGGCGGGCGACGACCGGCGGGCCGGACGGGTGCTGGAGCGGGCCCTCGACCTGGCCGGCCCGGAGGGGTTCCGGCGGGTGTTCACCCGCGCCGAACCCGGGGTCCGGGACCTGCTCGCCGCCCACCTCGACGCGGGCACCGCCCACTGGCCGACCGTCAGCGACCTGGTCCGGGGCGCCGACACGCCGGCCGAGCGGGCCCCGACGGACCAGGGGGCGGCGTCGCTGGACGAGCCGCTGACCGAGCGGGAGCTGACGATCCTGCGCTACCTGCAGAGCATCCTGTCCAACGTGGAGATCGCCGCCGAACTGTCCCTGTCGGTCAACACGGTCAAAACCCACGTGCGCAACATCTACCGCAAGCTCGACGCCACCCGCCGCCGCGAAGCCGTCCGCCGCGCCCGCGACCTCCACCTGATCTGACCCCACCCACCCGTGCCCGCGGCCCCGCGCCGCGCCGCGCCCGGCCCTGCGCCGCGCCTTACCCCGTGCCCGGCCCCGCGCCGCGCCCGGCCCCGCGCCGCGCCCGGCCCCGCGCCGCGCCCGGCCCCGCGCCGCGCCCGGCCCCGCGCCGCGCCCGGCCCCGCGCCGTGCCGCGCCCCGCCCCGCACGGGTTGATCAAGAGGTTTGCGTCTCTGGGAGCGCTTCCCGGTGGCGCGAACTTCTTGATCAACCGGATGAGGGCCGGATGAGGGCGAGGCAGGGGATGGAGGCGGGCGGGGTGGAGGCCGGGGGCGGGGTCAGTTAGGGGGTGGCGGCGGCGTCGACCGCGGCCAGGAGGTCCGCGAGGTCGTAGCCGGCGTCGTGGCGGACCCCGTTGACGAACAGGGTCGGGGTGGCCCCGACGCCGCTGCGGATGCCGCCGACGAAGTCCCGCCGCACCCGGTCGCCGTGCGCCTGCCGTTCCACCTCCGCGTTGACCTCGTCGGCGGGCAGGCCGAGCTGCGCGATGCCGAGCGACAGGTGTACCGGGTCGAGCTGGTCCTGGTGTTCGTAGAGCCAGTCGTGCATCGCCCAGAACCGCCCGCGCCGCCCGGCCGCCTCGCTGGCCTCGGCGGCGTGCTCGGCGTACGGGTGCATGTTGGTGATCGGGAAGTGCCGGTACGCCAGCCGCACCGTCTCGGCCCGCTGCCGCAGCAGCTCCTGCAGGTTCTGGTACGCGGCCCCGGAGAACCGGCACTGGAAGTCGCCGTACTCGACGAGGGTCACCGGCGCGTCCACCGGCCCGCGGACGTGGTCATGCTCGGTCACCGGGGTCCGCAGGCGGGCGGTGACCTGCAGTGGCGTCGTCATCCGGTCGTCACCCGCCGATCCGTGCCGAGGCGCTCCGGCGCGAGCAGCCGGCCGTCGGCCTCCCGCCGGAGGCGTGCGGCGCCGGGCGGAATGGCCGGCGGGCGTGACCCGGGCGCTGTGTCCCCGGGGCGGGTCGACCCCTTCGGATCAGTCATGTCTCCCAGGCTGGCCCGGGGTGGGGTGAGGGCGGCTCACCCCGCCCGGATGGTTCGGCCCGGGTGCCCGTCGGACCACGTCCGCCGGTCCCCGCCCGGGGTCGGGGGCCGATCGGGGCGCGGCGGGCTCAGCCCAGTACGGGGGCGACCGCGATGTGGTTCTGCACCTCGCGGATGCCCGGGGCACGCCAGACGGTGCGTTCCACCTCGGCCCGTTCCGGCATCGAGTGGACCAGCCCGCCGAGCACCACCGTGTCGCCGTGCACCCGGACGGTGATCCGTTCCGCCTCGGTGGCCCGGTTGCGGGCCAGCGCGTCGACGATGCGGGCGGCCAGGGCGTGCCCGTCCGGCCGGGTGCTAGGACGAACGGTGATGCCGTTGCTGACTCCGCGTACGCCGGTCAGCCGGGCCACCGCCCGTTCGGCGGCGCGGCGCTGGTACTCCCAGTCCACCTCGCCGTGCAGCGTCACCCAGCCCTGCGACACCGTCACGTCGAGCTGCTCCAGCGGGACGAAGGCGTCCCACTCCAGCGCGTGGCCGGCCGCGGCGGCGATGTCCGGGTCGGCGCGTTCTGCGCCCGTGCCTATGCGTACCGCCAGGTCGTTGGCGACCGCCCGGACGCGGGCGACCCGGTGCGCCGCCCGTTCGGCGGCCCACTTCTTGGCGTAGCTGTCGACCCGACCGGTCAGCGTGACCACACCCTCGGAGACGGTCACGCCGATCTCGTGCGGCCGCACCCGGGGTTCCCAGGTGAGCTCGTCGAGGACGGCGGACTGGATGTCCTGGTCGGTACGGCTGATCGTCTCGATGGCCATCTGTCACTCCTCACGGGATAGCTGCCTGTGCACACGGGCCCGCCGGGACCGATCCTGGCGCGGGCGGGGGTGAGCGGCCCTCACCCGAACCGGGTGGCTCTCCGGCCGGCGGCTCCGGCCCCCCCTGCCCGGCCCACGTCGTGTCGGGCGCGGGAGGAACGGCGCGGGCCCCGACCGACCCCTCAGGGGTCGACCGGGGCCCGCGATGTGCCCGTGCGTCGGGGTGGGTCAGCCGTCGAGGCCGACGGGGGAGTTGGGACGGTCCACGTCGACGAACTCGATGTCGTCCGCTGCCCGGTCGCCCCGGCTGCCGGCGGCCCGCGCGGCGGTGCCGGCGGCCCAGCCGATCGCCGCGCCGACCAGCGCGGCGCCGATCAGCAGCGTCCAGGGCAGCGCGGGGCGGCGGCCGGCGAGCGCGTCGAAGGCCAGGGTGGCCCGGCGGCGGGCCTCGTCGGCCGCGGAGCCCATCAGGTCGCCGGCCTCGTCGGCGAAGCCGGACCCACCGCGGCGGGCCGACCGGGCGGTGTCGCGGACGCTGTCGCCCGCGGAGCTGACCGCCGAGACCAGGTTCTGCCACGCCTGGTCGGCGATCCGCTCGGGCTTGCTGCGGCGATCCAGCAGATTGGTACCGAACATGGTGGATAACCTCCTCGGGCCGAAGCCGGCGGCCACTTCGGACTTCGACGTCTCACCGGCGCGTCATGGTTCGCTCGTTTCGCCTGTGCCCGGCCGGACGCCTCCGCAAACCGCGCGCCGAGCCACCCTCGCCGCCTTCCTCAGAAACGGGCGGCGATCCCGGCCACGGGACGCGCGACCAGCCGCGCCACGTCGCCGGCCAGCGTGGTGACCGCGTCACGTCGCCGGCCAGCGTGGTGGCCGCGCCACGTCGCCGACCAGCGCGGTGACCGCGTCACGTCGCCGGCCAGCGCGGTGACCGCGTCACGTCGTACGCGTGGTCGCCGACGGCGCTGCGACTCCTCGCCGTGCGTCAGCGGAGCGTGACCACCGCGGTCACGCCGCGCGCGAAGTCCTCGTCATCGTCGTCGTCATCGTCACCGCCGCCGCCGAAGCCGCAGGCCAGCACGAGGGCCAGCAGCGCGCCGACACCGGCCAGCGCGGCAAGTCTCCTGATCATCGATCGTCCTTCCGTCGTGGTGCCCGCTCTCCGGGCCGATGCTAGGGAGGACGGGCAACCCGCGGGGCGGAAGCGGGGCGGGCCACGCCAGGGATTTCGGGTACCGGGCGGTGCCGGCCAGGGACGGCTACCCTGGGTCGGCGACGCGTCAGCGGCAGCTGATCGTTGGGTGAAGAAGAAGTGAAAAGTCCGGACAAGGGCGACTTGGTGCGCCCTCATCCGCGAATTGCTCATCCCGAGGGGTGGCGACCGAGGCCGTCGGAGGAATACTCTCGGTCGCGGCCCGCGTACTGATGAGGCGCCCATCGGATGGGCGAGTGGAGGTGCTCGCGTGAGCCTGTCGATCGTGAAGTCGGTTATGCCCGGTGGTGTCATCGAGATCGCCCCGCGGGGCGAGATCGACGTCGACACCGCGTACGAGGTGCGCGAGGCGATCGCCGAGGTCCTGGCCAAGGGGCGCCCCAGCCGGATCGAGCTCAACATGAGGCTCGTCACCTTCATCGACTCCGTCGGCATCAGCGCGATGGTCGCCGGCTTCCAGACCGCCGAGGTGAGCGGCGTCAAGCTCGTCGTCACCGAGCCGAGCCGGTTCGTGCACCGGCAGCTCTGGGTGACCGGCCTGCTCGGCCTCTTCGGCGCCCCCGAGCCCTACTACGCCGGCGCGCCCGCCCCAGAGGTTCTTCCCGGCGCCTGACCCGTCGGCAGGGCTCCCGCCGGTCACCCGTCGGCAGGGTTCCCGCCGGTCACCCGTCGGCATCGGTCGTCGCCGAGGCCGACCCCGGTGACCCGTTGCCGTCAGTCGTCGCCGAGGCCTGACAGGTCGACGTCGGACACCTCGGTGACCGCGCGGATCGCCGTCACCGAGGCGTAGCCGTCGGCCAGCAGGGCCAGGTCGGTGCCCGGCTGCACCGCCTGCCCGGGCTCCTCCAGGGACGTGCGCACGAAGCCGTGCCCCGACTCCGCCACCGTCATCTGCACCTGGCCGAAGCTGGCCAGCGTGCCCCGGCGTACCCCGCGCAGCCGGCCGTGCGGCAGGTCCGGCGCGTTGACGTTGAGCACGCTCTCGACCGGCCCGGCGGTGAGCCGGGGCAGCAGGTCCAGGGCGACCCGGGCGGCGGTCGACCAGTGTCGCTCGGCGTCGCGTACGCGGGCGGCGGCGGCCACGGCGGCACCCCCGCTGGCGGCCGTCGCCTCCCCGGCCGAGAGCACGTCGAGGGAGACGGCCATCGCCCGGCAGCCGTTCGCGGCGGCGGTGAAGGCGGCGCCGACGGTCCCGGAGTGCAGCACCGCGCGACCCGCGTTCGCGCCACGGTTGATGCCGGAGAGCACCACGGCCGGCGGCGGCCCGAACGCGCCGTGCACCGCGATCAGCGCGATGAAGCCGGGCGAGCCACCCACCCCGAACGCCGGCACACCCGGCAGCTCCGGCAGCGGGTGCTCGCGGACCACCACGTGCCCGTTCTGCTCCACGGCGGTCATCGCGGCGCTGGTGCCGCTCGCCTCCTCCAGGGGCGCGGCGACGACCACGTCGAGGCCGCGCTCCGCCGCCGCCCGCGCGAGCGCCTGGATGCCCGGCGCGGCGACGCCGTCGTCGTTGGTGACCAGCACGCGCAGCGTCATCGTTCGGCCGCCCGGTCGGCCAGCTCGTCGGGGGTGGTCCGCTCCTGCGGCCGGCTGCCGGCGGGGACGAGGCGCACCCGGTCGACCAGGCCGGTGATCGAGTCGAGCCGGCCGGTGCCCAGGCCGTGCCGGGTCACGTTGAGCGCCCCGGCCGCCGCCCCGGTCCGGATCGCGGTGCGCACGTCGCCGCCCCGGGCCACCACGGCGGCCACCCCGGCGGTCATCGAGTCGCCCGCGCCGCGCGGGTCGGCGGCCTGCAACCGGGGCATCTCCACCTCGAAGACCTCGCCGTCGACCAGGGCCAGGGCCGGCTTGTCGGCCCGGCTCACCACGACGTTCTCCGCGCCGGCGGCGTGCAGGTCGTACATCGCCCGGGTGAGCTGCTCCTCGTCCTCGCCCCGGGCCCGACCGTCGGCGACGAGTTCCTCGTGGCTGACCTTGAGGAAGAAGACGCCGCTGTCCAGCACGGCGCCGAGGTGCTCGCCGGACAGGTCGACCACCACCCGGCTGCCGTTGGCGCCGAGGTCGGCGGCGAACCGCCGGTAGAGGTCGGCCGGGACCAGTGCCGGCTCGTTCGGTCCGCTCAGCACGCTGACCGGGGCGCGCAGCCCCTCACCGAGCGTCAGGTTGTAGAGCTCGTCGAGTTCGTGCCGGCTGAGCGGCTGGCCGGGCACGTCCACGATCTCGCGTCGGGACCCCTCGCGGCGGTCGTGCACGTATCCGCCACTGCCGGAGTCCCGCAGCACCACCTTGAGGTCGACCCCCTCGCTGACCAGCAGCGGCTCCAGGACCTGGCCGATCTCGCCCCCGAGCGCGGCGCACAGCACCACGTCGACGCCGAGCGACATCACCATCCGGGCCTGCCAGACGCCCTGGCCGCCGGGGTGCAGATGCAGCTCCGGGGCGTCGCTGGGCTGGTCGACGGTCACCGTCAGCCGGGGCGTGGGCGCGAAGACCATCACGTGCCCGCTCATCCGTCGTACCTGTCCATGCTCCGCCTCCGTCGGTCGGCACGTACCGTGATCCGTCAACAGCCGACGGTAGTCGGGCGGGCGGCGGGTCGGTCGGCATCCGCGCGCGTACCGGCGCGCCGTTGCCACCGCGCCGCCCGGTGCGCGACGATCGGGCGACGGCGACGGTGGGGAGACGGCGTGCTCAGGCGGGATTCCTTCAGCTACACCGTCCAGGCGCGCTGCTCGCTCGCCGAGGCCGCCGGGTTGCTCGCGGACCCGGCCCGGCAGGAGGACCTGCACCCGCTGATCGTCCGGGTCCGCCGGGTGCCGCCCCGTCGCGGCGCGCGGGCCAGCTACCTCATCACCGACCGGCTGGCCGCCGGACCGCTGCGCGTGCCGGTCACCTACCGGGCCGACGTCCTGGTCGACGGGCCGGACGAGATCCTCACCGTGGCGCGGCAGTGGCCGGCCACCACGGTACGCAACCGGACGCGGCTGCGGGCCGAGCCGGACGGCGTGGTCCGGATCGACGTCGAGATCACCCTCGCCGCGCCGGCTCCGCTCTTCGGCTACGCCTTCCGCCAGGCGCGCGCCGCCCACCTGGGCCTGGCCGCCCGGCTCGGCGCGGCCCTGGACGGGTGCCCGCCGGGGTCGCCGCCCGCCTGAGCCGGGCTTCGGCGAACCCGGCGGCGTACCCGGCCGTCGGCGGCCGTACGGGGTTGCCAGGGGCCGTCAGGTGACCTGTCCCGGGGAGGCGTGGGCGCGGTAAGACGGTCGGCCCCGGTGACCCGCGAGGGGCGGGTCACCGGGGCCGGGGCGTCAGTAGACCGACAGGTGTACGTGGTTGGTGTGGTCGCTGGACGGGTCGCCGTTGGCGCCGCTGTACGACTTCCATCCGCTGCTGGGCAGCCAGATCTGCCTGTACCAGATCACGTAGAGCACGGCGAGCCGGTCGGCGTTCCTGACGAAGTACGCCGCCAGGTTGTTGCCGTACGTCCTGTCGCCGCCGGTGGCGTCGCCGCCGAACCCGCTCTTCTGCGCCGCGAAGTCGCAGGCCCGGCCCTTCGGGTGCTCGCCCGAGCCGCCGGGGCGGTAGCAGGAGACGTAGCGGGTGAAGCCGGCCGCCTTGGCCTGGTTGAGCGCGTGCAGGGTGCGCGGGGTGATGCAGCCGTCGGCCGGGGTGGGGT
This sequence comes from Micromonospora sp. NPDC000121, assembly GCF_042899165.1. Classification (NCBI taxonomy): domain Bacteria; kingdom Bacillati; phylum Actinomycetota; class Actinomycetes; order Micromonosporales; family Micromonosporaceae; genus Micromonospora; species Micromonospora sp. NPDC000121. The sequence goes on from NZ_JBIAZP010000002.1 coordinate 201,648, forward strand.
CGTTGACGCTGCACGACTCGGAGGGCCAGGACCCGTCGGGGTTACGCGGGGCCGGCTTCGCCGTCGCGGTGGAGCTGCCGCCCGGCCCGCTGCTCGACTGCGACCGGTTGGCCACCGTCAGCGCCCGCTCCGCCTGGTCCTTGCGCTTGGCCATCAGCGTGACCTGCTTGCGCTGCTCCCGGATCTCGCCGTCCAGGGCGAGCTTGGTGCGGGCGGCCTGGTCGCGGGTCTCCTGGAGCTCGCGGAGCGCCCGGTCCTCGTTGGCGGCCACCGCGTCGAGGGCGGCGGCCCGGTCCATGAAGCCGTCCGGCGAGCTGCTGTTGAGCAGGGCGGACGCGACGCCCAGCCGGCCGGTCCGGTAGGCCACTCCGGCGATCTCGCCGACCTTGTCGCTCCGCTCGGTCAGCTCGCCCTCGGTCGTCTTGAGCTGCGCGGCGAGCTGCTGCTGCCGCTTGACCGACGTGTCCAGCGCCCGCTTGGCGTCCAGGTAGCCCTTGCTGGCGGCCTCGAGTTGGGCCCGCAGGGCGGGCGTGCCGCCCTCCTCGTCCTGACCGGGGGCCGCGGCGAGCAGGCCGGTCCGGGAGGCGGCCGCCGCGGGGGCGGTGGTGACGGGGGCGACCGCGGCGCCGAGGGCGAGCGTCGCGGCGATCAGGGCCGCCAACCGGGCGGCGCGTCGTCGTACAGGTGCCATCACTGGCATACACGTGTCCTTCCGTCAGCCGCCGACCGGGTTAGCTGACGGGTTCGGGACGGAAGATCCCTACCGCTGACGCGGATGCACCCCACGAACATGGTTCCCCGGTTCGCCCCGCTGGGCGATTAGGCGGCGGCCACCGCCGGCACCGGTGGGTGCCGCCTGGCGGAGGCCGGAACCGAGCCTACCGGTGCCGGTGTGACTGGTGCAGCGCAGGTGACTGAGGGTGTCTGCCCGCTTACCGTCAAATCCGGCATAAGGCAACAATACTCTCCCAGATTTAAGGTTGTGCTCATTACCACTCAATCGACCCGCAGGCCCCGGGCGCCGCCCCCGGCTCGATCTGCAACGTCGCGTGCTCGATCTGGAAGTCCTCGTGCAGAGCCGTCCGGGCCGCGGTGAGCACCGCGCCGATTTCCGCGCCCGGCTCCATGGTCAGGTGCGCCGAGGCCACCTCCATCCCGGACGTCAGCGTCCAGACGTGCAGGTCGTGCACCTCGGCGACGCCGGGCACGGCCGCCAGTCGGTCGTGCACCTTGGTGACCTCGAGGTGCTCCGGCGCGGCCTGCACCAGGATGCGCAGCGCGGCGCGCCCGAGCCGCCAGGTGCGGGGCAGGATGAACAGCCCGATCGCCACCGCGACCAGCGGGTCGGCCCACCACCAGTCGGTGATGGCGATCAGCAGGGCCGCGCCGATCACGCCGAGTGAGCCCAGCAGGTCGCCGAGCACCTCCAGGTACGCGCCCTGAAGGTTGATGCTCTCCTTCGCCCCGGAGCGCAGCAGGGCGAAGGCGGCCACGTTGGCGAGCAGGCCGAGCACGGCGACCGCGAGCATCGGTCCGGCGAGCACCTCCGGCGGGTCGCCGAACCGGCGTACGGCCTCGACGACCACGTAGACCGCGACGCCGGAGAGCAGGACGGCGTTGGCCAGGGCGGCCAGCACCTCCAGCCGGTAGAGGCCGAAGGTGCGCTGCGGGTCCGCGCCGGCGCGCCGGGTCGCGGTGATCGCCGCGAGCGCCATGCCGATGCCGAGCACGTCGGTGAACATGTGCCCGGCGTCGCTCAGCAGGGCCAGCGAACCAGTGCGGAAGGCGGCCACCGCCTCCACCACCATCAGGGCGCCGAGCAGCGCGAACGCCGCCCAGAGGCGGCCCCGGTGGCGGTGCGCGGCGTTCGCGACCGACCCGTGGTGGTGGTCATGACCTGCGCCCACGCGCCCACCCTCCGTCACCCGTCCGGACCCGGTTCAATCTATGCTCACATCGCAATATGTGCAAGTGAATCCGGCGGCGGCCGGTACGGGTCAGCCGGTCGGGTCGACGGTGGTCAACCGCTGGGTGGCCCGCGACAGCGCGACGTAGAGCGTCCGTACGCCCGAACCCGGGTCGGCTCGGATCTCGCCCGGGGCCACCAGGACCACGCCGTCGTACTCCATGCCCTTGGCCTCCAGGCTGGTCACCACCTGCAGGCGCGGCGCGCCCAGCCCGCCCAGCCACCCGGCCACCTCGTCCCGGCGGGGCACCGGGGTGATCACGCCCACGGTGCCCTCGACCTCGGCCAGCAGCGCCGTGGCCGCCGCCACCACGGTGGTCTCCAGCTCCGCCGGCGACACCAGCAGCTCGACCGGGTCGACGCCGGTGGAACGCACCGCCCTGGGCAGCGGGAGATCCGGGTGCAGCCGGCGGATCTCGGCCGCCGCCACCGCGAAGATCTCCGCCGAGTTGCGGTAGTTCGTGGTCAGGGTGAAGTGGTGCCGCTTGCGCCGGCCCAGCGCCTGGTCCCGGGCCCGGGCCAGCTCCTCCGGGTCGCCGGTCCATGCCGTCTGCGCCGGGTCGCCCACCACCGTCCACGAGGCCAGCCGCCCGCGCCGGCCGATCATGCGCCACTGCATCGGCGAGACGTCCTGCGACTCGTCGACCACCACGTGCGCATACTCCCGGTAGTCCTCCGGGCGCTGCCGCGCCGCCTCGCGGGCCGCGCGCTGCCGGTCGGCGAACGTGCTCAGCTCGCGGACCCCGCTGGCCAGCCGGAACGGGTCCCGCTTCGGCCGGGCCGGCTTCATCGGCTTGCCGAGCAGCGCGTCCAGCTCGTCCAGCAGCGCGATGTCGGCGATCGTCAGCCCGGCGCGGTCCAGGCTCCGGTACGCGTCGGTCAGCAGCCGGATCTCGGCGCCGGAGAGGATCCCGCCGGCGTACCGGCGCAGCCGGTCAGGGCGGGCCAGCCAGCCCAGCACGTGCCGGGGGTGCAGCCGGGGCCACCAGGCCTTGAGGAACTCCCGGAACTCCGGCCGCTCGGCGATCTCGTCCTCGAAGGCGCGCTGCTCGGGCAGCCGGCCGATGCCCAGCCGGCGGGCCTGCGCCCAGAGCGCGGCGAACACGCCGTCGAAGCCGGCCCGGCGCACCTCGTTGCGGCGGGCGCCCCGCGGCATCGCCCGCTCCCGGATGGCGTCCAACTCGCGGCGGTCCAGCCGGAGCAGCTCGCCCCGGTAGAGCAGGCGCAGCTCGGCCGGGCCGTCCGGCACCGCGTCCCGGGCCGCCCGTTCCAGCACCCGGCGCATCCGCAGCGAGCCCTTGACCGCCGCCACGGCCGGCGGGTCGGTGCGGGTGGCGCTCATGCCCGGGAACAGGGCGCCCAGCGAGTGCAGCGTGGCGGTGTCCTCGCCGAGCGAGGGCAGCACCGAGGCGATGTACTCGACGAATACCGAGGACGGGCCGACCACCAGGATGCCGCCGCCGGCGTACCGGCTGCGGTCGGAGTAGAGCAGGTACGCGGCCCGGTGCAGGGCGACCGCCGTCTTGCCGGTACCCGGCCCGCCGGACACGATCGTCACCCCGGAACCGGGGGACCGGATCGCCTCGTCCTGCTCCCGCTGGATGGTGGCGACGATGTCCCGCATGCCCCGGCCGGTGGCCTTCGACAACGTGGCGAGCAGCGCGCCGTCGCCGACCACCGCCATGTCGGCGGGCGCGGCGGCGGGATCGAGCAGGTCGTCCTCGATCCGGGTGACCCGCTCACCGGAGGACTGGATCATGCGCCGCCGCACCACGCCCAGCGGCTCCGCCGGGGTGGCCTGGTAGAAGGCGGCGGCGGCCGGGGCCCGCCAGTCGACCACCAGGGTGGTCGCGTCCTCGTCCCGGATGCCGAGCCGCCCGACGTGCAGCACCTGCCGGTCGCGCAGGTCCAGCCGGCCGAAGACCAGCCCCTCGTGCTCGGCGTCCAGCACGTGCCGCCGCTGCGCGGCGTGGAACACCATCGCGTCCCGCTCGACCAGCGCCCCGAAGTTGCCGACCCGGGCGAGCCGGTAGCCCTCCTTCTCGGCGCGGACCGCCGACCGGCGCAGCTCGGCCAGCCGGGCGTACACCCGGTCGAGGTGCCGCTGCTCGACGGCGGTCTCCTGCGCCAGGGTGGTCTGGTCGGTCAACGGTCGCTCCTCCTGACGTCGGCGGCGGGCGACGCGAACCGCGCGAACCGCGCCAGGCCAACCGCAAGAGGGTACGGCCCGCGCGCAACCAGCCGCGCCTGAGGTGCGGGAAAGGAGCCCACGTCACCCTGCCCGCCCTGCCCGCCTGCCCCCTTCCGGGCTGCCCGGGTGCCCCCTTCCGCCCTCGCCCGCGTGCCCCCTTCCGGGCTGCCCGCGTCACCCCTGCCGGGTGGTGGCGGGAGCGGCGGAGCGGGCGCCGGCGAGCACCTGGCGGAGCACGCCGCCCAGCGCCGCGTTGACCTCGGCGGGGCGTTCCATCATCAGCATGTGCCCGGCGCCCGGGCAGACGGTCAGCTCCGTCGCCGGCAGCGCGGCGGCGATCGACTCGGCGCACGGCGGCGGGGTGAGCCGGTCCCGGTCGCCGACCAGCGCGGCCGCCGGCAGGTGGGCGAGCCGCGCGAGGGTGTCCAGCCGGTGCTGCGCCCCGATCGACGCCCGGAACCCGCCGATCGAGCGGAGCGAGGCGCGGGCCACCGCCGAGGTGACCAGCCGGATGTCGTACGGGTCGCAGCGGTCGCCGAAGAGCATCCAGCGGATGCTGGGGCGCAGGGCCCGCAGCAGCGCCCGGGGCGGCCGCCAGGACCCGCACCGGGCCAGCACGCCGGCCCCCGTGGTCTCGGCGAGCCGGATCAACCGGGCGATCCGGGGCGACAGGCCGTAGACGGTGTGCGTGTGCCCCTCGGCCGTCGTGGAGACGAAGACCAGCCCGGCGGCCCGGGCGGCGAAGTGCTCGGGGTGCCGGTGCGCGTACTCCATGATCGTCATGCCGCCCATCGAGTGGCCGGCGAGCACCACCCGGCCGCTCGGGGCCACCTCGTCCAGCACCGCGGCGAGGTCGTCGCCGAGCTGGGCGAGGGTGGCGGTGGGCAGCGCCATGCAGCTCGACCGGCCGTGCCCGCGGGCGTCGTAGCTCACCACCCGTACCGCGTCGAACTGTTCCCGCAGGTCGGCGAGCTGCCGGTGCCAGGCCCGCCCGTCCAGCGTCCAGCCGTGCAGCAGCACCACGGTGACCTCGGCGTCGGCCGGCCCGGTCGCCTCGACGTGCAGACGTACGTCGTCGGGAAGACGTACCTCGACGTGCTCCGGCATCGCCACCTCCCCAGGCCGCGCTGGTCCGCAACACCGGGGATACCCGGTGGTAACACCGGCTACCCGTCATGACACCACGGCAACCGTGCCGGTGAGAAGATTGGCAACCCGGTCCGGGCGCCGGCCGTGCCGGCCAAGCTGGGGACATGGGGTCGCCGCAGGCATCGCCGGCCGGGCCTGCGTCGTCCGGGCCCGCGTCGTCCCGGCCCGCGTCGTCGGGGCCTGCGCCGGCTGGGCGTGCGGCCGGCGGCACGCCCCGGGCCGCCCTGGCGGAACTGCTCGCCGGTAACCGCCGATTCGTCAGCGGCCAGCCGGTCCACGGCCACGACGTCACCGCCGCGGCCGCGGCGGCCTCCGGCGACCAGCAGCCGTACGCGGTGCTCCTCGGCTGCATCGACTCGCGGGTGCCGCTGGAGGCGATCTTCGACCAGACGTTCGGCTCGATCTGCGTGATCCGTACCGGCGGGCACGTGCTCGACCGGGCGGTGCTCGGCTCCATCGAGTACGTGGTCGCTGAGCTGGGCGTACCGCTGGTGATGGTGCTCGGGCACGAGCGGTGCGGCGCGGTCGCCTCCGCCGTGGACGCGCTGCGCGGCGGGCGGTCACCGGGCGGCGCGCTGGCGCACCTCGTCGAACAGATCGCCCCGGCGGTGGCCGAGGTGGGCGTCGACGACCCCAGGGCGCACCCGCTGGCGGTCCGCCGGCACGTGCTGCGGACGGTCGCCACGCTGCGCGCCGACGACCTGCTCGCCGGCCCCGTCGCCGCCGGCCGGCTGGCGGTGGTCGGCGCCCTCTACGACCTGGCCACCGGCGAGGTCGCCCTGCTGGAGGGGTGAGGCGTTAGGAAGGGGCCCTTCCTTACACCTAGGCGCGCGCATGAGAAGAACCGCCCGCCGGGGTGATCCCGACGGGCGGTTCAGGTGTCGCGTGGGGGAGGGCTCAGCCCTCGAAGACGCCGGCCTCGACGAGGCGCTTCTCGGTGGCGTCCCAGCCGTCGCCCGGGTGAGCGGCGTTCAGAGTGTTGATCTCGGCCCGGATCTTGGCGGCGTGGCCGGCCGCGGCCAGCGCCCGGATCTCCTCGACGAAGGCCTCGGAGTCGGTGCGCAGGTGCGCGGTCTTGCCGTTGGTCAGGTTCCGCACGTAGGCGTGCTTACCGCCGTTGAGCGGGATGAGGTACTTGAACTCGCCCAGCACGCTGAGGGCGCCACCCTGGCCAGCCTGGCCGGCCCGGACTGACGCGCGCGCGGTCTTAGAGGTGTTGCTCGCCACGGAGGTACTCCTTGCAAGACGTACGGGAGGACGGAACGTCCGGGGGCTGTGCGGACGGCACCTGGTGAGTGGGTCCGCGGAAGATGTGCGCGGCACAGGCCGCCGATGGAACTGTACACGACCACGATCCCTGGCTGGTCATCGCGTCTGGAGGGGTCAACGGCGGTCACCCGTCCGACTATTCCGTCCGGCGAATTTTCCGATTCCCTGGCGCACCATCCGTCACACCAGTCATCATGTGTTTCCAGAAACCACTCGGGTGAACGAGGTCGTAGGGGAAGACGCACCTCGCTCTCCGGGAGGTCACCGTGCCAACGCGTGGCGTCGTATACGTCCACTCGACCCCGCTCGCCGTGTGCTCACACGTCGAGTGGGCGATCGCGCGCGTCCTCGCCGCGCCGGTCAACCTGCAGTGGACGGCTCAGCCCGTCGACCCCGGCGCCCGCCGGGCCGAGTGCGGGTGGACCGGTCGCCCGGGGACGGGCGCCGAGCTGGCTGCTGCCCTCCGGCAGTGGCCCATGATCCGTTTCGAGGTCACCGAGGAGCCGAGCGCCGGCGCCGACGGCGAGCGCTTCATGTACGTCCCGGGGCGGGGCCTGTTCCGGGCGACCGTGGGCGCGGCCGGCGACATCCAGCTCGGCGAGGACCGGCTGCGCAGCCTGATGGCGGGCGCGCGGGCGCCGGAGGCCCTCGCGCACGCGCTCGACAAGGCGCTCGGCACCGCCTGGGACGCCGAGCTGGAGCCCTACCGCCACGCCGGCGACGGCGCTCCGGTGACCCTGCTCACCCGCGTCGGCTGACGCCCCACGTCCGGTCGATCCGGCGGGGAGGTCAAGTTGCCCCGATAAGGGGTGAACTGGTGGGATGGGCCGCGTGTCGACTACCCCGCGACGTGCCGGCGTCGCGCTCGCCGCCCTGACCGCGCTGCTCGTCTCCGGGTGCTCCGGGCCGGCGGACCGCCGCCCCGATCCGACGCCGACGAGCGCCGCCCCGGCCACCCCGACACCTGGTGCGAGCCTGCCCGCCGCCGACCCGGCCGCCCGCGCCGCCGCCCTGGTCGGCACGCTCGCCGACGAGGACCTGGTCGGCCAGGTGCTGATGCCCTACGCCTACGGCGACTCGGCCACCCGGGTCTCACCCGGCTCCAAGGCCGGCAACCAGGCCCTCGCCGGGGTGGACACCCCCGCCGAGATGATCGCGAAGTACCGGCTCGGCGGGCTGATCCTGGTCGGCTTCAGCGCCGACGACCCGACCCAGGGCAACCAGGAGACCACCAACGTCGACAACCCGAAGCAGGTCCGCGAACTCACCACCGGCCTGCGCGAGGCGGCCGGCCGGTTGCCCGCCGGCCAGGCGCCGTTCCTGATCGGCACCGACCAGGAGTACGGCGTGGTCACCCGGATCACCGACGGGGTGACCCTGCTGCCCAGCGCCCTCGCCGCCGGCGCGGCCGGGAAGCCGGAGCTGACCGAGGCCGCGTGGCGGGCGGCCGGCGCCGAACTCGCCGCGATGGGGATCAACCTCGACTTCGCCCCGGTCGCCGACGTGCTCGCCACCCGCAGCACCGTGATCGGCTCCCGGTCGTACGGGGCGGACCCGAAGGTGGCGGCGGGACAGGTGGCCGGCGCGGTCCGCGGGTTGCAGGCGGCGGGCGTCGCCGCGACCGTCAAGCACTTCCCGGGCCACGGGCACAGCGCCACCGACTCGCACAAGGACCTGCCGGTGCTCGACCAGTCCCGCAAGGCGCTGGAGACCGGCGCCTGGCCGCCGTTCTCCGCCGGCATCGACGCCGGCGCGATGGCCGTCATGTCCGCCCACCTCGACGCCCGGTCGGTGGACCCCGGCACCGCGGCGACGTTCTCGCGCAAGCTGCTCACCGACGTGTTGCGCGGCCAGCTCGGCTTCCAGGGCGTGGTGATCACCGACGGGATGAACATGCCGCCGGCGAAGCGCTGGTCGCCGGGGGAGGCGGCGGTGCGCGCGCTGCAGGCGGGCAACGACCTGATCCTGATGACGCCGCACGTCGGCCAGGCGTACGACGGGCTGCTCGCCGCGCTCCGCGACGGCTCGCTGCCCCGGGCCCGCCTCGTCGAGGCCGCGACCCGGGTGCTGACCATGAAGTTCAAGCTCGCCGACCGGCCCACCCCGGAGCTGTCCACGCTGGGCGGCCCGGCGCACCGCAAGGCGGCGGAGGACCTGGCGGCGGCGGCCGTGACGGTGTTCCGGGGCGCCTGCGGCGGCGGGGTCCGGGGCCCGGTGACCGTCACCTCCTCCGGCGGGCGCGACCACACCCGGGCGGCGCTGACCGAGGCGCTCACCGCGGCCGGGGTCAAGGTGGTGCCCAGCGGCGGCACGGTGGTGCACCTGGTCGGGTACGGCGACGGCGCCGGCGACCTGCGCGCCGACGCCGCCGTCACGGTCGCCATGGACACCCCGTACGTGCTGGCGAAGGCGAAGTCACCGACCCTGCTGGCGACGTACTCGTCCAGCCGGGCGTCGATGACCGCCCTCGCCGGGGTGCTGGCCGGCAAGGCGCGGCCGGAGGGGCGGTCCCCGGTGCCGGTGCCCGGCCTGCCCGCCACCACCTGCGCCGGCTGACCACCTCACTCGCGGTTGATCCGGGCCGACTGCTTCACCAACTGGTACGCCGGCAGCAGGTCCTCCGGGTCCGGGGCGTTCAGGCTCAGCACGATCGGGTCGTAGAGCGAGGACAACGCGACGGCCCGGTCCAGGTCGCCGTCCTCGCGGGCGGGGCCACACGTCTGGCTGGGCAACAAACCCGGTATCGCGGCATTCGCTGATGGACCATGCTTGACTACATGGCTGACACCGTGCGGGCATGGCGCAGCCCGTCCCTGGCCCAGACCATTGGCGAGATCGAGGCAGAACTCGACCTGGCCTGGGCGCGCCTGCTCGGCGAGTGGGACGTCGCCTGCGGTTCGCCAGAGGAGACGGCGTTGAGCTGGCTCGTCATCGACAATCCCGAAGAGCATGACTGGCGCATCGTCGATGCCGCCCTCGACCGCCTGATGTGTACGGAGTGCGGATCCACCCTGACCAGGGGCCCGGCTTCCTGTCAGCGGTGCACGTACTACCACGAAGTGCGCTTCGCCGCCCGAGAGGTGGATCGGCCGAACGTGCCGGCCGGCAACGAGCACGCCATCCGTGTCAGCTTCGCCGTTGCCCGCAGCCGCACGCGCTACAGCGCGCGGGCGAGGGTCGGTTACGAACTGGTCCTGCCCTCCCTCGTCGCCGGTGACCTGCCCACCACGAAGCATGCCCAAGCAGGCAAAGCGTTGATCAACAAACTGACACCCGAGGAGTGCGACCAGGTCGTGACCTTCGCAGAAGTCGAAGAACTTGCTCGTACCCGTTGACGCGCCAACGGACTCGGCGAGGAACTCCGCCGCCCGGCCAAGGTCGCCGACGACCCGCAGCTCGTGATGGCCCGGTGGACCGGCAACCACCGCCGGGCAACCGCCCGCCGGCACCTCGCAACGGGGGCCGACCGACGCGAGGGGCCCGCGCTCGGCGAGCGCGGGCCCCTCGACGGTACGTGCGACTACAGCGGGATGTTGCCGTGCGCGCCCCGGGCCGCCGGGGCGGCGGCGAGGGCCTCGGCGATGCGGCGGCGGGTCTCGGCGGGCGTGATGACGTCGTCGACGACGCCGATCTCCAGGGCGCGGTTGACGCCCCCCGCGACCCGGGTCTGCTCCTCGATCAGCTGCGCGCGCAGCGCCTCGCGCTCCTCGGCGGGGGCGGCGGCGAGCTTCTTGCGGTGCAGGATGTTCACCGCCGCGCTGGCCCCCATGACGGCGACCTCGGCGTGGGGCCAGGCGAACACGGCGGTCGCCCCCAGGGAGCGGGAGTTCATCGCGATGTACGCCCCGCCGTAGGCCTTGCGGGTAACCAGGGTCACCCGGGGCACGACGGCCTCGGCGAAGGCGTGCAGCAGCTTCGCGCCGCGGCGCACCACGCCGTCCCACTCCTGGCCGAGGCCGGGCAGGTAGCCGGGCACGTCGACCAGCACGATCAGCGGCACGCCGAGGGAGTCGCACATCCGCACGAACCGGGCCGCCTTCTCGGCGCTCGAGGCGTCGAGGCAGCCGCCCAGGCGCAGCGGGTTGTTGGCGATCACCCCGACGGTGCGGCCGGCGAACCGGCCGAGCGTGGTCACCACGTTCGGCGCCCACTTGGCGTGCAGCTCCACCCCGGGGGCGTCCAGCAGCGCCTTGACCACCGGCTTGACGTCGTAGGCCCGGTTCGTCTCGACCGGCATCTTCGCCGCCAGGTCGTGCCCCTGGTCACCCTCCACCGCCACGTCGTCGGGCGACAGCCGGCCCTGGCGCCCGAGCAGCGCGGCGAGCTTGCGCGACTCGACCAGCGCCGTCTCGTCGTCCTTGCACGTCACGTGGACCACCCCGGAGCGGCGGCCGTGCGGCTCCGGCCCGCCCAACCGCTCCATGTCGACCTGCTCACCGGTGACGCTGCGTACCACCTCCGGGCCGGTCACGAAGATCCGTCCGGCCCCGCTCATCACCACGATGTCGGTCAACGCCGGCCCGTACGCCGCGCCGCCGGCCGCCGGACCCAGCACCACAGAGATCTGCGGCACCCGGCCCGACGCCCGCACCATCGCGGCGAACACCTGACCCACCGCGTCCAGCGCCACCACGCCCTCGGCCAGCCGGGCCCCACCGGAGTGCCACAACCCCAGCACCGGCACCCGCTCCCGCACCGCGGTGTCGATCGCGTCCACGACGTGCCGGCACCCCTCGGTGCCCATCGCCCCGCCCATCCTGGTGGCGTCGGTCGCGTACGCGATCGCCGGCGTGCCGTCGATCTCGCCCCGCGCCCACAGGACGCCGGAGGCGTCCCGGGGCACCATCAGCCGCAACGAACCGGCGTCGAACAGGGCCCGCAGCCGCAACTCCGGATCCCGGTAGTCGACGGCGGACGAAGTGTCCGCGCCAACGGCGGTGGTGCTCACGTGAGCCTCCAAGGCTGTGGTCTCAGGCCCGCGTGAAGACGAGAGCCACGTTGTGCCCGCCGAAGCCGAACGAGTTGTTCAGCGCGGCCGGGATGTCCATGTGGCGCGCCTTGTTGGCGGCCACCTCCAGGGTGAGGCCGTCGTCCGGGTCGTCGAGGTTGATCGTCGGCGGTACGACCCCGTCGCGGATCGCCAGGATGGTGGCGATCGACTCCAGCGCGCCCGCCGCGCCCAGCAGGTGACCGGACATCGACTTGGTGGAGGTCAGCACCGGGTGGTCGCCGAGCGCCGCCCGCAGTGCGGTGATCTCCGCCACGTCGCCGACGGGGGTCGAGGTGGCGTGCGCGTTCACGTGCACGACGTCCTGCTTGGCCACGTCCGCGTCCGCGATGGCCTTCGCGATGGCCCGGATCGCGCCCTCCCCCTCCGGGTGCGGCTGCACGATGTCGTAGCCGTCGGAGGTGATACCGGCCCCGGCCAGGCGCGCGTACACCCGGGCGCCCCGGGCGGCGGCGTGGTCCGCGCGCTCCAGCACCAGGATGCCCGCGCCCTCGCCGAGCACGAAGCCGTCACGGCCCTTGTCCCACGGCCGGGAGGCCCGCTCCGGCTCGTCGTTGCGGGTCGACATGGCCCGCATCGAGCTGAAGCCGGCGATCGGCAGCTGGTGGATGACCGCCTCGGTGCCGCCGGCCACCACCACGTCGGCGCGGCCGGCGCGGATCATGTCCAGGCCGAGCGCGATCGCCTCCGCACCGGTCGCGCAGGCGCTGGCCACCGAGTGCACCCCCGCCTTCGCGCCCAGCTCCAGCCCCACCCAGGCGGCGGGGCCGTTCGGCATCAGCATCGGGATGGTGTGCGGGGAGACCCGCCGCGGCCCGGACGCCTCCAGGATGTCGTCCTGGGCGAGCAGGGTGAGCGCGCCGCCGATGCCCGAGCCGACGCTGACGCCCAGCCGCTCCCGGTCCAGCCCGGAGTCGGCCAGGCCGGCGTCCGCCCAGGCCTGCTGCGCCGCGATGATCGCGATCGCCTCGGAACGGTCCAGCCGGCGCAGCTTGACCCGGTCGAGCAGGCCGGCCGGATCCACCGCGAGCTGGGCGGCGATCCGGACCGGCAGCTGCTCGGCCCACTCCGGGGTGAGCGCACTCACCCCGGAGCGGCCGGCGAGCATGGCGTCCCAGGTCGACGCGACGTCCCCGCCCAGCGGAGTGGTCGCGCCGAGCCCGGTGACGACGACGTCGGTGTGCGCCATGATCAGGACTGCGCCTCGATGTAGCTGACGGCGTCCCCGACGGTCTTCAGGTTCTGCACCTCGTTGTCCGGGATCTTGACGCCGAACTTCTCCTCGGCCGCCACCACGACCTCCACCATGGAGAGCGAGTCGACGTCCAGGTCGTCGGTGAAGGACTTCCCCTCGGCCACGTCGTCCGGGTTCACCCCGGCAACCTCTTCGAGGATCTCGGCGAGGCCGGCGGTGATCTCGTCACGGGTCATTGCGGTTGGGTTCCTCTCATCGGTTTCACTCGACGGCCGACGACGCCGGCCGTCACTCCCCGGCGCTGGCGCGCCGGAGGGGCTTTCAGGGGCAGCGGACGACCTGACCGGCGTAGGTCAGGCCACCGCCGAAGCCGAAGAGCAGCACGGGGGCGCCCGAGGGCACCTCCCGCCGCTCGACCAGCTTGGACAGGGCCAGCGGCACGCTCGCCGCCGAGGTGTTGCCGGACTCGACGATGTCCTTGGCGATGATCGCGTTCGGGATGCCGAGCCGCTTCGCGATGCCGTCGATGATCCGGGCGTTGGCCTGGTGCGGCACGAAGGCGGCCAGCTCCGACGGGTCCACCCCGGCGCGCTCGCACGCCTGCCGGGCCAGCGGCGCCAGCTCGGTGGTGGCCCAGCGGAAGACCGACTGTCCCTCCTGCTGGATGTACGGGCGCCAGCCCTCGATGCGTACCGCGTCGCTCTTCTCCGGGGCGGAACCCCAGACCACCGGGCCGATGCCGGCGGGCTCGTCCTCGGCGGTGGCCGTCACCACGGCGGCGCCGGCGCCGTCGGCGAAGATGATGCAGGTCGAGCGGTCCGTCCAGTCGACGATGTCGGAGAGCTTCTCCGCGCCGATCACCAGGGCGTTGCGCGAGGCGCCGGCCCGGATCGCGTGGTCCACCGTGCCGAGCGCGTAGGCGAAGCCGGAGCAGGCCGTGTTGATGTCGTACGCCCCGGGCGCGGTGATGCCGAGCTTGGCGGCGACCCGGCAGGCGACGTTCGGGCTGCGGTCGACGGCGCTGCAGGTGGCCACGACGACCAGGTCGATGTCGGCGGCGCTGAGCCCGGCGTTGGCCAGCGCCTTGCCAGCGGCGGCGGCGGCCATGTCGGTGACCGACTCACCGTCGGCGATCCGCCGGGTGACGATGCCGACCCGGTCGCGGATCCACTCGTCGTTGGTCTCCACCAGTTGCGCGATCTCGTCGTTGGTGACCACCCGGGACGGCTGGTAGTGCCCCATGGCAAGGATCCGGCTGCCGGTCATGCGTGACCTCCGATGCGAACGAGCGGCTGGCCCGGCGCGACCGGGTCGTCGTGGTGGGCGAGCCACTCGGTGAGCACCCCGCTGTCGTGCGCGGTCACCTCGACCGGGCCCTGCCGGGTGGCGATGTGGCCGACGATCTGCCCGGCGTCGAGCGTCGCGCCCTCGGCCAGGTCCTCCGCCGGCTCGAAGGTGCCGGCCGACGGGGCCACCACCACGCGGAACTGCATGGTCGGCTCGTGACTCGGCGCCATTCCGTGCCGGGCGGTCAGGTCCCGCGCGGCGGGCAGGTCGTCCGGGGTGTTCAGGGTGACGATCTCCGGGAGGCCGCTGTCCTTGAGCTCCCGCTTGATCAGGCCCGCGAGGGTGCCCGCCGGGGGCAGCTCGATCACGCCGGTCACCCCGAGGTCGGCCAGCGTGCGCATGCAGAGGTCCCAGCGCACCGGCGCGGTGACCTGCCGGACCAGGCGCTGCACCATGTCGCGCCCGTGGTTGACCGCGGCGCCGTCGATGTTGGACAGCAGGATCCGGGTCGGGTCGGCGGGGGTGATCCCGGCGGCGACGGCGGCGAGCGCCGCCTCGGCGGGGGCCATGTACGGGGTGTGGAAGGCGCCGGCCACCTTGAGGCGGATCACCCGGGCCTTGGTCGGCGGCTCGGCGGCGAGCTTCTCCAGCCCCTCGACCGCGCCGGCGGCGACGAACTGGCCGGCGCCGTTGCGGTTGGCCGGGTGCAGCCCGTGCGCGGCGATCGCGGCGAGTACCTCGTCGGAGTCCCCGCCGAGCACGGCGGCCATCCCGGTCGGCTCCAGCGCGCACGCGGCGGCCATCTCGCGACCGCGTACCCCGGCGAGGGTGATCGCCGCCTCCGCCGGCAGCACCCCGGCGAGCGCCGCCGCGCCCAGCTCGCCGACGCTGTGGCCGGCGGTGACCGTGACGTCGTACATCGGCAGGTGCTCGGCGGCGAGCAGCGCCGCAGCGACCAGCAGCGGCTGGGTGCGGGCGGTGTCCTTGATCTCGTCGGCGTCGGCCGCGGTGCCGAGGTGCACCAGGTCGACCCCGGCCATCGCCGACCACCACCGCAGCCGCGCCTCGGCGCCGGGCAGGTCGAGCCAGGGGGTCAGGAAGCCGGGTTTCTGGGAACCCTGGCCGGGAGAGAGTACTGCGAGCACGTCTATGACTCTCCCGGATACGCGCGGGTAGCGCTGTGCGGCTGCCGACCAAACCGCACTAGGACCTTTGGAGGGTTCCTACAAAGATCGGCGGTGATCGTCACCCGACTGTGATGTTTTCCTGACGGCTGGGGTCATTGTCTGGGTCGGGACCACTGGGACCACCGGGTCGAGCCGGCCCACGGTGAGCGCCACCTGGAGGGCGAACGCGTCCCGTGCGGCGAGCGGCGAGAAGCCGGTCACGTCGGCGACCCGCCGCAGCCGGTAGCGCACCGTGTTCGGGTGCACGAAGAGGGCGCGGGCGGCGCTCTCCAGCGTCCCGCCGGCCGCGAAGAACGCGTCGAGGGTCTCCAGCAACTCGCCACCCGCCCGCACCAGCGCCGCGTAGACGTCGTGCCGCAGCCGCCGGCGCGCCTCCGCGTCACCGGCCAGCGCGCGTTCCGGCAGCAGGTCGCCCGCCGGCACCGGCCGGGGCGCGGTCGGCCAGGCGGGGGCGGCCCGGAAGCCGGCCAGCGCCGCCCGGGCCGACTCGGTCGCCTCGTCCAGGCTCGGCACGGCCGGACCGACCACCACCGGCCCGTCACCGAACGCGCCGAGCAGCTTGCCGGTGGCCGCGACGGGATCGGCGGCGCCGCCGAGCACGATGACGAGCCGGTCGCCGTGCACCCCGCCGATCACCTCGGCGCCGATGCGCCGGGCCTGCCGGTGCACGGTGTGCAGCACGGCGGAGACCTCGCCGCCGGGGGAGCGACCGACCGCCACCGCCACCGGCGGGGCGTCCGCCCAGCCGAGCGCCGCCGCGCGGCTGGCCAGCACGTCCGGCGAGTCGCCCCGCAGCAGCGCGTCCACCAGCAACGCCTGCAGCCGGGCGTCCCACGAGCCGCGGGACTCGGCGGCCCGGGCGTACGCGCGGGCGGCGGCGAAGGCGATCTCCCGGGAGAACCGCAGCACCGCCTCGCGCAACTGCTGCTCCTCGCCCGGCGCGGCCAGGTGCGAGACCTGCTCCTCGACGACGTCGATCATCACCTTGATCAGGGCCACCGTCTGCTGGAGGCTGATCGAGCGGGCCAGCGCCTGCGGCGCGGTGGCGAAGACCTCGTCGGAGACCTCCTGGGTGCTGTCCGCCGTGCCGCCGCCGTCGCGCAGCCACTGCACCAGCGACCGGGCGCCGGCCTGGGCCACCAGCATCACCCACGAGCGGTGGTCGGCGGGCAGGTCGCGGAACCAGGGCAGGGTCTCGTCCATCCGGGCCACGCTGGCGCTGGCCAGCGCCCCCGCCGCCCGCTCGATCCGGCGCAGGGTGGCCGACAGCTCCGTACCGCCCGGCTCGCTCACCGCTCCAGCCTGACACGCCCCGACCTGCACCTTCACGCCGGGCGGCCCGCGCTCGGCGGGACGTCGGGGCCCGGCCTGTCGGGCCGGGCGGGCGCAGGAGCGGGGAGCCCCAGCTCCTGGGCCAGGATGGCGGCCTGCACCCGGCTGCGCAGGTCCAGCTTGGCGAGGATCCGGCTGACGTGGGTCTTGGTGGTGCTCTCCGCCATCGCCAGCCGTTCGGCGACCTGCTGGTTGGACAGCCCGAGCCCGAGGCAGGCCAGCACGTCCCGCTCCCGGGGGGTCAGCGCGTCCACCGCCGCCCGGGTCGCCCCGGAGGTGGCCGGGGCGGTCGCCGCGAACGCGGTGATCAGCCGGCGGGTCACCGCCGGGGCGATGAACCCCTCGCCCCGGGCGACCGTCCGCACCGCCGCCACCAGCCCCTCGGCGTCGGTGTCCTTGAGCACGAAGCCCGCCGCGCCGGCCCGCAGCGCGCCGAAGACGTACTCGTCGAGGTCGAAGGTGGTGAGCACGAGCACGTCGGCGAGCCGGTCGGCGACGATCTCCCGGGTGGCCGAGATGCCGTCCAGCCGGGGCATCCGCACGTCCATGACCGCCACGTCGGGCCGCAGCTCGCGGCAGAGCCGGACCGCCTCCGCGCCGTCCTCGGCCTCGCCCACCACGGTTACGCCGGGCGCGCCGCCCAGGATCAGGGCCAGCCCGGCCCGCACCGCCGGCTGGTCGTCGGCGAGCAGCACCCGGATCACCTCGGCCATGACACGTCCCGTCCCCTCACGCCGCCCCGCCCGTCGGCAGTTCCACCCGTACCCGCCAGCGGCCCTGCGCCGGGCCGGCGGAGAACCGGCCGTCGAGCAGCGCCGTCCGCTCCCGCATCCCGATCAGGCCGGCGCCCGCGCCGGCCGGCGCGCCACCGCCGGCGCCGACCGCGTTCTCCACGCCCACCACCACCCCCGCCGGCTCGTACGCGACCAGCAGGTCGGCCTCGCCGGCGCCGTGCTTGAGCGCGTTGGTCAGCGACTCCTGCACGATCCGGTACGCGGCCAGGTCCACCCCGACCGGCAGCGGCCGGGGCTCGCCGCGCCGGGTCACCCGGACCGCCAGCCCGGCGGCGCGGGCCCGGTCGACCAGCCCGTCGACCTCGCTCAGCCGGGCCCGGGTCGTCTCGTCCGTGGCGTCGACGGCGGGCCCGCCCTCCGCCGGCTCCCGGAGCAGCCCGATCATCTGCCGCATCTCGGCCAGGCCCTGCACGCTGTTCTCCCGGATCACCCGCAGCGCCGACTGGACCTGGGCCCGGTCCAGCCCGGGCACGGAGAGCGCGGCCGTGGCGTGGATGGCCACCGCGCTCAGGTGGTTGGCGATCACGTCGTGCAGCTCCCGGGCCATCCGGGCCCGTTCCGCGCTCACCGCCTGCCGCCGGTCCAGCTCCACGAGCCGGGCGGTCTGCTCGGCCCGGGCCCGCTCGGCCGCCGCCTGGTCCCGGTACTGCCGCACGCTGATCCCGGTGAGCACCGGCACCACCCCGGCGAGCACGCCGAGCACGCCGACGCCCACACCCCGCCAGTCGCCGGTCAGCAGCACCCCCGCCGCCGCGCAGAGCACACTCAGCGCGACCGTGATCCGCAGCAGCCAGCGCCACGTCCGGGCCGAACCGAACACGCACGCGTCGTAGAGCACCTGGGTGTAGACGAGGACGGTGGCCAGCGAGCCGCCCATCGCGAGGTCGGCCACCAGCGCCGCCGTGCCGAGCGTCAGGCTGGTCCGGGTCGCGACCCGGCGCAGGCTCACCGCCACGCAGGCCGCCACCAGCGGCACCAGGAACAGCGGCTCCGGCAGGCCCGGCTGCTGGGGCACCTGCGGCTGCGTGTCCAGGCCGTACAAGACCCCGCCGCCGGCCAGGGAGGCGGCGGCGAGCGTCAGGTCCCGGCCGGCGGTGCCGGGCCCGAGCCAGGTCGACGGTCGCATGGCCCCGATCCCACCACACCGACCGCCGCCCGCCCTCCGCCCGGCGGAGGACCCCACCCCGCCCCACCCCCACCGAAAGATGTACGCCCACCCGAGGCCCTCGCACCGGCCCCACCCCCCCCGCTCCCGGGGCCGGCGGGGGCGGGTCCGTCGAAGGAGGGAGGGGGATCTCGTTCTCGGCGGTGAGGGTTGCGCGTCCGCGGCGGGGCAGGGTGATGGGGCACGAACGGGGAGGGTGGAAATGCTGCTGGGAGTCATCGTCGCCTGCGAGATCGGGTTCTGGGTGGTGCTCGCCGCCGGGCTGGTCGCGCGGTATCCGCTGCGCCGGCCGCGGCTGGGCGCCGCGCTGCTGGTCTGCGTACCGCTGGTGGACCTGGTGCTGCTCGCGGCGAGCGCGCTGGACCTGCGGCGCGGCGCCACCGCGGACGTCACCCACGGCCTCGCCGCCGCCTACCTCGGCTTCTCGGTGGCCTTCGGGCACTCGATGGTCCGCTGGGCCGACCAGCGCTTCGCGCACCGCTTCGCCGGTGGCCCGCCGCCGGTCAGGCCGCCGCGGCACGGGTGGGCGCGGACCCGGCACGAGTGGCGGGAGTGGGGCAAGGGCCTGCTCGGGTGGGCGATCGCCTGCGCGCTGCTCGGGGCGGCGATCCTCTGGGTCGACGACGCCGAGCGGACCCGGGAGCTGACGAACTGGATCGGCAGGCTCTCCCTCGCCATCGTCATCTGGCTGGTCGCCTTCCCGGTCTGGGAGACGATCTTCCCGCGCCGGGCGCGGCCCTGACCCGGGTCCGGCTGCACGGCCCGTCGGTGCCGGCCAGTACGGTGACAGGGCACGTCGGGGCGACCCCGGCGGGCGTGGCGAGCGTGAGGAGACCGGATGGCCCACGGGGAGGCCGAGCACGGCTGCGCCCAGGGTGAGCCCTGCCGGACGGGCCACCACGAGCAGCAGGCGGCCGCCAAGCACCACCGTCGAGTGCCCGGCGGGTTCCCGGCCCATGCGCCGGAGCCCCCTGGTCGCGCGCCGGAGCGCGCCGACGAGGACGCCCCGGTGCCCCGGCAGCGCGCCGCCGAGGCGGCCCTGCCGGGCGAGGCCGAGCCGGCGGCGACGCAGGGCTGCCGCAGCGACCTGCCCGGTTGGGCCGGCGCGCACCGGCACGGCCCGGTCCGCCCCCGGCACCGCGCCGTCCGCCGGGAGCGACCGCCACGCCGCTGGTGCTGACCACGGGGGCACCGTCGGGCCGTTAGCGTGATCGGTGTGAAGGCGATCGCGATCGACGCGTACGGCCCCGCCGACCTGCTGACCGTCCGGGATCTGCCCACCCCGCCCGTCGGCCCGGACACGGTGCTGGTGCGGGTCCGGGCGGCCGGGGTCAATCCGGTCGACTGGAAGGTGCGCGAGGGGCACCTGGCCGGTGCCTTCCCGAGTCACTTCCCGCTCGTCCCCGGCTGGGACGCGGCCGGGGTGGTGGAGGCGGTCGGCCCGGCGGTGGCCGGGTTCGCGGTGGGCGACGAGGTCGTCGGGTGCGTCCGGCGCGACGACATCCAGCACGGCACGTACGCCGAGCTGGTGCCGGCGCCGGAGCGGGCGCTGGCGGACAAGCCGGTCCAGGCGTCCTGGGCCGAGGCGGCCGGCCTGCCGCTGGCTGGGCTCACCGCGTACCAGGCGCTCCAGTTGGCGCGCACCGGCGCCGGCGACACGGTGCTGGTGCACGGCGCGTCCGGCGGGGTGGGGCACCTCGCCGTCCAGATCGCCCGGGCGCTCGGCGCGGGCCGCGTGATCGGCACGGCCGGCCCGGACAACCACGACTTCGTCCGGTCCCTGGGCGCCGAGCCGGTCGCGTACGGCGACGGCCTGGCCGACCGGGTGCGCGCGCTCGCGCCCGACGGGGTGGACGTGGCGCTCGACCTGTTCGGCGGCGCCGCGCTGGACATTCGGCCGGGCTGCTCGCCCGGCCCGCCCGGTTGATCTCCACGGCCGACCCGGAGCACGTCGCCCGGCTGGGCGGCAGCTACGTGTTCGTGAAGCCGTCGTCGGCCGACCTGAGCCTGCTCGGCGGGCTGGTCGACGCCGGCCGGCTGACCGTGCACGTGGCACGGACGTTTCCGCTGGCGCAGGCCGCCGACGCCCACCGCCTGGTGGAGACGGGGCACGTCCGCGGAAAGGTGGTCCTGGAGGTCTGACCCGCCGACCCAGGCCAATCGGGCGGCGCGGGGTGGCCCGTCAGCGGGTGCGGCGGCGGACCAGCAGCGCGATCCCGGCGAGACCGGACGTGATCACCAGCACCACCGCCACGTTGAGCAGCAGCAGCCGCTGCAGCTCGCCGAGGGCCTCGTCGATGTCCTTCGCCGGGTTGAGCGCGTCCTCCGGGATGACCCGCTCGCCGCCGCCGACGCCGCCGCTCACCGTGTCGAACTGCCGCTCCAGCGGCACACCGGCGGTGCGGAGCGTCTCCGACATGGTGAGCCGGCCGAGGAACCACCCCGCGACGGTCTTGCGGGAGTCGGGCTGCTTGGCCGGCCGGTAGACCCGCGGCCCGCCGACCGCCTTCGGGTAGAGGTCGTACGTCTGCTTCGGAACGTCACCGGCGAACACCACGACCGTGTACTTCGGACCGAGGTCGGCCGCCTTCGGGCCGCGGGCCTGCCCCGTGCGGCCGAGGAAGCTGACCTGGTCGATGATCGCCACCACGTGCGCCGGGTGGGCGTCGGCGTGCAGCCGCAGCGGCTCGGCCAGGCCCTCGCCGGTGATCTCCACGCCGGCGGGCGGTGGCTTCGGCGCCGCCTTCGCCGCCCCGGCGAGACCGAGCGACACGACCGTCGCCGCGAGCCCGCCCGCCAAAACCGCGACCAGTCGCCGCATCGTCCGGACCATCGCCGCCTCCTCGCCCCGTTCGATGGATGGCTTGCTGCAGGTCACGCGCTGCCTGGCCGACGGAGTGGTCGAACCCGCACACATCGGGTGCCCACTCTCAAGACTCCGCAGAACGTCGATCGGTTGCAGCTTGTGGAACAGTAATTGGAACTATCTGCGATCTGGGCCCGGCAGTGAGCGGTAGCCGTTGATCAGCGGGCGGATCGTACCTTTACGGAGGGGTTCATGGGGGGCAGGGTCCCACGGGCGGCGCGTACCTGGCCAGTGGCGGTCGGCGTGGCGCTCGGTGTGTCGCTGGCGCTGCCGGCCGCGCCGGCCGTCGCGCACAACTCGCTGACCGGCAGCGATCCGCGCGACGGCGCCCGGGTGGCCAAGGCGCCCACCCGGATCGAGCTCCGGTTCCTGGCGAAGCCCGACCCGGGCACGACGAAGATCACAGTCACCGGGCCGGACAACGTGGTCGCGGCGGGCGGCCCGCCGACCTTCTCCGGCTCCCGGGTCAGCATTCCGTTCACCCCGGGCAGGGCCGGCCTGTACGTCGTCGGCTACCGGTTGGCGTCCAGCGACGGGCACACGGTCTCCGGAGAGGTGCGGTTCACCCTCACCACCGGCACCCCCGCCGAACCGCCCCCGTCGACCGGCCCGGCCACGCCGGCGCCGGCCGTACCGTCGCCGACCGGCTCCGTCGCACCGACCTCGGCCGCGCCCGCCCCGACGGGCGGCGGCGCGGCGGCCGTGGTGCCGACAGTCGGGCGGAGCGAGGGCGCGGGGCGGGGCTGGCTGTGGGCGCTCGGCGGCGTCGCGGCGCTGGCCGCCCTCGCGGCGGGCCTGCTGCTGCGCCGCCGCTCCGCCCGCCGCTGACCGGCCCCTCCGGCGGGGCTGCGCCCGGAACTCCCGCCAGCCGGCGCCCCGATCGCCCGGGAGACGGGCGCGACAGGTCAGCGCCCGGGCCGTTTCGACCGGCCCGGGCGCTGACGGTACGTCTGCCGAGGTCAGACCAGGCGGACCCGGGCGGCGCGCAGGCGGCTGAGGGTGCGCTCGCGGCCCAGCACCTCCAGCGACTCGAACAGCGGCAGCCCGACGGTGCGGCCGGTGACCGCGACGCGTACCGGCGCCTGGGCCTTGCCGAGCTTGAGGCCGCGCTCGGCGCCGACCGCCTCCAGTGTCGACTTCAGCGTCTCCGCGTCCCAGGACTCCAGCCCCTCGAACGCCGCGGTGGCGGCGTCCAGCAGCTCAGCCGAGCCCTCCTTCATCGCCTTGGCCCAGGCGGCCTCGTCGACCAGCGGCGAGGCGAGGAAGAGGAAGTCGACGTTCGGCACGATCTCGCTGAGCACCGCGATCCGGGTCTGCGCCAGCGGGGCCACGGCCGCGAAGGCGTCCGCGTCGAACTCCTCCGGCTGCCACGGCGGCGGGGCGATCGTGCCGGTGCCGGTCAGCCACGGCCGGCAGGCCTCGACGAACTCCTCGACCGGCAGCGCCCGGATGTACTCGCCGTTGAACGCGCGAAGCTTCTTCTCGTCGAAGAAAGCCGGCGAGGGATTGACCTCAGCCAGCCGGAACTCCTCCTCGATCACCGACCACGGCACGATCTCCCGGTCGCCCGAGGGCGCCCAGCCGAGCAGCATCAGGTAGTTGCGCATCGCCGCGGCGAGGTAGCCCTCGTCCCGGTACGCCTCCAGGGCCACCTTGTCCCGCCGCTTGGAGAGCTTCTGCCGCTTCTCGTTGACCACCACCGGCACGTGCGCCCAGACCGGCGGCTTGACCCCGAGGGCGTCCCAGAGCAGCTGCTGCTTCGGCGTGTTGGGCAGGTGCTCCTCGGCCCGGATCACGTGGGTGATCCCCATGGTCATGTCGTCGACGACGTTGGCCAGCAGGAACACCGGCGAGCCGTCGCCCCGGGCGATGACGAAGTCCTCGATCAGCTTGTTCTCGAACGTCGGCTCGCCGCGGATCAGGTCGACCACCACGGTCTCGCCCTCGTCGGGCGTGCGGAAGCGCAGGGCGCGGCCCTCGCCGGGCTCCAGGCCCCGGTCCCGGCAGAAGCCGTCGTAGCCCTGGTACTGCGAGCCGGTGCGGGCCTGCACGGCCTCGCGCGTGCAGTCGCAGTAGTACGCCCGGCCGGACTCGTACAGCCGCGCGGCGGCGGCCCGGTGCTCGGCGGCGTACTGGGACTGGAAGTGGGGGCCCTCGTAGCTGCCGCGCTCGATGCCGATCCAGTCCAGCGCCGAGAGGATGCCCTCGGTCCACTCCGGCTTGTTGCGCGCCGCGTCGGTGTCCTCGATGCGGAGCACGAACACCCCGCCCTGCTGCTTGGCGTAGATCCAGTTCTGCAGCGCGGAGCGGGCGCCGCCGACGTGGAACATACCGGTCGGGGAAGGGGCGAAGCGTACACGTACCGTCACGCCCCCAGCCTACGGCGGCGCGCCACCGGGTTTGGAAGGGCCCCTTGCAATCGCCAGGCGATTGCAAGGGGCCCTTCCTTACACCGCGCTGCCCGGCACGGTGACCGCTGGCCTGTGCCATAGGCCGTACGACGCCGCGGCGCAATGGAAATCGGCGTGTCTTTTTCCGAACCCGTCCAGGTACGTCCGAATTTGCGCATAGAGTGCCGATATCGTGGGATGTCCTCACTGGAGGAAAGACGGAAATGATCCTCGTGGAACGCAGTGCGCACGTGATGGCGCCGGTGGAAGCGGTCTGGGACGTCGTGCAGCGGGCCGAGCAGTTGCCGGCCTGGCTGGCGGGGGTCCGCGCGGCCGAGGTGCTCTCGGGAGAGGGCTTCGGGCGGCGGCAGCTGGTCCAGGCCGGACGTGGTGCGGCGCATGAGGCCGAAGTGATCGCCTACCAGGAGCCGACCCTGATCGGCTGGCGCGAACGCGCCAAGGGCGCCGGTGCCCGGGCGGAGGCGCGCACCGAGATATACGTCCAGCTCACCGCCAACGACGAGGAGGAGGGCGGGACGATCGTGCGGCTCATCGTCGTCCGGTGGCCCGCCGGTCCGGTCAAGGCCGCCCTGCTCCGCCTCGGCCTGCGCAGGGTCGGCGCCGACCTGGAGGACTCGCTCGCCCGGCTGACCGACCTGGCCGCCGTCGGCTGACCGGGCCGTCCTGGCGCCGCCCGCGCGACGGTGGTGGCCCGGTGTCCCCGCCAGGGACTCCGGGCCACCACCGGTTCTCCCCAGGCACGACGAAGGGCCCGGCACGGATGCGCCGGGCCCTTCGTCGCGTACGACCTAGCTGTCGCCGCCGGTCTCGCCGACCGGGGCCGCGTTCACGTCCTCGATGGCGTACTTCTTGGCGGCCTCGGCGGGCACGCTCGCCGGCACCGCGCCGCGGAGCGCGAGCTGCCGCAGCGTCGCCACCACCACCGACTCGGCGTCGACGTGGAAGTGCCGGCGCAGGGCGTGCCGGGTGTCGGACATGCCGAAGCCGTCCGTGCCGAGCGAGGTGTAGTCCCCGGGCACCCAGCGGGAGATGAGATCCGGCACCGCGCGCATCCAGTCGCTGACCGCGACCTTCGGCCCGTCGGCGTCGGCCAGCTTCCGCTGGATGTACGGCACCCGCTGCTCCGCGCCCGGGTTGAGCAGGTTGTGCTCCTCGCACTCCACCGCGTCGCGGCGCAGCTCTGTCCAGGAGGTCACCGACCAGACGTCGGCCGCCACGCCCCAGTCCTGGGCGAGCAGCTGCTGCGCCTTGAGCGCCCACTGCATGCCCGTGCCGGAGGCCAGGATGTTCGCCTTCGGGGCGTCGCCGCCCACCGACGGGGCGGGGGAGTAGCGGTAGATGCCCTTGAGGATGCCCTCGACGTCCACGCCCTCCGGCTCGGCCGGCTGCAGGATCGGCTCGTTGTAGACGGTCAGGTAGTAGAAGACGTTCTCCTGCTTGTCGCCGTACATCCGGTGCAGGCCGTCCTCGAGAATGTGCGCGATCTCGAAGGCGAACGCCGGGTCGTACGCGACCACCGCCGGGTTGGTGGCGGCGATCAGGTGCGAGTGGCCGTCCTCGTGCTGGAGCCCCTCGCCGTTGAGCGTGGTGCGGCCAGCGGTGGCGCCGAGCAGGAAGCCCCGGGCCATCTGGTCGGCGGCGGCCCACAGCCCGTCGGCGGTGCGCTGGAACCCGAACATCGAGTAGAAGATGTACATCGGGATCATCGGCTCGTCGTGCGTGGCGTACGCCGAGCCCGCTGCCGTGAACGAGGCGACCGAGCCGGCCTCGTTGATGCCCTCGTGCAGGATCTGCCCGCCGATGGCCTCCTTGTACGACAGGAACAGCTCCCGGTCGACGGCGGTGTAGCGCTGGCCGTGCGGCGAGTAGATCTTCTGCGTCGGGAAGAGCGAGTCCATGCCGAAGGTGCGGGCCTCGTCCGGGATGATCGGCACCCAGCGCTTGCCGAACTCCTTGTCCTTCATCACGTCCTTGAGCAGGCGGACGAAGGCCATGGTGGTGGCGACCTTCTGCTTGCCGGAGCCGCGCTTGACGTCGGCGAAGCGCTCCGGGCCCGGGATGGTCAGCCGCTTGGTGCCCGGCCGCCGCGACGGCAGGTAGCCGCCGAGCTGCTGGCGCCGCTCCTTGAGGTAGGCGATCTCGTCGGACTTCTCGCCCGGCGTGTAGTACGGCGGCAGGTAGGGGTTGTCCTCCAGCGCCTTGTCCGGGATGTCCAGGAAGAGCCGGTCGCGGAAGGTCTTCAGGTCCTCCAGCGTCAGCTTCTTCATCTGGTGCGTGGCGTTGCGGCCCTCGAAGTGCGAGCCCAGCGTCCAGCCCTTGATCGTCTTGGCCAGGATCACCGTCGGCTGGCCGGTGTGCTCCATCGCCGCCTTGTAGGCCGCGTAGAGCTTGCGGTAGTCGTGCCCGCCCCGCTTGAGGTTCCAGATCTCGTCGTCGCTGAGGTGCTCGACCATCTTGCGGGTCCGCGGGTCGCGGCCGAAGAAGTGCTCCCGGACGTACGCCCCGGACTCCGCCTTGTAGGTCTGGTAGTCACCGTCGGGCGTGGTGTTCATCAGGTTGACCAGCGCGCCGTCGGTGTCCGCCGCCAGCAGCGGGTCCCACTCGCGGCCCCAGACCACCTTGATGACGTTCCAGCCGGCGCCCCGGAAGAACGCCTCCAGCTCCTGCATGACCTTGCCGTTGCCGCGCACCGGCCCGTCGAGCCGCTGGAGGTTGCAGTTGATCACGAAGGTGAGGTTGTCCAGCTCCTCGCGGGCGGCCACGCCGATCGCGCCGAGCGTCTCCGGCTCGTCCATCTCGCCGTCGCCGAGGTACGCCCATACGTGCTGGTCCGAGGTGTCCTTGATGCCCCGGTGGTGCAGGTAGCGGTTGAACCGCGCCTGGTAGATCGCGTTCAGCCCGCCCAGGCCCATCGAGACCGTGGGGAACTCCCAGAAGTCCGGCATCAGCCGCGGGTGCGGGTACGACGGCAGGCCGCCGCCCGGGTGGGACAGCTCCTGGCGGAACCCGTCGAGCTGGTGCTCGGTCAGCCGCCCCTCGAGGAACGCCCGCGCGTACATGCCGGGGGAGGCGTGGCCCTGGTAGAAGATGTGGTCGCCGCCGCCCGGGTGGTTCTTGCCCCGGAAGAAGTGGTTGAAGCCCACCTCGTAGAGGGAGGCGGAACTGGCGAAGGTGGAGATGTGCCCGCCCACGCCGATCTCGGGGCGCTGCGCCCGGTGCACGAGCATGGCCGCGTTCCACCGGACGTACGCCCGGATCCGCCGCTCCACGTGCTCGTCACCCGGGAACCACGGCTCGCGCTCCGGCGGGATGGTGTTGATGTAGTCGGTGGTGGTCAGGGACGGCACCCCGACCTGGCGCTCGCGGGCCCGCTCCAGCAGGCGCAGCATGACATAGCGGGCGCGCTTGGTTCCGCGCTCGTCGATGACACCATCGAGCGACTCGACCCATTCGCTGGTCTCTTCAGGGTCGATGTCCGGAAGCTGGCTCGGCAGACCAGCGGTGATCACCGGGCGCTTGCGTTCCGTAGCCACAGGCGTTCCCTCGGTTCTGTGTGGGATAGGTCTCTAGCGCCATCCTGCCCCCTGGTGGCACCCGCCGTCACGCCCACCGCCCCGAGACGCGACGCTCAACACAGGGTACCCGTCAGTAACTTTCTGCGACCAGCGGCTCCGCCCCGTCGCCCCGGCGGTCCGGGCCGCCCGTCGCCCGCCGGGCGGACTTGTCGGGTCTTCCTATCCTGCCGGCATGAGATGGCGACCGGTGGTGCTCGGCGGGACGATGACCGCCGTCGGGGTGGTCGGCACGGCGGTCGGCGGGGTGGCCGGCTGGCTCGTGTCACCCGGCGCGTTCATGATCGCGGCGCTGGGCGCGACCCTGGCGCTGCTCGGGGTCGGGCTGATCCGGGACGCGCGGCGGCCGCGTGGCCGGCGCCGCCCTCAGGACGCGGCAGCGGGCCCGCTGTACGTCGGCCCGAGCGGGGACGTCGGCGCGGGGTACGGCGACCGTGACTACGGCCGGGACGACGGGTCCGGCGGTGGTGGGTGGGGCGGGGGCGACTCCGGCGGCGGCTGGTCCGGTGGCGGTGGCGACTCCGGTGGCGGTGGCGGCAGCTTCTGACCCGGCGCTACGGCAGAATGCGACGTATGCGCAGCGAGGTGATCACGGTCCAGACCGGGTCCCGGCCCACCGTCCGGGACATCACCGGCGAGGCCGAACGGTTCGTCAGCGGTCAGGGCGACGGTCTGCTGCACGTCTTCGTGCCGCACGCCACGGCCGGGCTGGCGCTCATCGAGACCGGCTCGGGCTCCGACGACGACCTGCTCACCGCGCTCGACGACCTGCTGCCCACCGACGACCGCTGGCGGCACCGGCACGGCTCGCCCGGCCACGGGCGCGACCACGTGCTGCCGGCGTTCGTCCCCCCGTACGCGACGCTGCCCGTGGTCGACGGCCGGCTGGCGCTGGGCACCTGGCAGTCGCTCTGCCTGGTCGACCCCAACGGCGACAACCCCACCCGGACCGTCCGGTTCTCCTTCCTGCCTGGCTGACCGCCCCCGCTATCCGGGGGCGAGCCGCCCGACGGTGGAGCGTTCAACTATTGAGCCGTACGTAGGATGTGGGGCATGGCGCCGCACACCGACCCCGCCACCCGACCCGCTCCGGGCGACCGCCCGGCGCTGGCCGGGGACGTGGTGCGCCGGATCATGCACGTCGCCGCCGCGATGCGGCACCACCAGGACGTGGAGGTCGGCGCGCTGCGGCTCACCCCGGCGACCGCCCGGGCGCTGCACGAGCTCGACCCCGACCGGCCGCTGCCGGCCCGGGACCTCGCCACGGTCCTCGGCTGCGACCGCTCCAACGTGACCGCCCTGGTCGACAAGCTGGAGCAGGCCGGGCTGGTCGAGCGGCGGATCGACCCGACGGACCGGCGGCAGAAGACGCTGGTCGTGACCGACGAGGGCCGGCGGGTGCGGGCCCGGGTGCGCCAGGTCATGTCGGACTCCCGACTGCTCGCCGGGCTCACCGTCGACGAGCTGGCGAGCCTGCGCGAGCTGGTGTGGAAGGTCTCCGACGGGGGCTGCCCCGAGTCGTGCGGCGACGCCTGACCCGCCCCGCGTCGTTCGTGTCCGAGTGGGCGAGCCGGGCGCCCGTCGGTAATGCTGTCCGACGTGACCACCCCGCAAGATCTCGACGACCGGTTCCGGGAGGCGCTGGCCGCGCTGGCCGCCCCGCAGCAGCCGCGTGACCCGGCACACCCGGTCACCGACGGCGCGGCGCTCACCGGCGCCCGGGTGCTGGACCTCTTCGACGCCCAGGTGACCAGCCGCCAGCTCGACCTGGCGGGGCGCTGGCTGCGCAGCTTCGGCGAGGGGTTCTACACGATCGGCTCCGCCGGCCACGAGGGGAACGCCGCCGTCGCCGCCGCCCTGCGCGCCACCGATCCGGCGCTGCTGCACTACCGCTCGGGCGCGTTCTACTGCGTCCGGGCCGGTCAGGCCGCCGACGTGGCCCGACCGGACCCGGCCCCCGCCGGGCCCGACCGGCCCGGCGACGCCGACCCGACGCCCCCGGAAAACGACGCCACCCGCACGGACGAGCCCGGCCCGGAGGAGCCGACCGACGCGCCCCCGACCTCCGGGGCCGACGCGCCCCCGACCTCCGGGGCCGACGCGGGCCGGCCGATCCCTCCCGGGTACGCCGAGGCGGCCCGGGACGTGCTGCGGGGGATGGTCGCCTCCAGCCGGGAACCGATCGCCGGCGGACGGCACAAGGTCTTCGGGCGGGCCGACCTGGCCGTCGTCCCGACCACCTCCACCATCGCCTCGCACCTGCCCCGCGCCGTCGGGATGGGACTGGCCGTGGAGCGGCTGCGCCGGCTGGACACGGCCGGCCGGCGCGCCGGGGAGGGGATGCGGGTCGGCAGCGGCGGGGGAGCGGCGCACGCGCCCTGGCCGCCCGACGCCATCGTGGTCTGCTCGTTCGGCGACGCCTCGGTCAACCACGCCAGCGCCACGGCCGCGTTCAACACCGCCGGCTGGTACGACCACACCGGCCTGCGTATCCCGGTGCTCTTCGTCTGCGAGGACAACGGCCTCGGCATCAGCGTCCGCTCGCCGAAGGGATGGGTGGAGACCACGCTGCGGTCCAGGCCGGGCATCCACTACTTCGCGGCCGACGGCGGCGACCTGGTGCGGGCGTACGAGGTGGCGACCGAGGCGGCGGCCTGGGTGCGCCGGCACCGCCGCCCGGCCGTGCTGCACCTGTCGACGGTGCGGCTGATGGGGCACGCCGGCGCGGACGCCGAGACCGCGTACCGCAGTGCCGACGAGATCGCCGCCGACCTCGACCGGGACCCGCTGGTCGGCACCGCGCGGCTGCTGGTCGAGGCGGGCGTCGCGTCCGGCGACGAGCTGCTGGCCCGCTACGACGAGATCGGCTGGCAGGTGCGCCGGATCGCCGAGGAGGTGCTGGACGAGCCGAAGCTGGCCGCGCCGGCCGAGGTGGTGGCGCCGCTGGCCCCCCGCCGGCCGGTGCGGGTCGCCCGCGCGGTGGCGGACGCGGCGGCCCGGGCCGGCGGCCCCGGCGCCGGAGCCCGGGCGGAGGCGTTCGGCGGCAAGCCGCCCGAGCTGACCGGCCCGCTGACCCTGGCGCAGAGCATCAACGCCGCGCTCGCCGATGGGATGCTCGACCACCCGCAGATGGCCGTGTTCGGCGAGGACGTCGGGGCCAAGGGCGGCGTGTACGGCGTGACCAAGGGGCTGCGGGACCGGTTCGGCGCGGCCCGGGTCTTCGACACCCTGCTCGACGAGACCTCGATCCTGGGGCTGGGGCTCGGCGCCGGGCTGGCCGGGATGCTGCCCGTGCCGGAGATCCAGTACCTGGCGTACCTGCACAACGCCGAGGACCAGCTCCGCGGCGAGGCGGCGACCATGCGGTTCTTCTCGCAGGGGGCGTTCCGCAACCCGATGGTGGTGCGGGTGGCGGGGCTGGCGTACCAGGAGGGCTTCGGCGGGCACTTCCACAACGACAACTCGGTGGCCGTACTCCGGGACGTGCCCGGCCTGGTGGTCGCGGTGCCGGCGCGGCCGGACGACGCCGCGCCCATGCTGCGCACCTGCCTGGCCAGCGCGGCGGTGGACGGCAGCGTCTGCGTCTTCCTGGAGCCGATCGCGCTCTACCACACCCGCGACCTCTACGCCGACGGCGACGGCGAGTGGTTGGCCCCCTACGCGGAGCCGGGCGCGTGGACCGGGGGGCACGTGCCGATCGGGCGGGCCCGGGTCTACGGGGTCGGCTCCGCCGAGGACATCACGATCATCACGTTCGGTAACGGGGTGCGGATGTCGCTGCGCGCGGCGGCGGCCCTCGCCGACGAGGGGATCGGCACCCGCGTGGTCGATCTGCGCTGGCTCGCCCCGCTGCCGGTGGCGGACATCATCCGGGAGGCCGCCGCGACCGGCCGCGTGCTGGTGGTGGACGAGACGCGCCGGTCCGGCGGGGTGGGCGAGGGCGTGATCGCCGCCCTGGTCGACGCCGGATATGTCGGCGCGGCACGGCGAGTGGCCGGAGTTGACTCGTTTGTACCATTAGGTCCGGCGGCGCGTCAGGTTCTGGTCTCCGAGGAAGCAATTACCCAGGGTGCCCGTACGCTGCTGGCACGGTAAATTCCGTTTCACCCGGTGCGCCACTTGCGCAGGGAGCCACAACTGTGTGGACTTGCCTGACGGCGTCGCACGACGTCGACAGCAGGGATGAGATGAGGAGGCACGCGACAGTGAGCGCGACCGCTGGTCAGGCCGCCGACGGGGTACGCAGCCTGGCGGACCGGTTCGGAATCGAGCCGGGGATGGTCGTCATGGAGATGGGGTACGACGACGACGTCGACCAGGATCTCCGGGACGCCCTGACCGACCGCTGTGGAGAGCTGGTCGACGAGGACACCGACGAGGTGGTCGACGCGGTGCTGGTCTGGTACCGCGACGGCGACGGTGATCTCTTCGAACTCCTCGTCGACGCCCTCGGCCCGCTGGCCGACAACGGCGTCGTGTGGCTGCTCACGCCCAAGGCCGGGCGCGACGGGCACGTCGAGCCGAGCGAGATCGCCGAGTCCGCGCCCACCGCCGGCCTCCAGCAGACCTCCACCGTGAACGCCGGCCGGGACTGGAGCGGCGCCCGCCTCGTCCTGCGGCGCGGGGCCAAGGGCAAGAAGTAGGCCCTCGGTGGCACCCGGTGGCGCCCGCCGCCGGGTGTGGCAGGCTGTTGCCCACCTGACCCCATTCTGAGGAGCTCGCATGCCGATCGAGGTTGGCGCCGAGGCGCCGGACTTCGTGCTCAAGGACCAGAACAACCAGGAGGTCCGGCTCTCGGACTACCGCGGCAAGCGCACCGTGCTGCTGGTCTTCTACCCGCTCGCCTTCACCGGCATCTGCCAGGGTGAGCTGTGCGAGGTGCGGGACAACCTCAACGAGTACGTCAACGACGACGTCCAGGTGCTCACCGTCAGCGTCGACTCGGTCTACGCCCACAAGATCTGGGCCGACCGGGAGGGCTACCAGTTCCCGCTGTTGGCCGACTTCTGGCCGCACGGCGCGGTGGCCCAGGCGTACGGCGTCTTCAACGACGTCGCCGGCATCGCCAACCGGGGCACCTTCGTCATCGACAAGGCGGGCGTGGTGCGCTTCGCCGAGATGAACATGCCGGGCGAGGCCCGCGACCAGCAGGGCTGGCGCAAGGCCCTGGCCGAGGCCGTCGCGGCCTGACCAACCGGGTACGCCGTACGACCGGGCCGACGGGTGGCAGGGTAAGCTAGCCAGCCTCCGGCCCGCCGTACGGGCGTTCCGGGCGCGTAGCTCAGTGGGAGAGCACTCGCCTTACAAGCGAGGGGTCGCAGGTTCGAAACCTGCCGCGCCCACATACATGTGACTGCGGCTGACCTGAACCAGCCGGGACGAGGACAGCCGCCGACGGGGAGTGCGGACCGTTGCCCGGGGTCGCGCACGATGCCCGGCATCACTAGACCTTCTCCGCCTCTTCCAGGGCCTTCTCGTACTCCTTCTTGGCTACCGTCAGTCTCGCCTGAAGTTCGAGCATGGCGTCTCGCCGCTGCTCGGCGGTCTCGCCGGGATTCACCTGACGCAGCAGAGCCTTTACCGGCGGCGTGTTCATGGCCGGGGTGTACGGGTTTTCGGGATTCAGGAGATGCTCGACGTGGTTGAGCGCCATCGAGATCGTCTGGACCCTTTCGAGAGCTTGCAGCAGCTTGTTCTGCGCCTCCTGCTCCTCGGGGCTGAGATTGACGTCGTCCGAATCCGAGTCCATGACCACTCACCCTTGCTGGTGCGGACTGATCGCAGGTCACGCGGTTGCGGTCGTCGTCTGAGCTTAAGAACTTTTCATCGGGCCCACGGGACAAACGGCCGCTTGTCCGAGACGACCGACATGAACCCACGGCGGCCGGGCCGGGCGAGTCCACGGACGGGCGGCGGGATCACAGGTGCGGAACCCGCCGCGCCCGCCCTCGGAGCAGCACGCGCAGCGGGCCGCCGGATGACCGGCGGCCCGCTGCGTCTCAGATCGTCGTACCGCTGCGCGGCCCGGTGGGTCAGCTCGCGCAGACGGCGTACGCGCGCACCTTCCAGTTGCTGTTGAAGCCGTCCTCGTCCTCCGCGGCGCCGACGGTTACGGTGGTCGAGGTCGTGGCCAGCATCTGGGTCAGGCGCACCTGGCCGTCGCCGCCGAGGATCTCGCCGCCTACCCCGTGCACCCGGGTGCCGGGCGGGCAGGTGGCCTCGACCGACTGGTTGGCGGCGGAGTTGTAGAGGCTGTCGTTGATGACGCGCTGCTCGCCGGGCAGTGGGTCGGCGCAGATCGCGGTGGCGTCCAGCCACCACGTGCCGGCGAAGCCGGTGCCGTCCTCGGCACCCGCCACCACGACGCTGTTCTGGTGGATGCGCAGATCCTCCAGGACGACCTCGCTGTTCGACGCCCCGACGACCGCGCCACCGACCCCGATGGCGTGCTTGCCGGCCGGGCAGGACTTCTCGAACCAGTTCGATGTGCCGAAGCTGCTGGGCGCCGAACTGCCGGACACGGTCACCAGGCCCGCGGGGGCGGGGGCGCACACCGCGCTCGCCGTGACCGCCCAGTCGCCGCCGACCCCGTTCTCGTCCTCACGGCCGGTGACCGAGTACGTGTTGCCGTCGATCAGCGGTCGCATGATGTCCATGCCGACCTGTCCGAGGCCCGAGCCGGTGATCGCGCCGCCACCGCCGATGACCTTGGTGCCGGTCGGACAGGTCGCGTTCTGGGACTTAGCGAAGGTGTTGCTGGAGCCGGTCGTCGTCTTGATGCTCAGGCCGGGCACCGCCGCCACCGGTCCGGTGAGGACCACCTGGCCGAGCACGAGCGCGCTCAGCGCGGCCCCACCCACGGCGGCCGTCCGACGCGACCACCGGGTGCGGTTCGATCCTTCTCGCATGGTGTCTTTCCTTCCTGGGTTGTTCGTAGCGATGACACCGGTAGGAGCGCGGTGGGGTCGGGATGCCAACAGAAAAGCCCGGAGAAAAAAATCCGCGGCTTTACTGGACGGCGTCGAGGAGCAGCGAGGGACACGGATGGACACGGCGGCACAGGACGACATCGCACTGGTCGAGGCGGTGCGCCGCGGCGAGCGGGCCGGGCTGGAGGGCATGTACCGGCGGTACGCCGACCGGCTGTACACGTACGCCCGGACGCTGCTGCGCGAGCCGGAGGCCGCCGCGGACGCCGTCCACGGCGCCTTCCTCACCGCCAACCAGCGCATCGGCCAGCTCCGGGAGCCCGACCGGCTGCGCTCCTGGTTGTACGCGATCGTGCGCAACGAATGCCTCCGGCAGCTCCGGGAGCGGTCCCGCTCCCTGCCGCTGGAGGAGGCCGACGAGCCGGTGGCCGACGCCGCCGACCCGGCCACGGGCGTCAACGCCGAGCAGGTGCGCGACCTGGTGCACACCGCCGTCGCCGCGCTGAACCCGGGCGACCGCGAGGTGGTTCACCTGGCCATCCGCCACGACCTGTCGTCCGCCGACATCGGCGCGGCCCTCGGGGTGCCCGCGAACCACGCGCACGCCCGCCTGTCGCGCGCCCGTTCGCAGCTCGAACGGGCGTT
The DNA here is from genome assembly GCF_042899165.1 of Micromonospora sp. NPDC000121. Lineage (NCBI taxonomy): Bacteria > Bacillati > Actinomycetota > Actinomycetes > Micromonosporales > Micromonosporaceae > Micromonospora > Micromonospora sp. NPDC000121. The sequence continues at coordinate 236,614 of NZ_JBIAZP010000002.1, forward strand.
GGGGGCGCTGCTGGTGGCTCGCAGCGGAGCCCGGGAGTGCCCCACCCTCGCCGGCCTGATCGACGGCTGGCAGGGCCGGCTCACCCCGACCCTGCGCAAGCGGGTCTCCCGGCACATCGAGAGCTGCGCGGTGTGCGGGCTGCTCCGACGGGAACAGCTCAGCCCGGCCGCGCTGCTGTCGGCGTACACGGCACCGGCCTTCCTGGCCGTCGCCGACACGGTGTGGCCGAGACTGGCCGACGTCTGCGCGACCGATGTCCTGGGCGATCCGGGCGATCCGGCGGGCGATCCGGCGAGCACGGTCCCGGCCGACGCGGCGCGAGCTGCGGAGCAGCCCCCCGCGGCGGTGGATGCCGGGCCGGCGGACGGACCGGTCGACGGCCCCGCGCCGGCGGCCGACGGGCCGGCGATCCCGGACGGCGGGGTGGCGGCCCCGGGCAGTGGGCCGGTGGCCCCGGACGGCGAAGCGGCAGCCCCGGACAGCGGGCCGGCGGCAGCGGACGGCGAGGCGGCAGCCCCGGACAGCGGGGCGGTGGCTCGGGAGGGCACGGCGGTGGCCCGGGACGGCGGGGCGGTGGCCCGGGAGCACACGGCGGCGGCCACAGCCGGCAAGGCGGTGTCGGGCGGTGCGGCGCACGGTGCGGTGGCGCCTGGCCGTGGGCCGGGCGGCGTGCGGAAGGCCGCGTCGGCGGGCCGCGGCCGGCGTCGTCGGCGGACGGCCGCGACCGCGGCTCTGCTGGTCCTGCTCGCCGTGTTCGGCGCCTGGGCCCTGGCCCCCGGTCGCCCGACCGCCGGGCGGGACGGCTCCGGCCGACCGGTGTCCGAGACGCTCGGATCGCCGGCCGGTGGCCCGGCGGCGCCCGCCGTCGCGCCACTGCCGTCCGGCACGGCCACGGAAGCCGGCACCCGAGCAGCCGGCACCCGAGCAGCCGGCACCCCGGCGTCGGCCGGTGCCACCGGTGCGACGCCCGGGACCGCTGCCGCGCCGGCCGGCGGCGACGGGGCCGCCCGGACGGACGCGCCCGCCCCGCCGGACGTCGTGCCGGGTGGCGCCGCCCCGACCACCTCCAGACCACCGGTCGTGCCCCGGCCGACCGCCACACCGCAGGTCGCCGCACCGTTCACGATCTCCGCCACCGCGCGGGTGCGGTGTGGCGCGGACACCTACAGCCTCGTGGTGCAGGCCGCCGGCAGCGCCACGCTCGGCGGCGCCGAGGTCCGCTGGACACCCGCCGGGGGAAGGACGTCGGTCCGCGCCATGACGGCGGACGGATCATCGGCGCAGGCGACCGTCGGGCGGCTGCGGGCGCCGTCGCTGACCTGGTCCGTACGGGCGACCACGGTGGACGGCCGCACGGCGCGGAGCGCGACCTACACCGTCACCGACCCGTGCGTCCGGCCGGGATAGCGGCCACGGCCCGACGTGCCCCTGCGGCGGTGACGGCCGGTCTGGCTGCTGAAGCCTCTCCACCTCCTCGACCGTTCGCGGCGGGAGCCAAGGTGCCGGCATGGGGGCCCGTGCGGTAGGGCATCCTTTCGGACGTGGCGGCGTTCGATCGCGAGACGGATTCCGGGCGGCTCGACTACCAGTTGATGATGCGGTCCCCGGTGCGACTGGTGCACAGCCGCGAGTTGCTGGCCGGCATCGTCACGTGGCTGCGGGAGCAGGGCTACACGGTCCTCTCCGTGGACGCGTCGTGGCTGATCACCTCGCACATGTTCCGTGACCTGGGGTCCGCCCTGGGCTACACGTGCCACGACCAGTGGCAGTGCCTGAGCGAGGGGCTCGCCGAGGGCATCTGGGAGGCGCTGGGCCGCTCCGCCGGGTTCGCGCTGGTGCTGACCGGCTTCGACGTCTTCGCCAACCGGCACAGCGACGACGCGCAGACCCTGCTGGAGATGGTCGGGCAGAGGGCCTGGCCGGCCGCACTGCGGGGCAAGCGGATGATGTGTCTGGTGCAGAGCGACGACCCGGCTCTCGAACTGCGGCGGCTGGGTCTGTGGCTGGTTCCGTGGGTGGACCACGAGCGGCCGGCCCATCTCGCGAAGCGGGCGGGCTAGTTCCGGCCCCGGAGGGCCTCTTCCGGCCAGCGCCGTGCGCCGCCGAGCACGGGGCAACCCGGAAACAGGGATTGGCATACGGTGCCGGTGTGGTGACCCTGAGACTTGAGCCGATGACCGACGAGCAGTATCTCCGCTACCGGGAGCGGGCGGAGGAGAGCTACGCGCAGAACATCCGCGATTCCGGGGCGATGCCGCTGCCGGAGGCGCGCAGCAAGGCGCGGGAGGACTACGAGCGGCTGCTGCCCGACGGCCTGGCGACGAAGGAGCACCACCTGTGGACGGCCTATGACGGCGACGACGAGGTCGGCATGCTGTGGCTCCACGTCGAACAGAAGTCGGACGGGCCGCACGCCTTCGGCTACGACTTCGAGGTGCGGGCGGACCTGCGGCGGAAGGGCTACGGCCGCGCCATGATCCAGGCGGCCGAGAAGCTGTGCCGGGAGTGGGGAGTCGTCTCGATCGGCCTGAGCGTCTTCGGTTTCAACCTTCCCGCCCGGACGTTGTACGAGCAGATGGGCTTCGAGGTGACCGCAATCCAGATGCGCAAGCGGCTGTGACCGGGAGGACGTCACGCCGGTGACAACCGGCGGCCCGGGTGCGTGCGGCCGTGACCGTCGGACCGGCCGGTTCAGATCTCGCGCCGCGCGGCCCACTCGTCGGCGAGCATCGCGAAGACGAGTCCGGTGCTCCACCCGCCCTTGAAGAACTCGTTCTCGACCAGGCGGGCCTCCTGCCGCATCCCCAGCCGGCGCGCCAGCCGCGCGGACGGGTCGTTGCGCTCGTCGACGCGCGCGACGACGCGGTGCAGGCCGAGGCCCTCGAAGCCGAGGCGGAGCACCGCCCGCGCCGCCTCGGTGGCGTAACCGTGGCCGCCGAAGGCGGGATTCACCGCGTAGCCGAGTTCGCCGCTCCTGTGCAGTCGGCTGTGCCAGAACAGCACCACGTCGCCCACCAGCTCGCCGGTGTCGGCGACCTCGACGCCGAGCGTCAGCGACTGACCCTCGTCGGTCAGCTCCCGGCGCGCCCACACCGACGACATCCGGTCGATGACGACCTCGCGGGTCATCGGCTCGAAGGGTACGTAGCGGCACACGTCCGGCCGGCTGCGATAGGCGAGCAGCGCGTCGACGTCACCGCCCGTCAGCGGCCGCAGCAGCAGCCGCTCGGTGCGGACCGGGTACTGGGGGCGTAGGGCAACCTGCGTGGGAACCGACACCGCGTCATCGTGCCACCTTCCTCTTTCCGGTACCGCCCGCGACGCCCGGACGCCGCGCCGACGCCCGGACGCCGCGCCGACGCCCGGACGCCGCGCCGACGCCCGGACGCGCGCCGGCTCTCACCCGCCGGCATCCGCCGCCCGGCGGCGACGGGCCGGCGGACGTCGTACGGCCGGGGTTGGATGAGGGGATGAGCTACGCGGAGGTCAACGGGCTGCGCCTGTGGTACGAGGAGCACGGCGAGGGCCGGCCGTTGCTGCTGTTGCACGGCGGCTTCGGCGCGGTGGAGATGTTCTCGGCGATCCTGCCGGCCCTGGCCGGGCGTCGCCGGGCGATCGCGGTCGACCTCCAGGGGCACGGGCGCACCGCCGACGTCGACCGGCCGCTGCGCTATGAGTCGATGGCCGACGACGTCGCGGCGCTGATCACCCGGCTCGGCCTGGCCGAGGCTGACCTGCTGGGTTATTCGCTCGGCGGCGGCGTGGCGCTGCGTACCGCGATCCAGCACCCGGCGCTGGTGCGGCGGCTGGTCGTCGTCTCCGCGCCGTGCCGGCGGCAGGGCTGGTATCCGGAGGTGCTGGCGGGCATGCCCGAGCCCGACGAGGAGGCGGGCGAGCGGATGCGTGGCACCCCGCTGCACCAGCTCTACACGCGGATCGCGCCCCGACCGGAGGACTGGCCCACGCTCTGGGCGAAGACGGGCGAGCTGCTGCGGCGCGACTACGACTGGTCGGCCGAGGTGGCCGCCCTCGTCGCGCCCACCCTGCTCGTCTTCGCCGACGCCGACTCGGTCAGCACGGCGCACATCGTGGAGTTCTTCGGGTTGCTCGGCGGTGGCCACCGGGACGCCGGCTGGGACGGCGCCGACCGGCCGGCCTCCCGGCTGGCCGTGCTGCCCGGGCTGACCCACTACGACATCGCGGCCTCGCCGGCGCTGCCGGCCGTGGTGCTGCCCTTCTTGACCCACCCCGTGGCGACGCCCGGCTGACGGCCGGCACGCCGCCGCCCCGGGCCGGCCGCTCGTAGCGGGCGCCCATCGCCGGCCACCGCCGGCCCGGTCCGGCGGGCCGGGCGCGGCGGGACCGAATCGCCGCCGCGCCCGGCGTCGGGTCAGCTGGTGAAGCCGCCGTCCACGTTGACCACCGCCCCGGTGACGTACCCGGCCTCCGCGCTGGCCAGGTGCGCCACTGTCGCGGCGATGTCGGCCGGGGCGGCGTAGCGGCCGAGGGCGGTGAAGCCCGCGATCGCGGCGGCGTTCGGCCCGTCCGCCGGGTTGGTGTCGGTGTCCGTCGGCCCCGGGTTCACCAGGTTGGCCGTGATCCCGCGCGGGCCGAGTTCCCGGGCGAGTCCCCGGGTCAGTCCGACCAGCGCGGTCTTGCTCATCGAGTAGAGCGACAGGCCGGGGAAGACGGCACGCTCCCCGACGTTGCTGCCGATGTTGATGATCCGGCCGCCCTCGGTGAGGTGGCGCGCGGCGGCCTGCGCGGCGAGGAAGGGGGCCCGGACGTTGACCGCGAGCGTCCGCTCCACCTCGTCGTCGCCCAGTTCCGTCACCGGGCCGACCAGGAACACCCCGGCGTTGTTCACCAGGATGTCCAGCCGGCCCAGCTCCGCGACCGTCCGGTCGACCGCGTCGCGGACGGCGGCCGGGTCGGCGCTGTCGGCCCGGACCGCCAGCGCCCGCCGGCCGAGCGCCTCGACCTGCTTGGCCACCACCGCCGCGCGGTCGGCGGAGTTCGCGTACGTGATCGCCACGTCGGCCCCGTCCTGCGCCAGGCGCAGGGCGATGGCGGCGCCGATGCCCCGTGCGCCGCCGGTGACCAGGGCGACCTTGTCGTTCAGTGTCGTCATACCGATGATCGTCGGCGAAACGGCGGGTCCCGGTCTGGCGGCGATCGGACGCCTCGTTCCGGGGCCCACGCGGGGTCCGGTTCCCGCGTGGGCGGACAGGTTCCGGTACGGCCCCCGGGCGGCCCGGTTACCCGGCCTGGGCGGGGCGGGCGTAGTGGAGGATGACGACTCCACTGTCGAACGGGCGGGTGTCGAGCAGCTCGAACCGGCGCGGGTCGAATCCGCGGTCGGCGAGCGGGATGCCGCTGCCGATCACGTACGGGTTCAGTTTGACGACCAGCTCGTCGACCTCGGGCAGGAGTTGGCCCGCGAGCTGGCCGCCGCCGCAGAGCCAGATGTCGCGGCCGGGCCGGCGCTTCAGTTCGCGGACGAACTCGACCGGGTCGGCGGAGACGATCTCCACCTCCGGCTCGGCGGCCGGGGGCAGGGAGCGGGAGAAGACGTACTGCTTCAGGTGGGCGTACGGGCTGGTGACGCCCATCTTCAGGGCCGGGTCGTAGGTGGCCCGGCCCATCACCAGGGCGTCGAAGCGGCCCTCCGGCTCGTCGATGCCGAACTCCGGGTGGGCGAACGTGGGAAGCGTCTGCGACCAGTTCGCCGCGATGTGCGCGGCCACGTCGGGGTCCAGCCCGAAGAAGTCGGGTGACCCGTCGGGGGCGGCGATGAAACCGTCGATGGTGCTGGCGACGTAGTACACGAGCTTGCGCAAACCGGTTCCCCAATCACTACTGGTGTCGTGGATGAATGTACTACAGCCGTCGTGATTCCTGCTAGGGTCTTTTCGTGGCGCGGAACGTGGAGAGACGGGCGGCCCTGGCGGACGCGGGGCTGCGGGTGCTGGCGGCGACCGGGGCGCGGGGGCTCACCCACCGGGCGGTCGACGCCGAGGCGGGCGTGCCGACGGGCACCGCCTCCAACTACTTCCGCTCGCGGGACGCCCTGCTCGGCGCCCTCGGCGAGCGGATCATGGAGCGGTTCACGCCGGACGAGGACGTCCTGGCCGAGTTGGGCGCCCGCGAGCCGTCGCTGGAGCTGTTCGTCGACTACCTGCGGTACATCGTCGAGCGGACCACCCGACAGCCCGACCTCACCCGGGCCCTGATCGAGCTGCGGCTGGAGGCGGCGCGCCGCCCCGACCTGGCCCGGATCCTCGGCGAGACCCTGCGCCGGGGCTACCGCGACGACGTCGCGTTCCACGTCGCATCCGGGTTGCCGGGCGGCGCGTTCGAGGTCGCCCTGCTGCACTACGCCATGGACGGGCTGCTGCTCGATCTGCTCAGCACGTCCATCGACGCCGGTTTCGACCCCGACGAGGTGATCGTGGCGTTCGTGTCCCGGCTGGTCGGCACCGCTACCGACCGGTGACCCGCGGAACGTGACCTCCCGGACACCGGGGACCGGGCGCGGCGTCGCCCGGCCGTGCCGGGCCAGGAGTGTTCCCCGACGCAGCGGGAAACCCCACCCGGACGCACCTGGGGAGGAGCGACGGATGAGGCATGGCGGCGGACTGACGATCGGCGTGCTCGGCTCGTACGGGGGCCGCAACCTCGGCGACGAGGCGATCCTGACCGGGCTTCTGGCCGACCTCCGGGAGCAGGAGCCGGACGGGCGGATCATCGTCTTCTCCCGCAACCCCGAGCACACCCAGATCGCCCACCCGGACGTGGAGGCGGTGCCGTGGGAGGGCGTCAGCCGGACCGACTCCGCGTTGATCCTGGGCCAGCTCGACGTGTTGATCCTCGGCGGCGGCGGCATCCTCTATGACCGGGAGGCCCGCCGCTACCTGCGCGTGGTCCGGGTCGCCCAGGAGCGCGGGCTGCCGCTGCTGACGTACGCGGTGGGGGTCGGGCCGCTCAGCGAGGCCGTGGACACCGGGATGGTGCGGGAGACCCTGGCCAGCGCCGCCCAGGTGACCGTGCGGGACCAGGAGTCCCGGATGGTGCTGGAGGAGGCGGGACTGCTCAACCCGATCACCGTCACCGCCGACCCGGCGTTCCTGCTCGAACCCGAGGACTTCCCGCCGGAGCTGCTCCGCGAGGAGGGCGTGCCGGCCGGGAAGCGGCTGGTCGGCATCAGCGTACGGGAGCCGGGCCGGGCCGCCGAGCGGCTCGACGTCGACGGCTACCACCGCCTGCTGGCCCAGATCGGCGACTTCCTCGTGCACCGGATCGACGCGTACGTGCTCTTCGTCCCGATGGAACGCGACGACATCCGGCACTCGCACGGCGTGTTGTCGCACATGACCGCCGCCGAGCGGGGCCGGATCCTGCACGGCAGCTATCAGCCCGAGCAGGTGCTCGGGCTGATGCGTCACTTCGATCTGGCCGTCGGCATGCGGCTGCACTTCCTGATCTTCGCCGCGATGGTCGGCACGCCGTTCCTGCCTCTGCCGTACGCCGGCAAGGTCTTCGACCTGGCGCAGCGGCTCGGTGTGCCGGCGCTGCGGGGCGTGGAGCGGGAGGTGGAGGGCCCCCTGCTCGCCGAGGTCGACCAGCTCTGGGACGAGCGGGAGAAGCGGGCCGAGGCCACCGCCCGGCGGGTGGCCGGCGTGTGCGACGAGGCCCGGGGGACCTCGCAGGTCACCCGGGCGGTGCTGGAGAGCCTCCGCGCCCGCGTTCTGAGCGGGGCGGCCTGAGGCGGCGCAACGCCGACCGGCCCGTCCGCCACCGGGCCCGGCCCCTCCCGCCACCGGGCCCGGCCGACCCGGCCCCGAGCCGGCTCAGACCGCCGGTCCGCGCCAGCAGTAGCGCCACCGGTCGGCCCCGGCACCCACGGACTCCAGCTCGTAGATCTCCGCCTCGGCCAGCCCTTGCGGGCCGAGGTGGTGGTGGGTCAGCGGCGGGCGGCCGTTCGTGTCCAGCTCGACCATGACCGTCTCGCCGTCGGCGGCGCCACCCACCAGCGGGATTTCTACCGTTGATGCCATGCGCCCATCCTGCCCCGCCCGGCCCGGCCCCGCAGGGGATAGCGCGGCAGCGCGAGCCTCGCCGGACGGCAGGGCCGGGGGCAGCGCGCGGGCCCGCCGGACGACTAGGGTCCGCGGATGGCGGAGATTCAGATCGATCCCACGCTCGGCCCGGTGCTGGCCCGTACGGGCGACGAGCGGGCCGTGCTCGAAGCGTTCCTCGACTTCCACCGGGGCGTGGTGCTGCGCAAGCTGCGCGGGCTGTCCGACGCCGACGCGGCCCGCCGGCTGGTGCCGTCGGCCACCACCGTCGCCGGCCTCGTCAGGCACCTGACCCTGGTGGAGCGGAACTGGTTCCCGTGCCTGCTCGCCCCTGGCCCGGGCGACGTCTACCTCACCTCCGCCGAGGACGCGGCGGCCAGCTTCGCGCTGACGGAGGAGGACACCGTCGAGCGGCTCGCCGGGGCGTACGAGCGGGCCTGCGCCCGGTCCCGGGAGGTCGCCGGGCGGTTCGACCTCGACCACGTCGTCCCGCACCCGCAGCTCGGCGAGGTCTCGCTGCGCTGGATCCTGGTGCACATGATCGAGGAGACCGCCCGGCACGCCGGGCACGCGGACATCCTCCGCGAGCTGACCGACGGCGTCACCGGCGCCCTCTGACCGCCACCCGAGGAGACGGTCAGACGGCCGCGCGGTGCCGTCAGGGGCGCGGCAGCAGGCCGGCCGGGTACTCCATGCCGTCGTGGGTGCAGGCCGCCGCCGCGACCCGGGCCGCGTACGCCGCCGCGTCGGCCGGTGGCGCGCCGCGCAGCCGGGCGGCGATCACGCCCGCCGCGAACGCGTCCCCGGCGCCGTTGGTGTCGACGACCGGGGCGGGCGCCACGGCGGCGGGCACCCGGGTCGGCCCGCCCTCGCCGGTGTGCAGGTCGGCGCCGTCCGCGCCGTGGGTCACCAGCACCGTGCGGGGCGCCAGCGCGTCGGCCAGCGCGTCGGCGCCCGCGCCCAGTTGGACGCCGCTGACGAAGACCAGGTCGGCCGCCTCGGCGAAGGGGCGGTGATAGGGGTTCTCGCCGTCCCAGTCGTGCAGGTCGGTGGAGAGGACGGCCCCGTCGGCGAGCCCGGCACGCAGGGCGGGCAGCAGAGGAGTGACCCAGTCCATGATCGACAGATGCACGTGCGCCGAGTCGCGCACCAGCGCCGCCAGCTCGGCCGCCGCGAACGGGGCCGGCCCTCGCCACGGACGCGGGTCGTAGAGCGACATCCGCCGCCCCGCCGGGTCCACCATGTTCACCGACCGCCGGGTGCCGGCCGGGGCGTCGCCGAGCACGGCGTGCACACCGGTGCGGGCCAGCGCCGCCCGGACCACGTCCCCGGCCGGGTCCGCGCCGAGGACGTCGACCACCGCCACCCGGAGCCCGAGCGCGTGCGCGGCGAGGGCCGTCCCGGAGCCGGTGTTGCCGATTCGCAGCTCGATGGGGTCGACGGCGACGGAGTCCACGGCGGGCAGCGGGATCGCGGGCACCCGCACCCGCACGTCCACGCCGAGGCCGCCGATCACGAGGAGGTCGAACATGCGCCGACCCTAGCCGGAGCGGGTCGGCGGGGCGCTGCCGGCCGACCCGCTCCGGGGGTCACTCCAGCGGCTGGGGTTCGAGCTGGTCGGGCGCGGGGCCGGCCCCGTCCGGCGTCTCCGGCCACACCGGGCACGGCGTGCGTCGGGGCCGCGGGGCCGGCCCGATATCCTCGCCGAGTCGTCACGAGGAGGGGGACGCGTGCTGGTCGTCCACGGGGTGTGGCGGTCGGGCTTCGGGCTCGCCGTCTGGGCCGAGGACAGCACGCTGCCGGCCCGCGCGCCGCGCCGTCCCGGCCGGGCGCCCCGGGAGCGGCCGCACCCGTTCGCGGCCGGCCACCCGACGCTGGCCGCCGCGCTGGCCGAGGCGGCCGAGCCGGCCGACCTCGGCACCGCGCTGCTCACCCTCCCCACCCGGGCCGGCTCGCCGCTGGACTCGCCGGAGCTGGTCCGCACCGCCGTCGCCGAGCCGGTCCGTGGGCCGGTCACCCTCGCCGGGTGGCGTGTTCCCGTCCTCCGGTACGCCCCCGATGCCGCCCTGCCGCTGCTGCGCGCGCTCGACGGACTGGCCGTCGTGCCCGGCGCGACCCTGCGCCATCTCGCCGAGCTGGCCGACTTCGCGGTCGACCTGGCGGCCCGGGGCCGGGTCCTGCCCGGCCTCGCCGCTCCCGCGTCGACCCCGTCCACCGGCGGCGCCCCCACGTCGACCGGGCGGGTCGGGGGCGCGGGCAGGTCGGGGAGACCCGGCCACGACGGCACCCGCCGCCGCGTGTCGCCGGGCGGCGACTGGTCCACCGTGGACGGGCAGCGGGCGCAGGTCGCCGCCCGGGCGGTGTGGCGGCCGCTCCTGACCGGCACGGACGCCGCCTGGGCGCGGGCGCTGGCACTTGCCCTGCCGCCGGCCGCGCGCGCCGCCGTCACCCTGTCGGGCCACCCGGGCACCGCCGCCACCGCGCCGGGCCACCCGGGCACCGCCGACGACGGGCCGGGCATCGACGACGGGCCGGGTGCGCTGGTCGCCGACGCGCTCGACGCGCTCACGGACGCCGCGGTCCGGGTCACTCTCGCGGAGACCGCGCTGGCCCGGGGCGTACGCCCGAACGGCGCCGTGCCGGCGTGGCTGGCCGCGCTCTCCGGGCCGGTCCGGGACTTCGCCGCCGAGCCGGCCGCGCTGGACACCCTGCGGGCCGAGCTGGACGCCTGGCAGCGCGACGCGGCCGGCGGCGCGGTGCGGGCGAGCTTCCGGCTGGTCGAGCCGCCCGCCGACGAGATCGCCGAGCCGGTCGTCGTGGTGCCGGCCGAGCCGGCGGCGCCGGTCGCGACGGGCGGGACGTGGCGGGTCGAGTTCGGGCTCCAGGCGGCCGACGAGCCGAGCCTGCACGTGGACGCCGGGCAGGTCTGGCAGGCGCCGGAGACCGTCGCCGGGCTGGCCGGCCGGCGGGACGACCCGCAGGAGACCCTGCTCGCCGAGCTGGGCCGGGCCAGCCGGCTCTGGCCCGAGCTGGACACCGCCCTGCGCACCGCGACGCCGGAGGCGCTGGAGCTGGACGTCGAGGGCGCCCACCGGTTCCTCCGCGAGGGCGCGCCGGTGCTGCACGCCGCCGGGTTCGCCGTGCTGCTGCCGTCCTGGTGGCGGCGCCCGTCGTCGCGGCTGGGCGCCCGGTTGCAGGCCCGCAGCCGGACCGCCCCCGGCACCGTCGCCGCCGGCGGCGGGGTCGGGCTGGACGCCCTGGTCGACTACCGCTGGGAGGTGGCCCTCGGCGACCAGCCGCTGACGGCCGAGGAGCTGGCGTCGCTGGCCGCGCTGAAGACCCCGCTGGTGCGGCTGCGCGGGCGGTGGGTGGAGCTGGACCCGAAGCGCCTCGCGGCCGGCCTGCGGCTGCTCCGTTCCTCCGGCGAGCTGACCGTCGCCGACCTGCTCCGCCTCGGCCTGGCCGACGGCGGTCAGCCCGACGCCCTGCCGGTGCTGGAGGTGAGCGCGGACGGCGCGCTGGGCGACCTGCTGGCCGGGGCGGTGGAGCGGCGCCTCACCCCGCTCGACCCGCCGCCCGGGTTCCACGGCACGCTGCGGCCGTACCAGCGGCGGGGGCTGGCCTGGCTGGCGTTCCTGCAGTCGCTCGGGCTCGGCGGGGTGCTCGCCGACGACATGGGGCTCGGCAAGACGGTGCAACTGCTCGCCCTGCTCGCGCAGGACCCGCCGGAGGCCGGCCCGACGCTGCTGGTCTGCCCCATGTCGCTGGTCGGCAACTGGCAGCGGGAGGCGGCCCGGTTCACGCCGGGGCTGCGCGTACACGTGCACCACGGCGCGGAACGGGCGCGGGGGGCGGCGTTCACGACGGCCGTGCACGAGGCGGACCTGGTCGTCACCACCTACTCGGTGGCGGCCCGGGACGCGGTCGACCTGGCCGGCATCGACTGGCACCGGGTGGTGGTCGACGAGGCCCAGGCGATCAAGAACGCCGCCACCCGGCAGGCCGAGGCGGTCCGCGCGCTGCCCGCCCGGCACCGGATCGCGGTGACCGGCACGCCGGTGGAGAACCGGCTGGCCGACCTCTGGTCGATCATGCAGTTCGCCAACCCGGGCCTGCTGGGCCCGGCGGCGAGCTTCAAGAAGGCGTACGCGGAGCCGATCGAGCGGCACGGCGACGCCGAGGCGGCCGAGCGGCTGCGCCGGATCACCGGCCCGTTCGTGCTGCGCCGACTCAAGACCGACTCCTCGATCATCTCCGACCTGCCGGAGAAGCTGGAGATGGAGGTGCTCTGCAACCTCACCGCCGAGCAGGCGTCGCTCTACCGGGCGGTGGTCGACGACATGCTGGCCCGGATCGAGTCCAGCGACGGCATCGAGCGGCGCGGGCTGGTGCTGGCCACCATGACCCGGCTCAAGCAGGTCTGCAACCACCCGGCCCAGTTGCTGCGCGACGGCTCGGCGCTGGACGGCCGCTCCGGCAAGCTGGCCCGGCTGGAGGAGATCCTGGACGAGGTCCTGGCGGCGGGGGAGCGCGCCCTGCTCTTCACCCAGTACGCCGAGTTCGGCGGCATGCTGCGCGGCCACCTGTCGGCCCGGTTCGGCCGGGAGGTGCTCTTCCTGCACGGCGGCGTCGGCAAGGCCGACCGGGACGCGATGGTCACCCGGTTCCAGTCCCCGGCCGGGCCGGCGATCTTCGTGCTGTCGCTCAAGGCCGGCGGCACCGGGCTCACCCTCACCGAAGCCAACCACGTGGTGCACGTCGACCGGTGGTGGAACCCGGCCGTCGAGGACCAGGCCACCGACCGGGCCTTCCGGATCGGCCAGCGGCGCCAGGTGCAGGTGCGCAAGTTCGTCTGCGCCGGCACGGTGGAGGAGAAGGTGGCGGCGCTGATCGCCGACAAGCGGAGCCTCGCCGCCTCCGTCGTCGGCACCGGCGAGCAGTGGGTCACCGAGCTGTCCACCGCGCAACTGCGCGAGCTGTTCACCCTGGAGGCCGGGGCGGTGGTGGAGTGAGCGGGCAGCCCGAGCGCGACGGCGGGGCGTCCGGCCCGTTCGCCGACTACGGCCGGCCGCGCCGGGTCGACGGCGGGCTGCGGGCCCGCAGCACCCGGGGCGCCATCGGCCAATCCTGGTGGTCGCGGCGCTTCCTGGAGGTGCTGGAGTCCTTCGCCCTCGGCACCCGGCTGACCCGCGGCCGGTCGTACGCGCGGGCCGGCCAGGTCGTCCGCCTGGACGTCGCCCCGGGCACCGTCAGCGCCGTGGTGCAGGGCTCCCGCGCGCAGCCGTACGAGGTGAGCATCGCGCTGACCCCGTTCGCTCCCGAGCTGTGGTCCCGCGTCGAGGCGGACCTGGCCGCCCAGGCGTTCTTCAGCGCCCGGCTGCTCGCCGGCGACCTGCCCCCCGAGCTGGAGGATCTGTTCGCGGCGGCCGGCGCCCCGCTCTTCCCGGCGGGGGTGTCGGAGCTGCGCCAGCGGTGCAGCTGCCCCGACTTCGCCGTGCCCTGCAAGCACCTCGCGGCCACCTTCTACCTGCTGGCCGAGGCGTTCGACGCCGATCCCTTCCGGCTGCTGCACTGGCGGGGCCGGGGCCGGGCCGAGCTGCTCGACCGGCTGCGCGCCCTGCGGGCCGGGACCGCCGCCGGCGCTGCCGCGCCGGCCGGCCCGTCCGCCGTGCAGCCCGGCGACGCCGGCACCGACGCCGGCACTCGCCCGTCCAGCGTGGAACGCGGCGACGGCGGAGTCGGCCCGTCCGCCGTGGAGCGCGGCGACGCCGGCACCGGGCCGTCCAGAGTGGAAAGCCACGGTGCGGGCGACCGGGTGCCCGCCGTGGACCGGGGCGGCCCCGGCGACGGGCGGGACATCGTGGACGCCCCGCCGGTCGGGGCCGCGAGGGCGCTCGCCGGCCTGCCGCCGGCGCCGCTGGCCGAGGCGGTCGACCGGTTCTGGCTGCCGCCCGTCCCGTTGCCCGACCGGCCGCCCAGCCTGGCGACCGGGCCCGACCTGCTGCTGCGGCAGCTCGGCGCGCCGGCCCCCGCCATCGGCGGGCCCGGCCTGGTCGAACGGCTGCGGCGGGCGTACCGGCTGCTCGGCCGGTGAGGACGCCCTTCCCCCTCCGGCGGATCGCCGGCCGGTGTCATCCGGCGGATCGCCGGCCGGTGTCATCCGGCGGATCGCCGGCCGGTGTCATCCGGCCGATCGCCGGCCGGTGTCATCCGGCGCGCTGCCGGCGGCGCGACGCGGCACGGCCGCGCCGGTCCGCCGCACGCCGGCCCGCCGGGACCGTCGTCGCCCGGTCACAGCCAGCGGCGACGGAACCGCCACATGAGCGCGGCGTTGGCCACCAGGACCACCGCGCAGATGGCCCCCGCCAGTCGGCCGGCCAGCACGGTCATCGCCGGGAGCGAGGCCCACAGCACGATGGTCAGAAGCATCAGCCACCGGCTCCGGCGAGCCCGGGCCCGGTGGTCGAGCCGGGCGAAGAACGCCGGGTCGCTCTCCCGGAGGTGACGGGTGATCTGCTCGAACCTGCGCTGATCCTCTTTGCTGAGCATGTGCCTTCCCCTCACGCGTTCAGCGGTTCGGCGGCATACCCGCTGCGGCGGCGGCTCACGCTCCCGTCCTGGTGCTACTTTGCCGCCGCCGGGGGCGGCGGCGTGCCGGACCCGGGAAACCGGTTCAGCGCAGCCTTATCCGCACCTTAAATTTGCCTGTGTCGCTGAATTCGGCGACAAGCGTCGGCTGGCCGGAAAACGTTACGTCCGGACCGCGGCGTGTCGCGTACGCCCTGCTCGGGAGGTCCGTGCCGGACCGGGTGGGAGCCCGCGCCCGCCGGGCCGCGCTGAGGGCCGTCTTAAGTGCCCCCGTGAGCGCTCTCCGCGCTGCTTGATGGCACCTGGGGCCTTGGTTACCTTCCGGTACACCCCCTCAGGCACGAGTCGCCGCACCTGCAACCCCCTTGCCCGAACGCAGTCGTCGCGGCGCGTGGAGAAACGGATTGGTACATGGCCGACCAGAATGTGCCACCACGCCGACCGTGGGACGACCGCGGCTGGGACGGACACCAGCGCCCCGCCTCCGACGGACACCGCGACAGCCCCGCCCCGACGCCGTACGGCTACGACGCCCCCGCCCCCGCCCCGTACGGCTACGACGCCCCCGCCCCCGCGCCGTACGGCTACGACGCCCCCGCCCGGCACCCGGGTGGACAGCCGGTCGATCCGCGTGGGGCGTACACCCACACCGGCCGACCGGCCGTGCGCGGCCCGCAGTGGGTCGGCCCGGACGGCTTCGCCCGCCCGGCCGCCGTGCCGTCGCCCGGCCCCGGACTGCCCAACCTGGACGATGACGACGAGCCGGGCCGCAGGGTCGGGCGGCGCCGGGCCCTCGCGGCCCTCGGCGGCACCGCCGCCGTGGTCGCGGGCGGCACGGCCCTGGCGACGGCCCCGCAGGTCCGCAGCCTCTTCGGCGACGACGTGGTGGCCGGCGACGCCACCGGCACCACGGTGACCGACGGCACCCCCGCCCGCCCGAGCGGCCAGCAGCCGAGCACGGTGCGCACCTACACCGAGCAGAACGAGAGCTACATGGGTTCCCGCGCCGGCGAGGCGCTGAAGAGGAACAACCCGGCCGGTGGCCGTACCTTCTCCGGGCCGGCGGACGCCGCCGCGCAGACCAGGGTGACGGTCAGGACCGTGCTCGCCAAGGACCCGGTCCTGCACCTGGCCCGGCGGGCCACCTTCGGCGCCACCCCGCAGGTCGTCGCGGACATCACCGAACGCGGCATCGACGGGTGGCTGCGCTGGCAGCTCGACCCCGACGGGATCGCCCCGACGAAGGCCGAGCTGAAGCTCGCCGAGCTGCCCACGCTGAAGATGAGCACGGCGCAGCTACGCGAGCAGCGCGACCGGCTCAACGAGCGCGGCGCGCACCCGGAGAAGGAGATGGTGGACGCCACCATCGCCCGGCAGATCTGGTCGAACCGGCAGCTCTTCGAGGTGATGGTCGACTTCTGGAACGACTTCCTGCACGTCGCCGCGGACTTCGACGGCGGTGAGGTGTACCGCGCCTCCTTCGACCGGGACGTCGTCCGGGCGCACGCCCTCGGCAGCTACCCGGAGATGCTGCTCGCCGCGAACAGGCACCCGGCGCTGCTGCTCTACCTCAACCAGAACGACTCCCGCGCCGACACGGTCAACGAGAACCTGGCCCGGGAGAACCTGGAGCTCTACTCGGTCGGCGTCGACGGCGGCTACACCGAGAAGGACGTCCGGCAGGCGGCGCTCCTGCAGACCGGCCGGGGCGTCAACGACGGGAAGTACGTGTTCCGCCCCGAGCGGCACTACGTCGGCAAGGTGAAGATCCTCGGCTTCACCCACGCGAACAACTCGAAGGACCCGAAGAAGGCCGAGGCGGCCATCGACGCGTACCTGACGTACATCGCCCTGCACCCGTCGACCGCGAGGTACGTGGCGCAGAGCCTCGCCACCCGGTTCGTCTCCGACACCCCGCCGAAGTCCCTCGTGGACCGGCTGACCCGGTCGTACACCGCCAACAAGGGCCGGACCAAGCCGCTGCTGATGACGCTGTTCAGCTCCTCCGAGTTCTGGGCGGCGGTGGGGCAGAAGGTGCGCCGGCCGATGGAGTACCTGGTCGCCTCGTACCGCGCCCTGGGCGTCTCGCCGGATGCCTCGCCCGGGCACGACAACGGCGACAACCGGCGCACCCCGTACGCCCGGGGGCTGCGGCAGATCCACGACAAGATGCGCGAGCTGGGCCAGTACCCGATGGGCCAACCCACCCCGGACGGCTACCCGGACGTCTACGTCGCCTGGACCTCCGCCGGCACGATGGTCAACGGCTGGAACGAGGCGGGCGACCTGGTCGCGGGCCGCCGCACCACCTTCACGTACACCCGGCCGGAGAGGCTGGTGGCCAGGCCGCCGGCGACCGCGGGGGCGTACGTGGACGCGCTGGCCCTGCGGCTCGTGGGCCAGAAGCTGAGCGCCAGGGAACGGGCGCTGATCCTCGGCGTGGCCGGCGTGTCGGCCGGCGCCCGGGTCGACGCCACGTTCAACGGGGCGGTCACCGCCGTCGCGCGGGCGATCCTCGCTTCCCCCCAGCACCACCTCCGGTGAGGCACCCGATGGAGAAGACTGTGCACACGTTCCCCCTGCACCCCGAATGCCCCGACCTGCGGCGGCTGGCCGACAACCCCGCCGAGGCGCTGCTGCGGGCGGAGGCCGACATCGTCGCCGCCGAGAACGCCGCCGAGGCCGACCGCTACCGGCGGCTGGAGAACCTGGAGGAGGCCCAGCAGGACGGCCGCGGCGTCACCCGGCGGACCTTCGTCGCCGGCGCCGCCGCCACCGCCGCCCTGGCCACCGCCCAGTTCGTCACCACCTCGGCGTCGTTCGCCGCCACGAAGACCGGCACCCTGATCCACGTGTTCCTCTACGGCGGGCTCGACGGGCTGAGTCTGGTCGCGCCGGCCGACGACCCGGTGCTCGCCAAGGCCCGCCCCGACCTGCTGCTCGGCGACGACTCCCTGGCGGCGGGCCGCGGCTTCAAGCTGACCAGCGCGTTCAAGCCCCTGGAACGGTGGCTCAGGAGCGGGAACCTCGGCTTCATCCCGGCCGTCTCCGACGAGCGGCTGTCGCGCAGCCACTTCCAGGCCGCCGACGCCTGCAACCTCGGCGGCCTGCCCAGCGAGACCGGCGGCCGGGGCTGGCTCGACAGCCTTGTCGACACGCTCGGCACGGGCACCGCGTTCCGCAGCGTCGGCATCGGCAGCACCCTGCCCCGCTCGCTCGTCGGCACCAACGGCGCGCTGTCGCTGAACAGCGTCGGCTCGCTGCGGCTCAACGGCGACGACCGGTACCGGGCCGCGACCGAGAAGGCGATCAAGGGGCTGTTCACCGGGATCAACCACCCCGTCCAGGAGGCCGTGCAGGACGGCCTGGGCGCGCTGGCCACCGCGCAGCGCCTCGCCGCGAAGCCGTACCGGCCGGCCGAGGGCGTCGAGTACCGAGGCGTCGGCTCCGCCTTCCAGCAGCTCGCCCAGCTCATCAAGGGCGGCGCGAACGTGCGGGTCGCCACCGTCGGGATGGGCGGCTACGACACCCACGAGAACCAGGGCACCCGCGACGGCGGACAGCTGCACCGGCGGCTGAACGAGCTGGCCACCGCGATGGCGGCGTTCTTCACCGACCTGGGGGAGCGGTCCGCCGACGTGACGATCATGGTGTCCAGCGAGTTCGGTCGGCGGGTCGCCTCCAACAGCGGCGGCACCGACCACGGCCACGGCGGGGTGGTCACCCTGCTCTCCGGCCGCCGGCTCGCCGGCTCGCTGCTCGGCGCCTGGAACGGCCTCGGCGACCTGGACTCTGGTGACGTGCCCGAGTACAACAACATGTTCAACGTCTACGGGGCCGTCGCCCAGGGGCGGTTCGGGCTCACCAACGCGCAGGTGGACAAGATCTTCCCGCGTCAGAAGTACACCCCGATGAAGCTGTACGCGTGACGTCCCCGCGCACCCACGCCGCCGGCCGACGGGCGGGGACGGCACCGTCCCGGCGCGGCGGCCGGCCGGCTGCCGCCGTACGCCCGCGGGTGCCGCCGCGACGCGGACCCGGCGGCCGGCGGCTGCTGGCCGCCCTGCTCGTGGTCGGCCTGCTCGCCAGCGTGCTGCCGTGGTGGCTGGGCACCCCGGCCGGTTCGCTGCGGACCACCGCCGCCACGGTCACCGCCGCCGGCCGGATCACCGGCCTGGTCGCCGGCTACCTGCTGCTCGTGCAGGTGCTGATGACGAGCCGGCTGCCGGTGCTGGAGCGGTGGGTCGGCGGCGAGCGGATCGGCCGCTGGCACCGCGACGTCGGCGCCACCCTGCTGGTCGCGGTGCTCGCGCACGTGTCGCTGATCCTGGTCGGCTACGCCGGCCTGGAGGACAATTCCGTGCTCACCGAGGCCGGGGTGCTGCTGCGCGACCACGAGGACATGGTCTCCGCGTTCGCCGCCGCCGGCATCCTGGTGCTGGTCGGCCTGACCGGCGTCCGGGCGATCCGGACCGTGCTGCCCTACGAGCTGTGGCACGCCCTGCACCTGTCGAGCTACGCGGTGCTGCTGCTCGGCTTCGGCCACCAGTTCAGCAGCGGCGCGCAGCTGTTCCGGCCCGGCCCGGTGCGCACCTTCTGGATCGCGATGTACGTGCTGGCGGTCGCCGCTCTGCTCTGGGGCCGGGTGGTCGTGCCACTGGCGTTCAACCTGCGGCACCGGCTGCGGGTCGCCGACGTGATCGCGGAGAGCCCGGACACCGTCTCGGTCTACCTGACCGGGGACCGGCTCGACCGCCTCGACCTGCTCGGCGGCCAGTACTTCCGCTGGCGCTTCCTCACCCGGGGCTGCTGGTGGCAGTCGCACCCCTTCTCGGTCTCCGCCGCCGCCAACGGCCGCTGGCTGCGGATCACCGTGAAGATCGTCGGCGGCCACACCGCCGACCTGCGCGACCTCGACCCGGGCACCCGCGTCTGGGCGGAGGGCCCGGCGGGCACCTTCACCGCCGCGCACCGGACCCGGGAACGGGCGCTGCTGATCGCCGGCGGCAGCGGGATCACCCCGATCCGGGCGCTGCTGGAGGAGCTGCCGCCCGGCGCCGCGCTGATCTACCGCGTCCGCACCCCGGCCGACGTGCTGCTGCACCGGGAACTGGACTGGTTGGCCCGGGCCCGGGACACCGCGATCTGGTACGTCGTCGGCTCCCGCCACGACGCCGGCCCCCGGCAGGTGCTGAGCCCGGCCGGGCTGCGCCGGCTGGTGCCCGACGTCACCCGCCGCGACGTCTACCTCTGCGGGCCGCCCGGCCTGGTCGCGCAGTCGCTCCGGGTGCTCCGCCAGGCCGGCGTGCCCCGCCGGCAGATCCACCTCGCCACGTTCGAGCTGTAGGAAGGTCCCATGCGCCGCGCACTGCTCGCGATCACCGGCCTGGCGGCCAGCACCACCGTCATGGTGGTGCTCAAGGGCGCGCCCGGCACCAGCGGAGTCGCCCAGGAGCTGCCCGCCGAGCTGCCGCCGGCCGTGCCCGCCCCGGCCGGCCCGACCCCGGCCGGCGGCGACGCCTCCGCCGCGCCGTCGCCGACCGGGACCACCGCGTCCCCCCGGCCCGGCCGCACCGCCACCCGGCCGCCGTCGGGCCGGCCCGGCGCCACCACCCGGGCGCCGTCCGCCCCGCGGACCACCACCGAGCCGCCGCCGGCGTCGAGCACCCGCACCGTGACCGGCCCGGTGGTGGAGAACGAGTACGGCAACGTCCAGGTGCAGATCACCCTCTCCGGGACGCGCATCGTCGACGTGGTGGCCCTGGAGCTGCCGGCGGAGACGGCCCAGTCCGACCGGCGCAGCGAGCAGGTCGACGGCCGATACAGCGGCAGCTCGGGGCTGGTGGTGCGGCAGCAGAGCGCCGACGTGGACACCGTCTCCGGGGCGACCGCCACCAGCAACTCGTACAAGCGGTCGTTGCAGGCCGCGATCGACCGGGCGAACTGACGTGCCGGCGTCGACCTCGGTGCCGCCACGGTGCCGGCCGGCGACCAGGCCCGGGCTGCGCCGCGTCGAACACGTCATGGGCACCGCGATCAGCCTCGACCTCGCCGACGACCTGGCCGCCGCCGAGCTGGACGAGCTGGCCGGGGGTGTCTTCGCCTGGCTGCGCGAGGTGGACGCGCGGTTCAGCACGTACCGGGCCGACAGCGAGGTGTGCCGCGTCGACCGGGGCGAGCTGCCGCCCGCCGAGGCAAGCGCGGACCTGCGGTTCGTGCTCGCGCGCTGCGCGGACCTGTGGGCCCGTACCGACGGCTTCTTTGACGCGTACGCCACCGGCCGCCTCGACCCGTCCGGCTACGTGAAGGGCTGGGCGGCGCAGGTCGCCTCGGACCGGCTGCTCGCCGCCGGGGCGGCGAACCACTGCCTCAACGCCGGCGGCGACGTGCGGGCGCGCGGTCGCTCCTCGTCCGGGCGGCCCTGGCGGATCGGCGTCCGGCACCCGTGGGACCCGATGGCCACCTGCCTGGTGCTCACCGGCACCGACCTGGCCGTGGCCACCTCCGGCGGCTACGAGCGGGGCCGCCACGTGCTGGACCCGCGCCGGGGCGCGCCGGCCCGGGGGCTGCGCTCGGTCACCGTGGTCGGCCCCGACCTCGGCCTGGCCGACGCGTACGCCACCGCGGCCGTGGCGATGGGCGCCGCCGGCATCGGCTGGCTCGACACGCTCCCCGACCACCAGCACGCGGTCGTCACCGACGACGCCCGCGTCCTGCACTCCACCACCCTCCCCCTGACCCCTTGACCCGCTCCCGCCCCTTTGCCCCCGTGATCTTGCAGTTTCGGCGCTCGTTCCGTATCGAATGACCGTTGTGTCCGGGCCAGAAAAGTGCAAGATCGCCGGCCGGGGAGGGCGGGGCAGGGGTCAGCGGAAGGGACGGTGGGTGGTGGCGGGGCGGGAGCCGAGGGGGCGCGGGCGGCCCGGGCGGGAGCCGGCGGGGCGGGTGGCCGCCCAGCGGCGGTGCGGCCGGTGGTGGCGGGGCGGCGGCTCGGCCCCGCCCGGTTGACGCGCGGTGTCGTCGGTGGACATGTAACCCCCCGCTCCCGGCGCGGACGCGCCGTCGCCGTGCTCAACGAGCACCGGCCCTCCAGCGTCGCGTCCGACGGGTTCGGCGGGTCTGGCGCTCCGGCGTCGCGTCCGACGGGTTCGGCGGGGCCCGGGCGCTCCGTGCGGTCGTCGACGGGAGGCGGTCACATGCCTCGGCGGGGGAGCGGCAGGTGGCCGGGGAGCAGGTCGGAGGTGAACGTGACACCGGTGGCCCGCAGGGCGTCGATCAGCGCGTTCTGCACCAGGTAGGAGTCCGGCAACTGCCAGCGGGCCTGCTCGGGCGCGACCGCCCAGCGGACGGTGCCCTCGGGCAGCCGGGTCGGCGGGGCCGGGATCCAGGAGCCGGGGCCGTGCCGGACCACGTGGAAGCAGTGGTCCAGCTCGGGGCGGAGCGGATCGCCGGGGCGGACCAGGAACATCCAGCGGCCGGTCGGGGTCACCAGCACCGGCCCGCGTACGCCGACGCCCGCCGGGTGGGTCTGCACGGCGTCCAGGACGTGTCGACCGAGGTGCGTGGGGACCTCCAGCACGTCGAACGCCCGCCCGGTGGGCAGCAGTACGCCGTGCGGCCGGGTGCGCCACCACGTCGCCACCCGGGCCGGGTCGGCGCTCGCCGCGTGCTCCCAGTTCTCCAGCGCCGGGTGGCAGCCGACCGTGGGACAACCGGCGCGCCCGCAGACGAAGCGGCTCCGGGCGAGGCAGGCGCCGGGGGTGACGTCCCAGCCGTGCGCCGCGTAGCGCACGGCAACCCGACGCAGCCGTACGCGTTCCAAGGGCGACAGTTGCACGACGCGCGGCCCGACGTTCCCCCACATGTGCCATCTCCCTTCGCCGGACCCGGTCGGCGTCCAGGTCGCATGTCGAGCACCGTCACTGCCGTAACCCGCGATCGTTGAGCTGACGAACGGCTCATGCAACTTGCACGAAAAATACGAGAACTGGCTGTACGGCTGACGTACACGCTGTGCGACCAGCGAAAGCCTGAGGCGTACCACGCGCCCGCAACCGCGAGGGTCAACCGGCAACCGGCCGGTCAGGCAGGGGAGGGATGGAGATGGACGAGTTACCCATAGGGCGGCGGGTGGCCTACTGGCGGGGGCGGCGCAAGATGTCCCAGCAGGTCTTCGCGGACCGACTGGGCAAGTCGAAGAGCTGGGTGGACAAGGTCGAGCGCGGGGTGCGCCGGCTGGACAAGTTCTCCGTTCTCTACGAGATCGCCGACATCCTCCAGGTCGACGTGCAACTGCTGCTCGGCAAGGACCCGGAGCGGCGTACGGACGCGTTGAACTGCATCGACCAGGTCGAGGTGCAGGAGATCCGGGCGGCCCTGGAGCGGTACGACTCGATGAGTGCGTACTTCGACGCCGCGCCATACCCGCCCCCGCTGGCCGACATGCGCAAGGCCGTCAACCACGCCTGGCTGACCTACCAGTACGGCCGCTACGGGATGCTCACCCGGGCGCTGCCGAAGCTGCTGCGCGACGCCCAGGCCGCCGACGCCGGCTACGGCGGCGACGAGGGCCGGGAGGCGGCCCACCTGCTCGGGCAGGTCTACCAGATCGCCTCGTCGGTGCTGCGCAAGCTGGGCGAGTGCGACCTGGCCTGGCTGGCCGCCGACCGCTCGATGGCGGTCGCCCAGCGCGCCGACGACCCGCTGCTGGCTGGCATCGCCACCACCCGGGTCTGCAACGCGCTGGTGGCGATGGGCCGGCCCCGCCCCGCCCTCGAACTCAACGTCACCATCGCCAACCGGCTCGCCCCCGGCGGCGGCAACGAGGCGTCCCCGGCCCGCCTCTCGGTCTACGGGATGCTGCTGCTCCAGGGCGCGATGGCCGCTGCCCGGATCGGCGACTCCGCCACGGTCGGCGACCTCATCAACGGCGCGCAGGAGGCGGCCACCCTGCTGGGCGGTGACCACAACCACTACTGGACCTCGTTCGGGCCGACCAACGTGGAGCTGCACCGGGCGGCCGCCGCCGTCGAGCTGGGCGACGGGGGCCGCGCGGTGGAGGTCCACCAGCAGCGGATCCAGGAGCCGGCGTTCAACGCGCTGCTGCCTGAGCGCCGGGCCCACCACCTGCTCGACATCGCCCGGGGCTTCGCCCAGATCGGCGACGTGGCCAACGCCGGCGAGATGCTGCTGCGCGGCGACCGCCTCGCCCCGTCGGAGATCCGCTGCCGGCCGATCGCCCACGAAGTCATGTCGGACGTCCTGCGTCGCACACGTGGTGCGCCGCCTTCTCCGATTGCGGAGTTGGCTGAGCACATGGGAGTAGGGGTATGAGCGCGGAGCCGGCCTGATGAGCGGCCCGCACCCGAGCAGCGAGCGCCGCGAGGTGCTCTACGTCATCGCCTGCGGTTCGCCGCTGGCCCGCCACGTCGGCCGGCTCGTGGAGCTGGCCCAGCAGGACGGCTGGGACGTCTGCGTGGTCACCACGCCGGACGGCGCGAAGTTCGTCGACCGGGCGGCGTTGGCCCGGCAGACGGGGCACCCGGTCCGCACCCACTACAAGAACCCGGGTGACCTCGACGTGCTGCCGCCGGCGGACGCGATGATCGTCTGCCCGGCGACGGTCAACACGGTCAACAAGTGGGCGGCCGGGATCACCGACACGCTGGCCCTCGGGCTGCTGGTCGAGGCGCAGGGACTGGGGGTGCCGCTGGTGGCGGTGCCGTACACCAACGCGGCGATGGCGGCCCACCCGGCGTTCCGGGCCGGCATCGCCCGGCTCGCCGAGTGGGGGGTGACGGTGGTCTTCGGCGACCACGTCGTCCCGCTGCACCCGCCCGGCACCGGCGAGCGCCACGTGCACGCCTTCCCGTGGGCGACGGGCCTGGCCGCCGTCCGGGACCGCCTCTGCCCCGTCGCCTGAGGTGCAGGGAAGGGCCCCTTGCTAACGCATCGCGTTAGCAAGGGGCCCTTCCCTGCACCGGGGGCGCCCGCGGAAGAGGCGGGGACACGCCGTCGCGTCGGTGGGCGACGCCCCCGGCCACGGCCCGCGCCGGTAAGCTGGCCCGCCGTGAGCACCAACGCGGACCCGCCGACCGTCGCCGACGTGGTCGCCGAGATGGAGCGGCGCTATCCGCCGGCGTGGGCCGAGGAGTGGGACCGGGTCGGGCTGGTGTTGGGCGAGCCGTGCGCCCCGGTGCGCCGGGTCCTCTGCGTGGTCGACGTGGTGCCCGAGACGGTCGCCGAGGCGCTCGAAGTCGGCGCCGACATGATCGTCGCCCACCACCCGCTGCTGCTGCGCGGCGTCTCCTCGGTGGCCCCGACGACCTACAAGGGCCGCATCGTCCACCGGCTGATCAAGGCCGACGTGGCGCTGTACGTCGCGCACACCAACGCCGACGTGGCCGACCCGGGGGTCTCCGACGCGCTCGCCGCCCGGTTCGGGCTGACCGGGTTGCGCCCGCTGCACCGGCCCGCGCCCGGCTCGCCGGCCCACGGCGCCGGCCGGGGGATCGGCCGGATCGGCGAGCTGCCGGAGCCGATGACCCTGGCGGAGCTGACCCGGCACGCCGCCGCGGTGCTGCCCGCCACGGCCTGGGGGGTTCGCGCCGCCGGGGAGCCCGGGCGTATGGTTCGAACCCTCGCGGTCAGCGGCGGCGCGGGGGACAGTTTCCTCGCCGACGCGACCGCCGCCGGGGTGGACGCGTTCCTCACCGCCGACCTGCGGCACCACCCGGCGGGCGAGCACCTCGCCGCCGACGGCCCGGCCCTGCTCGACGCCGCTCACTGGGCGACCGAACGACCGTGGCTGGACGACCTGGCCGCCATCCTGCGGGAGGCGACGGGCGTCGAGACGCTGGTGTCCGACCTGGACACCGACCCGTGGACCGTACACGCCGCCCCACCCGCGGTGGACGACAAGGAGCCCCGACCGTGAAGGCTGACCCGCAGGTCCAGCGCCGCCTGCTCGACCTCCAGGCGATCGACACCACCCTCGCCCAGCTCGCCCACCGCCGCCGCACGCTGCCCGAGCGGGCCGAGCTGGAGGCGCTGGCCCGGGAGCTGTCCGCGCTGGAGGACGAGCGGGTCCGCGCCCAGGTGGCGGTCGACGACCTGGACCGGGACATCGCCCGGTTGGAGAAGGACGTCGACCAGGTGCGCGCCCGAAAGTCCAAGAACGAGGACCGGCTGGCCGCCGGCACCGGCCCGGCCCGGGAGCTGGAGGCCCTCCAGCACGAGCTGGTCTCGCTCAACCGCCGCCAGGGCGACCTGGAGGACGCCGAGTTGGAGCTGATGGAGCAGCGCGAGACCGCCCAGGGCGTGCTGGACGGCGTCGAGAAGCGGCTCGCCGAGGTCCGGGAAAAGCGGGACGCCGCCGAGCGGCGCCGCGACGAGAGTCTGGCCGAGATCGCCAAGGAGGAGGAGTTCAAGCGCGGGGCCCGCCAGCCGCTCGCGGCCGACCTCCCGGCCGACCTGGTCCAGCTGTACGACAAGATCCGCGAGGACTCGGGGCTCGGCGCGGCGCTGCTCACCGCCGGCCGGTGCGGCGGCTGCCGGCTGGACCTCTCGGGCGCCGACCTGGCCCGGATCCGCAAGGCGGCGCCGGACGAGGTCGTCCGCTGCGAGGAGTGCCGGCGGATCATGGTCCGTACCCACGAGTCCGGCCTGTAGCCCGTGGCGCCGCGCGTGGTCGTCGTCGAGGCCGACGGCGGGTCCCGGGGCAACCCCGGCCCGGCCGGCTACGGCGCGGTGGTCCGCGACCCGGGCACCGGTGAGGTGCTGGCCGAGCGGAGCGAGTCGATCGGCGTCGCCACCAACAACGTCGCCGAGTACCGGGGGCTGATCGCCGGGCTGGAGGCGGCCGCCGAGGTGGGCGCCAGCGAGGTCGACGCCAGGATGGACTCGAAGCTGGTGGTCGAGCAGATGTGCGGCCGCTGGCAGATCAAGCACCCGGGGCTGCGCCCGCTCGCCGCGCAGGCCGCCGCCCTGGTGAACCGCTTCGCGGCGGTCCGGTTCAGCTGGATCCCCCGGGAGCGCAACCGGCACGCCGACGGACTCGCCAACGCCGCCATGGACGCCGCCGCCGCGGGCCGTGCCCCCGCCCCGGCCGTCGTCGCGGCGCCGCGCGTCGTGGAGCCTCCGCGCGAGGTCGCCGGCCCCGATTCGGCCGCCCGGGCGAGGGCCCGCGAGGTGGCCGCCCGCGCCGCCTCGGCGACGACCGTCGGCACCGATCCGGCGACCGCGCCGGCCTCGTGGGAGCCGCGGCCGAGCTTCACCGCCACCCGGCTGATCCTGGTGCGGCACGGCGAGACCCCGTACACCGAACAGCGCCGCTACTCCGGCCGCGGCGACGTGCCGCTGTCCGACCGGGGCCGGGTCCAGACCCGGGCCACGGCCGCCCGGGTGGCCGCGCTGGCCCCGTCCGTCGCGGCCGTGGTCAGCTCCCCCCTGTCCCGGTGTACGCAGACCGCGGAGGCGATCGCCGGGGCGCTCGGCGGGGTGCCGGTCCGCCGCGAGGACGACCTCGTCGAGTGCGACTTCGGGGCCTGGGAGGGGCGTACCTTCGCCGAGGTCCGCGAGGAGTGGCCGGGGGAGATGGACGCCTGGCTCGCCTCCACGCGGGTGGCCCCGCCCGACGGGGAGTCGTTCACCGACGTCGCCGAGCGTTGCCGCCGCGCGGTCGACGGGCTGTGCCGCGCGTACCCCGGGGAGACCGTCGTGGTGGTCTCGCACGTCTCGCCGATCAAGCTGGTGCTGCGCGACGCGCTCGCGGCCGGCGACGCCTTCCTGCATCGGCTCTTCCTCGACGCGGCCGGCATCTCGGTGCTGGACAGGTGGCCCGACGGCGGCGTCGCCGTCCGTACGGTCAACGACACCGCCCACCTTCCCGTCGACTGAGTCAGCCGGCGGGGAAGCGTTCCACGGCCGCCGCGTACGCCTCGGGCTCGTCGACGAACGGGACGTGGCTGGAGCGCGGCAGCATCACCAGCTCGGCCTTCGGCAGGACGCCGGTCAGCTCGTCGACCGCCGCCGAGTCGCCGCTGCCCCGGCTGTCGAGCAGCAGCAGTGTCCGGCTGGCGGACAGGCCGCCGAGGTGGCGCGACGACTGGGCCGGGACACCCGGAAGGCAGACCAGCGACCGGCCCTGACCGGCTCGGCGGCAGGTGAGGGTGGTGCCGTCGTGCGACGGGAAGGTCGGCACCCCGGCATCGTGCCAGAGCCACTTCGCAAACGGTGGCCCACCATTCAGCGCAGCGGGTCAACCGTTCGGCGCAGCAACGTCCTCCGACTGGACGTGACGACGGTCACACAGCCGTACCCTCCGGCCGTCATCCTGCCGATCTACGACCCACCCGGAGGTGTGTCACATGGCCGCACCCGAACCGGAGGTGCCCACAGCGGCGCCGACCAGGGCGAAGGACCACAGCCCCTGGAACTGGTTGCTCTTCATCCCGATCGTGGTCCCGCTGATCCCGGTGTTCTTCAACGGCGACTCGCCCCGGTTCCTCGGCTTCCCCCGCTTCTACTGGATGCAGCTCGCCTACATCCTGCTCGGCGTGGCCACCACGACGCTGGTGTACCAGATGACGAAGAAGCGGGGTGGGCGCTGATGTGGCGGGACCACCTCACCGAGATCATCATCTTCTCGCTGCTGTTCCTGCTGGTCAGCGGCATGGGGTTCGTGGCCGCCCGGTGGCGCGCCCCGAAGGACATGGCCCACCTAGACGAGTGGGGGCTGGGCGGGCGCAACTTCGGCGGCTGGATCACCTGGTTCCTGGTCGGCGGCGACCTCTACACGGCGTACACCTTCGTGGCGGTGCCGGCGCTGATGTTCGGGGCCGGCGCGGCCGGGTTCTTCGCCGTTCCGTACACCATCGTGATCTATCCGCTGGTGTTCCTGGTGCTGTGCCGGCTCTGGTCGGTCTCGCACCGGCACGGCTTCGTCACCCCGGCGGACTTCGTCCGCAGCCGGTTCGACTCCCCGGTGCTGGCGCTGCTCGTGGCGATCACCGGCATCGTGGCCACGATGCCCTACATCGCGCTGCAACTGGTCGGCATCGAGGCGGTGCTCAAGACGATGGGGGTCACCGGCGAGAGTGCCCTGGCCCGGCACCTGCCGATCATCGTCGCGTTCGCGATCCTGGCCGCGTACACCTACCAGTCCGGGCTGCGCGCGCCGGCGCTGATCGCGTTCGTCAAGGACACGCTGATCTACATCGTGATCCTGGTGGCGGTCATCTGGCTGCCGTACAAGCTCGGCGGCTGGGGCGAGATCTTCGACGCCGCCGACGCGAAGTTCGACGCGTCGCCGAACCCGAACGACGGGGTGCTGCTCAACGCCAACAACCAGCTCCAGTACGTCACGCTGGCGTTCGGCTCGGCGCTGGCGCTGTTCCTCTACCCGCACAGCATCACCGGCGTGCTGGCCAGCCGGAACCGGGACGTCATCAAGCGGAACATGTCGGCGCTGCCCGCGTACAGCCTGTTGCTGGGGCTGATCGCGCTGCTCGGCTTCATGGCCATCGCGGCCGGGGTGAAGCCGCTGCCCGGGGCGAAGGAGGGCAGCGCGGACAGCAACACCGTCGTGCCGGTCCTGTTCGACCAGCAGTTCCCCGACTGGTTCGCGGGCGTCGCGTACGCGGCCATCGGGATCGGCGCGCTGGTGCCGGCGGCGATCATGTCGATCGCGGCGGCGAACCTGTTCACCCGCAACATCTACAAGGAGTACCTGAAGCGGGACGCCTCCCCGGCCCAGGAGGCGAACGTCTCGAAGATCACCTCGCTGGTGGTGAAGGTCGGCGCGGTGGCCTGCATCGTCTTCCTCGACCCGCAGTTCTCCATCGACCTCCAGCTCATCGGCGGCGTGATCATCCTCCAGACGCTGCCGGCGGTGGCGCTGGGCCTCTACACCCGCTGGTTCCACCGGGGCGCGCTCGTCGCCGGCTGGGCCGCCGGCATGGGGCTGGGCATGTGGATGCTCTACCAGATCCCCAACGCGGCCACCGGGCGCAAGCACTTCGGCGGCTCGGCGTTCCCGCTGGCCGACTTCGGCTTCGACACCCCGAAGACGATCTACGTCGGGATCGTGGCCGTCCTGGCCAACCTGGCGGTGGCGGCGCTGCTGACCGTGGTGCTGCGGGCGGCGAAGGTGCGTGACGGCGGTGACGGCACCACGCCGGACGACTACTTCGCCGACGAGGGCGACCCGCGGATCGTGCCGGGTGATCGCCGCGACGCCGACGCCGCCTCGGAACCGCTCGCCTGAGCGGCTCGGGTGGCCCGTTCGCCCCCGGGTGGTAACCGGCCCGGGGGCGGACCCGCCGTCTGGGGCGCCTGCGGGCGGCGGGTGCGGGGGCGCCGCCGCGCGTACGGAACCGGCGGCCCGTTTCCGCGTCCGCCCCGGTTGGCGCCCCGGGGCTCGTCGCTCCCGGACGGCGGGGTCAGCGCAGGGCGCGCCAGAGCAGGTAGAGGCCGATCACCGAGCCGAACACCACGATCAGGGTCTTGAGCACCACCGGCGGCAGCCGACGGACGAGCCGGGCGCCGGCGTACCCGCCGACCAGCGTCGCCGGGGCGACCAGCGCGACCGCCGCCCAGTTCACCGGGCCGAACAGCGCGAACACCACGAGCGTGGTCAACCCGACCACGGCGGAGAGCAGGTTCTTGATCGCGCTCACCCGGGCCAGCGTCGCGTCCAGCACCAGGGCGAGGCCGGCGACCAGCATCACCCCGAGCGCCGCGCCGAAGTAGCCGCCGTACACCGCGCCGACCGCGACCATGACCTGCACGCTGACCGTACGGCGGCGCGGCGACAGGTCGCGCGGATGCCCGACCAGCCGGCGCAGCGGATCCTGGAAGGCGAGCACCGCCGTCGCCCCGAGCACCAGGAAGGGCACGACCAGCTCGAACGCCCTGGCCGGGGTGGACAGCAGCAGCAGGGCGCCGGCGATCGTGCCGACGATCGTGGTGGGCACGAGCGTGGCCAGCGCCCGCCCGCGCGGCAGGTCCTTCCTGCTGCCCGCCACGCTCGCCACGTACCCGGGGAAGACGGCCACGGAGTTGCTCACGTTGGCCGGCACCGGCGGCAGGCCCACGGCGATCATCGCCGGGAACGTGACGAGCGAGCCCCCGCCGGCCACCGCGTTGACCGTGCCCGCGGCGAGACCGGCGGTGAGCAGCAGCGCGACGTCGGAGAGGTCCATGGTCCCCAGAGGCTAGTACGGCCCCTGTTCGGCCGCCGGTCGCGGCGTCCCGGAGGTGGCGGACCCTATTCCCGGGAAGGGGCGGCAATAGTCGCGGGGTGCGCGTCGTTAGGATGAGTGCGCGACGGACGAGTCGACCGGGCGGTCGCGTCGGCGGGCCCCGGCCCGCCGCCGAGGAACGTCCGGACTCCACAGGGCAGGGTGGTTGCTAACGGCAACCCGGGGTGACCCGCGGGACAGTGCCACAGAAAACAGACCGCCGGCCCCATCGGGGACGGTAAGGGTGAAACGGTGGGGTAAGAGCCCACCAGCACCCCGGGTGACCGGGGTGGCTCGGTAAACCCCACCCGGAGCAAGGCCAAGAAGGGGCCGTCATCGCAGGATGGCGACCCGCGCAGACGCTTGAGGGCGGCCCGCCCGATGTCTGCGGGTAGGCCGCTTGAGCCTGCCGGTGACGGTAGGCCTAGATGGATGGCCGCCGCCGGCGCGTGCCTCCGGGCGCGTGCCGGTCACAGAATCCGGCGTACAGGTCGACTCGTCCGTCGCCCACCAGGTCAGCCGCCGTCACATGGTGGCTGACCTGCTTTTCTTCGGGGGTTGATCTGCACGGTAGGTAGCGCCGCGCCGCTGTGCTGCGCCGACGCACGCAGCGTGTCTGCTTCGCCTGTGCCGAGCGTCCCTCCGCCCCGTAACGACTGCTGTGCCGCCGAATCGGCTGGATCCGTACGGACGGAGCACTCGGGCCGATACAAGTTCCATTACATTGACACGCGCCCCTGCGTAGATCAGGGGGCGATGGCCACACAGTGGCGCGGATGCAGAAGACCTGGCACTTCGTGACTTACCGGAGGTTGGACGGCCATGCAGATGTACTACCTCGAGATCGTGACCAAGGAGGTCGACGCGGTATGTGCCACCTACGCGGCAGCGAACGGGGTGCAGTTCGGCCAGCCGGACCCCGGCCTCGGCAACGCACGGACGGCCGAAATGCCGGGAGGCGGGCTGGTGGGGGTGCGGGCGCCGTTGCGCGAGACCGAAGAGCCGGTGGTGCGGCCCTACTGGCTGGTGGATGACATCGAAGCGGCCGTCGCGGCGGTGGCGGAGGCCGGCGGCGAGATAGCCGTGGAGCCGATGGAGATCCCCGGGCGTGGCACCTTCGCCATCTACGTCCAGGGCGGCAACGACCACGGCCTCTGGCAGCGGTAGACCATGCCCCGCCGGCTCCACTGTTCGCCCACCAGCTCACCCCCTCGAGGGGAGCAAAAAGGCCCGGCATATCCACCTTGTGGGGGATTCCGATCTCTTTGGCGTGACGTACCCTAATACCCCTCGTTGCCCCCGGTGTCAACCATCCACGTACACGGGGGATTACATGAGCAGGACCTCTGCGCCGCGCAGACGCGGCGGCATCTACGCACGGCTGGCGGCGCTCGCGCTGCTGGCCGGTGCCCTGTTGCTGGCCGGCGGCTCGCCGGCCGCCGCCGCCTCGACGATCAACATCAACCCGGAGAACGTGCCGACGATGGCGGCGCAGGCCACCCAGGACTGCGACCCCAACCTCGGCGGCGGGCCCTTCGCGAACGAGGACGTCTGGGTCTTCAACCTGCCGGGCAACCCGAACACCACCGGCACGTTCCAGACGGTCACCGCGACGTTCAGCACGCCGACCGGCGACGTCACGAGGACGATCCCCACCGACCCGAACAGCGCCATCGTCAACAACATGGGCACCAGCAAGGCGTGGATCCGGACCCCGGCCGGCTGGACGCTCGTCAGCGCCACCGCGGTGATCTCCGGGACCGCGGACTTCTTCGTCCTCAGTCACACCTGCGCGGCGTCGGACCCGCGGGTGAACCCGAAGCTGCACCTGACCAAGTCCGCATCCCCGGCCAAGGGTGTCAAGGCCGGTGACGAGATCACCTACACCTACACGGTGACGAACCAGAGCACCGGCACGGTCGCCCCGATCACCGACATCACCATCGACGACGACACGGTCACCGGCATCACCTGCGAGGACACGACGCTCGCGCAGGGGGAGAGCACCACCTGCACCGGCACGTACACCGTCAAGAACAGCGACGTGAAGAACGGCAAGATCGTCAACACCGCACAGGCGCTCGGGACGTACCTCGAGCAGACGGTGCCGTCCAACGAGGCCACGTTCACGGTGTACACCAAGCCCGCGCCGCCGAAGCAGGTCAGCCTGTCGATCGACAAGAAGGCCCGGGTCGAGTCGGACTGCAGCAAGAAGTGTGAGAACGACGGCTACGCCGCCAAGGGCGACAAGATCTTCTACACCTACCGGGTCGCCAACACCGGCACCGCCACCATCACCAACGTCGGCGTCAAGGACCCGGCCGCCGGAAAGGTGGTCTGCAAGAACACCACGCTCGCGCGGGGCACGAGCACCGACTGCCGCGCCGTCAAGCCGCACGTGGTGACCAAGGCGGACGTCAAGCGCGGGAAGGTCGTCAACAAGGCATGGGCGACCGGCACCTTCTACGGCAAGGCCGTGGTCTCCGCCCCGGACATCGTCACCGTCTGCATCCGTGGTGGCAAGTACGACCACCGGCACGACGGCAAGCACGATGACAAGGACGACAAGGAGCTGCCGGTCACCGGTGACAGCTCCACCGTCGCCCTCTCCCTGGGTGGTGGCCTGCTGGCCGCCGGCGGTCTCCTGATCGGGGCCAGCCGGATCCGCCGTAGGGCGGGCCTCCAGGTCTGATCGGGTACGGCAGGAACTCCGGGCACCGCATCCGGTGCCCGGAGTTTGCTGTCTGCGCCACGATCGGCCGGACGGCGAACGTCTGCCCCGCCCTGCCGGCCGTGCGGTTGCCCACCTCCTGCCGGCACCCACCCGACCGCACCGGGCACAGCATGTCGGGTCGGGCACCCTCCCGCAGGCCTAGCGTTACCGCTGGGAACAGGGAAGGAGAACCGGGTGCTGGAGCGGCTCAACCAGGCCATGGAGCACATCGAGCGCCACCTCGACCAGCCGATCGAGGTGGCCGAGCTGGCGCGGATCGCGGTGACGTCGGAGTACCACTTCCGGCGCATCTTCTCCGCGCTGGCGGGCGTCGGCCTGTCCGAGTACATCCGCCGCCGGCGCCTCACGGTCGCGGGCGCGGAGGTGCTGGCGGGGGAACGGACGCTGCTCGACATCGCCGTCCGCCACGGCTACAGCTCCACCGAGGCGTTCGCCCGGGCGTTCCAGGCCGTGCACGGCGTGGGGCCCGGCGAGGCCCGGCGTACGGGGGCGACACTGCGCGCCCAGCCCCGGATGTCCTTCCGACTCGTCGTCGAAGGGAGCAGCAGTATGCGATACCGGATCGTACGCAAGGACGAGTTCCGGCTGGTGGGCCGCAGGGCCCGGGTACCGCTCGTGCACGAGGGGATGAACCCGGCGATCGTCGCCTTCGTCAAGGGCATCGACCCGGAGACGGTACGCCGGATCGAGGCGCTGTCCGACCAGGAGCCGCAGGGCATCGTCAACGTCAGCGACAACGTGGCCGACAGCCGCGCGGAGGGCACCGAGCTGGACTACTGGCACGGCGTGGTGACGGGCGCGGACGCGCCGGAGGACCTGGACGCGGTCACGGTGCCGGCGGGCACCTGGGCCGTCTTCGAGACCTCCGGCGCGTTCCCGCAGGCGGTGCAGTACCTGTGGCGGGACGTGTTCACCCAGTGGTTCCCGTCCAACCCGTACCGCAGCCGGCCGGGGCCGGAGATCTCCCGTACCCGGCTCTCGGCGGACGGCACCGAGGCGGAGGCGGAGCTGTGGATCCCGGTGGAGCCGGTCAGCCGCTGATCTCGGCCAGGACGCGGCGCTGGAAGGCGCGTGCCTCCGGCCCGCTCGGCGGCGGCCCGCCCGCCCGCGCGGCGATCGACCGCGCGACCAGGTCGGCGGGCCCGCCGTCGCCGGCCGCCGCAACGGTGTCCGGGCCGACGGCGGAGTCGGTCGGCCCGCCGGCGGCGGTCGGGCCGGCCGGCCAGCCGTCGGCGATCAGCCGGCGGCCGGCGTCGGCCTTCGACAGCCAGACGCCGTGGCGGACCTTCACCAGGGACCGGCAGGCGCCGAGCACCGCGTCCTCGGCCCCGGGGGCGGGACCGTCGCCGGGCGGGGTCGGCAGGGCCAGCCACCAGCGCAGCGCCTCGGTCAGCAGGCGGCGCAGGTCGGCGGGGGAGAGGTCGGCGAAGGTCTCGGCGGCCGGCGGCCCGGCCAGGGCGTGCCCGCACTGGTGCAGGATGCTGCGGTCCAGGCCGTACCAGAACAGGCCGTCCCGCACCGGCCGGTCGGCGGCGGCCCAGGTGGCCCGGAACGCCATCCGCGCGCCGGTGTTCAGCTCAACCTCGAACCCGGGCTCCGGTGTGCCGGAGGCGGCGACCGCCCGGCGGTAGACGACCATTTCCAGCCCGCGCGCCGGGCAGGGCAGGGCCTCGTGCCGCAGGCGCGCCACCAACTGCCGCTTGAGCGCGGGGTCGAGGGCGTCCGCGCAGACCAGCGCCACGTCGACGTCGCTGCGCCCCGGCTCGTACGCGCCCAGCCCCACCGAGCCGGCCGCGTACGCCCCGACGAGGTCGCCGCCGAGGACGTCGCGGGCGGCGGCGACCAGGTCGGCGAGGTAGCGGCGCACGGCCGGGTCGAGGTCAGTCATCGGACTCGGTCCAGACCGTGCCGGCGGGCAGGAACCAGGCCGTCTCCTCGGCGCCGAGGGCGTGCGCGAGGACCAGCCGGGCGTGCCGGTCCAGCTCGGGCAGCCGGTCCGGGGAGAACCACTCCACCGACACCGACTCGTCGTCGTTGACCCGGGCGGTCCCGCCCAGCAGCCGACACTGGAAGCCGAGGTTCAGGTATTCGCAACGGTCGCCGTGGGGATAGGTGTGCGGGTGATTGAGGACGCTGCTCAGCCGGACCGGCTCCACGTGCAGGCCGGTCTCCTCCCACACCTCACGGACCACGGCCGTGGCCGGCTGCTCGCCCGGCTCGAGGACGCCGCTGATCACCGACCAGCGCCCGTCGTCGGCGCGCTTGCCGAGCAGCAGTTCACCGTCGTCGTTGCGGACCACCGCGCTCACGCTCGGCAGCATGAGCAGGCTGTGGCCGACGCGTTCGCGGATCCGCAGGATGTAGTCCGATGCGCCCATCCGGCGACCCTAACCCGCCCTCCGGTCGGCGGCCCGCCCCGCGTCATCCCGCCCAACCGATCTCCCGCGCGACCCGAGCGCGCTCCTTCGCCAGCTCGGCGTCGATGCGCGCCATCCGGTCCTCGGTGAGCACCACCGCCGCCTCGTGCGCGGGCCGGCTCTCCAGCATCCGCCGCCGCCGCAGCCCGACGGGCGGGTGCGAGGAGAACAGCGACACCTCGTCGCGGACGGAGAGCTGGCGCAGCAACGGCAGCCGGTCCTCGGCCGCCGCCGTCCGCCACCGGTCCGCGCCGTGCCCGGCCCGCGACTCCCGGCGTACGGCCAGCCGATGCCCGCCCCGGACGCCGTCGGGCGGCGGTGGACCGCCCGCGCCTGCGGCGTGCCGGCCGGGTCAGTCCGGGCAGGGCAGCCGTTCCAGGGCGGCCGGGTTGGCGTCGGCGTGCACGACCTGCGCGAAGCAGGCCACCGCATCGGCCCGCTGCCAGCCGAAGACGGACGCCGTCGTCTTGGCCACCCGGACCCGGAACACCAGTCGGACCGCCGGGGCGGCCCCCGACCCGTCGCGACGCACCGTCAGCACCTCCACCCCGGCCACCGACTCGGCCGCCTGCCGCAGCGTCGACTCCCCGGCCTCGGGGGCGGCGAGCAGCCGCGTGCGGGCGAGCTGCGCGGTCGCGGTCACCTCACGCTCCGCCCGCTGCTCCAGCCGCTGCTGCGACCGTTCCCGCAGCAGCGGCAGCC
Source organism: Micromonospora sp. NPDC000121 (assembly GCF_042899165.1). Classification (NCBI taxonomy): domain Bacteria; kingdom Bacillati; phylum Actinomycetota; class Actinomycetes; order Micromonosporales; family Micromonosporaceae; genus Micromonospora; species Micromonospora sp. NPDC000121. Next base: position 273,375 of record NZ_JBIAZP010000002.1, read on the forward strand.
CGGCGACCACCCCGATCGCCGCCAGCACGGCCGCCAGCACCGCGACGGCCAGCCCGCGCCGCAGCCACACCGGTGTTCGTCCCCCGCGTCGCACGGGGGGATTGTGCGACAGCGACGCGCCCCGCGGCTGCCCCGTCGGGCCCGCCGCCGGGCGGCCCGGAGGGCCCGAACGCCCTGTTTTCGCAGTTCCGGCCCCTGCGGACGGAACCACGTCTACTGTGGAGATCGTCGGCGACTTGTGGTGTTCCGGTGGCGGCCGGGTGGTTCGCGGTGCACAGTGATCCCATGAGCGACAGCGGAAGCGGTGCGCACTACTACTGGTGCACCCGACACCACCGGGTCGAGACCGATGCCGACGTGTGCCCCGCCAAGCACGTTCTCGGGCCGTACGCCTCAGCCGCCGACGCGGAGAACGCCCTGCAACTGGTGCGGGAGCGCAACGAAGCGTGGGACGCCGAGGACGCCCGCTGGGCCGGGGAGGACAGATAGGCGGCGCGGGACGGCCCGCGTCGAGGCACCCCGTGCTCCCGCGAGGGCGAGAGCACGTCCCCAAGGAGGGAACCGAGATGGCCGAAGCACAGCAGGCCACCACCCGCCCGGCCGCCAGACGTACGCCCGCCAGGAAGACCGCCGCGGCGGAGCGGTCCGCGGGCGCGACCCGCACCGCGCGGCCGACCGCCTCGACCACCGCGGCGAAGAAGGCGCCGGCCAGCAAGGCCGCAGGCGGCGCCGGGCGGGCGCCCGCGAAGAAGACCACCGCCGCGAAGAAGACCACGGCCGCCGCGAAGAAGACCACCGCCGTCGCGAAGAAGGCTCCCGCGAAGAAGGCGACGACGAAGGCCACCACCGCGGCGAAGAAGACGACGGCCGTCGCGAAGAAGGCTCCCGCGAAGAAGGCGACGACGAAGGCCGCCACCGCGGCGAAGAAGACGACGACCGCCGCGAAGAAGACCACGGCTGCCGCGAAGAAGACGACGGCCACCGCGGCGAAGAAGGCCCCCGCCGCGGCGAAGCGGACGACGGCGGCGGCGAAGAGCACCGCGGCGAAGAAGACCACCGCGCCGGCGAAGAAGGCTCCCGCCAGGACGGGCACCGCCGCCCGCAAGGTCACCTCGGCGGCGAAGAAGACCGCCACGACGGCGGCGAAGAAGACCGCGACGGCGGCGAAGGCCCCGGCCAGGAAGACCACCGCCGCGAAGACGACGACGGCCCGGAAGACGGCCGCGACCCGGCCCACCGGTGGCGCCCGCAAGGCCGCGGCGAAGAAGGCCCCGGCGAAGAAGGCGACCGCGACGTCGTCGGCCACCACCCGCAAGGCGGCCGCGAGAAAGGCCCCGGCCAAGAAGATCACCGTCGTCGAGGCGCCGGCCAAGAAGATCACCGTCGTCGAGGCGCCGGCGAAGAAGATCACCGCCCGCAAGGCGCCGGCCCGCACCACCGCCGCCCGCGCGACCGCGTCCCGCGCCACCGCCTCCCGCGCCGCACGGGCGAGCGCGCCGAAGGCGACCGGCTGATCCCCGGCGTCGCGGCTTCCGGCGCGCGCCGGGAAGCGGATCATCCGCCACACTGTCAAGATTGACCCCGTGGTGATCCGACGCGTACTCGCGCCCCGCATCGACTTCGGCGCGCTGCGCCGCGAGTTGGGACTGCCCGAGGGGTTCCCGGCCGCGGCGCAGCGCGAGGCCGACGACGCGGCGGCGGCCCCGCCCCGGCCGGCCGCCGACCGCACCGACATCCCGTTCGTCACCGTCGACCCCGCCGGCTCGCGGGACCTCGACCAGGCCATGCACCTCGCCCGCCGCGCCGGCGGTGGCTACCGGGTGACGTACGCGATCGCCGACGTGGCCGCGCACGTGCGCCCCGGCGGCGCGCTGGAGGAGGAGACCTGGCGGCGCGGGCAGACCGTCTACCTGCCCGACGGGACCGTGCCGCTGCACCCGGAGACCCTCAGCGAGGGCGCGGCGAGCCTCCTGCCGGACGTCGACCGGGCCGCCGTGGTGTGGACCGTCGACCTCGACTCCGACGGCGGCACCGTCGGGGTCGCGCTGGAGCGCGCGCTGGTCCGCAGCCGTGCCAAGCTCGACTACGTCGGCGTCCAGGCGGCCGCCGACGCCGGCCGGTTGCCGGACCCGATCGCCCTGCTGCCCGAGGTCGGGGCCCTGCTCACCGCCCGCGGTCTGCGCCGGGGCGCGATCAACCTGCCGCTGCCCGAGCAGGACGTGGAGGCCGACGGCGACGGCTGGCGGCTGGTGCTGCGCGGGCCGGTGCCGACGGAGGAGCACAACGCCCAGATCTCCCTGCTGACCGGGATGGCCGCCGCCGACATCATGCTGGCCGGGCGGATCGGCCTGCTGCGCACCATGCCGGCGCCGAAGCCCGAGGCGGTGGCGCGGCTGCGGGCCGCCGCCGCCCCGCTGGGCGTGCGCTGGCCCGACGGGGCCGGCCCCGGCGAGGTGATCGCCGGGCTGGACCCGTCGCAGCCCCGGTCGGCGGCCTTCGTCGACCAGGCGGCCGAGTTGATGCGCGGCGCCGCGTACACCGCCTTCGACGGCGCGCTGCCCGAGCAGCGGGAGCACGGCGGGGTCGCGGCCGCGTACGCCCATGTCACCGCGCCGCTGCGGCGCCTGGCCGACCGGTACGCCACGGAGGTCTGCCTGGCCCTGCACGAGGGTCGGCCGGTGCCCGACTGGGCCCGCGCGGCGCTGCCCCGGCTGCCCGAGGTGATGGCCGCCACCGACCGGACGGCCTCGGCGGCCACCCGGGGCGCGATCGAGCTGGCCGAGGCGGTGCTGCTCCAGCACCGGGTGGGGGAGACCTTCGACGCGGCGGTGCTGGACGTCGACGCGGCCCCGGACGGCCGGGCCCGCCCGGGTCGCCGGCCCGGCGGCACGGTGGCGCTGGACGACCCGCCGGTGCGCGCCCGCTGCCTGGGCGAGCTGCCGCTGGGGGAGCGGGTCCGGGTCCGGCTGGTCACCGCCGACCCGGTCACCCGCTCGGTGGCCTTCGAGCGGGCCTGACCCCGCCTGCCCGCCCAGACAGGGCCGACGACGTCGGGTGCGCAGCGGGGTTTGTCACAGCACCGGCCGCTGCTGCCGGCGGGACGGGTTTGCGAGGATGACGGCATGGCTTACGACGCGAGCACGCTGCCCGACGTGTCCGGGCTGACCGTCGGCATCATCGGCGGCACCGGCGACCAGGGGCGGGGCCTCGCCTACCGGTTCGCCCGGGCCGGCCAGGCGGTGCTGATCGGCTCCCGGTCGGCCGAGCGGGCCGCGCAGTCCGCCCACGAGATCGCGGCACTGCCCGGCGTCCCGGCCGGGGCCAAGGTCGCCGGCGGCGACAACGAGGAGGTGGCCCGGCTCAGCGACGTGGTCGTCATCGCGGTGCCGTGGGACGGGCACGCGGCCACCGTCGCCGCGCTCGCCGAGCCCCTCGCCGGCAAGATCGTCATCGACTGCGTCAACCCGCTCGGCTTCGACAAGCAGGGCCCGTACGCGCTCGCGGTGCCGGAGGGCAGCGCCGTCCAGCAGGCCGCCGGGCTGCTGCCCGACTCCCGGGTCTGCGCCGCCTTCAACCACGTCAGCGCACCGCTGCTGGCCGACCCGGAGATCGACCGGATCGACCTCGACGTGCTGATCTGCACCGAGGACCGGGACGTGGTCGGCGTGGTCGCCGCGCTCGCCGCCCGGATCCCCGGCATGCGCGGCATCTACGCCGGCCGGCTGCGCAACGCCCACCAGATCGAGGCGTTCACGGCCAACCTGATCGCCATCAACAAGCGCTACAAGGCGCACGCCGGCATCCGGGTCACCGACCTGTGACGTCGTACCCGTGCGGCATCATCGCCGCATGGAGTGGCAACTGGTGATCGACTGTCGGGAGCCTTCGCGGCTCGTCGCGTTCTGGGCGGAGGCGCTGCGGTACCGCCCGCAGCCGCCGCCGCACGGGCACGCCACCTGGCGGGAGTGGTATCTGGCGAACGGCATTCCGGCCGACGAGCTCGGCGAGGACGACTGTCAGGACCGTCTGGAGGACCCGACGGGAGCCGGGCCGCGGATCTGGTTCCAGCCGGTCCCCGAGCCGAAGTCGGTCAAGAACCGGCTCCACATCGACCTGAAGGTCGGTGGCGGCCGAGCGGTGCCGCTGCCGGAGCGCCGGGCCGCCGTCGACGTCGAGGTGGACCGCCTGACCGCGTTGGGCGCGCGGGTGCTCGGGAGGATGGACGACCCCGGCAACGGCTACTACTCGGCTCAGCTCGCCGATCCGGAGGGCAACGAGTTCTGCGTGGTCTGACCCGGGCGGGCGGCGCGGCCCGGGAGCCGCACCGCCCGTCGTACCGTCAGAAGGTGTGCTCGGCGGCGGGGAAGTCGCCGCCGCGGACCTCGTCGGCGAAGCGCCGGGTCGCGTCGGCGAGGGTCCCGGCCAGGTCGGCGTAGCGCTTCACGAAACGGGGCGCCTTGCCGACGCGCAGGCCGGCCATGTCCTGCCAAACCAGCACCTGGGCGTCGGTGTCCGGGCCGGCGCCGATGCCGACGGTCGGGACCGGCAGCTCCGCCGTGATCCGCTTGGCGACCTCGCCGGGCACCATCTCCAGCACCACGGCGAACGCGCCCGCCTCGGCCACGGCGCGGGCGTCGGCGATCACGTCGTCGGCCGCGTCGCCGCGCCCCTGGACCCGGTAGCCGCCGATGGCGTGCTCGCTCTGCGGGGTGAAACCGATGTGCGCCATCACCGGGATGCCGGCACCGGTGATCGCGGCGATCTGCGCCGCGCAGCGCCGGCCGCCCTCCAGCTTCACCGCGTGGCAGCCGCCCTCCTTCATGAACCGCACCGCCGTGCGCAGCGCCTGCGTCGGGCCCTCCTCGTACGAGCCGAACGGCAGGTCGCCGACGACCAGCGCGTGCCGGGTCGTCCGGACCACCGCGCGGACCAGCGGCAGCAGTTCCTCGACGGTCACCGGCACCGTCGTCTCGTAGCCGAAGACGTTGTTCGCCGCCGAGTCGCCGACCAGCAGCACGGGGATGCCGGCCTGGTCGAAGATCGAGGCGGTGTACTGGTCGTACGAGGTGAGCATCGGCCACCGCTCGCCGCGCTCCTTGGCGGCGATCAGGTCGCGGGTGCGGACCCGCCGGGTGGCCGGGCCGCCGTAGAGGGCGGTCACCTCGGACGGGGTGGACTCCACCATGACTCTCTCCTTCCTCGAGGCCGCGTGCGCGGTCCCCGGGTTCCGCCGCGATCGTCGCACCACCCGACCGGCCGGCGGCAGAGCTCAGTGGAGGATGTCACTCCCGGGCCGGCGCCGAGGCCGGCCCGGGAGCGGCACGGGCTCAGCCGTTCTCGCGCCACCGGTTCGTGATCGGCAGCCGCCGGTCCCGCCCGAACGCCTTCATCGAGATCTTCGTGCCCGGCGCGGACTGCCGCCGCTTGTACTCGGCGGTATCCACCATCCGCAGCACCCGGTCGACGACGGCCGGGTCGTGGCCGGACTCGACCAGCCCGTCGCGGCCGAGGTCGCCGTCGACGTAGCCGATCAGGATCGGGTCGAGCACGTCGTAGTCCGGCAGCGTGTCGCTGTCCAACTGGCCCGGGCTCAGCTCGGCGCTCGGCGGCTTGCCGATCGAGTTCTCCGGGATCGGCGGGGTCTCGTCCCGGCGGGCGGCGTCGGCGTTGCGCCACTTCGCCAGCCGCCAGATCAGCGTCTTCCAGACGTCCTTGACCGGGTTGAAGCCGCCGACCGAGTCGCCGTAGAGAGTGGAGTAGCCGACCGCCAGCTCGCTCTTGTTGCCGGTGGTCAGCACCAGGTGGCCCTCCTGGTTCGACAGCGCCATGAGGATCACCCCGCGGACCCGCGCCTGGAGGTTCTCCACGGACACGCCGGAGAGCGACATGTTCGCCAGGAAGGTGTCGACCATCGGCTGGATCGGCTCGACCCGGTAGTCCAGCCCGGTGCGCTTGGCCAGGTCGGCCGCGTCCTCCCGGCTGTGCTCCGAGGAGTGCTGGCTGGGCAGTGACACGCCGACCACCCGGTCGGGCCCGAGCGCGTCGACGGCCAGCGCGGCCACCACCGCCGAGTCGATGCCGCCGGAGAGGCCGAGCACCACCGACGGGAACCTGTTCTTGTTGACGTAGTCGCGCAGGCCGAGCACGAGCGCCTGCCACACCTCGGCCTCGTCGGCCACGGGGGCGATGGTGCCGCCGGTGGCGACGGGACCGCCGGCCGGCGGCGGGACGGCGTCGACCGCGGCGCGGACCACCCGCATCCCGTCGGCCAGCGCCTGCTCGGCGTCGGTCGACTCCCCGGCCGGCGGCAGCTCGACGTCGTGCACCAGCAGGTGCTCGACGAACTGCGGGGCGCGGGTGAGCAGCGTGCCGTCGGCGGTCACGATCATCGAGTCGCCCTCGAAGACCAGCTCGTCCTGGCCGCCGACCATGTTGACGTACGCGATGGTCGCCCCGGCCTCGGCGGCCCGGCGGCGCACCAGCGGCAGCCGGATGTCGTCCTTGTTCAGCTCGTACGGCGAGCCGTTGATGTTCAGGACTAGGCCGACGCCGGCCTGGCGGGCGGCGGCGAACGGGCCGCCGGCCTGCCACAGGTCCTCGCAGATGGTCAGCGCCACGTCCACCCCGCCGATCCGGACGACGGTCAGCGCGTCGCCGGGGACGAAGTAGCGGTCCTCGTCGAAGACCCCGTAGTTGGGCAGGTGGTGCTTGAAGTAGGTGGCCACGACGCCGCCGCGGTGCAGCAGGGCGGCCGCGTTGCGGGCGCCGTGACCCGGCTCGGCGTCGCCGCTGACCTGCGGCGGGCCGTCGGCGTCCAGGTAGCCGACGAGCACCGGCAGCTCGCCCAGCCCATCCGCGGCGAGGTCGGCGGCGAGCCGCTCCAGCGCGGCCTTCGACGCGGCGACGAAGGACCGCCGGAAGACCAGGTCCTCGACCGGGTAGCCGGTCAGCATCATCTCCGGGAACGCGACGAGCTGGGCGCCGGCGTCGGCGGCGCGGCGGGTCCAGTCACGGACCAGGCCGGCGTTGCCGGCGAGGTCGCCGACGGTCGGGTTGACCTGGCACAGGGCGAGACGCAGGGTGGGCATGCCCTCATCTTGCCCCAGCCGTCCGGGCCCGACACGCTGGGCGGGGCGAGACGGCGGCCACCGTGGCGGGGCGCCAACCGGACCCCGGCGGCGGGTCCCGGCGACGACGCGACGATCCGCCCCGTCGGGCGGCCTCGGCCGGTCGGGCGGGAGCCGCGGACAGGGCGGGACGCGCGCCGGCCGGTCGCGTAACGTCGGCGTAACGAGGCGGGTGGAGACTGGTCGGTCAGGCCGGGTCGACCCCGGCCGCAGGCGGACAACCGTGTCGCGAGGGGTGGAAGTGGACCGTCAGCAGGAGTTCGTCCTCCGTACGCTGGAAGAGCGGGACATCCGGTTCGTCCGGCTGTGGTTCACGGACGTGCTGGGCACGCTCAAGAGCGTGTCGGTGGCCCCCGCCGAGCTGGAGGCCGCCTTCGAGGAGGGCATCGGGTTCGACGGCTCGGCGATCGAGGGTTTCGCCCGGGTGTTCGAGTCCGACATGGTGGCCATGCCGGACCCGACGACCTTCCAGGTCTTCCCGTTCGAGGGCGGGGTCAGCGGCGAGAGCGCCCGGATGTTCTGCGACATCCTGCTGCCCGACGGCGGCCCCTCCTGGGCCGACCCCCGGCACGTGCTGCGCCGGGCGCTGTCCAGGGCGGCCGAGAAGGGCTTCACCTTCTACACCCACCCCGAGATCGAGTTCTTCCTGCTGGAGAACGGCCCGATGGACGGCTCGGTGCCGGTCCCGGTGGACACCGGCGGCTACTTCGAGCACACCACCCACGCGGTGGCCCGCGACTTCCGCCGCCAGGCGGTGCTGGCGCTGGAGCGGATCGGCATCTCGGTGGAGTTCAGCCACCACGAGGTCGCCCCCGGCCAGCAGGAGATCGACCTGCGCTACGCCGACGCGCTGACCACCGCCGACAACATCATGACCTTCCGGCACGTGGTGAAGGAGGTGGCGCTCTCCACCGGGGTGCAGGCCACCTTCATGCCGAAGCCCTTCACCGACCAGCCCGGCAGCGGCATGCACACCCACCTGTCGCTGTTCGAGGGGGAGCGCAACGCGTTCCACGACGCCGGCGACCCGATGAAGCTGTCCAAGGTGGCCCGCGCGTTCATCGCCGGGCTGCTGGTGCACGCCCGGGAGTACACGGCCGTCACCAACCAGTGGGTCAACTCCTACAAGCGGCTCTTCCCGCAGGCGCTGCCGGACCGGGTGACCGAGAGCCCCGCGTACGTCTGCTGGGGTCACCTCAACCGGTCGGCGCTGGTCCGGGTCCCCGCCTACGGCAAGCCGAACTCGGCCCGGGTCGAGGTCCGCTCGCCGGACTCGGCGGCCAACCCCTACCTGGCCTTCGCGGTGCTGCTCGGCGCCGGCATGAAGGGCATCGAGGAGGGCTACGAGCTGCCGCCGGGCGCCGAGGACGACGTCTGGTCGCTGACCAGCGCCGAGCGGCGGGCGATGGGCTACGAGCCGCTGCCGGAGAACCTGGCCGAGGCGATCGACGTGATGGCCGGCTCCGAGCTGGTCGCCGAGGTGCTCGGCGAGCACGTCTTCGACTTCTTCCTGCGCAACAAGCGGGCCGAGTGGGAGCAGTACCGCCGCGAGGTCACCCCCTACGAGCGGCAGCGCTACCTGTCGCTGTAGGGCGGGGGCTCCCGCCGCCGGCGTACTGCCGCTATCGTCTCGATCACCGCGCCGGCACCCCCGCCGGGCGCAGAGGTGGGGAGGCAGTCGGTGCTGGAGGATCTGCTCAGCGGTGCCTGGCAGAGCATCGTGTTCGGGGTCGTCGGGGTGGCCCTGATGGCGGCCGGGTTCGGGCTGGTCGACGTGCTCACGCCGGGCAAGCTGCGGGAACTGATCTGGGTGCGGCGCAACGGCAACGCCGCGCTGCTGCTCGCCGCCAACCAGCTCGGCATCGCCGGGATCGTGTTCACCGCGATCCTGACCAGCTACAGCGACTTCGCCAAGGGGCTGGCCTCGACGGTCCTCTTCGGCCTGGTCGGGCTGGCCATCATGGCGCTGGCGTTCTTCGTGCTGGACCTGCTCACCCCGGGCAAACTCGGCGAGATCATCTGCTCCGACGAGCCGCACCCGGCGGCCCGCGTCAGCGCCGCCACCCACTTCGGCGCCGCGCTGATCGTCTGCGCCTGCATCGCCTGAGCCGGTCGTCCGCCCCGCTGCCCGGCACGGAGCGGAGGGGCCCGTCCCGCTGCGGAACCCTGGGCGGGACGGTTGCGTCGCACCCCCGTCGTAGGTTGCGGGGGTGAACCGGACGGATCGTCTCTACGCCCTGGTGGAGGAGCTGCGCGCCGTGTCGCCCCGGCCGCGCAGCGCACGCTGGCTCGCCGAGCGCTTCGAGGTGAGCACCCGCACCATCGAGCGCGACATCGGCGCCCTCCAGGAATCGGGCGTGCCGATCTGGGCCGAGCCGGGCCGCACCGGGGGCTACGCGCTCGACCGGGCGCGCACCCTGCCGCCGGTCAACCTCACCCCCGGCGAGGCCGTCGCCCTGGCGGTGGCGCTGCACCGCATGCGCGGCACCCCGTTCGCCGCCGCGGCCGGCACCGCGCTGCGCAAGCTGGTCGCCGTGATGCCGGCCGCCGACGCCGCCGAGGCGCACCGGCTGGCGGCGCGGGTGCACCTGATCGGCGAGGGGCCGGTCACGCCCGTCCCGGCCGGCGTCGCCGACGCCGTACGGGCGCGGCGCGTGCTGCGCATCCGCTACGCCGACCGGGCGGGCGCCGGCTCGCTGCGCGACGTGGAGCCGCTCGGCTTCCTCGGCAACCCCCGGCACTGGTACCTGCTGGCCTGGTGCCGGCTGCGCGGCGGCATCCGGGCCTTCCGCACCGACCGGATCGCCTCGGTCACCACGCTGGGCGAGCGGGTGCCGGAGCGTGAGCTGGCCGTCGACGACCTCGACATCCCGCACGACCGGATCCGCCGGCTCAGCCTGGCATGAAAGGGGACAGCGCCGGCCGTCCCCGGTCCCTTATGGACCGTCCCGCGCGGGATTCTCTCTCAGCGCCGACGAAACACCGACAGGACGGTGTCGCGGACGGGACGGAGGCTGACTCCTGACGGCGCTGGCCGAGCGGCCGGCGCGCGAACGGGAGGCGACACATGTCCACGACCACCAACGCGGTCACCTGGTTCGAGGTCGGCACCGACCGGCCGGAGGAGACCGGGCGCTTCTACGCCGACCTGTTCGGTTGGGCGTTCGGCGAGCAGGGGACGCCGGAGGCGTCGTACCGGGTGACGGAGCCGGGGCCGGAGGGCTCGATCCAGGGCGCGATCCGGGGCACCGGCGGGGCGAGCCCGAACTACGCCATCTTCTACGTGCAGGTGGCCGACGTGGCGGACGCCTGCCGGCGCGCGGAGGCGGCCGGTGGCAAGGTGCTGGTGCCGGCGAAGTCCACCGACAACGGGCTCACCTTCGCCCACCTGCTCGACCCGGTCGGCAACCACTTCGGCGTCTTCGCCCCGCCGCCGGCCGCCTGAGCCGCCCGCGACGCCGTTGCCGTACGGCGACGGCCTGTGCCGTGCGGCGACGGCCTGAATCGTGGGGCCGGAAGCCGGAGCCGCCGTCCGCCCCGGCGAGGTTGCCGGGGCGGACGGCGTACGGTCACTTGCCGGCCGAGCCTCCGCGACCGCCCGGGCCGGCCAGGACGCCGGCCTCGGCGGCCGCGGTGATCGCGTCCGCCTGCTCCTGGGTGAGCTTGCCGTCCTCGACCGCCTGCGCCAGGCGCTCCTTCAGCGCGGCCTGCCGGTCGGCGGAGTCACCCCGCTCGGGCCGGTCGGCCGGCTTCTGCGCCTCGCGCACCTTCTCCAGCGCGGCCGTCACCTTGTCGGTGTCGACGCCCAGCTCCTTGGCCAGGGCCTCGGCGAACTCCGCCTGCCGCTCGGCCCGCTGCTGCTGCCGCTCGTCACTGCTGCTGCCGCTCTCGCTCGCGCTGGCGCTCGGCGTCGCGGTGCCGCCGTCCGCGGCGAACGCGACCGTCGGCGCCGCGATCCCCACGCCGAGAACCCCGGCCGCGGCCAGGCCGGCCAGCAGGTGCTTCTTCTTCATGGTGCCGGACATGCTGTCCTCCGTCGGATCGGTGGTTGGTGCGATGACCTCACCCGACGGTGACCAGCCCGGCTGGGGGAAAGCCGTGGTGAACCTGTCAGCGAGCTGGCAATCCGCCCGCCGCGCCGGACAAACGGGTTGCCGGGGCGCCCGCCGCCGGTCAGGGTTGGTGGTCGGCAGGCCCCACCGGGGCGGAGCAGACGACGGAAGGTGATCCTCGTGGCGTTGGCGAAGATCCGGGAAGTCCCGCTCACCGGGGCGGACGCCGGCCCGTACGGCGTCACCGTCGGCCCCGACGGCGCGCTCTGGCTGACGCTGGTCCACGCCGGCGCGGTCGCCCGGGTGGGCGCGGACGGCGACCTGCGCACCTGGCAGGTGGCGGCCGACAGCCGGCCGCTGATCGTCACGCCGGGCCCCGACGGCGCCCTCTGGTTCACCCGCTCCGGCGACGACCGGATCGGCCGGATCACCACCGACGGGGAGCAGAGCGCCGTCGCGCTCCCGCCCGGGAGCGGCCCCTGCGGCATCGCCGCCGGTCCCGACGGCGCCCTCTGGTACGCGGCGATGACCGCCGACGCGGTCGGCCGCGTCACCACCGACGGGAAGGTGACGCAGTTTCCGCTGCCGGTGAGCGGCGGCTTCGCCTCGATGGTCGCCGCCGGCCCGGACGAGGCCGTCTGGTTCACGCTCAACCAGGCGAACGCGGTCGGCCGGATCGGCACGGACGGCGCGGTGGCGCTGCACCCACTGCCGACCGAGGGCGCCGCCCCGGTGGGCATCACGGCCGGAGCGGACGGCGCGCTCTGGTTCGTCGAGATCGGCGCCGGCCAGCTCGGCCGGATCACCCCGGACGGGCGGATCGACGAGTACCCGCTGCCGGACCGGGCGGCCCGGCCGCACGCGATCGTCGCCGACCCGGCGGGCGGCTGCTGGTTCACCGAGTGGGGCGGCAACCGGATCGGCCACGTCGCCCCGGACGGCACGATCGTCACCCACGACCTTCCGACCCCGGCCGCCGAGCCGCACGGCATCACCGTCGCCCCCGACGGCACGGTCTGGGCCGCCCTGGAAACGGGCGCTCTGGCCCACCTGACGCCCTGATCCGCCTGACGCCCTGATCCGCCTGACGCCCTGACCCGCCTGAGCCGGGTCAGCGGACGGCGGGGGTGACCGTGAGGGTGGCCGTCGTCGTGTCGAGGGTCGCGTCGGTGCCGACCGGGACGGTGAGCTGGCCGACGCCGTGGCCGACGGGCAGGCCGCCGAGGACCGGGACGCCGAGGTCGCCGAGGCGCTCGGAGAGCACGTCGGCGACGCTGGTCGACCAGCCGTCGGCGCAGCCGGTGAACTGGCCGACCGCCACCCCGGCCAGCCCGTCCAGCGCGCCGGCCCGGCGCAACTGGGTGAGCATCCGGTCCACCTTGTACGGCGGCTCCTGCACGTCCTCGATCAACAGGATCGCGCCGGTCAGGTCCGGCATGTCCGGGGTGCCCAGCGACGCCACGACCAGGCAGAGGTTGCCGCCCAGCAGCGGGCCGGTGGCCCGCCCGGGCACCCGCACCGGGAACGTCTCCTCCTCGGCGACGGCGGTCACCGTCACCGGTTCGGTGGTCATCAGGGCGGCGTGCAGCGACTCGGCCGACCGCAGCGGAGTGCGCTCGTCCAGCCACGCCGCCCCGGGGCCGTGCACGCCGGCCAGCCGGGCGCCCCGCCACAGCGCGAGCTGCAGCGCGGTGATGTCGGAGAACCCGGCGACCACCTTCGGGTCCCGGCGTACGGCGGCCATGTCGATCGCGTCGACGATCCGCTGCGCGCCGTACCCGCCGCGCGTGCAGATCACCCCGCGCACCTCGGGGTCGGCGAACGCCGCGTTCAGGTCGGCGGCGCGCAGCTCGTCCGCGCCGGCCAGGTAACCCTGCCGGGCGTACGCGTTCGGCGCCAGCACCGGCCGCAGCCCCCAGCCGGTGAGCAGCTCGATGCCCCGGGCCACCCGCTCGGGCCGGGTCGGCCCCGACGGCGACACCAGCATCACCGTGTCGCCGGGGCACAGCACCGGCGGTCGTACGGCGGTGGCGGGAGTCGTGCTGGCATGGTCGGACACAGCGGCAGAGCCTAGTCGCGGCGGGGCGCCGCCCACGTACCGGTCGGCCCACTCCGCCGAGCGTGGGACGCCTGCTCCGGTCGGCCGGGGGAGGCCGCCGCCGCGCCGGTGGAGGCGCTCGGGGCCCGCCGCGGTCACCGGCTAGCCTCGACGTCGTGGCTACCGCGTTGGTGATCGAGAACGACCCGACCGACGACGTCCGCCGGCTCGGCGAGTGGCTGACCGAGGCGGGTCTCGACCTGTGGGTCGTCCGCGCGCACGCCGGCGATCAGCTCCCCGCCGACCTGGAGGGCTACTCCGCGCTGGTGGTGCTGGGCGGCGAGCAGCAGGCGTACCCGCTGCCCGACGGCTCGCCCGGCGCGCCCTGGTTCCCCGCCGTCGAGGGGCTGCTCCGCAAGGCCGTCCGGCACCGGGTGCCCACCCTGGGCATCTGCCTGGGCGCGCAGTTGCTGGCGACCGCCCACGCCGGCGAGGTCGAGCGCAGCGCGTCCGGGCCGGAGGTCGGGCCCGGTGTGGTCGGCAAGCGGGACGCCGCCGACGCCGACCCGCTGTTCCGCTACGTCCCGCTGATCCCCGACGTGCTCCAGTGGCACGCCGACGAGATCACCGAGCTGCCCCGGGGCGCCACCCTGCTGGCCGCCTCCACCCGCTACCCGCACCAGGCGTTCCGCCTCGGCGACCGGGCCTGGGGGCTGCAGTTCCACATCGAGTGCGACACCGCGATGATCGCCGACTGGGCCACCGACTCGACGCTGCTGGCCGAGCTGGGCTACGACCCGGACCTGGTGGTGGCGGCCTGCCACGCGGTGATGGTCGACGTCGAGGAGGTCTGGCAGCCGTTCGCCGCCCGGTTCGCCGCGCTGGCTCTCGGCGAGCTGGACGACGACACGTCCCGCCGCAGCCTGCCGCTGCTCGGGCAGTGATGAGCCGGCCGACCAGCGCCGCCGGACGGCTCGCCCGCTACGGTTTCGGCATCGTCGGCGGCGACGGCGCCACCCGCGCCGCCGACCTGCTCGGCCCCGACGGGCTGGGCCTGTGGCGGCCGGACGTGCAGGAGCCGACCGACGACCGCGCGGCGGAGCTGCTCGCCGCGCTCTCCCGGGCCGCCGACCCGGACCTGGCGCTGCGCCAGCTCCACCGCATCGTCGAGGCGGAGCGCCGGGCCGCCGGTCCGGCGGCCACCGGTTCGGCGCTGGTGGAGGCGCTCGCGGACGACCCGGGGCTGCGCCGCCGGCTGATCGCCGTCCTCGGCGCCTCCTCGGCGCTGGGCGACCACCTGGTCGCCAACCCCGACCAGTGGCCGGCCCTGCGGACCGCCCCGGACGGGCTCGCGCCGACCGCGGAGGGCCGGCTCGACCTGTCCGGCGACGGGCAGCCGGTCGCGGTGCTGCGCAAGGCGTACCGGCTGGCGCTGCTGCGGATCGCGGCGGCCGACCTGACCGGCGACCGGGGCCTGGAGCAGACGATGGCCGCGCTCTCCGCGTTGGCCGACGCGACCCTGGCGGCGGCGTACGAGATCGCCGTCGGCGAGCTGCCGGAGGGCACGCCCCGGCCCCGGCTCGCCGTCGTGGCGATGGGCAAGTGCGGCGGTGACGAGCTGAACTACGTCTCCGACGTCGACGTGATCTTCGTGGCCGCCGAGGACGACGACCTCGCCGCGGCCACCACGGTCGCCACCCGGCTGATCCACGTCTGCGGGCTGGTCGCCTGGCCGGTCGACGCCGCCCTGCGGCCCGAGGGCAATCGTGGCCCGCTGGTGCGCACCCTGGCCAGCCACCTCGCCTACTACCGGCGCTGGGCGCGGACGTGGGAGTTCCAGGCGCTGCTCAAGGCCCGGCCGGCGGCCGGCGACCTGACCCTGGGCCGGGAGTGGATCGACCAGCTCGCCCCGCTCGTGTGGCGGGCCGCCGAGCGCCCCGAGGCGGTCGAGGACGTCCGCGCCATGCGGCGGAAGATCATCGACAACGTCCCGCCGAAGGAGTTGGAGCGCGAGATCAAGCGCGGCCCGGGCGGGCTGCGCGACATCGAGTTCGCCGTCCAGCTGCTGCAACTGGTGCACGGCCGGGGCGACGAGTCGCTGCGGACGCCCGGCACCGTCCCGGCGCTGCGCGCGCTCGTCGCCGGCGGCTACGTCGGCCGGGCCGACGGGGAGGCGCTGCTGCGCGGCTACCGCTTCCTGCGCGGCGTCGAGCACCGCCTCCAGCTCCAGGGGCTGCGCCGCACCCACACCGTGCCGACCGAGCCGGCCGCGCTGCGCTGGTTGGCCGCCGCGCTGGGCTACGCGGCCACGCCGGGCCGCAGCGCCGTCGAGGAGTTCCGCGCCGAGTGGGTCACCCACGCCACCGAGGTACGCCGGCTGCACGCCAAGCTGCTCTACCGGCCGCTGCTGGAGTCGGTGGCCCGGGTGCCGGCCGACGGGCTGCGGCTGACCCCGGAGGCGGCCCGGCACCGGCTGGAGATCCTCGGCTTCGCCGACCCCGCCGGGGCGCTGCGGCACCTCCAGGCCCTCACCGGCGGGGTGAGCCGCACGGCGGCCATCCAGCGCACCCTGCTGCCGGTGCTGCTCAGCGAGTTCGCCGACGCCCCCGAGCCGGACCGCGGCCTGCTCAACTACCGGCAGGTCTCCGACAAGCTCGGCAGCACGCCCTGGTACCTGCGCCTGCTGCGCGACTCCGGGCCGGTGGCCCGCCGGCTGGCCCGGGTGCTCTCCTCCTCCCGCTACGCCGCCGACCTGCTGGCCCGCGAGCCGGAGGCGCTGCGGATGCTGGCCGAGGAGAGCGAGTTGACCCCCCGGCCGAGCGGGGTGCTCTGCGAGGGCTTCGCCGCCGCCGCAGCCCGGCACGCCGACCCCGTCGAAGCCACCCGGGCGATCCGCGCGCTGCGCCGCCGGGAGCTGGTCCGCATCGCCTGCGCGGACCTGTTGAGCCGGGCCGGCTCGCTGGCCCCGTCGCCGCCCCGGCCCGACGGCGGGCGGGCCGCGCTCGGTCTCGCCGACGTCGCCGCCGTGGGCACGGCGCTGGCCGACGTCACCGACGCCACCCTGGCCGCGGCGCTGCGGGCCGCCCGGGCCGCCCAGCCGCCCATGCCGGGGCTGCGCTTCGCCGTGATCGGCATGGGCCGCCTGGGCGGGTACGAGTCGAACTACCTCTCCGACGCCGACGTGCTCTTCGTCTACGACCCCCCGCCCGGCGCCGGCGAGAGCGCGGCCGGCGCGGCGAGCGCCGCCGCCCACGGGATCGCCGAGGAGTTGCGTCGGCTGCTCGGCATGCCCGCGCCCGACCCGCCGCTGGGCGTGGACGCCGACCTGCGTCCCGAGGGCCGGCAGGGTCCGCTCGTGCGCAGCCTCGCCGCGTACGCGCAGTACTACGCCCGCTGGTCGAAGGTGTGGGAGGCGCAGGCGCTGCTGCGTGCCCGGTTCGTCTGCGGCGACGCCGACCTCGGCGCGGAGTTCGAGGCGATGGTCGACCCGGTCCGCTACCCGGCCGACGGGTTGACCCGCGAGCAGGTGGTGGAGATCCGGCGGATCAAGGCGCGGGTGGAGCACGAGCGGCTGCCCCGGGGCGCCGACCCGGCCACCCACACCAAGCTCGGGCGGGGCGGCCTCGCCGACGTCGAGTGGGCGGTGCAACTGCTCCAGCTCCGGCACGCCGGGACGGTCCCGCGGCTGCGCGGCACGCGTACGCTCGACGCCCTCGCGGCGGCCCGGGACGCGGGGCTGGTCGACCCGACGGACGCCACCGAGATGGCGGCCGGCTGGACCCTGGCCGCGCAGGTCCGCAACGCGCTGATGCTGGTCCGCG
This sequence comes from Micromonospora sp. NPDC000121, assembly GCF_042899165.1. Lineage (NCBI taxonomy): Bacteria > Bacillati > Actinomycetota > Actinomycetes > Micromonosporales > Micromonosporaceae > Micromonospora > Micromonospora sp. NPDC000121. The sequence continues at coordinate 290,413 of NZ_JBIAZP010000002.1, forward strand.
GCCGGGCCGGCGACCAGTTGCCCCGGCACGGCGTCGAGTTGGCCGGGGTGGTCCGGCTGCTCGGCCGGGACGATCCCGGCGAGTTCCTCGACGAGTACCTGCGCACCGGCCGCCGCTCCCGCGCGGCGATGGAGCGGGTCCTCGACGCCTGAACCGGCAGGCCCCCGCCCTTGCCCGGCCGCCCCACGCCTGGCGCTACGGGCGGCGGCGGACCAGCACCACGTGGTCGACGAGGGTCCCGGTATGGCCGTCCGGGCCGGTGGCCTGCCGGCGCGGGGCGTCGAGCCGCTCGGTGAGCCACCGGTCCGGGTCGAGGTCCAGCTCGGCGAGGGTCTCCTGCGGGGTGGGGAAGCGCACGTCCGGGTGCGCGTGCCGTCCCCACGGCGGGACCTCGCCGTGCTCGACGACGAGCAGCCGGCCGCCGGGGGCCACGGCCCGGGCCGCCGAGCGCAGCACCTCTCCCCGGGGGAACTCCAGCGGCGACTGGAGGAACTGCGCGGAGACCAGGTCGAACTCGCCCGGCGGGAAGGTCCGGGTGAGGTCGTGCCGGCGGAACTCGATGCGGGACGCCACCCCGGCCTCGGCCGCCGCTGCGGACGCCCGGTCGAGGGCGGTCTCGGCGACGTCCACCGCCGTCACCCGCCAGCCCCGCCCGGCCAGCCAGATCGCGTCGCCGCCCTCGCCGCAGCCGAGGTCCAGCGCGGTGCCGGCCGGCAGCGGCCCGGCGACGTCGACCAGGATCGGGTTCGCCCGCCCGCTCCAGTACCGGTCGCGCCGCCCGTAGAGCTCCTCCCAGTACCGAGCGGTCTCCTCGTCCACGTCCGGGTGCCGCCAATGGTCGTCCACCGGCGCCGCCGTCCTGTCGTGCCGGTGCTCCCCGGCCGTTCCGTCGTGTCGCACGTCTCGTCCTCCTGGTGCGCCGCCCTCGGGTCCCTTGTCGCGTCGATCGTGCGCGCCGGCGGCGGGACGAGCAAGAAATCTTGCCGAAGCGGCAAAAGACGGCCCGGAGCCTCCGAGCGCCCGGCCCGGCGGTTCCGGCTCAGCTCCCCAGCCGGTACGTCCCGGCGCGCGGCACCGTCACCGCCGTCCAGTCGCCGTCGGCGGCGACCGTGGCGCCGCCGGAGGCGGTCAACCAGCGGCTGTGCCGCACCCGGACCGGCACCGTGCCGGCGGCCGGCACCTGGAAGGTCACCGAGGCGCCGTCCTGCGCGACGAGGTCGGCCGGCGCGCCGACGATCGGGGTCGGCTCGGCGACCGCCCAGACCCGCCAGTGCGGGCCGGACCAGACGGGCGTGAGGTACGGCAGGCCGCCCGTGACCAGGTCGGCCTCGGCCCGCCCCACCCACGACAGCGGGGCGTCCGGCACCGCGACGAACTGCACGGCGTTCTCGGCCAGCCAGTCCCGGTAGCTCGCGGCGGTCAGCGGCACCCCGGTGCCGGCCGCGCCCGGGACGGTGGTGAAGAAGAGGGGGTTCCGGTCGATGTCGGCCTGCCGCAGCCAGCCCCGGGCCAGCGGCACCTCGCCCAGCCGCGCCGCCTCCCAGTAGTTGCGGGTCGGCGGCACCTCGACCCGGCCGGTGAGCCGCTGCCCGTCGAGGAACTCCCGCAGCGGCGCGAAGTACGCGGCCCGGCCGGTCGGGTCGTCGACGCTGCGCAGGTCGGCGGGGGGCACCGGCGGCTGCCACCAGCAGCCGGCCGCCAGCAGCGTGGCCAGCGCCACGCGGCCCCGGACCTTGCTCCGCCCCTGCGCCGCGTCCCGGCCGCCCACCCCGCCCCGCGCCGCGCCCCGGCCGCGTCGGGCCCACCACCGCGCCAGCCCGACCGGGGGGCGGGCGGCGGCGGCCAGCAGCGGCAGGCCGAACATGACCGCCAGCCGGGTGGCGTTCAGCCCGACCGGGGTGTGCACCAGCGCCGCCGCCAGCACCCCGGCCGCCGAGAGCAGCGCGCCCACCCGCACCGGCCGGTACGCCACCAGCGCGGCGACCAGCAGGCTGGTCAGCACGGCGCGCAGCGTGTCGGTGCGGCTGATGTTCATCCAGCCGCCGTCGCCGAAGAGCAGCGCGGTCGCCCCGAGCGGCAGCGCGGCGGCGACGCCGAGCGCCAGGCCGTCGGCGTACCGGCGGGTGAGCAGCAGCGCCGCGCCGGCCAGGCCGACGAAGAGGCCCGCCACCGGGCTCGCCGCCGAGGCCAGCAGCGCCCCGGCGACCGCCAGCCCGAGCCGCGCGACCTGCCGTCGCCGCGCCCGCCCGTCGGCGTCGGAGTCGGCCGGTGCGGCCGGGTCGGAGTCGGCGGCCCGTGCGGCCGGGCCGCGGGGGAGGGTGAGGGCGAGCAGCGCGCCGAGGCCGAAGGCCACCCCGAGGCCGTACGTCACCCGGCCCGAGACCAGGTTGCCGGCGATCGTGACCACCCCGACCAGGCTGCCGAGCAGCGGGCGCGGCACCCCGGTGCGCACCAGCAGCGCCGCGAACGCGGTCGCCGCCGCCACCAGCGCCAGCACGCCGGTGACCCGCACCCCGAGCAGCGCCATCACCGGCTGGGAGACCAGGCTGTAGCCGAACTGCTGGACCCCGCCGTACCAGCGCAGGTCGACCGGGGCGAGGCCGTGGGCGGCGAAGAAGTCGGCCCGGGCGACCTGCGCGGCGAGGTCGGAACCGGTCGGCGGAAGAGCGAGATACGTCACGCCGAGGAGCACGGCGGACGCGGCGGCCACCGCCACCACCCGACTGCGCCGCATGCCCACCTCCGTACCGCGACCACCGTACTGGCAGCATGTCCGGCGTGCCTCACCACCTCGCGCGCTGGATCGGCCTGGCCGGCTCGACGCTGCTCGCCGTGGCCGCGTTCCTCGGCGGAGCGCTGCCCGACGGCGATTTGCGCCCCACCCCGCTCAGCATCTGGCAGGGCCCGCACGGCCCGTTGATCATCGCCACCTGGGCGGTCGGCACGGGCCTGATGGCGTACGCCTGGTGGGCGCTGCGCGACCGGGTGCCGTCGACCCGCTGGGCCGTGGTCACCGCCGGGCTCTGGCTGCTGCCGCTGCTGGTCGCGCCGCCGCTGGGCAGCCGAGACGTCTACGCGTACGCCTGCCAGGGCGCCAGCTACTCCGCCGGCATCAACCCGTACGAGCAGGGTGTCTCGGCACTGCCCTGCCCGTGGCTGGACACCATCTCCTACATCTGGCGGGACACCTCGGCCCCGTACGGGCCGCTGTTCCTGCTGATCGCCGGGGCGGTGGTCGAGGCGACCGGGTCGCTGACCGGCAGCATCGTGCTGTTCCGGCTGCTGGCGGTGGCCGGGGTGGGGCTGACCGCGGCCTGCCTGCCGCCGCTGGCCCGGCGCTGCGGCGTGCCGGCCGGCCGGGCGGTCTGGCTGGCGCTGGGCTCGCCGCTGATCGGGGTGCACCTGATCTCGGGCGCGCACAACGACGCGCTGATGGTGGGGCTGCTCGTGGCCGGGCTGGCGATGGTGGTGGCCCGGCCGGGCCGCCCCGGCCCGCTGCTCGCCGGGGGAGCGCTGCTCGGCCTCGCCGGCGCCGTCAAGGTCACCGCGCTGGTGGTGGTGCCGTTCGCGGCGCTCGCCGCGATCGTCGGGGCGTACTCGATCAGGGCGTTGATCCGCGACGGTGGGTGGGTGGTCGGCGGGGCGCTCGCGGCGGTCGTCGGCGCGACCCTCGCCAGCGGCCTGGGCTTCGGCTGGGTCACCGGGCTGGAGCAGGGCGGCCTGGTGATCGCCTGGACCTCGCCCCCGACGGCGGTGGGGCAGACCGTCGCCTACCTCGCCGCGCCGTTCGGCTGGCACGGCGATCCGCTGCCGGTCACCCGGGGCATCGGGATGGCCGTGCTCGCGCTGGTGCTGATCTGGCTGTGGTGGCGGGCCCGCACCCGGGAGCCGCTGTGGCACGCCGGCCTGGCGCTGGCCGCCACGGTCGCGCTCGCCCCGCTGTTCCACCCCTGGTACTGGACCTGGCCGCTGGCCGTGCTCGCGGCCACGTCGCGGCGCACCGGCTGGTTCGCGCTCGTCGCGGTGCTCTCGGCGTTCCTGGTCCTCGCGGACGGCACCGGGCTGGCCCGGTACAGCAAGACGGTCGGCGCCCCGCTGATGACGCTGTTGGTGATGGTGGTGGCCGTCCGCTTGGTACGGTCGGCTTGGGCGGCCCGCCGGTCGGCTCGGGCGGCCCGCCGGCCGGCCGCCGTGAACTGAGGAGAGGACGCCGGTGACCACACCCGGCTCCCCGTCGACCTCGCCCGACGTCTCGCCGTCGCCGGATGCCGCCCGGCTCGCCCGGTACGCGGGCCTGGGCGGGGCGGTGCTGTTGGCCGTCGCCGGCTGGCGGGGCGGGGCGCTGCCGTCGACCCCGCTGGACGTCCCCCCGGGGGACCGTTGGCTGTCGGACGGTGGGCCGCTGACGCTGGGGGTCTGGCTGGTCGGCACGGCCCTGCTGGTCGGCGCCTGGTGGGCGCTGCGCCGGGGCGCGCCGTCCACGCGGTGGGCGTACCTGACCGCCGGGCTGTGGGCGCTGCCGCTGCTGGTCACCCCGCCGCTGGGCAGCCGGGACGTCTACTCCTACGCCTGCCAGGGCTGGGCGTACGCGCACGGCGTCGACCCGTACGCGACCGGGGTGGCCGAGGCCGGCTGCCCCTGGGTGGAGTCGGTCGCGCCGATCTGGCGGGACACGCCCGCCCCGTACGGGCCGTTCTTCGTGCTGCTCGCCGCGCTCGCGGTGACCCTCGGCGGCGGCCTGGTGGGCGCTGTCGTGGCGTTCCGCCTGCTCGCGGTCGCCGGGGTGTTGCTGGCCGCCCTCTGCCTGGTGGGCCTGGCCCGCGCCGCGGGCGTGCCCACCCGCAGGGCGGCCTGGCTGGCGCTGGCCTGCCCGCTGGTCGGGGTCCACCTGGTGGCCGGCGCGCACAACGACGCGGTGATGCTCGGCCTGCTGCTGCTGGGCCTGCTGGTGCTGGTGCGCGGGCCCGGCAAGCCGAAGCCGCTGTTGGTGGCCGGGGCCCTGCTCGGGCTGGCGGTGACGGTGAAGGCCACCGCCGTGGTGGTGCTTCCCTTCGCGGCGCTGGCCGCGGTGCTGGGCCGCTACACCGTGCGGGCGCTGCTGCGCGACGCCGGCTGGCTGGCCGGCGGGACGCTCGGCGCGGTGGGGGTCACCTCGCTGCTGTCCGGCCTCGGACTCGGCTGGATACGCGGGCTGACCCGCAGCGGGGACTCCGAGCAGTGGACGTCGCCCCCGACGGCGGTGGGCTTCGTCGTCGACTACGCGGGCGAGCTCGCCGGGCGGGACCCGGGCGCGGTGCCGGCGACCCGCGCGGCGGCGCTGCTGCTGCTCGCCGTGCTCGTGGCGGCGCTGTGGTGGCGGGCCTGGTCGGGGCTGCGCCGGCTGAACGACGTCCGGCAGCGGGTGGCCCGCCTGGACGCCGCCCGCCCCCGGGTGACCCTGCTCGGCGCGGGGCTGGCGCTGGCCGCCACGGTCCTCCTCGCCCCGGTCTTCCACCCCTGGTACGCCACCTGGCCGCTGGCCCTGCTCGCGGTCGCCGCGACGCGGACCACCTGGTTCGTGGCGCCCTGCGCGGCGGCGGCCTTCCTCACCCTGCCCGACGGCACCAACCTGGCCCGGTTCACCAAGGCCCCGGGCGCGATCGCGATGACCGCGCTGGTGGCCGGGCTGGCGGTGTGGGGCCTGCTCCGGCTGCGCCGGACCCGTGCCGCGCGCCCCGGCTGAGGGGCACATGCCGCGCCGCGCGTCCCGGCCGCCGGACCCGTGCCGCGCGCCCCGGGCGCACAGGTTAATGATCGTGGGATGAGCACAGCCGAGGAATCGTTGCCGGGCAACGCCACCACCGGCGTGGTGCGCGTCGGCGACACCGTGCGCCGTCCGGTCGGCCCCTGGAGCGACGTGGTGGACGCCCTGCTGGAACACCTGCACGCGGTGGGATTCGCCGGTGCCCCCCGGCCTCTGGGTCGCGACGCGCAGGGCCGGCAGGTGCTGGAGTACGTCCCAGGCGAGGTCGGCGAGGCGTCGGGCACGTACCCGGTGGCGGACCTGTTCGCGATCGGCCGGATGCTGGCCGAGCTGCACGAGGCGCTGGCCGGGTTCACCCCGCCGGCCGGCGCGGCGTGGCAGCGGCTCATCCCGCCGGACCGGGAGGAACTCGTCTGCCACAACGACGTGGCCCCGTGGAACCTGATCAGGGCGGACCGGGGCTGGGTGCTGATCGACTGGGACTGCGCGGCGCCGGGCTCCCGGCTCTGGGACCTCGCGTACGCCGCGCAGAGCATGGCCGGCCTGCGCCCGGACCGGCCGGTGGCCGAGTCGGCGGCCCGGCTGCGCGCCTTCGCCGACGGCTACCGGCTGGACGAGGCGTCCCGCCCGGCCCTGGCCGCCATGCTGGGTCGCCGCGCCCGGGCCATGTACGACCTGTTGCGCGAGGGCGCGGAACAGCGGCGCGAGCCGTGGGCCCGGATCTGGACCGAGGACGGCCCGTACTGGCTGGCCACCGCCGAACACCTCGACGCCCACACCGAGGCATGGGAGATCGCCCTGCGCTGACCGCCCTCCCGCCACCGCGCGAGCCGGCCTCGCAGCCGAGTGCCGATCCGCGCCGCCACTCGCCGTGGATCGGCCGCGTCGAGTGGAACACCGTGGCTGTCAGGACGCGCGGATGACAGCCACGGTGTTCCACCGACCGTGCGGGTGCTGCGCCGCTGGCCTACGGCACCTGCTCGGCGTTGCGCCCGCAGGTCGGGCAGCGGTCGCCGGGTCTGACGGGGCCGGGTCGGCGCACGCGCTTGCACAGAGCGATCGCCAGCGGCAGCAGCGCGGGGCCGGCCAGGCCGACCACGACGGCCGTCGCGGCGAGCGCGGCCCAGCCCGGGTTGGGCGCGCCGCGCGCGCTGCCGTCGACCGCGCCGGCCAGTGGGTGCAGGAAGAGCAGGCCGACCGGGGTCAGCAGCACCAGCAGCGCCCAGCCACCCCGGTGGTCGGCCCGCAGGGCCAGCCCCGCCCCGAGTAGCAGCACCACGACGAGCAGCACCACGGCGGCGCCGGGCAGGATCTGGCTGGCCGTCCAGCCGTAGTAGCTGATGTAGAAGTCGTATTGGGCTAGCAGGTTGACACCCGCGAGGCCGGCGGAGCCGATGGCGAGCAGGGGCGCCGCCCGGAGCAGCGCCGGCAGCCGCTCGGGGAGGCCGAGCGCCACCAGCCCCAACCCGACCTGCGGCAACAGCACGAACAGCGGTGGTCGGGGCAGGCCGGCGAGGGCTGCGACCGGCACGACCGCGACGGTGAACAGCACCGCGATGGCGACGGCCCACCGGGTCCACCGGCCCGGCGCCACAGCGTGCACCGCCGCGGCGAGCAGCCAGGCGGCCCACACCCCGATCCCGAGCGAGACGAACGGTCCTGCGCTCGGCACGCCCCACTGCGCCATCGGCGGGTCCAGTTCCAGCACCGACCAGACCGCCGCCAAGGCGGTCGCGGTGAGGAAGGCGAGGACGGCGGCGAGGCGTACGCCCGGGATCAGGTCGGCGGCGCCGGCGGCCCGCAACCGCTGGCGCATGCCGCCGCGCAGCAGGTCCGCGGCGTCCGCCGGGGAGGGCCAGCGCCGGCCCGGTCCGGCCAGGTCGAGGTACGTGCCGACGATCTCGGCGCCGCGCGCCCGCCGGTACTCGGCCGGGTACGCCCGCAGCAGGCGGTGGTAGCGCCGCTCCAGCCCGTTCATGCCAACCCCCCGGCGGTACGCGGGGCGAGCGGTCGGGCCGCGCGGGCGCGTAACCGGGCGGTGGCCGCCTCCACGTTGCGGCGCAGGCGCTCGGTCTCGGCGGTGAGCGTGGCGTCGCCGGCGGGGGAGAGGCGGTAGTAGCGGCGCAGCCGGCCGTCCACCACCTCCTCCCGGTCGACCGCCACCAGTCCGGCGTCGACCAGGCGGTCGAGTGCACCGTAGAGGGTGCCCGGCCGCAACGACACGCGCCCCTCGGAGAGGGCGGCGACCTCGCCGATCAGGCCGTAGCCGTGCATCGGCTCGCCGGCCAGCGCCGTGAGGATCAGGAAGGTGGGTTCGCGCAGCGGAGTGTCCACGCCCTCAATGTATCGGACACGAAGGTATGTCGGCGGCCGTTACGCGCGGCCGGGCCGGCCCCGCGAGTCGCGGAGCCGGCCCGGCCGGTGCTGATGGAGCGTGCGTCAGCAGTCGAAGTACATGGCGAACTCGTGCGGGGTCGGGCGCAGGCGCACCGGGTCGACCTCGTTGGCCCGCTTCCACTCGACCCAGGTGGAGATCAGGTCGGGCGTGAAGACGCCGCCGTCGAGCAGGTAGTCGTGGTCGGCCTCCAGCGCGTCGAGCACCTCGGGCAGCGAGCCCGGCACCTGCTTGACGTCGCCCCACTCCTCCGGCGGCAGGTCGTACAGGTCCTTGTCGATCGGCGCCGGCGGCTCGATCTTGCTCTTGATGCCGTCCAGGCCGGCCATCATCATCGCCGAGAAGGCCAGGTAGACGTTGGCGGACGGGTCCGGCACGCGGAACTCGACGCGCTTGGCCTTCGCGTTGCTGCCGGTCACCGGGATGCGGGTGCAGGCGGAGCGGTTGCGCTGCGAGTAGACCAGGTTGACCGGCGCCTCGTAGCCCGGCACCAGCCGGCGGTACGAGTTGATCGTCGGGTTGGTGAAGGCCAGCAGCGACGGGGCGTGGTGCAGCAGGCCGCCGATGTACCAGCGGGCCATGTCCGACAGGCCGGCGTAGCCGGTCTCGTCGTAGAACAGCGGCTCGCCGTTCAGCCACAGGCTCTGGTGGGTGTGCATGCCGGAGCCGTTGTCGCCGAAGAGCGGCTTCGGCATGAAGGTGGCGGTCTTGCCGTTGGCCCAGGCCTCGTTCTTCACGATGTACTTGAAGAGCTGGAGCTGGTCGGCCGCGTGCAGCAGGGTGGAGAACCGGTAGTTGATCTCGGACTGGCCGGCGGTGCCCACCTCGTGGTGCGAGCGCTCCACGGTGAACCCGGTGTCGACCAGCCGGCGCACGATGCTGTCGCGCAGGTCGGCGTAGTGGTCCACGGGCGGCACCGGGAAGTAGCCGCCCTTGTACGCGGTCTTGTAGCCGCGGTTGCCGCCCGGCTCCTCGCGGCCGGTGTTCCAGGCGCCCTCGATCGAGTCGATGTAGTAGAACGACTGGTGGGCCGAGGTCTCGTGGCGGATGGAGTCGAAGATGTAGAACTCCGCCTCCGCGCCGAAGTAGGCGGTGTCGGCGATGCCGCTGGCCGCCAGGTACGCCTCGGCCTTCTTCGCCACGTTGCGCGGGTCCCGGCTGTAGGCCTCGCGGGTGAACGGGTCGTGGATGAAGAAGTTGAGCGCGAGGGTCTTCTGCGCCCGGAAGGGGTCGATGAAGGCGGTGGCGACGTCCGGGAGCAGGAGCATGTCCGACTCGTGGATCGCCTGGAAACCGCGGATCGACGAACCGTCGAAGGCCAGGCCCTCGGTGAAGAATTCGTCGTCGACGGACTCGACCGGCAGGTTGAAGTGCTGCATCACGCCGGGCAGGTCACAAAAACGTACGTCGACGAACTTCACGTCCTCGTTCTTGAGGTATCGCAGGAGTTCCTCGGGATTGGCGAACACACGTCCTCCTGGCACGTCCACGGGTGGCTAGGCTCTTGGCGACGCTATGGCCGGGCGGTTGCCCGCCCATGTCTTGAGTGTTTCTGCCGTGTTACGTCCCTCGCGGAGCGTCATCCGCCCTGCTCTGGCGGGGCGATCGGGCGACGGAACGTCACCGGCTGTGCCAGTGTATTGACACTTGCTCGCTTTGGTCCCTTTTTGCGCTCGGGGTGCCGGCGACCGTCCCCGAGCCGCCCGTACGCCCTGGATACCCTTGACCGTTGTGAGCAACCCGCCTGACCGCCCCGTGCCGCCCGCGTCCGATCCCGCCTTCACCCCGCCCAGCCTGGGCCGCCGGTTCGGCGCGCTGGTGATCGACTGGGTGCTCTGCCTCCTCGTCGCCCGAGGGTTCGCCGACCCGGTCCGCGACGGGTGGGCGCCCGTGCTGGTGCTGATCCTGGAGTACGGCTTCTTCCTCGGGCTGTTCGCCCAGACGCCGGGCATGTTCATCACGAAGATCCGCTGCGTCGCCTGGGCCGACGGCGGGCGCATCGGCCTCCTCCGGGCGCTGCTGCGCGGCGTGCTGCTCGCCCTCGTCGTGCCGGCCCTGTTGATGGACAACCACCGCCGAGGCCTGCACGACCGCCTCGCGGGCTCGGTCGTCACCGACGCCCCCCGCCCCTGAAGGCACCCCCCAGAACGCAGGAGCCGGGCCCGACGGGGCCCGGCTCCTCTTGAACGTACGACCCGGTGGGTCAGCGGCCGCGCGACTGGCGGAACGCGCCGCGCGGGGGCCGCATGTTCTTCGGGATCGCGCCCTTGGGCATCTGCGGGCGGGCGGTGAGCGCCTTGAGCCGCTTGTCGAGGGAGTTGACGTCCTTGCCGCTGAGCGTGCGCGGCAGCCGCATCAGGGTCATCCGCAGCTTGCGGACCGGCAGCTGGCCCTCCTCCTGCCCGATCACGTAGTCGTGCAGCGGTGCGTTGCCGATGACCTTGGCCAGCCGCCGCTTCTCCTGGCCGAGCAGGCCGCGCACCCGCTGCGGGTTGCCCTCGGCGAGCAGGATCACGCCGGGCCGGCCGATGACCAGGTGGACCATGTCCATCTGGGTGGTGGAGCTGACGGCCGGGGTGACCCGCCAGTCGCCGCGCATGCTCTCCATGATCTGGGCCGCCGCGCCGGGCTGCCCCTCGGCGGCGTTCATCATCGCCCGGTTGGACCGCAGGTTGAGCACGATCAGCAGGCAGAGCAGGGCGAGCAGGATGCCCAGCGGCAGCCAGATCCAGCCCCAGAGCAGGACCGCGACCACGGTGAGCGCGAGCGGGATCAGCACCGCGCCGGCGGCCAGTGGGGCGAACCACCTGTCCTGCTTGGCGGTGAACTTGAACACCATCCCGATCTGCTTCAGCCGCTGGCCGAACGAGACCTTCTCCTGGGGCTTTGCCATGCCGATGAGTCTAGTGGTCGCCCCACGCCGCGATCACCCGCGGCCGGGCTGAATGGCGTACGCCGCCGTGCCGCCCCCAGAGACCGGCAGTGAGGCGGGCAGCGGGCGACGATCGGCCGGCGCGCCGCCACCGTTCGTCGCGACGGGCGGCGGCGCCGGCGCGCCGACCGAGTGCGTCAGCCCGCGGTGACCGGAGTGCGTCAGCCCGCGGTGGCCGGGGTGCCCTCGCGGGCCTCCAGCGCCTGCCGGTAGAGCCGGCCGGCGCGGTACGACGAGCGCACCAGCGGACCGCTCATCACGCCCGCGAAGCCGATCTCCTCGGCCTCCTCGCGCAGCTCGACGAACTCCTCCGGCTTCACCCAGCGGGTGACCGGGTGGTGCCGGGGGGAGGGGCGCAGGTACTGCGTGATGGTGATCAGCTCGCAGCCGGCGTCGTGCAGGTCGCGCAGCGCCTGGGAGACCTCGGCGCGCTCCTCGCCCATGCCCAGGATCAGGTTGGACTTGGTGACCAGGCCGTCGGCGCGGGCCTGCCGGATCACGTCCAGCGAGCGCTCGTAGCGGAACGCCGGCCGGATCCGCTTGAAGATCCGCGGCACGGTCTCCACGTTGTGCGCGAGCACCTCCGGCCGGGAGCCGAAGACCTCGGCGAGCTGCTCGGGGACCGCGTTGAAGTCGGGGATCAGCAGCTCCACGCCGCAGCCCGGCTGCAGGGCGTGGATCTGCCGGACCGTCTCGGCGTAGAGCCAGGCGCCGCCGTCGGGCAGGTCGTCGCGGGCCACGCCGGTGATGGTGGCGTAGCGCAGGCCCATCGAGACCACCGACTCGGCCACCCGGCGCGGCTCGTCGGCGTCGAACTCCGCCGGCTTGCCGGTGTCGATCTGGCAGAAGTCGCAGCGCCGGGTGCACTGGTCGCCACCGATGAGGAAGGTGGCCTCCCGGTCCTCCCAGCACTCGTAGATGTTGGGGCAGCCGGCCTCCTGGCAGACGGTGTGCAGCCCCTCGCGCGAGACGAGCCCGCGCAGCTGGGTGTACTCCGGCCCCATCTTGGCCTTGACCTTGATCCACGGCGGTTTGCGCTCGATCGGCGTCTCGGCGTTGCGGGCCTCGATGCGGAGCAGACGCCGCCCCTCGGGGGCGGGCGTCGCGGTGCGCGCTGCCTGGCCGGTCGCCGGCGCGGAGTGCTCGATCGTCACGAAACCGAGCCTACGCCCGACGGCCGCCGTCGATGTGCCGCGGGCGACCGGCGTCACGCCGGAAACCTTGTGACGCCGGACACCGGGGCTGGGGAAACGGCGTTACACGAAAAGCCGGTGGGGTGCTAGCGTGCCGGGCAGAGCTGTGACGGAGCCGAGTAGCGGCCCGATCCGCCAGCCGAGAGAGCCGCCGGTTGCTGCGAGGCGGTCTGGCGCCGGACCGTGAAGACCCTCCCGAGCTGCGGGAAGAACGGCGTGCACGGAAGGGCACCTTTCTAACGCCTCCGGTAGAGGAGGGGGCCCTTCCCAACCACGCCCAGTAGAGCCCGCCCGGCTGGCCCCGGTGAAAAGGCGACGAACGAGGCCCCCGCCACGGCGGGGGCGAAGGTGTGGTGGCACCGCGAGGTTCCCGCTCGCCCACACCTCCCGGGGATCGCGTTGCGATTGATCGAGGAGGTAACCGCCGTGCAACGCATCCTTTCCCACCAGCTCTCCGCCCATGTCGGCGCGACCGCCCGGATCGCCGGCTGGATACACCGCCGCCGGCTGCTCAAGTCGGTGGCGTTCCTGATCGTCCGGGACGCCGCCGGCCTCGCCCAGGTGGTGGTCGCCGACCCGGCCGTCCGCGCCGACCTGGAGAAACTGACCGAGGAGACCGTCGTCGAGGTCACCGGCACGGTGGTCGCGAACCCGACCGCTCCCGCCGGGGTCGAGGTCGCCGAGCCGACCGTACGACCGCTCGGCCCGCCCGCCGTGCCGCCGCCGTTCGACCTCTACCGGCCGGCGCTGACCGCGAGCCTGCCCACCCAGCTCGACCACGCGCCCGTGGCGCTGCGCCACCCGACCCGTTCGGCGGCGCTGCGCGTCTCGGCGGCGGCGGTGGCCGGCTTCCGCGCCGCGCTCGACGCCCGCGACTTCGTGGAGATCCACACACCGAAGGTGGTCGGCTCGTCCACCGAGAGCGGGGCGAACGTGTTCGCGCTGGACTGGTTCGGCCGGCCCGCGTACCTGGCCCAGTCGCCGCAGTTCTACAAGCAGCTCATGGTCGGCGTCTTCGAGCGGGTCTACGAGGTCGGGCCGGTGTTCCGGGCCGAGCCGCACGACACGGTGCGGCACCTGGCGCAGTACACCTCGCTCGACGCCGAACTCGGCTTCGTCACCGACCACCGGGACGTGATGGCCGTGCTGCGGCACACCCTGGCCGGCATGCTCGACGCGGTACGCGGGCGGGCCGGCTCCGCGCTCGCCACGCTCGGCGTCGAGGCCCCCGAGGTGCCGGCGGAGATCCCCGCCGTGCACTTCACCGAGGCGCTGAAGATCGCCGGCGCACCGGCTGACGAGCCGGACCTCGCCCCGGCGCACGAGCGGGCGCTGGGGGAGTGGGCGCGGCGGGAGCACGGCTCCGAGTTCCTCTTCGTCACCGGCTACCCGATGGCGAAGCGGCCCTTCTACACCCATCCCGACCCGGCGCGGCCCGCGTACTCCAACGGGTTCGACCTGCTGTTCCGGGGGCTGGAGCTGGTGACGGGCGGGCAGCGGCTGCACCGGCACGCCGACTACCTGGCCGCGCTCGCGGCCCGTGGCGAGCCCGTCGAGCCGTACGCCGGCTATGTCGACGCGTTCCGGCACGGGATGCCGCCGCACGGCGGTTTCGCCATCGGGCTGGAGCGCTTCGTGGCCCGGCTGACCGGCGCGGCCAACGTCCGGGAGGTGACCGCCTTCCCGCGCGACCTGCACCGGCTCACCCCCTGAGGGGTGACCACGGCCGCACAACGGGAACCCCTCGTCGCCGACAGGGCGGCGAGGGGTTACCTGTGGGGAAGTGGGGAGCGTGATGGGCGAGCAGGTGCGGGCGACGCTGCGTGACCTGCTGCACCTCCGCGAGGCACGCGGCGCCCACCGGGTCGCGTTGCGGGCCGGCGTCAGCGTCCTCGTGCCGTTGCTCGCGGTGCTGGCGGCCGGCCACCCCGACTGGTCCCTGTACGCCGCGTTCGGCGCGTTCACCTCGCTCTACGGGCGCAACCACGTGCACCTGTCCCGGGCGGCGATGCAGGCGAGCGCCGGGGCGGCCCTCACGGTGTCGGTGGTGCTCGGGGTGCTGGTCGGCTCCCTGGAGTCGCGCGCGTGGGTCGCGGTGCCCGCCGCGGCGGCCGTCGCGGCGGCGGGTGCCGTGCTCGCCGCCGCGCAGGACTGGCACCCGCCGGGACCGCTCTTCCTCGTCTTCGGGTTCGGCGCCGCGGCATCGGTGCCGCACGCGGTCTCCGACGTGCCGACCGCGGCGGCGGTGGCCGGGCTCAGCAGCCTGTTCGCGCTGCTCGTCGGTGCCGTCGGCAGCGTGCTGCGGCGGCAGCGCAGCCGCCCCGCGCGGCTGCGGCACGTCTGGACCTGGGAGCCGGCGCGGTACGCCGTCGCCGTGGCGCTGGCCGGCGGCGCGGCGACGGCCATCGGGATCGGGCACCCGTACTGGGCGATGGTGGCGGCCGTCGCGCCGCTCAGCGCCCAGGGCGTCACCGCCCAGTTGGTGCGGGCCGGGCACCGGATCGTCGGCACCCTGCTCGGGCTGCTGACCAGCGCGGCCCTGCTCGCGCCGGGGTTCTCGCCGGTCACCACCGTCCTGGTGGTGGCGGTGCTCCAGATCGTCACCGAGCTGCTGGTCGGGCGCAACTACGGGCTCGCGCTGCTGTTCATCACGCCGTTGGCCCTGCTGATGGGCCAGCTCGCGGCGGCCCGTCCGGTGGGGTCGCTGCTCTTCGACCGGGGCGTCGAGACGGTGATCGGCGCTGTCATCGGCGGGGCCATCGTGCTGTGCCAGCCCTGGCTCCGGCGCCGCGGCGTCGCGGCCGGCCCCGCCGAGCAGGTCTGACCGGCGGGAAGGCCCGATGCCCGGGCCGGCTGGCGGTCAGGCCGGGCCGAGGAGGTCCCAGAGGTTGCCGGCGATGTCGCGGAACACCGCGACCCGGCCGTACGGCTCGGTGCGCGGCGGTCGCGTGAACTCGACGCCCGCCTCGACCATCCGGCGGTGGGTGGCGTCGAAGTCGTCGACCTGGAGGAAGAAGCCGACCCGGCCGGCGACCTGGTCGCCGACGGCCCGCGCCTGCCGCTCGCCGTCGGCGCGGGCCAGCAGCAGCCCGGTCTGCGCGCCGGGCGGTCGGACGACGACCCAGCGCTTCGGGCGGCCGTCGTTGGTCAGCGACGGCGAGTCCTCGACCAGATCGAAGCCGAGCACTTCGGTGAAGAAGTCGATGGCCGGGTCGTACTCGGCGACGACGACGGTTACGAGATCGATCCGCACGGGCGGCGCTCAGGCCGCGACGAGGGTCGGCAGGTGTCGCTCGACCACCGGCAGCACGTCGGCCACGGTGACCGGGCGGCCCAGCTCGGCGGTGAGCGAGGTGACGCCGGCGTCGCGGATGCCGCAGGGCACGATCCGGTCGAAGTACGTCAGGTCACAGTCGCAGTTGATCGCGAAGCCGTGCAGGGTGACCCCGCGGGCGACGCGGATGCCGATGGCGGCCACCTTGCGGGCCGGGCCCCGGTCGTCCTCCGGCACCCAGACCCCGCTGCGCCCGTCGATTCGGCCGGCGGCCAGCCCGAACTCGGCGCAGACGTCGATCAGCAACTGCTCGGTGCGGCGGACGTAGGCGACCACGTCCACCGGGTCGGGCAGCCGCATGATCGGGTAGCCGACGAGCTGCCCCGGGCCGTGCCAGGTGATCTTGCCGCCCCGGTCGACGTCGACGACCGGGGTGCCGTCCATGGGGCGGTCCCACGGCTCGGTGCGCTTGCCGGCGGTGTAGACGCTCGGATGCTCCAGCAGCAGCACCGTGTCGCCCTGCTCGCCGGCCACCACCGAATCGTGCAGCCGGCGCTGCTCGTCCCAGGCGGCCTGGTAGTCGAGGACACCGGTGCGGACGGCCGTGAGGCCGGAAGTCTTCGTGCTCACGCGCCAAGCCTAGACCCGTACCGGCCGGTCACCTTCGGTGACGCGGCTCACCACGGCGCTCATCCCTGCGGGACCCGCCACAGCCAGACGTCGTCCACCCGCTCGGGCGGGCCGAGCAGCGCGGTCACGGTGCGGCGGATCGCGTCCTCGTCGACCGGCCACTTCGCCCCGTGCACCTCGTCGGCCAGCACGACCGTCTCGATCCGCCAGTGCCGCAGGTCGGCGCGGGTCTCCTGGACGCTGCCCTCGGTGATGATCGGCACCAGCCCGCTACGACCGGCCTGGTCGACCAGGGTGCCGAACGGGCGCGGCGGCGGGCCGATCCGGCCCCGGCCGTCCGGGCCGCCGGGGCCGAGGAAGAAGCCCGACGGGATGGCGAACTCGCCCTGCCGGTGCGCCAGCGCGTACGCCTGCCAGCGCTGCCCGTCGGGGTAGACGTCGAGGGTCAGCGGCACGGGGGTCAGCACGCCGCCCGGGGAGACGTACTCCCGCCAGGTGCCGGCGGTGATGAAGCGCGGGATCGGCTCGCGTTCGATGGTGAGCAGCGGGGTCGGCAGCAGCGGCACCAGCGCCACCGCGAAGCTCGCCCACCAGGCCACCCGCGCCGGGCGGCGCGCGGGCGGATCGGCCCGCAGCTGGTCGACGGCGTACGCGAGCAGCACCCCGATCACCGGCGCCACCACCAGCGCCAGCCGGGCGGGCAGGGCGGCGTTCACCACCGGCAGGTGCCCGAGCAGGTCGAACGGCATCGGCAGGTCGACACGGTGCCCGTCGACCTTGGCCTCGGGGCCGAAGGAGAGCACGGTGAAGACCACGGCGGTCACGCCCAGCGCCCACAGCGTCGCCCGGCGGCCCGCGTCGGCCCGGCGCCACAGCGCCACGAAGCAGGCGACGGCGAGCAGCAGCAGCGGGATCCCGAAGAACGAGTTCTCCTCGGTCGGGTTCGGGGCCAGCCGGGTGCCCAGCCCCACCTCGCCGGCCAGCGAGCGGCGCGGGTACGCCCCGAACGCGACGACGTCCTCGGAGTGGATGACCGCGTCGAAGCCGGTGCCGTGGAAGCGCTGCGGACCGGCGAAGTGCAGCCACAGCGGGTACGCCAGCAACACCCCGGCGACCACGGCGGTCACCGCGAGCCCGCGCAGGAAGGCCGGGAGCACCGCCCGCGCCTCGGCGCGGCGGGCCGGGTGCAGCGCCCAGACGGCGACGAAGACGCCGAGCGCCAGCGCGGTGAAGAAGAGCCCCTCGGCGGCGATGGAGAAGGCGACGGCGACGAGCGCGCCGAGGATCGCGCCGTCGCGCAGCGGGCGCCGGGAGCCGCGCAGGGCGAACGTGCGCCAGACCAGCAGCGGCACCAGCCAGCCGGAGGTCCAGTTCAGGTGGGCGTTGGCGTGCGACACCATGCCGGGGGAGAAGCCGATGAACAGCCCGCCGACCGCGGCGGCGAGCGGGCTGCGGGCCAGGTGCCGGGAGAGCAGCCAGTACCAGGCGAGCGCGGTGGCGGCCAGGTTGAGGGTGAGGATCACCAGGAACGTGGCCGGCGGCCCGATCAGGTACGTCAGGGGGGCGAAGACCACCGCGTACACCGTGATCGAGGTGTTGACCGCGAGGTTCACCCCGTCGGGGACGTTGACGAGGTGGGTGAAGAGCGGGTTGTCGCCGTGGGTCACCGCGTGGCCGCCGAAGGCCAGCAGCCACTCGAAGAGCGCCTGGTCGCTGGAGTTGACCGTGATGGCGCGGACGTTCGGGTCCCGCCAGAGCCCGCTGGTCACCCAGACGGCGAGCGCCAGCGCGACCAGCGCCACGATCAGGTCGGCCCGACGGTCGCGGACGGCACGGGGCGGCGAGGCCGGCGAAGGCGCCAGGGACGGGGAGGTCGGCACGCAGCGGACGTTACCAACCGGACCTGGACACCTCGGTCAGGACGCACATCCTGCCGTCGGTGAATGTGTGAGCGTGGCCCATGTCACATCATCGACACATCGACGTAACGTCGCGGCAATTCGCGGGTGACCCAGTTCACAACCCGTCCCCAGGAGGATCCCGTGCGCCGCTCGTCCCTGTTCACCCGGCTGACCGGTGCGGTCGCCGGGCTGGTCCTCGCCGCCACCGCGGTCGTGACCCTCTCCACCCCCGCCCAGGCCGCCACCCTCACCCAGGTCACCGGCTTCGGCTCCAACCCCGGCAACCTCGCCATGTACGCGTACCGGCCGGACAACCTCCCGGCCGGAGCGCCGGCGGTCGTGCTGCTGCACGGCTGCACGCAGAACGCCTCCGGCTACTTCGCCAACTCCGGCTGGCGCAAGTACGCCGACCAGTGGAGGTTCGCCCTGATCGTGCCGCAGCAGTCCAGCGCCAACCAGCAGCTGAGCTGCTTCAACTGGTTCGTCGAGCAGGACATCACCCGGGGCTCCGGGGAGGCACTGTCGATCAAGCAGATGGTTGACTACGCCAGGAACAACTACGGCACCGACCCCGGCCGGGTCTTCGTCAGCGGGCTCTCCGCCGGCGGGGGGATGAGCGCGGTCATGCTCGCCACCTACCCGGACGTCTTCGCCGCCGGATCGGTCATCGCCGGCCTGCCGTACCGCTGCTCGCCGCCCGCCTCCACCAGCACCTGCCAGTACAGCGGGGTGAACAAGACCCCGCAGGAGTGGGGCAACCTGGTCCGGGCCGCCCACCCCGGGCACACCGGCCCGCGCCCCCGGGTCGCCATCTGGCACGGCACCTCGGACTACACCGTCGTGCCGGCCAACGCCACCGAACTGCGCGACCAGTGGACCAACGTCCGGGGCGTCTCGCAGACCCCGACCAGCACCGCGTCGCTGCCCGCCAACACCAGCCTGGAGGTGTACGGCAACAACGACGTGCGGGTCTACCGGATCTCCGGCATGGGCCACGGTGCCCCGGTCGACCCGGGCTCCGCCGCCGACCAGTGCGGCACCGCGGCTCCCTACATGCTGGACACCATCTGCTCCGCGTACCACGACGCGGTCTTCTTCGGCCTGAACGGCGGAACCGAGCCCAGCCCGACGGCGAGCCCCACGGCCTCCCCGACGGCGAGCCCCACCACCGCGCCGACCTGCGTCACCGCCAGCAACTACGCGCACGTGACCGCCCGCCGCGCCTACCAGTCCGGCGGCTACGCCTACGCCAACGGCTCGAACCAGCGGATGGGCCTCTACAACACCTTCCAGACCAGCACGCTCAAGCAGACCGGCCCGAACTACTGGGTGATCGGCTGCTGATCCCATCTCACCGGCGTTGATCATGAAGTTGTTGCCACCCCGCCCGGAGTGTCGTGGCAACAACTTCATGATCAACCAGGTTGGGGGAGTGGGATCGTCAGTCGGTCAGGGCGGCGTGGAGGGCGCCCGCCAGCTCAGGGTGGCGGTAGGTGAAGCCGGCCTCGGTGAGCACGCCGGGGAGGACCCGGGTGCTGGTCAACGCCTCGTGGGCGAAGCCGCCGAGCGCCACCTTCAACGCCAGCGCCGGGATCGGGACGACCGCCGGCCGGCGCAACTGCCGGGCCAGCTCGCGGGTGAAGTCGGCGTTGGTCACCGGGGCCGGACCGACCACGTTGACCGGCCCGGCGACGTCGTCGCGGGCCAGCAGGAACAGCACGGCCTCCAGCCAGTCGACCAGCGAGATCCACGGCAGCCACTGCCGGCCGCTGCCGAGCCGCCCGGCGATCCCCAGGCGGAACGGCAGTAGCTGCGGCTTGAGCATCCCGCCGTCGCGGTGCAGCGGCAGCCCGGTGCGCAGCCGCACCACGCGTACGCCCGCGTCCTCGGCCGGGCGGGTCGCGGCCTCCCACACCCGGCAGACGTCGGCCAGGAAGCCCTCGCCGGCCGGGGCGTCCTCCTCGACCGTCCGGTCGCCGGTGTTGCCGTACCAGCCGACGGCCGAGCCGTTGAGCAGCACCCTCGGCCGGTCGCCGTCGGGCAGCCCGGCGACGGTGACCGCCAGGGTGGTGGTCGTGTCGACCCGGCTCGACCGGATCACCTGCCGGTACCCGTCGTTCCACCGTTTGTCGCCGACGCCCGCGCCGGCCAGGTTGACCACCGCGTCCGCCTCCGCCACCGTCGCCGGGTCGAGCTGCGCGGCGGCCGGGTCCCACTGCCGCTCGTCGGGGGTGCGCGCTGGTCGGCGGACCAGTCGGGTCACCTGGTGCCCGTCCGCCGTGAGCCGGTCGACCAGCCGGGTGCCGAGGAAGCCGGACGCGCCGGCCATGAGGATCCGCATGCCCATATCTTCGGACACGGACACCGCATCGGACACGTCGAGCCGCTCACCCCGTCACCCGCAGGCCGGCCAGGAGTCCTTCGAGATCTTGGTAGGAAATGGCCCCTGGAGGGGCCGTTTCGTACCAAGATCTCGCAGGGACTGGACCAACGTGGCGCCGGGACGCCGAAAGCGGGGTCAGGGCGGTCGACGAGGCAGGGCCCAGCCCAGGAAACGGTCGAAGAGTTGGGTCGGCTCGGGGCTGTCGTCCGGGTGGAGCGTGTGCAGGTGACCGGCCGCGTCGTGCAGCAGGCCGCCGAGGTGGATCAGCAGCGCGATCCGGTCGTGTGCGTACGCGTGCAGCAGGGCGAGTCGCGCGGGGCCGCAGGGCCATGGCGCGCCGCATCCCCGGCAGAGCCAGAGCGGTCGCAGCGGCAGGTGGGGTCCGGCGCTCGTCACCAGCGCCCGCCGTTGGCCCGCCAGGTCTGCGCGGGCGTCAGCCGGCCCACCCGCCCCACCTGCGGGTTAGCCCGGGTCACCTCGTCCCACCACCGGCTGTTGCGCGGCGGCGGGGCGGGTGGCTCGGTCGGCACGGGCAGGCGTCGGTCGGGGCACGCGCGCCAGCGCAGGCCGCACGAGCACCAGCGCCGCCAGCCCCGCCACGTCCGTCGGTGCCGAGGCGCGAGCGGCACCGGCTTCGCGTTCCGCCACCGGCTCGCCGCCATGTCAGCGCCTCCCAGCGGGTACGCGGACGAGCCGGTCGCCGCGCGCCACCAACTCGTCGACGGCCTGGTCGGTGAGCCCCCGGGAGCGCAGCACCCGTCGCCCCAGCGGTGCAGTCGACAGGGGTACGGGGTGCGGTCGCCGCGGCACAGCGGCCCGGCCGGCCAGGACTCGGGGGCATGCACCAGCACCGCCCGGATGGCGAGTTTGAGGTCTTCGGCGGTCACGTACCAGGGCACCGGCAGTTCGCCGAGCACCCTCTCCACCGCGTCCACCGGCTGGCCGGTCACGGGCACGTCGTCTCCTTCGGAACGGGTCGCGGCGCCGAGGCGGGCGGGGGCAGCCGTTGCGCGGGCGGCTGGAGCCCGGCACCCGCCCCGGGCCTGCTGGCGGGCCCGCCACCGTGCGGCGGGCAGGGTGTGGCACCCGGCCGACCTCGGGGGATTGGGCCGGCCGGGCGCGTTTCACGGAACGACCAGTTCCGGTTTGCAGACCTGGGAACCAGTCAACGAGAGCTTTGCACGACATGTTGTACAAAGCAAGGCTCGGCTTGTCCTTACTTGTCGTGCCAAGTTGTTCATGGTCGAATGGCGGTGCAGACCTGGGAGTGTGAATGCCCGCCAAGCCGAAATGGGCGCAGCTCGCCGACCACATCCGTGCCCGGATCGAGTCAGGCGAGTGGGCGCCGGGAGACAAGCTGCCGTCCACCGCGCAGCTCAAGGAAGAGCACCGGGTGTCGCAGACGGTCGTGCGTCAGGCGATCCTCGTGCTCCAGACGCAGGGGCTCGTGGAGGGAGTGCACGGCGTAGGCGTGTTCGTCGCCGAGCGGCCGACGGCCTGACCTCGCCTTACCCGTACCCGAAAGTCGGTGGCTCAGGCGGTGGCCAGGCGGGTCAGCACCGGCGTGAGCGGGTCGAGAGCGTCGGCGCGGACGACGAACCGGGTGACGCCCCAGCGGCGCCGGTGCGCGGCGACCGCCGCGACGATCTCGTCCTCGGTGCCGGCCAGCACGAACGGCGTGGCCAGCAGTTCGGCGGAGGTCAGGCCGGTCTGCTCGGCGAACTCGGCGGTGGCGGCCTCGGCGTCGTCGGTGACGGCGACCAACTGCACGAGCGCCTCCAGTGCGGGCGGCTCGGCCCGCCCGGCCGCCCCGGCCGCGACGCAGGCCAGTTGCGCCTCGATGTCCGCCTCGTGCCAGCGCACCTCGTGCATGTAGCCGTCGGGCAGGGTGCGCCCCAGGCCGGCGAGCCCGACCACGTCGGCGTGCGCGCCGGCCCAGCGCAGCATCGCGGAGTTCGCCGTGCCGAGGGTCAGCGGGATCCGCCGCTGCACCGGGCGCGGCTTGTCCAGCCGCGCGGCGCGCGCCACGAGGTCTGGGGAGTCGACGGTGACCTCCTCGCCGTCGAGCAGCGCGCGGACGGCCTCGGCGACGGCCAGGCAGCGGCGCACCCGACCGGCGACGTCGGGGCGCTCCCGCCCGACCGCGTGCCACTCGGCCGGGGTGTGGCCGGCGCCGATGCCGAGCCGGGCCCGGCCGCCGGAGAGCAGGTCGAGGGTGGCCACGTCCGAGGCGAGCAGCATGGGCTCGCGGATCCCGGCGTTGGAGACGTACGAGCCCAGCTTGATCGTCGAGGTCACCGCCGCCGCGGCGGCCAGGGCGACGAACGGCGACGTCGTCCTGCCGGGGTGGTCGGCGGTGGACAGGGTGTCGAAACCGGCCGCCTCGGCCCGCCGGGCCAGGTCCAGCCAGGCCGGGCCGTCGGACGGGCTCGCCTGGAGGGAGAAGATCGCCATGGGCCCCACCCTGCCGGGCCCGGGGCCGCCCGGCCAGCCCGACGCCGGCAATTCTGCTACCGGCAGACTCAATCCGGGTCGGGCTGCGGGGCGGAAACCCCGAAGCCGCCGGGGGCGACCGACGACCGTCAGAGGGGCGTCAGGTCGAGGGCTCCTCGGGGGCGGGCTCGCGCCAGCGGGCCCGCCAGGCGGCCTCGTACGCCTCGTGGCTGGTCTTCTCCTCGAAGACCCTCTCGCGCAGCGCGCGGCGCTCCTTCGCCTTGACCAGCACCTCCACCCCCACCAGCCCGACGCAGATGGCGGTGAGCAGGGCGAGGGTGGCCAGCCCCGGCAGCACCAGGCCCACCGGGATGGCGGCGGCGAGCAGCAGCACCGCGCCGACCCTGGTCCAGTAGACGGTGCGCAGGGTGCGCGCCTGGAAGAGCATGTTCGCGGAGAGGTAGCAGATCACCCCGCCGAAGAGCAGTGGGACGCCGGGGCCGTGCGTCGGCTCGCTGTACGGCACCTCGGGGTCGGCGATGTCGCGTACGACCTCCTCCGCGCCGAGGGCGAACAGGATGATCCCGGCGATCATCGGCAGGTGGAGATAGGCGTACGCGTCCCGGGCCATCGCCACCCGCGGCCGGCCCTCGGCCGTGTGCAGGGCGATCCGGGCGGCCGGGCCGACCACGTCGTAGTGCGCCCACCAGAGGGCGGCGGTGAAGAAGATGCCGAGCACCGCCGCCGCCACCGCGGGCCAGGTCGGAGGCTGACCAATCAGGTTGCTGCCGACGCCGACCGAGATGACCGACTCGCCCAGCGCGATGATCAGGATGAGGTCGTACCGCTCGGTCCAGTGCTCGGCGGAGGTCACCGTCCAGCCCCAGGCGCCCGCCACCAGGCCCATGCCGTACTGGAGCACGACGACACTGATCCAGAGCCCGTCCCGCACCAGCACGGCCCGGCCCGGGTCGTCGATCTGCGGCGGGATCAGCGCGGCGGCCGTGAGCAGCAGGGTGCTGATCGTCAGTTCGGGGGAGTACTTCAGCAGCAGCCGGCGCTCGCCGGGCTTCTCCTGCGCGACGTGCCAGTACAGCAACAGGTGTACGCCCCGGATCACCACGTAGCTCACGGCGACCACCATCGGCCCGGCGGCCACGTCCTTCGTGTCGCCGAACGCCTGCGGCAGGGACAGCGCGAAGCAGAACAGCGCGGCCATGCCGACGACCATCAGCACCGGCACGAAGCCCTCGCCCAGCCGGACCCGGGTCGCCACCACGCAGTGCACCACCCAGCACCACCAGAGCACGGCGAGCACCAGCAGGGCGTGCAGCAGCTGACGGGCGGAGATGTTCTCGGCGGTGGCTCGGGTGATGATGAAGAACGAGAAGACGAAGACCAGGTCGAAGAAGACCTCGAACCGGTCGACCCGGGCGCCGGGGGCGATCGAGACGGCCGGTCCCAACCGCTCCTGCCACCGGAAGCCGCCCACCAATCCACTCTCGCAGCGCCCCGGCCGCGTCGGGCCGGAATCGGGCCACGGCCGGCCCCGGCCCCGGCAGGGCGGCGGCGCGTCGGGCGCGGGCGGAACTGGCGTGGCGTCGGCGTGCGGGCTCCGGCGCCTGCCCGGGCTCGCCGGCTTCTGGGGCGAGACGTTTCGCGGGGCCGAGGACGACGAGGGCGCCCCGGTCCGTGACCGGGGCGCCCTCTGTGCCGTCGTGCGGGACTACAGGCCCAGCTCGGCCTCGAAGTTGCCGGCCTCCAGCCGCTCCTTGACCGCGACCAGGAAGCGGGCGGCGTCCGCGCCGTCGATCAGCCGGTGGTCGTACGACATGGCCAGGTAGACCATCGACCGGACGGCGATGACCTCGCCCAGCTCCGGGTCGTTGACCACGACCGGACGCTTGACCACGGCACCCGTGCCGAGCATCGCCGACTGCGGCGACGGCACGATCGGGGTGTCGAAGAGCGCGCCCCGGCTGCCGGTGTTGGTCAGCGTGAAGGTCGCGCCCGCGATCTCGTCGGGGCTGATCTTGTTGGTGCGGGTGCGCTCGGCCAGGTCGGCGATCCGCTTGGCGATGCCACCCAGGTTCAGGTCGCCGGCGCCGTGGATGACCGGGACCATCAGGCCGCGCTCGGTGTCCACCGCGATGCCGAGGTGCTCGGCGTCGGGGTAGGTGATCGTGCCCGCCTCCAGGTCCATGCTGGCGTTGACGATCGGGTAGGTCTGCAACGCCTCCACGGCCGCGAGGGCGAAGAACGGCAGGAACGACAGCTTCACGCCGTGCCGCTGCTGGAACGCGTCCTTGGCGCGGGCCCGCAGCTTGGCGACCTTGGTGACGTCCACCTCGACCACGGTGGTGAGCTGCGCCATCTCGTGCAGCGACTGCTGCATCCGCTTGGCGATGGTGGCGCGGATCCGGGGCAGCTTCTCGGTGGTGCCGCGCTTCGCGCTCGGCTGCGGCCGGGCGGCCGGCTTGGCCGGGGCCGCCGCGGCGGCGGGCTGCGCCGGGGCCGGCGCGGCCTTGGCCGCCTTGGCCTTCTCCGCCGCGTCCAGCACGTCCTGCTTGCGGATCCGACCGCCGACGCCGGTGCCGTTGACCGAGGCCAGGTCGACGCCGTGCTCGCTGGCGAGCTTGCGCACCAGCGGGGTCACGTAGCCGGCCGCCTCCTCGCCGCCCTGGGCGGCCGCCGGGCGCTGCGGGGCGGGGGCCGACGGCACCGCCTTCTGCTCGGCCTGCGCCGGCTGCGCCGAGGTCTCGGCCTCCGCCGACGGCTCGTTGTACGACAGGCCCGGGGTCGGCTCCTCGACCTTGGGCTCCGGCTTGGCCTCGGCCTTCGGCTCCGGCTTCGGCTCGGGCTTCGGCTCGGCCTTGGGCGCCGGCTTCGGCTCGGGCTTCGGCTCGGGCTTGGCCGGGGCGGCGCCGGCGGCACCGATCACGGCCAGGTCCGCGCCGACGGCGGCGGTCTCGTCCTCGGCGACCTTGATCTCCAGGACGGTGCCGGCGACCGGCGACGGGATCTCGGTGTCGACCTTGTCGGTGGAGACCTCCAGCAGCGGCTCGTCCACCTCGACGGTCTCGCCGACCTGCTTGAGCCAGCGGGTGACCGTACCCTCGGTGACGCTCTCGCCGAGGGCCGGCATCTTGACCGGGGTGCCCTCGCCCGACGGCGCCGGGGCGGCCTGCGCCTGCGGCTCCTCGACGGCCGGCTGCTCCGCCTCGGCCTGCGGCTCCGCGGCGGCCTCGGCGGCCTCCTCGGCCGGCTCCTCCTGCTGCTGCGGGGCGGCCTCGCCGCCGCCGGTGGACTCGCCCTCACCGGCGATCACGGCCAGCTCGCTGCCGACCTCGGCGGTCTCGTCCTCGCCGACCACGATCCGGCTCAGCACGCCCGCCGCCGGGGACGGGATCTCGGTGTCGACCTTGTCGGTCGACACCTCGAGCAGGGGCTCGTCGACCTCGACGGTGTCGCCCTCCTGCTTGAGCCAGCGCGTGACGGTGCCCTCGGTGACGCTCTCACCGAGCCGGGGCATGGTGACCGATACCGGCATGTTCTAAGACTCCTTCATTCCCCTGGTGGGATCATCGCCCGTCGCCGGACGCCGCGGTTGTCGTGATCAGGCGTGTGCGTGCAGCGGCTTGCCGGCGAGCGCCAGGTGCGCCTCGCCCAGGGCCTCGTTCTGCGTGGGGTGGGCGTGCACGAGCTGCGCCACCTCGGCCGGGTACGCCTCCCAGTTGTAGATGAGCTGCGCCTCGCCGATCATCTCGCCGACCCGGGCGCCGACCATGTGTACGCCGACGACGGGGCCATCCTCCACCCGGACGAGCTTGACGAAGCCGGCCGTCTTGAGGATCTGGCTCTTGCCGTTGCCGCCCAGGTTGTAGTTGTAGGTCTTCACCTTGTCGGCGCCGTACTGCTCCTTGGCCTTCGCCTCGGTCAGGCCGACCGACGCCAGCTCCGGGTCGGAGTAGGTGACCCGCGGGATGCCGGCCTCGTCGATCACGGCCGGGTTCTGGCCGGCGATCTCCTCGGCGACGAAGATGCCCTGCTGGAAGCCACGGTGGGCGAGCTGGAGGCCGGGCACGATGTCGCCGACCGCGTAGACGTTCGGCACGCTGGTGCGCAGCCGCTCGTCGGTCAGCACGTAGCCGCGGTCCATCTTGACGCCCTGCTCCTCGTAGCCGAGGCCGGCCGTGTTGGGGCCGCGGCCGACGGCGACCAGCAGCAGCTCCGCCTCGACGGTCTCGCCGCCGGCGATGGTGACCTTGACGCCGCTGTCGGTCTTCTCGACCTTCTCGAACGGCTTGCCGACCTTGAAGTTGATCTTCCGCTTGCGGAAGGCCCGCTCCAGCGCCTTCGACGACTCCTCGTCCTCGGCGGCGACCAGCCGGGGGAGCGCCTCGATGATCGTGACGTCGACCCCGAAGGACTTCCAGACGCTGGCGAACTCGACGCCGATCACGCCGCCGCCGAGCACGATCGCGGAGGACGGCACCCGGTCCAGGGTCAGCGCGTGGTCGCTCGTGATGACCCGCTCGCCGTCGACCTCCAGGCCCGGCAGGCTCTTCGCGTACGAGCCGGAGGCCAGCACGACGTTGCGGCCGGTGTAGCGCTTGCCGTCGACCTCGACGGTGTTCGGCGCGACCAGCTTGCCGTGGCCCTCGACGATGGTGATCGCCTTGTTGCTCTTGAGCATCCCCTGCAGGCCCTTGTAGAGCCGGGAGACCACGCCGTCCTTGTACGAGTTGACCGCCGCCATGTCGATGCCGACCAGCTCGGCCTTCACGCCGAACTGCTCCGACTCGCGGGTCTGGTCGGCGATCTCGGCGGCGTGCAGCAGCGCCTTGGTCGGGATGCAGCCGTTGTGCAGGCAGGTCCCGCCGAGCTTGCCCTTCTCGACCA
Source organism: Micromonospora sp. NPDC000121 (assembly GCF_042899165.1). Lineage (NCBI taxonomy): Bacteria > Bacillati > Actinomycetota > Actinomycetes > Micromonosporales > Micromonosporaceae > Micromonospora > Micromonospora sp. NPDC000121. Next base: position 318,199 of record NZ_JBIAZP010000002.1, read on the forward strand.
GCGCGACCGTCAGGCCCAGCTGGACGGCGCGCAGGGCGGTCGCGTAGCCGCCGCTGCCACCTCCGAGGATGACGATGTCGAAGGTTGCGTCATTCGGCTCGCTCACGTCCAACTCCCAGGTCGCGTCACTGCTTCGGGGGGTCACGGCGGGGGGCCACGGACACACCCCACCTCGGTCATCTTGTCACCACCGGGCACAGGCCGCGTAGTGAGGTGCCCAACGACACGTCCGCGACACGTACGCTGGGCACTGCCTTCGATGACGAAGCTTGGGGGAGACGGCCGGTGGGACTGTTCCGACGACGCAAGAAGGCGCGCGCCGTGAGCCTGGACCGCGCCGCCGATCGCGCCGATCTGGGCCATCTGGAGAACTTTGTCCGGAGTCGGCGCGGGGTCGAGGCGTACATCGAGCCGCGCACGACCGTGACCGAGACCACCGTCATGCTGATCGCCGACGACGGCGAGTGGACCCGCCGCCGCATCGACGGCCCGGACGGCGCCCGCCGCTTCGCGTACCGGATGGGTATCCCCGTCTACGACGTCCGCCTGATGGGCTACCCGCAGCGGAAGCGGGACTACGACGAGCGCCGCAAGCGCCGCCCCGAGCTGTTCTGACCCGGGCCGCCCCGGCCAGGAGGCACGTGCGCCGGCCAGGAGGCACGAAAAGGGCCCCTCGTCGACGAGGGGCCCTTTCCGCGTACGTCAGCCGTTGGCGGCCACGTCCTCGACGAGCTGGACCAGCGTACGGACCGGGACGCCGGTGCCGCCCTTGGTCCAGTAGCCGGTCGGCTCGCCCGAGTGGTAGCCCGGCCCGGCGATGTCGATGTGCGCCCAGGCCACGTCCTCGGTGACGAACTCGCGCAGGAACACCCCGCCCTGGAGCATGTGACCGGCCCGGTCCATGCCGGCGTTGACCTGCGAGATGTCGGCCACGTCGGAGTCCATGCCCTTGCGTACGTCGTCCGGCAGCGGCATCGGCCAGGCCGGCTCGCCGACGGTCTCGCCGGCGAGCTTGACCCGCTCGCACAGCTCCGGGGTGCCCATCACGCCCGCGATCTTCTTGCCCAGCGCGATGACCTGCCCGCCGGTGAGGGTGGAGGTCTCGAAGAGGTAGTCGCAGCCGTCCTCGCAGGCCCGCGCCATGGCGTCGGCCAGGATCATCCGGCCCTCGGCGTCGGTGTTGAGCACCTCGACCTTCTTGCCGTTGTACATGCTGATCACGTCGCCCGGCCGGTACGACCGCCCGGACGGCATGTTCTCCGCCATCGGCAGGTACGCGGTCACCGCCACCGACGGCTTGAGCGCGGCGATCGCCAGCATGGTGGCGCCCACCGCGGCGGCGCCCGCCATGTCGGACTTCATCTCCCACATGCCCTGCGCCGGCTTGATCGAGATGCCGCCGGTGTCGAAGGTGATGCCCTTGCCGACCAGCGCGACCCGCTTGCCGTTGCCGCCGCCGGCCGGGGTGTAGCTCAGCTTCACCAGGCGCGGCGGGGCCTCCGAGCCCTGCCCGACGGCGATGATGCCGCCGTATCCGCCGGCCGCGAGGGCGGCCTCGTCGAGCACCTCGACCTCGAGGCCGGCCTCCCGGGCGGCGTCCGCCACCGAGTCGGCGAAGGACGGCGGGCGCAGCTCGTTGGGGGCGGTGTTCACCCAGTCCCGGCTGCGCCGGACCGCGCCGCCGACCGCCTGGGCCCGGGCGATCTCGGCCTGGGCGCCGGCGTCACCGGCGTCGGGGACGGCCACCAGCACCTCGGCCACCGGCTCCCGCCGGGCCGGCTGCGGCCGGGTCTTGTAACCGGCGAACCGGTACCCGCCGAGCAGCGCCCCCTCCGCCACGGCCCGCAGCGCGGCCGGCGCGTCGGCGTCGTCCGGCAGCGGCAGGGCCAGCGCCACCCGCGGCGCGCCGGCGAGCGCCCGGACGGCCGCGCCGGCCGCCCGGCGCAGGGTCTCCGGGGCCGGGGCGGCGCCGGTCGGCTCCGGGCCGAGCCCGACCGCGGCGACGACCGGGGCGGTCACCGTGCCCAGCGTGGCCAGCTTGATCACCTCGCCGGGGCCGCCGGTCGCGCCCAGCAGGGCCAGCGTCTCGGTCAGCTTGCCGTCGAAGGCGGCGGCGATGCTCTCCGCGCCGCTGGCGAGCAGCAGGGTGCCGGCGAGGCCGCTGGCGGCGTCCTGCTCTCCGGTCTGGCTGTGCACGCCGATCACGATCGCGTCGACAGCGAGCTCGGCGGGGTCGGTGTCGACCAGGCTCAGGGTGGTGCTGGGCGATGTCACTGAAGCTACTCCGGGCGGGCCGGGCCGGCCGCGTCGTGGCGTACCGGCGATGAAGGTCTCCGGCGGAACGTACCCGTCGGAGGTCGGGGCTGTCCCGCCGACGGCTCCGGCGGGTCCCGCCGATGCTAACCAGCCGTTCAGGCCCCGGTAAGTTGCCACCCATGACCGACGTGACTCCCGACGCCGCCGCGACCCGGCTGCGCCGTTCCCCCCTGCACGAGCGGCACACCGCTGCGGGCGCCAAGTTCGCCCCGTTCGGCGGCTGGGAGATGCCGCTGGAGTACGCCGGAGGCGGCGTGCTCAAGGAGCACACCGCGGTGCGGACCGGGGTCGGCGTCTTCGACGTCTCCCACCTCGGCAAGGCGCGGTTGACCGGGCCGGGCGCGGCGGAGTTCGTCAACGCCTGCCTGAGCAACGACCTGCGCCGGATCGGGCCGGGCCGGGCGCAGTACACGCTGTGCTGCGACGACGCCACCGGCGGCGTGGTGGACGACATCATCGCCTACCTGCACGCCGACGACCACGTCTTCCTCATCCCGAACGCGGCGAACACGGCCGAGGTGGTGCGCCGGCTGCGGGCCGCCGCGCCGGCGTCGGTCACGGTCACGGACGAGCACGAGGCGTACGCCGTCCTCGCCGTGCAGGGGCCGCGCTCGGCGGAGCTGCTCGGGGCGCTGGGCCTGCCGACCGAGCACGGCTACATGAGCTTCTCCACCGCCACCCTCGACGTGGCGTCCGGGCCGGTCGAACTGACCGTCTGTCGCACCGGCTACACCGGTGAGCTGGGCTTCGAGCTGGTGGTGCCGGCGGAGCACGCCGTCGCGGTCTGGGACGCGCTCTTCGCCGCCGGGGAGCCCTTCGAGCTGCGCGCCTGCGGGCTGGCCGCCCGGGACACCCTGCGCACCGAGATGGGGTACCCGCTGCACGGGCAGGACCTCTCGCCGGAGATCACCCCGGTGCAGGCCCGCTCCGGCTGGGCGGTCGGCTGGGACAAGGCGGCCTTCTGGGGCCGCGACGCGCTGCTCGCCGAGAAGGCCGCCGGCCCGAGCCGTACGCTGCGCGGCCTGGAGGCCGTCGACCGGGCGATCCCGCGTCCCGGCATGGCGGTGTTCGTCGGCGACGGGCAGGTCGGCACGATCACCAGCGGCACGTTCTCGCCGACGAAGAAGCAGGGCATCGCCCTGGCGCTGCTGGACACCGCCGCGAAGCTCGCCGACGGCGACCTGGTCGAGGTCGACATCCGCGGCCGCCGGGCCCAGATGCGCGTCACCCGCCCCCCGTTCGTCACCACCTCGGTGAAGTGACCCACCGGGAGGGGGTCAGACCGGGGGCGGGGGGCGTTCGCCGGCGTCCAGGACGGCCTGGGTCCAGCCGCCCTCGATGACGCCGGTGCCGTCGAGCACCGCCCAGTCGACCACGTCCGCCGCCTCCACCACCACGGGCGAGCCGATGCGCACGGTCGGGTCGGTGTTGGCGTCGCTGGCGCTCGCGCCGACGATCCGTTCCGGCGCGTCCCACGACGTCACCCCGGCCCAGACGAACTCCGGGCCGTCGTCGCCCGCCAGCCCGTACTTCACCACGAGCTGCGTCTCCGGCGGGAGCTGGCCGGCGAGGAACCGGGCCCGGATGTCGCCCAGCCCGGCGCGCGCGGTGGCGATCGCCCGGCTCATCGCGTCGCCCGGGCGGGCGTAGCGCACGTCCGGCTGGATGCCGGCGAACAGGGTCGCGCAGGCGGCGGCGTAGTAGCGGCCGTCCGGCCCCGGGTGCCCGGCCGGCGGGCGCAGGCTGAGGAAGGAGTCGGCGTCCGGGTCGGTGGCCGGGTCCAGCTCCAGCCGCAGCAGCACCGGCGCCGTCGCCCCGTGCTGCTCCGGATTGCCGTACGCCACCGCGATGTCGTGCCCGGTCACCGTGGCCAGCACCGGCAGCTGCACGAACGCGGGCACCTCCTCGCCGGAGAGCCCGTCGGTCCAGTCCCGCAGCAGCCGCCGCGCCGCGCCGGTCATCACCGCGCCCCACGCCCGGGTCAGGTGGTCCGGCACGCCCTGGGTCTGCAGCTCCAGCAGCCCGAAGCGGCGCAGCCCCTTCGTGGTGAACCAGAGGCCCTCGGCGTCCGAGGAGTAGGGCACCAGCACCCAGTCGACCAGCCGGATGCGCCCCTGCTCGTCGGGCAGCGAGCGCAGCGCCGTCGCCGGGTCGAGGAACTGCAGGCCGAAGACGTCCACCACGTCGCCGTCTACAGTCTCGGCGACCGCCGCGGCCACCGCCCGCGCCGCCCACTCGTGGGCCGGCGGCCAGCCGGGCCGGTACTCGGCCTGCACCACCACCAGGTGGCTCGCGGCGGCCAGCCGGGCCAGCTGCGCCTCCGTGGCGCCGAACGCGGTGAGCAGGTCCGGCGGCAGCTCGGGAAACTCGTCGATCGGGCGGGTGTCCACGGTCATCAGCGGGCTGTCCAGCATCTGCCGGGCCAGCCCGTGCACCGGCTCGGCCAGCCGGCCGCTGAGCCCCTGCACCGCCGTCTTCGTGCTCACCTTCGGCAGCCCCGTCATGGGCACCAGATAGGTCGCGCTCAGCGACTCCGGGACCGGTACGGGCAGGAAGTCGTCCGTGATGAGCATGTCGTCCCCCGGATGGCCGCGCCGGTGCTGTCGTGGGAGAACGCTACCCGCCGCGGCGTGCCTGGTTCAGCCGGACAGCACCAGTCCCAGGTAGACCAGCGTGGTGACCACCTCCACGGTCGCGCCGAGCACGTCGCCCGTGACGCCGCCGAGCCGGCGTACCACGTGCCGCAGCAGCCCCACCGCGACGGCGAGGGCGGCGGCGACGGCGAGCGGCCCCTGCCACGGGCGGCCCGGCACGGCCGCCAGGGCCGGCAGCGCGACAGCGACCGTCCCGGCGACCAGGGCGACGGGCCCGACGGTGCCGGCGACCAGCGCGCCGAGCCCCTCCGGGCGGGCCGCCGGCACCCCACGCCGGCAGGCCACCGCCACCCCGAGCCGGCCCGCGGCGGTCGCCGCCACCACCGCCGCGAGCGCCGCCGGCCACGACCGGCCGGCCAGCTCCGCGAGGGCCGCCGTCTGCACCAGGAGTACGACCACCAGCGCGACCACCCCGAACGGGCCCACGTCCGGCTTCTTCATGATCTCCAGCGCGGCCGCCCCCCGCCGGTACGACCCCAGGGCGTCCACGGTGTCGGCCAGCCCGTCCAGGTGCAGCCCGCGGGTGAGCAGCGCGCCGGCGCCGACGGTCACGGCCGCCGCGAGCAGCGGGGGCGCGAGCGCGCCCGGGAGCAGCAGGATCGCGGCCAGGACGGCGCCGAGCAGCGCGCCGACTGCCGGGGCGAGCGCCATCGCCGTCCCCGCCACCGGCCGGTCGATGCGCCCGGCGCGCACCGGCAGGGTGGTGAAGGTGGTCAGCGCCAGCCGCGCCGCGTCGGCGAGCCGCGACTCAGCCGGCACGCCGGCCGGACGGGTCCACCGGCTCCGTCTCCGGTTCCGTGCTGGTCGGCCCTGGGCCGGCCGGCTCCGGCTCGCGGAAGTCGGGCTCGTCGGTGCTGGTCGGCCCCGGGCCGGCCGGCTCCGGCTCGCGGAAGTCGGGCTCGTCGGTGTCCGCCTCCGGCTCGTCCTCCCCGCCGCCGAGCGACGGCCGGGCCGGCAGCGTGGCGGCCAGCGCCAGCACCGACCGCAGCAGCGGCAGCGCGGCCAGCGCGTTGGCGCCCTCGCCGAGGTCGAGGCGCACGTCGAGCAGCGGGGTCAGGCCCAGCACGTCGGCGGCGAGCCGGACGGCGGGATCCCCGCGGTGGTCGGCCAGCAGGCACCAGTGCCGGGCCTGCCCGGCCAGGTCGCGGCTGACCATGGCGGCGGCCACGCCGACCGGTCCGTCGAGCATGACCGGCAGCCGGCGGGCGGTCGCGCCGAGCAGGACGCCGGTGGCCACGGCGACGTCCCCGCCGCCCAGCTCGGCCAGCACGTCCTTGGCGCCGCGCGGCGAGCGCCGGGTCCGGTGCAGCGCGTCCCGCACGGCGGCGCACCGCCGCATCCAGGCCGCGTCGTCGATCTCGCCCGAGTCGGTGACCACGCGGCCGAGCACCGCGGGCGTCTCGGCGCCGGCCGTCGCGGCCAGCACCGCCGCCGCGGCCGCCTCGGTGCCGGCGCCGCACGCCCCCAGCACCAGCAGGTGTACGCCCGCGTCGGCGGCCTCTTCGGCGAGCCGCCAGCCGTCCCGCAGGGCCGCCTCGACCTGCTCGCCGGTCAGCGTCGGCTCGTCCTCCATCGGCGCCGAGGCCGGCGTCTCCACGACCTGGACGTCGGCGCCGCTCTCGGCGGCCAGCCGGGCCAGCACCCCCCTGCCGGCGCGGGCCTGCCGGGCCCGGCGCGCCGACTCGCCGCCCACGCTGCCGGCGGCGGCGCCGCCGAGGTGGTCGCCGTGCAGCAGCAGCACCCGTACGGACTCCCACGGGGCCGGCGTGGCGGTGCCCTGGGTGGCGGCGGCGAACCCGACCACCCGCTCCAGGGCGCCCAGCCCCGCCCCGGGCACGTCCAGCGTGGCGAGCCGCTCGATCGCCTGCGGGCCGGCGTACTCGTCGGGCATGGGCAGTTCCATCCCGGGCTGGATCACCAGGCCGGTGGCGACCACCGGCAGCGCCATGGTCGGCGCGGACCAGGCGGTGCCGTTGGGCTCGGCCGCCGCGGGGGCGGGCACGCCCGCGGCGGGCTCCGGCGCGCCCACCGGCCCGCCGGCCGCGCCGGCGGCCGCCGCACCCGTGGTGCCGGTGGGCGCCGCACCCGTGGCGCCGGTGGCGGTCGTGGCGGTGGCCGCCTCGCCCGTCGCGCTGGCCGGGGTCGGGCCGGCCTGGGCCGGCACGATGCCCGCCTGCGGGGCGCCCGGCTTCAGCCAGGCCGCCTGGCCGGCGACCACCAGCACCACCGCGTCGCAGGCGTCGGCGACCGCCCGGTTGGCCGCGCCGAGCGCGTCGGTGAACGCCCGGCCGAGCGGGGTGGTCGGCACCAGCGAGAGCCCGACCTCGGGGCTGACCAGCACCAGTCGGGCGGCGCAGCCGCGTACCGCCGCCGCCAGTTCGGCGATGGTGGCGGTGTCGTCGGCCGGCTGGTGGGCCGGGTCGAGCAGCACCGTCACCCAGCCGCCGAGGTCGTCGACGAGCAGCGTCTCGTTCGGGCCGGCGGAGGCGATCACGTCCGCCAGGCGGCGCGGGTCGTGCGCGGTCTCCTCGGTGGTCCAGGTCTCCGGTCGGCGGGCGCGGTGCGCCGCCAGCCGGGCCGCCCACTCCGCGTCGTCGGCGGGCGCGTCGGCGGCGGTGGCCACGTAGCGGACCGTCGGCGCCTCGGCGACCAGGGACTCGGCGAACTCCGACTTCCCGGACCGGATACCGCCGAGCACCAGGACCGTGTTCCACCCGTCAACCGACATGCCCGTACTTTAGAGCCAGCCCCCGGGGCGTGGCTCCCGGAGGTGCGAGGAGCCGGCGACCCCAGCGGGCGCGTGGCCGGCCAGCGACCGGACCGGGCGTCGAGCGGGTCCGGCCGGCGGGCGGGCGCGGCCGGCCGGCCAGCCGCCGTGGGCCGGCCCACCGCGAGTGAAGGCGCCGCGCGCTCCGCTCAGTCGCAGTGCTCGAAGCCGCTGCCGTAGCTGGCCCCGCCGGTCGACCCGCCCCACTTCACGCAGATCCCGGCGGCCTTGGCCCGCACCGGCCCGGCGTAGTAGGAGAACGACCCGCTGTCGGTGCTGCGTTCCCGCCCCTGCACCTCCAGCCACGCCGAGGCGGACGTGGCGGTGCCCACCGCCGACTCCTTCATCGTCACCACGCAGTTCGTGCCGGTGCCCGCGTGATAGAGCAGGTAGACCCGGCCCTTGCGGACGCCCGAGACGGTCAGCGCGGCGGAGTCGATCACCTTGTACCCGCTGCCGCACGCCTCGACCGGCGTGTACGGGTTCGGCTTCGCCGGCTGGCTGGTCGTCGGGGCGGAACTGGGCCGACCCGACGAGGTGACGGTCGGCTCGCCGCCGGCGGTGGGGGCCGAGGAGCCGCCGGGCGTCGACGAGGGCGCCGCGGACGACGGGGCCGCCGACCGGGTGACGTCCGGCGACGGCTCGACCTGGAGCTGCCCCGTGCCGTCGCCGCCCTCCGGCTCCGGCGACTCCGCCGCCACGGACCCGCCGGTCAGCGCCGCCGGCGTGTCCCCGCCGGCCGGGTCCCCGCCCGAGAAGAGGGTCGTCGCCCCCACCACCCCGGCCAGCACCACGAACACGGTGGCCGCCGCGCCGACCAGCGCCGCCCGGCGTCGCCGCGACGGCCGCGCCTCGACCGGGTTCTCCCGGGTCGGCGGCAGCCCGTTCCAGCTGTTGCTGCCGGCTGCCGGATGAGCCGGGCGCCCGAACGGGGCTGCTCCGGCCGGCGGGGCGCTCACGTGCCCGGACGCGCCGGCTCCGGCCAGCGGGGCACCGGCGTGGCCGAACGGTCCGGCCCCGAGCGGCCGGTTCGCGGCGGGAGCGGGCGGCAGCGCGCCGAACGGGTCGATGGTGGGCATGTGGCCCGCGTGGGTCCCGGCGGCGGGCGGCGCGGGCGCGGTGAGGCCACCCGCCCCGGCGCCGGGAAGGGAGCTGCCGCCCGGGCCGGTCCCCGCGCCGGGGAGGGGGCTGACGCCCGGGTCGGTGCCCCCGCCCGCCAGGGACGCGGGCGCGGCGGGGGCGGGCCCGGCGACGGCCCACGGCGGGCGCGCCGAGGCCGGGATGACGGCCAGGGTCGCGTCCCGCGCCTCGGCCGCGGCGTCGGCGAACGCCGCCGCGTCCGGGTACCGGTCGCCGGGGCGCTTGGCCATCGCCCGCTCGACCAGCGCGACCACCGGCGGCGGGGTGCCGGGCGGCAGCGGCGGCGGCTCCTCCTGGACGTGGCGCAGCGCCACCTGGAGCGGGTTGTCGCCGTCGAACGGCGGCCGCCCCGCCAGGCAGACGTACGCCACCGCGCCGAGCGCGTAGATGTCCGTCGCCGGGGAGACCGGCTGGTTCGCGGCCTGCTCGGGGGACATGTACGAGGCGGTGCCGAGCATCACGTGGGCGGCGGTGATGCCCGCCGTGGTGCCCGAGCGGGCGATGCCGAAGTCCACCAGCACCACCCGGCCGTCGGACTTGACGAGCAGGTTGCCCGGCTTCACGTCCCGGTGCACGATGCCGGCGAGGTGGGCGGCGTGCAACGCCGCGGCGGCCTGCGCCACGACGGACATGGTGGACGCCGCGTCGAGCCGCCCGGCGCGCCGCAGCCAGGAGCTCAGGGGCTGGCCGTCGACGTACTCCATCACCAGGTAGTCGGCCTGGCTGCCGTCGGCGAGGGTGGACCGGCCGACGTCGTGCACGGCGACCACGCCCGGGTGACGCAGCGCCGCCAGCATCCGGGCCTCGGCCCGGAACCGGGCGGTGAACTCGGGATCGGCGGTCAGCGCCGGCAGCAGCACCTTCACCGCCACCTCGCGCTCCAGCATGATGTCGGTGCACCGCCAGACCGCGCCCATGCCGCCCGTCGCCACCCGCTCGCCCAGCCGGTACCGCTCGCTGAGCACCATTCCTTGAGTCAGCACCGGGCCACGGTACCGGCCCGCCGTTCCCGGTTGATCAACCCGTCGGAGCCCCGGCCGCCGAGCGCTGCGCCCGTACGGGCGCGGCCGACTACGCTGGCGGGGGTTCGTCCCACGGGACATCAGCGGCGAGGGGAGACGCGGCATGGCGTGGAGCTGGCGGTACGAGGGCACGAACGGCGAGTCGCTCGACGGGCCGGCGGAGTCGTTCGGCAGTCAGGCGGATGCCGAGTCCTGGATCGGCCAGACCTGGCGCGAGCTCGCGGCGTCCGGCGTCACCTCGGTCGCGCTCGTCGAGGACGACCGGGTGGAATACCGGATGAGCCTGCTGCCCCCGGCGGAGTGATGGCCAACGACCGCCCGGGGGGCGAGCCACTGGTGCTCGGTGTGCCCCGGGCGGCGTTCCGGCCCAGCCCGGTCTTCGTCGCCCTGGTTGCGCTCTTCGCCACGAGCGGCGTGCTGACCTGGAACGGGTTCGGCAACGTACGGCTCGACGTGTTCCTCTTCGTCGTGTCCGGCTGGCTGGTGTCGCTCTGCCTGCACGAGTACGCGCACGCGATCGTCGCGTTCCGGGCCGGCGACCGCAGCGTGGCCCACCGGGGCTACCTGACGCTGAACCCGCTCAAGTACAGCCACCCGCTGCTGTCGATCGCGCTGCCGGTGCTGGTGGTGCTGCTCGGCGGCATCGGCCTGCCCGGCGGGGCGGTCTGGGTGGACCGGCACGCCATCCCCGGGCGGCTGCGGCACACGCTGGTCAGCCTCGCGGGCCCGGCCACCAACGTGCTGTTCACGCTGGTCCTGGTGGCCGCCGTACGCCTCGGCGCAGCCGGCGGCGGGCCGGCCGAGTTCTGGGCGGGCGTGGCGCTGCTGGCGTTCCTCCAGCTCACCGCGAGCGTGCTCAACCTGCTCCCGGTGCCCGGCCTCGACGGCGGCAACATGATCCAGCCGTGGCTGAACGCGCAGTGGCGCAAGATGTACGACCTGTTCGCCCCGTTCGGCTTCATCCTGCTGTTCGCGCTGCTGTGGAACCCGCGGGTCAGCGGCTGGTTCTTCGGGGCGGTCTTCGCCGTGGGTGACGTCCTCGGCCTGCCACCGTGGCTCTACGCGCTCGGCCTGGACCTGATCCGCTTCTGGCAGGGCTGACCGGCGCGTCGCACCCGGCCCGGGTGGCCGACGGGCCGCTGCCCATCCGCGACCTGGCCCGCCGGCTCGGGGTCACCCACTCGGCCGTCCGGTGCTGGGCGGCGCGTCGCACCGGTCCGGCGCCACCCGGCCCCTGTCGGCCCTGCCCGGCCCGTTCGTCGGCCGGCGCTGCCCGCCCGGCCGGTCCCCTTCGTCGGGGACCGGCCGGGCCGGCGGCGTCACGGACGCTCGGCGGGGGACTCCGTCCGGGCCGGGTCGCGCTCGACGATCGGGTCGATGATCTCGTCGATCGCCTTGAGCAGGTCGGCGTCGAGCTTCACGCCGGCGGCCTTGACGTTGTCGTGCACCTGCTCGGGGCGGGACGCGCCGATGATCGCCGAGGAGACGTTCGGGTTCTGCAGCACCCAGGCGACGGCGAGCTGCGCCATGCTCAGGCCCGCCTGTTCGGCCAGCGGCTTGAGCCGCTGCACCCGCGTCAGCACGTCGTCGGTCAGGAACCGGGCGATGAAGCCCGCGCCCGACTTCTCGTCGGTCGCGCGGGAGCCGGCCGGCGGCGGCTGACCCGGCAGGTACTTGCCGGAGAGCACACCCTGCGCCATCGGCGACCAGACGATCTGTCCGACGCCCAGCTCCTCGCTGGTGGGGACGACCTCGGACTCGATGACCCGCCAGAGCATCGAGTACTGCGGCTGGTTGGAGACCAGCGGGATGCGCAGCTCCCGGGCGAGCTGGTGGGCCTCGCGGATCTGCGACGCCTTCCACTCCGAGACGCCGATGTAGAGCGCCTTGCCGGAGTGCACGACGTCGGCGAACGCCTCCATCGTCTCCTCCAGCGGCGTGCTGTAGTCGTACCGGTGGGCCTGGTAGAGGTCCACGTAGTCGGTGCGGAGCCGGCGCAGCGAGCCGTTGATCGACTCCATGATGTGCTTGCGGGACAGGCCCCGGTCGTTGCGGCCCGGCCCGGTGGGCCAGTAGACCTTGGTGAAGATCTCGAGCCCCTCGCGCCGCTCGTTCTCCAGCGCGCGGCCCAGCACGTCCTCGGCGCGGGTGGCCGCGTACACGTCGGCCGTGTCGAAAGTGGTGATGCCGGCGTCCAGGGCGGCCCGGACGCAGGCGAACGCCGCGTCCTCCTCAACCTGCGAGCCGTGGGTGATCCAGTTGCCGTACGAGATCTCGCTGACCATCAGGCCGGAACGGCCCAGGTGACGGAATTCCATGCTCCCGACCCTACTCCTGCCGATCATGACCGGCCGGGGACGCGGCTCAGAGCACCGGGTGGGTGTCGACGAGCAGCCGCTCGATCTCGGCGACGACCTCGTCGCGGTCGCGGTGCACCGGCTCGATCAGTGGCTCGCCCCGCCGGTCGAGCGCACCCCAGTGTCCGGTGCCGTCGTCGACCAGGAACGCGACGGGGTGGATGACCAGCGCCGGATGGGCGGGCGGGACCAGCACCTTCCCGGTGCGGTCCACCACGCCCCGCCGGCCGGCCACGTCCACCACGGCCAGCCCCTCGTCGGTGAAGCCGTCGACGTACCGGCCGTCGGCCAGCACCGTGGCGAACCCGTGGTGCCGGGTGGGCACCACGATGCGGCCGTGGCGGTCGACCGCCCCCCAGCCCTCCCGGCGGACCACCGCCACGCCGCGGTGGAACGGGCGTACGTCCGCGAAGCCGTGCGGCACGACCACCTCGCCGCTGGCGTCGACCGCCACCCACCCGGAGGCGCCGTCCGACACCCAGGCCAGGCCGTCGCTGAACGGGCGGACCACCGGGTAGGACGGCCCGAGCACGGTGGTGCCGGCGAGGTCGACCAGCGACCACCGCTCCGTCTCCGGCCGCCGCACCCAGGCCAGCCCCTCGCGGAACGACTGCGCCTCGGCGTACTCGGCCGCGATGACCATGTCGCCGTCCGGGTCGGCGTAACCCCACAGGTCGCCGTCGCGCGCCGGCACCGGGGGCCGGTCACGCTCCAGCACCTCTTCTCGACTCCGGGGGTACGGCCCGAAGCCCGTCTCCGCCACCCGTTTCGCCACTGCGTCCAGACTGAGCCGGATCCGTGCCTGGAGTTCGGGGTCCCCGTCGCCCCGCAGGTCGAGGGCCCGCTCGAAATGGTGGCACGCCTCCATAAGCCGGCCCTGGTCGTAGCTCGACCGCCCCGCGTGCTCGTGCAGCGCCGCGCGCAGCCGGTCGGGCAGCTCGGTGGAGTTGGCCTCGGCGAAGAGCCGGTCGGCCTCCACGAACTCGCCACGCCAGCGCAGCACGTGCGCCAGCCGCGCCTGCGCGACCGCCGTACGTCGCAACTCCCCGGTCGCCTCCGCGTACGTGAGTGCGAGCCGACCGTCGGCGAGCGCGTCGTCCAGCTCGCCGAGCAGCCGCGAGACCACCGCCCGCAGGCTCAGCAGCCGGGCGCGCGACCGGTTGTCCACGGCGGCGCCCAGCTTCTCGGTGAGGCGTCGGCGGATCGTCCGGAACTCTTCCGGCCCCTCCACCACTTCGCGCAGGGTCTCCGGGTCGAGCCGCCAGCGGTGGGACGCCAGCACCTGCTCCGGGTCGCCCTGTGCCGCACCCGTCCGGTCGACGTCTCGCGGTTCCGGGCCGCGTGGCTCGTGTCCACGCTGTTCTTGGCCACGCTGTTCCTGGCTGTGCTGTTCGTGGCCGCGCTGTTCGTGGCCGCGCGGTTCCTGGGCGTGCGGCTCGCGCTGTTCGGCGGCCGTCGACCGGCCCTGTCCGACCGGTGCGGACGCGGCCGGCGCGGATGCCGCGGACGTCGGCAACGCCGACGGCGCCGCGGCGGGCGGTCCTGACACCGGCTGCCCTGGCGGCGCCGAGACGGGCGCACCCGAGACGGGCGCTGCCGAGACGGGCGCTGCCGAGACGGGCGCTGCCGAGACGGGCGCTGCCGAGACGGGCGCTGCCGAGACGGGCGCACCCGAGACGGGCGCACCCGAGACGGGCGCTGCCGAGACGCGCGGTACCGGGGCAGGAGATGCCGGCTCGGGAGATGCCGGGGCGGGTGCTGCCGAGACGGGCGGCGCCGGGGCCGGCGTGGCGACGGCTGGTGTCAGCGGTTCGGCTTCTGCAGCTGGCGGCGCCGAGACGGGCGGTACCGGCTTGGTGGTGGAAGATGCCAGTGGTTCGGCACCGGGCGGCGCGGGTGGTGCTGGCACCGGTTGCGCCGGCGGCGCGGAGACGGACGGCGCGGAGACAAGCGGCGCGGCTGACGCGGAGACGGGCGGCGCGGATACCGGTTGCGCCGGTGACACGGTGAGGGGCGGTGCCGGCGGTGCGGGTGGTGTGGGCACCCCCTGTCCCGGCGGCGCGACATCGGGGACGCCTGGTGGCACTGCCGGGGTTTCGGAGGGTGGCATGGTGGCCGACTGAGCCGCCACTGCCGGCGTGCTGCCGGTGGCTGCGGCGGCGGGCCGGGTCGGCGGGGCCGACACGGGCGGAGTGGGCAGGGCCTGTGCCGACGGCGCGGTGACGGCCGCGACGGCCGGCGCGGCAACGGGCGCGGGGCCGTTCTCCGGTCGGTCTTCGGGCGTCGGGGTGTGCCCCTCGGGCGACGCGGACAAGGGCGCGTCCACCGGCGGGGCGGGGACGTGCGCCGGCGCCGGGAAGGCATCCCCGGCCGCCGCAGCTGTGGCGGGCGGCGCGGGTGCGGCCTGTGCCGGGGTCGCGGCGGGCGGCGTGGACACGGGCCGCGCCGAGGGTGGGTCAGCGGGCCCGGCCGGGGGCGCGGACACGGGCCGGGCGGGCGGTCCGGAAACCGGCCCGGCCGAGGCCGGTGCCGTTGATGGAACGGCGTCGGGCGCGCTGCTCACAGTCGCCGGTGTCGGGGCGAAGTCGCTCGGGGACGCGTCGACCGGTCGCGTCGAGGGTCCGTCGGGGGGAGGAACGGTTCCGGCTGCGCCGCTCAGCGGTGCGGTTGCCTGCACTGCCGCAGCTGCCGACGGCGCGGACCCTGCGCGCGGATCGGTCGCGTCGAGTGGAACACCATGGGTGCCAAACCGCTTCGGTGACAGCCATGGTGTTCCACCGGTGGGTTCGGCCGTGGCCGCGCCGGTGTCGGGGGAGCGGAGAGGCGCCACGCCCGTTGCGGGCGGTGGGGCAGAAGCGTCCAGGGCAGGCGCCAACACGGCCTGTGCCAGGTCTTCGGTCCTGGACCGGCCGGCCTGAAGACCGTCGAGCGCGACTGAAGCAGAAGCGCTGTGCGCCCTTGGTGCCGGATCCGACGGTGCAGGCGGTGCCGACTCCGGCGGCACCGGGGGCGGCGACACCGACGCGTCCAGGGGTGCCGATTCCGACCGGGCGGGTGGTGCCGACTCCGGCTGGATCGGGGGCACCGGCTCCGACCGGGTGGGCGGTGCCGGCACGGGTGGGGCCGGGGGCGCGGAGACAGGGCGGGGGACAGGTGCTCCGGACACAGGGCGCGCAGGTACGGAGACGAGGTGAGGCTCCGCCGGCTCCGATGGTGCGGAGACCGAGTGACTCGGGGGAGCCGGATCGCTCGCCGCCGGGGTCGTCGGAGCGGGTGCCGTGGGCGGCGCGGAAACCGGTCCGGCCGGCGGACCGGAGACAGGCGGCGTAACCGGCGGCGAGGACATGGGCGAGGTAACCGGCGAGGCGTCCGCCGACGAGGCCCCCGGCGAGGCCGGCGCCGGTTTCACCGGATCGGTCTCAGCCGCCCCGTCCCGGCGGTCGTGGGTCGGCTCGGGCGATGGGCGGTCGTCCTGGGCGGGCTTCGGGGCCGCCGCGTCGACCAGGGGCGTCGACACGGCGGTCGGGGATGCCTCGGCCGGGACAGCGGGACGGGCGTCGTCCGCGTCCGCGGGACGGGCGTCGTCTGTCTCGGTGGGACGGGCGTCGTCCGCCTCGGCGGAAGGCGTCACCGGCTTGGAAGGCCGGAACCAGGCGTCCGCGCCGCTCGGCGCGGCCGGCTGGGGTCGGGGCGGGGCCGCCGGTGCCGGCGGATCGCTCGGTGGCGGCGGGACGTACACCCTGGGCATGCCCGCTGCGAGCGGCATCGTGGCCGCTGGCGTCTCCGACGGGACCGCTGGCGTGGTCGCCGCACCCCGTTCCTCGGGAGCGGGGCGCGGACCGGCCGGGTGGGCGCCCGCAGCACGGTCGGTCGGCGGCGTGGTGGTCGGGGGTCCGATCACTGGCTCGGCGCCGCGAAGTGCGGCCCCCAGGCCCTGCTGCGGCGTGTACGGGTGGGTCGGCGGGACCGGCTCGGGGCGAGCCGGGGCCGGGCCGGAGGAACCGGTGCTGGACGTGGCTTCCGGTGCCGGCAGGAACTCCAGCCGCAGTCGGGCGGCGGGCGGCGCCGGGACCGGCGTGACGTCGTTTTCGGGGGCGGGCCGCGGCGTGTGGCCGGTGGCCCGGGACTGCTCCTCGGCGGCGGGCATCGGGGGTCGAGGACCAGCAGCCGGTCGCTCGCCGGCCGGACCATCCGGCGACACCGGTCGGCTGACGGTCGGGCCTGCCGGCGAGATCGGTTGGCTGGTGGTCGGGGCGGCGGGTGACACCGGCCGGCTGGTGCCCGGACCTGCGGGTGACACCGGACGGCCGACTCCCGGGCCTGCTGGCGTGACCGCGTCACCGGGGATCGGACCGGCGGGCGACACCGGTCGGTCGGTAACCGGACCTGCCGGAGACACCGGACCTGCCGGAGACACCGGGCGGCCGGCGGCCGGGCCTGCCGGCGTGACCGCGTCGCCCCTGACCGGGTTTGCTGGCGACACCGGGCCGTCGGTGGCCGGGCCTGCCGGCGTGACCGCGTCACCCCCGATCGGGCCTGTCGGCGGCACCGGGCTTGCCGGCGTGACCGCGTCGCCCCTGACCGGGCCTGTCGGCGACACCGGGCTTGCTGACGACACCGGACTTGCCGGCGTCGTCGGGTGGGCGGTGGCCGGACCGGCCGGTGACACCGGTCCGGCAGCGGATACCGGCCGCTGGACGGGACCAGCGGGCGAGACGGGCAGGTCGCGGGACGGTGCGACCGGGCCGGTCCGGTCCGTGGGCGGCATGTCGCGGGACGGCGCGGGGGAGACCGGCCGGCCAGGGACCGAAACCTCGTCACGCGGGGTCAGGAAGCCCCGAGGGCCGGGCCCGGGCGGTACCCAGGCGGGCGGGCCGGAGACCGGCGGTACCGAGGCGGGCGGGCCGGAGACCGGCGGGCCGGAGACCGGCGGGCCGGAGATCGGGCGGTCGCCGCCGGCGGGAACCCGCCCCGACGGCGGGTACGGGCGCGGTTCGTCGTACCGGGGCTGGGCCGGTGGCGCGGCGGCCTCGTGCGGGCCCCCGTGGTGGTGGGGACGGTCGGCGGGCTCGGCCGGCCGACGGTGTTCGAGGTGCGGCGCGGTGCGGCGCGCGTCCCGGTCGAAACCGGGCTGCACCGGGCCGGGCGACGGCCAGGGGAGTCCACGGTCCTGCTGCGGATGAGCCCGCGGCTCCCGGTACGCGTCAGGATCCCGGTACGCCTCCGGCCGGGCAGCCTCACGCGGACGCCGCTGCGGGTACGCCTCGGCGCGCGCCGCCGCCTCGCGTGCCTGCCACCGCTCGTCCGGCTCCGGCTGGCGCCGTTCCCCGTCGCGGTACGGCTGCCCGCTCGCGGTCCGGTCGGGGCGCTGCCATCCGTCGGCGGGTACGCCCGGCTCGCGGCCACGTCCGCCCGGGGCGCGTTCCTCCGGCCGGTCGGGGCGTCGATCCCACTGCCCCGAGGCGGCGTGCTCCCACCGCCCGTCGGCGGCGCGTTCCCGCCGCTCGTCCCGGGAACGGTCCCGCGGCTCGTCGGGGAAACGGTCCTGCGGCGCGTCCGAGGGGCGGTGCTCGGTGGGGGCATCCCACTGGTACCGGGGCCGGTGGGCTTCTTCGCCCGTCCGGCGGTCGTCGTCGCTTTCCGGCCGACGGTCGTGCCCCGGTCCCATCCGCGGATCGTGGCCGCGCTCGACACGGCCGTCGTGGTCGCGTGGCGTCCGGCCGTCGTGGTCGCGTGGCGTCCGGCCGTCGTGACCGGGCTCTGGTCGGTGGTCGTGGTCCGCGCCCGGCCGACGGTCGTGGCTCGGGTCCGGCCGCTGGTACGCCGGCGACCGGCGCGGGTCCTCGTCCGGCTCGGGCAGCCAGCCCGGCTCGGAGTGGCCGGCGGGCGAGACGGGGCGGTCCCGCCCGGCCGGCTCGTGCCGGGACGGGCGGGCGTCGTAGCGGTCGTGACCGGCGTGGTCGCGCGGCCGGGGAGAGTCGACCGGCCAGCCCGCGCCGGAACGGCCGGGTCCGTCGAAGCCGCTCCGGGCGTTGCGGTGCGGTGGCTCCTGCCGGTGCGACTGTCGGTCGTCCGGCCAGGTCGGCTCCGCGTGCGGCCGGCGGTACGGCTCGTCGTCGCGCCGCCGCCCGTCGGGGCCGCCCGGCGGGCCGTTCCAGCCTTCCTGCCGACCGGGCCAGCCGTCGGGGTCGTCGTCCCAGGACCGGCCGACGTAGGTCCCGTCGGGTCGGGTCGGCGCGAGCGGGGGCACCTCGGCGCGGCCGACGGCGGCCGCCCGGCCCCGGGGCGCGGGCGGGGCGTGCTGGATGCCGATGTCGCCGGGGTAGCGCTGGCCCGGGAACTGCGGCTGCCACTCGGTGGTCGGCTCGACCATCCAGGACGGTTCGCCGGCGTCGTGCCACCGGTCGGCGTAGCGGCTCATCCGGGAGACCTGTCGCCACGGCGGGTGAGCGGAACGGCCGCAGCGCGCCGGCGGTGAACGGGCGCGCCCGGGTGACCGGCTGGCGTCCGCTCGCTCCCGGCGGCGCCCCGGTGGCCGGCTCGCGTCCGCTCGCTCACGGCGATGTCACCTCGTTGCAAATTGTCGCGCTGGGCGCCCCACGTGCCGGTAGAGTCGCCCGTTCCGGCATGGCGTGGCTGCGGAAGGAGGGTAGCGGCGTGGGCTCGCTCACCGCCACTGTGGCACCGCCCACCACCCCAAACGTTATCCTATGGTTCCGGACATTTAAGGCTATAACCGGATCAGGCTTCCGGCGTTACGCCACGTATCGGCAGGCGGCCGTGGCGGGCGTCGTCACCAACACGGTCTTCGGCTTCCTGCGCTGCTACGTCCTGCTCGCCGCGGCCGGGGCCGCCGGCACGGCGGCCGGATACGACCGGGGTCAGCTCGCCACCTTCGTCTGGGTGGGCCAGGGCCTGCTCGCCGTCGTCCTGCTCTGGGGATGGACGGACCTGGCGGACCGGATCCGCACCGGCGACGTCGCCAGCGACCTGCTCCGGCCGGTGCACCCGGTGACCAGCCACCTCGCCACCGACCTGGGCCGCGGCGGCCACGCCGCCCTGGTCCGGCTGGTCCCGCCGGTGCTGGTCGGGCCGCTCTTCTTCGAGGTGTACGTGCCCCGACGCTGGTCCACCCTGCCACTCTTCGTGCTCTCCGCCGTCGTCGCCGTGGTGCTCTGCTTCGGCTGCCGGTTCCTGGTCAACGCGACCGCGTACTGGTTGCAGGACGTCCGGGGCCCGATGATCCTCTGGACCCTCGCCTCGGGCGTGCTCGCCGGGCTCTACTTCCCGCTGCGCTTCCTGCCGGAGTGGCTCCAGCACGTCCTCTGGCTGGGCACCCCCTTCCCGAGCCTGCTCCAGACCCCGCTCGACGTGCTCGTCGAGCGGGACCCGACCGGCGCCCAGGTCGGGCTGGTCGGCCTCCAGCTCGCCTGGGCGGTGCTCGTCCTGGCCGCCTGCCGGCTCGTGCAGCGGCGCGCCGAACGCCGCCTGGTGGTGCAGGGTGGCTGAGGGGGTCGTCGCGGCGGGCGTCCGGCGCCGTGGCGGCGGGGCGTTGGCCGCGTACCGGGCGCTGCTCGGGGCGCAGGCGCGGTCGCAGACGGCGTACCGGGCGTCGTTCGTGGTCGACGTGCTCGGCAACGTCGGGTCCACCGTCTTCGACGTGCTGACGGTGCTCGTCATCTTCGGCGTCACGCGGGAGCTGGGCGGCTTCACGCTCCGCGAGACGCTGGTGATCGTCGGCCTCTCGACCTGCGCGTTCGCCACCGCCGACCTGCTGGTGGGCAACATCGAGCGGCTGCCCCGCTACGTACGCACAGGGCTGTTCGACGCCGTGCTGGTCCGCCCGCTCGGCGCGCTGCCGCAACTGCTGCTCATGGACCTGCCGCTGCGCAAGGTGTCCCGGGCGGTCTTCGGCCTCGCCGTGCTGGTCGTCGCGGTCGGCTCGGCCGGCGTCGAGTGGACTCCGGGGCGGGCGCTGCTGGTGGTCGTCGCCCCGCTGGCCGGCGTGCTCTTCTTCGGGGCCGTCTTCGTCGCCACCGCCACCGTCTCCTTCTGGTGGGTCGACTCGGGCGAGCTGGCCAACTCGGTCACCTACGGCGGCCGGGACTTCACCTCGTACCCGGTCACGGTGTTCGGCGGCTGGTTCCGCGCCGTGTTCGCGTACGGCCTGGGCTTCGCCTTCGTCAGCTACCACCCGGCGCTGGCGCTGCTCGGCCGCGCCGACCCGCTCGGCCTGCCGGCCTGGGTCGGCTGGGCCGCGCCGGCCGTCGCGCTGGTCGCCGCCGCCGGGGCCGCGGCGGCCTGGCGCACCGGCATCCGCCACTACCGGAGTACGGGGTCGTGAGCGACGACGTCATCGTGGCCGACGGGCTGCGCAAGGAGTTCACGGTCCGGGTGCCGGCCGGCCGGCTGCGCCGGGAGAAGCGCCGGGTCACCGCCGTGGACGGGGTCGACCTGCGGGTGCCCCGGGGCGAGATGCTCGGCTACATCGGGCCCAACGGCGCGGGCAAGTCGACCACGCTCAAGATGCTCACCGGGGTGCTGACGCCCTCCGCCGGCGAGGTACGCGTCTGCGGCCTGCGTCCGGTCGCCCAGCGCACCCGGCTCGCGCTGCGCATCGGCGTCGTCTTCGGCCAACGCTCGCAGCTCTGGTGGGACCTGCCGCTGCGGGAGTCGTTCGCGCTGCTGCGGCACGTCTACCGGGTGCCGGCCGCCGCGCACGCCGCCCGGCTGCGCCGCTGCCGGAGCCTGCTCGACCTGGACGCCTTCCTGGACACCCCGGTCCGGCAACTGTCCCTCGGGCAGCGGATGCGCGGCGAGTTGACCGCCGCCCTGCTGCACGGCCCCGAGGTGCTCTTCCTCGACGAGCCGACGATCGGCCTGGACGTGGTCAGCAAGCAGGCGGTCCGCGGCTTCCTCGGCGAGCTGGGCCGGGCGGGGGACACCACGCTGGTGCTCACCACCCACGACCTGGCCGACATCGAGCGGCTCTGCCGCCGCCTGGTGGTGGTCGACCACGGCCGGGTGGTGCACGACGGGTCGATCGCCGCGCTGCACGCGCGGTACGGCTCGCGCCGGATGCTCGTCGCCGACCTGGAGGCCCCGCTGCCCGAGCCGCCGGCGCTGCCCGGCGCGCCGCTGCACCGGGTGGAGGCCGACGGGCGCCGGCTGGCGTTCGCGCTGGAGTCGGCGGGCGTGGCGGAGGTGGTGTCGGCGCTGGCCGCGCTGGGCACGCTGCGGGACGTCTCGATCGTCGAGCCCGACATCGAGGACGTCGTGGCCCGGCTCTACCGGGGTGGCGGGCCCGGCTGAGCCCGGCCCGGGCAGGTCAGGGGTGTTCCATCACCAGGACGGCGAAGGTGCCGGGGGCCAGCGCCTCGTAGCGGTGCGGCGTGTCGCCGGGGAACGTCGCGTAGTCGCCCGGGCCGAGCTCCACCAGGTCGCCCTCCGGCCCGACGCGCAGCCGCCCGGCGCCCACCACGATGTGCTCGACGCTGCGCGGGGTGTGCGACTCGGCCGTGCGTACCGTCCCGGGCTCCAGCTCGAGCAGGTAGACGTCCCGGCGGGCGTGGGCGGTGCCGGCGGCGAGCAGCGTCGCGGTGAGGTCGGAGTGCTCCGAGCGGATCCGGGGACCCTCCCCGGCCCGGACGACCCGGACGGCGGCGGCCGGCGGTTCGACCAGCCGGCTGAACGGCACCCCGAGCGCCACCCCGAGCGCCCAGAGGGTCTCCACGCTGGGGTTGCCGACCCCGGACTCCAGCTGGGACAGGGTGGACTTGGCGACGCCGGCTCGGCGGGCGAGTTCGGTGAGCGAGATGCCGACGCGTTCGCGCTCGCGGCGGAGCGCCACGGCGATGGTCGCCAGCGGGGGAGCCGGTTCGGCGGACATTGTTCGCTCCATCGTTCCGATTGTTCGGTTTGACGAACACAGGCGGGTGCGTTCATCATAACGGACCATGCGTACGGCACAGCGAACGGTCGAGGGCGCGGCAGTCCGCGACGTCGCCGCCATCGGCGCGGCGATGCTCGCGGTCGGCGCCTCGTTCGGCGCGGTGGCGGTGGCCGCCGGCCTGCCGGGCTGGGTGGCCGTCGTCATGTCCGTGCTGGTCTACGCCGGCGGCGCGCAGTTCATGGCGGTCGGGCTGGTGGCGACCGGGAGTCCGCTCGCGGCGGTCCTCGCCGGCCTGCTGCTCAACGCCCGACACCTGCCGTTCGGGCTGGCGCTGGCCGACAGCATCGGCCGCCCGCTCTGGCACCGGCTCCTCGGCAGCCACCTGATGACCGACGAGACGACCGCTTTCGCCCTGGCCCGCCCCGCCGGGGCCGCGCGCCGGCGGGCGTTCTGGCTCGCCGGCACCCTGCTCTTCCTGGCCTGGAACGTGGGGACCGTGCTCGGGGTGCTCGCCGGCGGGGCGGTCGGCGACCCCGCGGCGTTCGGTCTGGACGCCGCGTTCCCGGCCGGCCTGATCGCGCTGCTGCTGCCCGCGCTGCGGGACCGCGACACCCGGCGGGTGGCGCTGGCCGGCGCGGTGCTGTCGGTGCTGGCCACCCCGCTGCTGCCGGCCGGGCTGCCGGTGCTGCTGGCGCTCGCCGGCCCGGCGGTGCTGGCCGTGGCCGCCGTACGCCGGGCACGGCGGGCCGCGGGCCCGGGCGGCGCGGGCGGCAGCCGGACGCCGAGCGCGCGGGGCGGGACGGGGGAGGGATCGTGCTGATCGCCGTGATCGTGGCGCTGGCCGCCGGGACGTACGGCTTCCGGGTCGCCGGGGTGCTGCTGCGCGACCGGCTCGACCTGCCGGAGTGGTCCCGACGGCTGCTGCCGGTCGCTGCGGCGGCTCTGCTGGCCGCGCTGGGCGCCACCGCCGCGCTCACCGAGGCCGGCCGGTTCGCCGGCTGGGCCCGGCCGGTCGGCGTGCTGGTCGGTGTGCTGCTGGCCTGGCGGCGGGCGCCGTTCGTGCTGGTGGTGCTCGCCGCCGCCGGCACCACCGCGGTGCTCCGCCTGCTCGGGGTGCCGTAGCGCGCCACCGACCACGAGCGCCTCCGCCGGCCGGCCCGGCCCGTCCCCTGCCGACGGCGGGCGCCGTCGACGACGACGGCCCCTCGCCGCGGTGCGGGGAGGGGCCGTCGGTACGGCAGGGTCAGACCGGGTCGCCGATGTTGACCCGGGGCTCGGGCGCGCGCATCCGGCGGAAGGTGATCGACCGCATGATGGCGTAGAGGTAGAGCGAGCCCATCCGCTGCCCGGTGTTCGGGAAGCGTTCCCGGACCAGCTTGCGGATCTTGCGGGAGATCAGGAACGAGTCGATCACCACGCCCAGCGCGAGCGCGCCCCAGAGGATGTTGGAGACCAGGCGGACGATCGGGGGCATCGCCGCGTTCGAGCCGATCAGCACGATCAGCGCGCCGCCGAAGAACCAGGTGCCGACCGTACGCCGGGAGTCGACCACGTTGCGGGCCAGCAGCCGCTCGGGGCCGCGGTCACGGGGCCCACCCTCGCGCCGGAACTCCGCCGCGGACTCCGCGCGCAGCTGCCGCCGGCGCTCCCGCGCCTCCTCCTTGGTCAGCGGCTTGGTGGCCGCGGCCGGTCGCCGGCCGGCGCTGGGCCGCTTCGGCGTGACCTTGCCCAGCTCCTTCTTGCTCGGGGTGTGGCCCCGGGGCTGGGCGGGCGAGGACTCCTCGTCGGGCGTCACGGAGGTGACGGCCTCGTCGACGAGGTCGGTGGACTTGCGGCGAAACAGCGACGGCACGCGGAAAGGGTAGCCAAACGACGGCGCCCGGTGCACATCGCGGTGCACCGGGCGCGGTCGGAGTGGCCGACGTTACGGACGCTCGACGTGCGCGCCGAGGTCGGCGAGCTTGGCCTCGAAGTCCTCGTAGCCCCGGTTGATCAGGTCGACGCCGTAGACCCGGGAGGTGCCCTCGGCGGCCAGCGCGGCGATCAGGTGGCTGAAACCGGCCCGCAGGTCGGGAATGACCAGGTCGGCGGCGTGCAGCTTGCTCGGCCCCGCGATCACTGCGGAGTGCTTGAAGTTGCGCCGGCCGAAGCGGCACGGGGTGCCGCCCAGGCAGTCCCGGTAGACCTGGATGTTCGCCCCCATCGAGTTCAGCGCCTCGGTGTAGCCGAGCCGCTGCTCGTAGACCGTCTCGTGGACGATGGACAGGCCCCGGGCCTGGGTGAGCGCCACCACCAGGGGCTGCTGCCAGTCGGTCATGAAGCCCGGGTGCACGTCGGTCTCCAGCGCCACCGACTTCAGCTCGCCGCCCGGGTGCCAGAACCGGATGCCGCCCTCCTGGCCGGGGTCGCCCAGCTTCGGCGGCCGGGCGTCGGTGACCTCGTACTCGCCGCCGACCGAGCGGAAGATGTTCAGGAACGTCATCATGTCGGCCTGCTGCGCGCCGAGGACCTCGACGTGACCGCGGGTCGCCAGCGCCGCCGCGGCCCAGCTCGCCGCCTCGATCCGGTCCGGGATCGGCCGGTGCGTGTAGCCGTGCAGCCTCGGCACGCCCTGGATCTCGATCACCCGGTCGGTGTGCACCTTGATGATCGCGCCCATCTTCTGCAGGACGCAGATCAGGTCGATGATCTCCGGCTCCACCGCCGCGTTGCGCAGCTCGGTGACGCCCTCGGCCATCACCGCCGTCAGCAGCACCTGCTCGGTCGCGCCGACGCTCGGGTACGGCAGCGAGAACTTGGTGCCGTGCAGCCCGTTCGGCGCCGACAGGTGCAGACCCTCCGGGGTCTTCTCGACCGTCGCCCCGAACTCGCGCAGCGCCTGGAGGTGGAAGTCGATCGGGCGCGGCCCGATGTGGCAGCCGCCCAGGTCCGGGATGAAGGCGTGGCCGAGGCGGTGCAGCAGCGGCCCGCAGAACAGGATCGGGATCCGGCTGGAGCCCGCGTGCACGTTGATCTGGTCGGTGCTCGCGCTCTCCACGTTCGCGGGGTCGAAGACGAGCTCGCCGTCCTCCTCGCCGTCGGTGACCTTCACGCCGTGCAGGCCGAGCAGGCCGCGGACCACCTCGACGTCACGGATGTTGGGCACGTCGAACAGCCGGCTCGGGCTGTCGCCCAGCAGCGCGGCGACCATCGCCTTCGAGACCAGGTTCTTCGCGCCGCGCACGCGGATCCGCCCTTCCAGCGGAGTACCTCCGTGTACGACCAGGACGTCGTCGGTCAACGCAACCTCCAGCGCGTCGGTGCTGCCGTGTTGATGGTGGGTTCGCGATGTCTTCGCTACCCGGAATGCGGTCATGTCGAAACGGCCGCGTGAGTCGTCGCCCCGGCAGCATAGCCCTCCGTGACGTAAATGGACCCGGTCAGATCGCCCCTGAGGGCACTAATCGGTGATCGGGCCCATTTCCGTACCATTGGTGCTACCGAGCGTGATCAGTTCGCCGCGGGCGGCGGGGTGTCGACCCCGGGCAGGGCGAGCATCTGGTCCAGCGCCGCCCGGGCGTGGCGCGCGGTGTCCGGGTCGACCGTGATCTGGTTGACCACCCGGCCGGCCACCAGCTCCTCCAGCGCCCAGACCAGGTGGGGCAGGTCGATCCGGTTCATGGTCGAGCAGTAGCAGACCGCCTTGTCCAGGAACATGATCTGCTTGTCCGGGTGGGCCAGCGCGAGCCGGCGGACCAGGTTCAGCTCGGTGCCGACCGCCCACGCCGAGCCGGCCGGGGCCGCCTCGATGGTCTTGATGATGTACTCCGTCGAGCCGACGTGGTCGGCGGCGGTGACGACCTCGTGCCGGCACTCCGGGTGGACCAGCACGTTCACCCCCGGCACCCGCTCCCGCACGTCGTTCACGCTGTCGAGGGTGAACCGGCCGTGCACCGAGCAGTGCCCCCGCCAGAGGATCATCTTCGCGTCGCGCAGCTGCTCCGGGGTGAGCCCGCCGTTCGGCTTGTGCGGGTCGTAGAGCACGCAGTCGTCCAGCGAGAAGCCCATCTCCAGCACCGCCGTGTTGCGGCCCAGGTGCTGGTCGGGCAGGAAGAGCACCTTCGACCCCTGCTGGTACGCCCAGTCCAGCGCCCGCCTGGCGTTCGACGAGGTGCAGACCACGCCGCCGTTGCGGCCGACGAAGCCCTTGATGTCCGCCGAGGAGTTCATGTACGTGACCGGGACGGTCTGCTCCGCGATGCCCAGGTCGGTCAGCACGTCCCAGGCCGTCTCGACCTGCGACAGCACCGCCATGTCCGCCATCGAGCAGCCGGCGGCCAGGTCCGGCAGGACGACCTTCTGCGCGTCCGAGGTGAGGATGTCGGCGCTCTCGGCCATGAAGTGCACGCCGCAGAAGACGATGTACTCCGCGTCGGGGAGGGCCGCCGCCTCGCGGGCCAGCTTGAACGAGTCGCCGGTGACGTCGGCGAACTGGATCACCTCGTCGCGCTGGTAGTGGTGCCCCAGCACGAAGACCTTGCTGCCCAGCTCCGCCTTCGCCGCCGCGGCCCGGGCCACCAGATCCGGGTCGCTGGGCGCCGGAAGGTCGCCCGGACACTCGACGCCACGCTCGGTGGCGGGGTCGCTGCCCCGGCCGAGCAGCAGCAGAGCCGTTGCGGTGTTGGAGGGTTCCACCCAGGTCGAAGTCACGTACCCCATGGTCCCACAGGGCGGTCCGAGCGCAGCCTCGACCGGTGTGGGCTGCCACACTGCTCGACATGCGCGTGCTGCTCTGCCCGGACAAGTTCGCCGGCACCCTGTCGGCCCCGGAGGTCGCCGACGCCGTGTCCGCCGGCTGGCGCGAGGTGGCTCCCGGCGACGACCTGCTCGTCCGGCCGCTGTCCGACGGCGGGCCCGGCTTCCTCGACGTGCTGGGCGACGCGCTCGGCGGGCGCCGGATCCGGGTGCCGACCGTCGACCCGCTGGGCCGCCCGGCGGCCGGTGAGATCCTTCTCACCACCGACGGGACGACCGCCTGGCTGGAGAGCGCCCAGGCCTGCGGGCTGCACCTGCTCGACGCGGGCGAGCGCGACCCGAAGACCACCACCTCGTACGGCCTGGGGGTGCTGGTCGCCGCCGCCGTGGAGGCCGGCGCCCACACCGTGGTGATCGGCCTGGGCGGCTCCGGCACCAACGACGGCGGCGCGGGGATGCTCACCGCCCTCGGCGTGACCCCGCTGGACGACGCCGGCCGGGCGCTGCCGTACGGCGGCGCGGCGCTGGCCGCCGCGGTCGCGCTCGACGGGGCGCCGCGGCTGCGCGACGCCCGGCTGGTGGCCGCCACCGACGTGGACAACCCGCTGCTCGGCCTGCACGGGGCGAGCAACGTGTTCGGCCCGCAGAAGGGCGCCGACCGGGCCGACGTGCTGCTGCTGGACGCCGCGCTGGAACGCTTCGCCGCCGTGCTGGAGCGGGACCTGCCCGGCTGCCCCGACCGGCTGGGCGCCCTGCCGGGCGGCGGCGCGGCCGGCGGCCTCGGCGCGGCCGTCCTGGCGCTGGGCGGGCACTGCGAGTCGGGCATCGGCCTGGTCACCGGGGCGATCGGCTTGGACGCCGCGCTGGACGAGGTCGACCTGGTAATCACCGGGGAAGGCTCGTTCGACCACCAGTCGCTGCGCGGCAAGGTGGTGGCCGGGGTGGCCGGCGCCGCCCGGGACCGGGGCCTGCCCTGCGTGGTGCTGGCGGGCCAGGTGAGCACCGGCCGGCGGGAGGCGGGCGCGGCCGGGGTCACCGACGCGTACAGCCTGGTGGAGCACTTCGGGGGCGAGGAACGCGGCGGGCTGGCCGCCGCGCTGGAGCGCCCGGCCGAGGGGCTGCGGGCGCTCGGCGCCCGGCTGGCCCGGCAGTGGAGCCGCTGACCGGCCCGCCGCGCCCGCGTCACGGCGGCCCCGTGAGGCCGGCCGCGGCGGCGTACCATCGGATCTGGACCACACCGGGAATGGCTGGGCGACGTGAGATGTTGGCCAGTGCGTCCGGACCCAACCGCGCAGGGAGATTTCACGTGACCACGCCAGCGCAGACCGAGTCGACCGAGGCCAAGGCCCCCACGTCCGTCGTCCTCACCGACGTCGCGGCGCAGAAGGTCAAGGCCCTGATCGAGCAGGAGGGCCGCGACGACCTGCGGCTCCGGGTCGCCGTGCAGCCGGGTGGCTGCTCCGGCCTGCGGTACCAGCTCTTCTTCGACGAGCGCTCGCTCGACGGTGACGTCGTCACCGACTTCGACGGTGTCGAGGTCGTCGTCGACCGGATGAGCGCCCCCTACCTGGCCGGCGCCACCATCGACTTCGCCGACCGCATCGACGCCCAGGGCTTCACCATCGACAACCCCAACGCGGGCAACTCCTGCGCCTGCGGCGACTCGTTCAGCTGAGCCTTCTCCGCTCGCGACCAGCGGGGC
Source organism: Micromonospora sp. NPDC000121 (assembly GCF_042899165.1). Classification (NCBI taxonomy): domain Bacteria; kingdom Bacillati; phylum Actinomycetota; class Actinomycetes; order Micromonosporales; family Micromonosporaceae; genus Micromonospora; species Micromonospora sp. NPDC000121. The sequence continues at coordinate 346,783 of NZ_JBIAZP010000002.1, forward strand.
CGTCCCCTCGGGGCGGCCCCGCTGCCGCGTTCGGGCCCGGTAGGGCAGCCGAGAAGATGACCGTGGCCGGACCGACGGGTCATCCTGAGGGGGCCGGACCGGTAGGCTGACCGGCGCCCTGCTCCCGACCCCGAGGGTTGACATGAAGATCGCGGTGACCGGCTCGATCGCCACCGACCACCTGATGAGCTTCCCTGGCCGCTTCGCCGACCAGTTCATCGCCGACCAGCTGCACAAGGTGTCCCTCTCCTTCCTGGTGGACGACCTGGTGCTGCGCCGCGGCGGCGTGGCGGCGAACATCGCCTTCGGCATGGGACAGCTCGGCCTGCGCCCCGTGCTGGTCGGCGCGGTCGGGGCGGACTTCGCCGACTACCGCTCCTGGCTGGAGCGGCACGGGGTCGACTGCGACTCGGTGCACGTCAGCGAGGTGGCGCACACCGCCCGGTTCGTCTGCACCACGGACACCGACATGTGCCAGATCGCCTCGTTCTACGCCGGCGCGATGAGCGAGGCCCGCAACATCGAGCTGGAGCCGGTGGCCCGCCGCCTCGACGGGCTGGACCTGGTCCTGGTCGGCGCGAACGACCCGGCGGCGATGCTGCGGCACTCCGGCGAGTGCCGGGAGCGGGGATACCCCTTCGCCGCCGACCCGTCCCAGCAGCTCGCCCGGATGGACGGCGAGGACGTCGTCGCGCTGATCGAGGGCGCCGAGTACCTGATGACCAACGACTACGAGAAGTCGCTGTTGCAGAGCAAGGCCGGGCTGAGCGACGCGCAGCTGCTCGACCGCGTCAAGGTCCGGGTCACCACGCTGGGCAAGCACGGCGTGGAGATCGCCGGGCGCGACTTCGACCCGATCCACGTGCCGATCGCGCGGGAGATCCGGGCGGTCGACCCCACCGGGGTCGGCGACGGCTTCCGGGCCGGCTTCTTCACCGCGCTGTCCTGGGGCCTCGGGCTGGAGCGGGCCGCCCAGGTGGGCTCCCTGCTCGCCACGCTGGTGCTGGAGACCGTGGGCACGCAGGAGTACGACGTCCGCCGCGACCTGTTCGTCAAGCGGATGGCCGAGTCGTACGGCGACGTGGCCGCCGAGGACGTCCGGCCGCACCTGCTGCCCTGATCCCCGCCCCTCGGTGTCAGGAAGGGCCTTTCCGCCCCAGCGGAGGCGGTGACCGGGTGCCCTTCCTGACACCTCTCAGTGCAGGCGGCGGACGTCGAAGGCGGGGCCGTCCGGGCCGGTGACCGTGCCGAGGAACTCGTGGCCGCGCATCCGGCACCAGGCCGGGATGTCCACCGCCGCCGCCGGGTCGTCGGCCAGCACCCGCACCACCGTGCCGACGGGCAGCTCGGGCAGCCGCCGGGCCACCGCGATCACGGGCAGCGGGCAGCGCTGACCACGACAGTCGAGGATCTCCGCCGGCGCCGTCACAGCCCCACCACCCCCGCCTCGGCGCGCAGCCGCGCCACGATCTCGGGCAACTCGGCGAGGAACCGCTCCACGTCCGCCTCCGTCGTCTCCCGGTGCAGCGAGACCCGCACGTTGCCGTGCGAGAGCACCCCCATCGCCTCCAGCACGTGCGACGGGCGCAGCGTGGAGGAGGTGCAGGAGGAGCCGGACGAGACGGCGAACCCGTGCCGGTCGAGCGCGTGCAGCAGGGCCTCGCCGTCGACGTACAGGCAGGAGAAGGTCACCAGGTGCGGGAGGCGGTCGTCGGGATCACCCACCACCTCCACGTCGGGCACCTCCGCCGCCACCCGGGCCCGGATCCGGTCCACCAGCGGCGCCAGCCGGGCCGCCTCGGCCGCCGCGTCGGCCGCCGCCGCGCGCAGGCTCGCCGCCGCCGCGACCACCGCGGGCAGGTTGAGCGTTCCCGGCGTACGCCCGGACTCCCGCTCGTCGGCCGGCCAGGGCGACTCCCACCGGGTGCCCTTGCGCACCACCAGCAGCCCCACCCCGGGCGGGCCGCCCCACTTGTGCGCGCTGGCGGTCAGCACCGACCAGCCCGCCGGCACGGGCGCCCGGCCGACCACCTGGGCGGCGTCCACGAACAGCGGCACCCCGGCCTCGGCGCACTCGCGCGCCGCCTCGGCGACCGGCTGGCGCGTGCCGACCTCGTGGCTGGCGGCGATCAGCGCGGCCAGCGCCACCCCGGGCGCCCGCACCGCCGCCGACCAGCCGTCCAGGTCGAGCCGGCCCGACCGGTCCACCGGCACCGACGTCGCCGTGCCGCCCGCCGCGACGTGCCGCTCGGCGGCGTGCAGCACCGCCGAGTGCTCGATCGCGGAGTGCACCAGGGTCGGGCCGACCCGCCGCCGACCGGCCAGGCCGCCGAGCACGGCGGCGTGCGCGGCCGTCGTACCGCTCGGGGTGAAGGAGATCTCGTCGGCGCGCACGCCGAGCGTCTGCGCGGTGGCCTCGCGGGCGGCGTCGAGCAGTTGCCGTGCGCGGCGGGCCTGGGTGTAGAGCCGGGCGGGGTCGGCCCAGCCGTCGTCGAGGGCGGCCAGCAGCGCCTGTCGGGCGACCGGGTGCAGCGGCGCGGCGGTGGCCGCGTCCAGGTAGACCGGGGAAGCGCTCACGGCTGCCAACGCTATCGCGCCGGTACGCTCAAGATCCCCCCGATGGGGGCGGAGAGTGACCCCAAGACGGTCGAGTCCGCCATGGTCGAGTAATCTGCGACCGTCGGTGACGCCTTTGCCGCCGGTGCTGTCGCTCCGCTCGGCGGAGGCCGGCAGAACAGAACAGACACCGCGGCGCGCTAGGGAGGCAGGACCAGGTGGTCGCAAGGAGTTCGGAGGTACGGCCGTCGGCCGTACGGCACAGCGCTTCCCCAGGAGCCGGTGGGCGCCGGGGGCGTGGTGCTGGTCGGCTCGCCGGGCTCGGTCTCGGCGGGGCGGCGCTGCTGGTCCTGCTCACGGGCTGCGACGTCGGCGCCACGTTCGGCGGCTTCGGCTGGCCGCAGGGCGGCATCTCGCCCGAGTCGCACCGGATGTACGACCTGTGGATCGCCTCGTGCATCGCGGCGCTCGCGGTCGGCGTGTTCGTGTGGGGCCTGATCTTCTGGTGCATCGTGCGCTACCGCAAGCGGGGCAACGAGCTGCCGGTGCAGACCCGTTACAACATGCCGATGGAGTTCCTCTACACCATCGCGCCGATCCTGATCGTCTCCGTGCTCTTCTACTACACGGCGATCGTGCAGACCGACGTGAACAAGACGACCAAGAACCCCGACGTCACCGTCGAGGTGGTCGCCTTCAAGTGGAACTGGCAGTTCAACTACCGCGACGGCCAGGGCAAGGACGCGAACACCGTCGCCTCGGTGCTCGGCACCAGCGAGGTCATCCCGGTCCTGGTGCTCCCGACCGACCGGTCCATCCGGTTCGAGGAGACCAGCCGCGACGTCATCCACTCCTTCTGGGTGCCGGAGCTGCTGTTCAAGCGGGACGTCATGCCGGGCAAGATCCGCAACGTGTTCGAGGTCTCCAAGCTCGACACCGAGGGCGCCTACGTCGGCCGCTGCGCCGAGCTGTGCGGCAGCTACCACGCGTTCATGAACTTCGAGCTGCGGGTCGTCTCGCCGGAGAAGTACGACCAGTTCCTGGCGGCCAAGCGGGACGGCAAGTCCACGCAGGAGGCGCTGACGGCCATCGGCGAGGAGCCGTACGCGCAGACCACGCGGCCGTTCGAGACCCGTCGCACCGAGGCCAACTTCAACCCGGACGCCGCGCCGGCCGGTGCGGGAAGCTGAGGGGGCGGGCATGAAGACCGAATGGCGCATCTTCCTGGTCATCGCCGGGTTCCTGCTCTTCGCCACCGTCCTCTACGGCGGCTGGACCGCCGCCGACTCCGGTGGCCAGGTCGAGTGGGTCGGCACTGTCGGACTGCTGCTGAGCTTCCTGCTCTGCGCGATGTGCGGCGGCTTCTTCTGGTTCGTCTCGCGCCGGATCGACCTGCGGCCGGAGGACCGGCCGGACGGTGAGATCGCCGACGGCGCGGGCGAGATCGGCTTCTTCAGCCCGGGCAGCTACTGGCCGTTCGGCCTGGCGCTGGCCGCCGCGCTCACCGGCTTCGGCCTGGTGTTCTGGCAGTTCTGGCTGCTGGGCGTCGGTGCGGTGGCGGTCATCTTCGCGGCCTGCGGCCTGCTGTTCGAGTACTACACCGGCACCCGGCGCACCGCCGAGCACTGAGCTGGCGGCCGACGACGGCCCCCGCGCGTGACGAAGGCCCGCCTCCCCGAGGGGAGGCGGGCCTTCGCGGTGTCCGCCGGGGGTCAGGCGGCGCGGCGGTGGGGCGACGGCTGGCGGCGTCGCTGCGCCAGGCGCGGGGCGCGGAAGGCGAACGTGGCGACGAGCACGGCTTCGCCGCAGCCCGTGCAGGCCAGCTCGGGGCAGTCGGCGCCGTGCCCGTCGACGCACGGCGGCGCCTCGAACGGCTGAACGCCCTCGCAGGTGTCGCAGTAGAGCTCGCGCTCCGACACGGGCGTCTCCTCTCGCTCCGGTCCGTCGGGGCGCGCGGCGGAACTGCCGCGCCGGCGCGGCGCACGACGGATGTGCTGTGGTGAACAGCGCATGATGGAAGTGGAAAACTACTCAGTTGTAGTTTCCCACGGGGGTCCGACAACTTTCCCGCGCCTCCCGGCGCGGCGGGGGCGGCCGCGCGTGGTCAGTCGGCGCGGGCGACCTCGATCCAGCGGTCCAGGACGCGGGCGGCGGCCCCGGAGTCGACGGACTCGGCGGCCCGGTCCATCCCGGCGCGCAGCGCCTCGGTGAGGTCGCCGTCGAGGGGAGCCTGGGTGGCCAGCGCCGCCGCCGCGTTGACCAGGACGGCGTCGCGTACCGGGCCGGTCTCGCCGGCCAGCAGCCGGCGCACCACGCCGGCGTTGTACGCGGCGTCTCCGCCCCGCAGGTCGGCCAGGGTGGCCCTGGGCACCCCGAGGTCGGCCGCGTCCAGCAGCGCCTCCCTGACGGTGCCTGCCTGGATGGCCCAGACGCGGGTCGGCGCGGCCGTGGTGAACTCGTCCAGCCCGTCCTCACCGCGCATCACCAGCGCCGAGTCGCCCCGGGCGGCGAAGACGCCCGCCATCACCGGGGCCATCCGGAGGTCGAAGCAGCCGACCGCGGCGGCCCGTGGCCGGGCCGGGTTGGTCAGCGGGCCGAGGAAGTTGAAGAAGGTGGGCACGCCCATCTCTCGGCGTACCGGGCCGGCGTGGCGCATGCCGGGGTGGTAGCGGGCCGCGAAGCAGAAGCCGATGCCGGCCTCCGCGACGCACCGGGCCACCCCCTCCGGCCCCAGGTCCAGCGGGACGCCGAGGAACTCCAGCACGTCCGCGGTGCCGCAGGAGGAGGACGCCGCCCGGTTGCCGTGCTTGACCACCCGGACCCCGGCGCCGGCCACCACCAGCGAGGCCATGGTAGAGATGTTGACCGTGTGCGCGAGATCACCGCCGGTGCCGACCACGTCGAGGGCCGTGTCCCGCAGCGCCTCGGGCAGCTCGACCGGGACCGCCCGGCCGAGCATCGCCTCCACCAGGCCGGCCAGCTCGGCCGAGGTCTCACCCTTGGCGCGCAGCGCGACGGCGAAGCCCGCTATCTGCGCCGGGGCGGCAGCGCCGGACATGATCTCGCCCATAGCCCAGGCCGTGTCGGCGGTGGAGAGCTCCTCCCCGCGCAGCAGCGCGGCGAGCAGGTGCGGCCAGGTCCGATCGCCCATGGCGGGCCTCCCGAGCGTACGAGTGCGGGTGGGATGGAACCGGCGCCGGGTGGGTCCGGCGCCGAGACGGGGCCGGAGCGGGGACGTCAGGCGGGGGCGTGCGTCCGCAGCAGCTCGGCCACCGTGGTGCCGGTGGTCACCGGGTCGAGCGGGTGCACCAGGGTGGCGTCGACCTCGGCGTAGGCCGCGAGCCATCGGTCGGCGGCGCGGGCGATCACCACGCAGGTCGGGGGAGCGTCGTCCCGGTCGTCCTTGATCTGCCGGGCGATGCCGATGCCGCCGCCCGGGGTCGCCTCGCCGTCGAGCAGCAGCAGGTCGATCTCGTAGTCGTCGACGAGCCGGACGCACTCCGCGTAGGTGGACGCGTCGACGAACTCGATCCGCAGGCCGGGCGCGGGGCGCGTGCCGACGGCGAGCCGCATCCGGTCACGGACCTGCGGGTCGTCGCTGTAGAGCAGGACGGTGCAAAGACGATCGCTCATGCCGGCACTCCGCTTCGCTCCGTGCCGTCATGAGGCACCATTGCACTGCGCTTGATGATTCGTTCGCTGCGCTCACTCATTGGCTGGACTGGCTCCCACCTCGTAGCTGCCCGGATGATCCTACCGGTCGGTGTGAGGTGCGCGACGTCCGCCCGTCGGCGCTGCCGGGGCGCAGGTCAGGCGGGCGACTCCGCGGCCCGCTGGCGGGCCTCCTGGCGGTCCAGGTCGCGGTCGATCCGACGGGCCTCCCGCTCGGCGTGGCGCATCCACTGCACGACCAGCACGGCCAGCATCGTGACGCTGACGAACTCGCCGCCGGCCCAGAGGATGCCGCCGGCGACCACCTGGTCCTCCCAGGGGTCGGACCAGGTCAGGCCGAGCGACGGGTACCAGTCGCCGCCGAAGAGCGTGCTGCTCTGCATGATGGTGAGCCCGAGCACCGTGTGGAACGGCACGGAGAGCAGCATCAGCAGCGCCCGGCCCGGGTACGGCCAGCGCCCCGGCAGCGGGTCGAGGCCGAGCAGCGGCCAGAAGAACACGCAGCCGGTCAAGATGAAGTGCGCGTGCACGACCTCGTGCGCCCACACGTGTTCGAGCGTGTAGCGGTACAGGTCGGTGAAGTAGAGCGCGAACGGGTTGACCACGAAGATGGCGAACGCCACCAGCGGGTAGCTGTAGATCCGCGCGACCCGGCTGTGCACGATCGCCAGCAGTCGCTTGCGCGGCCGCAGCGGCAGGGTGCGCAGGGCCAGCGTCACCGGCGCGCCCAGCGCGAGGAAGATCGGCGAGATCATGGAGAGCACCATGTGCTGGACCATGTGCACCGACAGCAGTGCCGTGTCGTACGCGTGCAGGCCGCTGACGGTGACCGCCGCGATCCCGCCGAGGCCGGGGCCGAGGAAGAACACCGTCCGGGCCACCGGCCACCGGTCGCCCCGGAGCCGCAGCCGGTGCACGCCGTAGAGGTAGATGCCGGCGGCCAGCACCAGGCCGACGGCCAGCCAGCTGTCCAGCCGGGTCTCGGTGAACACGGAGGTAACGGTGAACGGCGGCGGGGTGGCCGCGGCCACCGTCGGCGCGGCGGCCGAGGTTGCGGTGGAGATCGGATCGACGTGCAGCACGCTTTTCAGCCTAGGTCAGGCGAACCGGACGACCCCGATCGGGCTGCCGATGCCACGGGTTTGCCACCCCGCTGATCGCCGGCCCCGGTCAAGGGCAATAATGACCGCGTGACTGCGGCCCCAGCCATTGACAAGAGCCGGATCCACTCCCTGACCCGACCCAACATGGTCAGCGTCGGGACGATCGTGTGGCTCTCCAGCGAACTCATGTTCTTCGCGGCGCTGTTCGCGATGTACTTCTCCATCCGCGCGGCAGCGCCGGAGCAGTGGGCGGAGCACACCGCGCACCTCAACATCCCGTACGCGACCACCTTCACGGTGATCCTGGTGTTGTCGTCGGTGACCTGCCAGCTCGGTGTGTTCGCCGCCGAGAAGGGTGACGTCCACGCCCTGCGGCGCTGGTTCACGATCACCTTCGTGATGGGCCTGATCTTCGTGCTCGGTCAGGTCAACGAGTACCGCGAGCTGGTGCACGAGGGCATCAAGATCAACTCGGACGGTTACGGGTCGATGTTCTACCTGACCACCGGGTTCCACGGTCTGCACGTGACCGGCGGTCTGATCGCCTTCATCATCTTCATGATCCGCACGACCATGGGCCGGTTCACGCCGGCGCAGGCAACGTCGGCGATCGTCGTGTCCTACTACTGGCACTTCGTCGACGTCGTGTGGATCGGGCTCTACGCCATGATCTACTGGCTTCAGTGATCTTGGCGCGTCACGAATCGCGCCGCTGCTCCGTCCCCTGAGACAAGGTCCAACCGGTTAAGGACACAGGTCATGACTTCTGACAACGACCGCCGACGCGGTCTGCTCGCGCGGCTGCGCGAGCGGCCCGCGGCGCGCAGCAGGGGCCGCCGCCGGCTGGGTGCCGCGGTCCGGCTGTTCGCCGCGCTGATGCTGGCCGGCGGCGCCTACACCGTCTTCGCCCCCGGCGTGCAGGCGCAGGACGCCCCGCTCACCGGCGCCGCCGCGGAGGGCAAGGCGCTGTTCGACGTGAGCTGTGTGACCTGTCACGGTCGCAACGCCCAGGGCGTCGAGGGCCGCGGGCCGAGCCTGATCGGCGTCGGCGCGGCCTCGGTCGAGTTCCAGGTCAGCTCCGGCCGGATGCCGATGGCCCGCCAGGAGGCCCAGGCGCAGCGCAAGCCGGAGCTGTTCACCGACGAGGAGATCCGCCAGCTCGCGCAGTACGTCCAGGAGCTCGGCGGCGGTCCCGTCCTGCCCGACGGTGAGAACCTCCACGAGGACGGCAACATCGCCGCCGGCGGTGAGCTGTTCCGGATCAACTGCTCGCAGTGCCACGCCTTCGGCGGTGGCGGCGGCGCCCTGTCCTCCGGCAAGTACGCCCCGAGCCTCCAGCCGGCCAGCGACCGGCAGATCTACGCCGCGATGCTGAGCGGCCCGCAGAACATGCCGGTCTTCGGCGACAACCAGATCTCCCCGGAGCAGAAGGCGGACATCATCGCCTACATCCAGGAGACCCTGAAGCACGACCAGGACCCGGGCGGTTTCAACCTCGGTCGGTACGGGCCGTCCACCGAGGGTCTGGCGATCTTCCTGGTCGGCATCGTCGCGCTCGTCTTCGCGAGCCTGTGGATCGCGGGGAAGTCGTGACCGGGCGGATCATCCGATTCAGTGCTGTGGTGCCGGGGTCCGGCACCGCCCGTAGCGAGGTGACGGCATGACCACGCACACCGAGCACCAGGCCCAGCAGGGCCGGGAACCGCTCGACGTGAGGACCCCCGGGCTCAGCCAGTTCGACATCGTCCGTGAGGGCGCGCGCCGGGACGACATCGAGATCGTCCACTACGAGCCGCAGGTCGCCCCGGGCAGCAAGGCCGAGCGCCGGCTGACCCGCACGGTCGCGTCGTTCTTCCTGCTGACCGGGCTGGCGGCGACCGCCTTCCTGGTGGTCTACATCTGGTGGCCGTGGGAGTACGCTCCCGGCCGCGGCGGCGACAAGTGGTACACCCCGCTGCTCGGCGTCACCCTCGGCGTGGCCCTGCTCGGCGTCGGCTTCGGCATCCTGACCTGGGGCAAGAAGCTGCTGCCCAAGGAGGTCTCGATCCAGGACCGGCACGAGGGCGCCGTCAGCGAGGACGACCGGATCATCACCGGCCAGACCATGCTCTACATGGCCGACGAGCTGGGCGTGAAGCGCCGGCCGCTGCTCGGCATCTCGCTGCTGGCCGGTCTCGCGCCGGTCGGCGCGGTGGCCGCCGCGCCCCTGGTCGGTGGCCTGATCTCGCAGCCGCACAAGAACAACCAGATGTTCACCACCGGGTTCGCCCCGACCGAGGGCGGCGGCAAGGTCCGGCTGGTCCGCGAGGACGGCCGTCCGGTCCGCCCGGCGGACATCAGCGCCGGCGGCCAGATCACGGTCTTCCCCGGCATCGACCACGGCGTCAGCAACCTGCACGCCGACTCGCCGACCCTGCTGATCCACCTGCGGGACAGCGACGCGCAGGAGTCGCGCCGGGCCAACGAGCGGGTCGGGCACGGCGACTACATGTGGGGCAACTACGCCGCCTACTCGAAGATCTGCACGCACGCCGGCTGCCCGGCGAGCCTGTACGAGCAGCAGACCAACCGTCTGCTCTGCCCGTGCCACCAGTCGCAGTTCCTGATCACCGACAACGCCCGGCCCATCTTCGGTCCGGCCAGCCGGCGACTGCCGCAGTTGCCGATCGAGGTGGACTCCGAGGGCTACTTCGTGGCCAAGTCCGACTACACCGAGACCGTCGGGCCCGACTTCTGGGAGCGGCCGTGAAGCGGCGCAAGTTTGACATGGCAGCTGTGCCGGCGAACACCGCCCGGGGAGTGGACGACCGCTTCCAGGTGGCCACGCCGCTGCGCCGGCTGCTGAACAAGGTCTTCCCGGACCACTGGTCCTTCCTGCTCGGCGAGATCGCGCTCTTCTCGTTCATCGTCCTGCTGCTGACCGGTGTCTTCCTGACCTTCTTCTTCGAGCCGGCGATGACCGAGGTGGTCTACAACGGCAGCTACGCCCCGCTGCGGGGCACGCCGATGTCGGCCGCGTACGCCTCCAGCCTGGACATCTCGTTCGACGTCCGCGGCGGCCTGATCATGCGGCAGATGCACCACTGGTCGGCGCTGCTGTTCATGGCCGCGATCGTGGTGCACATGCTCCGGGTCTTCTTCACCGGCGCGTTCCGCAAGCCGCGTGAGACGAACTGGATCATCGGCTCGCTGCTGTTCTGGGTCGGCTTCCTGGCCGGCTTCACCGGCTACTCGCTGCCGGACGACGGTCTCTCCGGCACCGGCCTGCGGATCGCCTCGGCGATCATGCTGTCCATCCCGGTGATCGGCTCCTGGGTCACCTCGTCGATCTTCGGCGGCGAGTTCCCCGGCACCATCATCATCAGCCGGTTCTACATCGCCCACGTGCTGCTCATCCCGGGTCTGCTGCTCGCGCTGATCAGCGTCCACCTGGGCCTGGTCTTCAAGCAGAAGCACACCCAGTGGCCCGGCCCCGGCCGGACCAACGGCAACGTGGTCGGCGAGCGGATGTTCCCCCGCTACGCGATCAAGCAGGGCGGCTTCTTCATGGTCGTCTTCGGCGTGATCGCGCTGATGGGCGGTCTGTTCCAGATCAACCCGATCTGGCTGTTCGGCCCGTACGAGGCGTGGGTGGTCTCGGCCGCCAGCCAGCCCGACTGGTACGTCATGTTCCTCGACGGCTCGACCCGCCTGATGCCGGCCTGGGAGATCAACATCCCGATCGGCGACGGGTACGTGATCCCGCCGCTGTTCTGGCCGACGGTGGTGCTGCCGGGCATCCTGGTGGGGCTCTCCACGCTCTACCCGTTCCTGGAGGCCCGGCGCCTCAAGGACACCCGCAGCCACAACCTGCTCCAGCGGCCCCGGGACGTGCCGGCGCGCACCGCGGTGGGCGCCATGGCCCTCGCGTTCTTCGTCGTGCTGACCCTGTCCGGCGCCAACGACGTCATCGCCGACAAGTTCCAGATCAGCCTGAACGCGATGACCTGGGCCGGCCGGATCGGCCTGCTGGTGGCGCCGCCGCTGGCGTACTACATCACCTACCGGATCTGCCTCGGTCTGCAGCAGCACGACCGTGAGGTGCTCGCCCACGGCGTCGAGACCGGCATCATCCGGCGACTGCCCGACGGCCGGTTCGAAGAGGTGCACCAGCCGCTCAGCGCGGCGGACCACGACGGCCACGGCGCGCTCGAGTACGCCGGCTGGGTCGTCCCGAAGAAGATGAACCGGCTCGGGGCCCTCGGCCCGGCCATCCGGGGCTTCTTCTACCCGATCGAGAAGCCGGCCGAGGCGCCGGTCTCGCCGGGCCACCCGCCGGTCGAGCCGCGGCCCGACCGGGAGCAGATCGGCAGCGGCGAGAGCCGTCGCTGACCTCGCGACACCCGACGTGGCGCCCACCGGAGTCCTCCGGTGGGCGCCACGTCCGTTTCCGCCCCTCCGGCGGGTCCACGCGTGGCGTGTCATCCCTCGCCCCCCGGGGCGGGGATCGCAGGAATAACCCCGGTCAGCCGGGTATCCGTGCGGTCCAACGTCTCATGGGGGAGGAAGCATGTTGGGTATCAAACGCCTCGGCCTGCTGGCCGCGCTGGTGCTGGTGGGAATCGCGCCGGCAGCGGCGGCGCAGGCCGCGGTGCAGCCGTCGCAGCAGGACACCCAGTACCTGCAGGCCATCCATCAGGTGAACCTGTTCGAGATCACCGTGGGTGACCTGGCCCAGGAGAAGGGCCAGAACCAGGGGGTCAAGGACCTGGGTGCCCGGTTCAAGACGGACCACACGCAGCTCGACGAGACGGTGCAGCAGACCGCTTCCCAGCTCGGGGTGCAGTTGCCGGACGAGCCCACCGCGGACCAGCAGTCCGTCATCGACCAGCTGAACAACGCCAGCGGCGAGGAGTTCGACCGGCTCTGGGTGACCAGCGAGCTGTCCGGCCACGTCCAGGCCATCCAGGCCACCCAGACGGAGATCTCGCAGGGCTCCGACCAGACGGTGGTCCAGCTGGCCCAGACCGCCCTGCCGACCCTGCAGGCGCACTACGACGCGCTGGTCCAGCTCGCCGAGCAGCTGGGCATCCCGGTTCCGCAGGCCAGCGGCACCGCCACGCCGAGCCCGGGCGGCACGACGCCGGCTCCGGGCGGCACCACCGAGACCCCGGCTCCGGGCGGCACGACCGAGTCGCCGGCTCCGGGCGGCACCACCACCGAGTCGCCGGCTCCGACGCAGAGCTGACGTCGCCGTACGACGACGGCCGGTCCACCCGCGGGTGGACCGGCCGTCGCGCGTCCGCGCCGGACCCGGCCGGCGTCCGGGGTCAGTCGGCGTTCGCGAGCCCGATCGCGAACGCCTCCTCCAGGTCGTGCTGGGAGTACGCCCGGAAGGCGATGTGCGACTCGGTGTTCAGCACCCCAGGCACCTTGGAGATGCTGCCGGCGATCACCTGGGCGATCTGGTCGAACTCCCGGACCCGGACCATGGCGATCAGGTCGACGTGGCCGGCCACCGAATACACCTCGCTGACGCCGGGCAGGGCGGCCAGGGATTCGGCCACCTCGGGGATGGAGTCGGTGGCGCAGTCGATCAGCACGATCGCGGTGATCACGGGACATTTCTCCGTTCGTCGGCGTCGTCGCCCATGCTAGATGCTCGTCGGATCCCGGGACGGGGGTGTGGCCGGGACGGTGAGGGTGGCGCCCGCGCGGATCGCGTCGCGTAGGCGCTCACCGGGTCGGACGGTGGCGCCCGGCCAGACGACGGCACGCTCCACGTCGCCGTGCACGACCGCGCCGGCGCCGACCACCGCCGCCCGGCAGCGGCCGGTCACCGTGGCTGTGGGCGCCACCAGGTTGCCGCCCCCGGCCGCGTGCAGGTTCGCGGCCAGGTAGTCGGCCGGGGTGCCGGTGTCGTAGAACGTGCCGGGGTAGGGCACGACGGTCAGCCGGCCGGCCGCCTCGGCCGGGCGCCAGACCGCCCGGACCAGGTCGCCGAACTCGACCGGCAGATCCCGCACCAGCCGCCACGGCAGCAGCGAGAAGCCGGTGAACACGTGGCCGTCGAAGGTGCCCGGCGCCGCCGGGTCGGCCGCGGGCTGGCCGAGCAGGCGTACAGAGTCGCCGTCCCAGTCGCGCAGCAGCGCGGCGATGTCCGGCCCGGGGGGCCGCGCGGGGTCGGCGAGGTAGGCGTCGGCGTTGCCGACCAGCACCCCGCGCCCGGCGATCCAGTCCCGCAGGTTCGCCACCCCGCCGGCGGTGCCCAGCGGCGCGCCCGGCTCGACCGAGAGGTGGGTGCGATCCCCGACGTGCGCGACGACCTGCGCGCCGAGGTAGCAGGCGTTGACCGCGACCCGGTCCGGCCCGGTCAGGCCGAGCCCGGCCAGCCGGTGCAGCGCCCGGTCCAGCAGCGGCACGTTGCCCACGGGGCAGAGGGCCTTCGGCAGCCGCTCGGTCAGCGGCCGCAGCCGGGTGCCCTCACCGGCGGCGAGCACCACCGCGCAGACGTCGGCCGGGACGGCGGTGGCGACGACGTCGACCGGCTCGGCGGTGGCCGCGCGGTGGTCGGCCCGGTCGGCGTTCACGGCCGCGTGTCGGGCACCGGGGGCGGGAACTGGCCGGCCAGCGGCCCGATGTCGTAGTACGCGAGCAGCCGGGCGGTCGGCCAGGTCAGCTTGGGCAGGTCGTCCAGCGGGTGCCAGGCGGCCTCGAAGACCTCGGCGCCGTCGACCTTCAGCTCGGTGGTCGACGCCGGTACCTCGGCGGTGAACACCACGTCCACCCAGCCCTTGGCGTGCACGATCGCGTTGGGGACGGCGGGGCTCAGCTGGCGGGGGGAGAGCCGGATGCCGGACTCCTCGTACAGCTCCCGGGCGGCCCCCACCACCGGCGCCTCGCCCTTCTGCAACAGGCCGGCGGGCAGCCCCCAGCCCCTGCCGGGCGGCTGGCGCAGCAGCAGCAGCCGGCCCGCCCCCTCGGCCTCGGCGTCGCGGACGAGGGTGACCGCGCCGACGATGTACTTCGGCACGGCCAGCCGGACCAGGCGGCGCCGCACCGGCAACGGCAGCCGGTAGAAGACCTGGTAGGCGACGGCCCGGCCGGTGGCGCGCGAGCGGGGGATCATGAGTCCAGGCTAGTGGCCCCGAGGAACGTTCGGACGACCCGGTCCCGGCGGGCGGTCACTGCCGGTGGTCCACCAGGTCGATGAGCTGGCGTACGACCGTGTCCGGCTCGATGACCCGGTCGAAGACCGCGACCAGCAGCGTCTCCAGGTCGGGGTAGCCCAGCTCCTCCGACAACCGCAGCAGCGGCAGATCGCTGGCCAGCCCGCGGTCGTGCTTGCGCAGCGCCAGCCCGATGGTGGCCCGGCCGAGGCGAACCTTGTCGATGATGGAGATGCCCGGCTCGGTGTGCTCGGCGAACCACCGGCTGATCTGCATCTGCGCGTGCGGCGACTTGACGAAGCCGAGCCACTCCCGGCGCGGGCCGCGGGGGGCGACGTCGGCGTCGAAGCCGTTCGCCGCGTCGGTCTCGGTGAAGATCTCGACCACGTCGCCCTCCTCCAGCGCGGAGGAGAGCGGGGCCAGCCGGCCGTTGATCCGCGCCGCCAGGCAGTGGTCGCCGCGCTCGGTGCCCAGCTCGTACGCCAGGTCGACCGGGGTCGCCCCGGCCGGCAGCACCACCTGCCGCCCGTCGGCGAAGACCTGGATCTGGGTCTCCGCGAGGTCGCAGCGCAGCGACTCGAGGAACTGTGCCGGGTCGGCCGCGTCCTGCTCCCAGTCGAGCACCCGGCGCAGCCAGTCGAGCTGCTCCGCGCAGGCGGCCGTGCCGCCGCCCGGGCGCGGGAAGCGGAAGTCGGCGGCGACGCCGTACTCGGCCGAGCGGTGCATCTCCTCGGTGCGGATCAGCACCTCCACGGTGCGGTCCTTCGGCCCGCAGACGCTGGTGTGCAGGGAACGGTAGAGGTTGTTCTTGGGGGAGGCGATGAAGTCCTTGAACCGGCCGGGGACCGGCCGCCACAGGCCGTGCACCGCGCCCAGCGCCGCGTAGCAGTCGGTGGCCGGGCCGTCCACCACGATCGCGATGCGGGGCAGGTCGTAGGGGGCGGTGTGGCCGCCGGCCACGGTGTCCTTCCAGATCGAGTAGAGGTGCCGGGGACGCGGGGTCACCTCGGCGTCCACGCGGTTGCGGCGCAGCGCCGCCTTCGCCCGGGCGACCACCTCGTCGAGGTACGCGTCCCAGCCCGGCCGGTCGTGCACGTGCCGGGCGATGCGGGCGTGCTCCTCCGGCTCCAGGTGCAGCAGCACCACGTCGTCGAGTTCCCGCTTGAGCAGTTGGATGCCCAGCCGGTCGCAGAGCGGGACCAGCACCTCCTGCGTCTTGCGGGCGATCCGCTCCCGGGACGCGGCGGACCGGACGCCCAGGGTGCGCATGTTGTGCAGCCGGTCGGCCAGCTTGATGATCAGGACCCGGACGTCCTTGCCGGCCGCGATGATCATCTTGCGGATCGTCTCGGCCTCGGCGGCCTTGCCGTAGAACGCCTTGTCGAACTTGGTCACCCCGTCGACCAGGTGCGCCACCTCCCGCCCGAAGTCCTCCGCGAGCGCCTGGAGCGTGTAGCGGGTGTCCTCCACCGTGTCATGCAGCAGCGCGGCGACTAGGGTGGTGGCGTCCATGCCGATCTCGGCGCAGATCTGGGCCACCGCCAGCGGGTGGGTGATGTAGGGCTCGCCGCTCTTGCGGAACTGCCCGCGGTGCATGCTCTCCGCGATGGTGTAGGCCCGACGCAGCATGGAGGGCTCGGTGCCGGGGTGGATCGTCCGATGGGTCCGGACGAGGTGGCTGACCGGGTCGGTGTCGGCGGTCGGCCAGCTCAGCAGCGACCGGAGCCGGCGGGCCAGCGGCAGCTCGCCCGGTTGGGTCGGAAGGGCGCCCCCCAGGGCGGCGCCGCGTCCGGCGTCGACGTCCACGTGGGACACCTCCTCACCCCGGCCCCACGGTTGCCGAGACCCCGGCAACCGGGAGCAGGCCCACGAAACGGGCAGGACTGCACTTCTCTAACAGCCTAAGCGAGTCGACGTAGTCCGATCGGTCAGTTGGTCATGAGCGTTCGGTCGAGAGTTGGTGGGACGCGGCGTTCTCGGCCTTGCTCAACAGGTCGCGGAAACGCGCCGCGCCCGCCACCGGGGACGCCCATCCGGAGGACATCTCGACCAGCCGGGTCTCGGGCCGTTCCAACCAGGACAGGATGCGTTCGGTCTCCTCCGCCGAGGCGCGCGGGACCGGGCCGTGGCCGGGCGGCACCGTCTCGGCGGTCGCCCGGATCGCAGCGATCGTCGGTCGAGGGTGGACGCCGGGCGGCGACACCCCCGCCCCGGCCAGCCGGCCGTGCCGCACGAGGGCCAACTCCCAGCCGCCCCGGGCGGCCGGGCGGGCCGCGGCCAGCTCGGCGATCCCGGTCAGCGCGGCCAGCCGCTGCATCCGCACCGTCGCCCGCAGCACCGCGGCCAGCCGCGAACGCACCACCGCCGCCTCCTCGTAGCGCTGGTCGCGGGAGAGCACCTCGATCCGGGCCAGCAGCGCGTCGACCACCGGCTGCGGGTCGCTGGCGGTCGCGGTGCGGAACGGCGAGACGGCGCGGACGTCGTACTCCTCCGGGGTGATCCGGTGCTCGCAGGGCGCCGGGCAGCGACCCAGCTCGGCCAGCGCGCAGGCCGGCGTGACCGTGCGCAGCGAGAGCCGGTGGGTGCACTGCCGCAGCGGCACGGCGTCGTGGAAGCCGGCGGCGGCCAGCTCCGCCGCCCGGCGGGAGCTGAACGGGCCGAGGTAGCCCGTGTCGCCAGGGGAGAGGGCCCGCACCACCGAGAGCCGGGGGTAGGGGCCGTCGGTCAGCTTCAGCCAGACAGCCCGCTCCGGGAACTTCGACCGCCGGTTGTACGGCGGCGCGTGCGCCCCGATCAGCCGCAGCTCGCGGACCTCCGCCTCCAGCGAGTGGGCGCACTCGACCGCCTCCACCCGCTCGGCCGCGGCGAGCATCTCGGAGATCCGGGCCCGCTTCTCGGCGGCGGTGAAGTAGCTGCGCACCCGGGTGGCGATGTCGCCGGAGGTGCCGACGTAGAGCGGCCGGTCGTCGGCGGCCCGGAAGATGTAGACCCCCGGCGCCTTGGGCAGCCCCTCCGCCAGGTGCCGCTTGCGCCGCTGGGTCGGGGTGACCGCCCGGGCGAACTCGATGGCGTCACCGATCGTGTCGACCCGGTGCCCGCCGAGCCGGGCGATCAGCCCGTGCAGCACGTCGACGGTGGCCTTGGCGTCGTCGAGCGCCCGGTGGGTCGGCTGGGTGGCGGTGCGGAAGTACGCCGCGAGCGTGCCGAGCTTGCGGTTGGGCACCTCGTCGCGGGTCAGCACCCGGCGGGCCAGCGCGGCGGTGTCGAGCACCCGGGGGTTGGGCCAGCGGTAGCCGTGCTTCGCGCACGCGGCCTTGAGGAAGCCGACGTCGTAGGGGGCGTTGTGGGCGACCAGCACGGCGTCGGAGACGAACTCCAGGAAGCTCGGCAGCACCTGCTCGATCGGCGGGGCCGGGACCAGCATGGCCTGGGTGATGCCGGTGAGCACCGTGATGAACGGCGGGATGGGCACGCCCGGGTTGACCAGGGTGGCCAGCACGCCCAGCTCCTCGCCGCCGCGCACCTTCACCGCGCCGATCTCGGTGATCCCGCCGCCGTCCGGCGCGCCGCCGGTGGTCTCCAGGTCGACCACCACGAACGTCGTCGCGTAGAGCGGCAGTGCGGGGTCGACCCCGCCCGCGCCGGGGTCGAAGCCGGCCAGCGGCTCCTGGACGTACTCCGTCTGTGCCATCGGCGGCACGCTAGCGTCCCGGTCCGACACTCCCGTCCCACCGGCACCAGGCGTCACCACCGGTCTAGGATGAGAGATCGGCTCACTCACCGGGCGGTGGGCCCGGTCGCGGTGGGAGACTTGCCACATGCCCCTCACCGAGCCGCACGACGACCGCCTCCCGCTGGAGGAGTCGGTCGACGCTGCGCGCGCCGCCGGTGGGGTCGGCCCCGACGAGGGCGGTCTGCCCGCGGCGCTCGAGCCCGGGTCCGAGGCCGCCGCTGTTGAGCCCGCCGCTGGTGGGGCCGGTCGCGAGGCGGCCGAAGGGTCCGTCGCGGACGGGCCGGCGGACGACGGGTCCCCGCGTGAGGGGACCGTGCCCGACGGGCCGGCGGACGACGGGTCCGCGTCCGAGGGAAGCGCGTTCGAGGGGTCGGCGGACGACGGGTCCGCGCCCGAGCCGGAACCGGTGCTGCCCGAGCCGGTCCGCCAGCGGATCGTGGCGCTCACCGCCGCCGTGCTGCCCGGGCTGCCCGCCGACGAGGTGCCGGTGCCGCTGCGCCGGGTCGCCAAGTTCGCCCCCAACCGTCGGGCCCGGCTCGGCGCGCCGGCGATCGCCGCCCAGCTCACCGGTGATCCGCTGTTCCGGCAGCGGATCACCGCCCGGGTGCTCGCCGACACCGGCGACCTGGGTGCGGCGGTGCTCGAGGGCACCGCGCCCGCCGCCGCCGACCCGGTCGAGGTGGCCGCGCTGGCCTACCTGGCCCGGCCCCGGGGGTGGCGGGAGCTGATCGAGGCCAGCGGCGCGGCGGTGCGCGCGGAGGCCGACAGCGCGGTCGTCGCCGAGCTGGTCCGGGAGGCCGAGCAGCGGGCCACCCGCGCCGAGCACGACCGGGCGGTGGCCCGGGTGGAGGCCGAGAAGCTCCGCGACGAGCTGGCCCGGGTGCGCGAGGAACTCGGGCAGTTGCGCGAGGAGAGCCGGCAGCTGGGCCGGTCGCTGCGCGAGACGCAGGCCCGCGAGCGCAAGGCCAACGAGCTGCTGGCCACCGAGCGGGGCCGGGCCGCCCGGGCGGCGGCGGACGCCGACGCCGAGCTGCGCCGGGTCCGGGCCCGGCTGGCCGAGGCGGAGGCGGCGGCCGGGGTTGCCCGGGCCAGCGCCAAGGAGGCCCGGTCGGTGGACGACGCCCGGCTGTGGCTGCTGCTGGAGACCATCGGGCAGGCGGCCGTCGGGCTGCGCCGCGAGCTGGCGCTGGACCCGGTCGACAAGCTGCCCGCCGACTTCGTCGCCGACGCCTTCGCCGACCAGACCGCCTCCCCGGCGGCCGGCGCCGCCACCCGTGCCCGGGACACCGACGACCCCGCCCGCCTCGACCAGTTGCTGGCGCTGCCCCGGGCCCACCTCGTCGTCGACGGCTACAACGTCACCAAGCGCGGCTTCGGCGAGATGTCACTGGAGCAGCAGCGCAAGCGGCTGATCACCGGCCTGGGCGGGATCGCCGCGCAGACCGGCGACGAGGTCACCGTGGTCTTCGACGGCGCGGAACGGATGCACGGGCTGCCCCCGTCGCCGCGCGGGGTGCGGGTGCTCTTCTCCCGCAAGGGCGAGACCGCCGACGAGCTGATCCGGCGCCTGGTCCGCGCCGAGCCGCCGGGCCGGCCGGTGGTGGTGGTCTCCTCCGACCGGGAGGTCGCCGACGGCGTACGCCGGCACGGCGCGTATCCGCTCGGCGCCGACTCGCTGTTGCGCCGCCTGGCCCGCTCCTGATCGCCGCGTCAGGCGGCCCGGTGGCCGGTGGCGGCTGCTTGATCGGGTTCGGGGGCGTCCGCGACCGGTTGTCCGGTTCTGTCGTACCCCTCCCGTAGCGTCGGGATGACCGACGGTGGTCGGGCGGTGACGTCGGTGTTCCGCCCGCCGCCGCTGTGCATCGGGAGGCGAGATGCTCATCGACTGCGACGGGTGCGGTGTGCGGGGCGACGGCTGCGCCGACTGCCTGGTGACCGCCCTGTTCGACGCGTCACCGGCCGACGGGCTGGGCGGGGCCGAGGTCCGGGCGATCGAGGTGTTCGCGCGCGCCGGGTTCGAGGTGGAGGTGCTGCCCGAGCCCCGGCGTCCCGCCGGCCGTCCCCGGCCCGGCCGCCGCCGGGTGGCCTGACCCGGGTCGACCGGTCACCGCCTGCGCCCGGACCGGAGTCGGGGCGCAGGCAGGGGATCAGCGGACCAGTTCGCGGTTGTAGAGCCGCCGCGCCCAGAGATAGCCGACCAGCGCGATGCCGGCGCACCAGGCCGCCGCGATCGCGGCGTTCGTCCCCACCGGGCCGCCCGTCAGGAGCCCGCGCAGGGTCTCGATGATGGGGGTGAAGGGCTGGTACTCGGCGAACTGCCGCAGCCCGGCCGGCATCGAGTCGGTGGGCACGAATCCGCTGCCGACGAAGGGCAGGTGGGTCAGCGGCATGGGCAGGTTGCTCGCCGTCTCGACGCTCTCGGAGACCAGACCCATCGCGACCGAGAGCCAGGTGAACGCGAAGGTGGTCATGGCCAGCACGCCGGCGGCCGCCAGCCAGGCCGGCGCGTTCGCGGTGGGCCGGAACCCGATCAGCAGGGCGACCCCGGTGACCACCGCCAGGCTGAGCATGGTCTGCACCATGCTGCCCAGGACGTGGCCGGTCAGCACCGACACCCGGGCGATCGCCATGGTCCGGAACCGGGCGATGATGCCCTCGGTCATGTCCATGGCGACCGACACTGCCGTCCCGGTGGCCCACAGGCCGGTGGTTATCAGCAGGATCCCCGGGGTGGCGTAGTCGACGTAGTCGCCCCGGTCGCCCGAACCGCCGCCCAGCCCGTCCGGCCGGGGCGGGCGCCGCCGACGCGGGCAATAGGATGGGCGCTCACGGCGGGAGGGAGCGGCGCATGACGCGGGTACGGCGCGGTGGCGGCAGCCCCGCCGCGATCGTCGGCGTGGCGGGCCCCCGACGGACGCGGGCGGTGCCGACGGCGGGCCGCCGCGCGGTGCCGGGAGGGCCCCGGTGAGCCCGCGCGGCTGGGCGGTGCTGAGCCTCGTCGGGCTCACCCTGGCCCTGGTGGTCGCGGCGGCGCTGCTGATCCCGTGGCACCGGCCGCCGGCACCCCGCGCCGACCAGCTCGCCGCGCTGGGCGACCTCCCCGCCGACCAGGTGGCCCGCGGCCGGGAGTTCCGCTCCGCGCTGCGCCCCGCCGGCTGGGCCGCGCTGGGCGTCGGCCTGCTGGTCGCCATGGCGCTCGGCCTCACCCCGCTGGGCAGCCGCCTGGTCGAGCTGGCCGGCCGCCCCTTCGGGGGCCACTGGGTCGCCCAGGCCGTGCTCGGCGGGCTCGCCGTGGTACTCGTCGCCGACCTGGTCACCCTCCCGTTCGCCGCCTGGCGCCAGAGCGTGCTCACCCGCTACGGGCTCGCCACCAACGGCTGGAGCGGCTGGACGGTCGACCTGCTCAAGTCGTACGCGGTCAGCGCCGTCATCGGCGCGGTGGCGCTGCTCGGCTTCTACACCGTCATCCGGCTGTCGCCGCGCTGGTGGTGGGCGTTCGGCGCGGCCGGCGCGGCGACCCTGGTGGTGCTGCTCTCCTTCGTGCTGCCGGTGCTGGTGGAGCCGGTGTTCAACAGGTTCACCCCGATGGAACAGGGCCCGCTGCGCACCGAGCTGATGACGATGGCGGCCCGCGACGGCGTCCCCGTGCGCGACGTGCTGGTCGCCGACGCGTCGCGGCGCACCCGGGCGGTGAACGCGTACGTCTCCGGGCTCGGACCGACCCGGCGGGTGGTCGTCTACGACACGCTGCTGCGCGAGGCGACGCCGGCCGAGGTGACCGCCGTCGTGGCGCACGAGCTGGGGCACGCCAAGGACCGCGACGTGGCGGTCGGCACGCTGACCGGGGCGCTGGGCGCCGCCGCCGCGGTGGTCGCGCTCTACCTGATCGGATCCTCCGGCCCGCTGCTGCGGCTGGCCGGCGTCGACTCGGTCGCCCAACCGCGCGCGTTCCCCCTACTGATCGCCCTGGTGACGGTCGCCGGGCTGGTCTCCGCCCCGGTGCAGGCGCTGATGTCGCGGCGGGTGGAGGCGCGCGCCGACGCGCACGCGCTGGCCCTGACCGGTGACCCGGCCGCCTTCGAGGCGATGCAGCGCCGGCTCGCCGGGATCAACCTCGCCGACCCCGATCCGCCGCGCTGGGAATACCTCTACTCCGCCACCCATCCGTCCACGGTCGAGCGGATGGCCGCCGCCCGCGCCCACGCCAGGGAGGCCGGCCGATGAGCCGTACGCTGCTGATCACCAACGACTTCCCGCCCCGCCCGGGCGGCATCCAGTCCTTCGTGCACAACCTCGCGGTGCGCCAGGCCGCCGGCTCGGTGGTCGTCTACGCCTCGACCTGGCGCGGCGCGGAGAAGTTCGACGCCGACCAGCCCTTCGAGGTGGTCCGGGAGCGCACCGGCGTGCTGCTGCCCACCCCGCTGGTGGCCCGCCGGGCCGCTCGGCTGGCCCGGACGTACGACTGCGACACGGTGTGGTTCGGCGCGGCGGCCCCCCTCGGGCTGCTCGCCGCCGGCCTGCGCCGCCGCGCGGGCATCCGCCGGGCGGTGGCGCAGACCCACGGGCACGAGGTCGGCTGGGCCGCGCTGCCGGGCGCCCGGGCCGCGCTGCGCCGGATCGGCCGCGGTGTGGACGTGACCACCTACCTGGGCGAGTACACCCGGGTGCGGCTGGAGCGGGCGCTGCACGGGGTGACCGAGCTGCACCGGCTCGCGCCAGGGGTGGACGTGGAAACCTACCATCCCTCGGTCGACGGCGAGCCGGTGCGGCGTCGGCTCGGACTGGCCGACCGCCCGGTGGTGGTCTGCGTGTCCCGGTTGGTGCCGCGCAAGGGCCAGGACATGCTGATCCGGGCGATGCCCGAGATCCGACGGCGGGTGCCCGACGCCGCGCTGCTGGTGGTCGGCGGCGGGCCCTACCGGGCCACGCTGGAGAAGCTGGCCCGCCAGGCGGGGGTCGAGCGGGACGTGGTCTTCACCGGCTCGGTGCCGTCGGCCGAGCTGCCCGCCCACTACGCCGCGGGTGACGTCTACGCGATGCCGTGCCGCACCCGCAACCGGGGCCTGGACGTCGAGGGGCTCGGGATCGTCTACCTGGAGGCCTCCGCGACCGGCCTGCCGGTGGTGGCCGGCGACTCCGGCGGCGCGCCGGACGCCGTCCGGGAGGGCGAGACCGGGTTCGTGGTGCGCGGCCGGGACGTCGCCCAGCTCGCCGACCGGGTGGCCACGCTGCTGGCCGACCGGGACCTGGCCCGGCAGTTGGGCGCGGCCGGTCGCGCCTGGGTGGAGCGGGAGTGGCGCTGGGAGACCCAGGCGCAGCGGATGGCGGCCCTGCTGGCCGGCTGACGCCCGCCCGCGACCGGGAGTGCGGGAGCCGGACCGGCGCCCGCCTACGGCCACCCGTGCCCGGTTGCCCGTCGGGTGGGGCAGGTCGACAGTGGTCGGACCGGGCGTCGTCGGTGGGGTGGCCGGCGGTCAGCGGAGGCGTTCGAGGATGCGTTCGGCCGAGTCCGGGCGGCCGAAGTGCCAGCCCTGGGCGGCGTCGCAGCCGATCGCCCGCAGCCGCTCCGCCTGCGCCGCGGTCTCCACGCCCTCGGCGGTGACGGTCAGGTCCAGCGCGTGCGCCAGGGACACGAGTGAGGCGAGGATCCGTTCGTCGGCCCGGCTCTCCGGCGCGCGCAGCCCGGCCACGAACTGCCCGGCCACCTTCAGCTCGGTCACCGGCAGGTCCCGCAGGTACGCCAGGTTGCAGTAGCCGGTGCCGAAGTCGTCGATGGCGATCCGGACGCCGAGGTCGGCCAGCACCCGCAGCGCCCGGACGGGCTCCTCGGCGGTGCTCATCATGGTGCTCTCGGTGATCTCCAGCTGGAGCCGCTCCGGTGGCAGGCCGGTGCGCCGCAGCAGCTCGCGGACCTCCTGGACCAGGCCGGGGCGGCGGACCTGCCGCACCGCCAGGTTGACGCTGACAAAGGGGGCCGTCCCAACACCGGCGGACCAGCTACCCGCCTGCCGGCACGCCTCGGCCAGCACCCACCCGCCGAGCGGGACGATGAGTCCCGTCTCCTCGGCCAGGCCGATGAAGCTGTCCGGTCGCAGGACGCCCAGCTCCGGGTGGCGCCAACGCACCAGCGCCTCCACGCCGACCATCCGGCCGTCGCGCAGCGAGGTCAGCGGCTGGTAGTCGAGGTAGAACTCGCCCCGCTCCAGGGCCGCCGGGATGGCCGCGGAGAGCGCGTACCGGGCCAGCTCCTGACGGTCGCGGTCGGCGTCGTAGAGCGCCCAGCGGGCGCCGCCGGCGGCCTTCGCCCAGTGCAGCGTGCTGTCGGCCGCCCGCATCAGGTCACCGGGGGAGGTGCCGGCAACCTGCCGCTCCACGATGCCGATGCTCGCCGACACGCACAGCTCGTGCCCGTCCACCAGCACCGGCTCGCGCACCG
The DNA here is from genome assembly GCF_042899165.1 of Micromonospora sp. NPDC000121. Lineage (NCBI taxonomy): Bacteria > Bacillati > Actinomycetota > Actinomycetes > Micromonosporales > Micromonosporaceae > Micromonospora > Micromonospora sp. NPDC000121. The sequence continues at coordinate 371,431 of NZ_JBIAZP010000002.1, forward strand.
CGGCCAGCGCCGCCTCCGCCGCGGCGACGACGTCGTCGGTGCCGGCGGTGCGCTCGACCAGGACGACGAACTCGTCGCCGCCGAGCCGCGCCACCAGGTGCCCGTCGAGGGCCCGGCGGAGCCGGTCGGCAACGGCGGCCAGCAGCCCGTCGCCGACCTGGTGCCCGTGCGAGTCGTTGACCACCTTGAACCGGTCCAGGTCCAGGAAGCAGACCCCGACGCGTTCCGGGCCCGGGCCGGGGGATTCGATCGCGGCGCTCAGGCGCTCCGTGAACAGCGCGCGGTTGGGCAGGTCGGTCAGCGGATCGTGGGTCGCCTGGTGGCGGAAGCGGGCCTCGCTGGCGCGCAGCGCCCGTTCCGCCTGCGCCCGGGCGGTCATCGCGGCCCGCCGGATCGACTCCTGCTCGTCCAGCGTCCGGTCCCGCAGCGCCCGGGAGTATCCGATGGACACCGCGGCCAGCAGCCGGGCCAGCCGGTCCCCGACCTCCTCGCCGACCAGCCCGAGGTCGCGGGCCAGCCGGAGCTGGACGACCTCGACCGTCCGCCCCAGCGCCTCGGGCGACGCGATGTGCGCGGCCACCAGCTCCGTGCCGACCCGGTGCCCGACCCGCAGGTCGAACGGGTCGGCCAGCAGCGCCGCCGCGAGCTGGTCGGTGAGGCGTTGCAGCAGCGCTTCCAGCTGGGCCTGGGTCATCGGCAGGTAACTGGTGCCGGAGACGGCCTTGGCCCACGCCCGGGCGAACGCCCCCGGGTGCGACGGATGTCGCACGACCGTCCCGGGCGGCACGGCGAGCGCCGCACCCGGCGGCTCACCCATCGAGCCGCCCGACGCCGCCGATGAAAGCCGCCCGTTCGGCGTCCTCGGCGTTGTCGGCGGACTCCGGGCGCCACTGCGGCACCCAGACCACGCCGGGCTCGACCAGCTCGAAGCCGTCGAACAGGGCGGTCAGCTCGTTCCGGCCGCGGATCCACAGGGGATTGTCGGTGCGCCGGTAGACGCGCTCGGCGTCGGCCCGCTCCTCGTCGCCGCGGCCGTCGGCGCTGGCCTGCGAGAGTACGAGGTAGCTGCCCGGCGCCAGCGCCTCGCGCAGCGTCCGCAGCAGCTCGGCGGGCCGGTCGTCGTCGGACACGAAGTGCAGCACCGCCACGATCATCACGGCGATCGGCCGGTCGAAGTCGAGCAGCCGGCGGACGTCGGGGTGGGCGACGATGCGCTCGGCATGGCGCAGGTCCTCCTGCACCACCGCGGCGCGGTCGTTGCCCTCGAGGAGCTCCCGGCTGTGCGCCACCGCCACCGGGTCCACGTCGACGTAGACGACCCGGGCGTCGGGGGCCTCGCGCTGGGCGATCTCGTGCACGTTGCCGACGGTGGGGATGCCCGAGCCGATGTCCAGGAACTGCCGCACGCCGGCGTCCAGGAGGAACTGCACCGCCCGGCGGAGGAAGGCCCGGTTGGCCTGCGCCATCAGCGGCGCCTCCGGCACGGCGGCCACCATCGCCTGGGCCGCCGCCCGGTCCACCGCGAAGTTGTGCGAGCCGCCGAGGTAGTAGTCGTACATGCGGGCCACGCTGGGGCGTTCGATGTCGATCTCGTCGGGTGCCCAGTCCGGCCGCTGCATGCGCTCATCCCTCGTGTCGGCGGTGCGGACGACGTCGCCCGCGCCGGTATTCTGCCGGTTGCCCGGCGGGGAGACCATAGCGCGCCGCTCCGCGAGATGACGATGTCGGTCGATGCGACGACAGGCCCGCGCCGGCGGGCGCGGGCCTGTCGGTGGTGCGTCGCTGGGCTCCCGGAGGGAACCGCTCAGAACTTCGGGGCGTCCGGAGCCTCGAGCAGGCCCAGGCGCAGCGCGGTCATCAGCGCCTGTGCCCGGTTGGCCGCGCCCAGCTTCTCGTAGAGCTTCGAGATGTGGGTCTTGGCGGTGGACTCGCTGACGAAGAGCTGCTTGGCGATGCCCGCCACGCTCATCCCGTCGGCGAGCAGCCGCAGCACCTGGCCCTCGCGGGGGGACAGCTGCGGCCCGGACGGGGCCAGCCGGCGCTTCATCGCCTCGGCCAGATCGGCGGCGGTGAAGGCGCTGGGGGAGGAGGCGGCGTGCCGGGCGGCGGCGACGACCTCGTCGGCCGGCGCGGTCTTGGGGACGAAGGCGCTCGCCCCGGCCTCCAGGGCGCCGAAGAGCTGGTCGTCGCCGGCGTACATGGTGAGCACGACGATGCCCATCGAGGCGCTCGACTTGCGCAGCGCCCGGGTGGCCTCCAGGCCGCTGCCGTCGGGCAGCCGCAGGTCCATGATCACCACGTCCGGCTGCAGCGCACCGGCCTGGCGTACGCCCTCCGCCGCCGTGGCGGCCTCGCCGACGACCTCGAACTGCCGGTCACGCTCGAACGCGTGCCGCAGGCCCTTGCGGATCAGATCGTGATCGTCGACAAGGAGGACCTTGGTGCGGGTGGCCGGTGTCGGACTTGTGGTCATCCTCGGGTTACTCCCCTTCTGCTGCAGCTGCGCTACCGCGCACGTTATCGCGCCGGGGCGAGGAGCCGAGCACCACCGCGACGGTCGTGCCGCTCGGTTGCCGCGGCCTGATCTCCAACCGGCCCCGGATACGTTCCGCCCTCTCGGCCATGATCGCAAGACCGTAGTGCCCGTCCGAGCGCTGGTCAGCGATCCCCTGACCGTCATCCGACACTTCGATCTGGGCGTACGGGGGGTCGACCTCGCAGGTGACCCACAGATTCGAGGCTCCGGCGTGCTTGCGCGCGTTGGTGACCGCCTCCTGGGCGATGCGCAGCAGCTCGGCTTCGGTGGCGGCCGGCAGCCGGGCGGTGGACTCGTCCAGCGACAGGTGGACCCGCAGCCCGCCGGAGGCGCCGACCGTGCGGGCGTACTCGGCGATCGCGGCGGCCAGCCCGCCGTGCCGGTCGACCTCGCTGCGCAGCTCGAACAGGCTCAGCCGCAGCTCGGTGATCACCCGGGTCACCTCGTGGCGCAGCGCGCGCAGGCTCTCGGCGGTCTCCTCGGCGTCGTCGTGCACGGTGGCCAGGGCGTTGTCGATGCCGTAGCCGACCATCACCAGCTCCTGCGCCACCCCGTCGTGGATCTCGCGGGCCAGCCGCTGCCGCTCCTCGTTGGTGGCCAGCGAGCGGACCTCGTCGAAGAGCAGCGCCGCCTCCAGCCGGAGCGCGGCCGGGCGGGTCAGCCCCGTCACCCGGGACACCACCCCGGCCGGGTACGCCTGCGCGGCGTCCGCCTCCAGGACCACCAGGCCGACCGTACGCACCCCGGCCACCAGCGGCACGATCAGCGCGGAGACCTCGCCGCCCCGGTGCGACCGGGCCTGCGAGCGGGCGGCGGTGTGCGGCTGCTGGCTGGCCCACGCGTCGGCGATCGCCGAGTCCGCGTCCAGCGTCGTCTCCCAGTCCACCCGGTCCACGCCCACCTGGGCGAGCACCACGAGCCGGCCGCCGCCGCTGGCCGACAGCACCGCGGCCCGGTCCGTCCGGGCCACCGCGCGCAGCTCCTCCAGCAGGTGCTCGGAGATGCCGCCCGGGTCGAGGGTGGCCCCGGGCAGCTGCCGCGCCACCGTGCGGAGCTGCGTGAGCAGCCGGGTCGCCTCGGCGTACGGCTGGGGTTTGCCGTCGTTGCGGACCTGCATCAACCGGTGCAGGGCGCCGGCCGCGTAGAGGCCGAGCCCGGCCAGGATCAGCCACTGGGCGCAGACCGCGAGGTAGCCGAGCTGGCCGATCTGCCGGCCGCCGTCGACCTCGGTGAGCGCGCCGGCGACCAGCAGGGTGGCCGCGGTGACCGCCAGCAGGGCGGTGCCCTCGGCGAACCGGCGGCGCAGCGCGGTGACGGTCACCGGGACCGCCAGGTAGGGCAGGACCGCGGAGGCGCCCAGCCCGCCGACGTCCCCGCCGATCGTCGCGACGGCGGCGACCTGGCTCGCGGCCAGCCCCAGCACCACCACCTCGGCCACCCGGCTGAGCGGGCCGGCCAGCCGGTGCTCGGGCGCCAGCAGCGTGGGCAGCCCGGCGGCGGCGAGCAGCGCCACCCACCAGAGCTGGGCGAGGTCGCCGGTGGCGAACAGGGTCAGGACGGCGACGAGCGCCAGCATGACCACGCGCGCCGCGGCGGCGAGGGGATGCGGCTGGGGCCGGGTGGGCGTCGAGGCGGGCACGTGACGGATGGTAGTCAGCGTCGGTAGATGTCGGCGATCTCCGCCGCGTACGACTTGTGCACGACCTGGCGCTTGACCTTCAGCGACGGCGTCAGCTCGCCGGTCGCCTCGGTGAAGTCGCGGGGCAGGATCCGGAACACCTTGATCGCCTCGGCCTTGGAGACCGCCTGGTTGGCGGTGTCGATCGCGCCCTGGATCTCCGCCCGCAGCCCCTCGTGCTCGCGCAGCTTCTCGATCGGGGTGTCCTCCGGCAGCCCGGCGGAGGACAGCCACCGTGGCAGCGCCTCCTCGTCGAGGGTGACCAGCGCGGCGATGAACGGCTGCCGGTCGCCGACCACCAGGCACTGGCTGACCAGCGGGTGTGCCCGCACCTGGTCCTCCAGCACGGCCGGGGCGACGTTCTTGCCGCCGGCGGTCACGATGATCTCCTTCTTCCGGCCGGTGATGCTCAGGTAGCCGTCGGCGTCGAGGTGGCCCAGGTCGCCGGTGCGGAACCAGCCGTCCGGGCCGAGCACCTCGGCGGTCGCCTCCTCGTTGCGCCAGTAGCCCCGGAAGATCAGGTCGCCGGAGATCAGGATCTCGCCGTCGTCGTCGATCCGGATCGTCACGCCCGGCAGCGGCCGGCCGACCGAGCCGATGCGGGTGGCGTCGGGCAGGTTCGCGGCGGCGGCGGGGGAGGTCTCGGTCAGGCCGTACCCCTCGCAGACGGTGACGCCGACCCCGCGGAAGAAGTGGCCCAGCCGGGCGCCGAGCGGGGCGCCGCCGGAGATGGCGTCGCGGCACCGGCCGCCGAGCGCCGCCCGCAGCTTGCGGTAGACCAACCTGTCGAAGAGCGCGTGCTGCACGCGCAGCGCCAGGCCGGGGCCACCGGCGGTCTCCAGGGCCTCGCTGTACGCGATGGCGACCTGCTCGGCGCGGGCGAAGATGCTGCCCTTGCCCTCGGCCTCGGCCTTCTGCTTGGCCCCGTTGTAGACCTTCTCGAACACCCGGGGCACCGAGAGCACGAAGGTGGGGCGGAAGTCCTGCAGTTCGGCGACCAGGTTCCTGGTGTCCGCGCAGTGGCGCATCGTGGCGCGCGCCTGGACCACGCCGATCTGGATCAGCCGGGCGAAGGCGTGCGCCAGCGGGAGGAAGAGCAGGGTCGACGCGCCGGGCCGGAAGAGGTTCGGCAGCACCGGCACGGCGTTGGCGATGTCGGCGTACATGTTCCGGTGGGTGAGCGCGCAGCCCTTGGGGCGGCCGGTGGTGCCGCTGGTGTAGATGATGGTGGCCAGGTCGTCGGCGCGCACGGCGGCGCGTCGCCGGTCGATCTCGGCCGGGTCGACCGACGCGCCGGAGCGGACCAGTTCGTCCACCGCGTCGAGGTCGATCTGCCAGACGTGCCGCAGCTCGGGCAGCCGGTCCCGCACGCCGGCGACCAGGGTGGCGTGGGCGTTGCTCTCCACCATGCAGGCCACCGCGCCGGAGTCGGCGAGGATCCACGCGGCCTGTTCGGCGCTGGAGGTCTCGTAGATCGGCACGGTGACCGCGCCGGCCGCCCAGATCGCGTAGTCCAGCAGGGTCCACTCGTAACGGGTGCGGCTCATCAGGCCGACCCGGTCGCCGGGCTGGACGCCGGCGGCGACCAGGCCGCGGGCCACCGCGACGACCTCGTCGCGGAACTGCCGGCAGGTGACGTCGGCCCAGGCGGTCCCGCCGCCCGCCGCCCCGCCCGGGCGGACGAACTGGACCTCGTCGGGGGCGACCTCGGCGTTGTCCCAGACCGGATCGGTGAGGTTGGCCGCGTCGCCGACCGTGACGATCGGCGGGACGGAGAACTCGCGCACCTGCACTCCCTCGTGCTCACTGGCCGTGCCGGCCGCCACCACGGGTCGGCTATGTCGAAACCTACCCGTCTCGCCGGGCAGGCAGAATAGGCAGGTGGCCCCGGTGCTCCCCGCGCCGGCGCGGGACACGCCTCCGCTGGGTGCGGGGGCGGCGCGGCGTACGCCCGGCCGGCGCCGGGTAGCCTCCCCCCATGGCGGACTCCTCCACCCAGTCGATCGTCGTCGGCGCGCCACCGGAACGGGTGGCGGCGGTCATCTGCGACTTCCCGAGCTACCCCGAGTGGACCGAAGCGGTGCGGCGGGCGGAGGTGATCGAGGAGTACGAGGACGGCTACGCCAGCCAGGTCCGGTTCGTCATCGACGCCGGGGTGATGGCCGACGAGTACGTGCTGGCCTACGAGTACGCCGAGGACCTCTCCCGGATCGAGTGGCACCTGGTGGCGCCCTCGAAGATGCAGAAGTCCCAGCGCGGCTCGTACGACCTGGTGGGCAACCCGGACGGCACGACGACGGTGACCTACACCCTGGAGGTCGAGCTGTCGGTCGGGATGCTCGGCATGTTCCGCCGCAAGGCGGAGAAAATGATCATGGACACCGCGTTGAAGCAGCTCAAGCGCCGGGTAGAAGCACCCGGTGCGGCGCAGTGACGCGTCCGGCGGCAGGGTAGAGGAGCCGACCATGGGTGCAACGGATCCGGGTTCGGCCCGGGAAGAGGCGGAACGGCTGGTCGCCACGCTGCTGGCCGGCGCGCGCCTGGCGACGTCGGGTTCCGGTACGGGCCCGTGGGGTCCGCTCGGTGGGATCGTGTCCGGTGTCCTCGGTCACAGCACCGCCCCGGGCGGGTCGACCGGCGGATCCGGTGGCGGATTCGCCACCGGCGGGCCGGAGTGCTGCGTCTGCCCGGTGTGTCGGGGCATCGCCGCGTTGCGCGACCCGAGTCCGGAATTCGCCGAGCGCCTCGCCACGGGCGCCGGCGACCTGGCCGCCGGCGTCGCCAGCCTGCTGCGCGCGTTCGCCCCGCCGGAGCCCCCCGCCGAGCCGGCCGCCGCGGCGGCGCCGACCGGCGAACCGGACGGCGGGGACGACCACGTCTGGCGCGAGGCCACCCGTACCGGGCATGATTCTCAGCCGGCAGCACAGCGGGACGTCTGGTCCGCCGCCACCCGGGCGGAGGACGCGGCCGTCCCGGCCGCCGCACCGCCCGTCGACGCCGCCGGGCCGGCCGTCGCGGCGACCGTGCGGACGTCCGCCGACGGGCCCGTGGTGCCCGCGTCGCGGGCGCCCGGCGACGCGGCCGAGCACCCACCAGGCGACGCGGCCTGACCATCGCACATCCCGACCACGCGCCGGTCGTCCGCCGGCGCCGGTGCGGGCAGCACAGCAGAGGGGAGTGGCAGCGGTGACGCTGACCATCGGAGTCGACGTCGGTGGCACGAAGGTGGCCGGCGGTGTCGTGGACGCCGCCGGCACGGTCCTCGCGCAGGCCCGACGGGACACCCCCGCCGACGACGTCGCCAAGACCCGGGACGTCATCATCGAACTGGTCACCGAACTGGCCGTCGGGCGGTCGATCGAGGCGGTCGGCATCGGCGCGGCGGGCTGGATCGACGCCAGCCGCTCCACCGTGTTGTTCGCCCCGAACCTCGCCTGGCGCGACGAGCCGCTGCGCGACTACGTCAGCGCCGCGACCGGCCTGCCGGTGATCGTGGAGAACGACGCCAACGTCGCGGCCTGGGCGGAGTTCCGCCACGGCGCGGCCCGGGACGCCGAAGACTCGATGGTCATGTTCACCATCGGCACCGGGGTCGGCGGCGGCATCGTGCTCGGCGGGGAGCTGGTGCGCGGCGCCCACGGCATCGCCGCCGAGCTGGGCCACATGCTCACCGTGCCGGACGGCCACCAGTGCGGCTGCGGCCGGCTCGGCTGCATCGAGCAGTACGCCAGCGGCAGCGCCCTGGTGCGGTTCGCCCGCGCGGCCGCCCAGCAGGAGCCGCAGCGCGCCGTGGCCCTGCTGGAGCTGGCCGGCGGCGAGGCCGAGGCGATCACCGGGCGCATGGTGACCGCCGCGGCGCAGGGTGGGGACCCGGTCGCCGTCGAGTCGTTCGCGCAGGTCGGGCGTTGGCTCGGCACCAGCCTCGCCGACATGGCGCAGATCCTCGACCCGCAGGTCCTCGTCGTCGGCGGCGGTGTGATCGACGCCGGCGACCTGCTGCTCGGGCCGACCCGCCGCTCGTTCACCGACGCGCTCGCCCAGCGCAGCCGGCTGCCGGTGGCCGAGATCCGCCCGGCCGAGCTGGGCAACACCGCCGGCGTCATCGGCGCCGCCGACCTGGCCCGCCGGATCTGAGGCGGGGCGGTGACGCAGAGCCCCGGCGTGCCGCTGCGCGTCGTGTCGTACAACATCCACAGCCAGCGGGACGACACGGCCGCGCTGGCGGCGGTGGTCCGCGCCGCGCGGCCGGACGTGGTGGTCGTGCAGGAGGGGCCGCGCCGGTTCCGGTGGCGGCAGAAGTCGGCCGCGCTGGCCGAGTCGTTCGGCCTGGTCGTGGCCGCCGGCGGGCTGCCCGCGCTGGGCAACCTGCTGCTGACCAGCCTGCGGGTGCGGGTGCTGGACACCCGGTGCCGACGCTTCCCGCTCACCCCCGGCCGGCACCTGCGCGGCGCCGCGTACGCCGAGTGCGTGGTCGCCGGCGGCGCCCGGTTCACCGTGGCCGGCTCGCACCTGTCCACCGATCCGGCCGAGCGGCCCGGGCAGGCCGCGCTGTTCAAGCGCGACCTCACCGCCGCCGCCACGCCCGTGATCGCGGCGGCCGACCTGAACGAGGGGCCGGACGGGCCGGCCTGGGCCACCGTGGCGGGCGGGCTGACCGACGCCGCCGTGGCGATGGACCGGGCCGACCGGCTCACCTACTCGTGCGCTGATCCCCGACGGCGGATCGACGCCCTCTTCGTCGACCCGCGCATCACGGTGGTCGACTACGACGTGGTCGACACCCCGCAGACCCGCCGGGCCAGCGACCACTTCCCGGTCCTCGTCGACCTGCTGCTGCCCGGGGCCGGCTGACCGTCCGCCGCGCCCGGGGCTGGACATCCCGCTCCGTTTGTGGAGAGGATGCTGCGCGACCCGGCCCTCGTGCCGCACAAAAGGAGATCCCCCGGTGTCCACCTCCACCGATCACGGCCGGCCCGACCCGGAGGCGACCACGCTCGCCCTGACCCGCGACGGCCGGCCGGTCTCCGACCGGGGCGACACCGTCTGCGTCATCGGCGCCGGGGCCAGCGGGCTCGTCGCCGTCAAGAACCTCAAGGAGCACGGGTTCGGCGTCGACTGCTACGAGCGGGAGACCGGCGTCGGCGGGGCCTGGAACTGGCGGCACGACCGCAGCCCGGTGTACGCGAGCACGCACCTGATCTCGTCCCGGCCGTTCACGCAGTTCCCCGACTTCCCGATGCCCGACGACTGGCCCGACTACCCGCACCACAGCCAACTCCTGTCGTACCTGGAGCGGTACGCCGACCACTTCGACCTGCGGGCGCACGTCTGGTTCGGCACCGAGGTCGTCCGGGTGGAGCCGGTCGAGGGCGACCGGTGGGACGTGACCACCCGCAGCACGGGTGGCTACGGCCCGGAGCGCACCTCCCGCTACGCGGCGGTGGTGGTCGCCAACGGGCACAACTGGTCGCCGAAGCTGCCCCGCTACGAGGGGCTGGAGGAGTTCCGGGGCGAGGTCATGCACGCCTCGTCCTACAAGGACCCGGCGCAGCTGCGCGGCAAGCGGGTGCTCGTGGTCGGCGCCGGCAACACCGGCTGCGACATCGCCGTCGAGGCCGCCCAGCAGGCGTCGCGCTGCTGGCACTCCACCCGCCGGGGCTACTGGTACGCCCCGAAGTACGTCCTCGGCCGGCCGGCGGACCAGGTCAACGACGCGCTGCTGGCGCTGCGGGTGCCGCGGCGGGTGCGGCAGTGGCTCTACCACTGGACGCTGCGGCTGACCGTGGGCGACCTGACCAGGTTCGGCCTGCCGAAGCCCGACCACCGGGTGTACGAGACCCACCCGATCGCCAACAGCCAGCTCGTCTACTACGTGGGCCACGGCGGGATCGCCCCGGTGCCGGACGTCGCCCGCTTCCACCCGTACGCCGTGGAGCTGTCCGACGGCCGGGAGATCGACCCGGAGCTGGTCGTGTTCGCCACCGGCTACCTGCCGCGCTTCGAGTTCCTCGACCCCAAGGTGCTCGGCGACGACGCGGGGACGGGCCGGCCCACGCTCTGGCTCAACGCCTTCGCGCCCGGCCATCCCACGCTCGCCGTCGCCGGTCTGGTGCAGCCGGACTCGGGCATCTTCCCGCTGTCGCACTGGCAGACGGTGCTCTTCGCCCGGCTGCTGCGGCTGCGCCTGACCCGCCCCGACCGGGCGGCGGCGTTCGCCGCCCGGGTGACGGCGAAGGCGGGGGAGCGCTACGCGGGGCCGGTCAAGGACAGCAGCCGGCACTGGTTCGAGGTCGGCCACGCCGACTACCTGCGCGCCGTCCAACGCGCCCTGCGCGACCTGGAGAGCGCCCGATGAGTGCGGCGCAGCGGAGCCCCGCAGTCGCGAACGAAAGGCCGCAACGGTGAGCGCGAGGAGTGCAGCGCAGCGGAGCCCCGCAGTCGCGAACGAAAGGCCGCAACGGTGAGTCAGCAGGTGCGGATCATGCGGGGCCGGGAGTGGGCGCGCCCGGTCCGTCCGGTCCGGCGTGAGGTGCTCGGCGTGGCCCCGGAGCTGGAGGAGGGGCGGACGCCGCTGCTGTTCGTGCCGGGCTTTGGGCACGGCGCGTGGGCGTTCGCCGAGCACTGGCTGGGCCACGCCGCGTCCCGGGGCTTCCCGGCGTACGCGCTGAGCCTGCGCGGGCACGGCGGCAGCGGCCCGGCGCCGGAGGCGACGCTGCGGGCGTACGCCCACGACGTGGCGCAGGTGGCGGCGGGCCTGCCGCGCCAGGCGGTGCTGGTGGGGCACGGCGCCGGGGCGCTGGTGGTGGCGCACGCGCTGGCCCGCTACCCGGCCCGGGCCGGCGTGCTGGTCGCGCCGGTGCTCGGCGGCTGGGCGACGTTCGGCGCGGCGCTGCGCCGCAACCCGCTCGGCACGCTGCCGGCGGTGTTCGGCGGGCCGCTGCGCCTGCACCCCCGCCAGCTGTTCAGCCGGGAGCTGCCCGAGGTCGAGGCCCGGCGGTACGCGGCCCGGCTGGGGCGGGCGAGCCGTCGCGCGCAGTGGCAGTTGCTGACCGGGCGGGACGCGGAGCCCGCGGTGGGCGACCCGCCGGTGCTGGTGCTCGGCAGCCCGGACGACCGGGTGGTGCCGGCGGCGGCGCTGACCCGGGCGGCCCGGCGGTACGGCTCGGCGCCGCTGCTCTTTCCCGGCATGGGGCACGACATGATGCTGGACGCCCGGTGGCGGGAGCCGGTCGACGCGATCCTGGACTGGCTGGCGAAGGACCCGGCCGCGGACAGGCGGCCCTGACTCCGGGCCCCGACCGGCGGCCCCCGACTCCCGGCGTCAGCCGACGGCGCCCAGCCGGGTGAGCAGCGAGCCGCTCTCGTCCAGGGCCGAGAGGTAGGAGCGGGCCCAGGCCCGGATGTCGTGCCGGTGCAGGTACGCCCGCATGGCCCGCATCCGCGCGCCGACGTCGTCGGGGCCCGCCCGCAGCGCCGAGAGCAGCCCCTGCTTGAGCCCCTCCAGGTCGTGCGGGTTGACCAGGTACGCCTGCGGCAGCTCGGCGGCGGCGCCGGCGAACTCGCTGAGCAGCAGGGCGCCCGCGTCGTCCACCCGGGCGGCCACGTACTCCTTGGCGACGAGGTTCATCCCGTCCCGCAGCGGGGTCACCGCCATCACGTCGGCGACCCGGTAGAGGGCGGCCAGCTCGGCGCGGTCGAACGGCTGGGTCAGGTAGTGGATCGCCGGCTCACCGACCCGGCCGAACTCGCCGTTGATCCGCCCGACCTCGCGTTCCACCCGTTCGCGGAGGATCTGGTACTGCCCGACCCGTTCCCGGCTCGGTACCGCCACCTGCACGAGCACGGTGTCGCGCACCTTGACGTGCCCGGCGGCGAGCAGCTCGCTGTACGCCTTGAGGCGCTGTTCGATGCCCTTGGTGTAGTCCATCCGGTCGACGCTGAGGATCACCTGCTCGGGGCTGCCGAGATCGCGGCGCAGCCGGCGGGCCCGGTCGGCCACGTCGGGCCGGGCGGCGAGCGCGGCCATCTCCGCGGTGTCGATGGAGACGGGGAAGGCGCCGATCCGGACCACCCGGTCGTCGACGGCGATCTGACGGTCGGTGGCGGGGAGCTGGAGCACCTTCGCCACCAGCTGGGCGAAGTTGTGCGCGGCCTGGGCCCGCTGGAAGCCGATCAGGTCGGCGCCGAGCATGCCGCGCAGCAGCTCGGCGCGGCGGGGGAGCTGCATGAACAGCTCGGGCGGCGGGAACGGCACGTGCAGGAAGAAGCCGATGCGCAGGTCTGGCCGGAGCGCCCGGAGCAGGCCGGGCACCAGCTGGAGGTGGTAGTCCTGCACCCAGACCACCGCGCCGGGCTCGGCCACCTGGGCGGTCGACTCGGCGAACCGCTGGTTGACCCGCTGGTACGCCTCCCACCAGCGCCGGTGGTGCTCCGGCTGCTCTACGGAGTCGTGGTAGAGCGGCCAGAGGGTGGCGTTGGCGAAGCCCTCGTAGTGGTCGCGCAGCTCGTCGCCGCTGAGGGGCACGGCGTGCATCCGGACGCCGTCCACGTCGGGCACGGCGGGTGCCGGCCCGGTGCCGCCGGCCCAGCCCACCCAGGTCGCCGGGGTGTGCCGCAGCAGGGGATGCAGGGCACTGACCAGGCCGCCGGGGCTGCGGCGCCACTCGCACGCGCCGTCGGGGGCCGCACCGTCGTCGATGGGCAGGCGGTTGGCGACCACCACGAGGGAACTCTGTCGCATATCGGGCATTCCGATCCGCAGAGGAGTGACCGCCGCGAGTGAGGAACAACCGGGCAGTCAGCGAGGGAAGTGACGGACAGCGGTATTCCTACTGACAGTAAGTTACACCACTGTGACGATCACGGCGTGGGGCGGCCGTCCCGGCATGCGGGCGACGGTCGCCTTCCGGTCGGGTGGCGGTCAGACGACCGCGCCGTCGTCCGGGTCGTGGTCCTCGTCGCCGCCGGGGCGCAGCCGCCAGATCAACGCGACGAAGCCGGCGAGGATGCCGGTGAAACCGAACAGGTTGACGACCGAGGGATCGGCCACCGGGAAGACCGACGGGAACAGGAACAGCACGAAGCCGACCACGATCGCCAGGACGCCGACCACCGTGTACTTGGAGAAGCGCGGCAGGGGCGGGGGCGGCGGTGGGGTGTAGCGCTCGTCGTCCGCCTCGTCCTCGTCGTCGGGCAGGTCCGTGCCGAAGGTGTCCAGCCCGTCCAGCAGCGACGGCTCGTCCTGGCGGCCCCGGCCGACGGAGATCCCCGAGACGTCCGCGGCGTACGGCAGCCGGCGCACGTCGGTGGCGGTCGGCCCGGCGGGCTCGTCCGGCGCCGCGAGGGTCACCGGGCCCGGGGTGGGCTCCGGCGGGTCGTCCACGTCCTCCGCGGCGGGCCACGGATTGTCGCCCGGCGCGGGGGTGGTGTGGAAGCCGGCGACGATCCGGGCCCACTCGGCGTCGATGTCCGGTTCCGCGTCGCGGGACCGCTCGGTGGCCGTCTCGTCGGCGAGCTGGGTCAGGTAGTCGCGCGCGGTGGTCAGGTGCGACCGGTCGACGTAGAGCCGGTCGACGGGGCGGGCGGGGACGGTGGTGGTGCGGGTGACCGGGTTGAGGTCGGCCGAGGGCTGCAGGTAGGCCGCAATCCCGCCGGCGGCGAGGACGTCGAGCAGGTGCTCCCCGACGCGCGGATCCACGTCGCCGGCGACCGCGTACTCGCTCGCGTCGAGCCCGTTGTCCCGCCGTCCCCGGCGGGCCCCACCCGCTGACACCGGACATCCTCCTCATCACGCGCCCGCGGCGCGGTCGCCTGAGCCCCCTCGGCGTCCCTGCACCGTGCCATGAATCGTGACACGTCGGCACCCCGTTCCGGGAGTGCGTTGTGTCGCGTCTTGCCCGTCAGTTGCCGAGCCACTGGTGATGGGCGGGGGTTTTTGTCCCTTTGCGCGCACACTGCGCGGTCCGGTACGGCCGAGGTGAGACGGCCGAGGCGACTGTGCATTCGAAGATCAACGGAAGTGCTTGTTGGCGCAGGCGTCGAAGCGTTCCTCCTGGGGTGACGACCGTACGCTCGACGTCTGTGTGCCGGTGGACGAACGCTCGGCCTCGGTCCCGGCCGGTGAGCGCAAGCGGAGCCGGGCGTCCGTTGTGGTGGGCGGCCCGCGCTCCGTAGGCTCGTCGACGACAGGGCCGCTCGGCGGGGGCGCCGGGCGGGACGGGGTGCTGTCGCGACCACGCCACGGGAAAGGACGCCGGTGCTGTACTGGCTGCTGAAGTACGTCGTCCTCGGGCCGCTGCTGAGGCTGATCTTCCGCCCGCAGGTGGAGGGCCTGCACCACGTACCGGCGGCCGGCCCGGTGATCCTGGCCAGCAACCACCTCTCCTTCTCCGACTCGATCTTCACTCCGCTGATCGTGCCGAGGAAGGTCACCTTCGTGGCCAAGGCGGAGTACTTCACCGGCAAGGGCATCAAGGGGTGGCTGACCAAGATGTTCTTCGTCGGCACCGGCACCATCCCGGTGGACCGTTCCGGCGGCCGGGCGGCCCGGGCGGCGCTGGACACCCAGCTCAAGGTGCTGCGGGCCGGCGGGGTCGCCGGCATCTACCCCGAGGGCACCCGCTCGCCGGACGGGCGGCTCTACCGGGGCAAGACCGGCGTGGCCCGGCTCGCGCTGGAGAGCGGCGCCCCGGTGGTGCCGGTGGTGATGCTCAACCTCGACGAGATCCAGCCGCCCGGCAAGATCATCCCGAAGGTCGAGCGGGTCCGCATCCGCTTCGGCCCGCCGCTGGACTTCTCCCGCTACGCCGGCATGTCCGGTGACCGGTTCGTGGAGCGCGCGGTGACCGACGAGATCATGTACGAGCTGATGGAACTCTCCGGCCGCGAGTACGTCGACATGTACGCGCAGAAGGCGAAGGCCCAGGTCCCCACGCCCCGCGAGCCCGTCGCCGCCTGACGCCGGGCGCGCGGGTCGCGACGCCGGGCCGGGACCGCCTCACGCCGGGGCGCCACGCCCGGGCCCGGGCGGGTAAGTCAGCAGGCCAGGGCGGGGTTGGCGGGGGCCGCCGGTGGGCGGGTGAGGTCCAGCAGGCCCGGCGCGCCGTTGCGCAGCGCGAAGGCGCGCAGCTCGGTCAGCTCCGCGCGGCCGGCCGTCGGCTCCCCGGCCAGCTTCAGCTCCGCGGCCGCGAAGGAGAGCGCCAGCATCCGGTCGGTCACGTCCGGGATGCCGGCGTAGATCCCGGCGCCCGCCAGGTGCAGCTCGGCGGCCCGCCGGTGGTCGCCGTCCGCGGCGGCCAGCGCCCCGGTCACCGTCCGCAGCGCCGCCTCCGACCAGGGCGTACGGTGGCCCACCCGGTCCAGCATCGCGCGCACCCGGGCGGCCGCGTCCCGCCCGGCGAGGCTGGCCGCGTACCCGGCCGCCGCGATCCACTCGCCGCTGGCCAGGGCGGGCACCGCCGACCAGGAGGTGGCCAGCTCGTCGATCAGCGCCGCCGCCTCGTCCCGGCGTCCCTGCAACGCCCGGCAGAGCGCGCCCATCGCCAGCATCGTCCAGTGCAGCCGGTGGAAGCCGCTGCGTCGGGCGGCGTCCAGCGCGGCCGCGACGTCGTCGGCGGCGGGGTCGGCCGGGGACCGGGCCGGCGGCACCGGCTCGCCCCGCAGCACCAGCAGGCAGGAGCGCAGGCCCCGGACCTGCATGTCCCAGCTTCCCGTGGGGGTGTCCACGAACGCCTCGGCGGCGGTGAGCAGCCGGCCGAAGTCGCCGTCGAACCAGGCCCGCATCGCCTCCGCCGAGTAGCTGGTGGTCAGCGTCTGCCCGCTGGCCGTACGCGCCGGCGACGACGAGAGCAAAGCGTCCGACCGCAGCCAGTCGCCCTCCTCCCGGACGGCGTACGCCAGGTTCTGGATGGCCCGGGGCAGGGCGATCAGCTGGCCGGCGCGGCTGACCTCGACGATCGCGTGCAGCTCGTCCAGGCCGGACCGGTCGCCCGCCTGGTAGCGGGCGGTGGCGGAGGTGATCCGGGCGTTGGTGCGGGTCTCGGTCAGCCCCAGCCGCTCGCCGATCTCCGCCGCCCGGTCGGCCGCGGCCACCGCCGGGTCCCGCTCGTAGTTCAGCATGTGCAGCCGGCCCAGCTCGGCGTAGGCGTCCGCCTTCTGGGAGCTGTCGGGCAGCGGGGCGAAGAGCTGGACGGCCCGGTCCAGGCAGGCCAGCGCGGCGGCCCGGTCGGCGCGCAGCCACGCGGCCTGGCCGAGCAGCGTCCAGGCGCGCGCCGCGCAGGCGTCGTCGCCGTGCGACAGCAGCCGGTCGGCGAGCGCCTGCACCTGCTCCGAACCGCCGCCGGAGAGGAAGGCGTTGCCGTCCCGGTAGAACGAGATCTCCGTGCTGAGCAGCTCCAGCTGGAGGCGGCCGACGGGGTCGGACTCGTCGGCCAGCCCGAGCGCCCGGCCGGCGTGGCTCGCCGCCACGTCGAGGCTGTGCAGCGCGTACGCCCGCCGGGCCGCCCGGTGCAGGGCGGCGCGGGCGGCGCCGGCGTACCGGGCGGTGTCCATGCCCAGCGTCCGGGCGATCTCGTGCGCCGCCCAGCGGTGATGGGCGAGCACCTCCGCCAGATCGGTGTCCCGGCTCTGCGACAGCGTGTCCAGCCACTCCGCCGTGCGTTCGTGCCGCGCCACCCGTTCGGTGCGGGGCAGCCGCTGGTAGCACACGTCGCGCACCAGCACGTGCCGGAACCGGTACTCCGGCTGCCCCGCCATGGTCGAGGCGGCCTGCTCGTGCACGAAGTCGCGCTGCTCCAGCCGGCGCAGCGCGCGCTCCACCGACTCGACGGGCTGCCCCAGGGCGGCGGCCACCGCGCCCGGCCAGAACTGCACGCCCACCACGGCGGCGGCCAGCAGCACCGTGCGCTCCTTGGCGTCGAGCAGGTCGATCCGGTTGGCGATGACGGCGTGCACGCTCTCCGGCATGGGCAGGTCGAGGTGCTTCTCCAGCGACCAGCCCCGCCCGGACTGGCGCAGCGCGCCCTGCTCGATGAGCATCCGCACGTACTCGTGGGCGTAGAGCGGGTTGCCGCCGGCCACCTCGACCAGCGGCGTCAGCATGTCGGCGGAGAACGCCGCCTGGCCGAACATGTGGGCGTACAGCGAGGCGATGCCGGTGTCCCGCAGCGGCGGCAGGGTGATGGTCACCGAGCCCGTGATCGTCCCCGCCCAGCTCGGGTCCCGGTCGACCAGTTCCGGCCGGGCGGTGCAGAGCAGCAGCAGCGGCACGTCGCGGGCGGCGGCGCCGAGTAGCTCCACGAAGCGCAGCATCGCGTCGTCGGCCCAGTGCAGGTCCTCGAAGACCAGCACGGTCGGCCGGCGCGCGGCCAGCGCCAGCAGGAAGCGCCGCCACGCCGACTCGGTCTCCTCGGCCGGCAGCGGGGTTCCCGGCAGGCCGACCAGCGGCCGCAGCGCGTCCACGAGGCGTTCCCGCTCACCCGGGCCGACCAGCTCGCCGACGGCCGAGGCGAGCCGCTGGGCGGCCGTGGACGCGGGGTCGGTGTCCAGGATGCCGGCCTCGGCCTTGACGATGTCGGCCAGCGCCGCGAACGTCACGTTCTCGCCGAACGGCGGGCACCGCCCGGTACGCCAGGTCAGCGGCTCGTCGACCAGCCGGTCCACGTGCCGGTACAGCTCGCGCACCAGCCGGCTCTTGCCGAGCCCGGCCCGGCCGAAGACGGTCACCACCTGGGGCCGGCGGTCGCGCAGCGACCGGTGCAGGGCGTTGACCAGCATCCCCAGCTCGTGTTCCCGGTCGATGAGCGGCGTGGTGTCCGGCTGCCGGTCGGTGGGCTGCCGGCGCACGGGGGAGAGGGCCAGCCACACCTCGGTCGTCGTCGACCGCCCGCGCAGCATGACCGGCGGCTGCTCCGAGTAGCGGATGGTGTCCCGGGTGAGCGCGTAGGTGGTGCCGCAGACCAGCACCCCGCCGGGCGGCGCGACGGACTGCATCCGGGAGGCCGTGTTGACCACGTCGCCGGCGACGATCGCCTGCCCGCCGTCGCGGGCGGCGGCCACGTCCACCAGCGCCTCGCCGGTGGCCACGCCGACGCGGAAGCGCAGCGCGTCCGCGCCGGTGGGCGTGAACCGGGTCAGCACCCGTTGCAGCTCCAGGCCGGCCCGGACGCAGCGCAGCGCGTCGGTCTCGGTCGCCACCGGCGCGCCGAACAGGGCCATCACCGCGTCGCCGATGTACTTCTCCACCACGCCGCCGTACTGCCCGACGACCCGGCGGGCGGCCGAGAAGAATCCCGTCTGCATGCCGCGGACCAGCTCCGGGTCGGCCCGCTCGACGTACGGGGTGAAGTCGATCAGGTCGACGAAGAGCACGCTGACCCGCCGGCGGTCCTCCTGGGGAGGTGCCGCCCGCCGGTCGGCGCCCGGGCGGGGCGCGCCGCAGGAGGTGCAGAACGCCACGTCCCGGGCGAGCGGGCGGAGGCAGTGCGGACACACCGCGCCGAGCTCGTTGCCGCAGCCGCCGCAGAAGCGGTCGCCGGCGGCGGCCGTGCGTCCACAGCGGTCACACTGCGTGGCGATGACACCCTCCCCTCGCGGTCCCGCCGGCGCCGGGGTCGGCGCCGTTCCGGTGCCAGTATCACCGCCGGCACCAGCTGTCGGGTACCGGGCTGTTGGCTTGTGGACAGTCCACCGGCCGGTCCTGCGGCTACAGTCAGGCGGCTGATTTGTCGAACAACGACCACAGGGGGGACACCCGATGGTGTACGTGATGCTGCAGAGCGACTGGACCGACAGCAACGGGGTGAGCCACTTCGCGGGCGACTCGGTCGACGTGGACGCCGCCACGCTGGCGACGCTCCAGGCGCAGGGGATCGTCAGCGAGCAGTCCGGCGGCAGCAAGGACGGCACCGAGTGGGCCGGGCCGGGCAGCACGACCAACTGGGCCGGGCCGGGCAGCGCCACGCCCTGACACCCCAGAGCTTGAAAAGGGGCCGGAGCAGCCGCTCCGGCCCCTTTTCGCGCCGTCGGCGGGGCCGCGCGAGGCGGGCCCGGGGCGCGTACGTCTCAGCGGTCGCTCATGCCGGCGCGGCGGCGCAGCGCCGCGACGTCGGTGACCACGATCCGGCGGCCCTCGGTGCGCAGCCAGCCGCGGTTGGCGAACGACCCGATCGCCTGGTTGACGCTCTGCCGCGAGCCGCCGGCCATCTCGGCGAGCTGGCTCTGGTTGAGCTCGATCGTGATCATCGGGGCCTGGCTCTCGCCGGCCAGCCGCACCAGCGTCTTGGCGACCCGGCCGGGCAGGTCCAGGAAGACGTGGTCGGCGTTCTGCTCGGTGAGCCGGCGGATCAGCCCGCCCAGCGAGCGCATCACCGCGTCGAGGATGCGCGGGTTGGAGTGCACCAGCTCCATGAACGCCCCCCCGGGACAGCGCGAGCGCCGCGCAGTCCTCGATCGCCTCGGCGGAGGCCGAGCGGGTGGACGCGTCGAGCAGGGAGACCTCGCCCAGCACGTCGGGCGGGCGGATGACCGACAGCACGGCGCGCTCGCCGGTCGGCGCGGTGCGGAAGACGGCCACCGCGCCCCGGCGCAGCACGATCAGCGACTCGCCGGGGTCGTTCTCGACGAACAGCAACTGACCCTTGCGGTACGTGCGGGGGACGGCCGCCGCGATCACCCGTTGCCGGACCTCCGGCTCGAGCCCGGCGAACATCTCCACACCCGTGAGCGCGTCACCCGGCTCCGGCAGGCGCATCTCCACGGCCCAACCCCTCCCCGGTCCAGGACCACAACTCGCTCACCGGGTGAACCTGAAGGCCCTCGACGAGGTGAACTGACACCGGTTCGGCGTCCGGTAGCGGTACACATCAGATCATGACGCTCCTGTCGCTTGCTGTACACCCCTCAAATCACTTCCGTGACACTCCCGAGCTGCGACGACCGGCATCGTGGGAGTCGGATCCGGTTCCCGGGCGAGGCCGCCGGGGGGCGGGGGCGGATCCGGTCGCACCGGTGCCACGGTCGGCGGACGCGGGGGGCGGGACCACCCTCGCGCCCGCCCGGCGGGCCCCGGTGCCGCCGGCGGCCGGGCGCGGCAACCCCGGTCGCCGGCACGGGGCCGGCGTGGGCGAGGATGGCGGTTGATGGTCTACCGCTACTTCTACGACTGCGAGTTCATCGAGGACGGCCGCATCGTCGACCTGGTGTCGATCGGCGTCGTCGACGAGTACGGCCGCGAGTTCTACGCCGTCTCGACCGAGTTCGACGACTCGCGGGCCGTGCCCTGGGTGCGCCGCAACGTGCTCGACAAGCTGCCGTCCCCGGCGGACCGCGCGTGGCGGTCCCGGCAGCGCATCCGCGACGAGCTGTACGACTTCCTCGTCGAGCCGGTCAGGGACCGGCCGGGCGAGCAGTTGGAGCTCTGGGCCTGGTACGCCGCGTACGACCACGTGGTCCTCGCGCAGCTGTGGGGGGCGATGCCGGCGCTGCCCCGGGAGATCCCCCGGTTCACCAAGGAGCTGCGCCAGCTCTGGGACGACCGGGGCCGGCCACCGCTGCCGGACGCCGCGTCGGCCCGGCACGACGCGCTGGTCGACGCCCGGCACAACCTGGCGCGCTGGCGCGCGATGACCGGTTAGTAGGTTTGGTCGGTTCTGTCCCGGGCACGGTGCGCAAGCGAGCCGATGCGAGGGAGTGGTCCCATGAGCAACGAACCGAGCAGCGCCGCCGACGCCCGGCGCCGGGTCACGGAGCTGGTCCGGGAGGCCCGGATCTGCATGCTGACGACGATCGCCGTGGACGGCCGCATGGTGAGTCGGCCGATGGGCCTGCAGGAGGCGGAGTTCGACGGGGACCTCTGGTTCTTCGCGTACGCCGACTCCGCCAAGGTGCGGCAGATCCGGGTCAACCCCGAGGTCAGTGTCGCCTTCTCCGACTCGAAGCGCAACGCCTGGGTCTCGATCTCCGGCACCGCCCGGGAGGGCTACGACCGCGCGAAGGCCGAGGAGCTGTGGAATCCGCTGCTCAGGGCCTGGTTCCCGGACGGGCTGGACACCCCCGGGATCACGCTGATCAAGGTGCACGCCGGCTCCGCCGAGTACTGGGACTCGCCGTCGAGCACCGTGGTCAACCTGTTCGGCTACGCCAAGGCGGCGGTGACCGGTAAGCCGCCGAAGGCGGGGGAGAACCGCGAGATCACCTACTGAGCGGTAGGTCGACCGGGCGGTGGGACCGGCCGGGGCGCGATGCCGGCGTACACCTTCGGCGACTACAGTGCGCACTGACGGCCCGCCCCGGGCCGGCAACGGCGCCGATGGTCTGATCTGACACATATCCTGGGGCAAATCGGGCTTACCTGATGCTCCAGGAGGATGAGCAGATCATGCGTATCGGCGTGCTCACCGGCGGCGGCGACTGCCCAGGTCTCAACGCGGTCATCCGGGCGGTGGTCCGCAAGGGCGTCGCCAGCTACGGCCACGAGTTCGTGGGTTTCCGGGACGGCTGGAAGGGCCCCCTGGAGGGCCTGTCCCGCCCGCTGGGCATCGCGGAGGTCCGCGGCATCCTGCCGCGCGGCGGCACCATCCTCGGTTCCTCTCGGACCAACCCCTTCAAGATCGAGAACGGCGTCGAGCGGATCAAGGACAACCTCGCCGCGCAGGGCGTCGACGCGCTCATCGCGATCGGCGGCGAGGACACCCTCGGCGTGGCCACCAAGCTGCACGAGCTCGGCGTCCACGTGATCGGCGTGCCGAAGACGATCGACAACGACCTCGGCGCCACCGACTACACCTTCGGCTTCGACACCGCGGTCAACATCGCGATGGAGGCCATCGACCGGCTGCACACCACCGCCGAGAGCCACCACCGCACCCTCGTGGTCGAGGTGATGGGCCGGCACGCCGGCTGGATCGCCCTGCACGCCGGCCTGGCCGGCGGCGCCAACGTGATCCTGCTGCCGGAGCGGCAGTTCGACGTCGACCAGGTCGCCGGCTACGTCGAGAAGCGCTTCCAGCACCAGTACGCCCCGATCGTGGTGGTCGCCGAGGGCGCCCAGCCGCTCGACGGCCAGATGGTGCTGCACAACCAGGAGCTCGACGCGTTCGGCCACGTCCGCCTCGGCGGCATCGGCCAGTGGCTCGCCGAGCAGCTGGAGGCCAAGACCGGCAAGGAGGCCCGCACGGTCGTGCTCGGGCACATCCAGCGCGGCGGCACCCCGACCGCGTTCGACCGGGTGCTCGCCACCCGGCTCGGCCTGCACGCCATCGACGCCGCGCACGAGGGCGACTGGGGCAAGATGGTCGCCATGCAGAGCACGGACATCGTCCGCGTTCCGCTCGCCGAGGCCACCCGCGAGCTGAAGACCGTGCCGCTGGAGCGGTACGCCGAGGCCGAGGTCTTCTTCGGCAGCTGATCGAGGTGTCGACGGCGTGGCGGGCCGCAGGGCCGCCGCGCCGTCGCCCACGCAGGAGGGGGTAAGTCGGCGATGTCGTCCGGGGTGCACACGGTCGCGGTGATCGGGGCGGGCAAGATCGGTGAGCTGATGCTCTCCGGGCTGCTGCGCTCGGGATGGCCGGTGGACCGGCTGCTGGCCACCGCCCGCCGGCCCGCCCGCGCCGAGGAGTTGACCGCCCGCTACGGCGTACGGGTGGTGGACAACCTGGCCGCGGTGGACGAGGCCGAGGTGCTCGCCGTCTCGGTCAAGCCGCAGGACGCGGCCGCGCTGCTGGAGGAGATCGGGCCGAAGGTGCCCGCCGACAAGCTCGTGATCTCGCTCTGCGCCGGCCTGCCGACCAGCTTCTTCAACCGGCGGCTGCCCGACGGCACCCCGGTGGTGCGGGTGATGACCAACACCCCCGCCCTGGTCGACCAGGCGATGACCGCGATCTCCGCCGGCGCGCACGCCACCGGGGCGCACCTCGCGCTGGCCGAGGAGATGTTCAAACCGCTCGGCTCGACCATCCGGGTGCCCGAGTCGCAGCAGGACGCGGTGACCGCGCTGTCCGGCTCCGGGCCGGCGTACTTCTACCTCCTGGTCGAGGCGATGATCGACGCGGGCATCCTGCTCGGCCTGCCCCGGCAGGTCGCGCACGAGTTGATCGTGCAGACCGCGATCGGCTCCGCGGTGATGCTGCGCGACTCCGGCGAGCACCCGGTGAAGCTGCGCGAGGCGGTCACCTCGCCGGCCGGCACCACCATCTCCGCCGTGCGCGAGCTGGAGAAGCACGGCGTACGCGCGGCGCTGCTCGCCGCGCTCGAGGCCGCCCGGGACCGGGCCCGCGAGCTGGCCGCCCAGGCCGACTGACCTGGTCCGACCTCGACGCAGGCCGGGGCTCCGACCCGGGCTGTCGGCCGGTGGGAGCGACCCGGCTGTCGGCCGGTGGGAGCGACACGGAGGGGCCGACGCGGTCCGGACCGCGCCGATGTCGCCGGCCCCGCCGCGCGGCTGGTCAGTCGAGGCAGAACTCGTTGCCCTCGGGGTCGGCCATCACGATGTGACCGCTGCCGAGCGGGGGATCGGGCTCGTGGCGCCTGAGCCGGGTGGCGCCGCGGGACACGAGCCGCTCGGCCTCTGCCTCCAGGGCCGCCATCCGCGCGTCGCTCTCGAGCCCGGGGGCGGCGCGCACGTCGAGGTGCACGCGGTTCTTGGCCTGCTTCCCCTCCGGCACCCGCTGGAAGAACAGCCGCGGCCGGGAGCCCTCGGGGTCGACCAACCCCGAGGCGTCGTTGCGGTTCTCGGGCGGCACGCCCATCGCCTCCAGTGCCTGCTCCCACGACTCGAAGCCCCCGGGTGGGGCCTGCAACCGGTAACCGAGGGCCTCGGCCCAGAACGCCGCCAACCCGGCCGGGTCGGCGCAGTCGAAAGTGATCTGGACGTCACGCGCCATCTCAGCTCGCCTCCTGTCGGATCTGCTGACGAGTGTGCAGGTGCAGGTCGCGCAGCAGGCACACTTCGGCCAGATGGTGGATCAGCTCGCGGTTGACGTGCAGCACCAGCGCCGCCAGCGGACGCTCGGCGTACGGTCCCTCCGCCGCCCCGCACGGGCGGGCGAGGCCGGCTTCGCCGAGGGACTCGACCCCGGCGAGCCACGTGGCGTACTCCGTGTCGAGCTGGGCCAGCGCCGCGGTCGCGGTCGCGGCGTACCCGAACGTCTGGTAGTCGGTGGGCGCGCGACCGAAGTGCGCGGCGCTGCGCATGGCGAGCACGCCGACGATCACGTGCCCGAGCCGCCAGGCGATCGTCGTGAACGGTGGCGGGGCGGGCTCCGGCATCGCGACGTCGATGGTCATCGCGCCGGTCCCGGCCCGCACCGGCGCGGCGCCGGTGCCGCGCGGGCGCACGCTCCAGCAGCCGGGCACCGGCTCCCAGAAGTACTCGTCGTCGGTGAGCCCGTCGAGGCGATCGCGTAGCTGGCGGGTCCAGTGCCAGGCGAGCTGGTCCCGGAGCAGGGGATTCCAGGTCTGGTCGGTCATGGTCCCAGCCTCCCGCAGATAGCGGACAGGATCGTTCCGTGATCTGTGGAACGATGAGCGCGTGACCGTCGAGGCGACGACCGAGCGGGTGCTGCGGTTGCTGGCGCTGCTGCAGCGGCGGCCGTCCTGGACCGCCACCGAGCTGGCCGCCGAGCTGGGGGTCACCGACCGCTCGGTGCGCCGGGACGTGGAGCGGCTGCGGGCGATCGGCTACCCCGTGCACGCGACGGCGGGCGTCGGCGGCGGCTACCAGCTCGGCGCCGGCACCCGGCTGCCGCCGCTGCTCCTCGACGACGAGGAGGCGATCGCGACGGCGGTGTCCCTGCGGCTGGCGTCGGGGGGCACGGTCGCCGGAGCGGGTGAGGCGGCGCTGCGGGCGCTCGCGAAGCTCGACCAGGTGATGCCGCCCCGGCTGCGCGCCGAGGTGCGGGCGGTGCACGGTGCCACCGAGACCCTGGTCGGCCCCGGGGTCGAGATCGACCCGGAGCTGCTGGTGACGCTCGCGCGGGCCTGCCGCGACGCCGTGCGGGTGCGGTTCCGGTACGCCGGCCGCGACGGCGGGGAGCGCGAGCGCACGGTCGAGCCGGTGCGGATGGTCGCCACCGGCCGCCGCTGGTACCTGATGGCCCGGGACGTCGACCGCGACGACTGGCGCACCTTCCGGCTGGACCGGATGCGCGAGGTGGCGGCGACGACCTGGCGCTTCCGGGCGGGGGAGCATCCGGACCCGGTCGCCTACGTGCAGCGGTCCGTGGCCGAGGCGCCGTACCGGTATCTCGCCCGGGTGCGGGTGCACGCCCGGGCCGAGCAGGTGCGGGAGCTGGTGCCGCCCCAGGTGGGGCGCGTCGAGGACGATGCCGACGGGTGGTGCGTGCTCGTCGTCGGCGGGGAGAACCTGGACTGGCTCGCCGTGCACGTGGCCCGGCTGGGCTTCGAGGCGGAGGTGCTGGAGCCCCCGGAGCTGCGGGAGGCCGTCGCCCTGCTCGCCCGCCGCCTCGCGGCGATGGCCGGGAGCGGCTGACGCCGGGCTCGACGGCAGTCCGG
Source organism: Micromonospora sp. NPDC000121 (assembly GCF_042899165.1). Classification (NCBI taxonomy): domain Bacteria; kingdom Bacillati; phylum Actinomycetota; class Actinomycetes; order Micromonosporales; family Micromonosporaceae; genus Micromonospora; species Micromonospora sp. NPDC000121. Next base: position 397,152 of record NZ_JBIAZP010000002.1, read on the forward strand.
CCGGCGGAGGGGCGTCGGCGCCGACCGCACGGGTCCGGGGCGGTCAGCCGGACTGCAGCGCCAGGTCGTCGGCGCGGTGCGGCCGGCCCGCGCCGGCCTGCGCGGGGACCCGGGCGAACCGCGTCCAGGCGGAGACCACCTGCTCGGCGGCGTGCCACGGGAACGGATCGGCGACGTCGTCCGTCTCGGCGGACCCGGTGACCGTCACGCCCCAGTGCCGCAACCGCGCCAGGCTCTCCAGGAAGGCGGGGTGCCGGGCGAGCGCCGGCTCCGGGGCGGGCACGACGACGACCGGCAGGCCGACGGCGGTCGCCTCGTTCAGCAGCCGCAGGGCCCGGTTGTCGTTGAGGCCGTACGCCCACCTGTTGACCAGGTCGAAGCTGGCCGGCGCGACCGCGTAGGCGTCGGCCGGCGGCAGCGGGTACAGCGTCTCCGGCTGCTCCTCCTCGTGGACCGGATGGTGGGTTAGCTCGGCGAGCGAGGCCCGGTCGATCGCGCTCGTCGCGTCCGGGGCGGCGATGACGTGGACCTCCCAGCTCAGGTTCCGACAGGCCGCGACGAACGGGGCAAGTCCGGCGGCGGGCTCGGCGCCGCAGACCACGAGGTGCAGGACAGGCGATCGTGACTTCCCGGGCATGACGCTCCTATCGGCGTGACGTGTCCCGCGCGCCAGTCGTGGCGAGATGCCGCCGGCCGTGCGGCGGGACGTCGATCGCCTGCGTCACCGGCGATCTCGCCGATCGAGTGGCTCCGGATGTCCGTGGGGGATCCCGAGAGCCGAGAGTATCGAGCCGGTCGCCGACGTGAGCCCGTTTCCGGTGAACCGGCCGGACCGGTGGCGGCGGGCCGCCGAGTAGCTGAGCGCCGGGTCAGCCGGACGTCCCTAGTAGAGCAGGTGGGACGCCCGCCGCCGGTCGAACTCGGCCAGCTCGTCGGCCCATGCGCCGACCACGTCGGCCACGTCGGCGCCCGCGTCGATCATCGTGCGCAGCCGCGGCGATCCGGTCAGCTTGTCCACCCAGTACGGTCGCGCGGCGTCCCACGAGTCGCTCCGCCACGCGAACGCCGGGTACTTGCGCGCCTCCACCAGCATCGCGACCGCCGTCCGGATCGGGTCGTACGTCGTCCGGTCGACGACCTTCACCTCCACGCCGGCGCAGAGCTTGTTGAGCAGTGCCGGCTTCTGCCCCGCCGCCGTCGGCGTGAAGTACGCCTCGCGGAACTCGACGCCAGGCAGGTCGCGCGCGTTGAGTCGGTCGGACCAGTGGTAGTCGAAGTCGTCGGCCAGGCCGCCGATCAGCTCGAACGGCTTGCAGGTGCCCCGGCCCTCGGTGAGCGAGGCGACGCCCTCGAACAGGCCGGTGCCGGGATAGACCAGCGCGGTGTCCGGGGTGGGCATGTTCGGGCTGGGCATCACCCAGGGCAGGTCGGTGTCGACGGCCAGCTTGTCGCGCTTCCAGTGCCGGCACCGGACCACGTGCAGGTCGACGGGCCGCCCCGCCGCGGCGGGCAGGAACTCCGCGTTGAAGAACCCGGCCAGCTCGCCCACGGTCATCCCGTGCTGCTGGACGATCTCCTTCAGGCCCACGCCCGAGGTGTAGGCAGGCGTCATCATCGGCCCGTAGGCCCGGCCGCCGACCGGGTTCGGCCGGTCCAGCACGACGTACCGCTTGCCGACCCGGGCGGCGGCCACCATCGAGGTGTACATCGTCCAGATGTACGTGTAGAAGCGGGCGCCCACGTCCTGGATGTCGAAGACGACGGTGTCGACACCGGCCTCGGTGAACATGGTCTCCCACCTGGCCTGGGAGGCCCCGTACGCGTCGTAGACGGTGATCCCGGTGCGGGCGTCGACGCCGGTGCCCTCGCTGCCGCCGGCCTGCGCCGAGCCGCGGAAGCCGTGCTCGGGGCCGAACGCCGCGGCCAGTCGCACCGCGTCCGAGGCGTGCATCAGGTCGACCAGGTGGCGGTAGGACGCGTCCACCCCGGTGGGGTTGGAGATCACGCCGACCCGCTGGCCGGCGAGGTCCGCGAAGTCGGACCCGACGAGGACGTCGAGGCCGGTCTCCACGCGGCGGATGCCGGGCACCGCGTGGCCGGGCGCGCCGGGGGCCGCCGCCGCGACCGCGCCCGCGGTCACCGCACCCGCACCGGCCAGGAACTTCCTGCGCTCCATGTCGACCTCCCGTCGGTTGCGTCGAAACTTAGCTACACATTGATGCCTCGTCAAGGAAGGTTAGCTACATGGCGACGGGGCTGGCGATGTCCCGGCGCCGCCCCGCTGACCAGCGCCGTCGCGCTGACCGGCACCGCCCCGCTGGTCGGTGCCGGTCAGCGTCCGTCTACCGCCGCCGCGGCGCACCGCCGCCGCGGCGCGCTCAGCGGGTGGCGGCGGCCAGGGCGGCGCGTACCGTGGCGGCGTCGGCCGGCGCCTCGCGCTCCCAGTTCGCCGGGTCGGCCGAGTAGATGATCCCGTACGCCGGCGTGTCCGGCTGGTAGCGCCAGCTCTCGGCGAGCGTCCCGGCGTCGACCGCGTCGTAGCCGATCCGGTCGAGGAAGGCCGTGGCCTCGGCCTTCGCGCCCGCGTCGTCGCCGCCGAGCGGCAACGCGCTGCGGTCGGCGGCGCCGGCGGGCCGGGCCAGCGCGTGCAGGTGCTTGAAGAAGATGTTGTTGAAGACCTTGACCACCCGTGACCGCGGAAGGTGCCGTTGCAGCAGCTCGCTGCTGGTGACGGAGCCGGCGTCGAGCTCGGGGAAGGCGCCGTCCCGCTCCGGGTAGTAGTTGTTGGTGTCCAGCACGACCTTGCCGGCCAGCGGCTCGACCGGCACGTCCCGGTACGCCTTGAGCGGGATGGTGACGACCACCAGGTCGCCGGCCTCCGCCGCCTCCGCCGGGGTGGCCGCCCGCGCGCGCGGACCCAGCTCCTCGACGAGGTCCTTGAGGGTCTCCGGGCCGCGCGAGTTGCTCAGTACCACGTCGTAGCCGGCGGCCACCGCCAGCCGCGCCACCGTCCCGCCGATGTGTCCACTGCCGATCAGTCCCACAGTTGTCATGTCGGTCCCCAACTCCGTTCGCCGCGGCCGTATTCCCTATCAGCGCGGTCGACAATTCCCGCCGTCGCCGCGTCGGCGGCAGGGACCGCGGCCGGCGGCGGCGATCGGCGGCCCGTCCGCCCAACGTACTGCCGACCCCGCGCGGGGGACGGGTTTCGACGCAACGCCTGCCGGACGGCCCCGGCGGCGGGGGTCCGTCCACGGAGGAGCCGGGCGGGTGCCGGGCGGTGGTCAGGCCGTCGGGGGCAGCACCTTCTCGATCGCGGCGCGCAGCTCGGCCGCGTCGGGCCGGACGGTCGGCGCGAACCGGGCCGCGACCGTGCCGTCCGGCGCGACCAGGAACTTCTCGAAGTTCCACCGGACGTCACCGCTGTGCCCCTCGGCGTCGGCGGTGTCCACCAGCGCGGCGTAGAGGGGGTGGCGGTCGGGGCCGTTGACGTCCACCTTCTCGGTCAGCGGGAAGGTCACCCCGTAGTTGACCTGGCAGAAGTCGCTGATCTCCTCGGGCGTGCCCGGCTCCTGGCCGGCGAACTGGTTGCAGGGCACGCCGAGCACCACCAGGCCCCGGTCGGCGTACTCGTCGTGCAGCGCCTGGAGGTCGGCGTACTGCGGGGTGAGGCCGCAGCGGGAGGCGACGTTGACCACCAGCAGCGCGCGTCCGCGGTACTGCGCGAGGTCGGCCGGGCCGCCGGTGAGGGCGTCGATGCGGGTGTCGAAGACGGTCATGGGCCGAGGTTACGCGTCGCCGCCGGGCGCGCGCGGGGGCCCGGCGGAAGCGGACGACGCTCCCGGCGGGAATCGATACATGCACATCTTGACGAAGTGATGACGGCGTGAGTAGCGTTCCAGCAACATATTGGAAAGTTTCCTAACTGTTTGGGAGGCGCCACATGAAGAGATCGCTCCGCCGGGCCCTCTGGGTCGGCGCCGTCATGGCGGTGACCGCCGCCACGGTCCCGCTGGCCAGCGCGTTCGGCGCCGGCAGCGTGACCGCCGCCTTCGCCAAGGTGCAGGACTGGGGGACCGGTCACGAGACGCGGGTGACCATCACCAACGGGTCGAGCGCCTCGGTGAGCACCTGGCGCATCGAGTTCGACCTGCCGTCGGGCACCAGCATCAGCAGCGCGTGGGACGCCGACGTCACGCGCACCGGCGACCACTACGTCGCGGTCAAGAAGAGCTGGGCCGGCCCGCTCGCGCCCGGCGCCACCTTCAGTTGGGGCTACAACGGCACCGGCGCGTACCGGGCGCCGCTGAACTGCACCGTCAACGGCGCGCCGTGCGGCGGCGGCAGCACCCCGCCGCCCACCACCACCGCGCCGCCGACCACCCCGCCGCCCACCACGCCGCCGCCGGACCCGGGCGGCAAGAAGGTCGTCGGCTACTTCGCGCAGTGGGGCGTCTACGCCCGCAACTACCACGTCAAGAACATCCACACCAGCGGCTCGGCCGCCAAGCTGACCCACATCCTGTACGCCTTCGGCAACACCACCGGCGGCCGCTGCACGATCGGCGACAGCTACGCCGACTACGAGAAGGCGTACACCGCGGCGGACAGCGTCGACGGCGTCGCCGACACCTGGGACCAGCCGCTGCGCGGCAGCTTCAACCAGCTGCGCAAGCTCAAGAAGATGTACCCGCACCTGAAGGTGATCTGGTCCTTCGGCGGCTGGACCTGGTCCGGCGGCTTCACCCAGGCCGCGCAGAACCCGGCCGCCTTCGCGGAGTCCTGCCACAGCCTGGTCGAAGACCCGCGCTGGGCGGACGTCTTCGACGGCATCGACGTCGACTGGGAGTACCCGAACGCCTGCGGCCTCACCTGCGACTCCAGCGGCCCGAACGCCTTCCGGAACGTGGTGGGCGCGCTGCGCACGAAGTTCGGCCCGTCGGCGCTGGTCACCGCCGCGATCACGGCGGACGGCAGCAACGGCGGCAAGATCGACGCCACCGACTACGCGGGCGCCGCGACGTACCTCAACTGGATCATGCCGATGACGTACGACTACTTCGGCGCCTTCAACGCGCAGGGCCCCACCGCCCCGCACTCGCCGCTCCACTCCTACCCGGGCATCCCGCAGCAGGGCTTCTGGTCCGACGCGGCGATCCAGAAGCTCAAGGGCAAGGGCATCCCGTCCAACAAGTTGCTGCTCGGCATCGGCTTCTACGGCCGGGGCTGGACCGGGGTGACCCAGACGGCTCCGGGCGGCACTGCCACCGGGCCCGCCCCGGGCACCTACGAGCAGGGCATCGAGGACTACAAGGTGCTCAAGAACAGCTGCCCGGCGACGGGCACCGTCGGCGGCACCGCGTACGCCAAGTGCGGCAGCAACTGGTGGAGCTACGACACCCCGTCGACCATCAACGGCAAGATGACGTACGCGAGGAACCAGGGCCTCGGTGGCGCGTTCTTCTGGGAGCTCTCCGGTGACACCGGCAACGGCGAGCTGATTGGCGCCATCAAGGGCGGTCTCGGCTAGACCGTGGGCCGACGCACCACACCCCATACGGCGGGGAGGGACGCACCGGTCCCTTCCCGCCCGGCCGTGCCCCCGGGTGCCCGATCCCGCGCCGCCGGACGGGAGCGGCAGTCAAGGACCGGTTCGGCGCGGCGGACCGCCAGGCACGTCGGTCGATGTGACAGACTCGCCGCTCAACGGGCTCGATGTACACGGCGACGGAGGTGGCGATGCGCGCGACGCACGGGAGGCTCGCGGCGGGCGCCGTGCTGCTCGGAACCCTGCCCCTCGCCCTGCTCGGCTGCGGCATCGGCACGGAGGAGGACCCGGCGACCAAGCCCGGGCGGGCCCCGGCCGAGGAGGCCGCCGCCAAGTCGCGGGAGCGGGTGCAGGCGTACCTCGACGCGATGGCCGCCAAGGACGTCGCGGCCGGCCGCAGCCAGCTCTGCGCCGTCCTCCAGGAGGGCTTCGACGCCGCCGCGACCGGACCGAACGGCGACTTCGCCGACCACTTCACCGTCCCCCAGGCCGAGATCACCGACATCCGTCCGGGCCCGCAGGGCCAGGAGGTCAGCACCACGGTCTCGGTCACCGCCGGCTCCCGCACGATCACCCGGCCGCTGCTGTTCACGGTCACCCGCGACGGCGCCGACTGGTGCATCGCCGCCGAGGCGCCGGGCGGCCACACCCCGGCGCCGGCCGCGACGCCCTGACCTGCGCTCCGGTGAGTCATCTCTCACCTGCCGGAACCCTGCCCTCCGCCGGTCGGCCGCCCGTCCGTTCGCCGTACGCTTTCTGTCATGCGCCATGAGTGGCATCAGCTGAGCCATCCCGCGGTGGGCAGCCCGGGGCTGCAGACCAGCCGCCCGACCATCGACTCCGCCGAGGACGCGGCCCTCGGCCTCGACCGCTGGCGGGAGCTGCCCCGCGCGCAGACCCCGCCGTGGCCGGACCCGGCCGAAGTCGCCGAGGTCTGCAAGGTGCTCGACACCGTGCCCTCGGTGGTGGCGCCCTACGAGGTCGACCAGCTCCGCCAGCGGCTCGCGCTGGTCTGCGAGGGCAAGGCGTTCCTGCTCCAGGGCGGTGACTGCGCGGAGACCTTCGCCGACAACACCGAGAGCCACCTGCTGGCCAACGCCCGCACCCTGCTCCAGATGGCGATCGTGCTCACCTACGGCGCCTCGCTGCCGGTGGTCAAGGTCGCCCGGGTCGCCGGGCAGTACACCAAGCCGCGGTCGCTGCCGACCGACGCGCGCGGGCTGCCGGCCTACCGCGGTGACATGATCAACTCGCTGGAGGCCACGCCGGAGGCGCGGGCCGCCGACCCGCAGCGCATGATCCGGGCGTACGCGAACTCGGCCGCCGCGATGAACATGCTCCGCGCGTACCTGGCCGGCGGGCTGGCCGACCTGCACGCGGTGCACGACTGGAACAAGGGCTTCGTCAAGAACTCGCCGGCCGGCGAGCGCTACGAGGCGATCGCCCGGGAGATCGACCGGGCGCTGGCGTTCATCCGCGCCTGCGGGATGACCGACGACGAGGCCCTGCGCACGGTCACCCTCTACTGCTCCCACGAGGCCCTCGCCCTGGAGTACGACCGGGCGCTCACCCGCGTCTCCGACCGCCGGGCGTACGGGCTGTCCGGGCATTTCCTGTGGATCGGCGAGCGCACCCGGCAGATCGACGGCGCGCACATCGACTTCATCTCCCGCATCGCCAACCCGATCGGGGTCAAGCTCGGCCCCACCACGACGCCGGACGAGGCGATCGAGCTCTGCGAGAAGCTCAACCCGGACAACATCCCCGGCCGGCTCACCCTGATCAGCCGGATGGGCAACCACAAGGTCCGAGACGCCCTGCCGCCGATCGTCGCCAAGGTGACCGCCGCCGGCGCCAAGGTGGTCTGGCAGTGCGACCCGATGCACGGCAACACGCACGAGTCGTCCAACGGCTACAAGACCCGGCACTTCGACCGCATCGTCGACGAGGTGCTCGGCTACTTCGAGGTGCACCGGGGCTTGGAGACCCACCCCGGCGGCCTGCACGTCGAGCTGACCGGTGAGGACGTCACCGAGTGCCTCGGCGGCGCGCAGGGCATCGAGGACCTGGACCTGCCCGACCGGTACGAGACCGCCTGCGACCCGCGACTGAACACTCAGCAGTCGCTGGAGCTGGCCTTCCTGGTGGCGGAGATGCTGCGTGGCTGAGCTCCCTGCGAGCGCGAGGAGTGAGCTTGCGAGCCCCGCAGTCGCGAGCGAAGAGATGCCTGCGAGCGCGAGGAGTGAGCTTGCGAGCCCCGCAGTCGCGAGCGAAGACATGATCGACCTGCGTTCGGACACCGTCACCCGGCCGACTCCCGGGATGCGGGAGGCGATGGCCGCCGCCGAGGTCGGCGACGACGTCTACGGCGAGGACCCGACGGTCAACGCGCTGGAGGCCGAGGTCGCCGCGCTCTTCGGGCACGAGGCGGCGCTGTTCGCCCCGACCGGGTCGATGGCCAACCAGATCGCCCTGCAACTGCTGGTGCCGCCCGGCAACGAGCTGCTCTGCGACGCCGACGCGCACGTGGTCACGTACGAGATCGGGGCCGCCGCCGCGTACGGCGGCATCTCCTCGCGGACCTGGCCGGCGGTCGGCGCGGACATCGACCCGGACGCGGTAGCGGCCATGATCCGACCGGACGGCTACTGGGCGGTGCCCACCCGGGCGATCGCCGTGGAGCAGACCCACAACCGGGGCGGCGGCGGGGTCATCCCGCTGGCCACCCTGCGCGAGCTGCGCCGGGTCGCCGACGACGCGCAGGTGGCGCTGCACTGCGACGGCGCCCGGATCTGGCACGCGCACGTCGCCGACGGCGTGCCGCTGGCCGAGTACGGCGCCCTCTTCGACACCCTGTCGGTCTGCCTCTCCAAGGGGCTCGGCGCGCCGGTCGGCTCGCTGGTCGTCGGCAGCGCCGAGCGGATCGAGCGGGCCCGGTTCGTCCGCAAGCGGATGGGTGGTGGGATGCGGCAGGCCGGCATCCTGGCCGCCGCCGGCCGGTACGCGCTGGCCCACCACGTCGACCGGCTCGCCGCCGACCACGCCAAGGCGGCCCGGCTCGCCGAGGCGATCGCCCCGTTCGGGGTGCTGGCCGGCACGGTCCGGACCAACCTGGTGCCGCTGGACCTGACGAAGGCGCCGCTGGACGCGCACGCCCTGGCCGCCGCCGCCCGCGCCGAGGGCGTCCTGGTGTCGGTGCTCGGCCCCCGCGTCGCCCGCCTCGTCACTCACATGGACGTCGACGACGCCGGCATCGACCGCGCCATCGAGGTCGTCACCCGCATCCTCCGGGGCTGACGCCCCGAGCGCTGCCGGTTGCGCCGCCCCTCGCTGTCCACGGTGGGGTCGGCGGCGTGCGGGAGGCGGTTGATCAAGAAGTTTGCGTCTTCCCGGCTACGGATTCTCGCCGAAACTTCTTGATCAACCCCGATCGGGGCGGGGAGCCCCGATTGGGCTTGGCGGGTCAGGGGTGCAGGCGTTTGAGGGTGGCGATGTCGGCGGCGTGGCCGACGTGCTTCTCCGTCGGGGTCTCCACGACGACCGGGACGCCGGCTGTGGCCGGGTGCGCCATCAGCTCGGCGAACGCCGGCTCGCCGATGGTGCCCTTGCCGATGTTCTCGTGCCGGTCCCGGGTGGAGCCGCACAGGTCCTTCGAGTCGTTCGCGTGCACCAGCCGCAGCCGCCCGGCCCCGACCGTCGCCACCAGAGTGTCCAGCGTCGCGGTCATGCCGCCCTCGGCGGCCAGGTCGTGCCCCGCGGCCCACGCGTGGCAGGTGTCGAAGCAGACCCCGAGCCAGGGGTGCCCCTCCACGGCTTCGAGGTACGGCCCGAGCTGTTCCACCCGGGAGGCCAGCGACCGCCCGCCGCCCGCGCTCGGCTCGACCAGCAGCCGCGGGCCGCCCGACGCCGCCGCCTCGTCGAGCAGCGGCAGCAGCGTTTCGCGGACCTGCCGCATCGCCACCTCGGCGTGACCCTCGCCGACCGCGCTGCCGGCGTGGAAGACCACGCCCTCGGCGCCGATCGCGCGGCCCCGGCGCAGCGCGTGGGCCAGCGTCTCCGCCGAGCGCTCGACCGTGTTCGCCGTGGGGGAGCCGAGGTTGACCAGCAGCGACGCGTGGATGAAGACCGGCAGGCCCCGCTCGCCGCAGCCGTCGCGGAACAGCGCGTCCTGGGCCGGGTCGCCGGCCGGCAGCGCCCAGCCCCGGGAGTTGGAGACGTAGACCTGCACGACCTGCGAGCCGGCCGCGTCGGCGTACGGCAGGGCCGCCTTCGCCAGGCCGCCCGAGGTGGGGGTGTGCGAGCCGACCGGCCGGTGCCGCGCCGTCGTCCCGTCCGGTGCCGTCGTCCCGTCCGGTGCCGTCGTCCCGTCCTGTGCCGTCATCTCGTCCTGTGCCGTCATCTGTGGTGCTCCGGCATCCTCACAGGCACCCGATGGTGACCTGGGTGCCCGGCGGCACCTGCGTGTTCTCCGGCGGGTTCTGGAAGCGGGTGATGCCGTTTGGGTTGAACTGGATCACCACCGGGAAGCCCTGGCTCTCCAGCACCTGCTTGGCCTGCTGGCACGGCAGGTCCATGACCCGGGGCACGGGGACCAGCGGCGGGCCCTTGCTGACCTCCAGCGTGACCTTGGCGCCCCGCTCCACCCCGGTGCCGTCCGCCGGGCTCTGCCCGAGGACCTCGTCCCTGGGCTTGTCGGAGTCCTTGTAGGTGGGCGGCTCCACCAGCACCAGGCCCAGCTGGGCGAGGATCGTCCGGGCCTCGGCGAGGCTCTTGCCGGCCAGGTTCGGCACCGAGATCGGGGCCTTGCCCTTGCTCAGGATCACGGTGACCTTGTCGCCGGGCTTGACCTCGGTGCCCACCTTCGGGTTGGTGTCCACCACCACGTTCGCGGGCAGGTTGTCGTCGTAGCGGGCGGTGCCCTTCGCCACCACCAGCTTCGCGTCGAGCAGGTCCGCCTCGGCCAGCTCGAACTCCTTGCCGACGACGTCGGGTACCGGGAAACGCTCCGGCCCCAGCGAGAGGGTCAGGGTGATCGTGCCGCCCTTGAGGATCCGGGCGGCGGAGACCGGATTCTGCGCCAGGACGCCGTCCTTCGGGACCTTCTCGTCGTAGCGCGGCTCGGCGTAGGCGAGGGTGAAGCCGGCGCGGGCGGCCTGCGCCTCCGCGTCGGCCTTGCTCAGGGTCACCAGCTGCGGTGCCACCGTGTAGCGGCCGACCCCGAACCACCAGCCGCCCCCCGCGGCCACCAGGCACAGCACCACCACGGCGGCGATGACCGCCATCCGGCCCCGCGGGTTGCCCATCACCTTGGCGCGCAGCGCGGACAGCCGCGACCACAGGCTCTCGCCCTCCTCGGCCGCGGCGGCCCGGCGGCGGCCCGCCCGCGGAGCGCCGCCGTCGGGCAGCCGGGCCCAGGCCGGCCGCTCGGCCGGCTGGACCGCCGCCACCACCATCGTCGGCTGGGCCACCGCCGGCTCGTCGGTCACCCGGCGCAACACGGCGGTACGCGTGTTCGCGTTGCCCAGGTCGTCCCGGGCCACCTGCACCTCGGCCAGCAGCGCGCCCGCGTCGGTCGGCCGGGCGCCCGGATCACGCCGGGTGGCCCGGGCGACCAGGTCGTCCAGCGCCTTGGGCAGGCCGGGCACCAGCGTCGACGGTGCCGGGACGTCCCGGTCGACGTGCTGCCAGGCGACGTCGACCGGCCGGTCCCCGTCGTAGGGCACCCGGCCGGTGAGCATCTCGAACAGCACGATGCCGGCGGAGTAGACGTCGGTGCGGGGGTCGGCATGCCCCTCGGTGACCAGCTCCGGGGCGACGTACGCGACCGTGGCCATCAGCTGGTTGCCGTTCTCGTCGTCGGCGCTCGCCTCGACCGCCCGGGCCAGCCCGAAGTCGGCGACCTTGACCACGCTGTCGACGAGGTTGGCCGGGCCGCCGGTGGGTGCCTCGGCGACCAGCACGTTCTCCGGCTTCACGTCGCGGTGCACCAGCCCGGCCCGGTGCGCGGCGGCGATCGCGGCGAGCATCTGCTCGGCGATGGCCAGCGCCTCGTCGGGGTCGAGCCGACGCCGCTCGGTGAGCACGTCGCGCAGGGTACGGCCGCGGACGTACTCCATCACCAGGTAGGGCAGGCCGGCGTGGGTGCCCTGGTCGTAGACCGCGACCACGTTCGGGTGGGTCAGCCGGGCGATCGTCTTCGCCTCGTCGGTGAACCGCTCCACGAAGCCCGCCGCCCGGGCCTGGGCCTCGGGCGCCTGGGACGGATGAATGATCTTGACCGCCACGGTGCGCTCGAGGCGCTCGTCGGTGGCGGTGTACACGGTCGCCATGCCGCCACGAGCCACGCGACCGCGGATGCGGTAGCGCCCGTCGATCAGCGAGCCCAGCAACGTGTCGGCGACCTGTGTGTCCATCGGCAGGGAGTCTATGTGCCCGGAGGGTCAAGGTTGAACAGGATGCTACAGCCGGGCTGCGACAGCAGGCTTCCCGCCGCACTCGCGTCGCCTATCGGCCCTGCTCGGCGGCCTCATCGGGGTGCCGTTGGCTCCGGCCGGCAGGGGCATGGCAGGGTGGTCGGGTGACCGACTCCGTACCCGCCGACCGGGCCGTGCCCGCCCCCGAGACCGCCGGCCCCACCGACTGGCTGACCCTGCCGGACGTGGCCGAGCGCCTCGACGTGTCGATCAGCAAGGTGCACCAGATGATCCGGGACCGCGAGTTGATCGCGGTGCGCCGCGACGGCGTCCGCCGGATCCCGACCGACCTGGTGGCCAACAAGACCGTGCTCAAGCACCTGCCCGGCGTGCTCAACCTGCTGGCCGACGCCGGCTACGACGACGAGGCCGCGCTGCGCTGGCTCTACGAGCCGGACGAGACCCTTCCCGGCGCCACCCCGGCGAAGGCGCTCGGCGGCGACCAGGCCCGCGAGGTCAAGCGACGCGCCCAGGCCCTCGGCTTCTGACCCTCCCCGCCCTCCCCCTTCCCGCCGGCCCCTCCCGCCCCTAAATCCCCGCGATCTTGCACGTTATGCCCCGACGAATCGGGGCATCGGGGACAAGGCGCGGGCCGAAAGTGCAAGATCGCGTCGCGGGGAGGGGAGGGCGGCGTGGGGTGGGGGTGGCGCCGGGGGGCGTGGTCAGTCCGTGCGGCGGGTGGCGGCGATGGCCAGGTCGACCAGGGCCTGCCGGGCCTCGGTGTCCAGGTCGACCGTGGCCAGCGCGGCCAGCGCGGTGTCGGTCAGCGCGGTGATCCGCTGCTCGGTACGCGCCAGCGCGCCGCTGTCGCTGATCAACTCTCGCAGCCGGGCGACCCCGGTCTCGTCCAGCCCCGGATCGCCGAGCGCGCCGAGCAGCAGCTCGCGGCCCGCCTCGTCCGTCGCCTCCAAGGCCGCCGCCACCAGATAGGTCCGCTTGCCCTCGCGCAGGTCGTCGCCGGCGGGTTTGCCGGTCTGGACCGGGTCGCCGAACACCCCCAGCACGTCGTCGCGGAGCTGGAACGCCTCGCCCAACGGCAGCCCGTACCCGGAGTACGCCGCCAGGACCCCGGCCGGCGCGTCGGCCAGCGCGGCGCCGAGCAGCACGGGCCGCTCGACCGTGTACTTCGCCGACTTGTAGCGGGCGACCTTGCCGGCCCGCTCCAGCGAGGTGTCGCCCGTGGCCTGGGTCAGCACGTCGAGGTACTGGCCGACGGTGACCTCCGTGCGCATCTCGTCGAATACGGGCCGGGCACGGGCGACCGTGTGCGGATCCAGCCCGGAGGAGTGCAGCAGCCCGTCCGACCAGACCAGGCAGAGATCGCCCAGCAGGATGGCCGCGGCGTCGCCGAAGCCGTTCGCGTCGCCGCCCCAGCCGGCCGCCTGGTGCCGGGCCGCGAACCGGCGGTGCACCGCCGGCTCCCCGCGCCGGGTGTCGGAGCGGTCCATCAGGTCGTCGTGGATCAACGCGCTGGCCTGCACGAACTCCAGCGCCGCGAGAGCGCTGACCACCTGGTCGGAGTCCACGCCGCCGGCACCCCGGTAGCCCCAGTAGGCGAACGCCGGCCGCAGCCGCTTGCCACCGCCCAGCACGAACGCCTCGATCGCCTCGGCGACCGGCGCCAGGGCGTCGTCGACGCCGGTCATCCAGGTGCGCTGGCCAGCCAGGAACTCGGCCAGAGCCTTGTCGATCCGTTGACGCAGCCCGGCACGGTCGACCGGGGAAACGGGAGCAGCGTAGGTCACCCCACGACGCTATCCGGTCGGGATCGGCCCCGTCGCACCGCCGGGGCCCGACGCGCCGCGCGCGTCGCCGGACCACCCCGCCGGCCGCCCGGACCGGGCGGCGCCCCAGGACGGGGCAGGAACGGGCCGGCCGTCGCCACCAGCGCCCGGTGGCGCCGGACGGCCGGCTCGTCGCCGTGCCTGGCCAGCCACCGGCGCACCTCGGCCAGGTTGCCCAGCGCCCGGGGCGACCCGGCGCGGACCGCGTCGAGCAGCGCCTCGCCGGCCACGGCGCAGGCCCGCTCCACCTCGCCGAGCTGGAGATAGCCGCGGGCGAGCCAGCCGCCGTAGATCGCCGAGGTGCGCGGGCGACCGGGCTGCCGGACGGCGTGCAGCGGCGCCTCGGCCGGGCGCGGCCGGCCCAACGCGACCAGTGTGCGCCCGGTCATCGCCGCCAGCTCCGGGCCGTCGAGCCAGTAGAGCCACGGCGGCTCCCGGCCCGGCTCCGGCGCGCCGGTCACGCGGCGGGCCGCCCCGAGCGCCTGCCGCGCCGCCCCGGCCCGACCCCCGACCGCCGCGGCCAGCGCCACCCGGTGCAGCAGCAGGGCGCGCAGGCCGGGGGTGGCCCACGGCCGCGCCCCGGCGTACGCCGTGCGGGCCAGCACCAGCGCGCCCTCCGGGTCGCCCGCGCCGGCGAGCAGGTGGCTGGCCGAGCCGAGCACGTGCCCGGCTAACGCCGGGTCACCGGCGGTCGCGGCGGCGCGCAGCGCCAACCGGTAGGCGTCCAGCGCGCCGGCCACGTCCCCGGCATCGGCGGCGAGCCAGCCGGCGAGCTGGGCCGACTCGGCCAGCTCGGGCAGCAGCCGGTGGCGGGCGGCCGGCCCGCACCCGGCCAGCGCCCGCACCGCCCGCCCCAGCCGGTACGCCCCGAGCCCGGCCAGGTCGGCCCCACCGGCCAGGTCGTCGAGCCGGCGCAGCTCCGCCAGCGGTACCGGCTGGGCGGGTGGCCGGGCGGGGCTGGTTTCGGGGTCGCCCCGGTCGTCGGTCGGCCGGGCGGGCGGGCCGGGCAGCAGCGCGGCGCGCGGGTCGACCAGCCAGCGCTCGGCCAGGGCGAGCAGCGCCGCCCGGGACCGGGACCCGCCGAAGGACGGCGGCGGACCGAGGCGCCGGGTGCGGGCCGCTGCGTCGGCCAGCAGATCGAGTGACACCGCGAGGACGACGGCGAGCCAGCCGAGCCAGAACTCGCCGGGGACGCGCAGGTGCCGTTCCCACCGGGAGACCTCGTGCCGGCTGAGCGTCGGCACCCCGGAGGCGGCGCAGAGCTCGACCGCGAGCCGCGACTGGCTCCAGCCCCGGGCCAGCCGGAGCTGGGCGAGCAGCGGCCCGAGCAGCTGCGGGCCGGGTGGGGGTGGCGTCATCGGTCCTCCGGGGCGTCGGCGCGGGCGGCGACGCAGGCCCGGACGGGACCCGTGTCACCGGGTGGACGGCTGACCCCCGCGCGTGCCCCCGACAGGTCGACCTCCGGCCGGCCCGCCCCGCGCTGCACCATGACTACTCCGGGGGTACGACGCTTTCCGGCCCCGGCCCCGGCCCCGGCCCCGGCCCCGGCCCCGGCCCCGGCCGCGCGGTGAGGTGGGCGTCGGCCCGCGTGGGCCGGCGTCCCCGGTCGTGGGAAGGTCTCCGGCGCGGCGTGCCCCGCCCGCTAGAGTCGTGGGGTGGCGCTCGGTCTTCCCTCGGTCCTCCCCAACCCGCAGCCGGCGATCGGGGAGCTGATCCGTGACCGCCAGCCGACCTTCTCGTTCGAGTTCTTCCCGCCGAAGACCGAGCAGGGCGAGCGGCTGCTGTGGCAGGCGATCCGCGAGCTGGAGTCGTTGCGTCCCTCGTTCGTCTCGATCACCTACGGCGCGGGCGGGTCGACCCGCGACACCACGGTCGCGGTCACCGAGCGGATCGCCACCGAGACGACCCTGCTGCCGATGGCCCACCTGACCGCGGTCGACCACTCCGTCGCCGAGCTGCGCCACGTCATCGGCCGGCTCGCCGGGGTCGGGGTGCGCAACGTGCTCGCCGTGCGGGGCGACCCGCCGGGCAACCCGGGCGGCGAGTGGGTCCGCCACCCCGAGGGCGTGCTCTACGCCGAGGAGCTGGTCCGCCTGGTGCGCGACGCCGGCGACTTCAGCGTGGGGGTGGCGGCGTTCCCGTACAAGCACCCGCGCTCGCCCGACGTGGCCAGCGACACGGAGCACTTCGTCCGCAAGTGTCGGGCCGGCGCCGAGTTCGCGATCACCCAGATGTTCTTCGACGCCGACGACTACCTGCGGCTGCGCGACCGGGTCGCCGCGGCCGGCTGCGACACCCCGATCCTGGCCGGCGTGATGCCGGTGACCCAGATCGGCACGATCGAGCGTTCGGTGCAGCTCTCCGGGGCGCCCTTCCCACCGGCCCTGGCCGAGCGGTTCTCGACGGTCGCCGACGACCCGGAGGCGGTGCGCCGGCTCGGCATCGAGCAGGCCAGCGAGATGTGCCGGCGGCTGCTCGACGAGGGCGTGCCGGGAATCCACTTCATCACCCTCAACCGCTCCACCGCCACCCGCGAGGTCTGGCAGAACCTCCAGGTCGGCGCGCGGGTGTGACCGCACATGCCGCGACACCTGAGCGCCGTCGCGACGGTTGATCCGTGGTGGGCACACAACTGAACTGGGACGAGTACGCCACGGCCTGGGCCCGGCTGCACGGGGGCTTCGACCCCCGGGCGGCGGCCCCGGTCGTCCGCGCCTGGCTGCGGTTCGCCTACCACGTCGGGTTCGTGCTGGGCCGGCTGCGGGTCGGCCCGACGCCGGTCACCGTGGTCGGCGTGCTGCTCTGCGCCTGCGTGCCGCTGTTCGCCGTACGGCCGCAGGACGGCCCTTTCCTCGGGGCCCTGTTCGTGCTGCTCGCCGCGGTGGCGGACAGCGTCGACGGCGCGGTGGCGGTGGCCACGAACCGCACGACCCGGCTCGGCTACGTCTACGACTCGCTGGCCGACCGGCTCGGAGAGGTCGCCTGGCTGGCCGCGTTCTGGCTGATCGGGGCGCCCGGGGCGCTCGTCGCGACCGCCGGTGCGCTCTCCTGGCTGCACGAGTACGTGCGCGCCCGCGCGGTCTCCGCCGGCATGCGGGAGATCGGCGCGGTGACCGTGGGGGAGCGCCCCACCCGGGTCTCGGTCGCCCTGGTCGGGCTGCTGCTGGCCGGGCTGACCGGGCTGATCGAGCCGGACCTGGCGGCCGGCACCATCACCATGGCGACCGCCGTCTGGGTGCTGCTGGCCGGCTTCGGGCTGGGCCAACTCCTCTCCGCCGTCCGCCGCGCCCTGATCGACGCCGGCTGACCGTCGCGACGCGGGAGAGCAGGGCGTCCACCCAGCCGCCCCGTGCGCCCGGCCCGTCCGGACGATCTCTGACCGGCTGCCGAGGTGTGAGGAAGGGGCCCTTCCTCTACCTCAGGCGTCAAGAAGGTGCCCTTCCTCACATCAGCCGGTCCTACCAGGCGGGGCCGATCTCGTCGGCGACGATCTGGGCGGAGAGCGTCACCATCGGCAGGCCGCCGCCGGGGTGGCTGGAGCCGCCGACCAGCCAGAGCCCGTGCGCCGGGCCCCGGTTGGCCGGGCGGAGCAGGCCGCCGGCGGTGCCGTAGATCGACCCGCCCGGGGCGCCCGTCGCGTCGTCCAGGTCGGCCGGGGTACGGACCTCCCGGAACACCAGCCGGTCCCGCACGTCGACGCCGCGCTCGGCCAGCACGTCGAGGACCCGGTCGGCGTACGCCTCGGCGAGGCCGGGTCGGCGCCAGTCGACCGCGCCGGCGGCGGTGCCGTGCCGGGGCGCGTTGACCAGCACGAACCACGCCTCGTGGCCGGCCGGACGGACCATCGGGTCGTCGGCCACGGTGACGAAGACGGTGGGGTCCACCGCCGGCCGGGCCCGTACGCCGCGCCCCGGCTGGCCGAAGACCGCGTCGAACTCGGCGTCGTGGTCGCGGGGGAAGAGCACGGTGTGGTGGGCCAGCCCCGACCTCCCGGCGACGCCGAGCAGCAGCACGAAGCCGGCCAGGCTGCGGTCGGTCAGCCCGGCCAGCCGGCGCGGGCTGGGCAGCAGGTCCCGGTAGAGGGTGAGCGCGTCGACGTTGGCCACCACCACGTCGGCGGGGACCGGCGCGGTGACGCCACGCAGGCGTACGCCGTGCACCCGGCCGCCCGCGGCGTCGATCCGGGTGACCGTGGCGCCGGTCTGCACGACCACGCCGAGGTCCAGGCAGCGGGTCAGCAGCGCGTCGGCGAGCGTGCCCAGCCCGCCGCGCAGGTACCAGCCGCCGAAGGCCAGTTCCGCGTACGGCACGGCGACCAGCGCGGCCGGTGCCCGGCGTGGGTCGGCGCCGGTGTAGGTGGCGTACCGGTCGAGCAGCATCCGCAGCCGGGGGTCGGACAGGTGCCGCCGGCCCAGCCCGCGCAGCGTCCGGCCGGGGGCGATCGCGGCCAGGTCACCCAGCCGCCAGGACAGCGCGGCCAGGTCGAGCGGGGAGCCGATCGGGCGGCGCAGGACGTCCCGGTGCGACGCCTGCCAGACCCGCGCGGCCCGGCGCCACAGCCGCTGCCAGTCCGCCGCGGCCCGGTCGCCGAAGGCCGTGCCGATCCGGGCGGCGAACTCGGTCGGGTCGGCGCACGAGTCGAGGGCCGGGCCGCCGCCGGGGAAGACGTGCCGCACGATGGGGTCAACCGGCACCAGGTCCAGGTACTCGTCGAGCTTCGCGCCGGTCGCCTCGAACAGGTCGTGGAAGACGTCGGGCAGGGTGAGCAGGCTCGGCCCGGTGTCGAAGTGGAACGGGCCGGCCGGGGTGTCGTGGACGTACCGGCCGAGCTTGCCGCCCACCGTGTCCGCGCGTTCGAGCACGGTGACCTGGTGCCCGGTGGCGGCCAGCCGGGCGGCGGTGGCCAGTCCGCCCACCCCGGCGCCGACGACCACGATCCGCGCCATGCCGCGCCTCCCTAGGTGACGGGGCGGCCGCGCCAGGACAGGCGACGCCGCTTCCGCAGATGGTACGACCGGAGGGTCAGCCAACCGAGGACCACGACCGACACGGGGTGTGCCAGCGCGTCGGGCCACCACCGGCCGCCGGTCGCCCGGGCGCTGACCACCCGTCCGGCGACGCCGAGCAGGTAGGCGGCGAGAGCCGCGGCGGTCACCGTCGGCGCGCCGGCGGCCAGGGCGACGACCGCCAGCAGCGGGGGAGCGGTGTAGAGCACGAGCAACAGGGTCACCACCGCGGCCGCGGCTCCCGGGTGGCCGAAGGTCGCCCAGAGCGACTTCGAGTAGCCGTCGCGCAGCTGCGGCCAGTCCTCGTACATCCGGCAGGCGGCCAGCCGCGAGCCGTCGGCGAGGGCGATCCGGCCGCCGGCCCGCTTGACCGCGCGGGCCAGCTCGATGTCCTCCAGGACCTTCTCGGCCACCGCGGCGTGCCCGCCGGCGGCGTCGTAGCCGGCCCGGTCCACCACCAGGAACTGCCCGCCGGCGGCGGCCAGCGACGGCCGCGGCGAGCGCTCCATCGCCCGCAGCGGCAGGAAGGTCAGCCACAGCCACTGCAACAGCGGCTGGACCAGCCGGTCGGCCGCCGTCGCCACCACGATCCGGGGGTACGGCGACAGCAGCGTCACCCGCGCGGCGCGCAGCTCGGTGACCGCCGCCGCGACCGCGTCCGGGGCGAGCACCACGTCGGCGTCGACGAAGACCAGCACGGTCGCCGAGGGATCGGCGCGGGTGGCCAACTGCCAGCAGGCGTGCGGCTTGCCCAGCCAGCCCGGCGGCGGGGCGACCCCGTCGAGGAGGGTGACCCGGGGATCGTCGCCGGCCACCGCGCGGACCACCTCCGCCGTGCCGTCGGTCGACCCGTCGTCGAGCACCACGACGCGCAGCGCCGGCACGCCCCGCTGGGCGAGCAGCGCGCGCAGGCAGGGGGCGACCCGCCCGGCCTCGTCGCGCAGCGGCAGCAGCACCGCCACGGTCTCGGCGACCGGCGCCGGCCGGTCGGTCGGGCGGCGCAGCCAGCGGCCGGCGTTGACCAGCGTGTGCGCGGTCAGCGCGGCCACGCCGGCCAGCAGCGCGAGGACGGCGGTCATGCCGTCGCGTCGACGCCGGGTCGCTGCGGCCGGTGGGGCGCGGGCCGGTCGTCGGGGCGGCGGGAACGCACCAACGTCACCGCCAGCGGCACGGCGGCCACCGCCATGCCGGCCGCGCCCCACAGTGCCGAGGCGGGCAGGTCGAGGAAGACCGTGTGGGCCAGCACGCTGGAGAAGTACGTCCACAGCCAGAGCGCGAACATCGGGCCGTCCCGCTCGTCGGTGCCGCCGACGGCGGGCCCGGCCAGCGGGCGCAGCGCGCCCATCATCAGCACCGCGAAGAGCAGCCAGCCCAGGTAGTTGCTCACCGGGATGCCGGGCAGCCCCGGCAGGGCGGGGGTGGCGTCCCGCCAGACCCAGTAGCCCTCGGCGACCATCTGGGGGTCGAGGAAGAGGTCCCAGGCGGCCAGCCCGACGGCGGCCAGTGCGACCCGCCGGCCGGGGAACCGCCCGCCACCGGCGTCGCCACCGGTCAGCCGGGTGGCGGCCAGCCAGGCCGGCCAGGCCATCCACGTCCAGGCCAGCGGGATGACCAGCGGCACCCCGGCCAGCTTCGGCCCCAGCTCGCCGGAGTAGTCGTAGCTGCCGAACGGGAAGCCGGTGGCCACGCCGAGCGCCTCGATGGCGAACCCGCCGGCGGTGGCCACCGCGACCAGCGCCGCCGCCGTACGCGGGCCCCGGCTGAGCAGCGCGTGGCCGACCGAGAGCAGGTAGCCGAGCACGACCGTGGCGACGGTCAGCCGGGCCCGGGTCTCCCCGGTGGTCAGCGGGTAGCAGATCTGCGCCAGCACCAGCACGGCCAGCAGCGTCCAGGACAGCCGCCGGGTCACGGCGCGGCCCGACCGGCCCCGCCGGGCGCCGGCGGCGCCAGCGGCAGGTCCCGGCCGAGCACGCCGAACGGGCGCTCGTCGCCGGGGAAGTGGAAGTGGCGCAGGACGTCGACGAAGCCGAACCGGCGGTACAGCCGCCAGGCCCGGGACCGCTGCTCGTCGGCCTCCGGCGTGGAGAGCAGGGTGGTCGTCCCCTCCGCCAGGGTGAGCAGGGCCCGCAGCTGCCCCGCGCCCAGGCCGTGCCCCTGCGCGGGCGGCCGGACGTGCAACTCCACCACCTCGAAGCAGTCGGTCAGCCAGCGCTGCCGGGCCGGGGCGTCCAGCGCCCGCCACACCTGGTCGTGCCACCACTGCCCCGGCGCGCCGAGGTAGCCGTAGCCGAAGCCGGCCAGGTGACCCTCGCTGGTCAGGCTGGCGACGGCGCGGAAGCCGGGACGGCGTACGTGGGTGGCGATGTAGCCGCGCCGCGCCTCCAGCAGATCGGTGCGGTACCCCATCGCCTCGCCGTAGACGGTCACCACGTCGTCCAGCCGTCGGACGAGATCGTCCGGCGTCCACCGCACCAACCTCATGACCGTGCACCCTCCGCCGCTCCCGGGCCGCCGTCCGCGACCCACCCCAGCACCGCCCGGTCACCGACCACGTCGCGCACCTCGAATCGCGCGAAGAGTTCCTCCGCGTACCACCCCTCGGTGGGGGTTCGCATGATCGCGGCGCGGTGCTCCGGGTGACGGTACGCGAACGCCACGAGGTCCGCCGGGTCACGCCACACGCTCACCGTGCCCTGCCAGCCCAGCGGGGCCTCGCCGATGCCGAACCGGGCCAGCAGGCCGGGCGCGGTGTGCAACGCGGCGGCCACCGGGGGGACCGCCCGCCAGAAGGTGACCGCCCGCCGGGGGCGCAGCCGGGCCCGGGTCAGGGCCAGCACCGGGCCGGTGGCCCGGCCGCCGGGCGGCTCGCCGAACGGCCGGCGGCCCGACCACTCGCCCCGGCTGCTCAGCGGGCGCAGGTCGACCCGGACGGCCGCGCGGGCGATCCGTGCCCAGGCGCGCCCCACCGGGGAGTCGTCGAAGCCGGCGGCCGCGGCGGGGGAGTCCCACACGGTGAGCGCCGCCCACCGGGTCAGGTCGGCGTCGCCCGGCCCGAAGCCGGTGCCGGTCCCGGTGCCGAGCAGCTTGCCGAACCGTACGCCGGGCAGCGCGCGCAGCCGGCGGGGCCCGACCGCCATCCGGATCAGCGCCCGGGGCAGCGCGGCGGGGCAGGTGCGCCACACGTGCAGGGTGACCAGCCCCGGGACGCCGTCCGCGCCGTCCGTACCGCTGCTGGGCCCGATGGTTCGCTCGCTCCGCTCGCTCACGCCACCGCCTCGCTCCGCTCGACGGCGGCGCGAGGCGCCACGCTGCTGAGCCCGATGGTTCGCTCGCTCCGCTCGCTCACGCCACCTCGGCCGGCGTGCCGCCGGTGACCCGCAGCAGTTCCCGGTACGTGGTGGGGAAGACCGCCTGCGGCACGCCGCCGGCCGCCCAGACCTCGTCGTACCGCTCGAGGGCGGTGTCGACCAGGGTGCGCAGCGGGCGCGGGTGGCCGACGGGGGCGACCCCGCCGATGACCTGCCCGGTGTGCGCGCGGACGAAGTCCGGGGTGGCCCGGCGCAGCCGGGTGACCCCGATGGACGCGGCCAGGCCGGCGGTGTCCACCCGGTGCGCGCCGGAGGTGAGCACCAGCAGCGGCGCGCCGTCCGCCTCGAAGACGAGCGAGTTGGCGATCTGGCCGACCCCGACGCCGAGCGACTCGGCGGCGGCCGCGGCGGTGTGGACCGCGTCGGGCAGCAGGCGGACGGCGCTCGGCGCGCCGGACCCGTTCCGCGCGTCCGCCGCGTCGAGTACGTCCTGCACCGCCCGTACGTTCGGGTGTGGCTGCATGCCGCCATTCTTCCCGGTACGCCCGCCGCCGGCTCACCCGGCCACGCCGGCTTTCGGGCGGGCGTGGTCGGCACGGCATCGCGGGGTCGGCCGCTCCGGTCGGCGTTCGGTCGGCATCGCGGGCCGGCCGCTCCGGCCGGCTCAGCGGGGGACGGCGACGGCGTCCGGCGCGGGCGGCGCGGCGGCCCGGGGTGCGGCGACCCGGGCCGTCTCGGCCAGCGCGACGCCGACCAGCACCAGGAGCCCGCCGGTGAGTTGGGCGGTGTTGAGCGCCTCGCCGGTGCCGAGGACGATCCAGGCGACCGCCGAGGCGAGCACCGGCTCGACCATGCCGATGATCCCGACGCTGGTCGCCGGGAGGTGCCGCATCGCCCCGGCGACCAGCAGGTACGGCACGATCGAGCCGAGCACCACCACGTACCCGCAGAGCAGCGCCACCGGCACGCCCCGGTCGGTGTCGGCGGCCAGCGGCTCCCAGCCGCCGGCGCCCACGGTGACGGCGCGGGTGAGCAGGCCCGCCACGGCGGAGGCGCCGAAGGCCCAGGTGCACAGCGACAGCGTGTCCCGTCGTGCCACGCCGTGCGAGCCGAGCACGTAGTAGCCGGCGAGGAACACCGCGGCGCCGAGACCGGCGAGCACGCCGAGGCCGTCCAGCTTCAGCTCGCCCCACACCTCGGCCACGCAGCCGAGGCCGAGCAGGCTCAGCGCCAGCCCGGCCCAGAGTCGCGGGCGTACGCGGTGGCGCTGGCCGAACCGGGCCCAGAGGGCGACCAGCAGCGGGGCGGTGTACTCGAACAGCAGCCCGATCCCGACCGGCAGCCGGGAGATGGCGACGAAGTAGAGCATCGGCACGGCGAAGAAGCCGGTCAGCCCGTACCCGATCAGCAGCGGCAGTTGGCGGGGGGTGACCCGGAGCCGGCGTGCCCCGGGGCGCAGCAGCAGGCTCAGGGCCAGCAGCCCGGTGACGGCGCCGACGGCGCGCAGCAGGGTGAGCTGCGGGGCGTCCAGGCCGGCGCGGAGCACCAGTTTGGAGACCGTGCCGTTGACGGCGAACAGTGCTCCCGAGCCGAGCACCATGGCGACCCCGAGGGCGGGGCGGGGGGTTGTCACGAGCGGAGGCTACCGCCGCCCGGTCAGGGCCGTAAGGCCCGCCAGTCGTTACTCCGGTCGCACCGCCCGCCGGTACGCCGCTCGTGCCGGCGTGCCCCGGATCCCCGGCCGCCCCACCCGGATCCCCGGCCGCCCCACCCGGATCCTCGGCCGCCCCGCCCGGACCTTCCGGGCGTACGCCGCGTGGCCGCGGCGGCGGGCGCCGGGAGTCGACGCCGGCAGGGCGTGGCGCGCGGGACGTCGGCCGACGCCCCGCGCGCCACACGTTGCATTTTCGTCGGAGGGAGGGTGTACTGTCAGCGGTAGTTAGAACGAGTGTTCGATTGCCTCGAACGCCCGTTCCAAACAGCCCGGGGCGGTGTTTCGCGGCGCCGGTCCCGGGCGGTGCGGCTCCGCGGGCCGCACCTGGGTCCCGGGCAGTCGCGAGCCCGGCCCGTCAGGCAGGAGCGTCGCCCGCCGCCCACGACCCCCGGGCGGCGGGCGACGAACCCGCCGGTTGTGCCGGCCGGGTGTGGTGTGGGGAAGCGCCCACACCCGGCCGGCCCCCGTCCGGTGCGTCTTCCTCCGCACCACTCGACCCGGCGTCCGCCGGCGGACCAGCTCCGCCCTCAGGGGCGGCTCGGCCACGTGGAGGAGACAGTCCCATGCCGACCAACCCGGCTCAGGCACCGACGGTGCCGGCGCACGTGCTGCCGCACCGCACCCCCGCCCAGCTTCTCGCGGTGGCCCGCCACGGGCTGGCCGAGGCCGCCCAGACCCGCCCCGACGGCCTCCGCTACGCGGCCGCCCACCTGGCAGCGCTGCGCGCGGCGGCGGCCCTGCTCGCCGCCCGGGCGCGTCCCGCCCCGGCCCGGCGCAACCGGATCACCAGCGTCTGGGTCCTGCTCTCCGGTGTCGCCCCCGAGCTCGACGAGTGGGCCCGGTTCTTCGCCCTGGGCGCCGGCAAGCGCGCCGCCGCCGAGGCCGGCATCCCGCGGGTCGTGACCGCCCGGGAGGCCGACGACCTGCTGCGCGCCGCCGAACAGTTCGTCGCGGTGGTGGAGACCGCGCTCGGCGTGGCCCACCAACCGGCGCTCGACGGCCTCGCCGCCTGACCCGTGGCGCCCGGGCCGCCCGGCGGGGGGAGCCGGGCGGCCCGGCGTCACGCGCACATCCGATCGACAGCACGAGGGGGGTAGGTCCGATGGCGGGCCGGATGGTGGTCGGTTCCGCCGCACTGGCCGCTCTGGTGCGTCCGGCGAGCGCGCCGGACCCGGCGGGTGGTCACCGGGTGCTGCCGGTGGCCCCGGAGCTGACCGGGCTGCTGCCCAACCGGGGGCTGCGGCGCGGCAGCACGATCGCGGTCGCCGCCGGTCAGCCCCGGCGCAGCGGCGGCACCTCGCTGGTCCTGGCGCTGCTCGCCGAGGCGTCCCGGGCCGGTTCGTGGTGCGCCGTGGTGGGGGTGCCGACGTTCGGGGCGGGCGCGGCCGCCGAGCTCGGCATCGCCCTGGACCGGCTCGCCCTGGTGCCCCACCCGGGCCCGGAGTGGGCCACCGTCATCGCCGCGCTGATCGACGGGGTGGACGTCGTGGTCACCGCCGTGCCGGCGACGGTCTCCGCCTCGGTCGCCAACCGGCTGGCCGCCCGGGCCCGGCAGCGGGGCAGCGTCCTCGTCCCGTACGGGCGGTGGGACGGGGCGGACGTGACCCTCCAGGTGGTCCGGGGAGCCTGGGAGGGGCTCGGGCCGGGCCGGGGCCGGCTGCGCCGCCGCGAGGTCACCGTCTCGGCGCGCGGGCGCGGGGCCGCCGCCCGCCCCAAGGAGATCAAGATGTGGCTGCCCGGGGACGGGCTCACCCGGGTCATCCCCCATTCCGCCCCCGGCCCTGCCGCCGGGTCCGTCACCGGCCGGTCCGCCGCCGGCCGACTCCGCCCGGTCGCCGCTCCTGCCGCGTCCGTCGGGCCCATCGCGGCGTCCACCGCGTCCGCCGGGCCCGCTGCCGCGACCGACACCTCCCGGCGCGGCCCGCTCACCCTGGTCGGTCCGGCATGACCGGTGCGCCGGTGCGGACCCTGCTGCTCTGGTGCCCGGACTGGCCGGTGCTCGCCGCCGAGATCGTCGACGGGGTGCCCGCCACCGGCCCGGTCGCCGTGCTGCACGCCAACCGGGTGGTCGCCTGCTCGGAGCGGGCGCGCGCCGAGGGGGTGCGCCGGGGGCTGCGCAAACGGGAGGCACAGGGGCGCTGCCCGCAGCTCACCGTCGTCGAGTACGACCCGGGGCGGGACGCCCGGGCGTTCGAGCCGGTGGTCGCCGCGGTCGAGGAGCTGGTCGCGGGCGTCGAGGTGGTGCGTCCCGGCGCGTGCGCGGTGGCGGCCCGGGGGCCGAGCCGCTACCTGGGGGGAGAGGAGGCGGCCGCCGAGCGGATCGTCGAGCACGTCGCCCAGGCGTGCGCGGTGGAGAGCCAGGTCGGCATCGCCGACGGGGTCTTCGCCGCCGGGCTGGCCGCCCGCGCCGGGCAGGTCGTCCCGCCCGGCGCGACACCGCGGTTCCTCGCCGACCTGCCGGTCGAGGCGCTCGGCCGGCCGGCCCTGACCGACCTGCTGCGCCGGCTCGGCGTACGCACCCTGGGTGACTTCGCCGCGCTGCCCGCCGGCGACGTGCTGGCCCGGTTCGGCTTCGACGGCGCGCTCGCCCACCGGCTGGCCGCCGGGCGGGACCACCGTCCGCTCGCCGTCCGGCAGCCCCCGGCCGACCTCGCGGTCACCGCCGACCACGACGAGCCGCTCGACCGGGTCGACGCGGCGGCCTTCGCCGCCCGGGCGCTGGCAGAGCGGCTGCACGACCGGCTCTCGGCGCACGGGCTGGCCTGCACCCGCCTCGGCATCGAGGCGGTCACCGCGCACGGCCAGGAGCTGCACCGGGTCTGGCGGCATGACGGGCTGCTCAGCTCGGCCGCCATCGCCGACCGGGTGCGCTGGCAGCTCGACGGCTGGCTGTCCGGCGGCACCGGCCGGGGCGGCGCCCGCCCGGCCCGGCCGACGGCGGGCATCATCCGGCTGCGGCTGGTCCCCGACGGGGTGATCGCCCAGGCCGGCCTGCAACCCGGCCTGTGGGGAGAGGCCGGCGAGGAGCGGGAGCGGGCGCACCGGGCGTTGAGCCGGGTGCAGGGCATCCTCGGCCCCGAGGCCGTGGTCACCGCGGTGCTCGGCGGCGGCCGTTCGTTCGCCGACCAGGTGCGCCTGGTGCCGTGGGGGGACGAACGCCTGCCGGCCCGCCCCGGCCCACCGCCCCTGCCCGGCCGGTCGCCGGTGCCGGGCCGGCCGTCGGCGCGGTCGGGCGAGCCGCCGTGGCCGGGCCGGCTGCCACCACCCGCGCCGGCCGTGGTGCTGCCCGACCCGCTCGCCGCGGCCGTGCACGACGCCGCCGGCGAACCGGTGGTGGTCAGCGCGCGGCTCCAGGTCAGCGCCGCGCCGGCCCGGCTGACCGTGGGCACCGCGCGGCCGGCCGAGATCGTCGGCTGGACCGGTCCGTGGCCGGTCGACGAACGCTGGTGGGCGCCCGCCGAGGCCCGCCGTCGGGCCCGGTTCCAGGTCTGCCTGGCCGACGGCACGGCCCTGCTGCTCGCGGTCGAGGCCGGGCAGTGGCTGGTGGAGGCGATCTATGACTGAGGGCGCCCGGCCGACCGCGGGCGTCGCCGCCGAGCGGCAGCGGCACGACGTCAGCCCGGCGGGGCCCCGATGAGCTTCCACAACCCGAAGCTGCCCTGGTCGGAGCTGGAACGCGTGCTCTCCGGCCGGAAACCCCGCGCCGGGCGGGCCGGCGGGCCGGGCGGCCGGCCGCGTGACGAGCGGCACCTGCACGTGGTCGACCCGCTGGCCGTGGACGCCGACGGCGGCGACTCTCCCGCCTGGAGCCGCAAGCGGGAGCACTACCAGCCGCCGGAGCTGACCCGCCCCGACGGCGTGGTGCCGTACGCCGAGCTGCACGCCCACACCAACTTCAGCTTCCTCGACGGCGCCAGCCACCCCGAGGAACTGGCCGAGGAGGCCGCCCGGCTGGGGCTCACCGCCCTCGCCGTCACCGACCACGACGGCTTCTACGGGGTGGTGCGCTTCGCCGAGGCGGCCCGCGCGCTGCACCTGCCGACGATCTTCGGCGCCGAGCTCTCCCTGGGCCTGCCCGGCCCGCAGAACGGCGAGCCCGACCCGCTCGGGCGGCACCTGTTGCTCCTGGCCCACGGCCACGAGGGGTACGCCCGGCTCGCCTCGACCATCGCCCGCGCCCAACTGCGCGGCGGCGAGAAGGGCCGCCCGGTCTACGGCGAGCTGGAGGAGGTCGCCGCGGAGCTGCGCGACCACGTGCTGGTGCTCACCGGCTGCCGCAAGGGGCACGTGCCGGCGGCGCTGCTCACCGAGGGGGTGGACGCGGCGGCCCGCGAGCTGGACCGGTTGACCGCCCTGTTCGGCGCGGAGACGGTGGCGGTGGAGCTGACCGACCACGGGCACCCGGTCGACGCCGACCGCAACGACGCGCTCGCCGAGCTGGCGGCGGCGGCCGGCCTGCCCACGGTGGCCACCAACAACGTGCACTACGCCACCCCGGGCCGGCGCCGGCTGGCCACCACCGTCGCCGCCGTACGGGCCCGGCGCAGCCTGGACGAGATCGACGGCTGGCTGCCCGCGGCCGGCACCGCCCACCTGCGCAGCGGTGCCGAGATGGCGGCCCGGTTCGCCGCGTACCCGGGGTCGGTGGCGCGGGCCGCCGAGTTCGGGGCCGAACTCGCCTTCGACCTCCAGCTCGTCGCGCCGCGGCTGCCGGCGTACCCGGTGCCGCCAGGGCACACCGAGATGAGCTGGCTGCGCCACCTGACGGAGCAGGGCGCGCGGGAGCGCTACGGCCCCCGGGAGGCACACCCGAGGGCGTACGCGCAGCTCGACCACGAGCTGAACATGATCGAGGAGCTGGGCTTCCCCGGCTACTTCCTGGTGGTCTACGACATCGTGGCGTTCTGCCGCGAGCAGGACATCTACTGCCAGGGCCGGGGTTCGGCGGCCAACTCGGCGGTCTGCTACGCGCTGCGGATCACCAACGTGGACGCGGTCCGGCACCGGCTGCTCTTCGAGCGGTTCCTCGCCCCGGAGCGCGACGGCCCGCCCGACATCGACGTGGACATCGAGTCCGACCGCCGGGAGGAGGTCATCCAGCACGTCTACGCCCGGTACGGCCGGGAGCACACCGCCCAGGTCGCCAACGTCATCTCCTACCGGCCCCGCTCGGCGGTGCGGGACGTGGCCAAGGCGTTCGGCTTCTCACCCGGTCAGCAGGACGCCTGGAGCAAACAGATCGACCGGTGGGGCGCGGTCGCGGCGGTCGACGTCGAGGACATTCCCGAGCAGGTGGTCGCGTACGCGAACGAGCTGCAGACCTTTCCCCGGCACCTGGGCATCCACTCCGGCGGCATGGTGATCTGCGACCGGCCGGTGATCGAGGTCTGCCCGGTGGAGTGGGGGCGGATGCCGGGGCGCAGCGTGCTCCAGTGGGACAAGGACGACTGCGCCGCCGTCGGCCTGGTCAAGTTCGACCTGCTCGGGCTCGGCATGCTCTCCGCGCTGCACTACGGCTACGACATGATCGGGATGAGCCTGGACCTCGGCGGCATGTCGCTGGACGACCCCGAGGTCTACGACATGCTCTGCCGGGCCGACTCGGTCGGGGTGTTCCAGGTGGAGAGCCGCGCCCAGATGGCCACCCTGCCCCGGTTGAAGCCCCGCGAGTTCTACGACCTGGTGGTCGAGGTGGCGCTGATCCGGCCCGGCCCGATCCAGGGCGGCTCGGTGCACCCCTACATCCGGCGCAAGAACGGCGAGGAGCCGGTGGAATACGCCCACCCGCTGATGCGCAACGCGCTGGAGAAGACCCTCGGCGTGCCGCTGTTCCAGGAGCAGCTCATGCAGCTCGCCATCGACCTGGCCGGCTTCGACGCCGCGGAGGCCGACCAGCTGCGCCGGGCGATGGGCGCCAAGCGCTCCGCCGAGCGGATGGCCCGCATCGCCGACCGCCTCTACGCGGGCATGGCCGAGCGGGGCATCACCGGCGAGCTGGCCGACGACGTCTACCGCAAGCTCTCCGCGTTCGCCAGCTACGGCTTCCCGGAGAGCCACGCGATGAGCTTCGCCTACCTGGTCTACGCCAGCTCCTGGCTCAAGCGCTACCACCCCGGCCCGTTCCTGGCCGCGCTGCTCAACGCCCAGCCGATGGGCTTCTACTCGCCGCAGACCCTGGTCGACGACGCCCGCCGGCACGGCGTCGAGGTCCGCCGGCCGGACGTCAACGCCAGCGGCGCGAAGGCGGTGCTGGAGTCCACCCCGGGGACCCGCTGGGGCAGCGCGCCGGGGGAGCCGCCGCACGCCTGGGGGCTGGGCGGGCCGGCCGTCCGGCTCGGGCTCTCCGCCGTGCGTACCCTCGGCGACGAGGTGGCCGAGCGGATCGAGGCGGAGCGGACGGCGCACGGGCCGTACCGCGACATGCCGGACCTGGCCCGGCGCGTGGGTCTCACCGCCGCGCAGCTGGAGGCGCTGGCCACCGCGGACGCCTTCGCCTGTTTCGGGCTGTCCCGGCGGCAGGCCCTCTGGGCGGCCGGCGCGGCGGCCCAGGACCGGCCGGGCCGGCTGCCCGGCACGGTGACCGGCGCGGCCGCGCCCACCCTGCCCGGCATGGAGGCGGTGGACCGGCTGGTCGCCGACGTGTGGGCGACCGGGCTGTCGCCGGAGAGCCACCCGGCCCGCTTCATCCGCCCGCAGCTCGACGCCCTCGGCGCGGTGCCGATCGCCCGGCTCGGCCGGGTGGAGCCGGGTCGGCGGATCCGGGTCGGCGGGATCGTCACCCACCGGCAGCGCCCCGCGACCGCCGGCGGCGTCACGTTCCTCAACCTGGAGGACGAGACGGGGATGCTCAATGTCACTTGCTCCCCTGGGCTCTGGCAGCGCTACCGTCGAATCGCCCGCACCAGCGCGGCCCTGGTGGTGCGCGGCCGGTTGCAGCGGCACGAGGGAGTCACCAACCTCACCGCCGACCGGCTGGACGCCATCGAGCCGCCGGTCAGCCCGGCATCGCGCGATTTCCGTTGACGACAGTGATCCACATTACGGTTTTTCGGAGCCGATGGCGGGAGACTCCTGCTCGCGCGGGCAGAGCGGCCCGCGTGGCACGAGGGGAATGAACCGATGACGGGGAATCACGGATACAGCGGCGGAGTGGCCAACTCCCGGCGGACCCGGCTCAACGCCGGCTGGACCCCGGCGCACCACACCGAACCGCGCGAGTACGAGATCACCGAGGGGCCGGTGGCCAACGCCCTGCGGTCGCGGGCCGAGGAGAACGGCGCCACCGGCGAGTCCTGACCGCCTCCCCGGGCGGCCCCCGCCGGGGTTGGACCGGGTGACTAGGCTCGACCGGGTGGAGCAGACCCCAGGCCGGCTCGCCGGGCCGCCGCTGACCCCCCGTACCGCCGTGATCTGGTCGGTGCTGCGCACCGAGCTGGAGCGACGCGGCGACACCGCGCTGACCGTGCTCGACGTCGGCGGCGGCACCGGCGGCTTCGCCGTACCGCTCGCCCAGGCCGGGCACCGGGTCACCGTGGTCGACGCCAGTCCCGACGCGCTCGCCGCGCTGACCCGCCGGGCCGCCGAGGCCGGCGTCGCCGAGCGGGTCCGCGCCGTGCAGGGCGACGGCGACGCGCTCGCCGGGCTGGTCGAGCCCGGCAGCGCCGACCTGGTGCTCTGCCACGCCGTGCTGGAGGTGGTCGACGACCCGGGGCCGGTAGTGGCCGCGCTGGCCGCCGCGCTGCGCCCGGGCGGCGCCGCGAGTGTGCTGGTCGCCGGCCGGGCCGCCGCGGTGCTCGGTCGGGCGATGAACGGGCACCTGGACGTCGCCGCCGCGTTGGCCGCCGACCCGGCCGGCACCGCGGGCGCCCGGGACACGCTGCGCCGGCGCTACGACGCCGAGACCGCCGCCGCGCTGCTCGGCGCCGCCGGGCTCGTGGTCGAGGAGATCCACGGCGTACGCGTGCTCGCCGACCTCCTCCCGGCGGCCGTCGCGGACGGTCAGCCGGCCGCCCTGGTGGAGTTGGAGCGGGCGCTCGCCGCGCGGGCCCCCTGGCGGGACCTCGCCGCCCAGTTGCACCTGTTCGCCCGTCGCCCGTGACCGACCCGCTGGAGATCGTCGGGCCGCGCTACGGCGGCGGCAGCCTCGCCGACGTGCTGCCCAGCGCGCTCGCCGTGCTCGGCGTGCCCGGTGCCGCCGACCCGCTCGGGCTGGGCGCCGCGCTGACCGGGGTGCGCCGGGTGGCGGTGCTGCTGGTGGACGGCCTCGGTTGGCACCAGATCCCGACCGCCGCGCCGTACGCGCCGGCCCTGGCCGGGCTCGCCGCGACCGTGGGCCGGCCGCTGACCTCCGGTTTCCCGTCCACCACGCCGACCAGCCTGGTGACGCTGGGCACTGGCGCCGCGCCGGGCGCGCACGGTGTGCTCGGCTTCACCCTGCGGGTGCCGGGCACCGACCGCGTGCTCAACCACATCGAGTGGGCGGCCGACCCGGAGCCGCGGCGCTGGCAGCCCGTCCGCACCCAGCTCGAACGGGCCCGGGCGGCCGGCGTCGCGGTGACGGTGGTGAGCCGGCCGGAGTTCGGCGGCAGCGGGCTGACGGTGGCCGCCAACCGGGGCGGCGACTACCGCGGCGCGGCCGGCGTCGACGCGCTCGCCGCGCGGATGCTCACCGCCCTGGCCGCCGGGCCCGGGCCCACCCTGGTCTCCGGCTACCACCCGGACCTGGACCGGCACGGCCACCTCACCGGCGTCGACTCGGCGCCGTGGCGGATCGCCGCGGCGGAGGTGGACCGGCTGCTCACCCGGCTCGTCGACGGGTTGCCGCCCGACGCCGCGCTGCTCGTCACCGCCGACCACGGCCAGCTCGACGTGCCGGCCGGGCACCGCGTCGACCTGGACACCGACCCCCGGCTGCGCGCCGGGGTGGCGGTGGTCGCCGGCGAGCCCCGGGTCCGCTACCTGCACGTCACGCCCGGCGCCGTGGACGACGTCGTGGCCGCCTGGTCGGCGGTGCTCGGCCCCGCGGCCCGGGTCCGCACGCGCGAGGAGGTGGTGGCCTCCGGCTGGTTCGGACCGGTGCCGGAGGAGCACCTGCTCCGCATCGGCGACGTGGTGGTCGTCTGCAACGCCACGTACGCGGTGACGGCCTCCCGGTCGGAGCCGCCGATGGTGTCGCGGCTGGTCGCGTACCACGGGGCGGACACCGCCGCCGAGATGACCATCCCGTTGCTGGTCGTACGCGGCTGACGGACGGGTGGCCGTCCCGCCGGTGGGCGGCGTCTCGCGGAGCGGACCGCCCGGCCGGCCGGGCGGTCAGGCGCGGGCGGGGGCTGCCGCCGTCACCGCCCCTGCCCGGCGAACCCCTCGATGGCTCGCACGAGGTCGTCGGCGCTGGGCGCCGAGCCGGGATCGAGCAGCCACTGGAGCATGGCGCCGTTGATGAGCGCCAGGGTGAGCGAACCGTAGCGGCGCGCCTGTTCCGGCGAGACCTCCGCCGGCGCCACGTCGAGGGTCAGCGCGGCGAGGTCCCGCCGGCTGCCGGCGTAGACGGCGGCGAGCTGGTCGCGCACCTCGGGCGCGAATTCCGCCTGGGCGTACGCCTGCACGCTCGCCACCAGGACCGCCCGCTGCTCGTGCGCCATCTTGAGCACCCCGTCGAGGAACCGGCGGAGGCGGTCCAGCGGTGTGCCGCCGGGCTCGGCCACGACGGCCGCGGCGATCGCGTCCCCCCAGGCGTCGAACGTCTCCAGCACGGCGGCGTTCAGCAGCGCGTCCTTGCTGCCGAAGTGGTAGCCGATGGAGCCGAGGTGGGCGCCGGCCGCCGCCACGATGTCGCGGGCCGTGGTGTGGGCGTAGCCCTTCTCGGCCAGGCACCGCTTCGCCCCCGCCAGCAGGTCCTCTCGCTGTCCCATGCCGGCAGTGTAGCGCCCTCTTGGACGTACGTCTTGTACAAGCGTCTTGTACAAATGTCTTGTACAGCTGTACGGTTCGCCGTGTGACCACCTCTGTTCCTCCCCGTGCCCGCGGTCGCGAGTGGCTCGGCCTCGTCGCCCTCGTGATCCCCGCCCTCCTCGCCTCCATGGACCTCTCCGTGCTGTTCATGGCCGCACCGTGGATCAGCGCCGAACTCGAACCGAGCACCGGCCAGTACCTGTGGATCATGGACATCTACGGCTTCGTGATGGCCGGTCTGCTGGTGACGATGGGCAGCCTCGGCGACCGCGTCGGACGGCGCCGGCTCCTGCTCGTCGGCGCCGCCGCGTTCGGCGCGGCATCCCTGCTGGCCGCGTTCGCCACCACCCCGGAGCTGCTCATCGCCGCCCGGGCCCTGCTCGGCCTGGGCGGCGCCACCCTCGCGCCGTCGACGCTCTCCCTCATCCGCGGCATGTTCGCCGACGAAGACCAGCGCCGTACCGCGGTCGGGATCTGGACGGCCGGCTTCACCGGCGGCATCGCGATCGGCCCGATCGTCGGCGGTTTCCTGCTGGAGCGGTTCTGGTGGGGCTCGGTGTTCGTCATCAACGTCCCCGTCATGCTCCTGCTGCTCGCCGTCGGGCCGTTCCTGCTGCGCGAGTCGAAGGACCCGCACCCGGGCCGGTTCGACCCGCTCAGCTCCCTGCTCTCCCTGGGGGCCGTGCTGCCGGTCATCTACGCCGTCAAGCACTTCGCCGAGGAGGGCCCCAACCCGTCGTCGCTGGTGGCCCTCCTCGTCGGCCTCGCCGTGGGCGCCCTCTTCGTCCGCCGGCAGCGCCGCAGCGCGCACCCGATGATCGACGTGCGGCTCTTCGCCGCCAGCTCCTTCTCCGCCGCCATCGGCGCGAACACGGCGATCACCTTCGCCAGCGCGGGCATGGGCCTGCTCGCGGTCACGTTCCTGCAGACGGTGCTCGGCCTCAGCCCGATCGACGCCGCGCTCTGGATGCTCCCGACCATCGTGGGCAGCGTCATCGGCGTCGCCCTCGCGTCCGCGCTCGCCCCGAAGACCCGGCCCGCGATCCTCGTCGCCGCGGGGCTCGTCGTCGCCGCCGGCGGCTTCCTGCTCGTCAGCACCATGCGGGTCGACGCGCCGGTCTGGTGGCTGATCGCGAGCTACGGGCTGCTCACCCTCGGCGTCGGGATGACCAGCACCCTGGCGACCTCGCTCGTTCTCACCACGGCGCCGCCCGAGCGGGCGGGGGCCGCCTCGGCGCTCTCCGAGACGAGCACCGAGTTCGGCGGCGCGCTCGGCATCGCCGTGCTGGGCAGCATCTCCGCCGGCATCTACCGCGCCCGGATGGACACCGAGCTGCCGGCCGGGCTCGGCGACGACCTCGCCCACACCGCGACCGACACCGTCGGCGGCGCCCTCGCCGTGGCCGGCCAGGTCCCGGCCGAGGTGGCCGGGGTGCTGCGCGACCGGGCCTTCGTCGCCTTCACCGACGGCTTCACGGTGACCGCGGTCATCGGCGCGGCGATCCTGCTCGTCGGGGCGCTCGGCAGCGCCGTCGCCCTGCGGCGCGTACCGCCGGGAACGCCGTCCGCCGACCGGGGCTGACGGCACGGGCCGCCCGGGCGGACCCGGCGACGCACCGCGCCGCCGGCCGTCCGGGCGGCATGTCGGAGGCGCCCGCTAACCTGCGGGGATGGGCCGCAGCCAGTCGTTGCCCCGGGGCGGCGATCCCCGGTTCGGGCCGGACGCCGACGACTCCGGCTGCCCCGTCCTGCACGTCGACATGGACGCGTTCTTCGCCTCGGTCGAGGTCCGCCGCCGGCCGGAACTGCGCGGCCGGGCCGTCGTGGTCGGCGGGGTCGGCCCGCGCGGGGTGGTCAGCTCCGCCAGCTACGAGGCGCGGCGCTACGGCGTCCGCAGCGCCATGCCCACCGCGCGGGCCCGCGCGCTCTGCCCGCACGCGGTCTACCTCCCGCCGGACTTCGCGCAGTACTCGGCGGCATCCCGGGCGGTCATGCAGATCTTCCGGGACGTGACCCCGCTGGTGGAGCCGCTCTCGCTCGACGAGGCGTTCCTCGACGTGGCCGGGGCCCGGCGGCTCTTCGGCTCCCCGGCCGCCATCGCCCGGCGGATCCGCGAGCGCGTCGCCGGGGAGCAGGGGCTGACCTGTTCGGTCGGGGTCGCGCCGAGCAAGTTCGTGGCGAAGCTCGGCTCGACCCGCGCCAAGCCCGACGGGCTGCTCGTCGTCCCGGCCGCCCGGGTGCTCGATTTCCTGCACCCGCTGCCGGTGTCGGCGCTGTGGGGGGTGGGGGAGCGGTCCGCCGAGACGCTGCGCCGGCTCGGCCTGGCCACCATCGGCGACCTCGCCGAGGCGCCGGTCGGCATGCTGCGCAAGGCGCTCGGCGAGGCGTCCGCGGCCCACCTGCACGAGCTGGCCTGGGGGCGGGACCCACGCCGGGTCAGCCCCGAGCAGGTCGAGAAGTCGATCGGTGCGGAGGTGACCTTCGACGTCGACGTGGCCGATCCCCTGGAGATCCGCCGGGCGCTGCTCGCCCTCGCCGAGAAGGTGGGGGCCCGGCTCCGCGGGGCCGGGCAGGTGGGGCGGACGGTGTCGCTGAAGGTCCGGCTGGCCGACTTCCGCACCGTCAACCGGTCGCGCACCTCGGGCGTGCCGACCGACGTCGCCCGGGAGATCTTCGACACGGTCTGGGCGCTCTACACCGCGCTCGACCCGGGAGAGCGCATCCGTCTGGTCGGCGTACGCGTCGAGGGCCTCGCCCCGGCGCAGGAGACCCCGCGGCAGCTCACCCTCGGCGCCCCCGAGCGGGGCTGGCGCGAAGCGGAGGCTGCCGCCGACGCCGCGGCTGCCCGTTTCGGGCGGTCCGTCATAGGTCCGGCCAGTCTGCTCGGGGCCCGGGACGGGCGACGAAATGAAAATCCACCCCGGCCGTAGGTCGTCCCGCTTTCCGACGCGCGAGGGCCCTCGTAGACTTGCGGGTAAGCAGCCGGTTGGCTGCCACGGTCTGTCGGTCCGACCGGGCCGACCCACGTGACCGGGGAGGAGTGCCGTGCCGCTCTCGGAGCACGAGCAGCGGCTGTTCGAGCAGATCGAGCGGTCGCTTGCCGAGGACCCCAAATTCGCCTCGGCCGTGCGCGCCAGCGATCCGCGTTTCCACGCGCGGCGTCGCCTGCTCGTCGCTGCCGGCGTGATCATCGCTGGGCTGGCCTTGTTGGTCTATGGCGCGGTGATCAAGACTCCGCCGCTGGCAGTGGCGGGTTTTGTCGTCATGCTGGCCTCGGCCGCGTTCGCGGTGCAGTCGCATCGTCGGGCGCAGTCACCTGACCTGCACGTCGTGGGAGGCACGACGAGTCGTCGCCGCCCCCGCGGTCGTACGGGTCGGCGGCCCTCGATCCTTGACCGGATGGAGGACCGGTGGCGGCAGCGCCCGGAGGGGCACCGCTGAGCCCGGCCCGCCGCTGAGCGGGTCGCACCACCGCGACTGAGCGGGTCGCACCACTGCGACGACGAACCGCGTCGCCGGCACGTCCGGCGAGCTGTGGCGTTTCCGCACGCCCCTGGCTGGGCCCGCCTGGGCGACCTCCGACGTTCCCCGCCCGCCCCGGCGGCCTCCGATGTTCCGCGCCCGTGCTCGCCCCGACGGCCTCCGACGTGTCGCGTGCCCGGCCCGCCTCGGCGATTTATGACCTTTCGCGGCCGGCCGGCTCGCCCGGGCCGACCTCGGACACTTCGATCGCCTTCAAGCCCCGTGGCCCGCCCGCCCGCGCTGCTCGGGCCCGCCCGCCCGCGCTGCTCGGGCCCGCCCGCCCGCGCTGCTCGGGCCCGCCCGCCCGCGCTGCTCGGGCCCGCCCGCCCGCGCTGCTTCGGCCCGCCTACCAGCCCCTTCACGGCGGCAGCCTGCGCCGGGACGGCCGCGACGGAAAGGGCCGGGAGCGGCGAGGTCGCCTCTCCCGGCCCGTCCGAGTGGGCCGCGCGTGTCAGCGGGCCATGCGGTCGGCCAGCAGGCGGCGCGGACTCCAACGCAGCAGCCGGGAGCGGCTGCGTCCGCCCGCCGCCAGCAGCCGGGACGACGCGTCGGCCGTGGCCAGTCGCCAGCGCAGCAGCACCGAGGGCGGCAGCACCGCCGCCGCCAGGCGGGTACGCCGGTCGGCTTGCGCGGCGAGCGCGCCGCGGATGGCGCGCAGGGCCGGCGGGAGGGGCTCGCCGGTGAGCGGGTCGCGCGCGTAGCGGGCACGTTCCTCGGCGCGGCCGAGCAGCCGTACCGCCGTGGTGGCGTCGGCGTCGGCGGCGAGTGCCTCCCGGGACAGCCGGTCGGCCGTGGCCCGCGGCGTCTCCGTCCGGTCCACCCGCACCCGGTAGTCCACCAGCGTGTCGAGCAGTTCGTCCCAGGCGGCGTGCGCGTCCGCCCGGGCCCGCTCGGCGTCCACCATGACCACCATGCGCCGCCCGTCGGCGGGCGCGTCGCCGGCCTCCCCGGCGTGTACGGCCGTCGCGGACGGCGTCGCCGGGCCGCTGCGCCGCCTCCGCAGGGCCAGCCGGCGCAGCGCCGGCAGGGCGAGCAGGGCCAGCAGGAGGAGCACCGCGCCGGCCGCGTACCAGGGCCAGACGGGGGCCTGCTCGGCCGGGCCCGCCGCGCCGACGGCCAGGCCGGGGTCGGGGTCCTCCTCGGGGCCCTCGGGGCCCGCCGGGCCGGCCGACGGGTCGACCTCGCCGGCCGGCGTCGACGGGCCCGGGGTCGGCGTGTCGTCCTCGGGGGCGTCGATGTCGGGGGCCCAGTCCGGCCGGATCGAGCCCTGCACGCCGTACGTGGGGGTCGCGTCGAACGGCACCCAGCCGATGCCGTTGAAGTAGACCTCCGTCCAGGCGTGCAGGTTCCGGTTGTTCAGCGTGTACGTGCCGTTGCTGGAGTTGCTGCCGTTGGTGAACCCGAACGCCACCCGGGCCGGGATCCCGGCGGCCCGGACCAGCCACGCCATCGCGGCGGCGTACTGCTGGCAGAAGCCGACCTTGTTGTTGAGGAAGTCGACGATCTCCTGACCGCTGGTGCCGCCCTTGGTGCTCAGCGAGTAGGTGAAGCCGTTGTCGGCGGAGAAGTAGTCGTAGATCCCGCGGACCTTGTCGTACTCGGTGTTCTTGTTCGCCACCAGCGTGCGGACCAGCTCCTCCACCTCCGGGATCGGCGGCGGCGCCGGGTGCGCGCGCCGCACCGAGTGGTCCGACGGCAGCGGTCGCGCCCGACGCAGCGCCTCGGGCGTGTACGTCGAGCGCACGTAGTCGAACGCGTAGCGCTTGCCGCGGGCGTTGTCGCGGTTGGAGAAGACGACCTGCAGGTTCGGGTCGTACAACCAGTTGCCGTTCAGGTCCTCGGTGCGCACCGGCTCGGTGTAGACCGGCAGCAGCGGCATGTCGAGGTTCTTCGTGACCTCGACCGTGGCCCGGTACGTCCGCCGCTCGACGCCCTCGCCGGAGGGCGCGGAGGGGGCCGGCAGGTTGTCGACGGAGCGGCCCCGGGGGTTGCCCACGTCGAAGCCGCTCGACGTGAGCTCGTCGGCGACGCCGAAGCGCAGGTAGAACGGGCTGGGCTCGTTGGTGGTGACCTTGACCAGATCGGCCACCTCGGACTGGTTGAGCTGCCCGCTCAGCGCCGCGAACAGGTCGATCTGGCCCGGGGCGCCGCCCTGCCCGGGACGCCCGTTGCCGTTTCCGGAGCCGGAGCCGGAGGTCAGGGTGTCGAGCAGCCCGCCGGTCATCCCCGGCACGGCCAGCGGCAGCACCACGGCCAGCGCCACGCCGAGCACCGCGAGCCGCCGGCCGGCGGCGGCCAGCGGCGAGGACTCCCACACGTCGACGTCCCGGCCGTCGCCGGTGAACCGCCGGCCGAACCGGCGGACCCGGTCGACGTTGTCGGTCACCAGCAGCCAGAGGTAGCCGGCGGCGCCGACGACGAACGGCACCGGCGGGACGCTGTCGACGTAGACCGCGACCGGCACGGAGTAGATGGCCAGCATCGGCAGGCCGGCCAGCGCCGGCCGGCGCAGCCCGACGGCGAGCACGTCGACCACCACCGCCACGCCGCCGATCCCCAGCACGGTGATGAACAGCAGCGGGTCGGTGTCGGGCACCTCGACGCCGTAGGAGCGCATGTCCTCCATCGACCCGCTGAACAGGTCGCCGAAGTGCGCGAAGGTCGCCGGCGTGGGCAGGAAGGCGAGCAGCTCGGTGCCGCCGGGAAAGAGCCAGGTCAGGGCCAGCGTCAGGCCGGCCAGCATGCCGAGCACCTGCCCCCAGAGCGGCACCCGTGCCAGTCGGGCGAGCGCGGCCACGGCCGCGACCACGGCCACCGCGATGGTGGCCTGGATCAGCCACGTCCAGCGCTCGAAGATGGCCGACAGCGGCGCCGCGGCGAGCAGCGTCGCCGCGGCGGCCACGAAGCCCAGGTTCCGGTGGGCGATCATGAGGGGACCCTTCCGTTCATCGCACGCCGCCGGCCACCGTCTCGGCCATCGCCGCCCGCAGGGCGAAGCCCTGCGAACCGCGGGCCGCCTGCGGCCACAACGCCGGCAACCGGGCGCCGTGGTCGACCCCGATCACCCGCCAGCCGCTCTGCAGCAGGGCGAGCGCGGCGGCACCGTGCGCGTGGTCGGCCTCGGCCCGCGCCTTCGCGGGCAGGTTGAGCCAGGTGGAGCTGTCCAACAGGAAGCCGACGCAGGTCGCGCCGTTGCCCCGCAGCCCGGCCAGCAGCTCGGCCTCGGCCGTGCTCAGCGAGCCGAACAGGCCGATGATCAGGCCGCCGTCCGCCCGCTGCCGGACCCGCTGCACCAACGTGGTGAGCTCGACGTTCTTGTCGAGGCCGACCTCGGCGAGCTGGTCGAGGAGCAGCCCGTCGCCGGCCGCCTCGGAGGCGTCGACGTCGGCACCGGAGCCGGTGACCAGGCGCAGCTTGTAGCCGGCCTGCCGCAGGTGCACCGCGATGCTCGCGGCGGCGGAGACCGCCCACTCGAAGGACGCCGTCGGCCCGTCGCCCCGGTGGCCGTACGCGCGGGTGTCCAGCACGACGGTCGCCCGGCTCTCCCACGGCTGCTCCTCCCGGCGCACCATCAGCTCGCCGGTGCGCGCGGTCGACTTCCAGTGCACCCGGCGCAGGTCGTCGCCCATCCGGTACTCGCGGGTGGCGGCGTCGTCCTCGCCGTGCACGGCGACCGAGCGGGCCCGGCTGTCGCCGCTGCCGGCGTACTCGCCGGGCAGGCGCACCGAGGGCAGCGGGGTGACCTGCGGGATGACGGTCAGGTGGTCGGTGCTCGGAAAGGCGCGGCTGAGCTCGCACAGCCCGAACGGGTCGGTCATCCGGACCACCAGCGGGCCCACCTCGTAGCGGCCGCGCACGTCGGCCCGCACCGTGTACGCCACCGAGCTGGCCTGGTGGGCGCCGAGCCGCTCCAGCACCACCCGCGGCCGGCTGCCCAGCGCGTAGGGCAGCCGGTCCTCCAGCAGCAGGGTGCCCGTGGGCAGCCGGGACAGGTTCTGCAGCCGCAGCACCACCCGGGAACTCGCCCCCACGGGCGCCCGGTGCGGGTCCAGCGACCGGTTGCAGGCCAGCTTGTAGCGGCTGCGCCCCACGTAGGCGGCGGCGAGCAGCGGCAGGACGGCCAGCAGGACGGCCACCCGGAGCAGATCCTTCTCGCCGAGGATGCCGGCCGAGATCGCGGCCGCGACCGCGGCCGCCAGGAACGATCGGCCGCGGGTCGTCAGCCCTCGCAGCCCGTCTCGCACGTCACCGCCCCCGCGGCTCGTAGGAGGCTCGGCCGTTGCCCTCGCCCGTGGGTCGGGTGTCGTACGGGGAGCGCTTGCGGTCGTGCGGCAGCGGCAGCCGGTGCACCAGCTCGGAGACGATGGCGTCGGTGGTGCGCCGGGCCAGTTGGGCGTCGGCGGTCGGGATGATCCGGTGCGCGAGCACCGGCACGGCCAGCGCCTGCAGGTCGTCGGGGAGGACGTAGTCCCGCCCCTCGAGGGCGGCGACCGCGCGGGCGGTGCGCAGCAACTGGAGGGTGGCCCGCGGCGAGGCCCCGAGGCGCAGGTCGGGCGCCTCGCGGGTCGCGGTGACCAGGTCGATCGCGTACTGCTTGACGGCGTCGGCGACGTGCACCTGCCGGACGTGCCCGATGAGCTGCCGCACCGTGTTGGCGTCGCAGACCGGTCGCAGCTCGTCCAGCGGGTCGGTGGCGCCGTGCCCGTCGAGCATGGCCAGCTCCGCGTTCGGGTCCGGGTAGCCCATGGCGATGCGGGCGGTGAACCGGTCTCGCTGCGCCTCGGGGAGGGGGTAGGTGCCCTCCATCTCGATCGGGTTCTGGGTGGCGACGACCATGAACGGCGTCTGGAGCTGGTAGGTGACGCCGTCGACGGTGACCTGCCGCTCCTCCATGCACTCCAGCAGCGCCGACTGGGTCTTCGGCGAGGCGCGGTTGATCTCGTCGCCGACGACCAGGTTGGCGAAGACCGCGCCGGGCCGGAACTCGAAGTCGTGCGTCTCCTGGTTGTAGACGCTGACCCCGGTGACGTCGCTGGGCAACAGGTCCGGGGTGAACTGGATGCGGCGCACCGAGCAGTCGATCGAGCGGGCCATGGCCTTGGCGAGCTTCGTCTTGCCGACGCCCGGCACGTCCTCGATGAGCAGGTGCCCCTCGGCGAGCAGCACCGCCAGGGCGAGCCGCACGGTGGCGGTCTTGCCCTCGATGACCTGCTCGATGTTCGAGACGATGGCTTCGCTGGCGGCGCGGAACTCGTCGTGCGGCAACAGGCCGCCCACCTCGTCCCAGGTCTGTTGTGTCACGGGCCTCCTCCTCGTCGCCGGACGGCAGCTCTGTATAGAGCAGCTGGACCCGCCGTTGGGTTCGCGGCGCCGAGCCTCGTCTGCCGCAGGAATCTCACTGGTATCTCAGGCTAACCATGTTTCTCGCTGTCGCCGACCCCCGCAGGTGGACCGTCGGTTACGCCCCGAATATTCGCCGGGTCGGGGGACCCCGCCCGTCGCTCAGCGTGCCGACCATGATCACGCAGGGCGTCCCGGATCGAGCTCCGTCCCGACTCGTGGTAGCGGGCGGCGTGCGGGATGGGACGGCGGGTACACTCCCGGTCATGGCCGGAGTCTTCCTGCTTCTTACCGGGCCGTGCTGATGCGCTGACGCGCGACAGCACGGCGGCCCCTCCTGCGCGAGGGGCTTTTTTGTGCCCTCCGCCGGGCACCCCGGCGGTCGGCCCGGCGCCGGCCCCGACGGCACGGTGCCGGGGGAGCAGACCCGATCCATACCGACATGACCGCGCCGAGCGAGGTCAGCATCCAGCCCGGCCGTGGCGTGGCCGGCGGCGACGAGCGAAGCGAGGAGACGCCATGAGTGAGGCAGCAGCGGCGGGCGACATTCCCCCGTTCCGGTACACCGCGGCCCTGGCCGAGGAGATCGAGCAACGCTGGCAGGACATCTGGGCGCGGGAGGGCACCTTCCACGCTCCCAACCCGACCGGCCCGCTGGCCGATCCCGGCCACCCCCGGGCCGGGGCCGAGAAGCTGTACGTGCTGGACATGTTCCCGTACCCGTCGGGCGCCGGTCTGCACGTCGGGCACCCGCTGGGCTACATCGGCACCGACTGCTTCGCCCGCTACCAGCGGATGGCGGGGCGCAACGTGCTGCACGCGATGGGCTTCGACGCGTTCGGCCTGCCCGCCGAGCAGTACGCGGTGCAGACCGGCACGCACCCGCGGACCACGACCGTGGCCAACATCGAGCGCTACAAGGCGCAGCTGCGCCGGCTGGGCCTGGCCCACGACGAGCGCCGCTCGGTCGCCACCATCGACACCGACTTCTACCGCTGGACCCAGTGGATCTTCCTGCAGGTCTTCAACTCCTGGTACGACACCGAGGCGAAGCGGGCCCGTCCGATCGCCGAGCTGATCGCCGAGTTCGAGGGCGGCAACCGGCCCACGCCCGACGGCCGGCCGTGGGCGGAGCTGTCCGTCGCCGAGCGGCGGGCCGTCGTCGACGACCACCGGCTGGCGTACGTGTCGCAGGCCCCGGTCAACTGGTGCCCCGGGCTGGGCACCGTGCTGGCCAACGAGGAGGTCACCGCCGACGGCCGCTCCGAGCGGGGCAACTTCCCGGTCTTCAAGCGCAACCTGAAGCAGTGGATGATGCGGATCACCGCGTACGGTGACCGGCTGCTGGACGACCTGGACACGCTGGACTGGCCCGAGCCGATCAAGCTGATGCAGCGCAACTGGATCGGCCGCTCCACCGGCGCGCACATCGACTTCCCGACCACGGCCGAGCCGATCCGGGTGTTCACCACCCGTCCGGACACCGTCTTCGGCGCGACCTACATGGTGCTGGCGCCGGAGCACGAGCTGGTCGACGCGCTGGTGCCGGCGGCCTGGCCGGAGGGCACGAAGGACGCGTGGACCGGCGGGCACGCCAACCCCCGGGCGGCCGTGGAGGCGTACCGCAAGGCGGCGGCGGCCAAGACCGACGTGGAGCGGCAGGCCGAGACGAAGGAGAAGACCGGCGTCTTCGTCGGGGCGTACGCCACCAACCCGGTGAACGGCGCGCAGATCCCGATCTTCATCGCGGACTACGTGCTGGCCGGCTACGGCACCGGCGCGATCATGGCGGTGCCCGCCCAGGACGAGCGGGACTGGGCGTTCGCCGAGGTCTTCGACCTGCCGATCGTGCGCACCGTGCAGCCGTCGGAG
This sequence comes from Micromonospora sp. NPDC000121, assembly GCF_042899165.1. NCBI lineage: Bacteria > Bacillati > Actinomycetota > Actinomycetes > Micromonosporales > Micromonosporaceae > Micromonospora > Micromonospora sp. NPDC000121. Next base: position 441,670 of record NZ_JBIAZP010000002.1, read on the forward strand.
GGCTTCGACGGCAAGGCGTACACCGGGGACGGCCCGGCGATCAACAGCGCCGCGCCCGACCGCGGCCTGGACCTGAACGGCCTGGGGGTCGCCGACGCCAAGGCCCGGATCATCGAGTGGCTGGAGGCCAACGGGCACGGCGCCGGCGCGGTGACCTACCGGCTGCGCGACTGGCTGTTCTCCCGGCAGCGCTACTGGGGCGAGCCGTTCCCGATCGTGTACGACGAGACCGGCGCCGCGATCGCCCTGCCGGAGGAGATGCTGCCGGTCGAGCTGCCCGAGGTGGACGACTTCTCGCCACGCACCTTCGACCCGGAGGACGCCGCCAGCAACCCGGAGACCCCGCTGTCGCGCCGGCGCGACTGGGTCGAGGTGGAGCTGGACCTGGGCGACGGCCCGAAACGCTACACCCGCGAGACCAACGTGATGCCGCAGTGGGCCGGCTCCTGCTGGTACGAGCTGCGCTACCTGGACCCGACCAACTCGGAGCGGTTCGTCGACGCGGAGAACGAGCGGTACTGGATGGGGCCGCGCGGCGAGGGCGACTGCGGGGGCACCGACCTGTACGTCGGCGGCGCCGAGCACGCCGTGCTGCACCTGCTGTACGCCCGGTTCTGGCACAAGGTGCTGTACGACCTGGGCCACGTCTCGTCGTTCGAGCCGTTCCGCAAGCTGTTCAACCAGGGCTACATCCAGGCGTACGCGTACACCGACGCCCGGGGCGCGTACGTGCCCGCCGAGGACGTGACCGAGCGCGACGGCGGCTTCTACCTGGGCGACACGGCCGTCAAGCGCGAGTACGGCAAGATGGGCAAGTCCCTGAAGAACGTGGTCACCCCGGACGAGATGTGCGCCGCGTACGGCGCGGACACCTTCCGGGTCTACGAGATGTCGATGGGTCCCCTGGAGGTGTCCCGCCCGTGGGAGACCCGGGCGGTGGTCGGCTCGTACCGCTTCCTGCAGCGGGTCTGGCGGGCGGTCGTCGACGAGCAGACCGGCGAGCTGCGGGTCACCGACGCGCCCGCCGACTCCGCGACCCGGCGGCTGCTGCACAAGGTGGTCGACGGGGTCCGCGGCGACATGGAGGCGATCCGGTTCAACACCGCGATCGCCAAGCTGATCGAGCTGACCAACGGGCTGACCCGGCTGTCGGAGACTCCGCGCGAGGTGGCCGAGCCGCTGGTGCTGATGCTGGCGCCGTTCGCCCCGCACGTGGCCGAGGAGCTGTGGCGCCGGCTGGGGCACGACACCTCCCTGACGTACGCGGACTTCCCGACCGCCGACCCGGCGCTGCTGGTGGCCGAGACGGTGACCTACCCGGTGCAGATCAACGGCAAGGTGCGGGGCCGGGTCGAGGTCCCCGCCGACGCCTCCGAGGAGACCGTCCGCGCGGCGGCCCTGGAGGCGGTCGCGGCGTCCCTGGCCGGCAAGGAGCCCCGCAAGGTCATCGTCGTCAAGGGCCGCATGGTCTCCGTCGTCGCCTGACTTCGGTGTAAGGAAGGGCCCCTTCCTATCGTTTTTGGATAGGAAAGGGCCCTTCCTTACACCTCGGCGGCGGCGGGGCGGCTACGGGTCGCGACGGTGGACGACGGCCACGGCGACCAGCGTCGCGGCCAGGGACCAGCCGGCGAACGCGAGCCAGGAGCCGGTGACGGTGGCCGGGAACCGGTCCGGGTACAGGACGTCGGGGTGCACCTCGATCAGCCGTTGCCAGGCCGGGACGGGCAGCACGTGCCGGAGTTCGGCGATCCACCGGTGCTTGTCGCTGTCCACCACCAGCGGCAGCAGCACGAGCAGCACGGTGGCCGCCACGACGGCCCCGGCGGCGTGCCGGATCACCGCGCCCAGCCCCATCCCGATCAGCGCGCAGACCGGCACCAGCAGGGCACTGCCCAGGACCGCCCGCGCCACCCCCGGATCGCCGATCGACCAGCCGGCGTCCCGCCCGGACAGGATCGCCTGGGACGCCCAGAACGCGGTCGCCGCGGTGACCAGGCCCAGCACGAGCATCACCGCGGTCAGCACGGCCGCCTTCGCGACCACCACCGACCAGCGGGCGGGAACGGCGGCGAACGTGGCCCGGATCAGCCCGCTCTGGTACTCGCCGACGACGGTCAGCGCGCCGACGCTGGTGGCGGCGAGCATCAGCAGCAGGTAACCGGCCTCGGGGAAGGCGTCCCGCGCCGGCCCGTACAGGTGGAACATCTCCCGCGTCCCGTCCGGGTACCTCGGCCAGTTCCGGTAGTCGGCGAGGCTGGCGTGCACGCTCACCCCGACGACGAAGAGGAACACCAGCGGCAGCGTCCACCGGGTCGAGCGCAGCGACCACAGCTTGATCCACTCGGCGGCGAGCAGGTCGCGGAACCGGGCCGGCGCCGCGGTCACGGTCGACCGGTGGGTCGGTTCGATCATGGTGGTCATCGGGTCTCCTCGCCGGCGTGGTACTCGACGCTGGCGGCGGTGAGTTCCATGAACGCCTCCTCCAGCGAGGCGGTGCGGGTGGTCAGTTCGTGCAGCCCGATGCCGTGGGCCAGCGCGAGGTCGCCGATCCGGGCGGCCGTCAGACCGGCCACGACGAGCGCCCCGGCGTCGGCCGGTACGACCTGCGCACCCTCGGCCGCCAGCACGGCGGTTAGCGCGGCCGGGTCGGGCGTACGTACGGTCACGCTGGCGCGGGTGCTGCGGGCGGCGAACTCGGCGAGGCTCTGCTCCGCGATCAGCACGCCCCGGCCGATCACCACGAGCCGGTCGGCGCAGTGCTCCATCTCGCTCATCAGGTGGCTGGACACGAAGACCGTCCGGCCCTCGGCGGCCAGCCGCCGGAACAGGTCCCGCACCCAGCGCACCCCCTCCGGGTCCAGGCCGTTGAACGGCTCGTCGAACAGCAGCACCGGCGGGTCGCCGAGCAGCGCGGCGGCGATGCCGAGCCGCTGCCGCATGCCGAGGGAGAAGCCGCCGATCCGCCGCCCGGCCGCGCCGGCCAGGCCGACCTCCCGCAGCACCTCGTGCACCCGGCCACGGCCGATGCCGTTGCTGCGGGCCAGCGCGGACAGGTGGGCCAGCGCGCTGCGCCCGCCGTGCACGTCCGCCGCGTCCAGCAGCGCCCCGGCGTGGTGCAGGCCGCGCGGCCGATCGGCGAACCGGACGCCGTCCACCGTCACCGTCCCACTGGTCGGGGTGGTGAGGCCGAGGATCATCCGCAGGGTGGTGGACTTGCCGGCGCCGTTCGGGCCGAGGAACCCGGTGACGTGGCCGGGGCGCACTGTCAGGCTCAGGGTGTCGACGGCCGTCGTGGGTCCGTACCGTTTCGTCAGGGCGTTCAGTTCGATCACCCGGTCCACGCTGCCGGGCGGCGGGCCGCTGATCGTCCGGCCGCGGGCCACATCCGACGGCCCGTGACCCGCCCCGGGGCGTACGCCCGTGGGCCGATGTCCGGGCGGCGGCCGGCTGGCTACCGTGTGCGGATGGACGTCACCCTGCCGCTGCCGCGCCGCGCCCCGGCGCTGGTGCGCACGGCGCTGACCTGGGCCGGCGTCGCCGCGCTGCCGGTCGTCGTGCTGCTCGCCCCGCGTATGGCGTCGAGCCGGGCCGGCATCGGGTTCGGCGACTGGTGGCTCCCCGAGCGCTACCTGGTGCCGCTACTGGTCGTGGCCGCGCCAGCCGGGCTGCTGCGGCGCCGCCCGCCGCTCGCCCTGGGGCTGATGCTCGCCGGGGCGTGCCTGGTCACCGTGGTCGTCAGCGTCCCGGAGCCCGGCTATCTCCGCGACATCTGGCACGTGCAGTTCCTCGCCGTCGACGCGGTGCTGGGGCTGGTCGCGGCGCGCCGGCCCCGGCGCGTCTCGGTGCCGGCCGCCGCCGTGGTGCTCGCGGCGCAGGTCACCGCCAGCTTCGTGAGCCTCTCCCCGGGACCGCTGAGCCGGGCCGTCCTCACCGTGGCAGCGGTCGTCACCGCGTGGACGGTCGGCGACTCGGTACGGGCGCGCCGCCGGCACGCCGAGGCGTTACGGTCGCACGCCGCCGCCGAGGCGGTCACCGCCGAGCGGCTGCGCATCGCCCGCGAACTGCACGACATGGTCGCCCACAGCATCGGGGTCATCGCCATCCAGGCCGGCGTCGGCGCCCGGGTCATCGAGACACAACCGGCGCAGGCGCGCGCCGCGCTCGCCACCATCGAGCAGACCAGCCGGGAGACCCTGGCCGGCCTGCGGCGTACGCTCGGCGCCCTGCGCCGGCCGCAGTCGGAGACGGCGCCGCTGGACCCGACGCCCGGGCTGGACGACCTCGACCGGCTGGTCACGGCCGCCGCCGACGCCGGCGTACGGGTGGAGCTGCGACGCGGCGGGGAACGGCGACCGGTGCCGGCCGACCTCGACCTCGCGGCGTTCCGGATCGTCCAGGAGGCGCTCACCAACGTGGTCCGCCACGCGGGCACCGACCGGTGCCGGGTCACCGTCACGCACGGTCCCGGTGAGGTGACGGTGGAGATCGTCGACGACGGCCGGGGCGGTCGGGTCCCGGGCGAGGGCCACGGGATCGTCGGCATGCGGGAACGGGTCGCCCTGCTGGGCGGCCGGTTCCGCGCCGGACCGCGCCCCGAGGGCGGCTTCCGGGTGGCGGCCCGGCTGCCGGTGCCGGATGCGGGCCCGTCGCGGGTGTCGGAGGCGGATCGGTCAGCGGTGCCGGTGGCGGCCCGGCTGTCGGCGCCGGAGGCGGGCCGGTGACCGTCCGGGTGGTGCTCGCCGACGACCAGCCGCTGGTCCGCGCCGGCCTGCGGGTGCTCATCACCGACGCCCCCGACATCGACGTCGTCGGCGAGGCCGGCACCGGCGCCGAGGCCGTCCGGCTGGCCAGAGACCTCGCGCCCGACGTGGTCCTGATGGACCTGCGGATGCCCGGCACGGACGGCATCCAGGCCACCCGCGCGATCACCGCGCACGGCGGGCCGACCCGCGTCCTCGTGCTCACGACCTTCGACGACGACGCGCACGTGCACGCCGCCCTGCGCGCCGGCGCGAGCGGCTTCCTCGTCAAGGACATGGCGCTCGACGACATCCTCGCCGCCGTCCGGGTGGTGGCCGCCGGGGACGCGCTGATCGCCCCCGGGGTCACCCGCCGGCTCATCGCCGAGTTCGCCCGCCGTCCCGCGCCGGCCGTCCCGTCGCGGTCCCTCGACGGCATCACCGAACGGGAGCGCGAGGTGCTCACTCTGGTCGGCCGGGGCCTGTCCAACGGCGAGATCGCCGCCCAGCTCGTGATCAGCGTGTCCACCGCCAAGGCACACGTGGCCCGCCTGTTCACCAAGCTCGGCGCCCGGGACCGGGTGCATCTCGTGATCGCCGCCTACGAGGCCGGCCTGGTGTCCCCGACGGCGTGACGCGCCGGCCGGGCGGGACGGGGCCGTGGCCGGCCGTGGCCCCGGGGGCGTTCAGGAGCGGCACGACCGTCACCGAGGTCCGGGACGGTCAGCGCGGCACGACCGTCACCGAGGTCCGGCACGGTCAGCGCAGCACGACCGCCGCCACCGTGGCCCGGTGGTCGGTGAGCCAGGCGTGCCAGCCGCGGATCATCGGCGGCACTGCGGCGTCGCGCAGCCGGCGCATGCTCTCCTCACCCCGGTCCGCGCCGGCCTCGATGCCCCGCCAGGTGCCGTCGAGCTGGCCGAGCATGACGTCGACCAGCTCGGCGCGGGGCAGCGCGAGCGGCCCGGCGCCGGCCGCCTCGTAGGCGTCGCAGAGCAGCCGGGCACGCCGGCCCAGCTCCGCCGGGTCGGCGCCCGGCCCCAGCTCCGCCCAGTGCCAGGCGGCGAAGGCGACGTCCTCGATCCGCCGCCCCGGCCCGGCCAGGTCCCAGTCGAGGAACGCCACCGGCAGCAGACCGGCCGGGCCGTCGCGGTACACCGTGTTCTTCGGGGACAGGTCGCGGTGGCAGACCGTCTCGGCGTCCCCGGCCAGCGTGCTGCCGGCGCACGCGTCGTGCAGTCGCCGGATCAGCTCCGCCAGCCTGGTCAGCGCCGGGTCGGCGAAGTATGCCGGATCCTCCCGGTCACGCCAGGGCACCCGGCCGTCGACGTGGCTGAGCACCTGCCGGCCCTGCTCGTCGACGCCGAGATACCGGGGAGCCAGGCCCGCGTCCGTCCGCTCCAGGTGGGCCAGCAGCGCGACGACGAAGGCGGCGTTCTCCGCGAGGGCGCGCCGGACGGTGTCGCCGACCCGGACGACCTCGGTGACGAAGCCGCCGGGCAGCCGCTCCTCGCTGAGGGCGAAGTCGGCGGCGGGGGCGGAACCGGCCGGTCGCCGCGTGCCGTGTGCCGGCGCGGCGTCCCCGCCCGGCCCGGGTTGCCCGCTCACCGCCCCGGGGCCGGGTCGAGGCGACGCGCCCGCTCGGCGCGCCACCAGCGTCGGACCAGCACCACGCTGGCGACCAGGCCGAGCGCGGCCGGGGCGGCGGCGAACCAGTTCACGTCGCCCGGGGAGGTGGCCGCCGCGCCCACCGCCGCGTACCCGAAGGCGGTGGGCGCGGAGGCGAGCACGCTGCCCGCCAGGAACGGCAGCACCCGGGCGCCGGTGGTGCCGTAGCCGTAGCTGACCAGGCCGAAGCCCGCGATCGGCAGCAGCCGCACGGTGACCACGCCGAGGACGCTCTGTCTGGCGAACCAGCCGTCCAGCCGGGCCAGCCGGCCCCGCACCCGTTCGGCGACGAACTCCCGCCCGAGGACGCGGCCGACCGTGAAGCCCAGCGCCGCCGCCAGCAGCGCGGCGCCGAGCGCGTACGCGGCGCCCTCCAGCGCACCGAAGATCGCTCCCGAGGCGAGCGTGACGAAGGTCCGGGGGACGAGCGCGACGAGCAGCAGCGCCCCGCCGGCGACCGCCGCCACGGGGGCGAGGTCGCCCAGCCGGTCGGCCAGCCGGGGCAGTTCCCCGGCCTCGGGCAGGTCGACGACGAGCAGCGCCGCCCCGAACGTGGCGAGCATGAGCAGCAGCAGCCCGAACCGGAGAGCCGACGGCGTGACGGCGGCCGGGACACCGCGCCGCCCGACCTCCGCCTCGCCCGTGCCGGGATCCCCCGACCACCGCTTCCACGACAGCCGCCGGGCGGCGGGGCTCATGCCCGGGCGGCGGCGGCCACCGCGGCGCGGCGCTCGGCGCGGAGCCGGTCCGGCCAGGTGTCGTCCAGCGGCGGGAGCTGGTGCACGCCGGTGGCCCAGCGCAGCAGCAGGTCGGCCAGGGCCGGGTTGCGGGCCAGGGCCGGGCCGTGCGAATACGTGCCGAGCAGCTTGCCCCGCCACGCCCCCTCGGTGGCGCCGTCGTTGCCGACGCCGGCGGTCACCCGGGCCAGCGGGGAGACGCCGGGGCCGAGGTGGGTGCGGCCGCCGTGGTTCTCGAACCCGGTCAGCGCCGGCACGCCGAGCCGCGGGTCGACGTCGCCGGCCAGCTCCCCGACGGCACGGGTCGGCCCGCGGTCGGAGGAGAGGTCGAGCAGTTCCAGCCCGGCGCACCGGGTGCCCTTGGCGAAGAAGGAGGTGCCGAGGAGTTGGTAGCCGGCGCAGACACCGAACACGACCGAGCCCTGGGCGACGGCCCGGTGCAGACCGCCGTCGGCGAGCAGCCGCTGCGCGCCGAGCGCCTGCGGGCCGTCCTCGCCGCCGCCGATGAGGTAGATGTCGGCGGTGGCGGGGAGGCGCTGGTCGGAGCGGACCTCAAGCACCTCGACCGGGAACCCGCGCAGCCGCGCCCGGCGGGCGAGGATCAGGGCGTTGCCCCGGTCGCCGTAGGTGGAGAGCAGGTCGGGGTAGATCCAGACGATACGCAGGCTCTCAGTTGACACGGTCCAACTCCGCTCGGATGTCCTGGAACGCGGTGTAGTTCGCGATGACCTCCAGGCGGCCCGGAGGCACCGCCCGGACGGCGTCGGAGAACGTCCGCACGTGCTGGAACGGCACGTCGTTGACCTCCAGCCGCACCGCCAGGTCGTACGCGCGGTCGCCGGTGATCAGCACCTGCCGGCCGCGCAGCGGGGCGAAGTCGACGTCGAACAGCCAGGAGGTGTCGAGCCCGTCGGGGTCGCGGGCGTTGATGGAGAGCAGGGTCGGCGCCTCGTCGGCCATGTCGAACGCCTCCAGCCAACTGGCCGGGTTCTTCGCCAGCAGCAGCCGGATGTTGCGCCCGTCCCGGTCGACCTGGGCGTAGCGGCCGGCGACGGAGGTGACGGTGCCGAGCTGGAGCACCGCGTCCACCGGCCGGACGCCGAACTCGGCGGCGACGGCCAGCGCGGTCGCGGCGTTGCCGAGGTTGACCTTGCCGGGGAGCTGGAGCTTGACCTTGTGCCAGGCGCCGGTCGGGTCGACCACGCCGTCGTCCTCCACCGTCCACTGCGGCTGGGGGCGGCGCAGCGGGCAGCCGCTGCACCACCACTGGTCGCCGGAGCGCTGGATGGTCGAGCCGCACTCGGGGCAGACCCACGAGTCGTCGTGCCAGCGCTGCCCGGCGCTGAACCAGGTGACCTGCGGCGGGGCGATGCGGTGGTCGTGGTTGGGCGGCGGCGTCGCGGCCCACACCACCATCGGGTCGTCGGCGTTGGCGACGATGCGGACGTCGGTGTGCCGGACCAGCGCGGCGCGCCAGAGCTGCGCCATCATGGCGACCTCCTTGGCCCGGTCGAGCTGGTCGCGGGAGAGGTTGAGCAGTGCCACCACGTGCGGATCGGTGGCCTCCAGCACCTGGGCGAGGTAGTGCTCGTCGACCTCCAGCACCGCGTAGGGGGTGCTCCCGGCCTTGGCCAGCGCGGAGGTGTGCCCGGTCGGCATGTTGGCGCCGAAGGAGTTGGTGGCGACCCGGCCGAGCACCCCGACCGCCGCGGCGGTGAGCCGGGTGGTGGTCGTCTTGCCGTTGGTGCCGGAGACCAGGGCGATGGCGCGCCCGGCCGACAGGTGGGCCAGCAGGTCGGGATCGATCTTCAGGCCGATCCAGCCGCCGATCACCGAGCCGTCGCCGCGGCCCGCGGCCCGCGACAGCGCCGCGGCGGTCCGCGACACCGAGCTGGCCACCTTCGCCCGCAGGGGCATCTTCGCGTCCGTCACCCGAGCGAGGTTACCGGACCGGCGGGCCCACCAGATCGCCGCGGACGGCGAACCGTTCGGCCGGGGCGGCCCGGCGGGGTGGCCGGATCACGCTCAGCCGGACGGAGTCGATCTATGTCGGAAAGCGGACCGGCTCCGGCGACCCCCGCGGCCCCCACTCCGCTCCACCCCCTCTGACGTGCGGTTTCGCCCGGCAAAAGGGCGCGCCACGCGGGTGATTCTGGTTGCGGGTGGAGGGAAGTGGAGTAGAGTGGGGCGCGATGGTGAGGCCGGGAGGGCCCACCGGCCCGGGGGGTCAGCGGCGCCGCGAACGCCGCTCAAGGGCGAGGGGGTTGGGCCGTGTTCCTCGGCACCCACACCCCGCGCCTGGACGACAAAGGCCGGTTGATCCTTCCGGCGAAGTTCCGGGACGAGCTGGCGGGGGGTGTCGTGATCACCAAAGGGCAGGAGCGTTGCCTGTACGTGTTCCCGATGTCCGAGTTCCAGCGGATCGCGGAGCAGTTGCGCGCGCAGCCGATGACGCACAAGGCGGCCCGGGCCTACAGCCGGGTCTTCTTCGCCAGCGCGCACGACGAGGTGCCCGACAAGCAGGGCCGGGTGACGATCCCGGCCCACCTGAGGTCGTACGCCGCCCTCGACCGGGACCTGGTCGTGATCGGCGCGAGCACCCGGGTGGAGATCTGGGACAAGGCCGCCTGGGAGAACTACCTCGCGGAGAGCGAAGACGACTTCGCCGACATCGAGGAGGGGGTGCTGCCCGGCGGTCTGTAGGGCGTGACGACGCCCGACGTACTGCGAGATCTCCACCCGCTTTCGAGTTCCTGGCGCCCCTTCCCCGGTGCCAGGCGCACGATCCGATGGGAGGGCCGCGGCCTCCGGCGGGCGGGAGCGGATGGGGATCTGGCGGTATGACGGCACGGCGTCGTCCGACGACAGGCACATGAGGGACGAGGTTTCAACCAGTGGGGGTCGACATGGGGGAGCTACGCGGCACGCACGTGCCGGTGCTGCTCGAGCGGTGTCTCGAGTTGCTGGCCCCCGCGCTGGGCCGGGGCGGGCGGACGGTCCATGTCGACGCGACGCTGGGCCTGGCCGGGCACGCCGAGGCGGTGCTGGAGGCGCATCCGGAGACGGTGCTCATCGGGCTGGACCGGGACACCGAGGCGCTCGCCCACGCGCGCGTCCGCCTGGCCCGCTTCGCCGACCGCGTCCACCTGGAGCACGCCGTCTACGACGAGCTGCCCGAGGTGCTCGACCGGCTCGGCTACCCGGGGATCGACGGGATCCTGTTCGACCTGGGGGTCTCGTCGCTGCAACTCGACGCGCCCGACCGCGGGTTCGCGTACGCGCAGGACGCCCCGCTGGACATGCGGATGGACCAGACCCGGGGGGTGACCGCCGAGGAGGTGGTCAACACCTACTCCCACCCGGACCTGGCCCGGGTGCTGCGGGTCTACGGCGAGGAGAAGTTCGCCGGCCGGATCGCCTCGGCGATCATCCGGGAGCGCGAGCGGGCCCGGATCACCTCGTCGGCGCGGCTGGCGGAGCTGGTCCGGGAGTCGATTCCGGCACCAGCCAGACGAACCGGGGGACACCCGGCAAAGAGAACGTTTCAGGCTTTACGGATCGAGGTAAACAGGGAACTGGCAGCGCTGGAGACGGCGCTGCCGGCCGCGCTCGACAAGCTCAACGTGGGTGGCCGCATGGTGGTCCTGTCCTACCACTCGCTGGAGGACCGGCTGACCAAGGCGGCGCTCGCCGACCGGGTCCGCAGCAAGGGCCCGGTCGACCTCCCGGTCGAACTGCCCGGGTCGGGTCCGACGTTCCGGCTGCTGAGCCGGGGCGCCGAACTGCCCGGGGAGCGGGAGGTCGCCGCGAACCCGCGGGCCGCCTCGGTGCGCCTGCGGGCCGCGGAGCGGCTCGATCCGGACGCGGCGCAGCAGGGGCGTACCGACCGCGAACGGTACCGCCGGCGGGTCAAGGCGATGCACCAACCGGGGGCGGGGTCCACCGGATCCGAGACGGGTCCGACAGACCCCGGGGGACGGGACAGGGACGGACGAAGAGGGGGAGGGACATGACGAATGACAAGCGCGACCGCCGGGACGTGACCGGCGGCGGGCAGCGCGCACCGCGGTCGGGGGGCCGGATCGCGGCGGAGCGGGCCACGCGCACCGGGACCGGCGCGCCGCGGGCGGACCGGACGAGCCGGCTGGGGGAGACTCGCGCCCGGGGGGCGCGCGAGTTCCCGACGCAGGGCAGTGCCGCGCTGCGGCCGGCCGAGCGGGGCGGCGCCACCGCGGCGCGTCCGCCCCGGCTGCGGGTGGCGCCGCCGCCGCCGGTGAAGGTGCCGCGGGCGCCGTTCGCGGCGCTGGTGGTGGTGATGGTGGTCGGCGGGGTGCTGGGCATCCTGCTGGTCAACACGAAGATCAACGAGAACGCGTTCCGACTGGAGAAGCTCCAGGAGCAGCAGGCCAAGCTCGACCTGGAGCAGCAGCAGCTCAACAAGCAGATCGCCGACGCGGAGGCCCCGGGCAACCTGGAGGCCGAGGCCCGCCGCCTCGGCCTGGTGGAGGCGGGCGAGCCGGCCTACATCCGGCTGCCCGACGGCAAGGTCATCGGTGTGCCGCAGCCGGCCGACGGCCAGCCGTCGATCACCAGCCAGCAGGGCGCGGGAGGCTGACGACCGTGCCACCGAGATCGGAGGAACCGCGCCGGGACGCCACAGGCTCCCGGCGCGGTTCGTCCCGCGACGTGGGTGGCCGGGGCGCCGAGCGGCGTTCCGGCGAGCCGGGGGCCGGTGGCATCTCCGACGCCCGGGCGTACACCCCGCGGGGCCGCACCGTCCGCGAGCAGCGCGCCGGCGCCCGGGGCGAGCGCGACGACGACGCCGGCCGCGCCGAGCAGCGCCGGACCCCGCGCAGCACCCGCTCCGGCGACCCGTTCCGCCCCGCCCTCCAGGTGCTCGACGGCGGGCGCGCGGGCGCCGGCCGGACCGGCCGCCGGGAGGCGGCGGGCCGCTCCGGCGTCGTCCGCACCGTCACCCCGCGCGGCCCGCGCCACGACGACGAGCCGCCGGCACCCCGCCGCGCGCCGCGCCGGCCCGACCGCCCGGCCGCCCGGCGACCGTCACGCAAGCCGCCGAAACCGCCGCGGCTGGCCGAGCCCGGCCGCCGGCTGCGGCTGGGCACCGTGCTGACCCTGGCGCTGTTCGCCGTCATCGGCATCCGGCTGGTCGTCCTCCAGGCCGTGGACACCCCGGCGTACGCGGGCGGCGGCGTGGCCGACCGGCTGCGCACCGTCACCCTGCCGGCGGCGCGGGGGGCGATCTACGACCGGGACGGCGCCCCGCTGGCGCACAGCGTCGAGGCGCGGTACGTCTACGCCGACCCGACCCGGGTCAAGGACATCCAGGGCACCGCGAAGGCGCTCTCCCCGCTGCTCGGCATCCCGGCCTCCGAGCTGGCCGAGCGGATGCAGCCGCGCAAGCGGCTCAACGGCGACGACTCCGAGTTCGAGTACCTGGCCCGGGGGGTGGACATCGACCGGGCCCGGCAGATCACCGCGCTGGAGCTGCCCGGCATCGGCACCCACCGCGACGAGCGGCGCGAGGTGCCCGGCGGCGACCTGGCCGCCAACCTGCTCGGCTTCACCAGCCAGGACATGGTCGGGCTGGAGGGGCTGGAGGCCCGCTACGACGACGTGCTGCGCGGCGAGGACGGCAAGCGGGTCTACGAGGTCGGCCTCGGCGAGCTGGCCGCCCCGATCCCCGGCGGCTACAGCGTGACGACGAAGGCCAAACCGGGCAGCTCCCTGACGCTCACCGTCGACCGCGACCTCCAGTTCATGGTGCAGCGGATGCTGGCCCGGCACATGGCGCAGAGCAAGGGCAGCACCGGCGCGGCCGTGGTCATCGAGGTCGGCACCGGCGAGGTGCTGGCCCAGGCCAGCTACCCCACCTACAACGCGGCGAAGCCCGAGGAGAGCGACCCGACCGACCGGGAGGACGCGGCCACCAGCTTCGTGGTCGAGCCCGGGTCGGTGCACAAGGCGATCACCTTCGGCGCCGCCCTGCAGGAGCGGGTCATCACGCCGGACACGACGCTGCCGATCGCCAACGCGATCCGCAGGGGCGACACCTGGTTCGCCGACACCCACCCGGCCGGCGGCCGGCGGATGAGCCTGCCCGGCATGATGGCGTACTCCTCGAACGTGGGCACCATCGAGATCGCCGACAAGCTCGGCCGGGAACGCCTGATCGACTACCAGAAGCGGTTCGGTCTCGGCGAGCCGACCGGGGTCGGCATGCCCGGCGAGGCCAGCGGCCGGCTGCTGCCGGCCGACGAGTGGAGCGGGTCGTCGGACGGGTCCGTGCCGATCGGGCACAGCGTCGACGCCACGCCGCTGCAGATGGCCGCCGTCTACGCGACGATCGCCAACAACGGCACGTACATCCAGCCGCGCCTGGTCAAGGAGGTGATCGGGCCGGACGGGAAGCGCACCCCGACCGAGCCCCCGGTCACCCGATCGGTGCTCAGCCCGGAGAACGCCGCCGCCCTGCGCACCATCCTGGAGGCGGTGACCACCGTCGAGGACGGCACCGGCGGGGCCGCCGCGATCCCCGAGTGGCGGGTCGCCGGCAAGACCGGCACCGGCTGGCGGCTGGTCGACGGGCGCAAGCGGCCCGGCGAGGTGGCCTCGTTCATCGGCATGGCTCCGGCCGAGAACCCCCGCTACGTGATCGCGGTCTTCGCGCACACACCCGCCGGCGGCGGCGGGGACATCGCCGCGCCGGCGTTCCGGGAGATGATGCAGTTCACGCTGCGTCACTACGGCGTGCCGCCGAGTGGGGAGAAGGCCCCGAAGTTCACGGTCTATCCGCGCTGAGCGGGCATGCCGGGACATCATCGGTGAGTGCGGACGAACCACCGGGGCGGCTGTGCGGCCGGAACCGGACGACCGGGTAGGGTCTGACGCCGTGCCCGGCAATCCTCGTCCCCGTACCGTGATCGGCACCCGGCTCGGCGACCTCGCCGCCCGGCTCGCCGTAGACCCCCCGGAGGGGGCCGCTGAGCTGGTGGTGACCGGGGTGACCCACGCCAGCCAGGAGGTCCGCCCCGGCGACCTGTACGCGGCCCTGCCGGGCGCGCGCCGGCACGGCGCGGAGTTCGCCGCCGGCGCCGCGGCGGCCGGCGCGGTGGCCGTGCTGACCGACCCGGCGGGCGCCCCGGCCGTGGCCGAGGCGGGCCTGCCGGCGCTCGTGGTCGCCGACCCGCGCGCGGTGCTGGGCACCCTCGCCTCGGCCGTCTACGGCGACCCGACCGAGGAACTGACGGTGATCGGGGTGACCGGCACGGCCGGCAAGACCTCCACCGCCTACCTGGTCGAGTCGGGCCTGCGCGCCGCCGGCCACACCACCGGCCTGATCGGCACCGTGGAGACCCGCCTCGGCGACCTGGTGGTCGACAGCGTGCGCACCACGCCCGAGGCGACCGACCTGCACGCGATGCTGGCCGCCGCCCGCGAGCGCGGCGTCACCGCCGTGGTCATGGAGGTCTCCAGCCACGCCCTGGCGATGGGCCGGGTCGGCGGCGTCCGGTTCACCGTCGGCGGCTACACCAACTTCGGCTCCGACCACCTGGACTTCCACGCCGACTCGGCGGACTACTTCGCCGCGAAGGCGCAGCTCTTCGACGGGCGCTGCGCGGTGGAGGTGCTCAACCACGACGACCCGGCGCTGAAGCCGCTGTACAAGCCGGCGACGGTGACCTACTCGGCGGCCGGCGACCCGACCGCCACCTGGTGGGCCGACGAGGTCGGCGGCGAGGGGTACGCGCAGCGCTTCACGGTGCACGGCCCGGACGGGCTGACCCTGCCGGCCGGGGTGGCGCTGCCCGGGCGACACAACGTGGCCAACGCCCTGCTGGCCGTCGCCGTCCTGGTCGCCGCCGGGGTGGACCCGAAGACCGCCGCCGCCGGCGTGGCCGCCTGCGGCGGGGTGCCCGGCCGGCTGGAGCTGGTGGCCGCCCCGGGGCCGGTGCGCGGCGTGGTCGACTACGCGCACAAGGCGGACGCGATCGTCGCCGCGCTGGCCGCGCTGCGGGAGTTCGGCGCCGGCCGGCTGATCTGCGTCATCGGCGCCGGCGGCGACCGCGACCGGGGCAAGCGGCCGGTGATGGGCGCCGCCGCGGCGGAGGGAGCGGACGTGGTGCTGGTGACCGACGACAACCCGCGTACGGAGGACCCGGCGGCGATCCGGGCCGAGGTGCTCGCCGGAGCCCGCCGGGCCGGCACGGCCGCCCGGGTCGAGGAGGTGCCCGACCGTCGGGCGGCCATCGACGCGGCGGTCCGGCTGGCCGAGCCGGGCGACGTCGTCGCGGTGCTCGGCAAGGGCCACGAACGTGGGCAGGAGATCGGCGGCGAGGTGCAC
Source organism: Micromonospora sp. NPDC000121 (assembly GCF_042899165.1). Classification (NCBI taxonomy): domain Bacteria; kingdom Bacillati; phylum Actinomycetota; class Actinomycetes; order Micromonosporales; family Micromonosporaceae; genus Micromonospora; species Micromonospora sp. NPDC000121. The sequence goes on from NZ_JBIAZP010000002.1 coordinate 457,176, forward strand.
CCGTTCGACGACCGCACCGAGCTGGCCGACGCGCTGCGCGCCCGGTTCGCCGACCCGGCGGGTCAGCGGTGATCGCGCTCAGCCTGGCCGAGGTCGCCTCGGTGGTCGACGGGCGGCTCGCCGCCGCCGACCCGGACGTCACGGTCACCGGCCCGGTCGAGTTCGACTCCCGCAAGGTGCGCGAGGGCGCGCTCTTCGTGGCCTTCCCCGGCGAGAAGGTGGACGGGCACGACTACGCCGCCGCCGCGGTGCGGGCCGGCGCGGTCGCGGTGCTCGGCACCCGCGAGGTGCCGGGCGTGCCGATGGTGCTGGTCGACGACGCGCTGGCGGCGATGGGCCGGCTGGCCCGCGCGGTGGTCGACCGGCTGCCCGGGCTCACCGTGATCGGGCTGACCGGATCCTCCGGCAAGACCACCACCAAGGACCTGATCGCCCAGCTCGCCGCGCGGCTCGGCCCGACGGTCGCCCCGCCCGGCTCGTTCAACAACGAGCTGGGGCACCCGTACACGGCGTTGCAGGCCGGGCCGGAGACCCGCTACCTGGTGATGGAGAAGGGCGCCCGCGGGGTGGGGCACGTGCGCTACCTGTGCGACGTGGTGCCGCCGCGGATCTCCGTGGTGCTCAACGTCGGGGTGGCGCACATCGGCGAGTTCGGCTCGGTGGAGACGATCGCGCTGGCCAAGGGGGAGCTGGTCGAGGCGCTGCCCGCCGACGGCCTGGCCGTGCTGAACGCCGACGACCCGCTGGTCGACGCGATGGCCACGCGGACCGTCGCCCGGGTGATCCGCTACGGCGAGGCGGCGCACGCCGACGTGCGGGCCGAGGACGTGACGCTGGACGACCGGGGCCGCGCCGCGTACACCCTGGTCACCCCGGAGGGGACCGCGCCGGTGCGGCTCGGGCTGACCGGCCGGCACCAGGTCTCCAACACCCTCGCCGCCGCGGCGGTGGCCCGCGAGCTGGGCATGCCGCTGGCCGAGACGGCGATCGCGCTGGGCGCGCTGGGGTTGGTCTCCACCCGTCGGATGGACGTCTTCGAACGCGCCGACGGGGTGACCGTGATCGACGACTCGTACAACGCCAACCCCGCCTCGATGGCGGTCGCGCTGCGCGCGCTGGCCGGCATCGGACGGGAGCGGCGCACCGTCGCGGTGCTCGGCTACATGGCCGAGCTCGGCCCGTTCGAACGCGACGGGCACGCCGAGGTCGGCCGGCTCGCGGCCGAGCTGGGCGTCGACCGGCTGCTCGTGGTGGGCGAGCCGGCCGCGCCGATCCACGAAGGCGCGACATCGGTAGGTGACTGGGGAGGAGAGTCGGTGCTGCTCACCGATCAGGCGGCGGCCGTCGAGATGCTGCGGGGCGAACTACGACCGGGCGACGTCGTCCTGGTGAAGGGCTCCCGGTACCGCACGTGGGAGGTGGCCGACGCGCTGCGCGCCGACGCCGGTGAGGAGACCGCCTCATGAGGGCGGTCATCGTCGCCGTCGGGGTGGCCTTCCTGATCTCGCTCTTCTGCACCCCGATCGCGATCAAGGTCTTCACGCGCCTCAAGGCCGGCCAGCCGATCCGGGCCGAGGGCCCGGCGATGCACCAGGGCAAGAAGGGCACGCCGACGATGGGCGGCGTGGTGTTCATCCTCGCCACGGTCATCGCGTACGTGGCCGGCCACCTGGCCCTGACCACCCTGCCGGACGCGCAGATCGCCCAGGTCGAGCCGACGATCACCGCCCTGGTGCTGCTGGGGCTGATGGTCTTCTCCGGCGCCGTCGGCTTCATCGACGACTTCCTCAAGGTGCGCAAGCGGCACAGCGGCGGGCTCAACAAGCGCGGCAAGCTGCTCGGCCAGATCCTGGTCGGGGCGGTCTTCGGGGTGGTGGCGCTCTACTTCCCGAGCACCATGACCGACGCCTCGGGCGCGGTGACCAACACCGAGACCGTGGGCAGCACGACGCTGAGCTTCATCCGGGACATCCCGGCGCTGGACGTCACCAAGATCGGCGCGGTGGTCATCTTCATCTTCGTGGTGATGGCCGCGACCAACGGCGTCAACCTCACGGACGGCCTGGACGGCCTCGCCACCGGCGCCTCGGTGATGGTCCTCGCGGCGTACGCGCTGATCGCGTTCTGGCAGTACCGGCACTGGTGCGCCGACCCCGACTACACCCAGGACTACTGCTACACCGTCCGGGACCCGCTGGAGATCGCGCTGATCGCCGGCGCGGCGGCCGGCGCCTGCGTCGGCTTCCTGTGGTGGAACACCTCGCCGGCACGGATCTTCATGGGCGACACCGGGGCCCTGGGCCTCGGCGGCCTGATCGCCGGCATGGCGATGTCCACCCGGACGATCCTGCTGCTGCCGATCATCGGCGGCCTCTTCGTGATCATCACGATGTCCGTGGTGATCCAGATCATCTCGTTCCGTACCACCGGCAAGCGGGTGTTCCGGATGTCGCCGCTGCAGCACCACTTCGAACTCGCCGGCTGGAGCGAGGTCAACATCGTGGTCCGGTTCTGGATCATCGCCGGCATCGGCGTGGCCATCGCGCTCGGCCTCTTCTACAGCGAGTTCCTCGCCAACATGACCTGAGCCGACCGGTCGGTCCCGCCGCGGGGCCCGGGCGCCGCGCGCCCGGGCCCCGTGTCACGTCCGGCCCGGGGAAGCGCACGCCGCCGCGCGCAGGCCCGACACGCCGACCGGCCGGTTGCGCCGGTGGCGACCCCGGGAAACCGCGATGATGGTCTGCGTGGGGGAGGGCAGAGGCATCGAGGGCACGACAGAGACGACGCCCCGGCGGTCACCCGGAGCCACCCGTACGCGCGACGCGCCCGCCGCGACGCGCGGGCCGGACGAGGCCGGCGGCCGGGCCCTGCGCGGGGTGGACGCCGCGGGCGGCCTGGCCGCGCTGCGCGGCCTGCTGGACCGTCCCCTGGCGTCCTACTACCTGCTGATCTCCAGCGCCGGCCTGCTGCTGGTGATCGGCCTGACGATGGTCTTCTCCGCGACCAGCGTGAAGGACTACGCCGAGGACGGGAACGCCACCACCTCGCTGGTCAAGCAGGCGATCTTCGCGGTGATCGGCATCGTCGCCTTCTGGGCCTGCCAGCGGCTGCCGGCGAAGACCTACCGGGTGCTCGGCCGGCCGCTGCTGTTCACCGCCGTCGGCCTGCTGCTGCTGCTCAACCTGCTGCTCGCGTACGCCCGGCTGACCGGCCAGGACTCCGCCCGGATCGGCCCGGTCGAGGCCCGGCTGCTCTGGCTCTTCATCGGCGGCATCCAGGTGCAGCCCTCCGAGTTGGCGAAGTTCGCCCTGGTGCTGTGGGGCGCGCACGTGATCGCCCGCAAGGGCGCCGCGCTGGGCTGGTGGCGGGAGCTGGCCACCCCCCTCTTCCCGGTCGTCGGCCTGCTCTTCGTCCTGGTCGGCTACAACGACCTCGGCACGATGCTCTGCCTGCTCGCCGTGGTCGTGGGGCTGCTCTGGGCGGCCGGGGTGCGGATGCGCGTCTTCGGCACCCTCTCGGTGCTCGGGCTGGTCGGCGTCAGTCTGCTGATCGCCGTGGCCTCGCTGGGCGCGGGCTCGGGTGAGCGCGGCGAGGAGAACTACCGCTTCGCCCGTCTGACGGCGTTCTTCAACCCGCCCGACCCGCAGGACTGCAAGCTCGAGGGCTGCTACCAGATCTACCAGGGGCGGCTGGCTATCGAGCACGGTGGCTGGTTCGGCGTCGGGCTCGGCAAGAGCAGCCTCAAGTTCGGCTGGCTGCCCGAGGCGCACAACGACTTCATCTTCGCGATCATCGCCGAGGAGTTGGGCGTGATCGGCTGCGTGGTGGTGCTCAGCCTGTTCGCCGTGCTGGCCTACACGGGCCTGCGGATCGCCCGCCGGGTCGATGATCCGTTCCGCCGGCTGGCCGCCGCCGCGGCGACCACCTGGCTGGTCAGCCAGGCCGTGATCAACATCGGCGGGGTGGTCGGGCTGCTGCCCATCACCGGCCTGCCGCTGCCGTTCATCTCCGACGGCGGAAGCGCCCTGGTCATCACGCTCGCCGCGATCGGCATGCTCGCGTCCTTCGCCCGCGCGGAACCCGACGCCGCCCGAGCGCTGCATGCCCGTCCGCCGGCCCGATGGGTCCGACTACTCTGGGCCCCGTTGCCGCCGCTACCCGGGCGGCGTCGCCGCCCGGCGTCGCCCCCGGCTGCCCGAGGGTCCGTGCCCCGGTCGCGGGAGCGGCGGCCCGACGACCAGGCCGCACCGCGCGGCGTCCGGCTCGCCCGGACCCGGCGCGGGTCGGCGGACGAGAGGAGACGTTGATGGGTCCGCTGCGTTCGGTGGTGCTCGCGGGAGGTGGCACCGGGGGACACATCTACCCGTTGCTCGCCTTCGCCGACTGCCTGCGCCGACACGACCCCGGCGTCCGGATCACCTGCCTGGGCACACCGAAGGGCCTGGAGAACGAGCTGATCCCGCCGCAGGGCTACGACCTGCGGCAGATCCCGGCCTACCAGCTTCCCCGGTCGGTCAACATGAACCTGGTCAAGACCCCGACCCGGATGTGGACCGCGGCCCGCGCCGCGGGCAAGGTGATCGACGAGGTGCGCGCCGACGTGGTGGTGGGCTTCGGCGGGTACGTCTCCGTGCCGGCCTACCTCGCGGCCTGGCGGCGCGAGCTGCCGATCGTGATCCACGAGGTGAACGTGCCGCCGGGCGTGGCCAACCGGCTCGGCATGAAGTTCACCAAGCACGTCGCCGTCGGCTTCCCGCACCAGCCCGCCCAGGCCGAGGCGCTGCGCGACGCCCGGGTCGTCGGCGTGCCGCTGCGCCGGGGCATCGCCGGCCTGGACCGGGTCGCCATGCGCAACGCGGCGCGGGCCCACTTCGGGCTCCGTCCCGACCTGCCGGTGCTCTTCGTCGCCGGCGGCTCGCAGGGCGCCCGCTCGATCAACCTCGCGGTGGCCGGGGCGGCCAAGGAACTCGCCCGCAACGGGGTGCAGGTGCTGCACGTGATCGGTGCCCGCAACGAGCCGGTGCCGGTCCCCACCGACCTGCCCGTCCCGTACGTGACGCTGCCGTACCTGTCCGAGATGGAGGCCGGCTACGCCGCCGCCGACCTGATGCTGGGCCGGGGCGGGGCGATGACCTGTGCCGAGGTGGCCGCGATCGGGCTGCCCACCATCTACGTGCCCTACCCGCACAGCAACCAGGAGCAGAAGCGCAACGCGCTGCCCGTGGTGGAGGCCGGCGGCGGGCTGCTCGTCGACGACGCCGAGCTGACCCCCGACTGGGTCGAGCGGACCGTCATCCCGCTGATCCGCGACCCGCACCGGCTCGCCGCCATGGGCGCCGCCGCGGCCGCGTACGGGCGCCGCGACGGCGACGAGGCGCTGCTCAACTTCGTCTACGAGGCGGTGGCGGCCCGATGAGGGCGCGGCCCGTCCGCCCCGAGGCCCGCGCCACCGCGACCGGAAGGTTCCCGTCATGAACACCGCACAGTTCACCCCGGCAGGCACGCTCACCGCCGAGGACCTGGGCACGATCCACCTGATCGGGGTGGGCGGGGTCGGCATGAGCGGCCTGGCCCGGCTCTTCCTCACCCGGGGCATCCCCGTCTCCGGCAGCGAGCTGCGGGAGTGGCCGTCCCTGGCCGGCCTGCGGGCGCTCGGCGGCACCATCCACATGAGCCACGAGACGTCCAACCTCGACGGCGTCGACACGGTCGTCTACTCCTCGGCGATCCCGCAGGACCACCTGGAGATGGTGGAGGCGCGCCGCCGCGGCCTGCGCGTGCTGCACCGCTCCGAGGCCCTGGCCGCGGCAATGACCGGCCGCCGGACGGTGGCGGTCGCCGGCACCCACGGCAAGACGACCACCACCTCGATGGTCACGATGGTGCTCCAGCAGGCCGGGCAGGACCCGTCCTTCGTGATCGGCGGGGAGATCTCCGAGGTCGGCTCGGGCGCCCACCACGGCACGGGCGAGTACTTCGTGGTCGAGGCGGACGAGAGCGACCGCTCCTTCCTGATCTACCGCCCGTACGTGTCGATCATCACGAACGTCGAGGCCGACCACCTGAACACCTACGGCGACCTGGCCAACCTGGAGGCGGCCTTCGCCGAGTTCGCCCGGCTCACCGACCCGGACGGCTTCATCATCACCTGCGCCGACGACCCGGGCGGGCGGCGGCTGGCCGAGACGCTGCGCGCGGAGGGCCGGCGGGTGCACACGTACGGCGAGGCGGCCGACGCCGACCTGCGGCTGACCGGCATCGCCTCCTCGGCCCGGGGGGTCCGCTACCTGGCGGAGATCGACGGCCGGTCGCTGGGCGAGTTCCGGCTGCCGGTGCCGGGGCGGCACATGGGGCTCAACAGCGCCTCGGCGGTGCTGGCCGCGTACCTGCTGGGGCTGCCGCTGGAGGCGGCCGAGGCCGCGCTCGCGGCGTTCCCCGGCGTGCGGCGGCGCTTCGAGCGCAAGGGCGTCGCGGACGACGTGCTGGTCTACGACGAGTACGCCTACCACCCGACCTCGATGACGCTGGCGCTGCAGACGCTGCGCGAGGTGGCCGGGGACGGCCGGCTGATCGTGGTGTTCCAGCCCTACCGGCTCTACCGGACGCGCGACCTCCAGACGGAGATCGCCGAGGCGCTGGCCATCGCCGACGAGCTGGTGCTGCTGGAGGTCTTCGGCCCGGGCGAGCTGCGCCAGCCGGGGGAGGGCTCGGCGGCGCTGGTCGAGGCGGTGCCGCTGCCGGCGGAGCGGAAGGTCTTCGTGGACTCCTGGGAGGCGGCGCCGGCCGAGGTCTCCCGGCGGGCCCGCCCCGGTGACGTCGTGGTGACCATGGGGGCCCCGCCGATCTCGCTGATGGGGGACCAGCTGCTGGACGCGCTGTCGACGCGTACCGCCGATCCGGCGGCGCCGGCGGGCACGACGCCCGGCGGCGAGGCCGGCGGGGCGACGACCATCGGCGGCACGGTTCCCGGCGTCGGCGGCGCCGGCGGCGCGGTCCCGGACGGCGCGGCGCCCGCGGCCGGATGAGCCCCGGTCCGGCGCGCGGGCGGACCACCGGCGCGGACGGCGGTGGCCGGCGCGGACCGGTGCGCCGGTGGCAGCTGGTCCGGGCCGGCAGCGACGCGGTCCCCGCCTCCACCCGGCGGTTCATGGCCCGGGCCCGGCAGCGCCGGATGCGGGCCGCGCTGCCGTGGGCGATCGCGGCCGGCGTGCTCGGCCTGGCCGGGCTGGTTGCCTGGGCCCTGCTCGGCACCGGGTTGTTCGGGGTGCGCGAGGTCCGGGTGGAGGGCGCGGAGCTGGTCAGCGCGGTGCAGGTGCGCGACGCGGCGGCGGTGCCCGACGGGGCCCCGCTGGCCGGGGCGGACCTGGCCGCCATCGCGCGGCGGGTCGGGGGGCTGCCGGCGGTGGAGCGGGCGGTCGTCACCCGGGACTGGCCGGACGCGCTGGTGGTCCGGGTGACCGAGCGCACGGGCGTGGCGGCGGTGCCGCGCGGCGAGCAGTTCGTGGTGATCGACGGGGTGGGTGTGGTGTTCCGGACCCTGCCCCGGCAGCCGGACGGCCTGCCGGTGGTCCGGCTCGCCGAGCCCGGGCCGGACGACGGGGCGACCCGGGCCGCCCTGGAGGTGCTCGCCGTGCTCACCCCGGAGCTGCGGGCCGAGCTGGTGGACGTGACCGTCGAGGGGCTGGCCCGGATCAAGCTCCGGCTGCGCGGCGAGCGGGTGGTGGTCTGGGGGGACGCGACCCGGGGCGCGGACAAGGCGCGGGTCGCCACCGCCCTGCTCGACCGCAAGGCCGAGACCATCGACGTGAGCGCCCCGGACGTGGTGACCCTGCGGTGACCGGCGGCTCGGTCCCACCGGGCGACGTGACCCGTCCCGCTCCCGCGGCGACACGCCGGGCGGGTCCTTGGCTCACGGCGTGGGTGCGCTTACGTTGCCCCGAAGGGGATCAGTGGTTGACATAACTGTAAGCCTCTAGTAGAGGGTGAGGGTTTAATCCTGATCCTCGCTGGTGACAGCTGTCGTCGACCGCTGGTCTGGCCAAGCCGTACCCGGTCGGCCCATGCCAATCTCGAAGGGAAAGGACCGGAGATGACACCTCCGCACAACTACCTGGCGGTCATCAAGGTCGTCGGCATCGGTGGCGGCGGCGTCAACGCCGTCAACCGGATGATCGAGGTTGGGCTCAAGGGCGTCGAGTTCATCGCGATCAACACCGACGCGCAGGCGCTGCTGATGAGCGACGCCGACGTCAAGCTCGACGTCGGCCGCGAGCTGACCCGTGGCCTCGGCGCGGGCGCCAACCCCGACGTCGGCAAGAACGCCGCAGAGGACCACCGCGACGAGATCGAGGAGGTGCTCAAGGGCGCCGACATGGTCTTCGTGACGTGCGGCGAGGGCGGCGGCACCGGCACCGGCGGGGCGCCCGTGGTGGCGAACATCGCGCGCAAGCTCGGCGCGCTGACCATCGGCGTGGTGACCCGGCCGTTCTCCTTCGAGGGCAAGCGCCGTCAGGTGCAGGCCGAGTCCGGAATAGACGAGCTGCGCAACCAGTGCGACACGCTGATCGTCATCCCCAACGACCGGCTGCTGGCGCTCGGCGACCGCAACATCAGCATGATGGACGCGTTCCGCACCGCCGACCAGGTGCTCCTCTCCGGTGTCCAGGGCATCACCGACCTGATCACCACGCCGGGCCTGATCAACCTGGACTTCGCCGACGTCAAGAGCGTGATGAGCGGCGCGGGCAGCGCGCTGATGGGCATCGGCAGCGCCCGCGGCGAGAACCGCGCCGTCGAGGCGGCCGAGGCGGCCATCTCCAGCCCGCTGCTGGAGCAGAGCATGGACGGCGCCCGCGGCGTGCTGCTCTCCATCGCCGGCGGGTCGGACCTGGGCCTGTTCGAGATCAACGACGCGGCCCAGCTCGTCACCGACGCGGCCCACCCGGACGCCAACATCATCTTCGGCGCGGTGATCGACGACGCCCTCGGCGACGAGGTGCGGGTCACCGTCATCGCGGCGGGCTTCGACGGCGGCGCGCCGGCGTACAAGGCCGCCGAGTCGGGCCGCAAGCCCAACCAGAACCAGCCCACCCAGCCCAGCACGCCGGTGACGCCCCCGCCGACCATGCCGGCGCCGACCCAGTCGCCGCGCCGGGTGCTCTTCGACGACGTGGACGTGCCCGACTTCCTCAAGAACGGTTCCTGAGCCCCGCCGATGACCGACAGCCCAGCCACGGTGCGCCCGGACCGGCGCGCCGAACTCGCGGCCGGCCTGGCCGACGTACGATCCCGGATCGCGCAGGCGTGCGCCGACGCGGGACGGGACAGCTCCGAGATCACGATGATCGCGGTGACCAAGACCTACCCCGCCGGGGACGTGGTGGCCCTGGCCGGGCTCGGCGTCACCGACGTGGGGGAGAACCGGGACCAGGAGGCGTCCGCCAAGGCGGCCGAGGTGGCCGCGGCCGGGGTGACGCCCCGGTGGCACTTCATCGGGCAGTTGCAGCGCAACAAGGCCCGGTCGGTGGTCCGGTACGCCGACGTGGTGCACTCCGTCGACAGCGTCCGGCTGGCGCGGGCGCTGGACGCGGCCTCGGCGACGGGCCGGGACCGGCCGCTGGACGTGCTGGTCCAGGTCAGCATCGACGGGGCTACCGGCCGGGGTGGGGCGCTGCCCGACTCGGCCGACCCGGACGCCGGGCTCGGTCCGGTGGCGGAAGCGGTGGCCGGCGCGGACGGCCTGCGGCTGACCGGCCTGATGGCGGTGGCGCCGCTGGGCTGGGAGCCGGAGCGGGCGTTCGCCCGGCTGGCCGAGGTGGCCGCCGGGTTCCGGACGCTCCATCCGGCAGCCGACGCCCTCTCCGCCGGCATGAGCGGGGACCTGGAGATCGCGATCCGGTACGGCGCGACACATGTCCGCGTGGGCAGCGCGTTGCTCGGAATGCGTCCCACGCTGCGGTAGCCTGACCGCGAGAGAAGCAAATTACATGCGTGTTGTTTGAAGGAGCGGCATCCCTTTGTCGGGGGTCGTGGCGCGCGACGCGAATCGCGCGCCAGGGGATTGCCGGTCCGGTCCAGTGGGCAGATAGTGGTCCACTCGCGACAAGGCGACACGGCACGGGGGCGCGTGCCGCACGGCGGACGGGAAGGGCGCGGGATGGGTGCACTGCGCAAGGCGGGGGTCTGGCTCGGTCTGGTCGAAGAGGACGACGAGCGGGCCTATGACGACGGTGGCTACGACAAGGGCGGCTACCGCGATTCGCGCTACCGGCAGAGCCGGTACTCGGAGGAGTTCGCCGACGACGAGGAGGACGACGCCGAGGAGCCGCCGGCGCCCCGGCCCCGCCTCGGCGACCGCGGCCGGCTCTCCGAGCGGGTCGCCTCCCGGGCGGCGGAGGCCGAGCGGGCCGACGGCGACCGCCCGGAGCGGGCCGAGCGCTCCAGCGTCCGCTCCATCACCCGGTCGACCGCCGGCGAGACGTCCGGGGCGCTGACCTACCACACCCGCGACAACCTGGCCCTGGCGCCGCAGGCGCAGCAGCGGGAGCGGGCGGTCGTCGCCGAGGAGGAGCAGCGCTACCAGATCACCACGCTGCACCCGACCACGTACCGCGAGGCGCGGACCATCGGCGAGCACTTCCGCGACGGCGTCCCGGTGATCATCAACCTCACCGAGATGGACGAGGCGGACGCACGCCGACTTGTCGACTTCGCCGCCGGGCTCGCGTTCGGCCTGCGCGGTACGATCGAGCGCGTGACCAATCGGGTGTTCCTGCTCTCACCGGCCAACGTTCAGGTCACCGCGGAGGACAAGGCCAAGATCGCCGAGGGCGGCTTCTTCAGCCTGAGCTAGCCCCGCCCGACCCGAGGGACGTCACCTGCCGTGTTGTCGATCGTGCTGCAAGTGCTGTATCTGGTGCTCTACATCTTCCTCATCACCCTGCTCGCCCGGTTCGTCCTGAGCGCCGTCCTGCAGTACGGCCGGCGCTGGCAGCCGGGCCGCGGGGCGTCGGCGGGTCTGGAAATCGTGTGGACCGTCACTGATCCGCCCCTCAACGCGTTGAGGCGTGTGATCCCTCCGTTGCGAATTGGTACCGTGAGCATCGACCTGGCCTCACTTGTGCTCCTGGTTATCCTGTTCGTGCTGATGGAGTTCGTGTTGGAGCGGTCGATCATGAGCCTTGTCTGATGACCGACGCGCTTTCGCGGCCGCAACTGACCCGAGGAGTTTCGATGCCGCTGACCCCGGCCGATGTCCACAACGTCGCCTTCAAAAAGCCGCCGATCGGCAAGCGGGGGTATGACGAGGAGGAGGTCGACGCTTTCCTGGACGAGGTCGAGCGCGAGCTTGCCCGTCTCATCGAGGAGAACAACGAGCTGCGTGCCCAGGTGGAGCGTGGCGGCCGTGGCGGCGCCCCCGCCGGCCCCGGCGGCGACGCCCGTCTCGCGGCGGAGCTCAACGACGTCAAGGCCCAGCTCGACCGGGTGCAGCGCGACAAGGCGGCGGCCGAGCAGGCCGCCCGGGCGATGCAGGCGGAGCTGGAGCAGGTCCGTTCGGCCGGTGGGCCGGCGGCGACCGGTGACGGCGAGCAGCAGGCCCTGCGGGTGCTGATGATGGCCCAGCGGACGGCCGACGACCACGTCTCCGACGCCCGCCGCGAGGCCGACCAGCTGCTCTCCGAGGCCCGTTCCAAGGCCGAGGAGGTCACCCGCGAGGCCCGCGCCAAGGCCGACGCCCTCGAGCGCGACGCCCGCCAGCGGCACCAGGAGGCCATGGGCGGCCTGGACGCCAAGCGCACCGCGCTGCAGAAGCACATCGAGGAGCTCAAGCAGTTCGAGCGCGAGTACCGCACCCGCCTCAAGGCCTACCTGGAGAGCCAGCTGCGCGACCTCGACGGCCGTGGCCAGGGCCTGGAGGTCGAGATGACCCGTAACGAGGGCACCCGGGCCGCCGGCGGCAACGGGCTTGCCGCAGCCGGTCTCGCCGGCTCCTACGGCGGCGGTCGTTCCGGCGCCCTCGAAGCCGGCCGCTGAACCACCGGTCGGCGGCCGTCGTCACCGCGACGGTCGCCGACCTCGCCTCATCGGCACGACCCGGCGGGGGTGAGCCGTGATAGTCGCGAGTCTCCTGCTCATCCTCGTCGCGGTGGTGCTGCTGGTGGCCGGCCTGGCCGGCGGCTCCAGCATCCTTCTCGTCGTCTCCATCGCGGCCAGCCTGCTGGCCGCCGTCGCGCTGGTCGTGGGCGCCCGCCAGGCGGCCGCCGACCGGGTGGCGGCGGAGCGGCCGGCGCGGCCGTCGCGTACGGCGCCCCGACCGGCCGATCCGGCCTTCGCGTACGGGCCGCCCGTGGAACCGGAGATCCCCGTCCAGCACGTCCCTCCGACGGTCGACGCCGGCGGCACCGGGTGGCGGCAACCGCCCGAGCCACCGGTGGCCGACGCCGGCTCCCGTGGCGCCGCGCCCGGCGTGGCCGGGGCGTACGACGACGAGCCGGCGGAGCAGGACGTCACGCCGGCCGACGCGGCCCGGGTGGCCCGCCTCGACGCCGAGGTGCGGGTGGTCGACGGGCGTCCCCGCTATCACCTCGCCGACTGCGCCCACCTCCTGGGCCGCGAGCACGAGCCGCTGCCGGTCGCCGAGGCCGTCGAGCTCGGCTTCACCCCGTGCGCCCACTGCGCGCCGGACACCGCCCTGCTCACCGACACCGGCCGGCGCTGAGTGGCCCCGGTTTCGATGGACGACACGCTCACCGTGGCGGTTCGGGTGAAGCCCGGCTCCGCCCGCGCCCGCGTCGGCGGGCGCTTCGACGGCCCGCACGGGCCCGCGCTGGTGGTCGCCGTGAACGCGCCGGCCGTGGACGGCCGGGCCACCGAGGCGGCCCGCCGGGCGCTGGCCGGGGCACTGGGCGTCCGACCGGCCGCGGTGTCCCTGCGGGCGGGTGCGGCCAGCCGCGACAAGCTCTTCCTGGTCGAGGGTTCCGCCCCGGAGCTGACCGAGGCGCTGCGCCGGCTGCGCGACGGGGCCGCCGGGTGACGTACGCCCAGGTCGGGCACCCGTGACGCCGGGGCTGGATCTCGCGCTCCTGCTCGGCGCGGCGGTCCTGTTGGTGGCGGTCGGGGCGGTGCGGCTGTCCACCCGGCTCGGGGTGCCGAGCCTCCTGGTCTACCTGGCCCTCGGCGTCGCCATCGGCGAGGCCGGGCTGGGCATCCGCTTCGACGACGCGGAGCTGACCCGGACCCTCGGCTTCTGCGCGCTCATCGTGATCATCGCCGAGGGCGGGCTGACCGCGCGGTGGAGCACACTGCGCCCGGTGCTCGGGCTGGCCGCCCTGCTCTCCACGGTCGGCGTGCTGGTCAGCATCCTGGTCGTCGGCCTCGCCGTGCACCTGTTGCTCGGGCTGGACTGGCGGTTGGCACTGCTCTACGGGGCGGTGCTCTCCTCCACCGACGCGGCCGCGGTCTTCGCCACGCTGCGCCGACTGCGCCTGCCGCCCCGCCTGGTGGCCACCCTCGAGGCCGAGTCGGGGATGAACGACGCCCCGGTCGTGCTGCTGGTGGTGCTGCTGTCCCGGGAGGGGGTCACCCATCCCTGGTGGTACGAGACCGCCCTGGTGAGCTACGAGCTGGGCGTCGGCGCGGCCGTCGGTTTCGTGGCCGGCGTCGGCGGGCGGTGGGCGCTGCGGCACGCCGCCCTGCCGTCGGCGGGGCTCTATCCGATCGCGGCGGTCGGGCTGACCGTGTTCGCCTACGCCGCCGGCGCGGTGCTGCACGCCTCGGGTTTCCTCGCCGTCTACGTGGCGGGGGTGATCCTCGGCAACGCCCGGCTGCCGCACCGGCAGGCCATCCTCGGCTTCGCCGACGGGCTGGCCTGGCTGGCGCAGATCGGGCTGTTCGTGCTGCTCGGGTTGCTCGTCACGCCGAGCCGGCTGGGCTCGGCGGTGCTGCCGGCGGTGGTCGCCGGGCTGGCGCTGGTGCTGCTCGCCCGTCCGCTGTCGGTGGCGGCGTCCGCGCTGCCGTTCCGGTTCGGCCTGCGCGAGCAGGCGTTCCTGTCCTGGGCGGGGCTGCGCGGCGCGGTGCCGATCGTGCTCGCCACCATCCCGTTGTCGGAGCGGGTGCCGGGTGCCGACCGGCTCTTCGACTCGGTCTTCGTGCTGGTGGTGATCTTCACGCTGCTGCAGACCGGGACCCTCGCTCCGGTGGCCCGCTGGCTGCGGGTGACCGCGCCGGCGGAGGCGGCGGAGATCCGGGTGGAGACCGCCCCGCTGGAGCGGATGCGTGCCGACCTGCTTCAGGTGGAGGTGCCGCCCGGTTCCCGGCTGGCCGGGGTGCACGTCGACGAGCTGCGGCTGCCGCTGGGCGCCTCGGTGACGCTGGTGTTGCGGGACGGGGTGGGCGTGGTGCCCGGCCCGGACTTCCGGCTGAAGACCGGCGACAGCCTGCTGATCGTGGCGACCGCCGGGGTGCGCGACGAGGCGGAGCGCCGGCTGCGGGCGGTCAGCCGGCGGGGCCGGTTGGCCCGCTGGTTTGGCGAGTACGGCGAGGACCGTACCGGTTGATCTGCTAGCGTTCCTTTTGCCCCGAAAAGGGATGGCTCGGGGCCGAGCGGCGGTGCGTCGGAGCGGCACGTTGTCGGACGCCTGTACGTTCCGTATTCTTGCGAATCTCCGGAGTGCGCGGCCACGTCGCCGCGCGCCCCTTTTGTACCTGGGGGCGCCGATGTCGGCGGCCCCTGTCCAGGCGCCGCGGTCCGCCGCGGCTCCGCGGCCGAGGGAGCGACGATGGCGAAGCCAGCCGAGACCAGGACCGCCGGCCGCAAGCCGGTGGCGAAGGCCACCCGCAGCGCGGCGGAGACCGAGAAGATCCGGGCGGCCCTGGCGGCGCGGCGTGACGAGTTGCGCGCCGAGTACGATCAGACGCTGAGCGAGATCACCGAGCTGCAGCGCGACCGGCTGACCGACTCGGCCGGGGACGACCAGGCCGACACCGGGACGAAGACGTTCGAACGCGAGCAGGAGATCTCACTCGCCAACAGCATCCTGGAACGGATCACGCAGGTCGAGCGGGCGTTGGAGCGGCTCGACGAGGGTGGCTACGGCTGGTGCGAGCGGTGCGGCAACCCGATCCCGGTGGAGCGGCTCGCCGCGTTCCCGTCGGCCACCCTCTGCGTGACGTGCAAGCAGCTGGAGGAGCGGCGCTGAGGCCTGCTCCCCGGCGGCCATGGGAGGCGGCGCACGAGCGCCGCCGCGAGCGTCGATGGGGAGCAGATGTCCGAAGCACCGCCCGCCGGGTCCGGCAGCGCTGAGCCGGGTGGCGGCACGCCCCGCCGCCGGGCCGTCACCATCCTGCTCGGCGTCGCGCTGACCGCCCTCGCGGCCGACCTGGTCACCAAGCACCTCGCCCTGCTCGCCCTGTCCGACCGGGAGCCGGTCAAGCTGCTCGGCGGCGCGGTCTACCTCACCCTGACCCGCAACAGCGGCGCGGCCTGGAGCATCGGCGCCGACCACACCTGGGTCTTCCCGCTGATCACCATGGGCGTGGTCGGCTGGATCCTCTGGATGGCCCTGCGGCTGCGCTCGCTGCCCTGGGCGATCTCGCTCGGCCTGGTGCTCGGCGGGGCGCTGGGCAACCTCACCGACCGGATCTTCCGCGCCCCGGGCTGGTTCGTCGGGCACGTGGTGGACATGGTCAGCCTCTTCGACCCGTACGGCCGGGTCTGGCCGGTGTTCAACCTGGCCGACAGCGCCCTGGTCTGCGGCGTGGTGCTCGCCGTCGCGCTGGAGCTGACCGGCCGCCAGCGCGACGGCAGCCGGATCGGCAAGGACGGGGCCACCGAGGCGACGGCGCCGGCCGACGCGGGGCAGCGGGAGCGCGCATGACCTCCGCCTTCGCCGCCGGCGGCGACCACCGCTCCCTGCCCCTGCCCGACGGCCTCGACGGCACCCGGCTCGACCAGGCGGTGTCGCGGCTCTTCGGGCTCTCCCGCACCGCCGCCGCGGCCCTGGTCGACGCCGGGGACGCGCTGGTCGACGGGGTGGTGCGGGCCAACTCGTACAAGGTCAGGGCCGGCTCCTGGCTGGAGGTGACCCTGCCCGCCCCGGCCGCCCCGCCCACCGTGGTGCCGCAGGCGGTCCCCGGGCTGCGGGTGGTGCACGCCGACGACGACATCGTGGTGGTGGACAAGCCGGTCGGCGTCGCCGCGCACCCGAGCCCCGGCTGGACCGGCCCCACGGTGATCGGCGCGCTGGCCGCGATCGGGCACCGCATCTCCACCAGCGGCGCTGCCGAGCGGCAGGGCGTGGTGCACCGGCTCGACGTGGGCACCACCGGGATCATGGTGGTGGCCAAGAGCGAGCAGGCGTACACCGCGCTGAAGCGGGCGTTCAAGTACCGCGAGGTCGAGAAGCGCTACCACGCCGTGGTGCAGGGGCACCTCGACCCGCTGCGGGGCACCATCGACGCCCCGATCGACCGGCACCCCACCCACGACTACCGCTGGGCGGTGGTCTCCGGCGGCAAGCCGAGCATCACCCACTACGACACGGTGGAGGCGTTCCCGGCGGCGAGCCTGGTCGACGTCCGGCTGGAGACCGGCCGCACCCACCAGATCCGGGTGCACTTCTCCACCCTGCGGCACCCGTGCGTGGGCGACCTCACCTACGGGGCGGACCCCACCCTCTCGGCCCGGCTGGGCCTGACCAGACAGTGGCTGCACGCCCGCTCGTTGAGCTTCCTGCACCCCCGTACGGGCGACGAGGTGCGCTTCGTCAGCGACTACCCTGACGACCTGGGCCGGGCGCTCGAGATCCTCCGCGACTGAGCGTCGCCCACCGCCAGACGATCCGACGAGGGGGGACCCCGTGCGCGCCGGCGACCCGCTGCGGCGGAGGGACCAGCGACCGCTGTCCCGGCTGGCCGGCGCCGTGCCCCGGCCCGGCGGCGGTCCCGCCCGGCCGCGGGTGCTCACCACGGTCGCGCTGCTCTCCTGCGCCGCCGTGCTGCTCACCGCCGTGTGGGCCGGCGACGACCGCCCGACCGGTGACCGCACCGGCGGCGAGGTGACCCGGGTCGGGGTGGCTCACGGCGACTCGATCCCCGGCTACGTCCGCGCCGCCGCCGCCGACCTGGCCGCGCTGCAGCCCGCCGCCCCGGCGGCCGGCGACGGGACGTACGCCCTGGTCTCCCTCTCGTCCTACCTGACCCCGCAGCGGGCGGCGGCGGTCGTCGGCGACGTGCCGGTCGCCGTCGTCTTCGGGCGGGTGCCGCTCGCCGACCGGCAGACCGAGCTCGTCCGCATCCCCGCGCAGCGGGTGCCCGACGACGTGGTCGCCGGCATGGCCGACCTCGCCGCCCGCAAGGACCGGGAGGCCACCGACTACCGCGCCCGGGCCGCCGCGCTGACCGGCGGCGGGCAGGCCGAGCGCGAGCTGCGGCAGGTGTACGACAGCGGCGCCGAGGTGGCGGCGGCGGAGGCGGCTGCGTACCGCTCCGGCTGCGCCTGCCTCTACGCGGCGGTGGTCCGCGCCGATCCGGTGGCCCTGCGCCGCGTGGCCGCCCGGCCCGGGGTGCGGGCGGTCGACCCGGCACCCGAGGTCACCCGCCTCGACCGGACCGTCTTCACGCCGCCGCTGCCCGAGCAGCGGGAGGTCGCGCACCCGCCGGCCGACGCCGGCCTCGCCCGGGGCGCGGCCGCGCGCGACCGGGGCTCGCCCGCGACACCGCCGGTGGGCGAAACGTCGGAACCCGCACGCGAGGTGACGAATTCGTCACCGGTTCCGACCGGCCCGGCATCCGGCGGAATCCCGTCGCCGACCCCGCCCACCTCGGCAGACGCCGCCGCCGGCGGCACCCGGGTGCCGGCCGGGTGACGGGGGGCAGGACCGAAGGTGCGCGGACGGGTGTGGTCCGAATAGGGTTTCGTTCGTAGCCTGTCAGGCGGACGTCGATGGTGCTGGGAGGGCGAGCCGTGGAGGGCAGCGAGACCGGCTGGGCACGGCCGGCCGAACCAGCACCGCGGTGGCGGGCGCTGCTCGACCGGGCCCGGCACGGCGGTCGACCGGCCGAGCAGGCCGAGACCGACCGGCGCGAGGCGCCGCCGCCGGCCCCGCCCGAGCCGCTGCCGCGCCGGTCGTCGGGCACCGGCTACGCGCGGGTGCCGGCCATCGGGCGGGCCCCCGAGCCGCCGTACGGCGCGGAGCCCGGCCACCCGGGCCACCTCCCGGAGACCGGCCCGCCGGGGTACGGCACGGAGTACGGCCGCTCGGCCGACGCGGGTTACGGCCGGTCGTCTGACGCGGGTTACGGCCGCTCCGCCGACGCCGGCTACGGCCGGTCGTCCGACGCGGGTTACGGCCCCTCCGCCGACGCGGGTTACGGCCGCCCGGCCGACGCCGGGTACCGGGCCGAGGCCACCTACCGGGTGGAGCCGGCCTACCGGGTGGATCCCGCGGAGCCGGCCTACCGGGTGGACCCCGGCTACCCGGCCGAGCCGGATCACCGCGAGCCGCCGGTCCACCGGAGCGAGCCCTCCCACGTCGTGCCGACGCAGCGGCGCGGGCACGAGCCGGTCGAGTCGCGCTACGCGCTGCTGGACAACGGCTACCGGCACGAACCGCCCCCGGTCGAGTCCCGGTACGCCCCTCTGCTGGACAGCGGCTACCGCCCCGAGACCACCTACCAGCAGCCGCCCCCGGCGGCGCCGCCCGCCCCGCCCCCGGTGGCCGAGCGGGGCTACCCGGCCCGCGTCGAGTGGCGCCCGCGCGCGGCGGAGAGCGAGGTGGAACGCGCCACCGGGGTGCTCCGCCGCGACCTGGGCACCCCCCGGGTGCTCGCGTTCGCCAACCCCAAGGGCGGCGTGCACAAGACCACCGCCACCGTGCTGGCCGCGGCGACCGTCGGCAGCGTGCGCGGGCGGGGCGTGCTGGCCTGGGACGACAACGAGCTGCGCGGCACCCTCGGGCTGCGCGCCGGCAGCGCCCGGCACGCCCGCACCATCCGGCACCTGGTCAGCGACCTCGCGCACATCGAGATCAAGGAGGGCGCGGAGCTGCTGGAGCACCTCGACGACTACCTGCGGCACGCCTCCGACGGCTCGTACGACGTGCTGGCCGGCGAGGAGAGCCCCCGGTTCGCCCAGCGGCTCGACCAGTTCACCGTCCGGCGGGTGCTGGAGCTGCTGCGGCGCACCCACGACGTGGTCTGCGTGGACACCGGCAACAACGTGGAGAGCGCCAACTGGCGCACGGTCATGCAGGCGGCCGACCAGCTCGTGGTGACCACGGTGCCGCGCGAGGACGCCGCGTTCAGCGCCGACTGGATGCTGGACCTGCTGCACGAGGTGGGCATGGGCGAGCTGGCCGACAACGCGGTCACCCTGATCTCCTGCCCCACGCCGGGCCGCTCCACCCTCCAGGACGACCTGGAGCGCCACTTCGCCACCCGTACCCGCGCCGTCGCCGTGGTGCCGTACGACCCGGCGCTGGAGACGGGCTCCTCGATCGAGTACCACCAGCTCCAGCAGGAGACCCGGCAGGCGTGGCTGAAGGCGGCCGCGGTGATGCTGGAGCCGTTCGCCCGGTGAGCGGGTGTGCCGCCACCGGCCACCCGCGCCACAGCCCGGCCTGAGAGGATCACGGGGTGAGCGCGGACACCCCCGAACCCGACCGGCCCGGCCGCCGACCCGACGAGCCGGGCGCCCCGGCACCGGCAGCCCCGGCCGAGGGTGCCCCCGCCGGCCCGTACGCCGTGCGGGAGGCCGGGCAGCAGGTCGCGCCGGAGGCCGACGCGGGCGCCGCGTGGGAGGCCGGCCCGTCCGTCGCGCCGCCGACCGGCGCGACGAGCCCGTACGACGGCCCCGGCGCCGCCCCCTACGGCCACCCGGGCACGGCCTACGGGGTCGGCCACCCGGTCCCGCCCGCCGAGCCGGAGCTGCCGCGCCGCCGGGCGGTGCGGCTCGCGGCGGGCGCGGGGCTGGCGCTGACCGTCCTGGGGGTGCCGCTGGGGCTGCTCTGGGCCGCACTCGCCCCGGACACCCCGGTGCTCAAGGTCCCCGACGGCGCGATCTACGCCGAGCCGCAGCCGGAGCAGCCCGTCGCCGCCGACGGCTGGTTCAGCCTGCTCGGGCTGGGCTTCGGGGTGCTCGCCGCGCTCGCGCTCTGGTTCCTGCTGCGCCGCGTGCGGGGCCCGGTCGGCCTGCTCGCCACCGTGCTCGGCGCGTTCGGCGCGGCGCTGGTCGCCTGGCAGGTGGGCCGGCGGATCGGGCTGGCCGGCTACCAGCGGCTGCTGGAGACCGCCCCGGACGGCCGGGCCTTCAGCAAACCGGCGGACCTGCGGGCCGGCGGCATCGACCTGGTCTTCGGTGTGCTGCCGGTGCCGCACGGCAACCTGCTGCTGCCCGCCTTCGGTGCGGCCGTGACGTACACCCTGCTGGCGGGCTGGTCCCGCTGGCCGTCGCTGCGCCCGGAGCCCGAGCCCGGTGCGCCCGGGGTCAGTTGGGAGTCGGCGGGGAGGCCAGCTCCGCCAGCGGCACCGGAACCGCCCGCACCTGGCGCAGCAGCGCCGCCTCACGGTTGAGCAGCCGCAGCTCGGCGCGGAGCCGGGCGGCGGTGTCGTCGATGGCGAGCAGCCGCTGCCGGTCGGCCACCGTCAGCGCCGCCGTCGCGGCGACCAGGTGGGAGAGCACCGTCGGGTCCTCCGGCAACTGCTCGGACAGCTCCTCCGGGTCGGCCCGGATCAGCCCCAGGTACTGCCGGAAGACCGAGATCACCCGGGCGGCGAGCAGGTCGGCGACCTCGTCCGGCCCGTCCGGCTCGGGCAGCCACTCCACGTCGGCCGTGAGGTAGGGCGCGGCCTCGCGGTCGACGTCGGCGATCCGGAACCTGCGCCGACCCACGGTGACGATGTCGAAGCCCCCGTCGGGGCGCTCGGTGACCTGCCGCAGCTCGGCCGTGCAACCCACCTCGTGCAGGGTCACGTCGCCGCCGCCGGGCACCGGCCGGCCGTCCGGGGCGGTGGGGGCGACCTCCCAGCCGGCCTGGATTGCCACCACGCCGAACTCGCGCGGGGCGCCCTCGGGAAGCCCGACCAGGTGCCGGACCAGGGCGCGGTAGCGCTCCTCGAATATGTGCAGTGGCAGCACCAGACCGGGAAAGAGGACCGTCCCGAGCGGAAAAACCGGCAGCCGCGCAGTCACGCGTCGAGCGTAGCCCGATCCCGGCGCGGTGGCGTGTCCCGGCTCACCGTCCCGGCGTACGGGCGGCAGCGGTCGGCGTCCGGGCCGGCCGCCTAGACTCGCAAGGGTGTTGAACCGGATCGACCTGCGCGGCGGCGTCCGCGACCCGCGCCGCCTGCTGCCCCGTGCCCAGCTCGACGTCTCCGTGGCCGTCGAGAGGATCCGCCCGCTCGTCGAGGCGGTCCGGGAGCATGGTTACCCGGCGATCCGGGAGGCCAGCGAGCGGTTCGACGGGGTCTCGCCCGAGGTGCTGCGGGTGCCCGCCGAGGCGATCGCCGAGGCGGAGGGGACCCTCGACCCCGAGGTGCGCGCCGCGCTGCTGGAGTCGATCACGCGGGCCCGCAAGGTGCACGCCGACCAGCGGCGTACCGACCACACCACGCAGGTGGTGCCGGGCGGCACGGTGACCGAGCGCTGGGTGCCGGTCGACCGGGTCGGCCTGTACGTCCCCGGCGGCCTGGCGATGTACCCGTCGACCGTGGTGATGAACGTGGTGCCGGCCCAGGCGGCCGGGGTCCGCTCCCTGGTCGTGGTCAGCCCGCCGCAGAAGGACAACGGCGGCCTGCCCGATCCCCGGGTGCTCGCCGCGTGCGCCCTGCTCGGCGTCGACGAGGTCTACGCCGTCGGCGGCGCCCAGGCCGTCGCGATGCTCGCGTACGGGGCGGCCGTCGACGCCGGGGGCAGCGCGCACTGCGACCCCGTCGACATGATCACCGGCCCGGGCAACATCTGGGTGACCGCCGCCAAGCGGCTGCTGCGCGGCGTCGTCGGCATCGACGCCGAGGCCGGCCCGACCGAGATCGCCATCCTGGCCGACGACACCGCCGACCCGGCGCACGTCGCGGCCGACCTGATCAGCCAGGCCGAGCACGACCCCCTCGCCGCCAGCGTGCTGGTCACCCCGTCGGTCGCGCTGGTCGACGCGGTGGAGCGGGAGCTGGCCCGGCAGGTCCCGGCCACCAAGCACGCCGAGCGGGTCACCACCGCGCTGACCGGCGAGCAGAGCGGCGTCGTCCTGGTCGACGACCTCGACGCCGGGCTGCGGGTGGTCGACGCGTACGCGGCCGAGCACCTGGAGATCCAGACCCGGGACGCCCGCGAGTGGGCGCTGCGTGTGCGCAACGCCGGGGCGATCTTCGTGGGCGCCTGGTCGCCGGTGTCGCTGGGCGACTACTGCGCCGGCTCCAACCACGTGCTGCCCACCGGCGGCTGCGCCCGGCACTCCTCGGGGCTGTCCGTGCAGTCCTTCCTGCGCGGCATCCACCTGGTGGAGTACTCGCAGGAGGCGCTTCGCGAGGTGGCCCCGCACGTGGTGACCCTCGCCACCGTGGAGGACCTGCCCGCGCACGGGCAGGCGGTCAGCGTGCGCTTCCCGGGGGCGGCGTCGTGAGCGGGCTCGACGACCTGCCGATCCGGGACGACCTGCGCGGGCTCAC
The DNA here is from genome assembly GCF_042899165.1 of Micromonospora sp. NPDC000121. Taxonomy (NCBI): domain Bacteria; kingdom Bacillati; phylum Actinomycetota; class Actinomycetes; order Micromonosporales; family Micromonosporaceae; genus Micromonospora; species Micromonospora sp. NPDC000121. The sequence continues at coordinate 479,838 of NZ_JBIAZP010000002.1, forward strand.
GCCGTACGGGGCGCCGCAGCTCGACGTCGCGGTGCGGCTGAACACCAACGAGAACTCCTACCCGGTGCCCGAGCCGGTGGCGGACGCCATCGGCAAGGCCCTCGCGGCGGAGCTGCGCGACCTCAACCGCTACCCGGACCGCGACGCCGTGGCGCTGCGCGCCGACCTCGCCGGCTACCTGGGCCACGGGCTCACCGTCGAGCAGGTGTGGGCGGCCAACGGCTCCAACGAGATCCAGCAGCAGCTCCTCCAGGCGTTCGGCGGGCCGGGGCGCACCGCGCTCGGCTTCACCCCGGCGTACTCGATGCACCCGCTGCTGGCACTCGGCACCGGCACGCGGTGGGTGCCGGCCCGGCGCGGCGTCGACTTCGGGCTGACCGCCGACGAGGCCGTCGCCCAGGTCCGCGAGCACGCCCCGGACGTGGTCTTCCTCTGCTCGCCGAACAACCCGACCGGCACGGCGCTCGACCCGGCCGTCGTCGCCGCCGTGCTGGACGTCGCGCCCGGCATGGTGGTCGTCGACGAGGCGTACGCCGAGTTCGCCCGCCCCGGCACGGTCAGCGCGCTGGCGGTGCTGCCCGGGCACCCGCGGCTGGTGGTGACCCGGACGATGAGCAAGGCGTTCGGCTTCGCCGGCGGCCGGCTGGGCTACCTGGCCGCCGACCCGGCGGTGGTGGCGGCGGTGCAGCTGGTCCGGCTGCCGTACCACCTCTCGGCGCTGACCCAGGCCGCGGCCCGGGCGGCGCTGGCGCACCGCGACGCCCTGCTCGGCACGGTGGCCGCGATCATGCAGCAGCGCGACCGGATCGTGGCGGAGCTGCGCGGCCGGGGGCTGCGGGTCGCGGACAGCGACGCCAACTTCGTGTTGTTCGAGGTCGGGGGCGACCAGGCCGCCGCCTGGCGCACGCTGCTCGACGCCGGCGTGCTGGTCCGCGACGTCGGCCTGCCCGGCTGGCTGCGGGTCACCGCCGGCACCCCCGCCGAGACCGACGCCTTCCTCGCCGCCATGGAGAAGATCTAGTGGGAGCGCGAGGAGTGAGCTTGCGAGCCCCGCAGTCGCGACCGAAAGGCAAGCAATGAGTCGAACCGCCCGGGTGGAGCGGATCACCAAGGAGACCAAGGTCCTCGTCGAGATCGACCTCGACGGCACCGGCCGTGCCGAGATCGGCACCGGCGTGGGCTTCTACGACCACATGCTGCACCAGATCGCCCGGCACGGCGGCTTCGACCTGACGGTGCGTACGGTCGGCGACCTGGAGATCGACGCCCACCACACGATGGAGGACACCGCGCTCGCCCTGGGCGCCGCCTTCGACCAGGCGCTGGGCGACAAGGCCGGCATCCGGCGGTACGGCTCCGCCACCGTCCCGATGGACGAGGTCCTCGTCCGGGCCGCGGTCGACCTCTCCGGCCGCCCGTACGTGGTGCACGACGAGCCGGCGCTCGCGCCGTACATCGGGCCGGTCTACCCGACGAGCATGACCCGGCACATCTGGGAGTCCTTCGGCCAGGCGGCCCGGATCACCCTGCACGTGGACGTGCTGCGGGCGGCCCGCCCCGGCGGGCACCCGGACGCCCACCACGTGGTGGAGGCGCAGTTCAAGGCCGTCTCGCGCGCGCTGCGCGAGGCCACCGCGATCGACCCGCGCGCCGCGGGTGCGATCCCCAGCACGAAGGGTGCTCTGTGATGGGCGGGGTGCTGCCGACGTTGCTGCTGATCCTGGCCGGTGTGCTGGTCGGCGGCACCTGGTCGCTGCACAAGCAGGGCGCGCCGCGCGGCGCGGTGGTGGTCACCGCGCTGCTCGCCGTGCTGGCCACGGCCGGCGGCGTGCTCTGGATGCTGCCAGGGGAGGGCTCGTGAGCATGAGCAACGTGGTGGTGCTCGACTACGGGTCGGGCAACCTGCGCTCGGCGGAGCGGGCCCTGGCCCGCGCCGGCGCGGACGTGACGGTGACCGACGACCTGACCGCCGCCGCCGAGGCGGACGGCCTCGTGGTGCCGGGCGTGGGCGCGTTCGCCGCCTGCATGGCCGGGATCGAGGCGCTCGGCGCCGGGCCGGTGATCGCGGAGCGCGTCGCCGCCGGGCGTCCGGTGCTGGGCATCTGCGTCGGCATGCAGGTGCTCTTCGAGCACGGCGACGAGCACGGCGTGGTGACCAAGGGCCTCGGGCTGCTCCCCGGCGGGGTGACGAGGCTGGCCGCCGACCGCCTGCCGCACATGGGCTGGAACACGGTGTCGGCGCCGGCCGGGTCGGTGCTCTTCGCCGGCCTGCCCGCCGACAGCCGCTTCTACTTCGTGCACTCGTACGCGGTCGGGGATCCGGGGGCGCTGGCCGCCGCCGGGGCCACGGTCACCACCGCCCACCACGAGAGCGACTTCGTGGCGGCCGTGGAGCGGGGCGCGCTCCGCGCGGCGCAGTTCCACCCGGAGAAGTCCGCCGACACCGGTGCCGCGCTGCTGCGCAACTGGCTCGCCACGCTCTCCACCGGTGACTGAGCGCCCCGCCCGTGCGGTGGGCCCGTGCCGGCCCGCCGCCGGTGACCGCGCCCCGGCCGGCCGGCGGGGCACGCCGTGAGCAAGGAGCGGGCCCGTCGCCGGGCGGCCCGGGAGGCCGAGGCGGCCCGGGAACGGGCCGTCCGGGAGCGGCGGACGGCCCGGCGGGAGCGACGGCGGGCGCTGGCCCGCCGGATCACGCCCACGCTGCGCCGGCGGCGTACCGGCCGGCTGCCCCGCCACAGCCGCGGCGAGCGGGCCGCGATCGTGCTGCTGACCCTGGCGGCGATGGTCCTGATCTGGTCGCTCGTGGACGATCTGGCGCTGCGGATCGCGCTGGTCGTGCTGTTGCTGCTCGTACTGCCGGCGATCGTGGTGATCGCCCTGGACCGTCGCACCTGACCCGAGGAGAAGACATCGTGAGCCTCACCCTGTTGCCCGCCGTGGACGTCGCCGACGGCCAGGCCGTCCGGCTCGTGCAGGGCGCCGCCGGCAGCGAGACGACGTACGGCGACCCGCTGGAGGCCGCGCTGGCCTGGCAGCGGGACGGCGCCGAGTGGATCCACCTGGTCGACCTCGACGCCGCGTTCGGGCGGGGCTCCAACGCGCACCTGCTGGCCGAGGTGGTGCGCCAGCTGGACGTGAAGGTGGAGCTCTCCGGCGGCATCCGGGACGACGAGTCGTTGCGCGCCGCGCTCGGCACCGGCGCGGCCCGGGTGAACATCGGCACCGCCGCCCTGGAGGACCCGGTCTGGTGCGACCGGATCTGCGGCGAGTACGGCGACCGGGTGGCGATCGGGCTGGACGTGCGGGGCCGTACCCTCTCCGCCCGGGGCTGGACCCGCGACGGCGGCGACCTCTACGAGGTGCTGGAGCGGCTGGACAAGGCCGGCGCGGCGCGTTACGTGGTCACCGACATCACCAAGGACGGCACCATGCGCGGGCCGAACCTGGACCTGCTGCGCGAGGTCTGCGGGCGCACCGACGCCCCGGTGATCGCCTCCGGTGGCGTCTCCACCCTGGACGACCTGCGGGCGCTGGCCACCCTGGAGCCGATCGGCGTGGAGGGCGTGATCGCCGGCAAGGCGCTCTACGCGGGCGCCTTCACCGTCGCGGAGGCGCTGGACACCCTGGCGGCGGCGTGACCGCCACCCGGCTCGGCTCCGGCGGCCCCTGGGAGTCCCTGTACGGCTACTCGCGGGTGGTCCGGGCCGGCGACCTGGCCTGGACCGCCGGCTGCACCTCCACCGTGGACGGCGTCGTCACCCACGTCGGGGACGCGGCGGCGCAGACCGCGCAGGCCCTGCGGATCGCCCTGGACGCGCTCGCCGAGGTCGGCGCGGCGCCCGGCGACGTGGTCCGCACCCGGATGTACGTCACCGACCGCGCGTACGCCGACGAGGTGGGCCGGGCCCACAACGCCGTCTTCGGCGCGGTCCGCCCGGCCGCCACGATGGTCGTGGTCGCCGGCCTGCTCGACCCCGACCACCTCGTCGAGGTCGAGGTGGAGGCGTATCTCGGCGACCGCTGAGCGCGGCCGCGGCCGCGGCAGCCGCACCGGACGGCCGGCCGCGACCCGCCGCCCGGTCCTCGACCGATTCGGCCCGCCGGTGCCAGACTGACCCGGTGAGCGGGACGGCCGTCGGTCGGGACACGGTGGTCGACCACGCCTGGCGGGCCCTGGACGAGGGCCGGTCGGTGCTGGTGGAGGGTCCCGCCGGGATCGGCAAGACGGTCGTGCACCGGGCCCTGCTGGCCGCGGCCGGCCGGGCCGGCTGGCTGGTGCTGGCCTGCGCGCCGACGGAGACGGAGGCGGCGCTGCCGTTCGCGGCGCTCGCCGACCTGCTGGCCCCGCTCGCCGCCCGGGTGCCCGAGCTGCCCGCGCCGCAGCGCGTGGCGCTGGGCGGGGTGCTGCTCGTCGGCGACGAGGTGGCGCAACCGGTCGACGAGCGGACGGTGGGCGCGGCCACCCGGTCGCTGCTGGACGCCGCCGCCGACCCGGCCGCGCCGCGGGTGCTGCTGGCCGTCGACGACGCCCCGTGGCTCGACCCGCCGAGCGAGCGCGCGCTGCGGTTCGCGGTGCGCCGGTTGGTGCCCCGGGTCGCCGTCCTGGTCACCGCCCGCGCCGAACCCGCCGGGACGGACCCGGCCCCGCTCGGGCTCGACCGCGGCGCGGGCGGCGCCCGGCTCGACCGGGTGGCCCTCGGCCCGCTCGGCGTGGGGGCGCTGCACCACGTGCTGCGCACCGAGACCGGGGCCGCGCTGCCCCGGCCCCTGTTGGTGCGGATCGCCGAGGAGGCCGGGGGCAACCCGCTGCTCGCCATCGAGTTGGCCCGGGCGGTCCTGCGGATGCCGCAGCTGCCGGCGCCGGGTGCCGACCTGCCGGCAGCGCCGTCGCTGCGGCAGCTCGTCGCCGAGCGGGTGGCCGCCCTGCCGCCGGACACCCGGCACGCGATCCGGCTGGCCGCCCTCTCCGGCCTGCCCACCGTGGCGGGGCTGGCCCGGGCCGGGGTCCCGGCGGCCGCCCTCGACGCGGCCGAGGAGGCCGGCCTGGTCGCGGTGCGCGGGGAGGAGGTCGTGTTCACCCACCCCGTCTACGCGGCCGCCGTCCGCGCCGGCGTGCCGCCCGGCGTGCGCCGCCGGTCGCACCGGCTGCTGGCCGACACCGCGACCGACCCGGACGAGCGGGCCCGGCAGCTGGCCCGGTGCGTCGCCGGCCCCGACCCGGCGGCGGCGGCCGAGATCGCGGCGGCCGCCGCGCGCCAGCGCAGCCGGGGAGCGCCGGAGACGGCGGCCGGCCTGTACGACAGCGCGGCCGGGCTCGCCCCGCCGGGCGCGCCCGGCCAGCACGCGCGGTGGCGACTGGCCGCCGCGGAGTGCCGGTTCGACAGCGGCGACTACCCGGCCGCGAAGGCAGCCGCCGACCGCGCGGCCGAGGAGCTGACCGGGCCGGCGCGCGCGGAGGCGCTGCTGCTGCGGGCGGTCGTCGCGTGGAGTTCCGACGAGCCGCCGGAGGCGGCCCGGGCGGCGGCCGAGCGGGCTCTCGACGCCGCCCCGGCCGGCTCGTCGCTGGCGGGGCGGATCCACGCGCATCTCAGCCTGTTCCGGGACGCGCCGGACCCGGCCCGGCGGCACGCGGAGGCGGCGGTCGCCCTGCTGGCCGACAGCCCCGACGACCGCCCGGTGCACGCCGCGGCGCTGCTGCTGCTCTTCTTCAACGAGGTACGCGCCGGCCTGCCGGCCCGCGTCGACCTGCTGGACCGGGGGCTGGCGCTGGAGGGGGAGGAGCCGTCCTGGCTGGCGGGCATCGTGCCGGCGGCCTGGTGGAAGGCGGTCGATGAGCACGGGCGGGCCCGCGACCGGCTGCACCGGATGCTGGCGCGGGCGACCGCCCGCGGCGACGAGCCCTCCCAGCACGAGCTGCTCTGCCACCTCGGGGAGACCGAGCTGCTCGCCGGACGGTACCCGGCCGCCGCGGCGCACATCGCCGCCGCCCGCGAACTGGGCGAGCAGTACGGCGGCGACTCGGCCGGCGAGCACTGGCTGGACGGGCTGCTCCGCGCGTACCGGGGCGAGCTGGCCGAGGCCGCCCGCGTCGCCGAGGACGGGCTGCGCCGGGCCGCCGAGCTGGACGACCGCTGGCGGCGGCGGATCTACGCCCAGCTGGCCGGCTTCGCCGCGCTGACCGGTGGCCGGCTGCCGGCGGCGGCCCGGCACTACGGCGAGCTGGCCGCGACCGTCGACGAGCTGGGCCTGGTCGAGCCGATCGCCCAGCGCTTCGAGCCGGACTGGCTGGAGGCGTGCGTCGGCGCGGGCGACCTGGCCACCGCCGAGGTGGTGCTGGACCGGCTGGCCGCCCGGCACCGGCGACTGCCACGGCCGTGGACGACGCTGGGCCTGGCCCGCAGCCGGGCCCTACTCGCCGGCGCGCGGGGCCGGGACCCGTCGGACGCCCTGGCGGAGCTGGCCGCCGCCCGGGCCGCGGTGCCGGCCGACGTGCTGCCCCTGGACCGGGCCCGCTGCCTGCTGGTGGCCGGGGTCGCGTACCGGCGGGTGCGGCGCCGCCGCGAGGCGCGGGAGGCGTTGGTCGCGGCGGCCACCGAGTTCGAGGCGCTCGGCGCGGCCGCCCTGGCGGCCCGGGCCCGCGCGGAGGCGGGTCGCACCGGCGGCCGCCCGCCCGCGCCCCGCCAGCTCACCGGCACGGAACGGGAGGTGGCTCGGCTCGCCGCCGCCGGCCGCACCAGCCGCGTCATCGCCGACACGCTGTTCATCAGCCCGAAGACGGTCGAGGCGAACCTCGCGCGGATCTACCGCAAGCTCGGGGTCGCCAGCCGCGCCGAACTCGGTGCCGCGATGGCCCGCGCGGCCGACGGCGAAGAGTAGGGAATCACCCGATTACCCCGGCGCCGGGCCGGCCTAGCGTCGACGCATGGCCGCTCGACTCTTCGTCCTCGAACGCTACGACCCCGTTCCGGGGCAGTGCGCCGACGTGCCGGCCGGCGCGCTGAGCACGGGTCTCACCCGGCTGCGGGGCGCGCTGCGGATCCCGGCCGACGACGTGGCGCTGGCGCTGGTCGAGGGGCCCGACGCGGAGACGGTGGCCGCGGTGGCCGCCGCCGGCTGGCGCGTCGACCGGCTGGCCCCGGCCGAGTGGATCACCGCGCCGGACGCACCGGCGCCGCGGCGCGGAGGAGGCCGACCGTGACCGGCTCCGGCCATCATCGATCGAGGAGGTACGTCGAGGTGAAGCAGATCCGTCGTCACCGGCGGTCCGTGCTGCTGCTGGCCGGGCTGCTCGCCACGGCCGGGCCGGTGGCCGGCTGCGGGGATACGGGGGAGACCTCGCCCACCGCCGGTGTCGAGGCGACCCCGGAGGCGGTGGTCAGCGGGACCACGGCCGCCGAGCCGTCCCCGACGCCGGCGGCGCCGGCCCCGGACCCGTGCGCGCTCGTGTCCCGGCGGGAGGCCGAACAGCTCGCCGGCACCGCGCTGGAGGAGGGTCAGCCGGTGCGGGAGACCTGTACCTACACCGGGCCGACCAGCGGGCCGACGGCCCAGGTCGAGATCTTCGTGGGCGAGGGCGCGAGGAAGTTCCTGGACATCGAGCGCGACCTCGGCCACGAGCTGCGGCCGCTGGCCGGGGTCGGCGACGAGGCGTACGCGAGCCACGAGGCCGTCTTCGTGCACCGGTCGGGGGTCTGGGCGTCGGTACGTCTGGTGCGGCTGAACGATCCGGCAGAGAACCGGGCGCCGCTGGAGCGGGTGGCCCGCATCGTGGCGGAACGGCTCTGAGCGGGTGGGCCTGATGCCCGTCCCGGGCGTGCGGAGGGGCACCTTCCGCACGCCTGCGGCGGAGCAGGACCCCTGGTCGACGGCGGGTGGCCGGCCTCACAGGGCCGGTCACCGCCGTCGCCGGGAAGGATAGGCTCGCGGCATGACGGTGGCGGTACGCGTGATCCCGTGTCTGGACGTGGACGCCGGGCGGGTGGTCAAGGGGGTCAACTTCCTCGACCTGCGCGACGCCGGCGATCCGGTGGAGCTGGCCGCGGCGTACGACCGGGCCGGCGCGGACGAGCTGACCTTCCTCGACGTCACCGCCTCCGCCAGCGACCGCGGCACCATGCTCGACGTGGTCCGCCGCACCGCGGAGTCGGTCTTTATCCCGCTGACCGTCGGCGGCGGCATCCGGCAGGTCGCCGACGTCGACACCCTGCTGCGGGCCGGCGCGGACAAGGTCGGGGTGAACACCGCCGCGATCGCCCGCCCCGAGCTGATCGCGGAGATCGCCGACCGGTTCGGCCGGCAGGTGCTGGTGCTCTCGCTCGACGTGCGGCGCGCGCCGGCCGGCAGCACGCCCAGCGGCTTCGAGGTGACCACCCACGGCGGCCGGCGCGGCACCGGGCTGGACGCGGTCGAGTGGGCCCGGCGGGGCGCCGAGCTGGGCGCGGGGGAGATCCTGCTCAACTCGATGGACGCCGACGGCACCAAGGCCGGCTTCGACCTCGAACTCATCGGCGCGGTGCGCCGGGTGGTCGACGTGCCGGTGGTGGCCAGCGGCGGCGCGGGCGAGGTGGCCCACTTCGCGCCGGCGATCGGCGCCGGCGCGGACGCGGTGCTCGCCGCCAGCGTCTTCCACTTCGGCGAACTGACCGTCGCCGAGGTCAAGGACGCGCTGCGCGGAGCCGGCCACCCCGTCCGCTGACCGCCCGGGCCGGGTCGTCGTCGGCAGGTCAGTCCGGGCGGGACCCGTTCTCCGGGGAGCGCCGGGGCGCCGGGATCGACCGCACGACGTATTCCTGGACGGCCGCGGCGTGCTCCTCCTCGTCGAGGTGCCACTCCGCGCTGCCCGGGGTGTGCCGCCGGCTGAGCACGCCCTGCACCGTGTCCACGGTCGTGGCCAGCCCGGCGCTCGGTCGGGTGCGCCAGAGCCGCTCACCGTCGGCGGTGATCCGGAACCAGCCGTCGGTGACGCTGACCAGCCCGGCCCCGACGAGGCGGCGGACCGCCGTCTCCACCTCGTGCCGCTCGGGGATCGCCTGGTTGAGGTGGTCGGCGGTGGAGAGCACGTCGGCGAGGCGCACGCCCTCCGGCCGGCGGCTGGACGCCGCCCGGCGGTGCCGGCCGGCACCGCTGGCGATCACCAGCGAGACGAAGATCCAGGCATCGGTCCAGCGCCAACCGTTCTCCCCCATGCCAGGATTCTGCCGGGCGCGGCGGCCGAAGGGAACACCGAGGCCGGGCGGCGGCGGGACCGGTCAGGTCGCGGGGAGCGGGTCGACCCGGCCCGGGGCGGCCTCCGCCGGCTCGGCGACGGTGAACAGCGGCAGGAAGACCTGGGTCAGCGGGCCGATGGTGAGCGCGTAGGCGACCGTGCCGACGCCGACCGTCCCGCCGAGCAGCCAGCCCAGCGCCAGCACGGTGACCTCGATGACGGTGCGGACCAGCCGGATCGACCGGCCGGGCCGCCGGGCGACGTAGCCGGTCATCAGGCCGTCGCGGGGGCCGGGGCCGAGGCGGGCGCCGATGTAGAGGCCGGTGGCCGCGCCGTTGGCCACGATGCCGGCCACCAGCAGCCCGATCCGTACGCCGAGCGGCCCACCGGCCGGCAGCAGGGCCAGCGTCGCGTCCACCACCAGCCCGATCACGAGGACGTTGCTCACCGTGCCGAGGCCGGGGCGCTGACGCAGCGGGATCCAGAGCAGCAGCACCAGCGCGCCCACCACGATGGTGACCGTGCCGAAGGAGAGGCCGGTCAGCTCGGCCAGGCCCTGGTGGAACACGTCCCACGGGTCGAGGCCCAGCCCGGAGTTGATCATGAGCGCCATGCTCACGCCGTAGAGGACGAGCCCCGCGTAGAGCTGGGTCAGCCGCCGCGCGGGACGATGCCGGAGATTGCCAATTGCTGCCACGCATGCCACCCTAGGGGCCAATTGGCGGGATGGAAGAGCCAATATCGGAGGTGTGGCCATGACGAGTCAGGTGCGGGGTGCCCAATTGGCTCGGCTCCTCGGGCAGTGGCATGCGCTTCCGGGCCGCCGCCGCAGCCCCGACTACGCCGCCCTGGCCGGCGCCGTGCGCGGCCTGCTCGCCGACGGCCGGCTGCCGCTGGGCGTGCGCCTGCCGGCCGAGCGGGAACTCGCCGAGGCGCTGAAGATCAGCCGGACCACGGTCACCGCCGCGTACCGGGAGTTGCGGGAGAGCGGCCACCTGGCCAGCCGGCGCGGCGCCGGCAGCTGGACCATGCTCCCGGGCACCCACCGGGTGGCGAGCACGGGCCTGTGGACCCCGCTGGACGACCGGGACATGATCGACCTCGGGGTGGCCGCGCTCGCCGCCCCGCCGGAGCTGCTGCCGGCCGCCCGGGCCGCCGCCGAGGACCTGCCGCGCTACCTGGGCGGCGCCGGCTACCACCCGACCGGGATCATCGAGCTGCGCGAGGCGGTGGCCCGTGCGTACACCGCGCGTGGCCTGCCCACCTCGCCCGACCAGATCATGGTCACCAACGGCACCCAGCACGCGCTGGACCTGGTGCTGCGCCTGTCGCTCGCGCCGGGCGGCAACGTGCTGGTGGAGGCGCCCAGCTACCCCAACGCGCTGGCCGCGCTGGCCGCCCGGCGGGCCCGGATCACCACCCACGGCCTCGCCGTCGACGAGCCCGGCTGGGACGCCGACCTGCTGCTCGGCAGCCTCCGCCAGGCCCGGCCCAAGCTGGCGTACCTGATCCCGGACTTCCAGAACCCGACCGGCCACCTGATGCCGGCGTCGCTGCGCGAGCGGGTGGTGGGCACCGCGCACGCCGTCGGCACCGACCTGGTCGTCGACGAGTCGTTCGTGGACCTGCCCCTGGACGGGACGGTGCTGCCCCCGCCGACCGCCAGCTTCGACCGGCACTCCCGGGTGGTCACCATCGGCGGGATGAGCAAGCCGTTCTGGGGCGGCCTGCGGATCGGCTGGGTCCGCGCCTCGGCCCCGCAGGTGCAGCGGCTGGCCGCCGCCCGGGTCGGCGTCGACATGGCCAGCCCGGTGCTGGACCAACTGGTCGCGGTCCACCTGCTCGCCGACGCCCCGGCGATCGTCGCCGCGCGCCGGGCGCAGCTCACCGCCCAGCGCGACGCGCTGCTGGTGGCGCTCGCCCAGCGGCTGCCCGAGTGGCGGGTCACCGTGCCGCACGGCGGCGTGACCCTGTGGGCCGAACTCGACGGCCCGATCTCCAGCGCGCTCGCCCGGGCCAGCGAGGAGGTCGGCGTACGGCTGGCGCCCGGCCCCCGGTTCGGCCTGGACGGCACGCTGGAGCGTTTCCTGCGGCTGCCGTTCACCCTGCCCGTCGCCGACCTCGTCGAGGCGGTCGGGCGGATCGCCGCCGTCCGGTACGACCTGGACCGCGGCGGCCGGCCGCAGTGGCGGGAGCCCGCCGTCATCGCCTGAGGCCGGTGGCACGCCCGGCGCTGCGTGGGATCGGTCCGGGATTGGGGCCGGCCGGCAGTTCGGCGGATCGCGCCTGGGCGACGCCGACGGCGGGCAGACTGCACAGGTGGAGAGCCGGAACGGGGGCGCCCGGTGGTCACCCGGCGTCCGGCCGGGCGCGCCGGGCTCGCGGGCGACTCGGCTGGAGCTCTACTACGACGTGGTCTTCGTCTTCGCGTTCCTCAACGTCACCACGCTGGCCGCGACCTACGCGAGCGTCCAGTCGGTGGTCCGCTGCCTGCTGGTGCTGGCCCTGCTGTGGTGGTGCTGGAGCGGCTTCGCCCTGCTCGGCAACACGGTCCGCACGGATCAGGGGTTCGTCCCGCTGGTCGGCTTCGCCACCATCGCGGCCGCCTTCCTGCTCGCGTTGACCATGCCGGAGGCGTTCACCGACCGGCCAGGCGGGCTGCCCGGTCCGCTGGTCTTCGCCGGCTGCTACTTCCTCGTCCGCGCCTGCCAGGTGGGGGTGCTGGGCTGGGTCGCCCGTGCCGATCCGCGGCTGCGACGCCAGTGGTTGCTGTCCGGGCTGCCGGTGGTGGTCGCCACGGCCCTGCTGGTCGTCGCCGGACTGGTCCCGCAGCGACTCGCCGATGACTCCGCCGAGGCCGGCCTGCGCCTCGGCCTGTGGCTGGCCGCGGTCGCCGTCGAGTACCGGGTCGGGCTGGTGCTGCGCGGCGTCGTCTCGCCGCTGGTGTCGGTCGGCCACTGGGCCGAACGGCACGCCCAGATCATCCTCGTCGCGCTCGGCGAAACCGTCATCGCGCTGGGCCTGGGGCCGAAGTTCATCACCGACCTGCCGCTGACCTGGGCCGTGGTGCTCGCCGCGGTCGGCGGAGTCGCGGTGGTCTCGGTGCTCTGGTGGGCGTACTTCGACAGCCTGGCCCTCGCCGTCGAGCAGGCCCTGCACCGGACCCGGGACAGCGACGCGCGGATCGCCCTGACCCGGGACGCCTACACCTACCTGCACCTGCCGATGATCGCGGGGATCATCTTCTTCGCCCTCGGCCTCAAGGGCCTGCTGACCGATGTGGCGGACCCGTCCACCCCGCGTTGGGGGAACCCGCTGACCCGGTTCGACCTGCTCACCATCTACGGCGGGGTGGCGATCTATCTGCTGGCGCTCGGCGCCCTGGCGCTGCGGGCACTGCGGCAGGTCCGCGGGGTGCCACTGGCCGCGGCGGTGCTGATCATCGTGCTGATGCCGGTCGCTGGGCGGCTGCCAGCGTTGGTCGCGCTGGCGCTGCTGGCTCTGGTCTGCGTGCTGATGGCGGCGGCGCAGGTCGTTACGGAAGCCCCGCACCGGCGGCGGGTCCGTCAGGTGGCCCTGGAGGAGCAGCTCGCCGCCGAGGCCGAGCAGAGCGAGTGGCGTCGGCGCCACCTCTGATGGCCGCACCCGACGCCGGACCGGCCCGCGGCCGTGCCCGGGATGATGGGCACGGCCGCCGGTGGGTACGGGCGGGTCAGAGTTCGGCGAGCGTGCCGGCGTACATCTTCTCGATCTCGGCGGCGAAGTTGCTCTCCACCCCACGGCGCTTGATCTTGAGCGACGGGGTGATCTCGCCGTCCTCGATGGTCAGGTCGCGCGGCAGGATGGCGACCTTCTTGATCGTCTCCCAGCGGTTGAGCTTGGCGTTGAGCTCCGCGACGTATCCCTCGACCATGGCCCGCACCTCGGGCGAGGCGACGATCTCGGCATAGTCGCGGCCCTCCAGCGGGGTGCCGGCGGCCCAGCCCCTGATCGCGTCCGGGTCCAGCGTGACCAGCATCGTGCAGTAGTTGCGGGCCTGGCCGATCACCACCGCCTGGGAGGTGTACGGGCAGGTCGCCTTGAACATCCCCTCGATGTGCGACGGCGCGATGTACTTGCCGCCCGAGGTCTTGACCAGGTCCTTCTTCCGGTCGGTGATCTTCAGGTAGCCCTCGGCGTCCAGCGTGCCGATGTCGCCGGTGCGGAAGAAGCCGTCCTCGGTGAACGCGGCCGCGGTCTCCTCGGGCAGGTTGTGGTAGCCGCGCATGACCGGCCGGCCGCGCACCAGGATCTCGCCGTCGGTGTCGATCCGGCACTCCAGGTCGCCCAGCGCCTTGCCGACGGTGCCGATCCGCAGCCCGTCCGGCGGGTTGACGAAGTTGCCGGCGCTGGTCTCGGTGAGGCCGTAGCCCTCGGAGATCGGCAGGTTGGCGGCGGCGAAGAAGGTGGCGATCTCCGCGCTGAGCGGGGCGGCGCCCGAGACGAGCACCCGGATCCGGCCGCCGAGGCGGGCCTGGAGCTTGCTGAACACCAGCTTTTCGGCCACCGCGTACTTCAGCTTCAGCCCCGTCGGGACGGGCCTGCCGGACTGCTCCAGGGCGACCTTCTCCTTGCCGACCCGCACGGCCCAGGCGAAGATCTTCGCCTTCGCGCCGCCGGCGTCCTGGGCCGTGGTGACCGCCTTGTTGTAGACCTTCTCGAAGACCCGCGGCGCGCCGCACATCAGCGTCGGCTTCACCACCGCGAGCAGCTCGACCAGCTTGTCCACCCGGCCGTCGACGTACGTCGGCAGGCCCACGTGGATCACCCCGCAGAGCAGCGTCTTGCCGAACGAGTGGGACAGCGGGAGCCAGAGGTACTGCAGGTCGTCCTCGCGGAGCAGCCCGAGCTCGGCCTGCGCCACGCCCTCCCAGCACCAGCCGCCGTGCAGCAGCTCGACGCCCTTCGGCCGCCCGGTGGTGCCGGAGGTGTAGATCAGGGTGGCCAGGTGGTCGGGGCCGATCCCGGCGACCAGCATCTCGATCAGGTCGGGCTCGGCGGCCAGCGCCTCGGTGCCCCGCTCCTCCAGCTCGGCGAGGGTGAGCTGCGGGACGGCGGCGGACGGGTCGGCGGCGCCGTCGAAGAGCACCACGTGGGTCAGGGCCGGCAGGTCGGCCCCGGCGATCTTGGCGGCCTGGGCCGGGTTCTCGGCGAACAGCACGCGGGAGCCCGAGTCGGCGATGATGTAGGTCGCGTCCTCCGGCTCGGTGGTGGGGTAGACGGTGGTGGTCGCGCCGCCGGCACACATGATGCCGAGGTCGGCGAGCACCCATTCGAGCCGGGTGTTGGCCAGGATCGCCACCCGATCCTCCTGGCCGACGCCGAGCCCGTGCAGCCCGGCGGCGATCGCCTTGGCGCGGCGGGCCACCTGCGCCCAGGTCAACCAGACCGGCCCCGAGCCGTCGGAGGCCGGGTGGGCGAAGGCATCGCGGTCGGGGGACGCCGCCACGCGCTTGAGGAACATGTCCGGGATGGAGCGGTACGGTACATCGAGAGCCATCGCTGTAGCCGCCTTCGAGGGTGGAGGCGTGACGGTCGTCACGTCAGTGTTCGTTACCGAAGGGTATTGCCTGCGCCCGGGCGTCGGCCAGCCCCGGTCGATCACGGCTGGGCCACGCCCCGGGACCTGGCACGCCCTCAGGCGTACCGGGCGGCCCGCAGCGACCAGTCGTAGGTGGCCCGGATCCAGTTGCGCCGGGCGGTCACCGCCGGTCGCAGGCTGTCGTCGCCGGCGGCCAGCAGCGCCGACTCCGTCGCCAGGTACGCCGCCAGTGCCTCGTTGAACCGGTCGGCAGCCGCCCGCAGGGCCGACGGCTCGTCGCCACCGGTTCGCCCGGCGGCGATGACGGCCACCAGGTTGTGGCCGTCCGGCTGGGCGAGGCTCTCCTTGCCGTACGAGAAGACGTCGTTGCACCAGCAGACCAGGTCGGCGGCGAGCAGGTCGAGCGCGACCAGCGCGGGCTCGGTGCGGGCGGTCGCCCCCGGCCACCCCCCGGCGGCCAGTTCGGTGAGGGTGAAGCTGGGGTGGACCGCGCCGGTGTGCCGGCGCATCTGGACGTACTCCGCCAGCTCCGGCACCCGGCCGTGCTCGCGGTTCGCGGCCTCCCAGAGCAGCGCCAGCAGGTACTCCCGCACCTGGCTGGCGAAGCGCAGCAGCACCGCCGGCGTCCCGGCGGCGCGTACGCGTCGGCACAGGTCGGCCAGCGCGGCGCCCAGCGGGCCGGCGCCGCCGGCCGCCGCCGGGTCGCCGTGCCCGTCCAGCACGTCCAGCAGGGCGGCGACGGTCGGCGCCAGCCGGGTGGGGCCGTCGCCGAGGCCGTCCTCGTCGCAGGCGTCGTCCATCACGAACAGCCAGGAGACGAGGTCGGCGAGCAGGCGCAGGCGGTCGACCGGTCCCTCCGGGCAGGCCCGACCGGCGAGGCCGGCGGCGTCGGCCCGGCGCAGCCGGTGCAGTCGGTGCCCGTTAGCGATCAGGCCGTGGCTGAGCACCCACTCGGTGCTCTCCTCTGCCACCTGATCGGTGGCGTCGTGTCGGCGCGCGGGAAAAGGGGGTTCCCGCAGCGCCGAGAGTGCGAAGGTCCGCATGGCGCCCCCCTGTCGCGTCGCCCCGGACGGGACGGCGCGGGACAGCGTACGGGAGCGGGGATCGGCGGCGGTCGCTGGGGAGAGGCGGCCTTCCGGTGGGGTGGTGACCGCTTCCGTGCAGTCCGTTACATGCCCAGGTGGGCGTTGCGCAGCCGGTCGGCCAGCGCCGTCGGCCCGTCGATCTGCACCCGGGCCACCCGCTGCCGGCCGGAGAGGAACAGGACCAACTCGCCGGGCGCCCCGACCACCCGGACGGGCTCGCCGCCCCGGCCGACGGAGAGCGCGCCGTAGCCCGGCGCCTGCACGAAGACGTCGGCCGGGAACCGGCGCAGTGCCAGCCGGGCCAACCCGGCGGCGCGCGTCCACAGTGCCGCCTGGAGCCGGGACGTCAGGTCGCGTGGGAGCCAGCCCGGGCGGGCGCGGCGCACGTCCTCGTGGTGGATGAAGAACTCCATCGTGTTGGCCAGCTCGTCGGTCACCGGGTTGCTGACCGGGCTCCACACCGGTGGCCGGCGCACCTGCTCGACCAGACGGGGCCAGGGGCGCGCCGCGATGCGCCGGCGTACCCGCTCGGCGTAGCCGCGCAGGGGCCGTAGCAGGATGCCGCCGGCGGCATCCGGGCGGCGCTCGCGCAGCACGAGGTGGGCGGCGAGGTCGCGGGTCGTCCATCCCTCGTTGACCGTCGGGGCGTCCGGTCCCAGCGTGAGCATCAGGTCGGCGAGCGCCTCGCGCTCCGATCGGGCATACCGCGGCATGCATCGATCGTAGGCGTGGTTGCCCGGGTAGGCGCGCCGGCGCGGCGGTCGGCCGTGACGGCGGACATACCCGCCCGGGGCGGCGGAGCGGGCCCCGACCGGTAAGGATGAGGGAGATAATTGCGGCTTACGGCGGGGGAGAGCGTGGCGAGCAGGACAAGTCGGGACGTGCTCGGTCGGGGGTTGGCCGTCCTCGGGGTGGCCATCCGGGAGCAGCCGCGGATCTTCGCGGTCGCGGTGACCGGCAGCGTGCTCTTCGGTGCCATGACGGTGGCCAGCGCGTACGTGGTGGGCGCGGTGGTCGGCGACGTGGTGGTCCCGGCGATCGAGCGTGGCTCGGTCGGTGTCGGGGCGCTCGCCCTGGCGGCCGTCGCGCTGTTCGGCATCAGCGTGCTGCGGGTGGCCGGCATCTTCGGCCGCCGACTCGGCGCGGGTTACATGCAGTACCGCCTCCAGGCCGCCTACCGGCGCCGGGTCACCCGGCGCTACCTTGAGCTGCCGCTGTCCTGGCACCACCGCAACGCCACCGGCACCCTGCTGTCCAACGCCAACTCCGACGTCGAAGCCGCCTGGCACCCGATCGCCCCGCTGCCGTTCGCGGTCGGCACCCTGGTGATGCTGGTCGGCGCGGTGGCCTCGCTCTTCGCCACCGACTGGGCGTTGGCCCTGGTCGGCCTGGCGGTCTTCCCGGCGCTCTTCGCGCTCAACGTCGCCTACTCCCGCCGGATGGCCCCCCGGCAGGCGCGGGCGCAGCGGCTGCGCGCCGAGGTCAGCGGCATCGCCCACGAGAGCTTCGACGGCGCCCTGGTGGTCAAGACGATGGGTCGGGAGGCCCAGGAGACGGAGCGGTTCGCCGCCCGCGCGGGCGAGTTGCGCGACGCGCTGGTGTCGGTCGGGCGGCTGCGCGGCGTCTTCGACCCCGTGCTGGAGACCCTGCCCAGCCTCGGCACCCTCGCGGTGCTGGTGGTCGGCACGTTCCGGCTGCGGCAGGGGGCGATCAGCGTCGCCGAGCTGGTCAGCGTCGCCTTCCTCTTCACCGTGCTGGCGTTCCCCGTCCGGGCCATCGGCTGGGTGCTGGCCGAGCTGCCGCGCAGCGTCGCCGGCTGGGACCGGGTCCGCCGGGTCCTCGACGCCACGGGCGAGATGCCGTACGGCGACACGACGCTCGACCCGGCCGACCCCCGCCCGGCCGCCCTCACCTTCGCCGGCGTCCGGTTCGGCTACGAGCCCGCCGAGGCTCACCTGCCCGGCACGGAGGTGCTCGGCGAGGTCTCCTTCACCGTGCCCGCCGGGAAGACCGTCGCCCTGGTCGGGCCGACCGGCGCCGGCAAGTCCACGATCGCTTCGCTGGCCGTGCGGCTGGTCGACCCGCGGGCTGGCACGGTGGCACTGGACGGCGTGGACGTGCGCCAGCTCACCGCCGCCTCGCTGGCCGGCACCGTCGCGCTCGTCGCCCAGGTGCCGTTCGTCTTCGACGACACGGTGCGGGCCAACATCACCCTGGACCGGCCGGGCATCGGCGACGACGAGGTCTGGGCCGCGTTGCGGCTGGCCGAGGCGGACGGCTTCGTCGCCGCCCTGCCCGACGGCCTCGACACGAAGGTCGGCGAGCGGGGCGCGTCGCTCTCCGGCGGTCAACGGCAGCGGCTGACCCTGGCCCGCGCGCTCGCCGGCCGGCCCCGCCTGCTCGTCCTCGACGACGCGACCAGCGCCGTCGACCCGCGGGTGGAGGCGGCCATCCTGGCCGGGCTGCGCTCCTCCGCCGGGGAGCCCGGCGTGCCGGCCGCGTCGATCCTGGTGGTCGCCTACCGGCGGGCCACCATCGCGCTGGCCGACGAGGTGGTCTATCTGGAGCAGGGGCGGGTGGTCGCCCGCGGCACGCACACCGAGCTGCTCGCCACCGTGCCCGGCTACGCCGACCTGGTCACCGCCTACGAGCAGGCCGAGGTCGACCACGCCAAGGACGAGACGTACGACGAGGTCGCCCCGCTGAGCTCGGGCCTGGAAATCGAGGTGGACCGGTGAGCGCGAGGAGTGCAGCGGAGCGGAGCCCCGCAGTCGCGAACGAAAGGCTGGCCCGGTGAGCGCGAGGAGTGCAGCGGAGCGGAGCCCCGCAGTCGCGAACGAAAGGCTGGCCCGGTGAGTGGTAAGGCGGAGGGGACGGCCGAGGCCGACGGGGTCGAGGTGACCGAGACGACCTGGCGGACGCTGCGGCGGGGCCTGGCGCTCTCCCCGGAGCTGCGGGTCGGCCTCGCCGGCACGCTCGGCCTGGCCCTGGTCTACATGGTGGGCCGGGCGGCCGTGCCGGTGGCCGTGCAGCAGGGCATCGACAACGGCATCGTCGGCGGCCTCGACCTGACCGTGGTCTGGACGGTGGTCGCCGCCACCGCCGCCGTGCTGGTGGTGACCACGGTCTGCGGCTACCTGATGATGCGCCGGCTGTTCACGGTCAGCGAGACCGCGCTGGCCAACGTGCGGGTGCGGGCGTTCCGGCACGTGCACGACCTGTCCATGCTGCACCAGCAGTCCGAGCGGCGCGGTTCGCTGGTGTCGCGGGTGACCAGCGACGTCGACCAGATCACCCAGTTCCTCCAGTGGGGCGGCGTGATCCTGGTGATCAACCTCGGCCAGTTGGTGGTCACCACGCTGGTGATGCTGGCGTACTCCTGGCAGCTGACCCTGGTCGTCTACGCCGCCTTCCTGCCCGCCGTGCTCGTGATCCGGGTGCTCCAGCGCCGCCTCGCCGGTGCGTACGGGGTGGTCCGGCAGCGCACGGGGGCGCTGCTCGGCGCGATCGGGGAGAGCGTGGTCGGCGCGCCGGTTATCCGGGCGTACGGGATCGCCGGGCGGACCGCGCGCCGGCTCGACGAGGCGATCGACGGCCAGCGGCGGGCGCAGCAGCGGGCGATCAGGATCAGCATCCTGGGCAGCTCCGTCGGCGAGCTGGCCGCCGGGCTGGCCCTCGCGGGCGTGGTGGCGCTTGGGGTCACCCTCGGCGCCGACCGCACCTTGAGCGTCGGCGAGGTGACCGCCTTCCTCTTCCTGGTCACGCTCTTCATCCAGCCGGTGCAGATCGCCACGGAGGTGCTCAACGAGGCGCAGAACGCCATCGCCGGCTGGCGCCGGGTGCTGGACGTGCTGGACGTCGCGCCGGACGTCGCCGACCCCGGCGAGCAGGGGCGCGAGCTGCCGTCCGGCCCGCTGGACATCCGTTTCGCGGGGGTGGGCTTCGCCTACCCGGGCGGCCCGCCCGTGCTGCACGGGATCGACGTGGAGATCCCGGCGAAGAGCCGGGTGGCGGTGGTCGGCGAGACCGGCAGCGGCAAGACGACCTTCGCCAAGCTGCTGACCCGGCTGATGGACCCGACCGCCGGCCGGGTGCTGCTCTCCGGCGTGCCGCTGGAGCAGGTGCGCTTCGCCTCGCTGCGGTCGCGGGTGGTGATGGTGCCGCAGGACGGCTTCCTCTTCGACGCCACGGTGGCGGAGAACGTCCGCTTCGCCCGCCCCGAGCTGACGGACGAGCAACTCGTCGCGGCCTTCACGGAGTTGGGGCTCACCGACTGGCTGGAGGGGCTGCCGGCGGGCCTGCGCACCCCGGTGGGGGAGCGGGGCGAGGCGCTGAGCGTGGGGGAGCGGCAGCTGGTCGCGCTGGCCCGCGCGTACGTGGCCGACCCGGACCTGCTGGTGCTGGACGAGGCGACCAGCGCGGTGGACCCGGCCACCGAGGTGCGGCTGCAACGCACCCTGGACGCGGTGACGCGGGGGCGGACGACGCTCGCCATCGCGCACCGGCTCTCCACGGCGCAGTCCGCGGACGAGGTGATCGTGGTGGACCGGGGCCGGATCGTGCAGCGCGGCCCGCACGACGAGCTGGTCCGCGACCCGGAGTCGGTCTACGGCATGCTCTACGCCTCCTGGCTGGAGCAGACCCGCTGACCCGCCCCCGCTGACCCGCCTCCGGCTGAGCCGCCCCCGGCCGAGGCTCCCCCGGCTGGCCCGGCCGACCTGTCCCCCGGCCGGGCCGGCGCGCGGCGGGTGGGCGGCGTCGGCCCGGCCGACCGCCGCGTCCGCCGGCACGCGTCCACCCGCTGCGGCCCCGGCCGGTGCGCCGGGCCGCGGCGGCCGGTCAGCGGGAGTAGAACTCGACCACGAGCTGCTCGTCGCAGAGCACCGGGACCTCGTGCCGGGCGGGCTCGCGCAGCAGCGTGGCGCGCAGCTCGGCCAGTTCCACCGACAGGTACGGCCGGGCCGGCCCGTCGGGCGCGTGGGCGCCGGCGGCGGCGAGCTGGAACGGCACCGAGGCGCGGCTGCGCTCGCGGACGGCCACCACCTGGCCCGGCCGCAGCCGGTACGACGGCCGGTCGACCTTGCGCCCGTCGACGGTGAAGTGGCCGTGCGCGACCAGTTGCCGCGCCTGGTAGATGCTGCGGGTCAGCCCGGCCCGGTGCACCACCGCGTCGAGCCGTCGCTCGAGGAGCGCGACCAGGCTCTCGCCGGTCTTGCCCGCGCCCCGGGCGGCCTCGTCGAACGTGCGCCGCAGCTGGGTCTCGCTGACGTTGTACTGGTGGCGCAGGCGCTGCTTCTCCAGCAGCCGCACCTGGTAGTCCGAGGTCTTGCGGCGCTGCCGGCCGTGCACGCCGGGCGGGAAGGGGCGCCGTTCGAGGTACCGCACGCACTTGCGGGTCAGCGGGATGCCGAGGGCGCGGGAGAGCCTGGCCTTGGGCCTGGGGTGGTTCACGCTGGACGTCTCCGATCCGGTGCTCTAGTCTCCGAGTTAGGTAAGCCTAACCTATTAAGGAGGTCGTGCCATGCGGCCCAGCCCGGCGGAGATCGTCCGTACCCTCGTGGCGGGCCGGTTGCCCGGCATCGCCCACGTCGCGCACCGGCCCGGCCCGCACCAGGTCCGGCACGTGACCGACCGGGACGGGCGGGTGCTGCTGCTGGTGCCGGTGGTCAGCGACCTCGCCGCCGCGCTGCGGCCCGCCGACGGCGAGTCCGACGTCGCGCTGGTGCTGGACGTGCTCGACCTGCCGCCCGCCGCGGGCGCGCCGAGCCTCGGCCGGGCCTGGGTCTCCGGCTGGGCGACCCGCCTGGAGGGCGCGGAGGAACGCCGGGCCGCGCTGGACTTCGCGGCGGTCGAGCCGACCGGCGACCTGCTCGACGTCGGCACCCGGTTCCGGCTGCACCGCTTCGAGGTGGTCGAGGCCCGCTGGGAACGCGCCGACGCCGTGTGCCGGATCGACCCCACGTCGTACGCCGAGGCCGAGCCGGATCCCCTGCACGCGGTCGAGGCCGGGTTGCTGGCCGACCTGGCCGAGCACCACGCGGTCGAGGTGGCCGGCTACCTACGGCGGCGGCTCGGCCTGGTCGACGGCGGCCCGGACGCCGCGCCCCGGGTGGTCCGGATCGACCGGTACGGCCTGCTGGTGGCCCACGGCCGGCCCGGCGCCCGCCGGCGGGCCCGCCTGGCGTTCCCGCGCCCGCTCGACGGCGAGGAGGAGTTGGCCCGCCTGCTGCACCCGATGCTCTGCCGCCACGCCGCCGCCCGGCACGCCGACCACGCCTGAGCCGGGCCCGCGGCGGGCCCACGGGTTCCGCAGTGTCCCGGGGCGGCGCCGGTCAGCCGGCGAAGACCTCGGCGAGGTCGCCGGTCAGGTAGCGCTGCACCGTCGGGCCGACCGCCGCGACGAGCGTCTCCGGGGCGGCCGAGGCGACCGGCTCCAGCCGGACGACGTGCCGCATCATGGCCAGCCCGATCATCTGGCTGGCCACCAGCGAGCCCCGCAGCGGCAGCTCGGCCGGGTCGGCGTCGAGTTGGTCGAGGACCTTGCGGAGCACCTGGCTGACCAGGAACTCCCGCAGCAGCCGGGCGGTCCACTCGTTGCTCACCGCCGAGCGCAGCAGGGCCACGCCGGCCGTGCCGGCCGGGGAGTCCCAGACGCCGAGGAACGTGCGGACCAGCCGCTCCCCGAGGCCCTCCCGGTCCCCGGCGAGCACCTTCGGCAGCAACTCGCCGGGGTCGACCGGCGCGTGCATCGCGGCCAGGAAGAGCTGGTCCTTGCTGCCGAAGTAGTGGTGCACCAGCGCCGGGTCCACCCGCGCGGCGGCGGCGATGGCCCGGATCGAGGCCCCGTCGAACCCCCGCTCGGCGAAGGCGTCGCGGGCGGCCCCGAGGATCGCCTCCCGCGTGTCCGGGTTGCCGGGTCGCCGTCCGGTCCGCCGCGCCATCGCCGCCCTTCGCTCGTCGTCGTCCGCCGCCGGTCCCACCGGCGCGGCTGCCGGAGGCGTCAGCCGCTGCGCCGCCGGAGGGTGGCCGCGGCGAGCACCAGCGCCAGCACCGCCGCGCCGACGACGACCGCCACGTCCCGCCACATGGTGCCGGTCGGCTCGGCGTTCGCGCCCACCTCCTGCAGCGCCTCGACGGCGTACGACAGCGGCAACGCGTCGCTGACCGCCTGCAACCAGCCGGCCATCTCGCCCCGGGGGACGAACAGCCCGCAGAGCAGCAACTGGGGCACCACCACGACCGGCATGAACTGTACGGCCTGGAACTCGGTGCGGGCGAAGGCGCTGCAGAAGAGCCCGAGCGCGACCGCGAGCACCGCGTTCAGCGCGGCGATCATGATCACCAGACCGCTGCTGCCGGCGGTGTCCAGGTCGAAGACCCCGTACGCCACGGCGGACGCGATGACGGCCTGGACGACCGCGGCCAGCCCGAACGCGATGCCGTAGCCGAAGAGCAGGTCGAGCTTGCCCAGCGGGGTGGTGAGCAGCCGCTCCAGGGTGCCGGTGGTGCGCTCGCGCAGCATCGCGATGCTGGTCACCAGGAACATGATCACGAAGGGGAAGAAGCCGAGCATCACCAGGGCGACCCGGTCGAACGTCGACGGCTGCCCCGGCGGGGCGGGCTGGTCGACGTACATGAAGTAGACCAGGGCGAGCAGCGCCGACGGCACCACCACGAGCAGCGCCACGGTGCGCCGGTCGTGCCGCAGTTGGCGCAGGATGCGGCCGGTGGTGGCGGCCAGGATCCGGGGGTTCACGACGCCTCCCGTCCGGCGGTGCCGGACGGGCCCGCCTCGCTCGCCCTGATCAGCCGCAGGAACGCCTCGTCCAGGTCGTCGACGCCGGCGGCGGCGCGGACGGCGTCGGGGGTGTCGTCGGCGATCAGCCGCCCCTCGCGGATCAGCAGCAGCCGGTCGCAGCGGGCCGCCTCGTCCATCACGTGGCTGGAGACCAGCAGGGTGGTGCCGGCGGCGGCCATGTCGTGGAACCGGGCCCAGAGGTCGGCCCGCAGGACCGGGTCCTGGCCGACCGTCGGCTCGTCGAGGACGACCAGCTCCGGCTCCCCGACCAGCGCGCAGGCCAGCGACGCGCGGCTGCGTTGCCCGCCGGAGAGGGCGCCGACGAGTTGGCCGGCCGCCCCGGCGAGCCCGACGTCGGCGACCGCCCGGTCGGCGTCGGCCCGGCCCCGGCCGTGCAGGGCGGCGAAGTACCGCGCGTTCTCCCGGACGGTGAGGTCGGCGTAGACGCTGGGCGCCTGGGTGAGGTAGCCGACCCGGCGGCGCAGCTCGGGCGCCCCGGCGGGCCGCCCGAGCACGGTGACGGAGCCGGCGCCGACCACCTGCACCCCGACGACCGCGCGCATCAGCGTCGTCTTTCCGCTGCCGCTCGGCCCGAGCAGCCCGGTGACCCGGCCGCGCGGCACGGACGCGCTGATGCCGTGCAGCACCCGCCGCCCGCCCCGGTCGACGACCAGGTCGCGGACGGCGATCGCCTCGTCCATCGCCCACCTCCGCGGAACTCAACGGCTGTTGAACTCAACGCTAGTTGAGATGTCTTCCGGCACGCAACGGTTGACTTCGCGTGCACTCGAACTGGAAGCCTTGAAGGCGTGGACATCAGCACGCGGGAGACGACCCTCACCGTCGGCGAGGCGGCCGAGCGGGTCGGCCTGACCACCTACACGCTGCGGTGGTACGAGCAGGAGGGGCTGGTCGCCCCGGTCGGGCGGGACTCGGCCGGGCGTCGCCGCTACACCGAACGGGACGTGGACTGGCTGTTCCTGCTCACCCGGCTGCGCCGCACGGGCATGCCGGTGCGGGACATGCGCCGCTACGCCGAGCTGGCCCGGCAGGGCGACGCCACCCTGGCCGCCCGGCGGGCGCTGTTCGAGGCGCACCGCGCCCGCGTGCTGAGCAGGATGGCCGAGCTGGAGGAGGACCTGAAGGTGCTCAACTACAAGATCGACAACTACCGCCGGGCGGAGCGGTGCCGATGATCCGCCGTCGACTGGGCGCGGCCGGGCCGGAGGTCTCCGCGATCGGGCTGGGCTGCATGGGGATGAGCTTCGCCTACGGCGGGGCCGACGACGCCGAGTCGACCCGGACCCTGCACCGGGCGCTCGACCTGGGCGTCAACCACCTGGACACCGCCGACATGTACGGCTGGGGCCGCAACGAGGAGCTGCTCTCGCCGGTGGTGCGGGCGCGCCGCGACGAGGTCTTCCTGGCCACCAAGTTCGGCAACCGGACGCGCGGCGACGGCACGGGCGGCACCGCCGGCCCCGGTGCGTACGTGGACAGCAGCCCGGCCTGGGCGCGCGCGGCGTGCGACGCCTCCCTGCGCCGGCTCGGCGTGGACGCCATCGACCTGTGGTACCTGCACCGGCGCGACCCGGCCACCCCGATCGAGGACACGGTCGGCGCGATGGCCGAGCAGGTCGCCGCCGGCAAGGTGCGGCTCATCGGCCTGTCCGAGGTCAGCCCGGCGACGCTGCGCGCGGCGCACGCGGTGCACCCGGTGGCCGCCGTGCAGATGGAGTACTCGCTGTTCAGCCGGGACGTCGAGGGCGAGATGCTGGCCACCTGCCGGGAGCTGGGGGTGGCGCTGGTCGCGTACTCGCCGGTGGGTCGGGGGCTGCTGACCGGGGCGATCACCAGCCGGGAGCAGCTCGCCGCCGGCGACTGGCGGGCGATGGCGCCGCGCTTCGCCGAAGGCAACCTCGACGCCAACCTGAAGCTGGTCGCCGAGGTGCGCGCGGTGGCCGACGAGATCGGCTGCACCCCCGCCCAGGCCGCCCTGGCGTGGCTGCTCGCCCAGGGCGAGGACGTCTTCCCGATCCCGGGCACGCGGCGGGCGCACCGGCTGGAGGAGAACGCGGCGGCGGCCGACATCCGGCTCACCCCGGCGCAGCGGTCCCGGCTGGGCGAGGCGGTGCCGCCGGGCGCGGTGGCCGGCGAACGGTACCCCGAGGCGTCGATGAGGTTCGTCGGGCATTAGCCTTCGGACCGGACACCGGGTCCGGCATCGGGCATTGCGTACTGATCGGGCGTACGGCACGATGGCGCCGTGGGTCACGCTCCGTCACCGGACGAGGGGTTCCTCCGCGAATGGACCGCCCGGTTGCGGGCCGGCGCCGAGCAGCCCGTGGTCGGCATCATGCTGCGCGGCAGCCACGCCCGGCGGGCCGCCACCGCGCACAGCGACGTCGACGTCGACGTGCTGCTCGGCGGCGCCCCGTACGCGGCCCGCCGGGCGTACCTGACGGAGCACGCCGGGCGGCTGACCCACGTCTCCGTGGCCGCCCGCGACGTGCGCTCCTGGCTGAGCCGGCTCGGCGAGCCGGCCGACTGGGCGTTCGGGCTGCCGGTGACGGCGCCGGCCCGGCTGCTCTGGGCGGATCCGTACTGGCGGGTCCGGATCGACCTGCCGGTGCTCTGCCAGCCGGCCGGCGAGCCGCAGTTGGAGGAGTTGATCGCCACGCTCGGCAAGGTGGCCGGCGCGCGGGACGCCGACGACCACCTCGGCGTCCGGCTGGCCGCGGCCGACCTGGCCCGGCTCTGCCCGTCCGTGCTGCGGCCGGCCAACCCGACGGTCCGGGTGGCGTGCCGCCGGGCGGCCTTCGCCGCCGCCCTCGACCTGCCGGTGGCGCCGCCGAACTACCGGGCGGACATGCTGCTCTGCCTCGGGCTGCGCCCCGGCTCGGTCGGGCAGGTCTGCGCCGCCGCGGCCCGCCTGGTCGCCGGCGCCCTGCCGCTGATCCGCCCGTACGCCGCCGAGATCGCCCAGGTCGCCGGCGCGGACCTGGCCGACGCCCTGGTCGACGGCCGGCTGGACCGCTACGTCGACCAGTTGACCCGGCCCACCGGCCGGTCGCCGCGCCCCCGGCGGGAGCCGTCGCCGGTGCCCGCGCCGCGTGCGGGACAATGGGTCACTGTGCCCGTACCTGACGCGCCGGTGACCGGCGCCCACCCCAGCCCGCAGGAGCCCGCGGCCGGCGGCCCGGCCCGTGCGTCCCGGCTCGACCCGGCCATCGCCGCCCGGCTGCGCCGCACCCCCGACGGCCTGGTGGCCGCGGTGGTCCGCCAGCACGACTCCGGCGAGGTGCTGATGGTCGCCTGGATGGACGACGAGGCGCTGCACCGCACCCTGACCACCGGGCGGGCCACCTACTGGTCGCGCAGCCGCCAGGAGTACTGGGTCAAGGGCGCCACCTCCGGGCATCACCAGTACGTCCGCTCGGTCGCCCTGGACTGCGACGGCGACGCGCTGCTGGTCGACGTCGAGCAGGTCGGCGCGGCCTGCCACACGGGGCACCGCACCTGCTTCTTCACCGAGCTGCCGGTCAGCGGCGAAGAGGCGGGGGCCCGGTGACCGGGCAGCGTGCGACGCCCGGCGGCGGGTCCCGGACCGACGGCGCGGTCAGCCCGGACGTGGCGACCTTCACCGAGCTGGCCGCCCGCTGGCGCGTCGTCCCGGTCACCCGGCGGCTGCTCGCCGACGCGGAGACGCCGGTCGGCGTCTACCGCAAGCTGGCCGGCGGCCCGGGAACCTTCCTGCTGGAGTCCGCCGAGCAGGGCGTCGGATCGGCCGGGATGGCCTGGTCGCGGTACTCGTTCATCGGCGTGCGCAGCAGCGCCACGCTGACCGAGCGGGACGGGGTCGCCGTGTGGACGGGGCAGCCCCCGGCCGGCCTGCCCACCTCCGGCGACCCGGTCCGGGTGCTGCGCGAGACCGTCGACGCGCTCGCCGGCCCGGCCTGGGACGCGGCCAGCGGCATGCCCCCGCTGACCGGGGGCATGGTCGGCTACCTCGGCTACGAGCTGATCCGCCGGTTCGAGCGGCTGCCCGAGCTGACCGAGGACGACCTGGGCCTGCCCGAGCTGGGCATGATGCTCGCCGCCGACCTGGTGGTGCTGGACCACTACGACGGCTCGGCGATCCTGGTCGCCAACGCGATCCTGCCGCCGCTGGACGAGCCGGACCGCGCGGCCCGGGTGGCGGCCGCGTACCACCACGCGGTCGGCCGGCTCGACGCGATGACCACCGCCCTGTCCCGGCCCATCCCGCCGATGGTGTCCACCGTCGACCGGCCGCCCGCCGGGGAGGTGCGCAGCCGCACGCCCGAGGGCGGCTACCCGAAGGCGGTGGAGGCGGCGAAGGAGGCGATCCGGGCCGGCGAGTGCTTCCAGATCGTGCTGGCCCAGCGGTTCGAGCGGCAGACCCACGCCGACCCGTTGGACGTCTACCGGGTGCTGCGCACGACCAATCCCAGCCCGTACATGTACCTGCTGCGCTTCGACGGCTTCGACATCGTCGGCTCCTCCCCGGAGGCGCACCTGAAGGTGACCACCGACGCGGAGGGGCAGCGGCGGGCGCTGCTGCACCCGATCGCCGGCACCCGGCCGCGCGGCGCCACCCCGGAGGCCGACGCCCGGCTCGCCGCGGAGCTGCTCACCGACCCCAAGGAGCGGGCCGAGCACGTGATGCTGGTCGACCTGGGCCGCAACGACCTGGGCCGGGTGTGCCGCCCGGGCACGGTGGAGGTGCCGGAGTTCGCCACCATCGAGCGCTACAGCCACGTCATGCACATCGTCTCGACGGTGGTGGGCACGCTGCGGGAGGACCGGACGGCCTTCGACGCCCTCGCCGCGACCTTCCCGGCCGGCACGCTCTCCGGCGCGCCGAAGGTGCGGGCGATGGAGATCATCGAGGAGCTGGAGCCCGTCCGCCGCGGCCTCTACGGCGGCACCGTCGGCTACTTCGGCTTCGGCGGGGACCTGGACATGGCGATCGCCATCCGCACCGCGCTGATGCGCGACGGCCGGGCGTACGTGCAGGCCGGGGCGGGGGTGGTGGCCGACTCGGACCCGGCCGCGGAGGACCAGGAGACCCGGAACAAGGCCGCGGCCGTGCTCGCCGCGATCGCCGCCGCCGAGACCCTCCGGCCCGCCCGATGACGGCCGCGCAGCCGCACGGCCACGAGCCGGGGACGGCCGCGGCGGCCGAGACCGGGGAGCGCGCGGGGGCCGTCGCGGGCCGGCGCGAGCTGACGTACGCGGTGCTGCTCTGCGTGGCCGGCGCGGGCCTGGCGTTCTGGGCGTCGACCCGCACCTGGGCGGTCGAACTGACCGCCCGGCCCACCCCGCTGCCGCCGGTACGCGACGCGCGCACCGGCGCGGGCCTGCTGCCGTGGCTGCCGGCGCTGGCCCTGGTGGGGCTGGCCGGGGGCGGCGCGGTGCTCGCCACCCGGGGCCGGCCGCGGCGGCTGCTGGGCGCGCTGCTGTGCGGGCTCGGCGGGGCGGTGGCAGCGGGCGGCGGCTACGGCCTGGTCGCCGGGTTCGACGGCGAGGTCAGCCGGCACTGGCCGGCGCTCTGCCTCGTCGGCGGGGTGCTCGCCGCGGCGGGCGGGCTGCTGACGGCGCTGCGGGGCCGGCGGTGGCCGGCGATGGGCGCCCGCTACGAGCGGCGGGCCTCCGGCGGCGGCGCGCCGGCCGTCCGGGACGAGAACGGCCGGGTCACCGGCCGGCGCGCGACGGAGGCGTGGGACGCGCTGGACCGCGGCGAGGACCCGACGGTCAGCTGATGGGCTGACGGTCGCGGGCGGCGGCCCTGGCGGCCGTCAGCTCCGCCACCAGGCGGTCCAGTTCGGCCCGCTGGTCGGCGCGGGCCCGGTCGGCGCAGACGGCCTCCCAGGCGTTGCCGCGCGCGGTCCGCATCCGGGCCTCGCCGACCACCGCGCGCTCCAGGGTGTGGACCACGCCGACGGCGAGCGACGCGACGGTACGCGAGATGGTCGTCAGTCCGATGGTCTGGTTGGGCGAGACGGTGCTCATGATCACCCCGCACGGAGATCGTTGGTGACGGTGGGGCAGGCGCGACATCGAGTCTGCCCGAGAAAGATGCTGGCTGGCTCACGTTTCGCCGTGGTGACCGACACGTCAACTCTGCGTCCGGCCCGCCACCTGGGAAAGGGCCGTTCGCCCTTGAGGTAGGTCACAGGGACGCCGGCGTCCCGCCGTGGCCGTGCCGGGCGGCCAGGTGCCGGAGTGGATAGGATCGGGTCGATGTCTCGCACGGTGGGGGTGACGAGATGGGGTGGCGGCCGTCGATGGGGGCGGCGGTCGCCCTGCGTGACGTCCCGTTCACCGGAAGTCGGCCATTATGCCGCAGCCCATCTCGTGAGGCACGCCATACCCCCGGCACCTGTCGCCAGGTGGCGCCCCCTAGCATCGGCCCATGACACCCGGAGAGGGGAGTCCGTTGGTGACTGCTGAGCATGCGCACGCGGAGGGGGACGAGGCCGGTCCGGCGGCGTCCCTAGGCGTGCTCGACGAGATCCTGGCCGGCGTGCGTGAGGACGTCGCGCGGCGGCAGGAGCAGGTTCCGCTGGAGCGGATCCGCGAACTGGCCGCCGCCGCGCCGCCGCCGCTGGACGCGTACGCGGCCCTGCGCAAGCCGGGCGTCGCGGTGATCGCCGAGGTGAAGCGCTCGTCGCCGTCCAAGGGGCGGCTGGCGGAGATCGCCGACCCGGCCGACCTGGCCGGTGACTACGCCGCCGGCGGCGCGCGGGCGATCAGCGTGCTCACCGAGGGGCGCTGGTTCGGTGGCTCGCTCGACGACCTGGCCGCCGTCCGCGCCGCCGTCAACATCCCGGTGCTGCGTAAGGACTTCGTGGTCTCCAGCTACCAGGTGCACGAGGCCCGGGCGCACGGCGCCGACCTGGTGCTGCTGATCGTCGCCGCCCTGGAGCAGAACGCCCTCGTCGGCCTGCTGGAGCGGATCGAGTCGCTGGGCATGACCGCGCTGGTCGAGGTGCACGACGAGGAGGAGGCCGACCGGGCCCTGGAGGCCGGCGCCCAGGTGATCGGGGTCAACGCCCGCAACCTGCGTACCCTTGAGGTCGACCGCTCGGTGTTCGAGCGGATCGCGCCCGGCCTGCCCAGCAGCGTCGTCAAGATCGCCGAGTCGGGGGTGCGCGGTCCGCACGACCTCATCCGGTACGCCTCTGCGGGCGCCGACGCGGTCCTGGTCGGCGAGGGCCTGGTCACCCAGAAGAGCCCCCGCGAGGCGGTGGCCGAGTTGGTCAACGCCGGCAACCACCCGGCCACGCCCCGCCCGGTGCGCTGATCCCGCGCCGGTTCGTCAGCACCGAGAGGACGATCCCATGAGCGAGCGAAGCGGAGTGCCGGCATGAGCGCCGACGCGCTGGCCCCGGCCGGTCCGCAGCCCGACTCCGCCGGTCACTTCGGCCGGTTCGGCGGCCGGTTCGTACCGGAGGCGCTGGTCGCGGCGCTCGACGAGCTGGACGCCGCGCACCGCACGGCGATGGCCGACGAGTCGTTCCGGGCGGAGTTCGCCGCCCTGCTGCGCGACTACGCCGGCACGCCCTCGCTGCTCTACGAGGCCCGACGGTTCTCCGCCAAGGTCGGCGCGCGCGTGCTGCTCAAGCGGGAGGACCTCAACCACACCGGGGCGCACAAGGTGCGCAACGTGCTCGGCCAAGCGCTGCTGACGAAGCGGATGGGCAAGACCCGGGTGATCGCGGAGACCGGCGCCGGACAGCACGGCGTGGCCACCGCCACCGCCGCCGCCCTGTTCGACCTCGACTGCGTGGTCTACATGGGCGAGGTCGACACCGAGCGGCAGGCGCTCAACGTGGCGCGGATGCGCATGCTCGGCGCCACCGTCGTCCCGGTCACCAACGGCTCGCGCACCCTCAAGGACGCGATGAACGAGGCGATGCGGGACTGGGTCGCCAACGTCGACGACACCCACTACCTGATCGGCACCGCCGCCGGGCCGCACCCGTTCCCGGCGATGGTCCGCGATTTCGTCCGGGGCATCGGCGACGAGGCGCGCCAGCAGTGCCTCGACCTGACCGGCGCCCTGCCGGACGCGGTCACCGCCTGCGTCGGCGGCGGCTCCAACGCGCTGGGCATCTTCCACGCCTTCGTCGGCGACCCCGACGTGCGGCTGTACGGCTTCGAGGCCGGCGGCGACGGGGTGGAGACCGGGCGGCACGCGGCCAGCATCACCGGCGGCTCCGCCGGCGTGCTGCACGGCACCCGCACGTACGTCCTCCAGGACGCCGACGGCCAGACGTGCGAGTCCCACTCGATCTCCGCCGGGCTGGACTACCCGGGCGTCGGGCCGGAGCACGCCTGGCTGCACGACACCGGCCGGGCCAGCTACGTGCCCGTCACCGACGACGAGGCGATGGCCGCGTTCGAGCTGCTCTGCCGGACGGAGGGGATCATCCCGGCGATCGAGAGCGCGCACGCGCTCGCCGGCACCCTCAAGATCGCTCCGAAGCTCGCCGCCGACCTGGGCCGGGAGCCCACCGTCGTGGTCAACCTCTCCGGCCGGGGCGACAAGGACGTCCACACCGCCGGCAACTACTTCGGCATCCTCGACAAGGAGCAGTGAGAACGTGAGCCGGATCGGGGTGGCGTTCGACAAGGCGCGCGCCGACGGGCGGGCAGTGCTGGTCGGCTGCATGCCGGCCGGGTTCCCGACCGTCGAGGGCAGCATCGCCGCGATGACCGCGATGGTCGAGGCCGGCGTCGACGTGATCGAGGTGGAGATCCCGTACTCCGACCCGGTGATGGACGGCCCGGTGATCCAGAAGGCCAGCGACATCGCCCTCGCCGGCGGCGTACGCACCGCCGACACGCTGCGCATCGTCGAGGCGGTCGCGGCCACCGGGGCGCCCGTGGTCACCATGACCTACTGGAACCCGGTCGAGCGCTACGGCGTGGACGCCTTCGCCCGGGACCTCGCCTCCGCCGGGGGCACCGGCCTGATCACTCCGGACCTGATCCCCGAGGAGGCCGGCGAGTGGCTCGCCGCCTCGGACGCGTACGGGCTGGACCGCACCTTCCTGGTGTCGCCGTCCTCCACCGACGCGCGGCTGGCGATGACCACGGCGCACTGCCGGGGCTTCGTCTACGCCACCGCGATCATGGGCGTCACCGGCGCCCGGGCGCAGACCTCCGACGCGGCGCCGGTCCTGGTCTCCCGGGTGCGGGAGGTCACCGACCTGCCGGTCGGCGTCGGGCTGGGCGTCGGCACGGGCGCGCAGGCCGCCACGGTCGCCGGGTACGCCGACGGCGTCATCGTCGGCAGCGCCCTGATCCGCTGCCTGCTCGACGCCCCGGACGAGGCGTCCGGGCTGGCCGCCCTGCGCGCGCTCAGCGCCGAACTCGCCGAGGGCGTCCGCACCCCCACCCCCTGACCACCCCCCTCGCTCCCTCCCTCGCCCGGCCCCACGCCGCCCGCGATCTTGCACTTGGCACCCACGTAACGCGCGGAATTCCCCTTCGTCGGGGCGGAAAGTGCAAGATCCGCGAGGGTGGGGCGGAGCGCGGAGGGCCGGGTGGGGCGCGGGGGATCAGTGGCGGGTTGCCGTGGGTGGATTCGTGCGCTGGCCCGGCGGGTGTCCGGGCGTGGCGGCGATCGCGCCCGGCACGGTGTCCCCCTCGGCCGCGGCGTCCGGCGCGAGGCCGTCCGGCGCAGGGGCGGGCGGCACGGGATCGGGCGGCGCGGGACCGGGCGGCGCCGGGGCGGGAGTCACGGCGGTGGCCGGCGTGGCGGTGCGCAGGACGCCGGAGCGGCCTGCCAGCGCGTCGGCGAGCGCGGCCCGGGTGGTCGGGGTGAGCGCCTCCGGCAGCGCCGTGGGATCGTGCCAGGACGCCCGGCAGCCGCCCATCGCGTCGCCGGTCGGCCTCGGCCCGCGTACGCGCGCCCGGAAGACGTGCACCAGGACGTCGGGCAGCGGCCCGGCGCGGCCCGCCGACGACGTGGCCCGACCCGACTCCGACGCCGGGGCGGGACTGGTCGGCGCCGGGGCGCACGCGCCGGCGAGGTGGTAGAGGCCGACCAGGTCCACGACCTCGACCTCCCAGCCGGTCTCGGCCCGGATGTCGCGCACCGCGGCGTGTGCCGGGCTCTCCGCCGGGCGCAGCCGGCCGCCCGGGAGCCCGTAGCGTCGCTCGCCCCGGCCCTGGCGGCAGAGCAGCACCCGGCCGGCGTCGTCGGTGACGACCGCCGCGACCGCCCAGGTGAGCGCGCCCATGGACAAAGAGCCTACGGGGGCGCAAACCAGAAGTCACCGGGATCGGGCGACGGTGGACCGGGGTGCCGCCGCAGGGGCGCACGGCGGTAGCGTGTGCATCCGTGACTCTCGCCTCGCTGTCCCCCCAGGCGGCCCTGCCCAGCCCCAGCACCGCCGTGTGGCAGTTCGGACCGCTGCCGCTCCGGGCATACGCGCTGTGCATCATCGCCGGCATCGTGGTGGCCTGCTGGGTCACCGAACGGCGGCTGCGCCAGCGCGGCGTCGCCCCCGGCGCGGTCCTCGACATCGCGGTCTGGGCGGTGCCGGCCGGCATCATCGGCGCCCGGATCTACCACGTGATCACCTCGCCGGAGAAGTACTTCGGCACCGGCGGGGACTGGATCAAGGTGTTCTACATCCACGAGGGCGGTCTCGGCATCTGGGGCGCGGTGGCCGGCGGCGCGGTCGGCGCCTGGATCGCCGCCCGGCAGCTCGGCATCCCGTTCGCGGTGGTCGCCGACGCGCTGGCCCCCGGCCTGCCGCTGGCCCAGGCGATCGGCCGGCTCGGCAACTGGTTCAACAACGAGCTGTACGGCGGCCGGACCACCCTGCCGTGGGGCCTGGAGATCCACCGGATGGACCCGGACAACCCGGGCCACGCGCTGCGCGACGACGCCGGCCAGCCGATCCTCGAACCGGGGCTCTACCACCCGACGTTCGCCTACGAGCTGCTGTGGAACCTCGGCGTCGCCGCGCTGGTCTTCCTTCTCGACCGCAAGCTGCGCCTCGGCCGGGGGCGGGCGTTCGCCCTCTACGTGATGGGCTACACCGCCGGGCGGTTCTGGATCGAGCTGATGCGCACCGACGAGGCGAACACCATCCTCGGCGTACGCCTGAACGTCTGGACCGCCGGCCTGGTCTTCCTCGGCGCCCTGGTCTACTTCCTGCGGGTGCGCGGGCCCCGGGAGTACCTCGTCCCGGTCGGCGCCGGCGCGACGCCGCCCGCGCCCGCCGACTCGGACGTCTCGCAGGTCGACCTCTCCGCCGCCGAGGCGGGGGTGAAGCCGGCCGCGCCGGAGGGCTACCGGGTGGTCGGCGAGGAGCAGTACCGGCGCTGGCGGGAGACCGGCGAGTTGCCCGCCGAGCCGGCTGAGGAGACGGCGGCCGGCAAGGACGCCGCGAGCGCCGACGACGGCGCCGGCGGGCCGGACGGCGCCGAGGAGGGCGCGGAGGACCGGGCGGGGGCCGCCGGCTCCCGGCCCGCCGACCGCGACAGCTGAGGGGGGAGCACCACATGCGTAGCGCGGTGGTGGTGGGCGCCGGCATCGGCGGCCTCGCGGTCGCCGGCGCGCTGGCCCGCTCCGGGTGGCGGGTCACCCTGCTGGAGCGCGCCGACCGGGTCCGCCCCGACCCGACCGCCGTGGCGCTCTGGCCCAACGGCGTACGCGCGCTGCGCGCCCTCGGCCTCGGCGCCGGCCTGGAGGCGATCGCCACGCCGCTGCCCGACGGCGGGGTGCGCCGCCCGGACGGGCACTGGCTGGTGCAGCCCCGGCCGACCCCCGCCGACCGGATGCCGGTGGTGGTGCACCGGGAGGACCTGCACGACGCGCTGATCGCCGGGCTGGGCGACGAGGTCGAGCTGCGCACCGGGGTGACGGTGCGGACGGTCCGCGCCGAGTCCGGTCAACGCCCGTCGGTCGGCGACGGCCGGCACACCGTCGAGGCGGACCTGGTGGTCGCCGCGGACGGCACCGACAGCGAGATCCGCCGGCAGCTCGCCCCGGAGTCCGGGGTGGTCAGCTCCGGCTGCGCCGCCTGGCGGGCGGTGATCCCCTGGTACCGCGCCCCGAAGCTGCCCGCCGACCGGCCCGTCGGCGGCGAGGTGCTCGGCGCCGGCTACCGGTTCGTCTCCGCCTCGCTGGGCGAGCGCGGATCCTCCGGCGCCTCCAGCCGGGGCGGCATCTACTGGGTGGCCACCGCCGCCGGGGCGCCGCGCCCGGAGCCGCCGGAGACCCAGCTGGCCCTGCTGCGCCGCTGGTACGCGGGCTGGCCCGCGCCGATCGCGGAGCTGCTCGACGCCACCGACCCGGCGGACCTGGTGCAGCAGGAGATCCGCGAGCTGCGGCCGCTGCCCATGTCGTTCGGCTTCCCGGTCGGCCCGGGCGGGGTGGTGCTGCTCGGCGACGCCGCGCACGCCATGCCGCCGCACCTCGGCCAGGGCGCCTGCCTCGCCTTCGAGGACGCGGCGACCCTCGCCTCGCTGCTGCGCGAGTCCCGGCTGCCCGACGCCGTGGTCGCGTACGACCGGGTGCGCCGTCCCCGCGCGGCGACGGTGGTGCGGCAGACCCGCCGGATGTCGGCGGTGCTGAAGGCCCGGGGCCCGCTGGCGCTGCGCGCCCGCGACGCGGCCCTCGGCACGATCACGCCCCGCCTGCTCTCCACGGCCGCCACCACGGCCGCCCAGTGGCGTCCCCCGACCTGATCCGCCCGTCCCACCCCGCGCGCCCCGCGACCTGCCCCCACCCCTGCCCGCCAGGGCGGGCGTCAGGGGGTGACGGGGGCGGGCTCGGCGATGCAGGCGGTGCCGACGCGGCGGAAGCCGACGCGGAGGTAGACCCGGGCGATGTCCTCGCTGCCGGCGGAGAGGAAGACCAGGTCGGTGCCGGCGGCCAGCAGTTCGCGGGCCAGCGCGGCCGTGACCGTCGCGCCCAGGCCGCGGCGGCGGGCGGCCGGCAGGGTGGCGATCCCGGCGATCTCGGCCACGTCGCCGACCCGCATCGCGATCCCGCTGGCCAGCGCGCCGTCGGCGGGCGTCCCGGCCAGCGCCGACAGCCGCCGACCGTCGGCGATCCGGGCCCGCTCCTCGTCCAGCGCCGCCTCGTCCAACCCGGCCACGGCGGCGTCCCGCTGCGCCGGGCCGGCCTCGCCGCGGTCGGTGCCGGGCGCGGAGAACCCGACGGCGGCGACCGCCCGCTGCGCGGCCACGTCCGCCGCGAAGCCCGGTCCCGCCGGGTCGAGCAGCCGCACCGGTACGTCCGTGAGGGTGGCCGGGTCGGGCAGGGCGGCCGGATCGAGCACCATCAGCGGCGCCTCCAGCACGGACAGGCCCGCCGAGCGGGCCACCGCGAGCAGGTCCGGGGTCGTCTCGTGCACCCATTCGAGGGCCTCGGGCAGGCCGAGTTCGCGCTGCCGCTCGCGTACCGCCGCCACGTCGGCCAGTGACGGCGACTCGGCGGCGGCGAGCCGGGGCCGCGCGTAGAGCGGCCAGCCGGCCCCGTCCCGGACGAACAGCACGAGGGCGCCGTGCTCCTCCGTCCGCGCCCCGTCGCGGGGCACGGCGTCGTAGAAGCGTTCCAACCGGTCGAACAGGTCCTTAGGCAGGCGATCCACCGGGCGAGACTACCTGTCCCAGAGTCTGGAAGGTGTGATCAATCTGCACTGGCCTTGCGCGGTGGACCCTAACGTAGACTCAATAGACCCCTGAGGGCCGACGTCGTCCCGATCCAGATCCACCCTGAGTGACGACAGGAGGCCCGGTGGCCTTTCCGTACCCTCACCGCAGCCCCCAGCAGGCCCCGCACCTCGGCCCGGGAGCGCCCGCTGCCGGGCTCTACGACCCCGCCCAGGAGCACGACGCCTGCGGCGTGGCCTTCGTGGCGGACCTGCACGGACGGCGCTCGCACGCGGTCGTGGTCAACGGCCTCGACGCGCTCTGCCGGCTGGACCACCGGGGAGCCCGTGGCGCGGAACCGAACACCGGCGACGGCGCGGGGATCATGATCCAGGTGCCGGACGCGTTCCTGCGCGCGGTGGTCGACTTCCCGCTGCCGCCGGCCGGCGAGTACGCCACCGGCCTGGTGTTCCTCCCCGACGACGACGACGCCGAGGCCCGCGCCCGCCGCGTGGTGGAGAAGTACGCGCTGGTCGAGGGGGCGGACCTGCTCGGCTGGCGGGACGTGCCGGTCGACCCGAGCGGCCTCGGCGAGACCGCCCTCGCGGCGATGCCCCGGGTCCGGCAGCTGTTCCTCGCCGCGCACCGGCTCACCGACTCGCCCGCCGGGCCGGCCGGGTCGCCGCTGCGCGGCATCGAGCTGGAGCGGGTGGCGTTCTGCGTCCGCAAGCAGGCCGAGCGGGAGAGCGCCGAGCGGGGCGTGCCGGCGTACTTCCCGTCGCTGTCCGGGCGGACCATGGTCTGGAAGGGCATGCTCACCCCCGACCAGCTCCCGGCGTTCTACCCGGAGCTGACCGACGAGCGGGTGGACAGCGCGATCGCGCTGGTGCACTCCCGGTTCTCCACCAACACGTTCCCGTCCTGGCCGCTGGCGCACCCGTACCGGCTCATCGCGCACAACGGCGAGATCAACACCATCCGGGGCAACCGGAACTGGATGCAGGCCCGCGAGGCGCTGCTGCGCACCCCGGACATCCCGGGCAACATCCGCCGGGTCTTCCCGGTCTGCACCCCCGCCGCCTCCGACTCGGCGAACTTCGACGAGGTCCTCGAACTGCTGCACCTGGCCGGGCGGAGCCTGCCGCACGCGGTGCTGATGATGATCCCCGAGGCGTGGGAGAACGACCCGGACATGGCCCCCGACAAGCGGGCCTTCTACCGCTTCCACGCGAGCCTGATGGAGCCGTGGGACGGGCCGGCGTCGGTCGCCTTCACCGACGGCGAGATCGTCGGCGCCGTGCTCGACCGCAACGGGCTGCGCCCGGGCCGCTGGTGGCGGACGGACGACGGGCTCGTGGTGCTGGGCAGCGAGGCGGGGGTGCTCGACCTCGACCCCGCGCGGGTGGTCGCCAAGGGCCGCCTCCAGCCGGGGAAGATGTTCCTGGTCGACACCGTCGCCGGGCGGATCGTCCACGACGACGAGATCAAGGCGGAGCTGGCCGCGGCGCAGCCGTACGCCGAGTGGCTGCACGCCGGCCTGATCGAGCTGACCGACCTGCCCCCGCGCGAGCACATCGTCTACACCCACGACTCGGTACGCCGTCGGCAGCAGACCTTCGGCTACACCGAGGAGGAGCTGAAGATCCTGCTCGCGCCGATGGCGCGGACCGGCGTCGAGCCGCTCGGCTCGATGGGCACCGACACCCCGATCGCCCCGCTGTCCACCCGGCCGCGGCTGCTCTACGACTACTTCCACCAGCTCTTCGCGCAGGTCACCAACCCGCCGCTGGACGCCATCCGCGAGGAGTTGGTGACCAGCCTGGCGTCGACGATCGGGCCGGAGGGCAACCTGCTCGACCCGGGCCCGGCGAGCTGCCGGCAGATCGTGCTGCCGTACCCGGTGATCGACAACGACGAGCTGGCCAAGATCCTCT
Source organism: Micromonospora sp. NPDC000121 (assembly GCF_042899165.1). NCBI lineage: Bacteria > Bacillati > Actinomycetota > Actinomycetes > Micromonosporales > Micromonosporaceae > Micromonospora > Micromonospora sp. NPDC000121. Next base: position 519,085 of record NZ_JBIAZP010000002.1, read on the forward strand.
CCATCGACGAGGACGGCGACCTGCCGGGCTTCAAGGCCGTCCGGGTCTCCGGCCTCTACCGCGTCCGGGAGGGCGGCGCCGGGATCAAGGCCCGGCTGACCGAGATCTGCCGGCACGTCTCCGAGGCGATCGAGGACGGCGTCCGCATCCTGGTGCTGTCCGACCGGGACTCCAACGCCGACCTCGCCCCGATCCCGTCGCTGCTGCTCACCGCCGCGGTGCACCAGCACCTGGTCCGCGAGCAGACCCGCACCCAGGTGGCGCTGATCGTCGAGTCGGGCGACTGCCGCGAGGTCCACCACGCGGCCGTGCTGATCGGCTACGGCGCGGCGGCGGTCAACCCGTACCTGGCCTTCGAGTCGGTGGAGGACATGATCTCCACCGGCGCGCTCGTCGGCGTCGAGCCGGTCAGGGCGGTCCGCAACTACGTCAAGGGCCTCGGCAAGGGCGTCCTGAAGATCATGTCCAAGATGGGCATCTCGACGGTGTCGTCGTACTGCGGGGCGCAGGTCTTCGAGGCCGTCGGGCTGGACTCCCGGCTGGTCGAGCGCTACTTCCGCGGCACCCCGAGCAAGATCGGCGGGATCGGGCTCGACGGCATCCACGCCGAGGTCGCCGCCCGGCACGCCGTCGCCTGGCCGGCGCCGGGCGCCCAGTCCACCGACCGGCTGGAGGTGGGCGGCGAGTACCAGTGGCGCCGCGAGGGCGAGCTGCACCTGTTCAACCCGGAGACGGTCTTCCTGCTCCAGCACGCCACCCGCAGCCGCCAGTACGACGTCTTCCGCCGGTACACGGCGAAGGTCGACGAGCTGGCCGCGAAGGCCGGCTCGCTGCGCGGGCTGTTCACCCTGCGGACGGGCGTGCGGCCGGCGGTGCCGATCGAGGAGGTCGAGCCGGCCACCGAGATCGTCAAGCGGTTCGCCACCGGCGCCATGTCGTACGGGTCGATCTCGGCGGAGGCGCACGAGACCCTCGCCATCGCCATGAACCGCCTCGGCGGCAAGTCCAACACCGGCGAGGGCGGCGAGGACGTCGAGCGGCTGCACGACCCGGCCCGCCGCTCCGCCGTGAAGCAGATCGCCAGCGGCCGGTTCGGGGTGACCAGCGAATACCTGGTCAACGCCGACGACCTCCAGATCAAGATGGCCCAGGGCGCCAAGCCCGGCGAGGGCGGGCAGCTGCCCGGCAACAAGGTCTGGCCGTGGATCGCCCGCACCCGGCACGCCACGCCGGGCGTCGGCCTGATCTCCCCGCCGCCGCACCACGACATCTACTCCATCGAGGACCTCGCCCAGCTCGTCCACGACCTGAAGTGCGTCAACCCGTCCGCGCGGGTGCACGTCAAGCTCGTCAGCGAGGTCGGCGTCGGCACCGTGGCGGCGGGCGTGGCCAAGCTCAAGGCCGACGTCATCCTGATCTCCGGTCACGACGGCGGCACCGGCGCGTCCCCGCTGAACTCGCTCAAGCACGCCGGCACCCCGTGGGAGCTGGGGCTGGCCGAGGCACAGCAGACGCTGCTGCTCAACAAGCTGCGCGACCGGGTCACCGTGCAGGTCGACGGGCAGCTCAAGACCGGCCGGGACGTGCTGGTCGCGGCGCTGCTCGGCGCCGAGGAGTTCGGCTTCGCCACCGCCCCGCTGATCGTCGAGGGCTGCGTGATGATGCGGGTGTGCCACCTGGACACCTGCCCGGTCGGCATCGCCACCCAGAACCCGGTGCTGCGGGAACGCTTCACCGGCCGGCCGGAGTTCGTGGAGAACTTCTTCCTCTTCCTCGCCGAGGAGGTCCGCGGCTACCTGGCCGAGCTGGGCTTCCGCTCGATCGAGGAGGCCATCGGGCACGCCGAGCTGCTCGACGTCGCCCCGGCGATCGCGCACTGGAAGGCCGGCGGGCTCGACCTGACCCCCGTGCTGCACCTGCCGGAGCTGCCGGCCGGCGCCGCCCGCCGGGGCGTCCGCGCCCAGGACCACGGCCTGGAGCTGGCGCTGGACAACGAGCTGATCGCCCTCGCCGCGCCGGCGCTGCGCGACGGCACGCCCGTGCGGGTCGAGGTGGCGGTGCGCAACGAGCACCGCAGCGTCGGCGCGATGCTGGGCGGCGAGGTGACCCGCCGATTCGGCGGGGCCGGCCTGCCCGCCGACACGATCGAGTTCACGCTGCGCGGCACCGCCGGGCAGTCGTTCGGCGCGTTCCTGCCGCGCGGGGTCACCCTGCGGCTGCACGGCGACGCCAACGACTACGTGGGCAAGGGCCTCTCCGGCGGCCGGCTCATCGTGCGGCCGGACACCGCCGCCCCCTTCGTCGACGGCGACGCCGCGCCGGGGGAGCGGGCCGAGGACCAGATCATCGCCGGCAACACCATCCTCTACGGCGCCACCGCGGGCGAGCTGTTCCTGCGCGGGCGGGTGGGGGAGCGGTTCGCGGTGCGCAACTCCGGCGCGGTGGCCGTCGTCGAGGGCGTCGGCGACCACGGCTGCGAGTACATGACCGGCGGGACCGTGGTGGTGCTGGGACCGACCGGGCGCAACTTCGCCGCCGGCATGTCCGGCGGCACCGCGTTCGTGTACCGGCTGGACCGCCGCCGGGTCAACGCGGAACTGGTCGACCTGGCCCCGCTGTCCGAGGAGGAGCAGGCCGTGCTGCACGAGCTGGTGCAGCGGCACTTCGCCGAGACCGACTCGGCGGTCGCGGAGGAACTGCTCAAGCGCTGGCCGGAGGCGGTGGCGGAGTTCACCGCGGTGGTGCCCCGGGACTACCGCCGGGTGCTGGAGATCATGCGGGCCGCCGAAGCCGCCGGCCGCGACGTCGACGACGCGGTCATGAGCGCGCTCTCCGCGCCCGCCGCGAAGTCCGTGCCGACCACGCCCGCCCCGCGGGCGACGGTCCAGGAGGTGGCTCGTGCCTGACCCGAACGGTTTCCTGCGTTACGACCGGCGGCAGCCGGCGCGCCGCCCCGTGCCGGTGCGGATCAGCGACTGGCGGGAGGTCTACCCGCCGGCCGGCGAGGAGCTGATCCGCGAGCAGGCCACCCGCTGCATGGACTGCGGCATCCCGTTCTGCCACGACGGCTGCCCGCTGGGCAACCGCATCCCCGACTGGAACGACCTGGTCCGCACGGGCGGCTGGGACGCGGCGGTGGAGTCGCTGCACGCCACCAACAACTTCCCGGAGTTCACCGGCCGGCTCTGCCCGGCGCCCTGCGAGGCGGCCTGCGTGCTCGGCATCGGCGGCGGCCAGCCGGTCACCATCAAGCAGGTCGAGGTGGAGATCGCCGACGCGGCCGTCGCGCGGGGCGGCCTGCTGCCGCGTCCGGTGCCCGCGCCGACCGGCCGGTCGGTCGCCGTGATCGGCTCCGGTCCCGCCGGTCTCGCCGCCGCGCAGCAGCTCGCCCGCGCCGGTCACGCCGTCACGGTGTACGAGCGCGACGACGCGATCGGCGGCCTGCTCCGCTACGGCATCCCCGACTTCAAGCTGGAGAAGGTCCACATCGACCGGCGGTTGGCCCAGCTCGCCGCCGAGGGGGTGCGCTTCCGCACCGGGGTGAACGTCGGCGTCGACGTCACCGCCGAGCAGGTACGCGCCGAGCACGACGCGGTGCTGCTCGCCTGCGGCGCGTTGCAGGGCCGGGACACCCCGGAGACCCCGGGCCGGCACCTGCGCGGCGTGCACCAGGCGATGGACCATCTCGTCGCGGCCAACCGGGTGGTCGCCGCGGCGGGCGGCGGTCGGCCCGACACCGCCGTGCTGCCCGACGGCACGCCGATCGACGCGGCCGGGAAGCACGTGGTGATCATCGGTGGCGGCGACACGGCGGCGGACTGCCTCGGCGTGGCGCACCGGCAGGGCGCGGCCGGCGTACACCAGCTCGACCTCTACCCGCAGCCGCCGCAGGCCCGCGACGAGGCCCGGGACCCGTGGCCGACCTGGCCGTGGCTCCTGCGCAGCTACCCGGCGCACGAGGAGGGCGGCGAGCGGGTCTTCGCCGTCGCGGTGCAGGAGTTCGTCGACGACGGCACGGGCCAGGTGCGCGCGGTACGCATCGCCGAGGTCACCGTCGAGAAGCGGGACGGCCGGCGGATCGTCACCCCGGTGCCCGGCACCGAGCGGGAGCTCCCCGCCGACCTGGTGCTGCTGGCCATCGGCTTCGAGGGCACCGAGGAGCAGCCGCTGCTCGACCAGTTCGGGGTGCGCCGCAACGCGCGCGGCGCGGTCGACGCCCGGCCGGACTGGCAGACCGGCGCCGACGGCGTCTTCGTCGCCGGCGACATGCACCGGGGCGCCTCGCTGATCGTCTGGGCGATCGCCGAGGGCCGGGCCGCCGCCGCGGCCATCCACGCCCACCTGGGCGGAACCGGCACGCTGCCGGCCCCGGTGGACCCGGCCCGGCAGCCGCTCGCGGCCCGCTGACCACCCGTACGGCCCGACGCGGCCCCGGCCTGCACACGGCAGGCCGGGGCCACGTCGCGTGAGCCGCCTCACGAATAGCGGCAAATAGGTTTAATTGCCGCCAGACTTGGCGGCTGCCGCGCACCGCGCCGGGGTTCGGCACCGTCATGTCGCCGTCCCACGGGGGAATCAGTCGTGTTCGCCGCGCTGCGCCACCGGAACTACCGGATCTGGGCCGCCGCCGGGTTCGTGTCCGTCGTCGGGACCTGGATGCAGGTGCTGGGCGTGAACTGGTACGTCCTCGCCGAGACCGGGTCGGCGACGTCGATGGGCCTCACCGTCCTGCTCCAGGCCCTCCCCACGCTGCTGCTCAGCGTCTGGGGCGGGGCGCTCGCCGACCGGCTGCGCGCGAAGCCGCTGCTGATCGTCGCCCAGGCGCTGCACGCGGCCCTGGCGGCCGGGCTGGCGCTGGTCGCCGTCACCGGCGTGGGCGGCCTCCCGGCGATCTACGCCATCTCGCTGGTGACCGGCGCGGTCTCGGCCATCGAGGGCCCGGTGATGGGCCGCTGGTGCTCGACCCTGGTGGACCGGGAGAGCCTCGGCAACGCCCTGGCGCTCGGCTCACTGACCAACTCCGCCGGCCGCATCCTCGGCATGAGCGCCGGCGCCGTCCTGGTCGCCGCTGTCGGCCCCGCGCTGCTCTTCGGGGTCAACGCCGCCAGCTTCGTCGCGGTGGTGGCCGCCCTGTTCGCCGTACGCGAGCGGGAGCTGCACGCGGGGGAGCCGGCGCCGGCCGACGCGGAGCCGGCGGACCGCGGCATCGTCGCCGGCTTCCGTTACCTGCTGCGCCAGCCCGTGGTGCTCGTCGCGCTCGCCCTGTCGTTCGTGCTCGGCAGCCTCGGCCGCAACTACCAGGTGACCATGGCGGCCATGAGTGACGGGCCGTTGGGCGGCGGCGCCTCCGGCTACGGCTTCCTCTCCACGGTCTTCGCGATCGGCACGGTGCTCGGCGCCCTCGTCGCGGCCCGGCGGCGTGAGCTGGGCTACGGGATGCTGCTCGCCGCCGGCCTGCTGGCCAGCGTGTTGCAGATCGTCGCCGGCCTGGCCCCGGGCACCCTGGGCTTCGCGGCGGTGATCCTGCCCGTCGCCGCCGCGGCCGTGGTCATCGACACCACCGTCGGCGCCCGGGCCCAGCTCGACACCGACTACGCGATGCGGGGCCGGGTGCTGGCCGCGCTGGCGGTCACCGGCTCCGTCTCCGCCGCGGTCGGCGCGCCGCTGCTCGGCTGGCTCTCCGAGCACGCGGGCCCCCGGCAGACCCTCGTGCTGGCCGGGACGGTGACGGCGATCGCCACCGTGGCGGCGGGGGCCGCGCTCGACCGGCTGCGCGGGCGCCCACTGCGCCGCCGGGTCGCCCTGGCGCTGGCCGCGCCGGCGGTGCGGCGTCCGGTGCGCCGGGCCGCCTCGACGGCGGTCCGCGTCGTCCGACCGGCGTCGAGCGTCGTGCGGTCCGTCCGGCCCGTCCGGGCAGTCGGGGCCGTCGCTCGGCTGGTCCGGACGGCGGAAGGCGACGTCCCGGCCGTCCGCCCCGTGCCGCCCCGGCCGGCCACCGGTCGGGCCCGGACGGGCCGGGAGGCGCACGAATGCGCCGCCTGCGCGCCGCACCGTGCCCGCCGCCGCTCCCGCCTGACCGGCGCGGCACCCCCGGCCGGCTGCTCCCGCTCCGGCTGACCCCACCGCCCCGCCCGTCCACGGCGTGCGGAAGGGCCGACGCGCCCGCCTCGCCACTGTCCGGGGGTCGCCGGTGTCCGTTAGGGTCCTTGAGGACCAGGCGGGGCGACGGCGACGGGAGCAAGAGGGTGGGCAGGCTCGCGTCGGCGTACGGGCAGGCGGTCGCGGCGCACCGGGCGGCCCGGTCCCACCTCGACACCGCCCGTCGGGCGCTCGCCGGGCCCGCCCCGGCCGTCCGGGCCGGCGCGGGCGCGCTCGTCGCCCGGCTCGCGGAACTCGGCGGCGCGCTCGCCACCCCGACCCCCGGAGCCACCCCGGTCGCCGTCGCGCCCGTCCCGGTGCGCGTCGGCGAGGCGTCCACCCCCGACGGCGCCTTCCCCGTCCTCGTGCCGCTGGGCGGCGGCCACCACCTCGCGGTCGACGCGGACGCCCGCGACCCCCGGGTGGCCGGCCTGCTGCGGGCGCTCGTGCTGCGGCTGCTCGCCACGGCGCCGCCCGGCGGGGTCCGGGTCGCCGGGATCGACACCGTCGCCCTGGGCGCCACCTTCGGGCCGCTGCGCCCGCTCGTCGACGCCGGCGTGCTCGACCCGCCGGCCACCGGCGAGGCCGAGGTGGCGGCCCTGCTCGACGCCGCCGAACGGCACGCCCGCGCCGCCCGGCACGCCGGCCGCCCCGACCAGGAACTGCTGCTGGTCGTCGCCGCGTCGGCGCCGCCGCCCCGCGAGGCGGCCCGGCTCGCCGCGCTCACCCACGCCGGGCCGGCCGCCGCCGTCTGCGTCCTGGTCGCCGGCCAGCCGTCCGCCGCGTCCGCCGACCCGCCGCCGCAGCTCGGCGCCACCACCACGGTCCGGCTGACCGAGCGGTACGCCCACGTCGGCGACCCGCCCGGCGCCCCGTTCAGCGCCGACGGCACCGGCCTGGCGGCCCCCGTGCTGCTCGACGGCGACCCGCCGGCCGCGTCGGTGGCGGCCCTCGCCGCCCATCTCGGCGCCGCCGCCCGACGGGACGACGCGGTGGGTTTCGCCGAGCTGCTGCCCGAGCGGCGGTGGGCCGAGTCGGCGGGCAACGGGCTGCGCACGGTGGTCGGCCGCGCCGGCCGGGACCGGGTCACCGTCGCCTTCGACGACGCCACCCCGCACTGGCTCGTCGGCGGGCGCACCGGCGCTGGCAAGACGGTCTTCCTGCTCGACGTCCTCTACGGGCTCGCCGCCCGCTACTCGCCCGCCGAGCTGCAGCTCTACCTGCTCGACTTCAAGGAGGGGGTGAGCTTCACCGAGTTCGTCCCCACCCCCCGCGACCCGTCCTGGCTGCCGCACGCCCGGGCCGTCGGCATCGAGTCCGACCGGGAGTACGGCGTCGCCGTCCTGCGGGAGCTGCGCCGCGAGCTGTCGCGGCGCGCCGCCGCGCTCAAGCGGCACGGCGTCACCAAGCTCGCCGACCTGCCCCGCGACGCCCCGGTGCCCCGGATCGTGGCGGTCATCGACGAGTTCCACGTGCTGCTCGCCGGCAACGACGCGCTGGCCCGCGAGTCGGTCGACCTGCTGGAGGAGTTGGCCCGCAAGGGCCGCTCGTACGGCGTGCACCTGGTCCTGGCGAGCCAGAGCATGACCGGCGTCGAGGCGCTCTACGGGCGGGCCGAGGCGATCTTCGGTCAGTTCGCGCTCCGGGTGGCGCTGCCCGGCGGCGGCGGGGTGCTCGACCCGCTGAACGAGGCCGCCCACACCCTGCCCGTCGGTTCGGCCGTGCTCAACACCGCCGCCGGGGCGGTCGGCGCCGACATCGTCGTCCGGTTCCCCGACGCGCACGCCGCCGCGGCGGAGCTGGCCGCGCTGCGGCACGAGCTGTGGCAGGCGCGGCCGGCGGGCGCGCGCCCCCCGTCGGTGTTCCGGGGCTACGAGACCGCGCGCGTCGAGGACGACCCCACGTTCGCCGGGCTGCGCCCGGGCGGGCGACGCCCGCTCGCCCTGGTCGGGCGGACGGTCGACGTGGACGGCACCTCCGCGCTGTTCATGATGGACGCCACCCCCGGCCGGCACCTGGCCGTGGTGGGCACCTCGGCCACCGGCGCGGAGGTGCTGCGGGCGGCCACCCTGAGCCTCGCCCGCCAGCACGCCCCGGGCGACGCCCGGTTCCTCCTCGCCGCCCTGGTCGCCGCCGCCGAGCCCGCCGCCGACGACACCGCCGCCACGCTGGCCGCCGCCGGCCATGCCGTCGACCGCCTCGACGCCGCCGGCCTGCGCCGGCACGTCGCCACCCTCGCCGCCGGGCTTTCGGCCCCCACCACGCCGTCCGGCCCGGCCGCCCCGGCCCGGCCGGAGGGCAGTGCCGCGTCGGACGCCGCGCGCACCTACCTCGTCGCGTTCGGGATGGACGCCGCCAGCGCGGCGCTCGCCGCCACCGACCCCGAGACGTTCCGTTCCGGCCACGACGACCTGGGGGTGCTGCTGCGCCAGGGCCCCGCGCGGGGCGTGCACCTGCTCGGCTGGTGGCGCGGGCTGCGGCGGCTCGCCGACGACCTCGGCGGCGCGCACAACCGCGACGACGTCGCCTGCCTGGTGGCGCTGAACGTGCCCGGCACCGAGCTGGGGTTGCACCTCGGGGTGCACGACCTCGCGTACGCGCCCCGGCCCGACCGGGCGCTGCTGGTCGACCGGCACGACCAGCGCACCCGGCTCATCGTGCCGTTCGCCCGCGACGGGCACGGCCCGGACGGGGAGGACTGAGGCGGTGTCCGACTTCTCCGAGTACGCGGCGCTGGCCCGCCAGCTCGCCGAGCGGCGTCGGGCCGGTGAGCGCGGCGCCGCCGCCGAGGCCGAGCGCCGGCGCAACCTGCACGCCGCCGCGGACTACCTCGAGCACCGGCTGACCGCCCAGGGGCAGCGCCTCGACCAGCTCGGCCAGGCCATCGGCATCCCGGCCTCCGGCGTGCCGGCCGGCCCCGCGCCGGCCACCGCACCCGCGGGCCCCGTCACCGGGCCGGCCGCCGTGCCCGGCGCCGGGTCGGTCGGCGACGGCGTTCCGGGCGGCGCACCGGCCGGCGCCGCCGGACCGGGGGCGGGGGAGCCCGCCGGCGCAGCCGGCGCCCCGGGGCGGCCTGGGGTCGGGGCGTATCCCCAGGTCGGGGTGGGGGAGACGGCGCTCGCGCTGCCGACGGGGGCGGCCCCGGCGGCGGGCGGGGTGCCGGGCCCGCGCCCGGCGGAGGCCGACCCGACCACCGAGCTGGAGCTGGCCCGGCGCTACGCCGACGAGTCCGACCGGCACGGGCAGCAGGCCGAGCTGCTCGCGCAACAGCCGGCGCTGCTGCCGACCTGGTCGCCGGTGGCCCGGGCGCTCGCCGTCTATGCCGGCTGCGCGGCCGTGGGGGCGGTGCTGATGGTGGTCATGGTGCTCGCCTCCGGCGTCGGCCTGGTCGACGGATTCACCCTCGGCGCGTGGATCTGCGCCGGCCTGCCCGCGCTGTCGTTCTTCGCCGGCTACCTGGTGCTCGGGCGCTGGGGGCGGCCGGCCATGGTCGCCGGCACCCCGCCCCGCTACGTGCACCTGGGCTTTCTGATCTGCTTCGTCGCCGTGCCGGTCGCCTACCTCGCCTACCTGCTGCTGTTCCGCTTCCTCCGCTGAGCCGTCGGCGACCGCGCCCTCGCCGGGCCGGCTGCCCGCACCCGTTGGCTTCCGCGGCGGCCACGCCGATCCGCGTCCCACCAACCACATCGGACGGGTGGAATGCCACGGGTGTCACCCGGGCCCGGAGACGCCCGTGCCGTTCCACCGGTGGTCGCCGCCGGGCGTCACCGCGCGGCGTCGGCCCGCCCCAGCGGCTCGACCACGACGACGGGGATCTCCCGGTCGGTCCCCTGCTGGTAGCGGGCGTAGGTCGGGAAGACGCCGGTCATCACCTGCCAGAGCCGGGGCCGCTCCTCGGTGGTGGCGGTCCGCGCGGTGGCGCGGAACCGTTCGGCCCCGACCTGCACCTCCACCTGCGGGTCGTCGCACAGGTTGAGGTACCAGGCCGGGTGCCGCGCCGCACCGCCGTTCGACGCCACCAGCAGGTAGCGGTCGCCGTCGCGGCCGTAGATGAGCGCGGTCCGCCGCAGCTTGCCCGACCGGCGCCCGCGGGTGACGATCAGCAGGGCGTCGTAGCCGTGGTACGTCGCGCCGTCGGCGCCGTCGGTGGCCAGGTAACGCTCCACGTGGCTGGCCACCCAGCCGACCGGACTGTCCTCGATGGTCTCCGCCATCGGAGCAGCGTAGCCGCGGTCAGTGGTAGTCGTCGGCCCGTCGGACGGCACCGAAGCGGGGGAAGATCCGCTCCACGGTGAACTCGTGCTCGTCGGCGGCGAAGCCGGACATCGCGTCGGCCACGAACTCCAGCTCGTAGCCGTGGTCGCTGGCCGCGCGGGCGGTCGACTCGACGCCCATCGTGGTGACCAGGCCCGCCAGCACCACGGTGTCCACCCCGCGCCGGCGCAACTGCTCGTGCAGGTCGGTGCCGTGAAACGCGCCGACGGTGCGCTTGACGACCACGACGTCACCCGGCTCGACCAGCCCCTCGGCGAAGTCGCTGCCCGGCGGCTGCGCGGCCACCCCGGGTCGTTCGACCCGGACCTGGACCACCGGCCGGCCCTGGGCGCGGAACACGGCGGCGAGGCGGCGGCAGCGGTCGAGGACGTCCTCGCCGCGGTGCGGGGCCAGCTCCAGCGCGATGATCCGGGGCATCAGGTCGATGAGCACGAGGGCCGTCGTCACGAAGATGATCATAGCGACAGGGGCGCCGCGCGAATTGCCGGTTCGTGCGTACGGCGCGACAAGCAGTTACCCGCCCGTAACTTCGTATTGACGTCTGTGAATTGCGGCCTTCATCATCGTCCCACGATCGATCGGATCCCCCACCCGCCGTCCCGGCTTCCCGGGTACCTCCCGCCGGAGGTGCAGCCATGCTGCTCCGAAAGATCCTCGTCACCGCCACCGCGGTCGCCGCGCTCCTCGTCCCGGCCACCGCCGCGCCGGCCGCCCCCGAACGCCACGCCACCCCCGCAGCCACCACCACCCCGGTGGCCACCGCCGCCAACCCCGTCATCGTCGTCGGCGGCCTGATCGGCCTCTCCATCGCGTACGAGCCGATCGCCGCCCGGCTGCGCGCCGACGGCTTCCGGGTCTTCGTCTACCAGTTGCCCGGCCTCGGCTTCGGCGACATCCGCGACTCCGCCCGCGCCTTCGCCACGTACGTCGAGCAGGTCCGGTCCGTCACCGGGGCGTCCCAGGTGGACGTCGTCGGCCACTCCGAGGGCGGACTGGTCTCCCGCTGGTACGTGAAGTTCCTCGGCGGCGCGTCGGTCGTCGGCCGCTACGTCAGCCTCGGCAGCCCCCAGCAGGGCACGTACGTCGCGAACATCCTGCGGGTCGTCGGCCTCGGCAGCTGCGCCGGTGTCGTCGCCTGCCAGCAGATGTCGATCGGCTCCGACTTCCTCGCCGACCTCAACGGCGGCGACGACACCCCCGGCGCGGTCCGCTGGACCACCGTCCGGACGTGGCAGGACGAACTGGTCCGGCCGGTCGACAACGCCTCGCTCGCCGACGGGGCGGCCAACGTGCTGATCCAGGCGGCGTGCCCGCTGCGTGTCGTCGGGCACCTCGGACTCGTGCTCGACGGCACCACGTACACCGTGGTCCGGCAGGCGCTGCGCGACACCGCGATCCGCCCGGACTGCCTCGCCCTGTAGCGGACCAGCCGGGGGCGGGCGACGCGTGCCGCCCGCCCCCGCCCGCGTCAGGCCGCCGTGGCGAGGGCCTCGTACTCGTCGTCGGTGAGCCCCCACCTCGGCCGCGGCGACGTTCTCCTCCAGGTGGGCGACCGACGACGTGCCCGGGATCGGGAGCATGACCGGCGACCGGCGCAGCAGCCACGCGAGGGCGAGCTGCGCGGGCGTGGCCCCGGCGCACCCGGAGCCGTGCCGTGGACGTGGTGGACCGGCGTCCGCGCGGGCGAAACGGCGCAGGCGGCAACCGGGCCGGGGCGCGGACGGAGTTGACCGGAGCGCCCGTGCGGGCCGCCCGCACGTGCGACGCTGGGCCCGTGCCGGTCGGCGTCGACCACGGGTCGCCGCGCGGCGCGACGCGGGAGGGAGCGCCCATGACGGGAGTGCCGCAGGTCGACTTCGCGCTCGACACGTACGAGTGCGTCGTGCTGTATCCCGGCGCTGCCGGGCGGGCGCTGCCGGCGGAGACGGTGCAGCGGTTGCAGGCCGAGCACCTCGCGCACATGCAGGCCCTGCAGCGGCGGGGGATCATCCTGGTCGCCGGCGCGGTGGACGGCCAGGCCCGCGAACCGGATCCGCCGATCGGCTTCGGGCTGGCCCGGACGGGGTCCGTGGACGACGTGCGCGGCGTGATGGAGGCCGACCCGGCGGTGCAGGCCGGGCTCTACCGGGTGGACGTGATGACCTTCCTCTGCCCGGCGGGCTCGTTGGAGTTCCCGCTGGTCAAGACGCAGACCTGAGGCGTCTGTCGGCAGGGCGACGGCGGCCGCCGGCAGCCGGTGCTACGGTCCGCGCAGCGAGGACCGCCGCCCCGGCGCACCGGGCGCCGGCGGCCGGCCCCGGTCGAGGAGCCGCCATGACCTCCGCCGCCGCCCCCGACGTCCGGCTCGCCGCCGCCCTCCTGCGCGACGCCATCGGCGATGACCCGGGCGGTGTCTTCTCGGCCGTGCCGACGCTGCCGCCGTCGCCGGGGCCGGGCTGAGGCGACGGGGAGCACCTGGGTGTCCGATGGCGCCGAGGGCGTACGATTCCGGCGCGCGGTCGCCGTTGCCCGCCGCCTCAACGTTCCGGCGTGGGTTCCGCCCGCCGGCTGCGCGCGTGACGCGCGTCGTTGGACAATGTTTCGCAGCCCGCAAGGGGTCGGCCCGCAGTCCGACCCGGAGGAGAGACTAGCCTGATGGGCGTGACACGCCGCGCGAAGATCGTCTGCACTCTTGGTCCCGCCACCTCGTCCCCGGAGCGGATCAGGGGGCTCGTCGAGGCTGGCATGAACGTGGCCAGACTCAACTTCAGCCACGGCAGCCACGAGGACCACGAGGCGGTGTACCGGCTGGTCCGCGAGGCCGCGGAGGCGGCCGGACGCCCGGTGGCCGTGCTCGCCGACCTGCAGGGTCCGAAGATCCGGCTCGGCCGGTTCGCCGACGGCCCGCACGAGTGGCGCACCGGCGACTCCGTCGTGATCACCGGCGACGACGTCCTCGGCACCAAGGACCGGGTCTCCTGCACCTACCGGAAGCTTCCGCAGGAGGTCAAGCCCGGCGACCGGCTGCTGATCGACGACGGCCGGGTCGCCGTCGAGGTCACCGACGTCACCGGCAACGACATCCGCTGCCTGGTCACCGAGGGTGGCCCGGTCTCCAACAACAAGGGCGTCTCGCTGCCGAACGTGGCGGTCAGCGTCCCCGCGATGTCGGAGAAGGACGCCGAGGACCTGCGCTTCGCCCTCGGCCTCGGCGTCGACCTGGTCGCGCTCTCCTTCGTCCGTTCCGCCGACGACATCAAGCTGGTGCACGGCATCATGGCCGAGGTCGGGGTGCACCGGCCGGTGCTCGCCAAGGTGGAGAAGCCCGAGGCGGTCGACTGCCTGGAGCAGATCGTGCTGGCCTTCGACGGGGTCATGGTCGCCCGCGGCGACCTCGGCGTGGAGCTGCCGCTCGACCAGGTCCCGCTGGTGCAGAAGCGCGCCGTGCAGCTCTGCCGGGAGAACGCCAAGCCGGTCATCGTGGCCACCCAGATGCTCGACTCGATGATCGAGAATTCGCGCCCGACCCGCGCCGAGGCCTCCGACGTGGCCAACGCCGTGCTCGACGGGGCGGACGCCGTGATGCTCTCCGGCGAGACCAGCGTCGGCAAGTACCCGGTGCTCACCGTCAGCACCATGGCGAAGATCGTCACCACCACCGAGTCCGGCTCGATCGGGGTGCCGCGCCTGCAGCACGACCCGCGTACGCACGGCGGCGCGCTCACCGTCGCCGCCTCCTCGATCGCCCGGGCCATCGGCGCGAAGGCCATGGTCGCCTTCTCGCAGACCGGCGACACCGTGCGGCGGCTGTCCCGGCTGCACTGCGACCTGCCGCTGCTCGCCTTCACCCCGGTGCCCGAGGTGCGCAACCAGCTCGCCCTCTCCTGGGGCGTGGAGACCTTCCTCATGCCGTTCGTGGAGCACACCGACGACATGTTCCGCCAGGTCGACCAGGCGCTGCTCGGGCTCAACCGGGCCAACCCCGGCGACCACGTGGTGATCGTCGCCGGCAGCCCGCCCGGCACCCCCGGCTCGACCAACACGCTGCGCGTACACCAGCTCGGGTCGCTGGTCGACGCCGCGTCGGCGCGGGCGTTGCAGTGAGTGCCGCGGAGGTCGCGGTCGGCCAGGCCGCGGTCGACCAACTCCTCGAGGTGCTCGACCTGGAGCACACCGGCGAGATGACCTTCCGGGGGATGAGCCCGCCGGTCGGCCCCCAGCGGGTGTACGGCGGCCAGGTCGCCGGCCAGGCCCTGGTGGCCGCCGGCCGGACGGTCGACCCGGCGCGCTTCGTGCACTCCCTGCACGGCTACTTCGTGCGCGCCGGCGACCCGAGCGAGCCGATCGTGTACGAGGTGGAGAACATCCGCGACGGCCGCTCCTTCTCGGTACGCCGCTCCGTGGCGCTCCAGCACGGCAAGCCGATCTTCTTCATGTCGGCGTCGTTCCACCGCCCCGAGGAGGGTCTGGACCACCACGCGCCCACCCCGCCCGACGTGCCGGGGCCGGACGAGGTCCCGACGATGACCGACCGGCTCTCCCGCTACCCGGAGCGGCTCGGCATCTGGGCGCAGATCCCGCGCCCGATCGACGTGCGCTACGTCGGCGAACCCGGCTGGGTACGCCCCGGCGACCGGCCGGCCGACCCGCACCAGCGGGTCTGGATGCGCATCGACGGCAAGCTGCCCGACGACCCGCTGCTGCACGCCTGCGCGCTGACGTACGCCTCCGACCTGACGCTGCTCGACTCGGTGCTGTCGGTGCACGGCGAGGTCTGGGGCCCCGGCGGGGTGGTGGGGGCCAGCCTCGACCACGCGCTGTGGTTCCACCGGCCGTTCCGCGCCGACGAGTGGTTCCTCTACGACTGCTGGAGCCCGTCGGCCTCCGGTGCGCGGGGGCTCGCCACGGGTCGCCTGTTCACCACGGACGGCCGGCACATCGCCAGCGCCGTGCAGGAAGGGCTGCTGCGCCGCGTCGGGGAGTGACGCCGCGCCGGGCTGCACATCGTCGTCGGCCGATCGGCCGAGGGGTGTTCGGTCGGGCGGGGTGACCAGCGGGTTAACCTTGCCGGCATGCGCCTCTCCGCCCGGGTCGACTACGCCCTCCGCGCGGTCGCGGAGCTCGCCTCGGTGACCGGCGCCGCCGGGGCCGGGCGGGGTCGGCCGGTGACCGCCGAGCAGATCGCCCGCGCCCAGGAGATCCCGCCGAAGTTCCTGGAGAGCATCCTGCTGCAACTGCGCCGCGGCGGCATCGTGCACGCCCAGCGCGGCCCCGAGGGCGGCTACTGGCTGGCGCGGCCGGGCGGGGAGATCTCGCTGGCCGAGGTGATCCGGGTGATCGACGGCCCACTCGCGCACGTACGCGGGCAGCGGCCCGAGGAACTCGGCTACCACGGTGCCGCCCGGTCCCTCCAGGAGGTCTGGATCGCCCTGCGGGCCAGCGAACGCCAGATCCTGGAGTTGGTCACCGTCGCCGACGTGGCCGCCGGCACCCTGCCCGAGCGGGTCACCGAGCTGGCCGCCGACCCCCGCGCCTGGACCTGACCCGAGCGGCACACTCCGGCGCACGGGTCGCGCGCCGCCGCCCGCCGCGTCGCCCCGCCGCGTCGCCGTCCGGGCAGGCGTCACTGTCGTCCCTGTCGCCGGCCCCTCGGCACTGTCGTCTCACTGACCGGTCGGAGTCTTGACCCCGGCACCCGCGTGCCGCATTGTCGACCAAGTCGATAGGAGATGCCGAAAAGTCTGGGGGCGTTCGTGCGCAAGCTGCTGGTCCTCGCGCTGGTCGGGCTCGCCGCGCAACTCGTCGACGGCGCGCTCGGCATGGCGTACGGGCTGACCTCCTCCACGCTGCTGCTGCTCGTGGGCGTCGCCCCTGCCGCCGCGTCGGCGTCGGTGCACCTCGCCGAGATCGGCACCACGCTCGCCGCCGGGGTGGCGCACTGGCGGTTCGGCAACGTCGACTGGCGGGTGGTCGCCCGGATCGCCGTCCCCGGCGCGGTGGGCGCGTTCGCCGGCGCGACCTTCCTCAGCACGATCTCCACCGAGTCGGCGGCCCCGTGGATGGCCGGCATCCTGTTCACGCTGGGCGCGTACCTGCTGGTGCGCTTCTCCCGACCGCTGCGCACCGACCGGCGCGCCGGCCGGCTGCGCGGGCGTTTCCTCGGCCCGCTCGGCCTGGTCGCCGGCTTCGTCGACGCCACGGGCGGCGGCGGGTGGGGGCCGGTCGCCACGCCGGCCCTGCTGGTCAGCGGCCGGATGGAGCCCCGCCGGGTGATCGGCTCGGTGGACACGGCCGAGTTCGTGGTCGCCGGCGCCGCCAGCATCGGCTTCCTCGTCGGCCTCGGCTCCGAGGGCTTCCTGCTGCCCATGGTGGCGGCCCTGCTCGTCGGCGGCCTGATCGCCGCGCCGGTCGCCGCCTGGCTGGTCCGGATCGTCCCCGCCCAACTGCTCGGCGCGGCGATCGGCGGCGTGATCGTGTTGACCAACGCCCGCACGCTGATGCGCTCGGCCGACCTCGGCGGTTCCGCCCGACCGGCGGTCTACGCGCTGCTCGCCGCCGCCTGGATCGCCGCCCTGGCGCTGGCCGTCCGGGCGCTGCTGCGGACCCGCCGGGAGCGGGCCGTCGCCGAGGCGGCCCCCGCCGCCACCCCGGTCCCCGCCCCGACGGCCGACCCGAGCACCCGGGTCCCGGCGCAAGCCGCCGACCCGAACACCCGCGTGCCGGCGCAAGCCGCCGACCCGAACACCCGCGTCCCGGCGTAGGCCGCCGACCCGGGCACCCGGATGCCGGCGCGTCCCCGGTACGGCCGACCCGCTCGTCAGCGGGGGAGGAGGGCGGTCGCGGCGTCGCGGAGCAGGGACCACGCCTCGTCGACGTGGGCCTCCGTGGTCTGCGGCGAGCCGACGGCCAGGCGCAGCGTGTACCGGCCGTTCACCCGGGTGTGCGTCAGGTGCACCCGATTTGTGGCGTTGACCCGGGCCAGCAGGTCCGCGTTGACCTCGTCGTCGGCGTGCAGCCGGAAGCAGACCAGCGAGTAGGGGTGCGCCCCCACCAGCGCGAAGCGGTCGTCGGCGCGGACCCGCTCGGCGAACCGGGCGGCGAGCGCCACCCCGGACCGGATGTGCGCCCGCAGCCCCTCGACGCCGTACCAGCGCAGGACGAACCAGAGCTTCAACGCCCGGAACCGGCGGCCCAGCGGCACCTGCCAGTCCCGGTAGTCGATCACCGCGCCGGACTCGGTGGCGGCGTTGCGCAGGTACTCCGGCAGCACCGTCAGCGCCTCGACCAGCTCCGCCCTGTCGGCGACCCAGAACGCGTCGCAGTCGAAGCCGGTGAGCAGCCACTTGTGCGGGTCGAAGCAGTACGAGTCGACGTACTCCAGGCCGACGTGTCCGAACCGCAGCTCCGGGCAGACCGCCGCCGCCCCCGCGTACGCGGCGTCGACGTGCAGGAAGACGCCGTACTCGGCACAGATCGCGCCGATCTCCGGCAGCGGGTCGATCGCGGTCGTGGACGTGGTCCCGACGGTGGCCACCACGATGGCGGGCACCACACCTGCCGCCCGGTCCGCCTCGATCACCGCACGCAGCGCCGCCGGCGACATCGCCTGCGTCTCCGGGTCCACCTCGATCGGTCGTACGCCGTCGGCGCCCAGCCCGACGATCCGCGCGGCCTTCTCGATCGAGGAGTGCCCCTGGGTGGACGTGTAGGCGCGGTAGCGGCGGTCGACGCCGACCTCGCGCCACCGGCCGCCGCCCGCCCGGTGCAGGGCGACCAGGGTCGCCACCAGCGTCGCCGAGGACGCGGAATCCTGGATCACCCCGCCGCCGGAGCCGGAGCGGAACCGCTTCGGCAGGTCCAGCAGGTCGGCGAGCCAGTCCAGCATGACCGTCTCCAGTTCGGTGCACGCGGGACCGGTGGCCCAGAGCATGCCCTGCACGCCCAGCCCCGAGCTGACCAGGTCGCCCAGCACGCTGGGGCCGGAGGTGTTGGCCGGGAAATAGCCGAAGAACCCGGGGTGCTGCCAGTGGGTCAGCCGCGGGGCGACGAGCGTGTCCAGGTCGGCGAGGACCGCTTCCACGGGCTCGCCGTGCTCGGGCGGGCCGGCCGGCAGCGCGGCGGCCACCGCGCCGGGCGGGTCCTGCGACGTCACGGGGCGCTGCCCCACGGTCGCCCAGTAGTCGGCGATCCAGTCCACCACCGCGTGCCCGGCGCGTCGGAACTCGTCCGGGGTCATGTGCTCAGCCACGCCCTGAGTTGATCAATAATCCGCGTCGCCGGCAAGGGAACGGCGGGCCCGGGGGAGCGGGGCAGGCACCGGGCCGCAGCCGCGGAATCCGCACAGCCGCGGCCCGGTGCCCCACACCGCGGCATCCCCGACCCGTCCCGACCGGGGATGCCGTACCACCACCAGGGACAAACCTAGGCGGCCCGGACGTCTCCCCGGTGACAGCGACGTGAAGATCGTGTTTCAGCCGGCCCGGCGCAGGCCACCGGCCACCTTCGCCGCGATCAGCTCGTACGAGCGCACCCGGTCGGCCACGTCGTACACCAGCGTGGTCAACATCAGCTCGTCCGCGCCGGTGCGCGCCAACAGCTCGCCGAGCTGTCGCCGCACGGTCTCCGGCGAGCCCATCGCCTGGCCCTCCCGGCGCTGCCGCACGAACTCCCGCTCGACCTCGGTGTACTG
This sequence comes from Micromonospora sp. NPDC000121, assembly GCF_042899165.1. NCBI lineage: Bacteria > Bacillati > Actinomycetota > Actinomycetes > Micromonosporales > Micromonosporaceae > Micromonospora > Micromonospora sp. NPDC000121. Next base: position 538,166 of record NZ_JBIAZP010000002.1, read on the forward strand.
GTACGCCGCGGCCTCGTCCGGCGTCGCCAGGGGCCCCGGGCGACCCGAGCGCAACCGCAGCAGCGACAGCGCGCTCGGCCCCGCCAGCCACTCCGCCCGCTCGTCCGTGTCGGCACAGACCGCGTTGACCGCCACCATCGCGTACGGCTCGGCCAGCCACTTCGACGGCCGGAAGCTCTGCCGGTACAGCGCCAGGGCGGGCAGCGTGTGCTGGGAGCTGAAGTGGTGCGCGAACGAGAACGGCAGCCCCAGCATCCCCGCCAGCTGGGCGCTGAACCCGCTGGAGCCGAGCAGCCAGATCGCCGGCTGCTGGCCGCGACCCGGGGTGGCCGTGATCGGCCCCGGCCGCTCGCCGGTGAAGTAGTTCATCAGGTCCGCCAGCTCCCGGGGAAAGCCTTCCGCCGACAGCCCCTCCATCGTCCGGCGCAGCGCCAGCGCGGTCACCTGGTCGGTGCCCGGGGCGCGGCCGATGCCCAGGTCGATCCGGCCCGGGTGCAGCGCGTCGAGGGTGCCGAACTGCTCGGCCACCACCAGCGGCGCGTGGTTGGGCAGCATCACGCCGCCCGAGCCCAGCCGGATCGTCGACGTGTGCGCCGCCAGGTGCGCGAGCAGCACCGCCGGGGCGGAACTCGCGATCCCCGGCATGTTGTGGTGCTCGGCCACCCAGAACCGGTGGTATCCCAGCTCCTCGGTGCGGCGGGCCAGCTCGGTGGTGTGCCGCAGGGCCTCGCCGGCCGTGGCGCCGGCCGCGACCGGGGCAAGGTCAAGAACAGACAGCGGTACGTTGATCACACGCCTGACCAACCCATCCCGCTCCCGAATTGTTCCCCGGGGCAACCAAGCTCACGCGCGCCGGGGTGCTCAGCCCAGGCCGCGGGCCTGTTCGAAGATCAGGCTCGTCTGGGTGTGCAGCACCGCCGGGTCCACCGCCAGGTGGTCGAGCACGAAGTCGCGCAGCGCGTCCGCCGAGGCGGCCCGCACGTGCAGCACGTAGTCCTCCGCGCCCGCCACGTGGAACACCGACACCACCCCCGGCAACCGCACCGACCGGGCCCGGAACGCGTCCACCACCGCCCGCTCGTGCGCGGTCAACCGCACCGACACCAGCGCCTGCAACGGCAGCCCCACCGCCGCCGGATCCACCTCCGCGTGGAACCCGCGGATCGCCCCGCACTCGCGCAGCGCGCGGGTGCGGGTCAGGCACGTCGAGGGGGCCACCCCGACCCGCTCGGCGAGGGCGTTGTTCGGCAGCCGGCCGTCGGCGGCCAGCTCCGACAGGATCGCCCGGTCGGTGTCGTCCAGGGTCGCGAACCGCCGCACATCGTTCGTCGCAAGGGGCATGCAGACATCCTCCATCGAATCGTCGCGTCAATCAAAGGGGCTTCGCCCGAATCATCTTCGGACCTATTGCCTCCCGCCGGCGCTATGTTCGATCCTTCCCGCATGACGACCGTGGACACCCGAGCCGTGCACGCCGGCCGCGACGATCTCGCCGCCCTCGGCGTCCACGTGCCACCCATCGACCTCTCCACCACCAACCCCCTGCCGTCCGTCGACGCGGGCGGCGACGCGTACGAGACCCTCGCCACCGGCGGCACGCTCCCCGCCGGCGGCAGCGCCGTCTACCAGCGCCTGTGGAACCCCACCGTCGCCCGCTTCGAGACCGCCCTCGCCGACCTCGAAGGCACGGGCGACGCCGTCGCCTTCGCCAGCGGCATGGCCGCCCTCACCGCCACGCTGCTCGCCGCCACCCGCGACGGGAAGCGGCACGTCGTCGCCGTCCGCCCGCTCTACGGCGGCACCGACCACGTGCTCGCCACCGGCCTGCTCGGCACCACCGTGACCTGGGCCCGCGCGGGCGAGGTCGCCGCCGCCGTCCGCCCCGACACCGCCCTGGTGATCGCCGAGACCCCGGCCAACCCCACCCTCGACCTGGTCGACATCGCCGCCCTCGCCCGGGCCGCCGGCGACGTCCCGCTGCTCATCGACAACACCGTCGCCACCCCGGTGCTCCAGCAGCCCGCCCGGCACGGCGCCGCCCTCGTGCTGCACAGCGCCACCAAGAGCATCGGCGGCCACGGCGACGTGCTCGCCGGCGTCGTCGCCTGCGACGCCGACTGGGCCGCCCGGCTGCGCCAGGTCCGCGCGCTCACCGGAGCGATCCTGCATCCCCTCGGCGCGTACCTGCTGCACCGTGGCCTGCAGACCCTGCCGGTGCGGGTCCGCGCCCAGCAGGCCGGCGCGGAGAAACTCGCCGCCTGGCTCGCCGCCCACCCCGCCGTCACGCGGGTGCACCACCCGTCGCTGCACGACCCGGCCGGGCTCGTCGGCCGGCAGATGACCGGCCCCGGCAGCCTCCTCGCCTTCGAGGTACGCGGCGGCGCGCCCGCCGCGGCCGCCGTCGCCAACGGCTGCCGGCTGATCACCCACGCCGTGTCGCTGGGCGGGGTCGACACCCTCATCCAGCACCCGGCCTCGCTGACCCACCGCCCGGTCGAGGGGGAGGCCAAGCCGTGCGGGGGCCTGCTGCGCGTCTCCGTCGGTCTCGAGGACCCGGAGGACCTGCGCGTGGACCTCGCGACGGCCCTCGCCGAACTCGGCTGACAAGGCCGGCACGCCCCCGTACTCGGCGCCCCCGCACCCGCGCCGGATCGCAGTGCCGGAGCTGGCGCGCGGGCACGGGTGGAACGCCATGGGTGTCACAGGCACGGTGTCACACCCGTGGCGTTCCACCCGCCGAGCGAACGCCGTCCGCCAGGTCGGCCGGGCTGCCTGCCGTGAATTTCCGGGCGCCGGGTCGGGACTTCGGGCCCACGTGTCGGTCGAGGGCGGCGACCGCCTCGCGGCGCGCGACCGAGAGGGAGTTGTGGCGGCTCATCCGCCAGGCGACGCCGAGCAGGTCGAGCGCCCACTGGCAGAGGCCCATGATGTCGGTGGACTCGTTGGTGAACATGTAGCGGGGGTAGACGTACTCCTTGCCGCGCACCCTCACCCGGTTGGCGAACCGCGCACCGTCGGAGTGGAACAGGCCGCGCAGGAAGTCGCCGGCGTTACCGGCAACGATCTCCCTCTGCCACTCCGCGAGGACGATCGGCCGCTCGTGTTTCTTGCCCGGCCCGTGCTGGGGGAACAGGCACGGCCAGTGCGTGCCGGCGCTCTGGACCGCCACGCAGCCCCGCTGTTGGATCCGTTGGACCTTGTTGGCGAGCAGCGCCTTCATCGCGGCCGCTGAGGCGTCGATGAGATCAGGCCGTGTGTCGGCGCAGTAGATGCGGAGAACCGGCACCCGGTCGGTGGTGACCAGATGTCCGTCCCCGAGGTAGCGGCCCAGCAGGTAGGCGTAGGCGGCAGGATCGGTCGGATTGCCGACATCGGGCGAGCATCGGAAGCAGCGGGCGGCAGTGCCGACCACAGCCGGCTCGGGCGAGTCGACGCACCAGTGCCGGACGGTGGAGTAGGGCAAGGAGAGGGCACGAGCAACAGACGGGATGTTGTTGCCACGGGCGCGGAGGGCGCGGGCGCGTGCGCGCATCTCGGGCGGGTGCACCCAGGAATCATCGAACAGATGTATGACAAAAGTGCCGGGAGCGGGACTTGAACCCGCACGCCCTTTCGGGCAGATGCTTTTGAGGCATCCGAGTCTGCCGATTCCTCCATCCCGGCTCACCCCTGCGCGGGGTGTGGCCCACTGTACCCGACTACTCTCATACGGGAGCATGGGTGGTAGCCGTGCCGGGAACGATGGTGGGAGTGGCTCGTGGCCGAGACGCAGACGGACGCCGAGCGCAGGCGCGTACTGATCGCCGAGGACGAGGCGCTCATCCGGCTGGACCTCGCCGAGATGCTGGTCGAGGAGGGTTACGAGGTGGTCGGCGAGGCCGGTGACGGCGAGACCGCCGTCCGACTCGCCGAGGAGCTCAAGCCCGATCTGGTCATCCTCGACATCAAGATGCCGATCATGGACGGGCTGGCCGCCGCCGAGCGGATCGCGGGCGCGCGGATCGCCCCGGTGATCATCCTGACCGCGTTCAGCCAGCGCGACCTGGTGGAGCGGGCCCGGGCGGCCGGCGCGATGGCGTACCTCGTGAAGCCCTTCCAGAAGAGCGACCTGGTGCCGGCGGTGGAGATCGCGCTGTCCCGCTACTCGGAGATCGCCGCCCTGGAGTCGGAGGTCGCCGGGCTGACCGACCGGCTGGAGATCCGCAAGACCGTGGAGCGCGCCAAGGGCGCGCTGATGACGACCTACGGGATGACCGAGCCGCAGGCGTTCAAGTGGATCCAGCGCACGGCGATGGACCACCGGATGACCATGAAGGAGGTCGCCGAGCGGATCCTCGCCGAGACCGCCGGCGGCGAGGTCGCCCAGCCCACCGCCTGACGGGCCCGCCCCGCCGTCGGCCCCGGGTGGCCACGCGCCGGGACGGCGCGACGCGCCGGAGACGCGCGCGACGGGGCCGCGCGGCGGGCCGGTCGATCGATAACATCTGATCGCATGTGGACCTCGCGGCGGCTGGTGGCGGTGCTCGGTGTCCTCGCCGCGCTGCTGGCCGGTTGTGACCGGGCCCCGGCGGAGCCCGCCGCCGAGCCGCTGCGCCCGGAGTGGCAGCCGCTGACCCTGCCCGTGCCGCCGGGCGCGGCCGGCCGGCCGCTGCTGCGCGACGCCGTGGCCTGCGCCGGCCGGTGGTACGTGGTGGGCGGGCTGGCCGACGCGGCGGGGGAGACCCGGCCGGCGGCCTGGAGCAGCGCCGACGGCGCGTCGTGGTCGGCGCTGCCGGTGGCGGCGTCGAGCTTTTACGGCCGCCAGCACGTGCTGTACGCGGCCGCCTGCCGGGACGGGCGGGTGGCGGCGCTCGGGGCGAAGAACGGCGGTGTGCACGGCAATCCCCGCACGGGCACCTGGGCACAGGCCCCGGACGGCGCGCTGCGGGAGGTGCCGGCCCCGTTCGAGCTGTATGCGGGGCCGCGGGCGGTCAGCGTGGCCCGGCTGGCCGCGGGGCCGGCGGGTTGGCTGATCGCGGGGGCGCGGGTCGACGGGGCGGCGGTCTGGACGTCGCCGGACGGCGAGCGGTTCACCATCCGGGAGGGCGTGCCGGAGCTCGCCGGCGACGGGCGCGGCCGGACGGTGGCGTACGACGCGGTGGCGGTGCCGTCGGGTTGGTGGGTCGTGGGCGCGGTGCTGCCGCCGGGCGCGACCGCGCTGGCACCCCTGGCGTGGACCTCGGCGGACGGTGTTGCCTGGCGGCGGGTGGCGTTGCCGGCGGGGGACGGGCGTGGGCAGGCGCAGCGGGTGGCGTCGGTGGGCGACGGCGGGCTGGTGGCGGTCGGTCCGGTGGTCGGGGGGTTCGCGGCCTGGCGGCTGGCCGGGGGCGAGTGGCGGCGGGTCGGTGGATTCGGCGCGCCGGGGCCGGGGGTGTCGTCGGTCGACGGTCTGGTGCCGGCCGGGCGTGCTCTGGTGGCGGTGACCGGGGACGGCGGCGGTCACGGACTGTGGCTCTCGGTTGATTCGGGGGATTCGTGGCGGACGATGGCGATGCCTGCCGTGGTGCCCGACGGTGGCAACACGGCGGTGGCAGCGGCGGCGCAGGGAGATCGACTGGTGTTGGTCGCCGATGACGGCCAGGCGTCCCGTGCCTGGTGGGCGGGGTTGTCGGCCGTCGATCGGTAGGGGGTGGGCGCTGACCTGCCCGTTACCGACGAAACGAAGGCGAAGGGCATTCACGGCCGACGGTTCTTACAGCGATCGTTTCCGATCCGCCACGGCGTGTAACGGTTCGGTCAACCCGCTCCGTTGGGGCTTTCGTCACAGCTGAAAGGTGGGATAGCGTCCGGCCCCAGACCGGCGACGACGGTCTGGTTCGTCCGCCCCCGCAAGGGCCAATAGGCAGCGGGTGGTTCGGACCATGGGACGGAGGAGGGTTCGGGCCTTGAGGCAGAAGCTCGCGCGCGTTATCGGTGGGGCCGCCATGCTGGCGCTCGTCGCTGGCGTCACCGCATGCGGCAGCGGTGGCGACGACACGGCGTCCGGTGGCGAAGCCTGTGGCAACAAGATCGCGTTCTTCGGTGCGCTGACCGGCAGCTCGGCGGCGCTCGGCATCAACGAGAACAACGGCGTCAAGCTGGCCGTCGACAAGTACAACAAGGAGAACGCCGACTGCAAGGTCGAGCTGGTCTCCCTGGACTCGCAGGGCAGCCCGGACCAGGCCCCGGGTCTGGCCCAGAAGGCCATCGACGACACGAAGATCCTCGGCATCGTCGGCCCGGCCTACTCGGGTGAGTCGGAGGCCGCCGGCCCGCTGTTCAACGAGGCCGGTCTGGTCACCATCACCCCCTCCGCGACCCGTCCGAGCCTTGCGGAGCAGGGCTGGAAGACGTTCTTCCGCGCGGTCGGCAACGACTTCAGCCAGGGCCCGGCGGCCGGCAACTACATCAAGAACGTGCTCAAGGCCGACAAGGTCTACGTCATCGACGACCAGTCCGCGTACGGCGCCGGCCTGGCCGACGAGGTCAAGAAGCTGCTCGGCCCGGCGGTCGTCGGCTCCGACAAGGTCCAGGGCGAGGGCAAGCAGACCGAGTTCTCCGCCGTGGTCACCAAGGTCAAGGCCGCGAACGTCAAGGCGATCTTCTACGGTGGCTACTACCAGGAGGCCGGCCTGATCCGCAAGCAGCTCACCGCTGCCGGGGTCACCGCTCCCCTGATCGCCGGCGACGGCGTGAACGACGCCGCGTACATCACCTCCGCGGGTGCGGCGGCGGCCGAGGGCACCATCCTCACCTGCCCGTGCCAGCCGGCCACCGAGGCGCGCGGCACCTTCGCCCAGGAGTACAAGGCCCTCAACGGCGCCGACCCGGGCACCTACAGCGACACGGCCTACGACGCGGCGAACATCCTGCTCGCCGGCATCAAGGCGGGCAAGACCACCCGTGAGGGCCTGCTGGAGTTCGTGAAGGGCTACAGCGGCGAGGGCGTCGCGGCGAGCTACAAGTTCGTCGAGGGCGGCGAGCTCGACCCCGCGCAGGTCAAGGTCTGGGCCTTCAAGGTCCAGGGCGGCAAGGTCGTCCCGGACCAGGAGATCCCCAAGTCCTGACGCCGGTCGCTGCTACAGCGATTGAGTTGTGATCGCGGGTGCGGCCGGGAGCTCGCTCCCGGCCGCACCCCCTTTTTCTCTCCAGACCCTGATGGAGCGTCCCTCCCTTGAACTTCGACGGACTGTTCTCCAACTTCGGAGAACTCACCACGACCGGCCTGACGCAGGGTGCGATCTACGCCCTGGTCGCGCTGGGATACACGCTGGTCTACGGCGTGCTGAGACTCATCAACTTCGCCCACTCCGAGGTCTTCATCGCCGGCGCGTTCTTCGCGCTGTGGAGCTGGAACTGGTTCGGCCTGGACCAGGACTCGCAGGTCAACGGCGTCGGCATGGTCATCTTCTACCTCTTGGTCGCGGCGCTCGTGGCGGCGGTCGCCTCGGCCGGCACCGCGACGCTCATCGAGCGGGTGGCGTACCGGCCGCTGCGTAAGCGCAACGCGCCGCCGCTGGCCTTCCTGATCACCGCGATCGGCGCCTCCATCGCCATCGCGGAGGCGTTCGGCGTCTACACCCGCCGGTTGCCGCAGGGCGCGCCGGCCCTGGTCAGCTCCAAGCCGCTGTTCCACATCGCCGGGGTGCCGATCGACGCCATCCAGCTGCTGACCATCGGGTCCGCGCTGGTGATGATGATCGCGCTGGACATGTTCATCAACCGCAGCCGGGTCGGCCGCGGCATCCGGGCGGTGGCCCAGGACGCCAACACCGCCGCGCTGATGGGCGTGAACAAGGACCGGATCATCCTGATGGTCTTCGTCGCCGGTGGCGCGATGGCCGGCGTCGCGGGCCTGCTCTACGACGTGCGGATCCAGACCCTCACCTACAGCGTCGGCTTCCTGCTGGGCCTCAAGGCGTTCACCGCCGCGGTGCTGGGCGGCATCGGCAACCTGCGCGGCGCGCTGTTGGGCGGCCTGCTGCTCGGCGTGATCGAGAACTACGCGTCCGGCCTGTTCGGTTCCCAGTGGAAGGACTTCGCCGCGTTCGCGGTGCTGGTGGTGCTGCTGATGTTCCGGCCGACCGGTCTGCTGGGTGAGTCGCTGGGGAGGGCACGGGCATGACGACCGTCCTGGAGAAGGTGCGCTCCGGCCGCGAGGCGGCCGGGGAACGGTGGCGCGGGGCGCCGCGCTGGGTGCGCTGGGCGCTGCTGGCCGCGGTGATCGTGTTCTTCTACGCGCTGCCGAACAAGGAGTTCTACCAGTACCTGGGGCCGATCCCGACCCCCGGTGCGAACTTCACCCAGGTGATGTTCACCGTCTCGATCTACGTGCTGCTGGCCGTCGGCCTGAACATCGTCGTCGGCTTCGCCGGCCTGCTCGACCTCGGCTACTTCGGCTTCTTCGCCGTCGGCGCGTACACGGTGGCGGTGCTGACCTCGCCGAGCAGCGACATCAAGACGCTGTGGCCGTGGCTGCTGGCGGTGCCGGTGGCGATCGCGCTGACCATGGTCTCCGGCGTGATGCTCGGTACGCCGACCCTGCGGCTGCGCGGCGACTACCTGGCGCTGGTGACGCTCGGCTTCGCCGAGATGATCCGGATCGCGGCGGTCAGCTCGGAGTTCCTGAAGGGGCAGCGGGGCTTCAACCAGATCCCGCACCCGCCCGGCCAGTACGCCGACGGCAAGCCGGTCTTCGGCGTGCTCGACGCCCGGCCGTACTACTGGCTGGTGCTCACGCTGATCATCCTGGTGGTGATCGGGGTGCGGAACCTGACCCACAGCCGCGTCGGGCGGGCCTGGGTCTCGATCCGCGAGGACGAGGACGCGGCGCAGCTGATGGGCGTGCCGACGTTCAAGTTCAAGCTGTGGGCGTTCGCGGCGGGCGCGGCGATCGCCGGCCTGGCCGGCGCGCTCTTCGCGGGCAAGCAGAACTTCGTCAACTCGCAGAACTTCGAGCTGCTGAACTCGATCATCATCCTGGCCGCGGTCATCTTCGGCGGCTCCGGCAACATCGTCGGCGCGATCGTCGGCGGCGGCCTGGTGGCGTACATGATCGAGCGGTTCCGCGGCATCGAGCTGTTCGGCATCGAGCTGTACGAGTTCCGGTTCCTGTTCTTCGGCCTGGTGCTGGTGGTCATGATGATCGTCCGGCCGGAGGGTCTGATCCCGAACCGACGACGCGCGGCGGAGTTCAAGGACCGCCGCAAGGAGGTGACCGTCGGTGAGTGACACCGAGCAGACGCCGGCCGTCCCGGCGCAGGCCGGCGCGCCGGCCGTGGAGGCGGTGCCCACCCGGGAGCCGCTGCTGGAGGTCGACAACGTCACGCTGCGCTTCGGCGGCGTGGTCGCGCTGAACGAGGTGGACTTCACCCTGTACAAGGGGGAGATCCTCGGACTGATCGGCCCGAACGGCGCCGGCAAGACCACCTGCTTCAACGCGATGACCGGCATCTACCAGCCCACGGAGGGGCAGATCCGGTTCCGCGGCCAGAAGATCAGCGGCAAGAAGCGGCACCAGATCACCAAGATGGGCATGGCGCGGACGTTCCAGAACATCCGCCTCTTCCCCGAGATGACCGCACTGGAGAACGTCCTGGTCGGCGCGGACGCGCACCACAAGACCAGCGTCATCTCCGCGCTGTTCCGCCTGCCGCGGTATTGGAAGGAGGAGCGCGAGGGCCGGGAGAAGGCCGAGCGCCTGCTGGAGTTCGTCGGCATCCGCAAGCGGATGCACGAGTTCGCCCGCAACCTCTCCTACGGCGAGCAGCGGCGGCTGGAGATCGCCCGCGCGCTGGCCACCGACCCGGTGCTGCTCTGCCTCGACGAGCCGGCCGCCGGCTTCAACCCGGCGGAGAAGGAGGAACTGCTCCAGCTCATCCGGCAGATCCGGGACACCGGCGTGACCGTGCTGCTCATCGAGCACGACATGCGCCTGGTCATGGGGGTCACCGACCGGATCGTGGTGCTGGAGTTCGGAAAGAAGATCGCCGAGGGGCTGCCCGCCGAGGTGCGGGAGAACCCGAAGGTGATCGCGGCGTACCTGGGGGTGCCGGACGATGCTGCTTGAGATCGACGATGTGAGCCTGCTGTACGGGCGGATCCAGGCGCTGCACGGCATCAGCCTGACGGTGGACGAGGGCGAGATCGTCGCCCTGATCGGCGCCAACGGCGCCGGCAAGTCGACCACGATGCGGGCCATCTCCGGGATCCGGCCGGTCGCCAGCGGGAGCATCCGGTTCAACGGTGAGGACATCACCAAGCTCCGGGCCGACCTGCGGGTCAGGCGGGGGCTGTGCCAGGCGCCGGAGGGCCGGGGCATCTTCCCGGGCATGACGGTGCTGGAGAACCTGGACATGGGCGCCTACACCCGGCGGGACCGGGCCGGCATCGCCCAGGACCTCGACCGGGTGCTGACTCTCTTCCCGCGCCTGGCGGAGCGGCGCAAGCAGGCCGGGGGTACTCTTTCCGGCGGCGAGCAGCAGATGCTGGCGGTCGGCCGGGCGTTGATGAGCCGGCCGAAGCTGCTGCTGCTCGACGAGCCCTCGATGGGTCTGGCGCCGATGCTGATCCAGCAGATCTTCGACATCATCACGGAGATCAACGAGCAGGGCACCACCATCCTGCTGGTCGAGCAGAACGCCCAGCAGGCCCTGGCCCGGGCGCACCGGGCGTACGTGCTGGAGACTGGTCGGATCGTCAAGAGCGGGACCGGCGCGGACCTGCTGCACGACCCGGCGGTCAAAGAGGCATACCTCGGCGTGGCCTGACCGGCTGCCACCCCTCACCGCAAGGAGAACGACATGTTCCACATCTCTGGTGGCCGCCGAGCCGTGCTCGGCGCCACGGGTGCCGCGCTGCTTGCCCTCTCGCTCGCCGGCTGCGGCGAGAAGGAGAGCACCGAGCAGCCCGGCGCCGGCCCCAGCGTCACCGCCGCCGCCGACTCGGCGCTGGCCGCGAAGGTGCCCGACGCCATCAAGGCCGACGGCGTGATCAAGGTCGGCACCGACTCGACGTACGCCCCGGCGGAGTTCCTCGACGCCGACGGCAAGACGGTCGTCGGCTTCGACGTCGAGCTGTTCAACGCCGTCGCGCAGAAGCTTGGCCTCAAGGCCGAGTACGAGTCGGCGCCGTTCGACTCGATCCTGCCCGGCGTGGACTCCGGCAAGTACGAGATCGGCGTCTCCTCGTTCACGATCAACGCCGAGCGGATGAAGACCGTGAACATGGTCAGCTACTTCTCCGCGGGCACCCAGTGGGCGACCAAGTCGGGCAACCCGGCCAAGATCGACCCGAACGACGCCTGCGGCAAGAAGATCGCCGTGCAGGTCGGCACCGTGCAGCTCGACGACATCACCGCCCGGTCGAAGAAGTGCACCGACGCCGGCAAGCCGGCGATCACCATCGACCAGTACCAGGCGCAGAGCGACGCCACCGCCGCTGTGGTCAGCGGCAAGGACGACGCCATGCTGGCCGACTCGCCGGTCGGCGCGTACGCGGTGAAGCAGAGCAACGGCCAGCTGGAGCTGCTCGGCGACATCTACGAGTCGGCCCCGTACGGCTACGCGGTGAAGAAGGACCAGGCCGCGTTCGCCGAGGTGCTGAAGGAGGCCGTGCAGGCGGTCATCGCCGACGGCACCTACGAGACCGCGCTGAAGAAGTGGGGCGTCGAGGGCGGCGCCATCACGACCCCGGCGCTGAACCCGACCAGCTGAGCATGTCGGTCGAAAAAACTGACACACCCGAGCGGGCACGGCCGGAACCCATCCGGGCCGTGCCCGTGCGGCATCCCGGGCGGTGGGTCGCCGTCGGCGTGATCGGGGTGCTGGTGGCCATGTTCGTCCACCTGCTGGTGACGAACAAGGCGTTCAACTGGTCGTTCATGGTCGACGAGATGTTCCGCCCGCCGATCATGGAGGGGGTGCGCGGAAGCCTCGCGCTGCTCGTGACCGCCATGCTGATCGGTATCGGGCTGGGCGTCGTCATCGCCATCATGCGGCTGTCGGAGAACCCGATCCTGCGCGGCGTCGCCTGGGCGTACACCTGGTTCTTCCGGGCGGTGCCCCGGCTGGTGCTGGCGATCCTCTTCGGCAACCTGGGGATCCTGTGGGCGCGGATCGAGTTCGGGCTGCCCTTCGACCGGCAGATCGGCGCACTGTTCGGGGTCAACGACTTCGAGGCGCGGTTGTTCGGCTTCTCCGCCGTGGAGATCCTGACCGGCTTCGTCGCCGGCATGCTGGCGCTGGGCCTGTCCGAGGCCGCCTACATGGCGGAGATCGTCCGGGCCGGCATCCAGTCGGTCGACGAGGGCCAGACGGAGGCCGCCCAGGCGCTGGGCATGACCCGTGGCCAGATCCTGCGCCGCATCGTGCTGCCGCAGGCCATGCGGGTGATCGTCCCGCCGACCGGCAACGAGACCATCGCCATGCTCAAGGACACCTCGCTGGTGGCCTTCGTGCCGGTGTCCACCGAGCTGTTCTTCCAGCTCAGGGCCGTCGGTAGTCGGACCTTCCAGGTCTTCCCGATGTTGGTCGCGGCGACCATCTGGTATCTGCTGCTGACCAGCGTGCTGCTGGTCGGGCAGTACTACCTGGAGCGGCACTTCTCCAAGGGCGTCGGGCGCAGCGGGCGGGCGAGGACCAAGCTGCGCGGCATCGCCGCGGAGGCGGGCGGCACGACCGGGAAGGTGGACGGCGCATGACCAAGGTGACGGTGCCGGAGGCCGGCGCGCCGACGGTGGAGTCCGGGCCGATGGTCCGGGCCGAGCAGGTGCACAAGTCGTTCGGGTCGGTCGAGGTGCTCAAGGGCATCGACCTGGAGGTCCGCAGCGGCGAGGTGTGCTGCCTGCTGGGGCCCTCCGGCTCCGGCAAGTCGACGTTCCTGCGCTGCATCAACCACCTGGAGAAGATCAACGCCGGCCGGATCCGGGTGGACGGCGAGCTGATCGGCTACCGCGAGCGCGGCGGCAAGCTGCACGAGATGCGGGAGAAGGAGGTGGCCGCCCAGCGCCGCTCGATCGGCATGGTGTTCCAGCGGTTCAACCTCTTCCCGCACATGACCGCTCTGCAGAACGTCGCCGAGGCGCCGGTGCTGCTGGGCCTGGGCCGGAAGGCGGAGGCCCGGGAGCGGGCCGCCGCCCTGCTGGAGCGGGTGGGGCTGGGCGACAAGCTCGGCAACTATCCCGGTCAGCTCTCCGGCGGCCAGCAGCAGCGGGTGGCGATCGCCCGGGCGCTGGCCATGCAGCCGAAACTGATGCTCTTCGACGAGCCCACCAGCGCGCTCGACCCGGAGCTGGTCGGCGAGGTGCTCGACGTGATGAAGGACCTCGCCCGCGACGGCATGACGATGATCGTGGTGACCCACGAGATCGGCTTCGCCCGCGAGGTCGGTGACTCGCTGGTGTTCATGGACGGCGGCGTCGTGGTCGAGTCGGGCAACCCGCGCGAGGTGATCGCCAACCCCCGGCACGACCGGACGAAGGCGTTCCTGGCCAAGGTGCTCTGACGGGGGACGCCGGCGCGGCCCGCACGGGCCGTGCCGGCGTCCGCGCCGGGTCGGCGACGTGCCGTGCCGATGGCGCCCGTGCCGTTCCGTGGTGTGGTCCGCTGGTGGGGCTCGTGCCGATTCGGTGACGTGGCGTGGCGGTGGCGGCCGTGCCGGTGTCCCGGACTGTCGGGGCGGGCGGCTAGAGTCGCTCGCGTGACAGCTACGACGCCGCGCCTGCTCCTCGTCGACGGACACTCCCTGGCATACCGGGCGTTCTTCGCCCTGCCGGTGGAAAACTTCTCCACCACGACGGGGCAGCCGACCAACGCGGTCTACGGCTTCACGTCCATGCTGATCAACGTGCTGCGCGACGAGCAGCCGACGCACATCGTCGTCGCCTTCGACGTCTCCCGCCGCTCCTTCCGCACGGATAAGTACGCGGAGTACAAGGCCGGCCGCAGCGAGACCCCGACCGACTTCAAGGGCCAGGTGAGCCTGGTCAAGGAGGTCCTCGCGGCGCTGCGCATCCCGGTGGTGGAGAAGGAGGGCTACGAGGCCGACGACGTCATCGCCACCCTCGCCTGCCAGGCCCGCGACCAGGGCATGTCGGTGCTGATCACCACCGGCGACCGGGACGCGTTCCAGCTCGTCGGCGACCAGATCACCGTGCTCTACCCGCGCAAGGGCGTCTCGGACCTGGCCCGGATGGACCCGGCGGCGGTGGAGGCGAAGTACGGCGTCGCCCCGGACCGCTACCGCGACCTGGCCGCCCTGGTCGGCGAGACCAGCGACAACCTGCCCGGCATCCCCGGCGTCGGTCCGAAGACCGCCGCGAAGTGGATCAACGCGTACGGCGGCGTCGACGGGGTCGTCGCGCGGGCCGACGAGATCAAGGGCAAGGCCGGCGACAGCCTGCGCGAGCGGCTCGCCGACGTGATCCGCAACTACGAGATCAACTGCCTCGTCTCCGACCTGGAGCTGCCGCTGCGCCCCGAGGACGCCCGCTGGCAGGGGTGGGACCGCGAGGCGGTCCACCAGGTCTTCGACACCCTCGAGTTCCGCATCCTGCGCGACCGGCTCTACCAGTACCTGGAGGCGGTGGAGCCGGAGGCCGAGGCCGGCTTCGAGCTGTCCGGCGAGGTGCTCACCGCGCCCGGGGCGGTGGCCGGGTGGCTGGAGACGCACGCCCCGGCCGGCACCCCCGTGGGCGTCGCGGTGAAGCTCGACACCGGGCCCAACCGCCGGCACACCGCCTCCGTGATCGGCATGGCCCTGGCGACCGCCGGCGGCGCGGCGGCCTGGCTCGACCCCGCCACCCTGGAGCCGGCCGACGAGGCGGCCCTGGCGGCCTGGCTGGCCGACGAGGCGCGGCCCAAGGTGCTGCACGACAGCAAGCCGGCCGTGCTCGCGTTCGCCGCGCACGGCTGGCGCCTGGAGGGCATCCTCCGCGACACGCAGATCGCCGCCTACCTGGCCCGCCCCGACCAGCGCTCCTACGACCTGACCGACCTGGCGCTGCGCTACCTGCACCG
Organism: Micromonospora sp. NPDC000121; assembly: GCF_042899165.1. Lineage (NCBI taxonomy): Bacteria > Bacillati > Actinomycetota > Actinomycetes > Micromonosporales > Micromonosporaceae > Micromonospora > Micromonospora sp. NPDC000121. Next base: position 553,201 of record NZ_JBIAZP010000002.1, read on the forward strand.
CGAGCTGCGGGTCGACGCGCCGGAGACCGGCCAGCTCACCCTCGACGGCCTCGGCAACGACGGCGAGGCGGAGCAGAACCTGATGCTCCAGGCCCGGGCCACCCTCGACCTCGCCGACGCCATCGACGCCGAGCTCTCCCGCGACGGTGAGCAGTCCGCCCGGCTGATGGCCGGGGTGGAGCTGCCGCTGATGCGGGTGCTCGCCGGCATGGAGCGCACCGGCATCGCCGCCGACACGCACTACCTCTCCGAGTTGGAGGCGCACTTCGCCGCCGAGGTGAAGGCCGCCGCCCAGGGGGCGTACGCGGCGGTGGGGCGGGAGTTCAACCTCGGCTCGCCGAAGCAGTTGCAGGAGATCCTCTTCGGCGAGCTGGGGCTGCCCAAGACCAAGAAGATCAAGACCGGTTACACCACCGACGCCGACGCCCTCCAGTGGCTCTACGCGCAGAACCCGCACCCGGTGCTGGCCCACCTGCTGCGCCACCGGGACGTGGCCAAGCTCAAGACCACCGTCGACGGCCTGCTCAAGTCGGTCTCCGACGACGGGCGCATCCACACGACGTTCAACCAGACGGTGGCGGCCACCGGCCGGCTCTCCTCGACCGAGCCCAACCTGCAGAACATCCCGATCCGCACCGAGGAGGGGCGGCGGATCCGCCGCGCCTTCGTCGTCGGGGAGGGCTACGAGTGCCTGCTCACCGCCGACTACAGCCAGATCGAGATGCGCATCATGGCGCACCTGTCGTCGGACGACGCGCTCATCGAGGCGTTCAACTCGGGCGCCGACTTCCACGCCGCCACCGCCTCGTCGGTCTTCGGGGTGCCCCTCGACGAGGTCACCGCGGACCAGCGGCGCAAGATCAAGGCGATGAACTACGGCCTGGCGTACGGGCTGAGCGCGTTCGGCCTCTCCCAGCAGCTCGGCATCACCGCCGAGGAGGCGCGCGGGCTGATGGAGGACTACTTCGCCGGCTTCGGCGGGGTGCGCGACTACCTCCAGGAGGTCGTCGCCCGGGCCCGCCACGACGGCTACACCTCGACGATCCTGGGTCGCCGGCGCTACCTTCCCGACCTGGTCAGCGACAACCGGCAGCGCCGGGAGATGGCCGAGCGGATGGCGCTCAACGCCCCGATCCAGGGCTCGGCCGCCGACATCATCAAGGTGGCCATGCTGCACGTCGACACCGCGCTGCGCGAGGCGGGCCTGGGCTCGCGGATGCTGCTCCAGGTGCACGACGAGTTGGTGTTCGAGGTCGCTCCGGGCGAGCGGGAGGCCCTCGAGGCGCTGGTGCGGCGGGAGATGGGCGGGGCGTACCCGCTGTCGGTGCCGCTGGAGGTCTCCGTCGGTGAGGGGCGCGACTGGAACAGCGCCGACCACTGAGTGTCGTCGTGGTGGGGTTCCGGGGCGGGCCGACCCGCTCCGGTCAGGCTTGATCCCTGCGCGGGTCGGCCCGCCCCGGGCCCGTCGCGGTCGGCGTCGTGTCGGCCCGGTCCGGCGTAGCAGCCCTGCCGGGCGGCGTGGCCGGGTCCGGTTCAGCGTCCCGGTCCCCGGCGGGCCTTCGGCGGGGCGCCGTGCCGATCCAGGGCCTTCCGGGACGGCCCACCGGGCGGCGGAAGCGGGGCCTTCACGGGATCGTGACCCCAGTTCATCAGGGAGTACCGCCACCGGGTCTGGCGCACGTCGCCGCTGGGTCGCTGCGCCATGTGCCGCCGGACGTACCCGACGACCTTGCGCATGTGCCGGTAGTCGGCCTCGGAGAGTTGGTCGCGCTTGCGGCGCAGCAGGCTGATGATCCTGCGGCCGGACTCGTGGCCCACCGACTCGCCGCCCTTGGTGCCCTTCCGCCAGCCGACATGCTTCGACTCGTCGGTCTCCAGCCACGTCGACAACTCGCCCGGCTTCATGTTCACCGCCTCGGTGAACTCCCGGTAGATGTCCCGACCCTCGTCATCCCGACTCATGGCGCAGCACCTCCGGTCGGTGGGCGACGTCCCGGCCCGAGTCGTCGTTGCGGATCCGGTACTGCGGGTGCTCCGGGGACGCGTTCACGGCGTGCCCGCGTACATGCGTCCGGTCGATCAGCTTCTCCTTGACCACGCCGTACGCCCGGCCGCTGTGACTGGCCCAGGAGACGTGGTCGCCCTTGCGGAACTCGTTCTGCTCGGCCATGCCTGGCGGGTACCCGGCGTCGATGCCCCGAAACGACGGGGCCGGCTACGGGGTGATCTCGGCGATCGGCAGCTTGATCTCGAACGGCTCGCTGAGTTCGACCAGATCGGCGCTGTCGGTGATCAGTTCGTACTGCCGTTCTCCGCCCGGCCCGAGCCGGTCGCCCCGACGGTAGGCGTAGAGGTGGACGGGGTCCTGCTCGATACGCCAGTAGTACGGGATGCCGGCGGCGGCGTACTCACCCGGCTTGGCGAACCTGTCGGTGCGCCGCGTGCCCGGCGACACCACCTCCACGGCGAGGATGACGTCGTCAGGCACGAGCAGTGACCGGTCGGGGGTCACCTCGGCCCGGCGCAGCAGCACGTCCGGCTGCCGGCTGGTGTTCGCGTTGAGGGCCACGCCGACGGCCTGTGCGGCGCGGAGGTGGGCGGGGGCGTGGGTCCGCAGCCACAGCCAGAGCAGGCTGGAGATGTCCTGGTGGCCCAGGGTGGGGGAGGGTGTCACCTGGATGACTCCGTCGACGAGTTCGACGCGGGGGGCGTCGTCCGGCAGGTTGAGCAGGTCCTCCAGCGTGTAGTCCGCACGTTGCTGCCGGATCGGGTCAGGACACCAGGGGCCAGGTGGTGTCGCGATCGGCTCGGCGCTCACCGGCTCAGCGTAACCCTGCGGGCGGCCCCGGACGTCGCACCGACTGTCCGGCAATCTCAGGCGGGCTTCTCGGCGACGAAGATGGCGGTGCCGGGGAAGAGGCGGCCGCGCAGCGGGCTCCACTGCCCCCAGATCCCCTCGTGCCCCTCGGGCCACTCCGGCTCGACCAGGTCGACCAGGCGGAACCCGGCGCCCACGATCTCCCGGACCCGGTCGCCGAGCGTGCGGTGCTGCTCGACGTAGGTGGCCTCGCCGGTCTCGTCCTGCTCGACGTAGGGGGAGCGGTCGAAGTACGAGTGCGTCGCGGTCAGCCCGCCCTCGCCCGGGTCGTCGAGGAAGATCCACCGCATCGGGTGGGTCACCGAGAACACCCAGCGACCGCCGGGGCGCAGCACCCGGAACACCTCGCGCATCACCGCCGCCGAGTCGGCCACGAACGGGATCGCCCCGAACGCCGTGCAGGCGGTGTCGAACGCCGCGTCGGCGAACGGCAGCGCCAGCGCGTCGGCCTGCGCCAGCGGCACGCGTACGCCGGTGCGCGCGGCGGCGAGCGCGGCGTGCCGCAGCATGCCGGCGGACAGGTCCATGGCGACCGGCCGGGCACCCTGGGTGGCGAGCCACCGCGCGGCGGCCGCGGCGCCGCAGCCGACCTCCAGCACCCGCCGCCCGGCCAGGTCGCCCAGCAGCCGTACGTCCGCCTCGCGCATCCCCTCGGGGCACCAGACGAAGTCGAGGTCGCCGAGGAACCCGCCGTGCTCGGCCTGGTAGTCGTCGGCGTCGGTGTCCCACCAGCGGCGGCTGGCGCGCCGGGCCTCGGCGTCGCCCACCCCGCGCCGGGTCACCCGGCTGCTGTCGTCGTCCACGCGCCCACGCTAGTGCCAGTGTGTCGGCGGGCGGCGGGGCCCCGGGCGCGGCGGAGGGCGGGTGGCGCTACGGTTCCGGTGGTGCCGCTGTGACGGGCGCGACAGGTGAGGCGCCTTCCTACCGAAATCTCCGCTTTCGCAGGTGGCGAGGCGGCGAGAGGACGGGAGGCCTTGCACGCTGTGGTAATGCAGCGGGTAGGCTAGACGATGCGCTCGCGGATCGTGTGCCTCGGCAGGGAGCAGGTGCGCGGTCTCCGGGACCACTGGCGGAGTTACCTCCATGATCTCACTCGATCTTTCGGTGTGCCCGGCGACGGATCTGCTGGCGCGAACAGGTCACCGCGACACCAGCCTGCTGTGACACACCATCCGACCGGAGCAACCGCCCACATGACGAGCAGCATCGAGGCCCCCTCGAGCGCCACCCGGGTCACCCACGACGATCTCGGTTCCGAGGAGGCTTTCCTCGCCGCGATCGACGAGACCATCAAGTACTTCAACGACGGCGACATTGTCGAAGGCACCGTCGTCAAGGTCGATCGGGACGAGGTCCTGCTCGACATCGGCTACAAGACCGAGGGCGTCATCCCCTCTCGGGAGTTGTCGATCAAGCACGACGTGGACCCGGCCGAGGTCGTTTCGGTTGGTGATCACATCGAGGCCCTGGTCCTCCAGAAGGAGGACAAGGAGGGTCGTCTGATCCTCTCCAAGAAGCGGGCGCAGTACGAGCGGGCCTGGGGCACCATCGAGAAGATCAAGGACGAGGACGGCGTCGTCCGCGGCTCGGTCATCGAGGTGGTCAAGGGCGGCCTCATCCTCGACATCGGGCTGCGGGGCTTCCTGCCCGCCTCCCTGGTCGAGATGCGCCGCGTGCGGGACCTGCAGCCGTACGTCGGCCGCGAGCTCGAGGCCAAGATCATCGAGCTGGACAAGAACCGCAACAACGTGGTCCTGTCCCGCCGGGCCTGGCTGGAGCAGACGCAGTCCGAGGTGCGCACCGAGTTCCTCAACAAGCTGCAGAAGGGCCAGGTCCGCAAGGGCGTCGTGTCCTCGATCGTCAACTTCGGCGCGTTCGTCGACCTGGGCGGCGTGGACGGCCTGGTGCACGTCTCCGAGCTGTCCTGGAAGCACATCGACCACCCGTCCGAGGTCGTCGAGGTGGGCCAGGAGGTCGAGGTCGAGGTCCTGGACGTCGACCTGGACCGCGAGCGGGTCTCGCTGTCGCTGAAGGCGACCCAGGAGGACCCGTGGCGGCAGTTCGCCCGCACCCACGCGATCCAGCAGATCGTGCCGGGTAAGGTCACCAAGCTGGTGCCGTTCGGCGCCTTCGTCCGGGTGGACGACGGCATCGAGGGCCTGGTCCACATCTCCGAGCTGGCCGAGCGCCACGTGGAGATCCCGGAGCAGGTCGTCCAGGTCGGCTCCGAGGTCATGGTCAAGGTCATCGACATCGACCTGGAGCGCCGCCGGATCTCGCTGTCGCTCAAGCAGGCCAACGAGGGCTTCGTCGAGGGCGAGGAGAACTTCGACCCGACCCTCTACGGCATGGCCGCGACCTACGACGCCGAGGGCAACTACATCTACCCGGAGGGCTTCGACCCGGAGACGGGCGAGTGGCTCGAGGGGTACGACAAGCAGCGCGAGACCTGGGAGAACCAGTACGCCGAGGCCCGTCAGCGCTGGGAGGCCCACACCAAGCAGGTGCAGACCTCCCGCGCCGCCGACGCCGAGGCCGCTGCCAACCCGGCTCCGGCCGTCACCGGTGGCACCACCACCACGACCAGCGCGGCCCCGAGCCGGCAGGCCGAGGAGCCGGCCGGCACCCTGGCCACCGACGAGGCGCTCGCCGCTCTGCGGGAGAAGCTCGCCGGCGGCAAGTGACCCGCTGAACGACGGACAGGGCCCCGTCTCCGCGATCGCGAGATCGTCGGGGGCGGGGCCCTCGCCGTTCTGCCTACGCACTCGGCGTGGCGGCGGTGGTGACCGGTTGCCTCAGGATGGTGCGTTGCTTCTCGGGAGCGACCTTGCGGAAGTCGCTGAGGTAGATCTCGTGGTGTCTGCCGACCATCCGCAACCCGTTGCCCGGCACGAACTCACGGTGCAGGCGCGCCAGCACCTCGGCTTCGTCGTCGAAGGAACCGACGTGCAGCGTCTGCACGCACGGCCCCTCGGACAGCGTCCCCAGACGGGTGTCGTCGAGCCGCGACGGACGATTCCTGGCCCCGGCCTGCTCCACGGCGGCGGTGAACATGTCCTGGTCGATCCAGTCCGGGGTCATGATCATCAGCGTCCAGTTCCACCGCGACTTGTCGCGCTTCGCGGCGAAGGAGTCCATGTCCTCGGCCCACCACAGGCCCTCCAGGGGTGGGACGACGTAGTCGCGTCCGAGGTCTCGCTTGCTGGCGAACTTCAGCTTGTAGGCCACCGGGTAGAGGGCTTCGACGGCGTCGGTGAACGCCGGTGAGGTGTTCGGGTCGCCGTGGCCGTCGATCATGAGGTACTGCATGTCGGGCACGTCCACGATCCGGAACTGGCCTCGTTTGGCCTGATAGGCGTCGATGGTCCTCTTGAAGTCAGTCTTGATGTCCGTCATCAGGCACCTGGGCTCGGGCGGCGAGCCACTGCCTTTCTGCCTCCAGGAGGCTCAGTGAGTACGAGAACACCTCCCGCGCCGGCCGCGGGAGGGGGGCCTGCGCCTGCTGCGCCACCTGGACCGACTCGATGCGGGCTTCGACCCGCGCCAACCGGGTGCGCAGCGCCTGCGCGTACTCCCGATCGGAGAGCAGGGGCAGGTTGGCGACACCGACGAGAAGCGGGTGCGGGACCGGCCGTGGCTCCTCGATGAGCGCCAGCGCGGTGCGCGCCGCGACCTCCCGGCCCGCTGCGGTGGCGTGGAACACCCGGCGGGACTTCGGGGCGGCGGGAGCCTCGGGAACGTGGACCAGACCGCGCTTCTCCAGCTTGGCGAGCAGGTAGTAGATCGAGGAGAACCCGACGTCGGACCACTGCCGGATGCCGCGTTGCGCGATCACCTGCTCCAGGTCGTAGCCGTGCCGGGCGCGTTCGATGACCAAGCCCAGCACGGTCAGCTCGGCGGGAGTCAGCTCCACGGCCCTATTCTATTACTAGAATAGGCTCGGGGAATGATCTCCGGGACGTACCTTCAGGAGTTGGGGCCAGTGCCCGGGCGAGGTGCCCCGGTGCCGGCGGCGCGGCGGTGATCCGGTTGACTGGTGCCGTGCTGAAGGTGGGACTGACCGGGGGGATCGGATCCGGCAAGAGCGCGGTGGCGGCCCGGCTGGCCGAGCGTGGCGCGGTGGTCGTCGACGCCGACCGGGTGGCCCGGGAGGTGGTCGCGCCGGGCACCGAGGGGCTGGCCGAGATCGTCGCCGCCTTCTCCGACCGGGTCCTCGACGCCGGCGGGGCCCTCGACCGGGCGGCGCTGGGCGCGGTGGTCTTCGCCGACGAGGCGGCCCGGCGCCGGCTGGAGGGGATCATCCATCCCCGCGTACGGGCCCGCACGGCCGAACTGGCCGCTGCGGCGGCGCCCGACGCGATCGTGGTCAACGACGTGCCGCTGCTGGTGGAGGTGGGGCTCGCGCCCACGTACCACCTGGTGGTCGTGGTGCAGACGGCGGTGGCCACCCGGTTGGCGCGGCTGGCCCGCGACCGCGGCATGGACCGGGCGGAGGCCGAGCGGCGGATCGCCGCGCAGGCCGACGACGCCCGACGCCGGGCCGCGGCGGACGTGGTGCTGACCAACGACGGCAGCCTCGCCGACCTGCACGCGGCGGTCGACGCGCTGTGGCAGGAGCGGCTGCTGCCCTACGAGGCGAACCTGCGCGAGCGGCGACCGGTGCGGCCGCACCGCGTCGTGCTGACCGAGGCCGACCCGACCTGGCCGCAGCAGTACGCGCGGCTCGCCGCCCGGATCCGGCACGCGATCGCCCCCACCGACCTGCGGATCGACCACATCGGCTCGACCGCGGTTCCCGGCCTCGCCGCCAAGGACGTGATCGACATCCAGCTCGCCGTGCCGACCCTCGCCGACGCGGACGGCCCGCTGGCCGAGCGGCTCGCCGCCGCGGGCTTCCCGCGCCTGACCGGCGACTGGTGGGACAACCCCCGACTGCCCGGCAGCGGCCGGTGGGAGAAGCGGCTGCACGGCAGCGCCGATCCGGGCCGCCCCGTCTACCTGCACGTCCGCGCCGTGGACTCGCCGGGCTGGCGGTACGCGCTGCTGATGCGCGACCACCTGCGGGCCGACCCGGACCAGCGGGCGGCCTACCTGCTGCTGAAGCGGGAACTGGCCGCCTCGGCCCCCGACAGCGCCACCTACACCACCGCCAAGGACCCGTGGTTCGACGAGGAGCATCTGCGCGCCGAGGAGTGGGCGGCACAGACCGGCTGGCGCCCCTGACCGGTCACCGCCCGGCGGCGGACGCTTCCGGGCGCTCCGGCGCCGGCCGGGCAGCGGGCAGCCGGGGCACCGACCCGGGGGCCAGGTCGAGCTGGGCCCAGGCGCCCGACCGGGTGCGCAACTCCAGCCGGCGCAGCACACCGGACCGGTCGATCCAGTAGCGCAGCAGCGCCCCCGACACGCGCAGCTCGACCACGTCCACGGTCTTCCCGCGCAGGCTGTCCCCGCGCACCCGCAGGGCGGCTCCCCGCGGCGCGGGCGGCCGGGCGGCCCGCAGCGCCGCGTCGAGCAGCAGGCCCAGGTCGCCGGCGCGCGTCGGGTCGGCCCGCCAGCCCCGGGCCGGCGGAGGCAGCGGGGGCCGGCCGGGCGCCTCCACCGTGCCGGGAACCGTCGTGGCGGGGACGTCCGCCCGGGTCACGCCGGTCCCGTCGACGCGCAGCAGCGCCCGGCGCTCCGGTGCGGCGAGGTCGGCGACTGCCACGTACGCCGCCCGGCCGGTCCAGCCCACCCAGCCGGCACCGCGCACGTTGGCGCCCTCGGTGAGGGGCCCGGTCAGGGTGACGGTGGCGCCGCCGGCGGCGCGGAGCCGAGCGGGTAGCCGGTCCAGCCGGGCCCGCTCCGCGGCGGTCAGGGCGCGGGGCTGCCCGGGACGGCCGCCGAGGGCGTCGACCGGCCGCAGCGTCGGCCGGTCGGTGCGGGTGAGTTGCACGGTGACCGGCCCCACGCCGGGCAGTCCGGTCTCCAGCCGGTGCAGGCGGGCGTCGCGGTCCAGCCAGTACCGCGGGCGGTCGCCCGTCGCGGAGGTGGGTGACGGTGACGTGCCCGGGGCGGCCGGCGCCTGGAGGATGTCGACGGGCTCCGTCCCGACGGTGGCGCGGCCCACCCATCGGGTGGCATCCGAGGGCGGCTCGGGACGGTTCGCGCCGAGCCCGAAGAGCAGGTCGAGCACAGCGGCGAGCCCGCGCCCGCCGGACGGGTCGTGCAGCCGCCAGCGGTCCGCCGGTGGCACCAGCGGAGGCGGCGCGGCGGTGGGCACCGCCGACGGGTCGGGCCGCAGCACGGCCACGGTCGGCGTGGCCTGTAGCAGGCCGCGTTCGTCGCCCGCGCCGGGCCCGCCGACGTCCAGGTAGACCAGTGGCCGGGACCAGTCGACCCAGCCGACCAGTTCGGTGCGGGCCGACCCGGTGCCCGTGGTCACCCGCACCCCGGCCCGCAGGTCGCGGTAGTTGGTGACCCGCATCGCGGCCAGCCGCTCGCGCTCGTCGCCGGTCAGCGCCCGGGGCTGCTCCGGCCGGTCGGGCGGCCAGCTCAGCAGCCCGGCGACCAGCGCCGCCGCGGAGAGCACGGCCACGACCGCGAGCACCAGCAGGGTGGTGCGCCGGCGGCCGGTCAGCACCCGCGGGATGGCCCCGGTGTGGGCGTCGTCGTGCGGCGGGCGGTCCTGCGGCGGGGAGGTCGGGTCGGCCCGGGCGGCGGAGGTGTCCACGGAAGGTTGAACGGGATTCACCGCCGCGGGGTGACGAGCAGGGGCGCTCGCGGCGGCCGGTCAGCGCCTCGGGCGCGACCACGTCGGGTGCGCACGCCGGGCGTGCCGGGTGCTGCGACCCCTGTGCCGGGGGCGGGCCGGCCGCTGAGGGCCTGGCCGCCTGCCCGGTCGGCCGCCGCGAGCGGCCTACACCGAGAGCGTAGTCCCGTGAAATCGGCCACACAATGGCAATATCGAAGCCGATCACGGACCGACCGTAGTCGGCGCGGGGTGTCGGACCCCCGGCGTACCGTGGAGGTCATGGCGCTCGACATTCCCCGGCTCGACGGCCGCTTCCAGGTCGTCAGCGACTTCCAGCCGGCCGGCGACCAGCCGGCGGCCATCGACGACCTGGAGCGGCGGGTCCGACGCGGCGACCGCAACACGGTGCTGCTCGGCGCGACCGGCACCGGCAAGAGCGCCACCACGGCGTGGCTCGTCGAGCGGTTGCAGCGGCCGACGCTGGTGCTCGCGCCCAACAAGACGCTCTGCGCGCAGCTGGCCAAGGAGTTCAGCGAGCTGCTGCCGCACAACGCGGTGGAGTATTTCGTCTCCTACTACGACTACTACCAGCCCGAGGCCTACATCCCGCAGACCGACACCTACATCGAGAAGGACTCCTCGATCAACGAGGAGGTCGAGCGGCTGCGGCACTCCGCGACGATGTCGCTGCTCACCCGGCGCGACGTGGTGGTGGTGGCCACCGTCTCGGCGATCTACGGCCTGGGCACCCCGGAGGAATACCTCGACCGGGCCGTGCGGGTCGCCGTCGGGCAGGAGCTCGACCGCGACCAGTTGCTGCGCCGCCTGGTCGACATCCAGTACTCGCGCAACGACATGGCCTTCAACCGGGGCACCTTCCGCGTCCGGGGCGACACGCTGGAGATCATCCCGGCCTACGAGGAGCTGGCCGTCCGGATCGAGCTCTTCGGCGACGAGGTGGAGAAGCTCTACTACCTCAACCCGCTCACCGGCGACGTGGTCCGCGAGGTCGACCACCTGCTGATCTTCCCGGCCACCCACTACGCGGCCGGCCCGGAGCGGATGGAGCGGGCGATCCGCGACATCGAGGCCGAGCTGGGCGAGCGGCTGGCCGAGCTGGAGCGGCAGGGCAAGCTGCTGGAGGCCCAGCGGCTGCGGATGCGCACGACCTACGACATCGAGATGATGCGGCAGGTCGGTTTCTGCTCCGGCATCGAGAACTACTCGATGCACATCGACGGCCGGCTGCCCGGCAGCCCGCCGCACTGCCTGCTCGACTACTTCCCCGACGACTTCCTGACGGTCGTCGACGAGTCGCACGTGACCATCCCGCAGATCGGCGGCATGTACGAGGGCGACGCGTCGCGCAAGCGGATGCTGATCGACCACGGCTTCCGGCTGCCCAGCGCGGCCGACAACCGCCCGCTGCGGTTCGACGAGTTCCTGGAGCGGGTCGGTCAGATGGTCTTCCTGTCCGCCACGCCCGGCCCCTGGGAGCTGGAGCAGGCCCAGGGCGAGTTCGTCGAGCAGGTGATCCGGCCGACCGGCCTGATCGACCCCGAGGTGATCGTGAAGCCCACCAAGGGCCAGATCGACGACCTGATGCACGAGATCAAGCTGCGCACCGAGCGGGACGAGCGGGTGCTGGTCACCACGCTGACGAAGAAGATGGCCGAGGACCTGTCCGACTACCTCCTGGAGAACGGCATCCGGGTGCGTTACCTGCACTCCGAGGTCGACACGCTGCGCCGGGTGGAGCTGCTGCGCGAGCTGCGCAAGGGCGACTACGACGTGCTGGTCGGCATCAACCTGCTGCGGGAGGGCCTCGACCTGCCCGAGGTGTCGCTGGTCGCCATCCTCGACGCCGACAAGGAGGGCTTCCTGCGCAGCGGCCGGTCGCTGATCCAGACCATCGGCCGGGCGGCCCGGAACGTCTCCGGCCAGGTCCACATGTACGCGGACAAGATCACTCCGTCGATGGCGGACGCGATCGAGGAGACCAACCGGCGGCGGGCCAAGCAGATCGCGCACAACGAGGCGCACGGCATCAGCCCGGAGCCGCTGCGCAAGAAGATCCACGACATCCTCGACGACATCTACCGCGAGGCGGAGGACACGGAGAACAGCCGCGTCGGCGGGGCGGTGCGGCAGTTGTCCCGGGGCAAGGCGCCGGTGAAGGAGACCCGCAGTCGTGGCCGGGCCGGCGGCGCCGGGCCCGCGCGGGAGGGGATGGCCCGGGCCGAGTTGGCCCAGCTCATCCAGGAGCTCAACGACCAGATGCTGGCCGCGGCCCGGGAGCTGCAGTTCGAGCTGGCCGCCCGGATCCGCGACGAGGTCGCCGACCTGAAGAAGGAGCTGCGCGGCATGGACGCCGCCGGCGTGAAGTGACGGCCCGGCGGAGCCGCCGGCACCCCGCCGGCGGTTCCGCCACGAGGCCGGCCCGTCGCCGAGGACCACCCTCGGGCCTGGCCGGGACCGTCTGCTCGTTCGGCGCGTACCGGCCCCTGACGGGCGGCCGGCGGGGCCCGGTCGGCAACGGGGTTACTAGCCTCGATTGCGGTACGCGAGCGAACTATTGCGCTGGGTGATCGTCCTGCGTACTCTCCCTCGGTGGGGAGGCGGGGATGCCGTTGCCAACGAGTCCGGTCATTCGACGCGCGCGGTTGGGCGCCGAGCTGCGCCAGTTGCGCCGGCGGGAGGGGTTGACGCTGGAGCAGGTCTGCGACCGGCTCGGCTGGGCCTCCACCTCCAAGCTGTCCCGCATCGAGCTGGGGCAGAGCCGGCCGGATCTCGCCGACGTGCTCGACCTGCTCGACGTCTACGAGGTGCCGCCGTCGCAGCGGGAGGCGCTCATCGTCATCGCCCGCGACGCCGCCACCAGTCGTGGCTGGTGGAAGACGCTGGGGGAGATGGGGGAGCGGCAGCGCACCTACGCCGAGCTGGAGGCGGGGGCGGCGACCATCGTGGACTGGCAGCCCGCCGTCGTGCCCGGGCTGCTCCAGACCCCGGCGTACGCGCGGCTGCGGATCGCCGCCGGGCGGCTGCTCGACTCGACGGTGGACGTGGACGCCGACGTGCGCGCCCGCGCGATGCGGCACGAGGTGCTGCGGCGGGCCGACCCGCCCCACTACACGGCGCTGCTCGCCGAGGCGGCCTGCGACGCCGGCGACACCCCGCCGCAGGTGTGGCGGGAGCAACTGCGGCACCTGGTCGACCTGGCCGGCCTGCCGCACGTGACGATCCGGCTGCTGCCCCGGGGCGTCGCCGCGCGGGGCGGGGCGCAGCCGCTCACGCCGTACTCCTGCTACTCGTTCCCCGACCCGGCCGACCCCCGCACGGTGATGCTGGAGGCGTTGACCACCGACGTTCGCCTGGCGACGGTGGCCGACGTCGACCGCTACGACCAGCTCACCGGCTGGCTGCTGGACGCGGCGCTCAGCCCGGAGGAGACGAGCGCGGCGCTGAGCCGGCGTGCCGCAGGGTGATCCCTGCCGGGCGAGCAGAGGAGCGCACCAGACGCCGCGCGGCCACCGGGCCCGGCGCCCCCGAGCCCGTCGGGACCGGCGGCCGGCGCGTGCACGGCGCAGGGTAGGGCAGGGGTACGACAGCCTCAGGCCGGCACGTCCACGAAGTGCTCGACCAGCGGCGGGTTGGCGAAGTACGGGCTGATCAGCGCCCGCCACTGCGCGAAGCGCTCGGTGGCCCGGAAGTTGTCGTTGTGCGCCTCGATCGAGTCCCACTCGACCAGCAGCACGAACCGGGACGGGGACTCCACACCCCGGGTCATCCGCACCGACCGGCAGCCCGGCGTTTCGGCGAGCACCGGGTGCCCCTTGGCGTACGCCGCGGCGAACTCGTCCTCGTGTCCCGGCAGTACGTCGATGAGCGCGACCTCAAGCACCATGCCCGCAGCCTTTCACGTCGCCCCGGCGACCGGCCGCCGCGGGGGCCTGTTCCCGGTGGTCGGGCGGCTCTAGGGTGGGCGCGCGGAAAGGGGAGAGACGTGATCGACTGGCTCACCGGCACGGCGTTCACCGTGGCCGGCACCGGCACCACCCGCGCGGAGCTGTTGGGCTTCGCCACCGGGGTGCTCAACGTCTGGCTGGTGGCCCGGCAGCGGATCGCCAACTGGCCCGTCGGCATCGCCAACGTGCTGCTGCTGATGCTGCTGTTCTGGACCGCGGGCCTGTACGCCGACGCCGGCCTCCAGGTCGTCTACGTCGTCCTGGGCCTGTACGGGTGGTGGGCGTGGCTCTACGGCGGCGAGCGGCGCACCCGGCTGACGGTCCGCCGGACCAGCCGCGGGGAGTGGTGGGCGCTGGGGCTGGCCGGGGCGGCGCTGACCGGCGCGCTGTGGGCGCTGCTGGACCGCGCCACCGACTCGACGGTGCCGCTGCCGGACGCGCTGACCACCGCGTTGTCGCTGCTGGCCACGTACGGCCAGACCCGCAAGCGGGTGGAGAGCTGGTGGCTGTGGATCGCCGCCGACCTGATCTACATCCCGCTGTACGCCTACAAGGGCCTGTATCTCACGGCGGCGCTCTACCTGATCTTCCTCGCGCTCTGCGTGCTCGGGCTGCGCGAGTGGCGGTCGGACCTGCGGCGCGGCACCGGCGCGACCCCGGTGCCGCCCGGTCCGGCCCCGGTGGCGGCGTGACGGCCGCGGCGTCGGCCGGCGAACGCCCGGCGGCGGCCGACGAACGCCCGGTGGAGGGTGGCGGCGGCGCGGCCGGGCCGGTGGCGCCGGAGTTCCGGCACGGGCTGGTGGTGGGCAAGTTCTATCCGCCGCACGCCGGCCACCACGCGCTGATCGAGGCCGCCGCCGCCCGCTGCGCGGCCGTCACCGTGGTGGTGGCCCCGTCGCGCCGGGAGTCGATCCCGCTCGCGCCGCGGCTGGACTGGCTGCGCGAGGTGCACGCGGGCACCCCGTGGGTCCGCTTCGTCGGCCGGTACGACGACCATCCGGTGGACTACGCCGACCCGGCCGTGTGGGACCTGCACTGCGCGGTGTTCCGCGAGGCGCTGGGCGGGCGGCGGGTGGACGCCGTCTTCTCCTCCGAGTCGTACGGCGACGAGCTGGCCCGGCGCTTCGACGCCGTCGGCGTGTGCGTGGACCCGGGGCGGCGGAGCGTGCCGGTCTCCGGGACGGCGGTGCGCGCGGACCCGGCGGGCCACTGGGGCCGGCTCAGCGCGCCGGTGCGGGCGTGGTTCGTGCGGCGGGTGGTGGTGGTCGGCGCGGAGTCGACCGGCACCACCACGATGGCCGCCGCCCTCGCGACGCACTACGGCACCCGCTGGGTCCCCGAGTACGGCCGGGAGTTGACCGAACGGAAGCTGGCCCGGCTGCGCGAGCGGGACCCGGCGGCCACGATCTTCGACGTGGCCTGGGACCGCGCCGACTTCGCCGAGGTGGTCCGGGAGCAGCAGGCGGCGGAGGACGCGGCGGCCCGGTCGTGCGGCCCGCTGCTGTTCTGCGACACCGACGCCCGGGCCACCGCCGTCTGGGAGGAGCGCTACCTCGGGTCGGCGTCGGCGGAGGTGCGCGCGGCGGCCCGGCGGCCCGCGCTGTACCTGCTGACCGACCACGTCGGGTGCCCTTCGACGACGACGGTCTGCGCGACGGGGAGCATCTGCGGGCGTGGATGACGGGGCGGTTCCGGGCGGAGCTGGCCGGGTGCGGGGTGCCGGTGGTCGAGCTGACGGGCCCGCATCCGGAGCGGCTGGCCCGCGCGGTGGCCGCCTGCGACGCGCTGCTCGCGGCCGGCTGGTCGCTGGCCGACCCGCTGGTGCCCGTCGGGACGCCGGCGGAACCGCGCGACACCGTCGCCCGGGAGCACCTAGCCTCCTAGGACGCCCTAGGGGTGGTGCGCCCCGCCCACCGGGAGGGTCCGCGGTTGTCCGTGGGCTAACACACGGGCCACCCGAGGTGCGGTGACTGGGCGTGGTGGGCAAGAATGGCGGACGAGGAGGGGAGTATTCCCCCGTGGCGGAGTCGTCAGCACGGTCGAGCGCCGGTTTCCGGTGCGCGACCCGGCCCCGTCGGTCACCGCCCCGACGGGACGGTGACGGAAGAGACCTCCGACAGTCACCAGAGTCAGCGTCGCCGGCACACCGCGCCCACCGAGGGCGTACGGTGTGCCCGTCGTTGCGTGTCTGCCGGAGGAATGAACCTTGGACGTGTCCGGACTGGTCTGGGCGGCGACCCTCGTCGTCCTGACCGCGATCCTGCTCGTGGATCTGCTGATCATCGGTCGGCGCCCCCACGAGCCGAGCGTGCGTGAGTCGAGCCTGTGGGTCGGCTTCTACGTGGCCCTGGCCCTGATCTTCGGCGCCGGCGTCTGGCTGGCCTCCGGGGCGAGCGCCGCCGGGCAGTTCTACACCGGCTGGCTGACCGAGTACAGCCTCTCGGTCGACAACCTGTTCGTCTTCGTGATCATCATGGCCCGGTTCGGGGTGCCCCGGCAGTACCAGCAGAAGGTGCTGCTCATCGGCATCGTGCTGGCGCTGGTCATGCGGGGCGGGTTCATCGCCGCCGGCGCGGCGCTGATCTCCCAGTTCTCCTGGGTGTTCTACATCTTCGGCGCGTTCCTCATCTACACCGCGATCAACCTCGCCCGGCAGGGCGAGCCGGACGAGGACGAGTTCACCGAGAACGTGCTGATCCGGTGGAGCCGCAAGGCGCTGCCGATCTCCAGGGACTACGACGGCGCCAAGCTGACCACCCACTCGCCGAAGGGCAAGCGGATGTTCACCCCGATGCTGATCGTCATGATCGCCATCGGCACCACCGACCTGATCTTCGCGCTCGACTCGATCCCGGCGATCTTCGGCATCACCCAGGAGCCGTACCTGGTCTTCACCGCCAACGTCTTCGCGCTGATGGGTCTGCGGCAGCTCTACTTCCTGCTCGGCGGCCTGCTGGACCGGCTGATCTACCTCAGCTACGGCCTGGCCGTGGTGCTCGGCTTCATCGGCGTGAAGCTCATGCTGGAGGCGCTCGCCGAGAACAACCTGCCGTTCGTCAACGGCGGGGAGCACGTCTCCTGGGCCCCGCACATCCCGATCTGGCTCTCGCTGACGGTCATCCTCGGCACCCTCGCCGTGGCCACCGTGGCCAGCCTGGTCAAGTCCTCCCGCGACCGGCGACGCATGCTGTCCGACGCCCGCCACTGAGGCGTACGCACGCGACGAGGGGGCGCTCCCGGGCCGGGAGCGCCCCCTCGTGCCGTACGCGGGTCAGACCCGGTGCGCGCCGACCAGGGTGGCGGTGCGGTCGGCCGGCAGCTGCTCCTCCAGCACCCGGCGCTGCCGGTAGCAGGCGTGCAGCATCCGCCGGTCGTCGCCGGGGCGCGGGTCGGCGGTGACGATGCCGATGTGGTGGATCTTCCGGCCGGGCCGGGCGAAGAAGTAGAGGTCGCCGGGGCGTTCCGTGCCCAGCGGCACCGGCGTGGTCGCCGCGGCCTGGTCGTCGGCGTCGCGGGGCAGCAGCACGCCGAGCCGCCGCCAGGCCAGGTGGACCAGACCCGAGCAGTCGATGCCGTACGCGGACACGCCACCCCAGATGTAGACGACGTCGACCAGCCGCTGGGCGATGGCCAGCACCTCCCCGGCCGACGGTGGCGTGGTGGGCACCGGCACGGCGTGGGCGGCGGGCAGCCAGAGCGGGTCGGCGTGGCCGGGCGCGTGCACGGGCCGCCAGCCGTCGACCGCCGGGCCCGCCGGGGCCAGCCGGGTGCCGAGGACCACCCCGGGCACGACCTCGGCCCCGCCCGGGGCGGCGCGCAGGGCGGTGACGGTGGCGTCGACCACGAGCGGCTCGGCGTCGGCGGGGCCCGGCGTGAGGTGTCCGTCGTCGGTGACCGGGGCGAGCTGTTCGGCGGGGAGCCAGCCGGGGTAGCCGCGCGGGTGCAGCCTGGGGGCCGGCTGTTCGACTGCCACCACGTGCGCCCAGCCGTCCGGGCGCACGTCGGTGACGAGCACCCGCTCGCCGAGCAGCAGTTGGCTCAGCACGCAGTCGCCGACCTGCTGGTCGGTGTCCATCCCGGAGATCCAGGCCGCGATGTCGGTGCGCGCGGCCAGGGCGGGACCGTCGATCGTTCGTACCGCCTCGGGGGAGGTCCAGAGGGTCGCGACGGCGACCCGGACCACGGCCTCCCGGCCTGGTTGCAGCTCCACGTGGACCCCCAGCTCGATCGTTCCCGCGACCCTATGAAAGTTTCCGCCAGTCATCAATGACGAGTCTGCATCTTCACTTCATTCACGGAGGTGACGCCGAGGCCCGGCGCGTCCGGCAGCACGACGGTGGCGCCGTCGTACCGGAGGCCGTCCCGCACCGGCGACCAGGCCAGCCACCAGGCGGCGTCCAGGTCGGCGACGGCCGTGGTGCCGTAGGCGGCGACCAGGCTGGCGGCGGCGCCGATGCCCACCTGGCTCTCCATCATCGATCCGACGACGGTGCCGAGGCCGTGCGCGGCGGCCAGGTCGAGCAGGGTCCGGGCGGGGTGCAGGCCGCCGCACTTGGCGAGCTTGACGTTGACCATGTCGGCGGCCCGGCGGCGGATGACCTCGACCAGGTCCCGGACGCCGAAGACGGACTCGTCGGCGAGGATCGGCACGTCCACCCGGTCGCTGACCCAGGCCAGCCCGTCCAGGTCCCAGCGGGGGACGGGCTGCTCGACCAGTTCCACGTCGAGCCCCGCGTCCTCGACGCCGCGGATCACCCGGACCGCCTCGCGCGGGGTCCAGCCCTGGTTGGCGTCGAGCCGGATCCGCACGTCCCGGCCGACGGCCGCCCGCACGGCGCGTACCCGCTCCAGGTCGCCGGCGGCGTCCGTGCCCACCTTCATCTTGAGCACGCCGAAGCCCTCCGCCTGCCGCTGCCGGGCCGCCGCCGCCAGGTCCACCGCGTCGCCCGCGGCGAGCGTGACGTCCGTGGGGACCCGCAGGCCCGTGCCGCCGAGCAACCGCACCAGCGGTACGCCGAGCCGCCGCGCCGCCAGGTCGTGCAGGGCGACGTCGACGGCCGCCTTCGCCGCCTCGTTGCCGGCGACCGTCCGTTGCACCTCGGTGCAGCGGGCCACCAGGTCGTCGGCGTCCCGCCCGGTCAGCGCCGGGCCGAGCAGGTCGCGGACGCACGCCTCGGAGCCGGCCACCGACGCCCCGGTCACCTGCCAGACCTGGGGCGCCTCGCCGTAGCCGGAGCGGCCGTCGGCGTCGACGATCTCCACGACCAGGGTCTCCACGGTGGTGGTACGGCGCAGCGCGGTGACGAACGGGGTGTGCAGAGGAGCGGAGAGCCGGTGGGTGCGGACTGCGGCGATCGTCATGTGCGGGACCCTATACGGACGCGCACGGGCGAAGGGGAGGCCGGCATGAGCGAGCGAAGTGAGCGAATCGGTTGGCTCAGGGTGGTGGTGCCTCATGGCGGCACGGAGCGCAGCGGAGTGCAGGCATGAGCGAGCGGGGCTGGGAACTGGTGGGCGCGCCGAACGCCCGGGACCTCGGCGGGTTGGTCGGCGTGGACGGCCGGCGGGTGCGGCCGGGCGTGCTGATCCGCACCCCGGCGCTGGGCCGGTTGGCCGACGAGGACCTGCCGGTGCTGGCCAGGCTCGGCCCGGTCTGCGTGGTCGACCTGCGGGACCACTCGGAGATCGCGGTCGCCCCGCCGGATCGGCTGCCGGGTGAGCCGACCGTGGTGCACCTGCCGGTGCACGACGCCGAGCACCCCGTCTTCACCTACGTCTCGGCGGTGCTGCTCGGGCACGATCTGGGCGCGTACGCGGCCCTGGCCGAGGAGGGGACTCCGGCGGCGATGGCGGCGATCTACCGCTGGTTCGTGACGGGTGCGTCGGCGCGGGAGAGCTTCGGCGCGGCGGTGCGGCTGGCCGCGGAGGCGCGGAACCTGCCGCTGGTCTACCACTGCTCGGCGGGCAAGGACCGCACCGGCTGGTTGACCGTGCTGCTGCTCAGCGCGCTCGGTGTGGACGAGGCCGCGATCCGGGCGGACTACCTGGCGAACAACGCGCTGACCGAGAGCCTGCGGGAGGTCATCCTGGAGGCGATGCGCCGGCAGCAGCCGGGGCTGGACGTCGCGGCCGTACGCCCGGTGCTGGAGGTGCGCGAGGAATACCTCGACGCCGCGTACGGGGAGGTGCGCCGGGTGCACGGCTCGTTCGGGGCGTACCTGCGGGACGGGCTCGGGATCACCGACGATGTCGTGGCGGCGCTGCGGGCGCACCTGCTGGAGTGACGGCTCGGGCCGTCACAGGTCGTGCCGGGCGGCCCAGGCGGCGGCGGAGATCCCGGCGATCAGCCGGCAGGCGTCGTCCTCCGTCCCCTCGCCGTCGGCACCGCCGTCGGCGAGGTCGGTGGTGGTGCAGGCGACCACCGCGTACGGCGGCGCGTCGTCGGGGAAGACCATGCCCGCGCCGTGCCGCACGCCGTGCACCCAGCCGCTCTTGTGGGCGATGCGGGTGCCCTCGGGCAGCCCGGCGGCGAGGTCCTCGCGGAGTTCCTGGGCGAACAGCACGTCGAGCATGGCGGCGCAGCCGGCCGGCGAGGCGAGCGGCCCGGGGGTGTCCGCCCCGGTGGCCAGCGCGCCGAGCAGGGCGGCCAGGTCGGCGGCGGTGACCAGGTTGGTGATGCCCGCCTCGCGGGCGGCGAAGTCCTCGATGCCCCGACCGGTGACGCTGTGCCGGGCCCCTACGAGCGCCCAGACCTCCGCCACCGCCGGCAGGCCGACGTGGCCGATGACGATGTTGGTGGCGAGGTTGCTGGAGCGGACGATCATCCGGTGGGCCAGCCAGCGCAGCGGCGCGCTCTGATCGAGCCGCTCCCAGACGGCCTCGTCGTTGTCGTAGTGGCGGGCGCAGGAGAACCGGGGCGCGCCGGGCAGGGCCGACTCGAACTCGTTGTGCACCGGCACCGGGGCGTCCAGGTCGAGCTTGCCGGCCTCGGCGGCGCGGTGCAGCGCGACGAGCACCCCCGTCTTCATGGTGCTGGCCGCGTAGTGGGTGGCGTCGGCGTGCCGGGTCCACGCGGGGGCGGCGCCGGGCCGTCCCACGTACGTGGACACGGTGCCGGGCACGCCGCTCAGGCGGGTGTCGAGTTCGTCCCAGGTCATGCGCGTGACCGTAGCGGATCACCGGCGGGGCGACGGACCGGGGCGATCGGTCGTACCGTGCGGACATGACGCTTGCCGCCTACGACGCGCACGCCGACTGGTACGAGGCGTTCGCCACCGACCCGTCCAGCGACTACATGACCCGGGTCCGCGGCCGGCTGCGCGACCTGCTCGGCACCGGCGCTGGCCGCTGCCTCGACCTGTGCTGCGGCACCGGGCTGCAGGCGGCGGAGCTGCGCCGGCTGGGGTGGCACCCGGTGGGGGTGGACCTGTCCGGCGGGCAGTTGCGGCACGCCCGGCCGCGCCTGCCGGTGGCCCGCGCCGACGCGGCGGCGCTGCCGGTCGCCGACGGGTCGGTGTCGGCCGTGGCGTGCGTGCTCGCCCACACCGACGTGCCCGACTACGCGGCGGTACTCGCCGAGGCGGCCCGGGTGCTCGCGCCCGGTGGGCGGTTCGTCCATGTCGGAGTGCACCCGTGCTTCGTGGGCGCGTTCGCCGACCGTTCCGACCCGCGGCGGATCGTGGTGGACGGTGGCTACGCCGACCGGGAGCGCAGCTTCCGGGCCTGGACGCCGCACGGCGTGCGGGTGCGGGTGGGCGCCTGGCACGTTCCGCTGGCCGACCTGCTCAACGCGG
The DNA here is from genome assembly GCF_042899165.1 of Micromonospora sp. NPDC000121. Classification (NCBI taxonomy): domain Bacteria; kingdom Bacillati; phylum Actinomycetota; class Actinomycetes; order Micromonosporales; family Micromonosporaceae; genus Micromonospora; species Micromonospora sp. NPDC000121. Next base: position 574,567 of record NZ_JBIAZP010000002.1, read on the forward strand.
TCACCGACGCCGGCCTGACCCTGGTCCGCACGGCCGAGTCCGGCCCCGGCCCGGTGCCCGACCTCTTCGCCTTCCTCGCCACCCGCCCCGCCTGATCCGGAGGTCGCAACGGGCGGAGCCCGGACCGCGCGGGGCGGTCCGGGCTCCGGGAGGGCTGTCGTCGTACGTCAGCCGGCGTGCTTGCGGCGGGCGGCGGCCCGGCCGCGGGCGGTCTGGTCGAGCACCACCTTGCGGATCCGGACGGCGGCCGGGGTGACCTCGACGCACTCGTCCTCGCGGCAGAACTCGAGGGCCTGCTCCAGCGACAGCTTGCGCGGCGGGATCAGCTTCTCGGTCTCGTCGGCCGTCGACGAGCGCATGTTGGTGAGCTTCTTCTCCTTGGTGATGTTGACGTCCATGTCGTCGGAGCGGGAGTTCTCCCCGACGATCATGCCCTCGTACACCTCGGTGCCCGGCTCCACGAAGAGCTGGCCGCGCTCCTGGAGGTTGGTCATCGCGAACGCGGTGACCGAGCCGGCCCGGTCGGCGACCAGCGAGCCGTTGTTGCGGGTGCGCAGCTCGCCGAACCACGGCTCGTACGACTCGAACACGTGGTGCAGGATGCCGGTGCCCCGGGTCTCGGTGAGGAACTCGGTGCGGAAGCCGATCAGGCCGCGGGCCGGGACCAGCCACTCCATCCGGATCCAGCCGGTGCCGTGGTTGACCAGCTGCTCCATCCGGCCCTTGCGGGTCGCGAGGAGCTGGGTGATCGCGCCGAGGTACTCCTCGGGGGCGTCGATGGTGAGCCGCTCGACCGGCTCGCAGGTCTTGCCGTCGATCTCCTTGGTGACGACCTGCGGCTTGCCCACGGTCAGCTCGTAGGACTCGCGGCGCATCTGCTCGACCAGGATGGCCAGGGCCAGCTCGCCGCGGCCCTGCACCTCCCAGGCGTCCGGGCGCTCGGTGGGCAGCACCCGCAGCGACACGTTGCCGATCAGCTCCTTGTCGAGCCGGTCCTTGACCATGCGGGCGGTGACCTTGGCGCCCTTGACCCGGCCGACCAGCGGCGAGGTGTTGGTGCCGATGGTCATCGAGATGGCCGGCTCGTCGACCGTGATCAACGGCAGCGGCTGCGGGTTCTCCGCGTCGGCCAGGGTCTCACCGATCATGATCTCGGGGATGCCGGCGACCGCGATGATGTCGCCCGGGCCGGCCGAGTCGGCGGGCTTGCGCTCCAGGCCCTCGGTCATCAGCAGCTCGGAGATGCGGACCCGCTGGGTGCTGCCGTCGGTGCGGCACCAGGCCACGGTCTGGCCCTTGCTGATGGTGCCCTGCCGCACCCGGCACAGCGCCAGCCGGCCGAGGAACGGGGACGCGTCGAGGTTGGTGACGTGCGCCTGCAGCGGCGCGTCCTCCTCGTACGCGGGCGGCGGGATGGTGTCGAGCAGGGTGCGGAACAGCGGCTCGAGGTTGTGGCTGTCCTGCGGGACCGCGCCGTCGGCGGGCTGGGTCAGCGAGGCGATGCCGTCGCGGGCGCAGGCGTAGACGATCGGGAAGTCGATCTGCTCCTCGTCGGCGTCCAGGTCGAGGAAGAGCTCGTAGGTGTCGTCCACGACCTCCTTGATGCGGGCGTCGGGACGGTCCACCTTGTTGATCACCAGGATGATCGGCATGCGGGCCTTGAGCGCCTTGCGGAGCACGAACCGGGTCTGCGGCAGGGGGCCTTCGCTGGCGTCGACCAGCAGCACCACGCCGTCGACCATGGTCAGGCCGCGCTCCACCTCGCCACCGAAGTCGGCGTGGCCGGGGGTGTCGATGATGTTGATCGTCACCGGGTCGGAACCGTCCGCCGGCATGTACCGCACGCCGGTGTTCTTGGCCAGGATGGTGATGCCCTTTTCCCGTTCGAGGTCCATCGAGTCCATGACCCGCTCGGTTACCTCGCCGCGGGCGCCGTAGGCGCCGGCCTGCCGCAACATGGCGTCGACCAGGGTCGTCTTGCCGTGGTCGACGTGGGCGATGATGGCGACGTTGCGGAGGTCGGTGCAAAGCTGCATACCCTCCATACTCCTGTCTGCGGTTGCCGGGGCACGCGTCGGGGTCTCCCCCCAGATGGCCCGGATCTCTGCCGAAACTGATGTTCCGACCGTTTCAGCGCCTGGCATGCTGACCCCCGTGGGAATGGGGGCCCGATGCACGACCTGCTGACCTGGCTGCAGGGCCTGCCGCCCCTGCTGATCTATGTGATCGCCGCGATGATCGTCGCGGGGGAGACCGCCGTGATCTTCGGTCTGCTGGTGCCGGGCGAGGCGACCCTGCTGCTGGTCGGTTTCCTAGCGTACGCGGGGACGCTGCGGCTCGCGCCCGCCCTGTTGGTGATGATCCTTGCAGCCGTGATCGGGGACACACTGGCGTTCCGGGCCGGCCGCCGGTACGGGCCCCGGCTGCGGGCGGGCCGGTTCGGCGCCCGGGTGGGCCACGAGCGGTGGGGTCGGGCGGACGCGATGCTGGGCCGGCTGGGCGGGCGCGGGGTGCTGACCGCCCGCTGGGTGGCCTTCGCCCGCACCCTGGTGCCCCGGCTGGCCGGCGCGGCGGGGATGCCGTACCGGCGGTTCGCGCCGTGGAACCTCGCCGGCGTGGTGACCTGGGTGGGCGGTTCGGTGCTGGCCGGCTACCTGGCCGGCGAGTCGTACGAGACGGTCTCCCGGCTGCTGGGGCGGGCCACCGGGGCCGTGCTGGTGCTGGTGGCCGCGCTGGTCGCGGTGGTGTTGGCGGGGCGGTGGCTGGGTCGCAACCCGGACCCGGCGCGGGCGCTCGTGTCCCGGGCCGCCGGGCTGCGGCCGGTGCGGTGGCTCAGAGGCCGCTACGGCGTGCTGTTCTTCCTGCTCGCCATGCACGTGGGGCCGGCCTGGACGCTGCTGATCAACCTGGTCGGCGGGCTGCTGCTGCTCTTCGTGGCGGGGTTCGCCATCGCCTGGGTGCTGGGGGCGGTGGTCCGGCACAGCGGGCTGGCGGTGATCGACGGAGCCATCGCCGACTGGTTCGCCGACCGGCGTACGCCCGGGGCGGTCGATGTCACGCTGGCGGTCGTCTCGGCGCTGCGCGGGTCGACGCTGATCGTGCTGGTGGCCGTCGTGGCCGCGGTGCTGGCCTGGCGCAACCGGCCCTGGCGGGCCGACCTGCTCAGCGTGGTCGGCACGGTGGGGGCGTTCGTGCCGCTGGTGGTGCTCGCCGTGGTGGTCGACCTGACGGGGCCGGTCACCGGCGGCCCGGCCGGCGGGGACCCCGCCCTGTTCCCGACGCAGAACGCCGTGGTGGCGGCCAGCCTCTGCACCCTTGCCTGGCTGCTGTCGCGCGGGGCGCGCTGGCCGGTGGCGGTGGCCGCCTGGACCGGCGCGGCGGCCGGGATCGTCGGCATCGTCGGCGCCCGTCTCTACCTGGGGTGGAGCACCGCCAGCGGCAGCGCCACGGCGGTGCTGCTGGGGGTGGCGTGGACGGTGTTGTTCGTGGTCGCCTGGGCCACCCGGGACCGCGCGGTGGGCGACGTCCCGGCGGAACCGGAACCGGCGGCGGTCCGCGCCGACGCCTGACCCGGCGACTCCCGCCGGGGCCGTGCCCGCGCCGCCACGGCCCCGGCAGGGTCGGCCGGTCCCGCGCCGGCAACGGCCCCGGACCGGGTCGGTCAGTCCTGCGCCGCCACCGGCTCCGGGTGGGCCGGGGCGTCCTCCGTGGCGGGCTCGGGGGCGATCCGGCCCGGCCACCAGAAGCGGTCGCCGAGCGTGAACGCCAGCGCCGGTACCAGGACCGTCCGGACGAGCAGGGTGTCCAGCAGGACGCCGAGGCAGACGATGATCCCGATCTGGGTCAGCAGGATCAGCGGCAGGACCCCCAGCACGGCGAAGACCGCCGCGAGCAGGATGCCGGCGCTCGTGATGACGCCGCCGGTGACCCGCAGGGCCGACAGCATGCCGTCCCGGGTGCCGGTGCGCCGCGCGTCCTCGCGGGCCCGGGTGACGAGGAAGATGTTGTAGTCGACGCCCAGCGCCACCAGGAACACGAAGGCGAGCAGGAGCACGCCGCTGTCCAGCGCGGGGAACCCGAGCACGTGGTCGAAGATCAGCCACGACGCGCCGATACTGGCGAAGAACGACGCGATCACGGTGAGCACGAGCAGCACCGGCGCGATCAGGCCGCGCAGGAGCAGCACGAGCACGGCGCCGACGAGCAGGAGGATGACCGGCAGGATGAGCCGCAGGTCCTTGCCGTCGGCCTCGTTCGAGTCGTAGGTCGCGGCGACCGGGCCGCCCACGACGGCCCCGTCGAACGCGTCGGCGCCCTCGACCGCCGGTGGGGCGGAGTCCGGCACGGCCGCGACCGCCGCGCGCAGCGCCTCGACGGTGCGGTCGGAGGCGGCGGTGCCGGGCTCGGCGTCGAGCACCACGTCGACCTGGACGACGTGCGCGCCCGCCTCGCCGGGCCGCGCCGAGGCGACGCCGGGCACGGCCGCGGCGGCGTCCGTGACGGCCCGTGCCGCCGAGGGGGTGGTGAGGACCGCGACCGGCTGGGTCGTCCCGGCGGGGAAGGCGCGGGCCAGGGTTTCCGCGCCGGCGACGGCCTCGGGCTCGACCCGGAACTGCTCGGTCTCGGACAGGCCGGTGCGGATGCCGAGCCCGCCGAGGGCGAGCCCCGCGAGCAGCAGCGTCGCGAGCACGGCGACCGGCACCGGACGGCGTTCGACGGCGGTGCCGAGCCGGCCCCACAGCCGGCCCTCGCGGACCGCGCCGCCGACCCGGGGCACGAACGGCCAGAACAGGCCGCGGCCGAAGATCACCAGTGCGGCGGGCAGGACGAGCAGCGCGGAGAGCATGGCGAGGACGACGCCCGTCGCGCAGGCCACGGCGAGGGCGCGGTTCAGTTCCCGCTCGGACAGCAGCAGGGTGAGTACGCCGAGCACGACGGTGAAGCCGCTGGCGAGGATGGGCTCGGCGGTGCGGCGCAGCGCGGCGCGCATCGCCACGAACCGGTCCTCCTCGCGGCGCAGCTCCTCCCGGTAGCGGGCGATGAGCAGCAGCGCGTAGTCGGTGGCGGCGCCGAAGACGAGGACGCTGGCGATGCCGGTGACGGCGCCGCCGGGCAGGTTGATGCCGACCGCCGGGACGATCGTGTCGAGGGCGCGCAGTGTGAGCTGCTCGGTCGCCGCGACGACGACGAGCGGCACGATCCACAGGAACGGGCTGCGGTAGGTGATCAGCAGCAGCAGCGCGACGACGGCGGCGGTGACGACGAGCAGCGTGGTGTCGGCGCCGTCGAAGACCTTGGTCAGGTCGGTGGTGAACGCGGGCCCGCCGGTCACCTCGACGGTGAGCGCCCCGGGCACGTCGGCCAGGGCGGCGCGGAGGTCGTCGACCCGGCCGGCGATCTCCTCCTGCCCGCCGGCGGTGGACAGCGGCACGGCGACGAGCGCGACGGTGCCGTCGGGGGAGAGCTGCGGTGGGCTGACGCGGCCGCCGGCGGCGAACCGGCCGAGGTCGCCGGACCGTTCGGTGAGCGTCGCGCGGTCGGCCTCGGTGAGCGGGCCGCCGTCGGCGCGGCTGACCACGACGATCGCCGGTTGGACGTCGCGGGAGGGCAACTGGTCCTGGAGGCGCTCCACCTGGGTCGACTGCCATTCGACGGACAGCCCGGTGGTGGAGACGGGAGCCGGGTTGTCGGGCCTGGGCAGCCCGAAGACGGCCGTGCCGACGACGATCGCGGCGACCACGGTGAGCCACGCGGCCAGTCGTCCGCGGGCCACGCGGGTGAACACAGACATCGGATGCCCTCACGGTCTCTCGGCGGGACTGCTGCGACGGGAGACCTCGCCGCGACCCAAATATGCCGACCGCCGAGTATCTCGATAATCGAGATTATCGCCTGCTGAGTTATGCTGCAACCGGAACGGCGGCGGGAGGATGCGGCGACGTGACAGGCCACGGCATGTACCGGCGGCGCGACACGCGCCGCGAGATGCTGGTCGCCGAGATCGCGGCCGAGCTGCGCCGCTACTCCGCCGACGCGCAGCACATCGGGCACGCCTTCGCCCACCTGCACGGGCTGGGGGCCACCGACCTGCAGGCGCTGATCGCGGTGATGGACGCCGAGCTGGTCGGCCAGCCGATCACCCCCGGGCGCCTCGGCGAGCAGCTCAACCTCTCCTCCGGCTCGGTGACCGCGCTGGTCGACCGGCTGGAGCGCGCCGGGCACATCCGCCGCGACCGCGACACCACCGACCGGCGCAAGGTCTTCCTGCACTACGCCGAGCGGGGCGCGGCGCTGGCGACGGACTTCTTCCGCCCGCTGGGCCGGCGCACCGACGAGGTGATGGCCGGCTTCAGCGACGACGAGCTGGAGGTCGTGCACCGGTTCATGGCCGCGATGACCGCCTCGATGCGGGAGCACCGCGACACCGTCCGGGCCGCCCGCGACGAGCCGCCCCGGCGCGCGAACGGCTGACGTCGTGCTCGACCGGTTCGCCGCCCGGCTCGCCGCCGCCGCGCTGCGGCTGCCGCCCGCGCGCACCCGGCGGGTCACCGTCACCCGGGGCATCCCGGTGCGGGTCCGCGACGGTGTGCCGCTGCGCACCGACCACTACGCACCGGACCTGCCGGGCGCGCCCACCGTGTTGATCCGCACCCCGTACGGGCGGGGCGGGCCGATGCGGCTGCTCGGCCGGCTGGCCGCCGAACGCGGCTTCCACGTGGTGGTCCAGTCCTGCCGCGGCACGTTCGGTTCGGGCGGCACGTTCGACCCGCTGGTGCACGAGCGCGACGACGGGCTGGACACCCTCGACTGGCTGCGCCGCCAGCCGTGGTGGTCCGGCGCGTTCGGCATGTTCGGCGCGAGCTACCAGGGCTTCGTGCAGTGGGCCCTGGCCGCCGACGCGGGGCGGGAGCTGCGGGCGATGGTCGCGGTGGTGACCGCCTCGGGCACCCGCGACTCGACGTACGCCGGCGAGTCCTTCGCCCTGGACACGGTCCTCACCTGGGCCGAGCTGCTCCAGGCGCAGACCGTGCCCTGGCTGGCCCGGCAGTGGGAGCTCAAGCGCGGCCAGCCCCGGCTCACCGCGGCGCTGGCGCACCTGCCGCTGGTGGAGGCGGACCGGGTGGCCACCGGCGTGACGGTGCCGTTCTTCCAGGAGTGGCTGCGCCACCACACCCCGGACGCCGGCTACTGGCGCGAGCGCGTCTTCGGCGGCCGGATCGCCGAGGTCTCGGCCCCGGTGGCGATGGTGACCGGCTGGCACGACATCTTCCTGCCGGCGCAGTTGCGCGACTTCGCGGCGCTGCGCGCGGCCGGGGCCCACCCCCGGCTGACCGTCGGGCCGTGGACCCACGGCAGCCCCGGGCTGTTCGTCGCCGCCCTGCGCGAGGGGCTGGACTGGCTCGACGAGCACCTCGCCGGACGCCCGCCGCGGCGCGCGGCGCGGCGGGGCACCGCCGCCGGCCGGGCGGCACCGGCCCGGGTGCACGTCGGCGGGGCCGGTGGCGGCTGGCGTGACCTGCCGGACTGGCCCCCGCCGGCGGCGCCGATCCGGTGGCACCTGCATGCGGGCGGCCGCCTGGACACCTCGGCGCCGGCCCCGTCGGCGCCGGACCGCTTCCGCTACGACCCGGCCGACCCGACGCCCTCGCTCGGCGGGCCCCTGCTCGTCGCCCAGCGCGCCGGGCCGGTGGACAACCGCCCGGTCGAGGCCCGGCCCGACGTGCTGACCTTCACCAGCGCCCCGCTCGACGAGCCCGTCGAGGTGATCGGTCCGGTACGCGCCGAGATCCACCTCCGCAGCGAACTGTCCCACCTGGACGTCTTCGTGCGACTGTGCGACGTGGACCGGCGTGGCCGATCCTGGAACGTCTGCGACGGGCTGGCCCGCGTCGCGCCCGGCCGGTACCCCACCGACCCCGCCGGCGTGGTGCGCGTGCCGGTGGAGCTGTGGCCCACGGCGCACCGGTTCGCGCCCGGGCACCGGCTGCGGGTCCAGGTCTCCGGCGGCGCCCATCCCCGCTACGCGCGCAACCCCGGCACCGGCGAACCCCTCGGTGCTGCCGTCACCCTGCGTGCCGGATGGCGGGAGATCCTGCACGACCCGCAGCGACCGTCCGCAGTGGTCCTACCGATCATGCCGACCGCCGCACAGCTTTCGCCAGGCCGAAAAAACCCCTCCTGAGCTGGGCATTCATTCATCGGCGACGCTATGGTTGGGCCAACGCCCGGCGCTGTGCACCACTCGGCCGGGCCCCGCGCGTGAGTCCCCACACCCGCCTACGCGGTGTCACCGTCATGCCCGGCCCCCGACCATCCGCAAGGGGGAATCCCATGACGCGGGCACCAGAGAACCTGTTGACCGTCCGCCGTCTGCTGCTCGACCACCTCAACATCGACACCGACACCAGTCGCAGCAAGGACCTCGAACCCGCCGAGGTCGGCATCGTCGGCGACTCCGCCCACCGGGGCGGCTACCACTGCGGCTCCGACCGGGTGGTGACCAGGGACTACTCCGTCGTCGAGTCGCCCCGCGACTCCGCCGGCCTGACCCTCGACGCGGCGGCGCTCGACGTCGGCCTCTTCGAGGTCCAGTCCGGCGGCCGTACGCACGACCTGTACACCTTCTCCAACTGGTGCGTGGCGCAGTGCGTCGCCAACACCCCGGACAGCCGGGACATCAGGGAGATCATCTACTCCCCGGACGGCAAGGTCGTCCGACGGTGGGACCGCCTGCGCAAGCGAACGAGCGGGGACGACTCGCACCTGTGGCACACCCACTTCAGTTTCTTCCGCGACTCGATCAAGGCGAAACGCGACCAGACCCCGCTGTTCCGCCGCTACCTGACCACCATCGGACTTCTGGAGGACGACATGAGCGCACAGGCCGAGAGCCAGATCCACAGCATGTACACCGGCCTGTTCTTCGGCGGGTCGAGCATGGGGCGCAGCGTGGACCCCGACGCGGGCGGTCCCGGGAAAGCCAGCAACAGCATCGTGGCGAAGCTGGACTACACGATGCAGCGGCTCGACACGCTCGTCGCGCAGCTCACCGCGCTGTCCGGCAAGGACTTCACCGACGAGCAGGCGATCGTGGCGGGCGTGCTCGCCACGCTCACCCCCGAGAAGATCGCCGCGGCGATCCCCGCCGCCATGGCCGCGCAGGTCGCCGACGAGCTGGGGCGCAGGCTGGCCGCCTGACCGGTCGCCCGCCGCGACTGGCCGAGACGGAATCGGCAACGACAGTTGCGCAATGGTTATTGCGTAACTGTCGTTGCCGATGTCAGACTGGCGGCATGACGAACCCTGAGGTGCGCCAGGTCACCGACTCGCGGGTCCTCGCCGCGCTGTCCCACCCGCTGCGGCGCCGGTTGATGGACGTGCTCAAGGTGCACGGCCCGTCGACCGTCGGCCAGCTCGCCGAGCGGACCGACCAGGCGCCGGCGAACGTCAGCCACCATCTCAAGGTGCTGGCCGGTGCCGAGCTGATCGAGGAAGCGCCCGAGCTGGCCCGCGACCGCCGGGAACGGTGGTGGCGCCTGGTCAGCCGGGGCGTGCGCTGGTCCCAGTCGGACTTCGACGCCGACCCCGCCGCCCGGGCCGTCGCCGACGCCGCCACCTCGCTCAACCTGGACCGGCACGTCGCCCTCGCCCGCGCCTGGCACGCCACCGACGAGGCCAGCCAGGCCGCCTGGCCCTCGGGGCCGTTCTCCACCGACCGCTGGCTGCACCTGACCGACGAGGAACTCGCCGAGCTGGGGCGCGAGGTGAACGGCCTGCTTGCCCGGTGGGCCGACCGGGAGATGCCCGACGACGGGCGGAAACGCGAGCCGGTGTTCCTGTTCGCCTACGGCGTCCCGGCCACGCCGTGACGCGGGCCGCCGGCTCCGCGCCGTCGCGTACCCCTGCCGCCGGCGGCACCCTGCCGGGACCCGCGCCGCGCCCGGCCGGCGACCCGGAGGTACGGCGGGACAGCCTGCTGCGGCACCGGGACTTCCGGCTGCTCTGGGCGGGGCAGACGGCCAGCGCCGTCGGCAGCAACGTCACCACCGTGGCGCTGCCCCTGGTCGCGGTGACCGTGCTCGACACCGGCGCCTTCGGTGTCGCGGTGCTCACCGCCGCCGCCTGGCTGCCCTGGCTGCTCGTCGGCCTGCCGGCCGGCGCCTGGGTGGACCGGCTGCCTCGCCGGCCCCTGATGGTCGCCTGCGACCTGGTCTGCGCGGGGCTGTTCCTCAGCGTCCCGGTCGCCGCCCTGCTCGGCGTGCTGACCGTCGGGCAGCTGCTGGTGGTCGCACTCGGCGCCGGCCTGGCCCGGGTGTTCTTCGAGACCGCCGACCAGGTCTACCTGCCCGTGCTGCTGCGCCCCGAGCAGGTGCCGGAGGGAAACGCCAAGCTCCAGGCCACCCAGACCGCGAGCTACGTGCTCGGCCCGGGGCTCGCCGGCGGGGTCGCGCAGGCCGCCGGCGCGGTCGCCGCCCTGCTGCTCGACACGCTGAGTTTCCTGTTCTCCGCGGTGTGCCTGCTGCGCATCCGCACCGTCGAGAAGCAACCCGGGCGCGGGCGGCGGTCCCGGTCGCTGCGCCGGGAGATCGGGGAGGGGATCCGGTTCGTCGCCCGGGACCCGTACCTGCGGGTGCTCACCGTCTTCGGCGCGGCCAGCAACGTCGGGCTGGTCGGCTACCAGGCCGTCCTGGTGGTCTACCTCGTCCGGGAGGTGCGCCTCGGGCCCGCGTCGGTCGGCGCGCTGGTCGCCGTGATGAGTCTCGGCGGCATCGTCGGCGCGTTGCTGGCCACCACGCTCGGCCGGCGGCTCGGCACCGCCCGCGTCCTGCTGCTGGCGGGGCTGCTCACCGGCCCACCGGCGCTGCTGATCCCGCTCGCCGGCCCCGCGGGCGCGCTGGTGCTGCCGGCGGTCGGCGGCATGCTGGTCAGCCTCGGGGTGGCGGTGGGCAACGTGGTCAAGGGCAGCTTCCGGCAGACCTACACCCCGCACCACCTGCTGGGCCGCGTCACGGTGAGCATGCAGCTGCTGAACTACGGCACGATCCCGCTGGCCGCGCTGCTGGCCGGGGCGGTCGGCGCGGCGTACGGGACCGGCACCGCGATCGCGGTGACGACCGGCTGGCTGGCGCTCACCCCGGCGATCCTGCTGGTCGGGCCGCTGCGGCGGCGCCGGGACCTGCCCGCCGCGCCGGACGGGCCCTGAACGCGCTGCGGCGGCGGCCGGGAGCCGGCCGCCGCCACCGGCACGGAGCTACATCGGGCGGACGTTGTCCGCCTGCGGACCCTTCTGCCCCTGGGTCACCTCGAACTCGACCTTCTGGCCCTCGTTCAGCTCCCGGTAACCGCTCGTCGCGATGGCCGAGTAGTGGACGAAGACGTCCGGCCCCCCGCCGTCCTGCTCGATGAAGCCGAAGCCCTTTTCCGAGTTGAACCACTTAACCGTGCCGGTTGCCATGCATCTCTCCCTGTTCCCAAGCGGGTGACTCTCGGTGCTCGACCGATGATCGCCCGGTACCTCCCCGACAGTAACCGGCCGAACGCCGATCTGCTGGCCGAAGTGCCGCAGGCGGCGTGGTGAACTCTCCGGGTCCGCTGTCGGAAAGCCGCGCGGCGACCGGCCCGTTGGGGCATGCTTGCGCCGGTGAGAGGTGCCGCAGCCGCCGCGCTGACCGAGCTGGAGCGCGAGATCGACGCTCCGGGCGGCGGCCTGGACCGGCTCCGGCTGGTGCGGGCGCCGTTCGTGCCCGAGGTGCGGCTGCACCTGGCCGAGGACGCCATCGTGTGGTGGGCCCGGATGGAGGCGCACGCCGGACGCGCCCTGCCGCCGCCGTACTGGGCCTCGGTCTGGGCCGGCGGGCAGGCCCTCGCCCGCCACCTGCTCGACCACCCCGGCCTCGCCGCCGGGCGGCGGGTGCTCGACCTGGCCGCCGGGTCCGGCCTGGTGGCGATCGCCGCCGCGCTCGCCGGCGCCGACCGCGTGGTCGCCAACGACATCGACCCGTACGCGGTCGCGGCGGTGACCGTCAACGCCCGCGCCAACCGGGTGACGGTCGCGGCCACCGGCGGCGACCTGCTCGATTCCGACCCGTCCGAGGTGGACCTGCTGGTGGCCGGGGACGTGCTCTACGACGAGGCGATGGCGGCGCGGGTGCTGCCCTTCCTGCGCCGGGCCGCCGCCACCGGCGCGGACGTGCTGGTCGGCGACCCCGGGCGGGGACACCTGCCGCCGGACGTGCTGGCGGCCGTGACGAGCTACCTCCTGCCGACCACCGAGCCCGCCGTCGACTCACCCGTCCGGCGGGTGCAGGTGCTGCGGCCCCGGTGACCTCGGGCCCCTCAGGGTCGACCCCGAGCCGGATACCAGGGGGCGGTGGGGGATCGGACCCGATGCCCGGGGTGGCCGGGCGGTCATAGCGTACGGGGCATGGCGGATTGGCTGGCCCAGGTCGGAGAACTTCCCACCACCCTGCTCATGGGGGTGCTCGGGGTGGTGATGCTCTTCGACGCCGTACCGCTGCTCGGCGTGCTGGTCCCGGGGGACGTGGCGATCCTGGCCGCCATGGGGGTCGGCGGCCCGGTCACGGGCGTCGCCACCTTCGCCGTCGTGGTGGCCGGCTGCCTCTCCGGGTGGTCGCTGAGCTTCCTCGCCGGCCGCCGGTACGGGGACCGGCTGCGCCGCAGCCGGATCGGCGGATGGATCGGCGAGGAGCGCTGGGCGGCGGCGGAGGGGATCCTGCGGCGCGGGGGCGGCCGGATGGTGCTGGTCGCGCCCTTCCTGCCGGTGTTCAACGCGCTGCTGCCGCTCGCGGCGGGCGGGCTGCGGATGTCGTACCGGCGCTTCCTGGCCTGCGCCACGGTTGGCGCGACGGCCTGGGCGGGGCTCTACCTGGCGCTGGGCACCGCCTCGCGGTCCCTGGCCGGGCTGCTGCCCGGGGAGTCCAGCCCGATGCTGGTCACCATGGCGGTCGGGCTGCTGCTGGCGGGGGTGGTGCTGATGGGCACGCGGCGTCGGCTGCGGGCGGTCACCGGGGGTTGACCGCCGCGCACGGGGGGAGCGGGGCCGGGCGTGTGGCGCGCCCGGCCCCGCTGGTGCTCACCAGCCCCGGGCCCGCCACTGGGGCAGCGCCGGGCGCTCCGCGCCGAGCGTGCTGTCCTTGCCGTGGCCCGGGTAGAACCAGGTCTCGTCGGGCAGCCGGTCGAACAGCTTGTGCTCCACGTCGTCGATCAGCGCGGCGAACCGCTCCGGGTCCTTGTCGGTGTTGCCGACCCCGCCGGGGAATAGCGGTGGCACTCAGAAGCCCATAGCATGACGTCCATGTTCGAGGACTACCTGTACGCCCGCATCAGCGAAGACGAGATCGGCACCGAGAAGGGCGTCACCCGGCAGTTGCGCGACAGCCGCGACGTGTCGGAGAAGTCCGGCGGCCGAGTCGTGGACGAGTTCTTCGACAACGACATCAGCGCGCTGGAAGGTGCCCCCCGGCCGGGGTACGAGCGACTGCTGGTGGCGCTCGCCGCACCCAACCCGCTCGGGGCGCAGCGGCGCATCGTGTGCGTGCACACCTCCCGCATCTGGCGTAATCGGTCTGAGCGGGCCGCCGGCATCGAGTTCGGCAAGGCGAACAAGATCATCGTCAAGCAGGTCAACGGGCAGGAGTTCGACCTGCGTACCGCGCAAGGACGCATGTTCGCCGGGATCGTTGGCGAGACCGACACCGGCGAGTCGGAGGTCAAGGCGGAGCGGGTCGCTGACGTGGCGCGGGAACGCGCTGAGGAGGGCCGCGCGAACGGGCAGGTGTCGTACGGCTGGCAGCGGATCTACGAGTACAACAGCCAGGGGAAGGTCGTGGGTTTCCGCGACGAGGAGCACCTTGAGCAGGCCGACATCGTGCGGGAGATCGTGGACCGGCTGCTGGCCGGGGAAACCCTCAAGGCGATCACCGCCGACCTGAACGATCGAGGTGTTCCAGCGCCGCGGGCTGGTGACCGCCGTAAGCACCGGGCTAAGGGGCAGACGCCGGACGGGCAGCGCTGGGGCAAGACGTCGGTGAAGAAGCTGGCGTTGCGGCCAGCGAACGTTGGGCTTCGGATCTTCCACCGGGGACGGCCGGACGAGGCATTGCTGCCGGCGGCGTGGCCGAAGATTGTCGACGCGGACAAGCACGACTTGGTGGTGGCGTTGCTGACGGACCCGTCGCGCGTGCAGGAGAAGCCGGGCGCACGTCAGCATCTGCTGACGTGGGGGATCGGAGAGTGCGGTCCGTGCGGGGCGCACCTGCGGGTGTCGTTGAAGGGCAACGCCAAGCACGGGACGAAGCAGCGGCTGTACGTGTGCGAGGCGAAGGGCTGCGTCGGCCGGAACGAGGAGGCGGTGGATCGGCGGGTCCGTTCGGTGATGGTGGCGTTGCTGGGCCGCCCGGATGTGATGGGCCTGCTGGATGGTTCAGCGGCTGGCCAGGTGGACGCGTTGAAGCGGGTGGAGGTGTTGAAGGCGAAGTTGGCGAGGGCGGCGGCGCAGAACGCAGATGACCTGATCACCGACGATCAGTTGAGGGTGATCACGGGGAAGCTGCGTCCGCAGTTGCAGGCGGCGGAGGCTGCGGTGAGATCGCAGCGGCCGTCGCCGCACCTGTCGTTGGTGGTGCAGACGGTGGGTGAGAAGGCGGCGGAACGGTGGGATGCGTGTTCGATCACGCAGAAGCGGGCCATCATGGAGGCGTTCGGGGTGCGGGTGCGGATCCTGCCGACACGCCGCGGCCCGGGGTTTGACCCTGAGTCGGTGGAGGTCAAACCCCGGGACCGTAAGACGGGTGCTAGTTAGCTGCTGCCGCGGGTGTCGCGGCGCTGCCGTCCGGTAATGGGAATGACCTGGGTGCGGTCGGCCCCGCAGACGGTGCTGGGCGGCGGCGCCGGCGGGTTGCCGGTGGTGCCTTCGGCGGCGAACGCTTCCTGCCAGCGGCGGACCTTCTCGGCGCGGCGGTCTTCCTTGAGGGCTTCGTGGACGCCGGTGACGACCTTCTTGACGAACTGCTTCTCGTCGTACCTGCTGATGCGGTCTCGTTCGGCGGCGAGGCGTTGGATGACGCGGACGGTCATCCAGGTGAAGGTGGAGATGAGGCCGCCGATGCCGATGACGACGGCGAAGGCGAGCCAGGCGAGGTAGCCGCGGGTGGGTGCTTGGGGCGGGGAGTCGTAGGCGTCGCGGAGGATGAATCCCCATATGAAGACGGCGGTGCCGGCGAGTAGCCCAGCGATGGTGCCGTACACGGTGTGGCCGTAGTGCTGCCGCTTCTCCAGCAGGGTGAGGATGGCGTGGTCGCCGGGGATGCGGTTGATGCCGTGGCTGTCGTCGTCAATTTTGGGTGCGCTCATGGTGGGCTCCGATTCCGTTGTGCTGTGGGGGATCGGAGACGGCGCTTCGCGGTGCGCGTCTCCCCGCCGCGGGATGTGCGGCGGTTGCACCCACGTGTGGTGGGTGCTGGGGGAAGGCGCGCGGGGTCAGCCGGCGGGGGGTGTGGGTGGTGGGGTTCTGCTGGTGGCTTGCTGGGTGTGGGTGGTGCGGGGTTGCTGGTGTTTGGTGTTGGTGGCCCATCGGGTGGTGAGGGTGCCGTCGATGGGTTTGACGGTGGGTGTGGCGGGTTGGATGTCGGTGGTGTTGGTGGCGCCGTGGTCGGGTTGTTGGGGGGTTGGTTGGTTGGTTGCGGTGGGGTGGTTGGGGGTGGCTGCGTCGCGTGCGTCTGGGTGGGCGGCTGGCTGTGTGTGCCTGGCGGTGGGGTGCTGCCACTGGTGATGGCGGGTGGGTGCGCCCGAGCTGGCGTTGACTGGCGTGGGGGCACCGGTCTTCGCCAGCTCGGGCGCGGTCTGTGGGGTGCGGGCAGGCGGTTGGGTGGGCGGTGTGGTCACGTCCACGGTGGGGGCTGCCGGCACGGCGGGGGTGGGGGTGGGGGTGGCGGGGCTGGTGAGGGTGCTGGCGGTGTCGAGGACCGTGTCGGTGACGTCGGTGACTGTGTCGACGGTGCGGCCGATGATTGGCAGGGGTTCGACGGTGGTGTCGACGCGGTCGGTGACGGTTTTGATGGTGCTGGTGGCGGCTGTGGTGGCGGTGTCGAGGGTGCGGCGGGTGGCGTCGGTGAGGTCCCGGATTGGCTGCGGCTTGGTGGGGGTGGTCGCAGTGGTGCGGGTCGCGGCGGTGTCGACGTTGGGCGGGGGCGGCTGTGTGGTTGTGGCGGTGGGAAGTCTGAGGGGGTGGGTGTCGGCGGCGTGGGCGTCGGTGTTGTCGCCGAGGAGGAGGGCGAGGCCGATGCCTACGGTGGTGGCGGCGAGCAGCAGGAGGCGGTGTGTGAGTGTCCGTGTGGTGGCCTGCTGCTGGTGCATGGTTCCTCCCCAGGAAACCTGCGGCGTGTGGTGTTGGTTGACCTTGGTGGATTGTTGACGTCGGTCGTATCCGGGTTTTGGTTGTGGATCTCGTCTTGTGGCGGGTTGTGTCCGTCCGTTCGGTATCTGCTGTTTGAACAGCTTCTGTCCGTTCGGAGGATGCCGCAGAGTAGTTGATGTTGCTCGCTTGAGTAGCCGATACTGCCGGACATTGCGCCGCACGCAACTTTCACCTATACCGACAGGCACATCATGAAAACTTTGAGCGAACCCGTATCGAAGGCGAGCGACGTTCGTTAACGTGCGGCAGGGCCCGGCCAGTACCAGCGGTCACCGGGCAACAGCACCGGCTCCTGTGCGCGGTCGCGCCACACCACCCACACGGGCACGCCCTCTTCGATGCGCACGTCCATGCTTTCCCGCTCGGGTGCGGTGGGCATGCGAACCTCCACCCGGGTCACCCCGGCCGGGTCGATCGGCTGCTTGTCGTAGACGCGCCGCACGGTGGAAGCCTGGCCCTGCCGTGTGACAACCAGACCTTCACCGCGCAGGATTGCTATGGCGTGTCGCACGAGATTGCGGGACACCCCGTACGTTTCTTGGAGCCACCGGTCGGAGTGGAAGCGGGCGCCGGGCGGCATCTGTCCGGTGAGGATCTGGTCGCGGAGCAGCCGGGCAAGCTCGGTTGAGCTAACTTCCGGTGGCCTCCGCCTGATCACCGCGTGATTGTGTGACAACCGGCCGCGAGGGCAGCGGCCGGGCATGTCGGTACAAGCTGGCCGCCGGCATCTGTGGCTGGCGGCGGTCGGTGCTGACGCGGAGGTACGCGACCAGCGGCGGCAGGGTGATCACAGCCTGGTACGCCCCGTCGCGCAGCAGGCGCAATCGTGGTCGCGTGCCCGGGTCACGATCTCTTCGAGCGAGTCGCCAGCCTCAACCGGCATCACCTGCATCGCGCAGTAGTCGCACTCCAGCCACTGCGTGTCGCCGTCGAAAGTGATCGTGTACGCCCACGCGAATCCAGGGATCTCGGGACGGGTCGGCTGCTGCTCGGTGGCGACGATCTGCTCGGCCACCTCCTGGAACACGCTGTCGGGGATCTCGGGGCGATGGATCCGGGGCATCTTTCGTCCTCTCATGTGGTCTGACCTGCGGTGCCGTAGCTATAGAGATAGGTCCGGCGGTTTGGGTGTCTGGTTCGGGGTGGTTAGCGGCTTTCGCGGGTGGCGGGTGCCCGGTCGACGGGCGTCAGGTCAGTCACGGCTGGGCCCGCTCGGCGTCGAACACGATCCGCTCCGCGTCCCGCAGCGCCTGGAACTTCAGGCGCAGCACCTTGTACGGCGGGTTGTAGTCGGCGTCGCCGCAGTGGTCGCACCACCGCCTCTGGAACGGGACGCCGTGCAGTTCCTCGTCGCGCCAGTCGGACCACTGGTGCCCGGTCTGCTTGCAGTCGGCCTCGTGAGCGCACCTCGGGCACAGCGCCCTGGTGCCGGTCACCACCCACTCCTGAGACCGGGCGTACGCGACCGCCTGATCCTCGCTGTCGAAGTGCGGGATGCCGTCCTCCCACGGCCCGCCACAGCCGCCGTCGCAGGTGATCACGACGCAGGTCTTCGTCTCGAAGCTCATGTCGATCTCTCTTTCTGGTCCTTGGGAATGTCAGTTATCGCGGATCAGGCACCCGTGATTGGGAGCTATCGGGTGGGCTGGGCAGTGGCCTTGATCCGGTCGAGCAACCCGAAGCTCGCGGTCACCACGTCGCCCGCCCTCTCCTCGCCGATCGGCTCGTGCCTCGGAAGCTGACGGGCCGTGTACGTCGGAGGCCACGTCGAGCGACTACCGGGAGCGGCATCCGGCGGCATCGAAACGCGGAACCACTTGCCCTCTCCAGCGCGAGGGCGGAAGTACACAACCCCTCGAACGAGCACGTACTCCTTGGCCATCTCGGTCTCTCCTTGGTCAGTGGGTGTGCCGGAAGCTGCGCCACAACCAACGGCTCTTGGATCACGGGCGGTCACCTCCAACGCGGGGTGCCGGTTCGTTGGAAGTGGCACATCAGCTGTCGGCCTCGTCTGTGGCCAGTAGGCGGTAGGTCTGCTCGCGCACGTCGTGGCACTCCTGGCACCAGCACGTCCGCCACGCCCACACCAGGTAGCCGACGAACCGCAGGCCGATGACGACGGTCCGGCGTCCCCACTCGTCGCCGCCGAGGTACGGGAAGCCCAGCTTCTGGTGCCAGGCCGGGTCCCACGCGTCTCTGTGGTAGAGCCACAGGCGGGGACTTTCGTAGCGGCGGCCGTCAGGCATCGGCTGTCTCCTCGGTCGGACTGGGTGCGGCCCCCGCGACCGCATCGAAGACGGCGGACATCACGGCTGCCTCGCCTCCTCGTGGTTGGCGTCCCGTCGGCTGCACACGTCTTTGCCGGCGACGCGAGCCCACCCGCGCTTGGCGAACTCGGCTCGGGTGTCGGCGAGCTTCCGGCGCTCGTCTACCTGCGGGACGTGTTCCTCCGAGTAGTCGCAGACGTCGCAGACGAGGCCGTAGAGCTTGATCACGTAGTGGCTCACGACGTTCTCCTCTCGACCGCACCGATGACGGCGCTGGCGGGCTCGAAGGGCTGCCGCATGCCGCGCGCCCGATAGCCAATCCAGCCCTGACAGCGCGGGCAGCGGACCTGTACGTCGCTCGGGCGGGCGTACAGCTGACCGCCGCACGGATCGCCGTCCGGCTCGCTCTCGCCGTCGCAGGCGCCGATGTGAAGGGCGTACTCGCGCCACAAGTTGGTGTAGCGGTCCCAGTCGGCGACCACGATGTTTCCGGGGCCGCAGACGGTCACGTAGCGGGCACCGGCGCAGCGGGCGAGGCTCCTTCCCTGGCGGCGGGCGGGCGGCCAGTCGAGGTGGGTCTCGCTGGTCTCGGCGGCCGGTACGGGGCCGTCGGCTCGCCACGACGTGTAGACGGTCCAGGTCATCGCGCCACCGGGACAGCGGTGACGGCATCACGGGGACAGGTGTCAGTACCGTCGAGTAGCCGACCGGCGGTAATGTCGGCGATCAGGGCGTCCACGTCGGTGTCGTATCGGGTGCTGATGCCCTGCCGCTCGGCGCGGCGCATTTCGTCGCCGGTGCGGTGGCCGATCACACCGTCGGGAATCACCGCGATAACGAGGTCGGACCGGTCGATGCGCTGCATGTGCTTGGCGACGATGTTCTCGATCTGGGTGGGGCTGGGGTCGGCTTCGGGTGGTGCGGGTACCGGGGCGTACACCTCGTGACCGGCGGCGTGCAGATGCCAGTGGACGCGGGCGAGGTCGTGGGCGGCGCGGCCGAGGCTGCCGCACAGGGTGATGGTGAGGCGCTGCACGGTCACATCACCGGCAGTCGCCGGGCGGGTGGTCGTGGCCGTCATCTCAGTCTCCTTGATCGTTCGACGGGTTTGCGGGTTGGACCAGCTCGTTGTCGTCGCCGGCCAGCCACGTCACCCGGTCCGGGTCGAACCGCAGCACGTCCGGCAGGTTCGTGTGCATGCCGTGCGGGCCGCGTACCCGGCAGGCGAGCACCGCGCCGGTGGGAGCGGCATACCGGGACGGGCACGGGTTGGGGTCGCCGAACCGGTCGGCGCACTCGCCGCGTTCGTTCTCGAAGCAGCCGCGTCCGGGGTGCAGGGCGGTGGTGTGCGCTCGGATGACGTCCTGCATGGCGGCGGCAAGTTCGGCAGCGTTGCTCACGGTCACAGCCCCGGCAGGGTCGGTTCGGCTGCGGTCGTGTCGGCGGGCGGCAGGATCAGCCGCAGCCCGGCCAGTACCCCGTCCAGGTCGGAGGCGCCAGCTACCGCCCCCGGCTGGCATAAACGCACGGCGGCGGCCGGCGGCAGGGTGGACGGCTGGAACTCCAGGGATCCGTGCACATCGGTCAGTTCGGCGAGGCGGTGCATGTCGGTGTCCCGGTCGCCGGCGGTCGGGTAGGGGCCGATGATGTTGATGTCGTTGAGGTCGTCGTGATCGCCGCAGTAGTTGATGACGCGGATCGTGTGCATGTCGGATGCCTCCGTTCAGGTGAGGGCGCCGCGGGCGGCGTATCCGGCGCGGAGGGTGGCGAGGACGGCGTTGGTGACGGCGATGACGTCCCGAAGATTCGGGTTGCGCTGCACGTCGTCGTGCCAGGCGGACACGTGCCACGTGGTCTGGGTGATCAGAAAGTTGCCGCCGGGCCCGAGCGAGCCCCGGAACGGGTAGTCGTCGCACTGCCAAGTCGTCTGGTACAGGACGAACTCGTCGCGGCCGTCGGGGCTGGCACCGGCGTGCTGCACCAGTACGTCGTAGATGGCGGCGGCCTGGCCGGCGGGCAGGGTGAGGTCGGTCATCGGTGCTCCTCAGCGGTTGGTGGCGGCGAATGCCTCGATCTGGTCCAGGTGGTCGGGCTGCAACCCGGTGGAGCCCTTCGGCCGGATGAGCAGTGCTCGCCCGTCGGCGATCAGCTCGTCGTGGATCTCGCCGTACAGGGGGACCTCGGTGTCGTCGGTCCAGATGAGTCGGCGCCCTTCGGCGAGTACCTGCCGTGCGGCGGCCAGCTTCGCCGCAGGTGCCTCCGTCTTGACGGGGGTGGTGAATGCCCGCTCGAACACGGGTAGCGCCCATAGCCGTTCCAGAGCGTCGGCGTCGGCGCACCAGGTGGTGCACCAGCGGACCTCAATGGTGCCGGTCTTGTGCAGGTTGCGGATGCGGTCGATCAGTGGGGGCGCCCACCGCATCGTGTACTCGTAGGCATCGGAGGCGGACCAGCATCCACGTTTGCGGGGCGGGCCACCCCAGCCTGGGCGGGAGGCGTTGATAACGCCATCCACGTCGAGCAGCCACACCGGCGGCAGAGTGGTCACGGCTGGTCCTCATCGGGAAGGGCAGCGACGGCGAGGATGCCCTGCTCGACGGCGTACATGATGTTCTGCCAGCAGGTGGTGAAGCAGATGTCGCGGTGCCCGGAGTCTTGGTGGTCTTGGGGGGCGATCTTCCATACCTCGCGGCCGATCGCCGCCCACACGTCGTCCCATGTGATCTCCTGCTCGGCAGGCTGGCTGGTCCGCGTCATCGGCGCTCCTGGAGGTTGAGAGCCGCCCAGTGGTCGGCGGCGTCGTTGCGGATGATGAGTCGGTGGTTGGCGTACACCTGCCAGCCGAAGTCGGTCAGCGTGTATTCGCGGCTGTATCCGTGGTCGACCACCTCGCCCTCGGCGAGGATGCCTTTCGCTACGAGGGACAGCACGGTTTGTCGCCAGGCGGCGTCCCCGGAGAAGTGGCCGAGCGGCCCGAGGGTCTTGCCGCCGTGCGCGGCGGCGATCTCGATGCGTTCGGCCTGCTGCTCGGACAGGCGCACACCCTTCGGCGTGACCGGCTTCTGCGCCTTGGCAGGGATCGGCTTCGCCGTAGCCTCCGCCTCGGCCACATGGTCGGCGGGTGCCTCCCACGGCAGGCAGCGCTGCCGCCACACGAGCTCGCCGTACTGCTGGCGCTGCTGGTCGGTCCAGTGGGCGGTGCGGTCGCGGCGTGCCTTGTGGGTGAACACCGTGGCGTAGTTGCCGCCGCCCGTGGACTGGCACTCCGCGCCGAACCCGCTGCCGCACTTCGGGCACTTCACCGCTTGGTCAGCCAGGTAGTAGGCGCGCATGCGCTGGTAGTCGGTGAGTTCGACGGTGACGGTCACTGGTCGGCGCTCCCAGGCCGGGCGAGGCAGGTGGGGGAGCAGAAGTCCCGGCCGCCGGGCTCGCTGACGATCCATCCGCAGTTTCGGTGGGCGTGCCAGCGAACCTGTCCGGCGTTTCCGTTCCAGATCAGCGCGCTGTCACAACCGGCGCCGTTGCAGCGGAGTTCGGTAACCCGGTGGACGGTCATGGCTTTGCCTCCACTGCGGATGCCTGGGTGTACTTGGTGGCAACCTGTTGGCGGATGCGCTCGATGCGCTCGTCGCTGAGGCCGTAGCGCTGGGCGTGTTCCTCGGTGACTCCCGAGTCGGGGTCGTGCTGGAGGGGAGACCAACGGTCGATCGCGGCGGCCAGTTCCCACCGAAAGTCGATGGCGAATGCCTGTGCGGTGGTCAGGGGCCCCTGCGCGGTGAAGTCGTTGGCGCGGAGCCAAAGGTCCGTTTCGCGTCGGCTTCGGCCGTTGGTGCGCTCAGCCTCGCTGAGGTCGCGCCGGAATGCTGCGATGGCGGCGCGCTGGTTCGGCGCTTCGTACAGGTGGCTGCGGCCGACGTTGCTGGCCGCGACCCGCCACCAGCGGCGCTGGTCACCGTTGCCGGTGTCGGCCATCAGGCACCTCCTTGGCCGGTGGGCTGTCCACTCACCGCCCCAACATATCATGTGTGACGTGTTGGCGGGCTGTCCACATGTCATACTCGACGCATGAATGGTGACAAGAAAGACCGGCACCTCGGAAAGCGCACGACCGTCCGCCCATCAACGGACGTGAAGCTCGCCGCCCTGCGGGTGCTGCGCGCCAACGGCTGGACACTCAACGACTTCGTGCAGGCGGTCCTGGCGCTGGTCGCCGACAACCCGGCCGAGACGCTGCGAAACGTGGAAGGGTTCCGGCCACCGCGGCGGTCCGGTCGTCGCCAGCCGGCGGCGCGCTAAGCCGCATCGGGGGTGCCGTCGCCCTGCTTTATGTCCCGGATACGGTCGGGGCATGACCGATGTGAATGTTTGGTGGGATGGCCTGTCCGATGACGACCGCAACCTGTTCCTGCAACACCGCGCCACGTCGCCGCTGCCGGCGGAGGTGGTGACCCGCGCCGCGGCGACCGGGCAGCCGACGGCCGGTGCCGCGTGGGTGTCGTCGCAGCGGGGCGCCACCTTCGAGTGGCCGAGCTGGGTGCGGGAGTTCCTGGAGAAGAAGGCCGCCGAGCAGACTGCATGACCGTGGACGGATGGAGCCCCCGACCTCGCGGGTCGCGGGCTCCATCCGCCTTGAGCGATGCCACCGAGGATGATCGTGTCGTAACGGGCTTCGACCCCGGGCGCCGGATAGAGTCCGCCCGTGGCAGAAGGTGGAACGCAGTGGCACTGCGGCGGGAAGCTCACCTTCAACTCCGCCAGCAAAGCCGAACACGCCGCCATGCACCAGTCAGGGAAGCACTCGGTGCGCCTCGTCCCGTACATGTGTCGCGGCGGCAGCCACGGCGAGCACTGGCATCTGAGGGACGACACCAAACGGAGCACCCGAAAGGTGTCTCGGTACTTGAAGCGACACCCCGACAAGGCGCGGGCACGGCGGCAGGCTTGGAAACGTAACCGTCGGGCCCGTGACCGGGAGGCCCGTGATCGCCAGGTGCTGCTCGTGGCGCTTCTCAACGCACTTCGGGAGCGGCTGATCCGACTCGGGTAGGCGGACGGCCTGATGCCGCCGGTCAGCGGATGGCGATGATCGAGCCGTATATCTGCGACCCGTCGACCAGCACGACACGCACCCCGGCAGGCTTGGTGGAGCCGCCCCACTCGGCGTACGTCTGCACATCCTTCACGCCGGGATGCTGCGCGGCGCGGATCACGTCGGCGACTGCTGCCGCCCACGACACCGGGTCGGTCGGGGAGCCTTCCACCGCGGGGGCCGGTGCCGGCTGCTCCCACTCACCGGTGTACACCGCGCCCGATTCGGCTTTCACCATCTGCATCTGGATCTTGCCGTTGAGGGTGACACCGACTGGTTTCGGGCCGCCGTCGGTCGACCAGCGGGCGACATCGCCAACCCATGGCTGCGCGGCCAGCGATGCCGCCAGCCAGCCCTCAAAGTCGTGCACGCGCACAGGCAACACCTCAGGTCAGGCGGGGAAGTAGATGACGGGCAGGCCCTCGCGCGGCGGGAACGCCTTCATGTCGCTGGCGAGGATGTAGCAGCGGTGCTCGAACGCGGCGACCAGCGCGGCGGCGGCGTCATACCGGCCAGTCAGCCCCTGCCAGTACGACAGTTCCTCCCAATCCTCACCCCACGTGGTCAGCACCACGCAGCCCGGCTGGGTGATCAGCCAGTCGAGGGCGACACGTTCGGCGCCGGGAACCACGGCGCGGGCCTCAACCAGCGCGGGTACTGGCACCCCGTAGCGGCTTCCGTTCTCGTTGACCTGGCCGACTGGTTCGGCGGCGTGCATGGAACCCGCCGCGAAGGCGAGCAGGGCCGTCCGGTCCAAAACCAAGCTGACCGGTACGTCGTCGGGCTCGCTCACGCGGCGGTGGTGTCGCTTGGCTCGTGGCCGAACATTTCGGCGACGGCCCGCCGCGTGCGGGCCCGTACGGCGTCGAACCGCTCTGGCGGCCAGGCGGCGCGGGCGTCGGCGAGTGCCTTACGCGCCCACTCCCGCGTTTCGGGGGTGGACACCATGCCGCGGCGGGCCATCTCGGCGCGGAACTCCTCAGCCGGGCTGCGGGTGGGCTGCTCGTCCATGAGGTCAGGATACGCCTGCGGGGGCGGAACACGCCGAAGCCCGACACGCTTGCCGGTGTCGGGCTTCGGTTCACAGGCAGATGGGCGGTCAGGTGTTTCAGCGATCAGCCTAGGCGTCGGCGAGGATCGCGTTCCAGGCGTCGACCCGCCACACCTGCACGAACGTGGTGCCGTGCCCGTACCAGCCGGTGCCGTCCACCGCCACCTGCAACTCCTCGTCGTTGAGTGCGGCCACCTGGGCGAACTGGTCGTTGGACAGGCCGTACGGCTGCGCTACCAGCACCGCGGGGCGCCCGTTTCGGGACCAGCGGGTCACGTGGTCGGCCCACCGGCCGAGCGGGTCGCACCGCTGCACCCCGCAGCGCCCTTTCCGTAGCCAGTGCAGGTTTTGGCAGCGGGTTTCGGCGCGACGCAGCCCGTACTGTTCAGCCCACGACAGCATCTCCATGCGGGACTGCACGTCGATGTTCGGTCCGTACGGCCAGCCGCGCTCGCCGAGGGTTCTTCCGGCGGCTGCCCGGGCGTCCAGGTCGGCGACGAGCGCCCGGTCTTCGGGCGATGAGTGCCGGAAGCAGCGTTTCCCGCCGTCGGGGTAGAACAGGCCGTCGTGCTGGCAGCAGTCGGGGGTGGTGGACGATCCGGTCACAGGGGGTGCTCCTTGCGGGTGGGTGGCTACTGCGGGTGGTGTCCGGTGTCTGCTGCGGCGTCGTCCTCCACCACCTGCGCGGAGGCGGTGACCCGCCACCGCCGGTTGGGGTGCGCCTTCGGCCACGCCAGTTGGACGGCCGTGCCGTTCGCCGTGCGGTATGCGGTCACCTCGGGTTGGCCGGGCAGGGCGAGCCCATGCTTGTCGGCCTGCGCGTGTGCTTCGGCGAGCACCGTGTCGCGGTTGGTGTCCCATGCGGTGCTGGTCGTCTCGAACTGGAACCGTCGTTCCCGGTTGATCCACCGTTGGGCGCGGCGTAGCCCTTCGTCGCGGGTGTCGGTGATGAACAGGACGTCGTCGTTGAGGGCGGTGACGATGGTTTCGGCTTGGCCGTACTCGTCTTCGTCAGCGACGACGGGAACTTGTTCGCGGCCTTCGTCGGTGGGGCCGGCGGGTAGCCAACCGACGATGCGTCCGCACGACACTTCTGTTTCTTCGGCGGACACGGCGGTGCACCACAGCGGGTACGGCTGGGGGGTCATCGGTGGGGCGGAGAGCTGCTCGGTCACGGGGCCTCCTGGCGGGCTGCGAGACAGGCTGCTGGTGCGGGGGCAGGGTGGGGGGTGACCGGCCCGACCGCGCTGGTGGTGTTCACGGCGCGGGGAAAGCCGGTTTTGGGCTGGGTGGCGACGGCCGGGGATCCCGGTGCTCGGGGAGCCTACCCGCGGTGGGGTGGCGGTCGCCACCGTCGCCGGGCGTGTCAGCGTGTCGGGTGGGGCGGCCGGTATGCCGCGCAGGCGACGGTCAACGGTGATGGGGTTGGACGGTGATGGGCTGGTGCAGGTCGATGCGGTTGCAGCACACGTCGAACCCGCCATGCACGCCGCACTCCACCTCACCCGAGGTGGGACAGAACCACCGGTCGCATGGTGTGGCGGCGTCGATCGCTTCCCCGATCTGCTCGGAGCGTTCCACGATGCGGCGGGCCGTCTCGTCGTCGGTGAGTCCGCGTAGCAGCCGCGCGTCGGGGGTGCCCAGCGACGACGCGTTGATCAGCCGGCGGATGGGTGACTCAGCCACGGCGCACTTCCATGCCTTCCTCGATCGGTTCGAGCAGGTCCCACACCTCGGGCTCCCGGTCGGCTTCCAGAAGCTCACATGCCCGCGCCAGCAGGTGCCGGGGCAGGATGCCGCGCTGCTCGTACATGAACCCGTCGTAGTCCCAGCGGCCGAAGAACGCGTACCCGCCGGCGGCGGACGTGCCGTAAATGTCGGCGCGGTCGAGCCGTCCAGCGGGGTCGGACAGCAGATCGGGGATGACGCCGGGCTGGCGACACTGCCAGTCCTCATGCAGCCATTCCAGCGTCTCGGCACGGTCGCCCCACGCGATGGGGCACTCGGTGATCGTGGACCAGATGACGTACAGGTCCCGACCCTGCTGTGGCTTGACCACGATGCTAGGCACGTGCGGCCTCCGCCGGCTTGTTGTAGGCGGTGGCGTGGTGGCGGGCGATCCGCGCAGCCTGCCGTGCCGTCCGGTTGTCGGGGGCGAAGTGGGTGAGGATCGCATCCCCGATGTCCTCAGCAACCTCGGCGCGAGCCATGCGGATCTGCTTGTCGTGTGGGCTGAGGTAGTCACCGTCGAGCGCGGCGGCCCGGCCGACGTCGGTGAACCACACCTGGATTGTCTTCGGCGCTACCCCCGACTTCCAGCCCACCAAGCCGAGCTGGGCGAGATAGTCGGCGGCCTTCCGGTACGCCGGCCCGGACGGGAACGTCCATAGCGCCTCACCGAGACGGTGCCGGGCGGCGAGCACCTCCAACATCAGGTATTGGGTGGGCGGCAGGCTGTCTACGTCAATCGGGTCGGTCACCGGCGGCGCCTCCGCTTCGGCTCGTACGGTGTGACGACTGCAATGGCGATCAGCAACACCACCGCGACGGGAGAGAACACCTCCACCAGGATGTCCTGCTCCCGGTCGGTGAACTCGCCTCCGGTGAACGACGCGACGAGGGTGAAGGCGAACAGGGCAACCACGGTGAGGACGGTCACGATCCCTACGATCTGGCGGACGACGTTCACTATTCGGCCTCCACGCGTTCGCTGGAGAGGCCGGCGGCGGCGCGTACCCGCTCGTCCCGGTCGGGGGCGAACAGGTCGTACACGGTCACCGGCAGGTGGAACGCCACGTCAGCGAGGGTGTCCGGGGCGAGTCGCGCCCACGGGCGCCGCTCCCGCAGCCACGCCATGCCCTTGTCCCACTTGGCGGCCCAGTTGTCGTCCTCATACCAGCGTTCCTGCCAGTCGGTGACGGCCTGCTGCTCGGCTTCGGTGTAGTCCTCCCACCGGTCCACCTGCCGGTGCGGGGACGCGAGGTCAGTGGTCGGGTTCGGGAACTGGTCGCACACCGAGTAGGACAGGACGATCGGCTTGTCGTCGCGGGCACGCAGCAACTCCTGCACCTGCTCCCAGCCCTGCGCGTAGAGTTCCCCGTCGGGTTCGTCGCTATGGCGGATGGCCCGCCGGTAGATGCCCGCCTTCAACCCCTGGTCGATGATGCCTGCGAGCCACGCCCTGTCGGGTCCTTCCACCCACGCGTGGGACTCACACCAGCCGTGAATCTTCGCCGCCAACCTGACCGGGTCCGAACCGGCCACGAGAGCGGTGTTCAGCTCGACGTTGCTGGAGTGCAGCTTCACCCCGGCCACATGCAGCTCAACACCGTCCACGCTCAGTCGGGTCCGCAGGAACCGCACCAGCAGCCGCCGATGCTCGTGGCTGACCGGTCCGCGTAACGGCTGGCCGGGCCGCCACTCCTGGTAGGCGGCCTTGTTGGCTCGCTGCTCCTGCTGGGCGGCCCGCAGGCCAGTGTGCAGGTAGTTGGATCCGAACTCGCCGTCGGGAACCTCCGGCACCATCGCAAGGATGTGCGTGATCCGGTCCACGATGTCGGTGTGGTCAAAGTTCCAGGCGGCTTCGGCGGGGCCGCGGGCAACGTGATTCAGCCATGCCCGTTCGCTGCCACGCAGTTCAGCGTCACCGCTCGGGCTGTGGAAGTAGACGCGGCTCATGCGGTTGCCTCCTGGTTGAGTTCGCGGCGCAACACCACGATCTCATCGACGGCCCGCGACAGCACCGCCCGGATGTCACCGGGCGGGCAGGTGCATGCCTGCGGCAGGCCGGCGTCGCAGTGCCCGCACTGCTCCAGCCAGCGGCCCACCTCCACCAGGTCCAGCGGCTTGTCCCGGTCGGTCACCGTCGCCGGCATCTGCTGGTCGCCGAGGGTCGGGTCGGCGGTGATGCCGAAGTAGGCGTCCCGCATGCGCTCCCGCACGATGGTGCCGTCGGAGATGACGCATCCCTGCTGGATGCGCCCGGACGGGATCACCCGCATGGCCTGGAGTAGCGGCAGCGACAGGTTGCGGCGGATCCGTGCCCGCTCCACCCGCACGGCCGCGTCGGCGACGACAGCGGCGTCCTGCCGGATCCGGTCCTCGGTGGCGCCGTCCAGCTCGGCCGGCAGTTCCCCCATGACGCGTAGCCGCTCGATGAGGGCATCGCCGGCGGCCTGGTACGGGGCGCGCGGGTCGATGCGGCCCGTCACGTCCCCGTTGATGATCGTGGCGGTGGTGTTGGTCATCGGGGTGCCCTCTCCGCCCGCATCGCGATGGCGCCAAGGGTGGCGTGGACCTGCGCCGCGGCCAGCATCTCGCGCCGCCGGCCGCGCTTCCACCAGCCGGACATGGACGCGGACAGTGCACGGTCGGCGAGGTCTTCCGCGCGGCGCGCGTGCCAGTCAGCGGCGAACAGGGTGGGTCCGGTGTTGAAGCCGAGCCCACCGCCGGAGGTGGCGGCCTGGTGGAGGGAGCCTGCGAGAGGATCGGTGGTCTGGTTAGTCATGGTGTGCTCCGGTGGTTGGCGGTTGGGTCACAGAAACAACATCGTGACGCTGGCAATGGCCAGCGCTGCGGCCACAACAGCCGCCACGATGGCCTTCCTGCCTGCGGCATCGGCCTCGTCGGCGAGTCGGACCGCGTCGGCGGCGTGCGCTTTCGCCTCCGCGGCAAACCGCGCGCCCTCGTCGGCGTGGAACCTGGCCTGGTCGAGATACCGCACCCGGCCGGCGGCCGTGCACTCGTCGCAGCACCGCTCGGCGTTGGCCTTGTCGGTCATGGTGCCTCCGGTCGGGGTCAGGTCAGCGGATGGCGCCGGCGGGAATCAGCCCGAACTCTTCGAGCCGAGCCACGGACATGAACACGTGCGGCTTTGCGAGGCGGGTGCGCCTGCACAGCCCGTCGAGGGTGATGTCGCCGGCGCGAATGCACTCGTCCAAGTCGTGGATGTGCGGCCACGCTGCGATCAGGTTGAGAACGTGCTCGTCGTTGGGCGACATGCGCACGTCGAGGGGGCCGACGATCGCCGCGAACGCGATCGGTGGGCTGCTGCGCCTCACCGGCCCGACTCCGCGTACCGGCGCAGCGCCAGCTCGAACGGCACGTCGTCTTCCTCGCAGTGGTGGTCGGGGAAGTCCACGTCCGGGTGCCCGTCGCCCTCCATCGCCAGATTCACTGTCAGCCCGGCCTTCTCCGCGACCGCCAACGCCACCGAGGCTGGCGACGCCACCCGCTCGATCCCGAGGTCGTACACGTACCGGGAGTCTCGGCTGTGCGGGTCGTCCACGGTGTTCAGGAACCAGCCGCGGTCCTCGTTCCAGCCGACGTTCACTTCGTCGTGCGACCAGATCGGCTGCCCGTCGATGGTGCCCTGCCGGGTGAGGTCGAGGGCGATGTTGCCGTCGCGGGGTTGGTTCGGGTCGGCGTCCCAGTCAGCGACTGGGAACCCGGCCGCAGCCAGGGCTCGCGCTACCGCCCTGATGTACGGGACGTGGGCTCGATACCAGCCCGGACCCTCCCCGTACAGTTCGTTCATCGTCGGCGCGGTGCCGGTCATCGGGTGTCCTCCGTAGCGTGGTGCAGGAAGTGGTCGAGGCTGGAGATGCCAACACCCCGGTCGGAGATGTCCGGGTAGGAGGTCTCGTACTGCACGTTCGGCTTGCCGTGGATCGTGGTGATGCCGGTGACCGTCAGGGTGGCGCCGTCACAGTTCCGCGTCCACACGCTAGTCACGGCGGGAATCGTGTCGGTCACGCTGACACCAGCTCCCGCAGAAACGGCATCGCTGGGATCGCCTCGGCTAGAAACCCGTCCGGCTCGGCCGTGAAGTGCGGCGCCGGACCGGCCTCCCACCACGAGCGGAACGCGTCCACCGTCTGCTCCTCCTGGGTGCGCTTGTGGGTGAACGTCACCTGTCGCATCCCCGACGTCTTCACCACGACCCGGCCGCGCTTGCAGCCGTCCGGGTAGTCGTTCCAGTTGATGCCCTTCTCCGACCACAGCAGCTCCTGCATCTGCCCGGTGTTCACGCCGTGCAGCCGCTTGTGGGAGAACTGCGCCTGCG
Source organism: Micromonospora sp. NPDC000121 (assembly GCF_042899165.1). Lineage (NCBI taxonomy): Bacteria > Bacillati > Actinomycetota > Actinomycetes > Micromonosporales > Micromonosporaceae > Micromonospora > Micromonospora sp. NPDC000121. Next base: position 605,473 of record NZ_JBIAZP010000002.1, read on the forward strand.
CGGCCATGGTGATGGAGTTGCGGACACAGTCGCGCTGCCGCCAGATGAAGTAGTTCGCGACCTCCCGCGGGTCGGAGATGGTGAACACCCGGGAGTCGAACAGCGCCAGCGCCACCTGCTGGGGCCGGCGGCGGGTCATCTTCGCCGACGCGAGCGCCGCCGACCCGGACACCATCTTCGCGACCACCCCGCCGAACCACGGCTGGGTGTGCGGAGTGGCGAAGTCGCAGGCGAGGACGCTGATCTCGTCGGACTGGGTGTAGGCGAACACCGCCCCGGCGATCTCCTGGCACAGATCCTCGGCGACCTGGTCCATGTCCTCCATGAACTGGTGGTCGTACGGCTTCTCGGCGCCGTGCAGGTAGGAGTGGAACGCGCGGCCGTCCACGCGGATGATCGTGTAGGTGCGTCGGGGCAGGACCGTGCGGGTGGCGGCCTCGTACGCCTTCATCCGGTCGCCGAGGCTGGTGTTGTCGCTCATCGGACGGGCTCCCCAGTGATGTCCAGACGGGTGGTCCCGAGCCGGGCCGGGCGGATCCGCTCGGTGGCGTCGGTGAAGCCGAGCGAGTCCAGCAGCTCCCGCACGCCGTCGAGGGTGTCGGGCTTGTCCTCGGCCAGCGCCGCGAAGAACGGCGCGATCTCGGCGAGCGCGTCGAAGGACTCGCCGTACATCTTCAACCGGATCGTGCCCGGCCGGATCTTGGCGCTGTAGTCGGCGATCGTGAACTCCCACGCGCAGCCGCCGGCCAGCGCCGCCTTATGCACGATGATCTCCGGGTGTGGGCTGATCTCCTTGACGGTGCCGGCGTAGTACCAGGCTTCGTGGGTGACCACGTACTCGTAGCGGTATCCCTCGCCGGGGTTCAGTGCCCGGACGGCGGCGTTCGTCGGGTCGGTCACGGCTGCCGCTCCTCGCCCTTGCTGGCGGCACGCCGCTCGTGGATGATCTCCACGCATAGCGTGCGCGCGGTGTCGTCGGCCGCCCCGTGCTGCTTCAACCACCCCATGATCTCCGTGCCGGACATGCCGCTGTCGGCCGCGACGCGCGCACCCACCGTGCGAAGATCGGCGATCTGGTTTTCCAGCAGGGTGACCTGCCGGTCGATGTCCGCGAAGGTGCCGATGTCCCCGCCCGTTGTTCCTGCGCCGGCCGAGAGGGCGAGCCGCACGAGCGCGGTCAGGTCCCGGGCGTACAGCGGCTGCCGGTCCCGCACGTCGTACAGGCCGTCGCCGCACACCCCGATGTACTCGTTCACGCGCTCCGCGGCCCGCGCCAGGTCGGGCAGGTCCCGGGACTGCTCGGAGATGCCGTCCGGCTGGTCGGGGATCTGCGAGGCGTTGGCGCTCTGCTCGTGGCTGCGGGCGAGGTCTCGGGCGGCGTGACTCGGTAGGACCGGACGGCTGCCGTCACCGCAAGAGCACGACCACCTGTAGCTGCCGGTGGTCGGGTCAGGGCTGACATCGGTGCGGTGCTCGGCGGTGGAGCTGGTCGTGGTGGTCATGGCAACCTCCGGTGGTTGGTGGTTGGTGGTTGTGGTTGGTCACGGCTGGTACAGCGGCATCGACCGGCCGGCGTCGGTGAACAGCCGCTCCGCGTCGGCGGCCGGCATCACCATGGCGAGCAGGAACCGCAGCTGTGACTGCTCGATCGGGGTGGCGTTCGCGCGGATCCGGGCGACCGACTCGGTGTCGGTGGGCAGCGGGACGTGACCGGCGAGCACGTCGGCGATGTACTGCTCGGTGGCGGCGCCGTACTGGTTCGTCGGCATGGCCTCGGCGGCGGACCGCGCGCTGCGGGGGTAGCGGCGGGGCATGCCCGACGGGTGGGGCAGCGGTCCGGCCTCGGTGATGATCTGCGCGGTGGTTCTGTCGGTCATGGCGACCTCCGGGACTCGCTGGTGGTTGGTGTCCATGCCGGTCAGCTCGCCCAGAGGGCGCGGGCGGCGGCCAGCACCGCCGTGTCGACCATCTGGCGAGCGTGGTTCACGCCGCCACGGACCTCGCCAACGCGGGTGGTGATGTGCTCGACGGTGCTGGCGCGGTGGCCGGCGTCCAGGGTCAGCAGCCGCATGAACGTCAACCCGTAGTGCCGCTGCGTCTCCGCGAGCTCCGCCGCGATCAGCGCGGCCGTGGCGGCGATGTCGCCGTTGAACCGGCCGGACAGGGCGTGGTGGGCGGCCTGGTACGCGGCCGAGTCGGTGCTGATCTGGGTCATGACGACCTCCGATCGGTCGGGTGTGGTGTGTGGTTGGGGTTCAAGCACAGCATAGGTGGCGTGTCGACGGGCAGGCTATGGCCACAGCCAGCAAGTCACAGAAAGTCAGTCGCGCGCTGCGGCGGCAAGCAGAACGGCACGGGCTTTCGCGTACCGGCGCCGCAGAAACTCGGCGACCTCCGGCTCCAGCACCGCCAGCCGATCCGGCGAACTGTTATGGCTGTTATCCGCCAGCTTCACCAGCCGGCCGAGCAGGTCGGCGGCGGCACGCCGGATCATGTCCATGTACGTCTCGCCTTCCCGCCGGGACACGGCGTCCACCGCCGACACCACCGCCTCCGGGTAGCCGGCTGCCCGCAGGTCATCCAACGTGACCGGGGTGTCCTCCACCACGTCGTGCAGCAGACCGGCCATCACCGCAAGGTCGCCGTGCTCTGCGAGGGCCGCCGCAACCGCCCGCGGATGCTCAATGTACGGGCGCCCAGCCTTGTCGACCTGGCCGCGATGCGCCCGCTCGGCGAGCGCGTCAGCGTCGGCAACAGTCGGGCCGGTCATCGGGTGGCCTCCGCCCGCACCGTGGACGTGTAGCCGCGCGCCCACTCCGGCACCTCGGCCAGCCGATCGTAGTGGCGGGTCACCCTGATCGACGGATGTCCCACCGCCGGACCGGACACCCGCAGATGCCGGAACCGGCCGTTGCGGTACTCGACGGCCAGCACGTCCGGCTCGAACTCCGTCGACCGCGCCAACATGGTGGTGGGCACGGGGGGTGCGTCGGTGATGGTGTACGTCTCAGTGACCGTCGTCGTGACCGAGCCGAACAGGCGGGACAGGAAGCCCAGGCGACGCCGGTCAACGCTCACTGCGCACCACCGGCGGTCGGGTCCTCCTGGATCCGCTTGCCCCGGGCGAACCTGCCCACCCGCTGCGACCAGCGGCGCACCTCCTGCTTGAGCCGGTCATCAGCCAGCGGCGGCTCGGTGCCGGTCATCGCCGCCCCTGCGTTCCGTCCTCACGGGTCAGCCAAGACGTCTCAACGCCGTCCTCCACCCGGCCGCCGTCCCAACGCACCGACACCCGCCAGTACGGGTCGGCGAAGTGGCCGTACCTATCGCAGCGGATCACCGTTCCGACAACGTCGGGCTGGCGCCATCGGACGACGCGTTCGTTGTGCTCGGGTTCCCACTCTTTCAGCGGGGTGTGGTCCTGGTCGATGGTCATAATCGGTCCTTTCAGGTGGTGGCTGGTCATCGGTTCATCTCCGGCTGCGGGTCAGCCGCGCGAGACGGCGGGGGAATCCTGGCTTGCTCGATACTCCGCGACGCGCTCCGCAAACTCCATCTCCGGTAGCACGGCAAGGTCCAGCGCGTCGGACACCTTCGGCAGCCGCACAAAACCTTCGCCGCGGACCCTCACGCCCACGAACATCAGGTTCCAGCCCTTACCGCCGCCATGGCCCTTGTTCCTGCGCTTGTACGCCGCCCGCAGCAGCGCATCACCACGGGCCGCGTCGACCCGCGCCTGCCCGCCGTCCCCGTCCCCGCCCGGCTGATGGTCCACTCGGGCGTCCCAGCCGGCCGCCGTCAACTTCTCGGCGAGCACCTGCGCGGCCTGCGGCACCGGCGAGCTCGGGTGCAGGGCCCCAGGGCGCGGCGCCGGAACATCCACGGACGGCGGCCCAGCCTGACCCTCTCGTGCCTGCTCCAAAGCCTGCTGGAACTCGTCAGGGTAGGCACGCCGCAGCTCGTCGCGGGCAGCAGCGTACACCGGCCCCAGCGTGACGTTCTGCCAGTCGGCGATCTGCCGCCGGAAGCGGCGAGTGAGGGTTTTCTGCTCCAGCCACCGCTGCTGCACGTGCGCCAGAAACCGGAACTGGTTGATCCGCCTGTACGCGGTGTCCTGGTCGAGACCGGCAACGGTCAGGTCAACGTCGGCGAGCGCCGCCATCGGCCGGTGCGGCAGCCCCAGCAGGTCGGCGGTGTTTTGCGCCAGCCGGTCCAGCGACTCACCCCACCGGTCCAGTAGCAGCGTGTGCGTCAGGTCGGGTTCCTCCGGTTCCTGCTGCACATCCCGCGCCACCACCTGGTCCAAGTCGAAGTCGGGTAGCGCCGCCAGCTTCCGCACCCGGTCAGTCAACGGTTGAGCTGGCGCACCTACCTGCAAAGCCCACAACGTCATCAACTCGGTGGTGTCGGAGTCGGCCCGCCGCGCCGCCGGATCCACCCCCGCCGCGTCCGCCGCCGCCACGAACATCTGCCGATACTCGGCGAAATAGACGCCGATCAGCTTTTTCGTGGCCGCCCGCACGATCGGATCGTTGTCGGTGCCGTACGTGTGCGGGCGCCCACGAGATTCCCGCTTCGCATGCGCCCGAACCTTGTGCAGGCGGGTACGGACCGCAGTAAGCGCCTCTGTGTTGTTACGGACTCGCACCGCGTGCGGGCCATCCTCGTAGCGGGCCCGCAACACCGCCACCTGGAGATTCGCCTCAGCACCCGTCAAGGCGTCAATCCAGTCGTCACGCCACTCCGGCAGACGCAACACCTGACGCAACGCCGGCGGCGTCCCCTTACGGGTCGCCTCAGCCACCACGCAGGAGCAGAAGTTGTCGTAGCTGCTGCCGAGTAGGACGGCGATCTGCTCGGGGGTGGTGTCTTTGGGGAGGGCGGCGATGTCGCGGGGACGTAGCTTCGGCAAGGGTGCCTCCGATCCGGGGTCAGCCGTGCAAGACGGCAGGTTCAGCCCTGCCGTCCGCAGTCGGCGCAGTAGTGGTCGGGCTTCGGGGCGTCACCGCACGCTGTGCATGTCGGCGAACCAGTCCCGGCGCGTTCAACGGCCGCGTCCGACTCCATGGTCATCGCAACCCTCGTCCACGCGGTCTGGAACCCAGCGAGCGGATCCATCTCGAACACGCCGTCGGCACGCTGCCGGGCCAGCGGCCCCACCTCCACCACCTGCGACCACAACACCACCTTCACGCCGGCGGAGAACTGGCCGATCGGCCACGAGTACAGGTCCAACCGGAACCCGTTGCTGTCGGCGGCGGTGACCACCCCGACCGGGCATTTCTTGTTGGCCAGGCCGACGGCGACCACGTCACCGGGCCGCAGGATCAGGTCACGGGCAGGGGCCGGGGTGTTGTCGGGGACGGGCTTCTTGGTCATCGGTTACCTCCGGTTTGCGGTTGGTGGTCAGCGAGGAGCTAGTACGAGCCGTAGTCGCCGACCTCAATCTCGATCTCGGCGTACTCGGGCTTCTTCGCCAACTCGCGGACCTCGCCCATGAACTTCTGCCACGCGGCGCGGTCGATCTCGTCCTGCTCGTCGTTGTGGTTGGAGATGTTGTAAGCGAAGACCCGCATCTCCGCCGTCTTCCGACCCATCTCTGGTTCCTCCTCGTTCGGGACTTCGTTGCCTGTTGATGGCAGGTGCTGTAGCAAGTGCCAAGCAACTTGCTACCGGGTTGCTATGGAGTTGCTTCGGTCAGCCGCGCGAGACGGCAGGGACGAGCAGGTCCGCGCGGCCATGCTCAATCAGGTAGGCCACGAGACGGGCGCGCGCCTCCGGGGTGTCGTTGTGCGTAACGTTGAACAGCGGACGCTCCGCCTTGATCGCCTCCCGCTCGGCGTCGAGCGCGTGCAGTCGGGTCGGCAGCCTTTGCACCGTTGAGTGGTCTGCGAACTCGGCCCAGGTCGAGCGCTTCGCATGGGCAGTCTGGCGCGTGGCGAGGTCGCCGGTAATGCCGATGTAGAGCAGCACATCGTCGGTGTCGTACCAGAAATACAGGGCGGTCAGGTCGCGGCGGATCTCGCGGAGGAAGTCGTTGAGGCTGGCCCGCTGCAACCACAAGGGTTCCGAATGAGTCGTCCGCCGCGGCATTCCGCGTTCGTGGGCGGCTATCAGGTCGGCCAGCACCTTCGGGCTGATGGTGTCGGACACCCGCTGGGCGAGGCTGTCAGGGGTGACCTCATCGCCGGCACTGCACATCGCCAGCATGGTTTGACAGATCACCCGGTGGTCGCCATCGAAGTCCGATGGCCGCAGGTCTTCGGAAGCCGCATCGATCAGCTCCGCGCCGCCATGCAGCAGCACCGTGAGCGCGCACCCCTCCATGCTGTGGCGCCACTCCTTGCCTTCCGGCCGGTGGGCGTCCAACTCGGGGGGCGTCAGGGCGAATGGCAGCGGATAGCCATCCCGGTTGGTCATGCCGTACCCCTTGTCTGCGCCTGAAACGCGGATTCAAGGGGATCCTTGAACCACCGCGGCCAGTTCGGTGAGTAGTGCTGCGCCATCCACTTGTAGCTGAGCACGTCGATGATGTGCGCCGCGTGCTCGCCCTTGAGGTCGTCTGGGTCCATGCGTTCAACCTGGCGGATGGCCTCGTTGCGGCACTCGCGGTAAATCTTGGGCCGCTTCCGCTCGACCGCTAGCAGGTGTCGGCGTCGCAGATCCGGGTCCATGGCGTCGATGACGGCATAGACCTTCCGCATCTGCTGCTCCTCTGCGTCGCTGTCGTCTGCCGCCTCGGCGGCAGCGAGCGAAGCGAGCGACACGGAATGTTCGTCGGACAGTCTTTGATCTTCCGTGTTTGTATCCGTCTTAGTGTCCGTGTTCTTAGTAATGGACCGGCCTGCCGACGTCTCGGTGCCCCGACGGTCCGGATTTCCGACGTGCCGGTCACCCGACGACTCGGGAGGCCGACGGTCCGGTCCTCCGACAGTCCGGTTTCTGGTACGTCGGGCGTCCGGTTCGGGCTGGGGCACGTCGCACACCGACATGACCGTGGTCCAGTGGCCGCGCTCGTCTGCCTCTCGGATGTACCGGACGTAGCCGATCGTGGCGAGTTCGGCGACAGCGGCGCGCATGGCTGCCCGGCCCTCGGTGGCGTCGCCGCGTTCACGGGCGGCAGCGACGAGCTTGTCGACAGTGGTGTCCCAACCGTCGGGGTACGACAGCAGCTCAGCCAGTAGCCCTCTGGCCCGCCAGCTCAGGCGGTAGTCGCGGAGGGCGGCGTTGGCGATCGGCGTCCACCCATCCTCGGGCATAGCGCGGCGCACCTTCACGGGTTGACCTCCCGTGATCGCACACCAGTTCGCAAGGTACTTTTCATGTGGGCGGAGCTACCTCTCCGTCAAGTCGTCCCTGGGGCTGTCGTTGCGAGCGCGGTTCCAGGGGCGCACTTGTCTCTAGGGGTTGTCGGTTCGTCCCTCGGCCTGGAGGGCGGCTGCCTTCCGTGCCTTTCGGGTGAGGTCGTAGACGACCTGCGCCGACGTGTCGATGTCGACCGCGACCTGTGCCGGCTTCCGGCCGGCGTCCAGCTCGCGCTGGAGCCGTTGTCCGCGGCGCAGCCCCCAGAACTGCATCTGGTCGCGGTGGTAGGCGATCTTCTCTTGGATCAGGCGATCGGCCTCCTTTACGGGGAGGGCGTCGTAGTCGGGTTCCGTCATGAGATCAAAGACTACTGGCGAAACCCTACCCTTGACAACCCGTAGGGCCACCCTTTAAGTTCGAGGCACAAGGGAATACGGCGTCGCGAAGTGCTCGCAACACTGACGCCCCGATCGGGAGGTAGCCCGAGATGAGGAACGCTGTCCTCGACGTGCCCGGCGACGTCACCGAACCGCCGGCCACGCCCACCCCGCACACCGTGTGGTGCCAGCCGAGCCACTGCCGGGCGTTTCCCGGCGCCGACGCCACCCACCGCCACCTGATCGGCCAGGCCGCCGGCGTGGAGGTGTGGGTGGAGCGCTCCGACACGACCCGCGCCGACGGCACCCACGACTACGGGACGCCCGCCGTGTACGTGTGGTCGGAGGGTCACCTGCCGCTCGGCCGCCCCGAGCTGGACAACCTGAACGCGCTGCTGTCCGCGGCCGAGGTGTTCGCCGACGAGTTCACGGGCGTGCGGTGATGGGCGCCCCCACCTTGCACCAGGTGCTCACGGATGTGGCTGCCGGGCTGGTGACCTTGGATGTGAACGGGTTCATCGGCATCCCCGACACGGTGGACGTCGCCGACGGCCAGGCGTACCGGCTGGTGGTGGTCACCGCCGTCACCCGCTCGCAGGTGATGGTGCCGCCCGGGCAGCGGGTGCTGGTGTTGTCCACGATCGGGGAGCACCTGCGCCGGAAGGGCAACCCGAACGCGTACCGGTCGCCGCGGGCGTTCGACATGCGTGACGGCAAGCTGGGTACGGCGGCGGTGGCCCGGTGAACACGAACCGGCGGCCCGACCGCATCCTGCCGAACACGCCGTCCCGGTCGGCGCACCAGCTGATCGCGTCGGCCGCCGACAACGCCGGCGCCGCCCCCGTCAACGGCCCGTACCGGCCGCGCACGACCACTGCCCGACACGCCGCCGTCTGATGGCCGCGGAGGTGCGCAGCCTGGACGCGCAGCGGACCCGCACCGACAGGGGCCGCGACGAGCAGGTGCTGATCGAAGCGGACCGCATTCGTGACGGTCTCACGTCCCGCGGCCAGAAGCAGTCCAACCAGAAGCGCTGAACCGGCGCTGCGGCCGGCGCCCGTGGAGGGGCGGGCGCCGGCCGGCACCACCCTCAGCCCCTTCGCCCAACCACACCACACCTTGATCTGAGGAGATCACCATGTTCGCGTCTGCCACCAGCGTCACCTTCGGCTCCACCAGCCGTGAGATCCGCCGCCCGATCACCGTCGACACCGGCGACGGGCAGCGCACCATCCGGGTGCGGCCGGGCCGCTCGAACGCCCGCCGGGAGGCCATCAACACGTCGCTGGGTTTCCGCCGCTGACGTCTGCACGTGAGCCTGCCGGGCCGGACCTCGCACTCCCGGCCCGAGCAGGGTCACCACAGCCGACCAGCCAACCCGCAATCCACGGAGGAACCGTGACCACCACAATCCCTACCTGGCATCACCCGCACTTCGTGTCCGCCACCGACGACTACTTCGGCACCCGCTACCAGTTCAAGCCGTTCACTGGCGACGAGCCGGAGCCAGCGCTGGACCTGCCGGAGGACGTGGCGGCGGCTTTCCGCGTCGCCTACGGCCGGGCGCTCGCCGAACACGCTGCCGACCCCGTCGAGAGAAACCGGGCTGCCGCCTCCGCGATCTCGGCGGCGTGGTCGGCCGCCGAGCGGGAGGCGCGGGCGGCGAACACCTCGTGGCGGGTGGCCCGCTTTACCCGCGACGTGACCGCGAAGCTGCGGAACATCGCGCCCGCCGTGCACGCCTACCAGGCGGCACGCAAGACAGCCGTCGACACGTACGACAGCCTGCACGGCACCCCCGACGGGTTCTGGCAGGCGAAGCTGCTCACCCTTGCTGAGCTGCGGGAGAAGACGCTCGCCGCAGCGAGGCAGCTTGACCGGGAGGCTTCCGGCATCGCCGTCATGACGGAGGGACTGCCGGAGCGGGTGCTGGAGGGAATCCCCGCCATCGGGCAGCTCGCGAAGGAGTGCGGCGCCGAGTTGGGCGGCTGGACGCCGGACAGCTCCGACGCCTACGAGTGGAGCCGCGGGCCGACGGTGCAGGAGCTGGAGCGGCTGTTCACCGAGCAGGACGCGCGGATCGCCGCGGTCACCCGGATGTTCGGCGGTTCGCGGTGAGCGACGACCTCGCGGACGCCCTGGCCGCCGACGACGCCGCGGAGGACGCCGGCATGCACCCGGACGACCGGCTCACCTGCCACACCCACCAGTGCTGGTTGGAGGACTGCGCGGACCACCCGATGCACACCCGCCCGGCCACCTACGCGCTGGCGCCGAGCCTGTTCGGTCGCTGACCTGCGATGTGAGCCTGCCGGGCCGGACCCAGCAGTCCCGGCCCGCGCAGGGTTGCCGCAGGCCACCAACCCAACCAACCCAACCGACCCGCTGGAGGAACCATGAACACGATCACCGTCACGACGACCGTCGACATCAACGGCGAGAGCAAGACGTACACCGCCGCCGCCAGCACGGAGGCGAACCCGTACCGGATCGCGAACGGGCTGCTCAGCAGCCTCATCACCGACATCGGGCAGGCGACGGCGGACGCCCGCATCGCCTGGGACAACAAGCGTGATGACGCGTCCCGTGCGCCCGCCACAGGCGGACGCTGATGGACCCCGCGACAGACAGGTACGCCCACAACGAGGCGGTGATGCGCCGGTTGCAGGCCGACGCCGACGCCGCGCTGGTCCGCATACACCGCCACGAGCAGCGGGAGTGGCGTCGGACGCTGCCGTGGTGGCAGCGCTGGCGGAGGCTTCCGCGATGACCGGGCCGGCACCGCACCCCAGCACCTACGTTCTGCCGCCGGTGGCGGTGGAAACCGTGAACGCCGGTGATCTGCTGCTGCTCGGCGGCGTGTGGCTGACCGTGCAGGGCGCCACCCCGGACGGGCCGCGGGTAACGGTGCGGGTGCCCGACCGGGACCTGCGGTACTGGCGGGGCGAGCTGGTGACGGTGTTCCGGCCGGTGCCGCAACAGATGGCCAACCCGGCGTTCCTCGCCACCTTGGGGCCGGCGGTGTTCACGTCGAGTCTGGTCGACCGGTTTTTTGACTGGATCGGCTGGCGCAGGCCCCGCACATGACGGTGGGGTGCGGTTCCCGAAGGCACCGCACCCCACCTCTGGTCCAACCACAGACCACATCCGGCGAGGGGCACCACCCCCAAGCCGAACCAACCGAGCCACCCGAAGGAGGCCGACCATGGGAAAGCGTACAACCACAGACAGCAGCCAGGACAAGCCCCCGTACGACATGCCGAACATGGACGCGGTGCGCAACGAGACCCGTCGCCTCAACGACCCGCAGGCCACCTACGACCTCGCGGTGAAGGCACGTGACGCGCAGCTGGCGGGCGCGTTCCGCCGGAGGCCCCGGTGACGGCAGGCCAGCAGATCGCGGGGGTGGCCACGTACGGCTACCCCCGCCACACCCGACGCCGTGCGGTGCAGCTCGCCCCACGGCCGACCGTGTGCGTGTGCGGCACTGACACCGAGCTCGGTCCGTGCCCGCAAAACTGTCCCACCCGCGACGTCGACAGCCGGGCTGCCGGCCGGTAGGAGACTGGTTGCTGTGCCGCTGATCCGCCAACCCGAGCGCTGCTGGATTCTGCTCGTCCACTCCGCTTGCGCCGACGAGGACCGGGAACATCACCGGCCGACCGTGGACGTGTTCCTGCCGATCGTGGCGGAGTTGTGGGCACGCTGGCCGGAGCGGGACACGCCGCTGCCGTGGCTGAACGACGAGCCGTGCCTGATCGTGCAGTGCCGGGTGTGTGGCCTGGCGGTGGGGGATGGGGAGCATTTCGCCGATGCGGAGCACGCGTGGGAGGCAGCCGAGTGCGACGGCTGGCAGGAGGACGTGTGTCCGTTCTGCCAGCCGAACGCCGTATCACTCTAGGGTATTTTGCCCTACCCTAAGGTCATGGAGAAACCGATGGACACATCTGAGCTGGCGCAGCTCATCGCTGGGTTGCCTGCGATGCCGCCTGTGGTTCGCGCTCGCGCTGCTCGCGGGCTGGTGGACGACGCGAAGCGCATCCTTTCTGCAACTGCTGACGCGGCAGTGGAGGAGGCGACGCGGACGGCGACGTACGCCCAGGTGGCGAAGGATCTGGGCGTGTCGGAGGCGTCGGTGAACAAGGCGGTGTCCCGTCGGCGGAAGTTGGCGCGAAGAGGCTCCGCAGGATCACCGTAGGGTATTGCTTCCGACATGACCCTACGGTAATGTCTCCGGTGCGGACAACCACGCCAACCAGCAAGGAGCCAAGATGTCGGACACCGACAACAGCCCCCGCCCGTCGTTCCTCGACCGGCAGCGCGACGCCGCCCTCGCCCAGATCACCGAGCAGCAGCAGGAGTTCCGGCGGGTCGCCGAGCTCGTCATCCCGTCCGACCGGCGCCGCCGCAGCGACGAGCGGGTCACCGACGTCATCCGGCTCGGTAACGACCACCTCGTAGAGGTCACCAAGCGGGGCAGCGACGAGCAGGGCGACACCGTCAGATGGACGTTCGTGATCGGCGACAAGGCCGCCGGCTGGTACCACCACACGCAGGAGGACGCGATCCTGCACCTGATCGCCTCCCGCTACGACGACAACCCGAACAGCAACGGGGCCGCCGCGCTCTACGCCGGCCGCGTCCTCGGCATCCCCGCCGAGTGACCGCGACGCCCCACGCCTTCTCACCGCCCTCCACGCCGGCCCGCTGAAAGCAGACAGGGAGAACCCGCCGTGATTCCCACCATCGAGCGGCACTTCGACGCCATCCATCTCATCCACACCACGAAGACCAAGCGCCTGAACCGGACACGACTTCTCGCCGCGATCGACCTACTCAACCAGCGGGACGGAAAGGCTGCCGCAACCCTCCACGAGAGGTTTCCGCTCATGTCACCGGCAGACGTGTACGACCACCTGGCAGCCGCGCAGCAGTGCATCGACTACGACCTCAAGCCCTGACCCGACAGCCTCCGCATCCTGCCGTGAGGGGCGCCGCATCGAATGCGGCCGGAGGTGCCACAGCCCCACCAGCCCCGCATTGAGGAGAATCCATGGATCTGCCGCAGCCAACCACCAAAGCGCTTCACGCGCACCGCGAACTGACCTACGCGCTGTCGCAGTGGGCGCCGACCGTGCACCGGCTCGTGCGGGAGCGCATCGCCGCGCTGATGGAGGCGTACGGCCGGTACGAGCACCCGCTGGAGACGGCGGAGGAATACGCCATGCGTGTCCTCGCCAAGGGGCAGATCCCGTTCCCACAGGGCGTCTGCCTGTACGACGACGACAGCGGCAACAGCAACATCGCCTACGAGCACGTTGACGTCGGGCACGGCCTGACCGAGGACGGCGGCACCCGGATCACGTACACCGGCTGGTACCCGCACTGGGCACCTGACGGGCAGGCGTACGAGCGGCGCTTGGCGACGATCCACTGCCCCGGCTGGCTGGTCACCGACCCGAGCGGGGTCGACCGGTTCCGGCAGCAAACCACCGACATGTGTGAGGTCGTGCGGCAGGAACGCGCCGCCAACGCCGCCCGCATCTCCGCCCTAGTCGACGCACTGCTTGCCGATGCGAAGGAGAAGTGACCATGCCACCCACTCCGCTGTGGCGCGTCACCTATGCGCTTCCCGCCCACAACCGGGTCATCGGCACCGTCCGCGCCGCCACCGGCGTAGCCGCCATCGAGGAAATCGAGCGGCAGGAGGCAGCGTTGGGTCGCGGCCCGCTGATCGCCGGGGCCACAGACGTTGAGCAGGTTTACGAGACCGAGGAGGTGTGAGATGCCGAGACCTCACCGCACCGCCTTGATGCCGGTCGGCACCGTCATCGAGTGCGACGGCGACCGCTACCGCAAGACCCACGAGTCCCGGCGGGAGCCGTTTCCGTGGACCACGGAGACCGGCTGCGAGTTCGGCGACGAGCGCATGGCTCACCTGCTGGACGAGGGAGCCCAGATCGTGGAGGAACCCGACCATGGCTGACATCGACCTGACCGGCAAGTGGGCGTGCCGTTTCTGCCGGCACGACCAGTACACCCACAACCTGATCCAGGGATGCGTCTCATGCGACTGCCTCGCCACTCCCGGTGAGGCCGCACCACGCACCGACGCAGAGCTAGACGCCCCGATCCTGCCTTCCGGACAGGTCAGCCCGGGATACACGGCGAGGCGTCGGCTGAGCGAGACGGTCGCCGTAGCCCTGGACGAGCTCAACACCACCGAAAGGGAAACGGGCATGACTGTGCAGCGCTACGAGGAACTGACCATGCCGGAGCGGGCCGCACTGAACGTGTGGACGACCGGCTCAGCCGACACCACCGGAATGCTGTGCGCCGTGCGCGCCGCCCTCACCGCCCACGACACCACCGAAGACACGCGGCTCGCGCTCGCCGAGCAGGCCCTGCGGGACCTGCTGGGCATGGTCGACCAGTTCGACACCCCGCGCGACCCAGGCCGGGTGCAGGCGTTCGTCGGGGACGTGCGCCAGGTGGCGCTGCGCGGGCTGGGGCAGCGCCGTGGCTGACCAGACCGAGCTTACGCTGCCGCTCACGCCCGCGAAGCTCGGCCGCGCGGTCGGCGCCATCGTGGAGTCCGCGTTCCCGCACCCGCGGCAGGAGAACTGCATCCCGGTGGGGGAAATGGAGCGGGCGTTGACCGCCCTGTGCGGGGAGGCGGTGCAACTCGCGTACGACGACGCCGCCGGCATCCACCGCGACGCCCGGCAGCGTCTCGCCCGGCACCTGTACCTCAGCGAGCACACCGACGAGTGGGCGCCCCGGCAGTGGGACCTGCCCAGCCACGTCAACCAGGAGCCGTACCTGCGGCGCGCGGACGCGCTGCTGGCCGTCATCAACGGACAGGGGAAGTGACGTGGACTCGATCGAGGCACGGCACCTGACCCGCGAGGCGGAACACGCCGAAAGGTGGGCGGCGCAGCTCCGCTCCCAGCAGCAGCACCTACTCGACCGGGCGGCGAACGTCGGCGCCCAGGCCACGGCGGCGGAGGAGCAGGCGGCAGCATGCCGCGCGAAGGCCGCCCGGGTTCTCGACGGCAACACCGGACAGGAGAACTGACATGTGCGGATGCGCCGACCACATCGTGTGCGGCTACCACACCCAAGTCATTGCTGACCTGCTCGAACGACTCGCCGAGGCGGAGGCAGACGGCGACGAACTGGCTGCGGCCGGGCTTCGGTCCGAACTCAACTTCTACGGTGCCAAGACCAAGATCGTGCGCGCCAACCTGGACCGGGAGGCCAGCCGTGGCTGACCGGGTCGACCCGGCCGCGTTCCGGGCCGCCTACAACGCCCTCATGCCGCACCTGCCGCACGCCCAGGTCCGCGGTGACATCGCCGAGCGGGTTGTCCGCGCCGTCGTGGACCTACGTACCCGCGACGGGCTGGACCGCATGGACACCCTCGCCAGCCTCAACCACGCCCGGCAGCCCGTCGTCGCCCAGCTCAAGGCGGCCTTCCCGGAGGCGTACACGCGGGTCACGGGTCGTGCTGTTGATGACGCCGTTCAAGCCGCTGCCCGCGCACTGCTGACCGGCGACGAAGGCAGCCCTCACCACTTCGACTCCAAGGAGCTGTGACCCATGAACCCGACCGACCGGATACTCCACGAGCGCTACCTGCACGCCATGGTCGCGCTCGACACTGTCGACGCCATCGCCGAACGGGTACGCAACCTGTCGTCCCACGGCCGCCGCATCACCGTCACCGACCGGTTCACCTACGTCGACCGTCCACCGAAGGTGACTGCCGGCCTCACTGTTGACCGGCTCGACCCGTGGGCCAATGACCGCGGCAAGGGCTTGCGGGTGCTGCTCAAGCCCGGCCTGATGACCGGCTTCGGCTTCGCCGCGTACACCGGCGAGAACGACACCGAGAAGGGCGAGTGGAAGAAGTTCCACGCTGGCAAGTCGGTAAGCGACCGGTGGGACGAGCGGCGCCGTGATGTGACCGAGGTGGAGATGATCGGCGGGCTGCCCGGTGACGGCCCGGCCCGCGACGACCAGCTCGTCATCCGCGCCTGGAACCGCGACGGAGTGTGCACCGAGAACGTCATCGCGTTCGACTACGGGCCCGATCGGCAGCAGATCCGCGAGGACGTCGCCAAGCACCTGTGGGTCGCTGATGGGGCGGACCCGGAGTTGTGGGACAAGCTCGCCGACATGGCGTGGGGCATCGGCGGGGCCAAGGTGGACGGATCCGAACAGCGGGAGAAGTTCCTCGCCGCCGCCGACCAGGTGCTCGCCATCGCGTGGCGGGACTGACCCGTGGACGACCAGCTCGACCCGCGCGACGTGGCTGTGCTGCGCATGCTCGCTGGCGCCAACTTTTTCGGCGGCCAGGTCACCCTGCCATCCGGCCGGGTTCTCGACCGCGAGGAGATGCAGGCACTCACGTCTGCGTATGCGCCCGCCGTGGGCGAGGTGGACGACGTTGCGCGGCAGGTCAACGACACAGCCCGGCAGATCGCCGACGCCGCCAGTATGGCCGGTCGCATGCCCCGCGAGGGCGAGTCCCTGGAAGCGCACTACCTCGCCAACGGGGGTGACCCGGGCAACAATCAGACGCGGGCGATCCTGCGAGAAGCCGACCGTGGGCGGGAGCGACGCGAGGCGTCGGGGCGGGCGGCTAGCGACGAATCCACGCCGGGAGAGGCACGACGGCGCTGGTGGCGTCGCCGCTGACCGACTACGACGCCAGCAAGGACGAAGCCATCCACCTGCCAGGTGGGTGGCTTCTCTGCGCCTGCCGGTTGGGCTACGCCTGTTCCGGGATGCCATCCGGGTGGTCTGCTGAGCGGATCTTCCGCGCCTCCGTGAGCACAGCGGCGACATCCTCGGGGTGGGCAATGCGTTCCCCCGACGGGTCCATGACGTAGCGGATCGGCAGACGTCTCTTGCCGAAGCGGGCGCCGTTGGTTAGCCACCGGTCGACGCTGGATCGGCCGGCGGGCTTCCCGTTCGGGTTGGCAAACAACACCATCAGCTCACCGACCTTCAACCATTCGCCCGCGGTCAGCCGCCGCTCGATGTCGGCCTGCTCTTGCGGGTCCACCCGGTCGTCTGCGCCCACGCGTTGCCTCCTCGCCCTCGTTGGCCGTGATCGTAGCGGCGCAACCGGGGCGATCGGCACTGGCAGGCGGATCGCCGAGGTATCTGACACCGGCTCAGCATAGCCAAACCCGACGATCCCTACTAGCCCGATCGGCCCGACCAGTGCTACTGTCCATGGCGTGCCCAAATGGGGGGTGCCACCCAATCGCAGGAGGTGTCAGCCGGTGACCATGAACCCAGTCGCACTCATCCCCGACCCGGGAGAGCCGGTGCAGTGGCATGTGCCCGCCGCAGTCGGCGACGGCTGGATTTCCCTGACCCCGCCGGCCGAAATCCCCAACATCGACAACACCGACCACACCGCCGTCGACCCGAAGACCTCGGAGGCAGGACGTCGAGCCGCCACGGTGGACGACCTTCGGAGCAAGCTCGCGGTCGACCGCGAGTTCACCGCCGTCAAGCGCCGCCACGAGCAGATCCGGCACGTCCAGACCGTCCAGCATCGTGTCGCCATTGCCAACGCCACCGAATGGTCCACTGCTGTTGAGCGTGCCCGCCGTGAGCGCGCCCGCGATGCCGCCGAAGCCACCGAGTTGGCGCAGCTGCACCGATGGGCCGCCCGCTCCGGTGAGCGCGCCCGGATCCGCGCCGACATTCAGCGGTCGGCGGAGATGCGTGCCCTGCGGGTCGCGCAGGTCCGCAAGTACACGATGCTTGTCGGCTTCCCCGTCATGGTTGGCTTCGCGGCCATCAGCACCCCCGGCGTGCAGGCTGGCATGGCGCATCTGCTGAACCTGACTACCGGCTCGGTGGGCTGGTGGACCGCGTGGGCCGTCGAGCCGCTTCTGATCGCCGTCGCCACCTCGATCATCGTCGTCAAGTCGGTCCTCAAGATGTCCGGCGGCCTCACCGACTGGCGGGCCGACGCCGCGAAGTGGGGGGCGCTGCTGTTCTCCATCGCCCTGAACATGCTCGGCGGCTGGACCGGCAACAGCGACAAGCTGACCGCTCTCGGTGAGGGACTGAGCCATTCGGTCGGCGCGATCGGCGCCGCCGTCACCGCCTGGCTGATCGGTGTGATCGTGGACTACGCGAGCAAGGCGACGCCGTGGCAGGACGCCCCCCGCCTGACGGACCTCGGTCTGCTTCCGACCGCAGCGGGTGACGTGCTGACGCCTCAGCCGATGACGCCCGTTGGCACCGACCCGGACCGTCACGTCATCGGCATCGCCCCCGCCGTCACCGGCATGCCCGCCACCGTCGCCCCGGTACCCGTCACCCCGGCTGACGCCCCGACCGTCACCCGTACCGCGCCGTTCGCCGTCACCCCGGCCGTCACCACTGACGCCGTCACCGACGAGCCGGCCCCCACCGTCACCGACACCACCGGTCGGGCCGTCACCGACACCACCAGCGACGACGCTGACGGTGACACCCCGACCGTCACCCCGACCCGGACCGTCACCGCTAAGAAGCCCAGCACCGACCTCGTGGCGGTGCGACCCCTGCCCGACGACCTCATCGACCCCCGCCTGCGGGACTGGACCGTCGAGCAGCGCTGCGACTACGCCGCCGACAAGGCACGCCAGATCGTCGCCGGAGGCGGCACAAAGAAGGAGGGCATGCGCGTGTTCCTGCTGCTGTGCATGGCCCTCGGCGTGGACCCGGCTGGCACCTGGATGGCAAAGGCTGTCGGCAGCGCCCAGTCCCTGGCCCGCACCAACAAGCCCCGCTGGCTCGCCGAACTCGCGGTCGCCGACGCCGAGCAGATCCTGCTCGCCGAACACAACCGCATCGTCGCCGAGGTGACGTCGAGGGGTGACGTTCGTGGCTGACGCCGTCGCCCCCGCCCAGCGGAACCGTCACCCGAGCGTCACCCCGCCACCTGTCACTGACGCCGTCACCCCTGACGGCGTCACCGTCACCGGAGGTACCGACCTGCACCACGACCTGACGCATCTGCCGGGTGACGTCCGCCGGGCCGTCACTGACGACACCGCCGCGATCCTGCGCGAGGTGTGGCAGACGTTCCCGAAGAACATGCCGATCCTGTCCGACCCCGAGGAGGAGACCGATGAGCGTTGACCACCTGCCTGCCCGCACCACCACCGCGGCGGCCACCGACCTTCCCGAGATCCACATCTACTTCGATGAGGCCACCAACCCGGTCGTCCTCAACGAGGCGGATGTCCACCGCGACCGCACGCAGGACGCCTACGACGCGTCCGTCATTGGGGCCGGCGTCATCGGCACCGCCGCCGCGTTCGCCCACGCGTACAGCCACTCCACGCTGCTCAACAACACCCTCATCGGCGTCACCGTCGCCCTGGTGCTCGCCGCGATGCTGCTCCGCTGGGCCGTCACCAGAGAGGGCCGCAAGTGGGTGTACGCCGACACCGACGAACCCTACGACGGTGACCCCGCCGCAACCCCCTGACCAGCACAAACGCAAAGGATTCGAGACTGCGATGTCATCGAAAATCTACGAACTTCGGGTGTTCAAAGACGGGCGGGAGGTGCGCGGGATGGAGCCGTTCCTGACCAGCGTCGACCTCGCCGACGGCGACGCCACCGCCGACACGCTGAACCGGCACCTGCTCGGGTCGGCGCTACGGGCGGGCGCCCACCGCTCCGAGGCACACCGGTTCCACCTGGAGTTCCGCGACATCGACACCGACGGCAAGGGCCGCGGGCCGGTGCTGTTCCGGTGGGCGATGCCCGCCACGGGGGGTTTCTGATGGCTGGCCGGTCCACGAAACCCGAGGTCAACCGGCGTGATTGGCATTCCACTCGCGTCGCGGAGGCGGAAACACCGAAGCAGAAGCTGTGGGCGTACTGCCACTGGCTGGTGGCGGAGGCGTTCCACGCCGGACCCACCCAACTGGAGGCCGCGACCGTCATGGTCCGCGACCGGATTACGGAACTGACCGAGGCCAGGAAGGAGGCAGCCCGATGACCACGACTGTCACCGAGCGTGAAATTCGATCCCCCATCAACGGGCGGGTTCCCAAGTTGGACAGCCCGCCCGCGCCCGCGCGCGCGGGCGCGAGAGTACCGGTCACGCTGAGTTTCAGCAAGGCGTGGTCGGCGGTGCGGGCCGGCTGCTGCTCGTGGTGGGCGTGGACCGCCCGCCCCGCCTCCCTGTCCGGCCTGTGGGCGGCCTCCGCAGTCGACACGAAGCGGATCCCCGCGAACGCCGGGCCGCTGCGTGCCGCCTGGCAGGTGTCCAACTGGACGGACCGGCTGCTGATGTTCGCGGTCATCGCCGTCGCCCCCACGTTCCTGACTGGGCCGCTGCGGTGGCTCGCCGCCCGCCCCACCCGTCGGTGGGCCTTCTACCTCGTCCTCGCGGCGTTCGCCGCCACCTTCACCCTCGGAAAGGGGTGACTGCCATGTTCAACGTCGGTATCGGCTTCGGCCTCGTCATCATCGCCATCACCGCCCAGTACCTGATCTCCAAGCGGCTCAAGAACCAGAAGGTGTCGAAGGTCTTCTCCTGGATCGCCTGGGGTGGGGCGCTGCTCGGCGGGGTGGGCATGTCCAGCGAGTTCGGCAACGCCGTCGGACTCAGCTCCGGCGGAGCGGCCATCGCTTCCCTCGCCGCGATCCTGTTCATCATCGTGGACATCGCCGACCGGCGTCCCGACTGGCCGGCGTTCATCCTCATCTGCCTCGCCCCGACGCTGATGCGGGTCACCGGCGGGAACCTCGGCGTCATGTACGACGCGCTGCTCACCCCGTTCGACGGCGTCATCACCGGGCTGCGCGCCTTCCTGGGGATGTGACCGGTGGACCCCATCTCCATCGCCGTGACGATCCTCGCCATCTACGGCATGTTGCAGCGGTCCCCGCAGTGGGCGGGGGAGCTGGCCGAGGAGTGGCGGGCCGCCAAGCGTGGGGAGGAGTCCCCGGCCGCCGCCGCCCGACGGCAGCGCCTCATCGACGCCGGTGTCGACCCGGCGACGGGAGGGCCGCTGCGCCAATACGTGGGCAACCGGTGGCGGGACTTCTGGCTGGACGAGGACATCAAAGCCACCCGCCGCCGCGCCGCCCGCCTCGACAAGGAAGCCGCCGGCGAGGCGCTGTCGTGGCAGGAACGCCTCGCCTCACGCATGGACGACGAGGTGACCCGCCGCGCCGAGCAGTGGCGCACCCGCCCGCCCGCCGACGTCGTCCCACCTGTCACCACCACCGGCGGGACCACCCCCGACACCGGCGGAAGCGGAGACACAGGCACCACGCCGCCGTCCGAGCCGCACACTGCCGGCCCGGACAGCGGCGAACGGTGGACGTCCAGCACTGTCCACGACGACGACTTCTACGTTGCCGGCGGCGCCCGCGGCACGCACGACGGCATGCACAGCGGATGGACGCGCGACGCACCCACCGCACCGAGCAACGCCACGCCCCGCGACCCAATCCGGGTAGACGCCACCGTCGGCGACCTGATCCGCCCCACCCGCAACCAGCCGACCGCCGCACCCGCGGCGATCACCGCAGGAGGAACCATGTCCAACGCCATCGCCCAGCAGGCCGTCACCGGCGTCGTGTCCGGCGCCGCCGAGGCCCGCGCCATCCAGGCCGCAATGAACCAGGCCACCGAGGAGTACATCGCCAAGCTGAACCGGCTGCGCAGCCGGATCTACTCCCTCGGCGAGCAGACTCTCGGCACCGTGCAGATGTCCGGCCGGTCGCAGGTCGTGGCGAACACCGCCGCCGCCGCGGAGGCCGCCGCCGCGGCGACCGCGAACGCCAAGGCGTGCACCGCCGAGGTGGAACCGTTGCTCGGCAACGTCGCCCGCGCCTTCGACCGCATCAACAGCTGAGAAGCGAACCCGACATGAGTGGGTTCTCATTCGGTGCGGTGTTTGGCGACGGCGGTGTCCGCCGTGGCGACAAAACGCTGCGATGCCCGTGCGGCAATGAAACCGATTGGCTGCGCATGGTCAGCGACTCGGAGAAGACCGAGGCAATGTGCGGCGAGTGCGGCCAAACCGTCACGGTTCGCGACTAACAGATCGAAGAAGAAGGAGGACGCCGTGGCAGTGACGACGCACCGGCCGGCGCCGCTGCCCACCAGCGGCCCCGCAGCCAAGCCCGCCCCCACGCCGGTGCCGGTGGGGGCGGCGAAGATGCAGACCTGGTACATCGACCCGACCGACGACCGGCGCAAGCGCATGCCGTACCCGGTGCCGGTCGACGCCGACGACCACCTGACCGCGCACGTGCGGCACCAGTGCTCGAAGATGCGCAACCTCAACGGCGGCGGCAAAGAACGCTGCACCGAGTTCGCGTGGATGCTGCCTGGGGAGGAGCAGTTCTGCCAGCGGCACGGCGAGAAGCTGACGCCGCCGCCGTCGAAGCGCACCCGCCTTGCCGCTGTGGTGGGGGAGGCGAAGCGGCTGCACAGCGACTCGGCCGCCCCGTGGGCGCTGCCTGCCCTGGCCGCCGCCGCCGACACCGCCGCGCACCTCGCCCTGGTGTCGCCGACCGGGACGCTGCTGGCCGCGCCCGCCGCCGCCGGCGTCACCTACCTGCTGCGCAAGCGCACCCTCACCAAGCGTGCGGTGGCACGTAACCGCATCGAGATGGGCCAGCGCACCGGCAAGCGGGTGCGCGCCATCGCCCGCCAGGCGCGACGCGACGCGGCCGTCGCCGCCGAGACCGGACTGTGGGCCACCGCTCTCACCGCCACCGACCTCGCCACCTGGCCGGGCCGGATCGTCGCCGCTGCCGGCATGGTCCGCTGGGCCGTCGGCATGCGCGGCTGGTGGGTCGCCGCCGAAGAACGCCGCGCCCAGCCGCCCGCGCCCGCACCTGTGCAGGTCACCCCAGCCGACGACGTCAAGCCGGTCGACAACCCCGACCCGGTGCGGCTGCGTGCCGTCACCACGTGGACGATGCTCATAGGCTGCGCCGGCGGGCCGCTCGCCGGCACCGAACTGGTCGACTACCAGCAGATGCCCGCCTGCGAGGTGGGCGCGCACTCCCGCACCCGGCTGCCGAACTGGACGGCGAAGGTCGTCGCGAAGATCCCCGGCTCCATCAACATGCGCGAGTCCCGCCCCAACCTGCTCGGCCGGATCGCCGCCGCCTACGGCTGCACCTACGCCGACGTGTCGTTCAACGCCGACGAGTCCGACCTGTCCATCGGCTGGCTGCGGGTACAGCCGGACAACCTGCTCGCCGAAACGAAAATCTGGCCGGGACCGAAGGCCGCGAACGACTGGCGGCGCGGCCGGTCCCGCATCGGCCGGTTCGATGACGGCCGCGACATCTGGTACCAGTGGTGGACGAAGCAGGGTGCCGCCCACGACCTGATCTCCGGGTGCACCGGCTCCGGCAAGTCCGAGCTCGTCGCGCAGCTGCTGCTCGCGTCCCTGCACTCCGACGGTCTCGTGCTCGACTGGGTGGGTGACCCGCAGGGCGGGCAGTCGTACGGGCAGTTGAAAAACGCCGTCGACTGGTTCGCCCGCGACACCTCCGAGATCAAGCTGATGCTGCTGGCGGCGTTGAAGGAAATGCTGCGCCGCAACGACGAACTGTCAGCGAACAACATCAAGACGTGGCAGCCCACCCGGGCGATGCCGCTGCTGGTCATCACCCTGGACGAAGTCCAGTCGTACATCGATGACCCGATCATCCTGGAACTGGTGGAGAAGCTGGTCGGGATGGGCCGCAAATGCGGCATCAAGATGCGGCTGATTACCCAGATTCCCGCCGCCTACAACCTGGGCGGCTCCACCTACATCAAGGAGCAGTTGAAGGCTGGTCAGACGCTGATCTTCCGGGCGATGACTGACATCGCCGGCCGGTCCGCTGTCGACGGCGACTGCCCGGTCGACCCGACCGAGCTGCCGTCGGTCTGGGGTGCGAACACGTGCGCGGCTGGTGAGACCACCGCCGGGCTGATGTTCGTGCAGGGCGTCAACGGCCGTGACGTGTATGGCCGCGCCGACTTCACCGGCGAGGACATGGGGGTGTGGCTGGTCGACGGGGAAGGCCAGTCGACGCTGACGCCGGGGGTGTTCGGGCCGGAGGCGCAGCAGGAGTCGGGGCCGCTGTGGGGCGACCGGAAGGAACGGGCCGCGCTGCTGCTCGCCGCGGGTCGCTCCGACGCGGACCTGCTGTCCGGCGGCAAGGCCCTCGAACTGCTGGAGGCCGCCGCGGTTACGCAGGTCACCCCGCAGGCGCTACGCGAGCCGGCGCCGCCGTCGCCCGAGGCGCAGCGCAACGCGCGCGTGTCCCGGGAGGTGGTGCTGGAGGCCGCGACCAAGGCCGCGAACGACCGCGGCCTGGTCACGAAGGACCAACTCATCGCGCAGCTCGCCGGGATGGCGGAGCAGATGAAAGACGGCACCCGCGACAAGGCCCTCACCGATCTTGTGGCGGACGGGAAGCTGCGCCGGGTCAAGAACGGCCTGTACGAGGTGCCTGGGTTGGCGGCCACCCTGTTCGACGCGGGAGCGGCCCGGTGAGCGCGCCCACCCGCCCGCGGGTGCCGCGCCCCCGCCGGCCCGCGGGGGAGCGGCGGTGGAGTGTCGTGTACGGCATCCCCACCCTGCCCGTCGACCGGGACGGCCGCATTATCCCGGGCGCCCCGCCGGTGGTCGGCTACATCGGCCAGTCCGTGCAAACAGTCAAGCAGCGCGAGGACCAGCACCGCGCCGACCAGCCGTTCGGGGACACGATCTGCGGCGGCTCGTGGGTGATCGAGGAGGGCCTGTGGACGCAGGCCGAGTTGGACGCGCGGGAGCGGCACTACATCCGTCACGGGGCGGTGCTGGTGCCCGGCCAGCCCGCTCAGCGGCCCGTATACAACTACGAGCACAACCTCGACAACCCGCACCGGATCGAGGTGTGGCGGGCCAGGCAGCACCGGCAGGTTCGCGAGCCGGGCTGGCAGCCCGCCAGCGGGCGCGTGGACGTTCAGGCGACCGGCGGCGTGGGCTGGGCGGGCCGCGGCTGGTGGCTGGCCCGTCAGCCGGCCGCGTGGTGGCTGCTGCTGGCCGTGGTGGCGGTCGCCTGGGTGGGGTCGCTGCCGCAGGCGACGTGGTGGGACGGCGCCGTGTACGTGGCCTGCGCCGCCTGCACGATCGCAGGGCTGCGGATGCCCGGCACGCGGCGCCGCAGGCGGGGGAGACGACGGTGACCGTGTGGCGGTGGGAAGCCACCGACCCGCACGGCACAGTGCAGATCGCCGACACCCTGTCGGACCCGTTCGCGACCACCGCCGAGCAGGCCGCCGAGACCGGGATGGCCCGGCTCATGATCCGCGCCGCCCCCTCCTACCGCCGGCTGCGCGGATGGCGGGTACGTGCGTGGGCGGACGGGCTGGGGGAGGCGTCGGTGTGCGCCGACGACTGGCTGCGCGCCGACCAGGAAAGCCGAGGGCTGGCGAACAGCCGCCCGTGACATCACATCGAGAGGAGACAGGATGACCGTGAACATCGCATCCGACGGGGACCGGGCGGCCGTGCAGGTCGGTTATGTGGGCGGCAGCAGTGAGCGCCGTGAGCGTGCCGAGGTGCCGCCGGAGCCCGGCGACGTGCAGGTGGAGAACATCCGCGAGGGCAACGCTCGTGTCGGCATGCAGGCTGACGTGATCGTGGGGGACCTGCGTATCGGTTAGCCTCCCGCTTGTGGAGGTTGAGCATCCGCTGCGGCCCGGGGTGACGGTCATCGTGACACGTCACCTCGGGCCGTACCGTGTGGCGCTGCGCGGCGAGATGAGCCTCGCCGAGGCGGCGCAGCGGTCAGCCGTTCTGGACCGGCTCGCGGCCGGGGTTGAGGACGAGTCGTTCCCGGATGCCAACCCACCATCCTTGTGCTTCCTAAAATAGGAAGCTATGGTGTGGGTGTCAGGTCAGGGGAACAGCCCCAGATCCCACCGGAAGGAACCGGCCATGACCAAGTTTGTTGCTGCCCTCGCCAACGCCTCCGACGTTGTCTCCGGCGACTACTGCGACGTCAGCGTCATCGAAAGTGAAATCGTCAGCTACCGGGAGGGCCGCGACGGCAACGACGTCCCCGAGTACGGCCTGACCGACAAGTTGGCAATGGATGCGGTGGACACCAACGTCCGCACCGACGGCGACATCAAGGCCGCCCTCGCCGACGCCGACCGCGTTCTTCGCGATAACGGATGGAACCGCAGCGGCGACTGGGAGCCCAGCCAGAACGCCTACTACGCCGAGGTCGAGCGCGCCTAGTTTCCACCTCCCCCCTGACGGCGCGGCCCCGACCACCCCGGGGTCCGCGCCGCACCTCTTGGAGTCGCACCGTGACCACCTACACCGACCCGCCCAACATGCCCGAGGACGAACGCATGACCGACGCCGAGTTCCGGGTCGTCCGCGAATACCTCGGCCTCACCGGCGACTGGCTCGCCGGGCACCTCGGGGTGTCCGCCCGAACCGTTCGCCATTGGGAGCAGGGCAAGTACCCGATCCCCGACGGGGTGCGCCTCGCCATCGAAAGCCTGGAAGCTGAGACCACCGCTTTCGTTGGGGCCGTGGTCGAGAACCTGCTCGCCAGCAACGACACAGACCTGGCGGTGGTCACCTACCGCAGCGACGCCGACTACCGGGCGGCGCACCCGCAGCTTGACTGGCCGGCGTCGTGGCACCGCGCGGTCATCGCACGCGTAGCCCAGGAGGTGTTGGGGCTCGCAATCGTCTACGCGTCCAGCACGGCGGGGGATCCGTCATGACCGGCGTGGGCGACCAGGGAACCGCCGATCGGATCGCCCACTACCACCACGGGCTCGCCGACTGGCTACCCGACAGATGCGAGCACATCGGCCAAGGTTCGCAGCGGACCGTGTACGTCGACCACAACACCGGCACCGTCTACAAGATGGGCGACGACGGGGCGAACCGGCAGGAGGTATGTACGCTAGCCGAGCTGCGCGCCCGGGGAGTTGACCATGCTCCCCGCGCGACCCTTCACGAGGTGACCGTCCCCGACGGGTACGGCGACACGATCGCCTGCACGGTGGTGGCGATGCCCTACCTGCCCGACGACGGCAGCGTGCCGCGCCCGTACCCGATCCTGGAAGGTGCGGCGGATTTCAACCCGAACGGCAACGTCCACGCCAACGGCGGGCAGCTCTGGCTGATCGACGCTGGCGGTCTGTGACCTAGACACGCATCCGCTACACGAGCTCCCCAGACACGGTGAAGGCCCGGCGGGCAGGCCGGGCCTTCACTACGTCGCAACGTCTCCCAATTCTAGCAGCGCACGAACACGCCGAGTACGGTCGATGTGACCGGCTGGCGTTTGGGCAGGAACGGTCGGCACCACAATCCACCCCTCGGGCAGGAGGGCACCACCATGGCACGCACCGACTACATCGGCCTACGGGTCGCCCGCTGGCGTGACATCGCCGGCCTCACCCAGTTGGAGCTAGCCGACCGCGTCGGATACTCCCGCGAGTACATCTCAATGATCGAAAACGGTTCGCGGATCGTCACCAAACGGTCCCTCCTCATCGCACTCGCCACCGCCCTCGGAGTGAGCGTGAACGACCTCACCGGCCAACCCGACCGGCCCCGATCCCGCGACGAACTCGCCGTCTACTCCGCCGTACCCAACCTGCGCGGCGCCCTCGATGACGAACCCGACACCCTCCACCCCCTACACGTCGACCAGCTCACTGCTGGCGTCGACCAGGCGATGCGCGCCCGCATGATGTGCGACTACCCGGCCCTCGCCCGAATCCTGCCCAGCCTCATCGCCGACACCCGCCGCCTCGCCGACAGCGACAACCCCGCCGGCCTCGCCCTGTTCGTGCGTGCCGCCGTGTGCGCCGCGCTAACCATCAAACCGTTCGGCTACGTCGACCTGTCCGCCCGGCTGTCCGAACGCGCCGAACTCGCCGCACGCCTACTCGACCGGCCCGTCGAGCTCGCCGCCGCCCGCTTCGCCGCCGCGCAAACCGCCCTGTCATCCGGGACCTCCGGCGGGCAACGCCGCTCCCTGCACACCGCCGCGACCGCCGCCGCGCAACTCGGCGACAGCGGCGGCGACGACCACCTCAGCTGGTACGGCATGCTGCACCTGCACGCCGCACTGTCCGCCGCGTCCCTCGGCCGCACCACCGACGTAGCCACCCACCTCGCCGAAGCGGAGGCAACGGCGACACGCACCACCTCCGACCCGTGGCGCATGGAGTGGAGCCCCGCCAACGTGGCTGTGTGGCGGGTTGGTGTGGCCGTCGAGAACGGCGAACCGGAGCGGGCACCCGAGTACGCGCGCCGTGTCGACCGCACCCAGCTGCGCACCGCCAACCGGCTCGCCCGCCTCCACATCGACGCTGGCCGCGGCCACTACGCGGCAGGGGAGCCCGAGCAGGCGGTGCGCCGATTCCTGGCCGCCGACGAAGTGTCCGGCCCGGAACTGCGGTCCCGCACGACAGTGCGCGAAATCGTCGCCCAGCTGGTGCGCGACGCCCGCCGCGGCGGCTCCGACGAACTGCGTGACCTCGCCGTGCGCATGGGTGTCGACCCCCTCGACCCCGACCACCACCAGGTGTAACAGCCTGTTACGCAACTTGTACCGACATGCTCCTAGGGTCAGGGTAGAGGCGCGGCGGATCGTGGACAGTAGTCGCGGGTCGCCGCCGCCGACGTGAGTGTGGCGGCTGGCGGACCCCAGCCCCCCAGCCGCCACACCCCCATCCCACCTTGAGGGGGTCGGTGTGGACGACAGGTGGAGGCAGCACAACAACCGGACGGTGCGCGTCACCGCCGACCCACCCCCCGCCGACAACAGCAACGACAGGTCCCGACTGGACAACCGGCGTGACTTCGCCGCCGGCGCATCCAGGAACCGGATCAGCCGCAACCAGTCCCGCCGCCACCCGCGGGGGCAGCGGTGACCGTCGACCTGAACGTGCCGGCCGGCACCCGCCTGCACCTGCTCGGCGGCGAAATCCACCCCAACCCGACCGGCCGCGACGAACTCGTGTGGACCGTCGCCGTGTTCACACAGGCCGTCGCCGGCATGGTGTGGGTGCGCGGGCACGTGTGTGGAGGCCCCGAACCCGACTGCGCCGCTGGCTGGTGCTTCGAGGCGCGTGTCGCCGTGCACGCGATCCGCGCGAACCTGGCAGGTGCCCGATGAGCGCCCCCACCCGCGCCCAGGTGAACGACTGGTGGCGCATCCTCGCCGAGCATCAGCAACGCGACGGCCGCTGCCCCCGCTGCGGCACCCGCGGCCGATGCTGGGAACGGGCGGCGGCGCTGGCCGAGCTGATCGCCCACGACGTGTACCACCTCGGCCCGCCGCTCACCCCCGCCACGTCAACCGGCGGCAACCCGACCGCCGGCCAGCCCGAAGGAGAAGTCCCGTGACGACCGACCAGCGCCCGCTCGGCCAGTGGTTCAAGTCGAGCAAGTCCGGCCCGAACTGCGACAACTGCGTGGAGGTGCAGTTCCTCGACGGCGGTGTGGTGCAGACCCGCGACAGCAAGAACCCCGGCGGTGCCGTGCACACGTGGCGGCCGGGTGAGTGGGACGCGTTCATCGCGGGCGCGAAGTCCGGCGAGTTCGACCGTCCGTCCGCCAGCACCATCTGACATTCCTCCACCCGACAGAACGGCCCCGCCCACGTCGGCGGGGCCGTTCTGGTGTAGACAGCGCGACACCCCCGCGACAGTGTCCGTAGGCATTGACGTTTGCCGGTACCGTCACCACATGGTCGCCGCCCGCCACGCCGCCGCAGTCCTCACCCTCACCGCCGCCGCCACCCTCACCGCCTGCGGCAGCGACAACAGCAACCCACCCGCACCCGCCAGCGCCCCCACCAGCAGCCGCGCCCCCCAACCCCACCTGGTACGCGGCACCCTCACCATCGGCTTGCCGAACTTCGCGTGGAACCCCGGCGAGGGATGCTGGGGACGCGAAACCCTCGCCGACGTCACCGCAGGCACCCGCGTCATCGTCACCGACAACACCGGCGCGACCGTCGGCATAGGTGCCCTCGACGCCGGCTCGGTGATGATGAACCCCGACGACGCCGAACGCGCCCAGTCCTGCCAGTTCACGTTCAAAGTCGCCGACGTGCCAGCAGGGAAAGGCTTCTACGGGGTAGAGATCAGCGGCGTGCCCGGCCGCGTGCAGGTGCCAGAATCCGACCTAGACGACCTGGTGCAGGTGACGGACTAGGCAGCCCGGCCCCGTCCGGCCCGACGCTCCGCTGGCCCGCCCGGTCACGGCGCACCACCTCACGGGCGAGCCGGTCCACGCCGCGCGCCCGCTCCGCCTGCAACGCTTCCTCCTGCGCCGGGGTGCGCCGACGCGCGGCGCTCACCGCCGCGGTGATCGCCGACCACCAGATGTCTGCCCGCATGAAAGTCCCCCCGGCAAGCTGCTTCCCGACAATCATTCATGATCGTCGGTGCGGTCGACCGTCGGCCACCGGTACGACATCGGCCCCCACCAGGCGAAACGGTGGGGGCCGAACGGCCGGCATGCCGGGTACGGTCAGCGGCGGTAGCGCCGGACCGGCTTACCCGACGCCAACACACCCACCCCGATCGCCGTGGCGAACGCCCACCCGATCAGGTTGGTGCCCGAACACGCCCCGACCGCCAGGAACACCCCCAACGCCACCCACAGCCGCGCCCCACTCACCGCGCACCACCCGCGGTGCCGGTCTTGCGGGGGCGCCCACCGCCGACACCACGACCGGTCATGCCGCGCCGCCACGCGATCAGCTCGGCCTCCACATCGGCCAGGGTTTCCCCGTCCGCCCACGGCGCCCAGTACGGCACCGCGGACCCGCTGCGGAACTCCGGCACCTGGCCGGGCGGCAGCCCCACGTAGCCCGACGGCGGGCGCAGCGGCCGGTGCGCGTACCGGCCACCCGGACGGGACTTGCGGACAGCGTCGAGCACGGTCGCGGGACTGATGACGGGCGCGTCGGGGTTGTTCTCCCGGTCAACGGCGGTGAACAGGGCCGCGACGTGCGCGGCGAGCAGGTACCCGCGCCGCGGGTCCGGCAGGGTGCTCGGGTAGGTGATCGGCTCTCGGCGTGGCATCGGTGGTGCTCCTGTCGGCTGGTTGTGGCGGAGGTCAGGTTAGGCCGCACGCCGGCGGGCGGCGAGCAGGTCAGCGAACACGTCCAGCGGCGCGACCGGGGCCGCCTTCGGCTCGGTGACAACGGCGGGCGGCGGGGCGACATCGGGCGTCGGCTCCGGCTCGGCCGGGTGGGTGCGCTCGGCGCCGTCGGCGGCGAGTAGCGCGGCATACGCGGCCAGGTACGCGGCGGCTTTCTCCTCGTACGCGCCCGGGTGCCGGTCGGTGAAGTCGGCACCCACGTAGTCATCCGGGACGCCGCAGACCCGCCGCCTGGCGATGCTCATACGCTGTGTGCGTGCCTTCTGGTTTCGCTTGTTCGTGTCCGCGATGCAGGAGGCGACGAGCCTTTCCCACCGCTCGACGGCCGTCGTCTCCGGCTGCACCTCAACGACCGTCTCCGGCTCGGTGACGGGTCCGGGTGCGTTGACCGGCTCGGCTGCCTCTGCGGCAGGCTCCGGCATGCTTTCCGGCTCGGTGGGGGAGGCCGGCAACTCGGCGCGGTGCACGGCCAGCGGCTGCCACGGCTTGAACTCCCGCCGCGTGCCGTCGGCCAGGATGACCGCCCACCACCCGATGAACCGCTCCCCGGAGTAGTCGGGCCCGTCGTGGGGGATCACCTCGGCGACCGGGCCGCAGAACCCGCGCAGCAGCCGTTCGCCCATGCCAGCGAAACCCCGATCCCACCACCCGGCGACGATGTCGCCCGGCTGCACGTCCCGAACGTGCAGCCGCTCCGGCTCACCCTCCGGCATCGTCCACGCGGGTTCCACCTCCGGCATGGCCGGCAGGCTGGCCCGGATGTCCGGCACCAACTCCCCGGCGGTCAGCCGGTCGAAGATGTCCACATAGGCGGCGGCCAACGCTCGGCGGGTGTCGGTGTCGTCGGGGTGCGGCTGGAACGCCTCCACCTCCGACCGCGCGGCGCCCAGGTCCAACCCGTGGGCGATGCGCTGCGCCCACCGCACGTGCTGCGCCTCACGCCGCGACGCGTCGTCGTGCCCGTCACGGTCGATCCACCGGGCCAAGTCCTCCCAGCGGGCCACCTTGCGCGCCAGGTCGACGGGCCACGCCTCGCCGTTCGGTGTGTCGAGCTGCATGCCGTCGCGCCGCCGGCCGCCGAGGTCGTCCCACGGCACGGTATCCGTCCACGACCACGGCTGACCGTCGGCACCGTTCGGCTGCCCCAGCCCGATCAGCGGCGGCACACTGACGCTCTTACGGTTGACCCGGACTACCGGATACCAGACGCCGCGCACGTTCACCAAGTCACCCTTGCGGAAGTGCTCCGGCCCCCACGGCACGAACTCGCCCGACTCGGCCAACTTCCCCAGCTCTGCCCGCCAGTGCTCAATTTCCTCGGTCAGCCGTGCCACCTTGCTGGCGGCGCGCTCCCCGTAGTCGCGCTCCAACTTCCGCCGCTCCACCTCCAACCGTTCGATACGCCGCATGGTCACCCGGGGATCCTGCCGGTGGGCCAGGTTGTGTCCGACCGCCTCGGCGCGGTGGGACAACTCGCGCGCCTTGTCGGCCGCCTCCCATGACTTCTGGGTGTGGGCGTGGATCTTCTCGAACGCCCGCCGGTGCTTCCGCTCGGAGTGGTGCCCGATCTTGATGGGCTCCCCGAAAGGCATGTGGTCGCTGATCGCGTCGGCGGCGGCCCGCCGCGCCGACGACTCGGCGGCGGCCTTCCCGGCACGCTCGGCGTACCGGTCGGCCCGCCGGTCGGCGCGCTCGGCGCGGTCGGCTTCCCGCTCGGCAGTGGTGCGGGGGGTGTTGTCGATGTTCACGGTCACGTCGTGTCCGGCGTCGCGCAGTGCGTCGGCGGTGCGGTTGATGCGGGCGCGGTTGGCGTCCTTGTCGCGGCTCTGCCGGAGGTAGATGCCGACGTGCCGGCTGAAAGCCCAACCGTTGGCCTTGCAGATTTCCCATACGCCGTCACCCTTGCGAGATCCGGCGAGGGTGGTGCCGTCGGCGTGGGTGTGGGTGATGGTGAGCACTATTCCCCCTAGAATCTCTGCCCGTACTCTACGGGCAATGTTACGGGATGGGTTGACCTGGCACAACCGGCCAGCCCGACACCGCGCCGGGCTGGCCGACCGTCCACTACCGACGCGCCGCCAGCAGGTCGGCGAACACGCCCGCCGCCGTCTCGGCCGCCGGCTCCGTCGCCGGCTCGCCCACCTCGCCGGGCTCGGCAAGCCGCCAGTGCGGCGCGGACAGGATCACCGACCCCCGGTCCGTCTCGGCGATCAGCCCGCCCGGCTGCACCCCGTGCACGGTCGCCGACACCGCGGGCGAGTCGCACACCCACACCTGCCCGACCTCCGGTGCCGGGGTGGTGTCGGGGCGCATGCTCTCCGGCCCCACGTAGGCGGGCCCGAGGGCGGCCCGGTTCACCGTGTACACCACGTCGCCGTCGGGCGCGTGGGTCACCTCGGCGACAACGCCGGCCGACTCGGTGCCCTGCCACCCCCACCGCACACCCACCCGGTCGCCAACCGCGTACGCGTCGGCGGATCCGTACCCGCCCGGCTCGGCCAGCTCGGCGACCGGCTCCGGCTCGGCGGCGGCCCTGATCAGGTCACGCTCGGCGCGGGCGGCGGCGTCCCGGTTCGGGAACGTCGGCGCCTGCTCGAACGGGCGCGAATCGCACACGATCCGCCATTTGCGGTCGGGGTAATTGCGGCTGACGCACCCGGACGCGCCGGACGGATACCGGACGTTGGTCACGTACCACCCGCCGTGACGCCACGGCGAGTAGGTCGGCTCCCAATCGTCGGCGGCGTCGGCGGGGGTGTGGGTGTGGGCGGTGCTGGCCATTGGTCGGCCCTCCTGTCTGGTCGGTTCGGTGGTTGGTTGGTGGTTGTGGTTGGTTCCGGGCGGTTGCCCCGCCGGCCGGTACCCGGTACAGCACCGGCCGCGGGGGTGGCGTCCGGCGCCTACGCGATGCGGGCGGCGGCCAGGTCGGCGAACGGGCTAACCGGTGCGGGCGCGGGCGCCACCTCGGCCAACGGGTTGGCCAGCGTGCACGCCGTCGCCCCCGGGCCGAGGATGCCGCACGGGTGCACGGCGCACCCCGTCAACACCTCCATGCCGTCCCACACGCCCGGCAGGTACGGGCCGGGACGCTCGCCCCGCAACCGCCAGCACCCGCAGCCGAGCCGGTCGACCTGCTCGGCCACGAACCGAGCCACCGTCCGCGCGCCGGTCGTGTCCTCACACCACACCCGCACCCCATCCCACGCCCGCGGGCGGGTGCCGGCGGCCAGGTCGGCAGGCGTCAACGTCACCTCATGCCGCCCGGCACGTGCCACCGTCACCACATCGGCCGGGTCGAACCACACGACCACCTGCGCGGCCGTCCCACCCGCCACCGTCTCCACCTGCTCGACACGCCGCGCGCCGAACTCCCGCCGCACCGCCTCCACCACCTCGGCGGACGTCGCCGGCTCCGGCAGCGGCACCCCCGACGCGGAAACACGCCGCACCACCGCGTAACGCTTCCGCTCGGCCGTGGCGTGCGCGGCGTACTGGCACACCGTGTAGGCGTAGGAGGCGGCAGCGCCGACCGCCTCCGCGTCGGGGTGCGCGTGCTCCCGCCCCACCGCGTGGAAAGCGGCACCGTTCGCGACACCCGCCCCGCTGCGGTCGACCACGCCGATCACATCCGCGCCGACCTCGGTGCACACCACGATGCCCGCAGCCTGATACGCGGCGTTCTGCGCGGCGCGCAGCGTCTCACCGGCCGCCCGTGCGGCGTTCCCGTCGGCCAGCGGCGCCAGCTCCCGCAGAATGCGGGCCATCTCCGCCAGCCCGCACGCGTCCAGCCAGGCGGGCGCGCACACCCTCGCCAACCAATCGAGCGACGCGAACCCGTACGCGGCGTTCTGCCGGGCGGCCTGCACCGCCGGCCCGGTGACGGTCGCGACCACCTGCACCCGGCCGCCGACGTGCGCGGCGTGGGCGATGTGGGCGACGCTGCCGCAGGTGCCGACCAGCCGCACACCGTGCGCGGCGTCGGGCATGATGGGCAGCCGCTCGGCGGGGCGGCTGTCGGTGGTCCTGATGGATGCGTACATCTTTCGGTCTCCTGTCCGGTCGGTGCGGTTGGTGGTTGTGGTTGGTTGTCCGGGCGGTTGCCGTGCGGGCGGGCGGCGTCCGGCGCCGTCAGCAGGTACAGGCGGGCAGTACGGTTTCCGAGTCGCGCACCGGCTCGGCGAACCGCCGCTCCGGCGCCCCCGCGCACTCCGGCGGCAGCGTCCACGCGCCCAGGTAGAACCGCAACCGCCGCTCGGCGAACTCCACCCACCCGACCAGGTTTCGCGCCCGCCAATCCGACCGGACACGCGCGACACGGGCACGCTCCCGGGTGATCTGCTCGAACTCGCTGCGCAGCTGCCAAACGAGGTTGGTTCGGCGGCACTCCGGCCCGGTCTCACCGTGAAGGCGCATCCGGCAGCAGTACGCCGGCAGTTCGCTTTCGGTGACGGTCGCGGCGGGCAGGTCCCGGGTAGCGGCCTGATAGATGCCGTTGTCGTACGGGTGGCCGGGTGTGGGGGTGGTGAGTACGCGTCGCATGGCTGCTGGTCTCCGTTCGGTTGGTCCGGTCTGGTGGTGTGGTTGGTTCGGTTGCTCCGACGGTCCGGTGCCCCGTGGCCGCCGACCGGACCGGGTAGCCCGGTCGGCGCCAGGCGGGCACCGGCTACCGGGCGTCGGCGGGGCACAGGTCGGGGTCGTGTTCGCCGGCGGGCCATCCGCACACTTCGCACGTCTCGACACCACGTTCGTTAAGTTCGGTTTCGATGGCGACTAGCACGACTACCCAGGCCGCCCCATCGGCACCGTGCACACTGCGCGAAAGGCCGCTGCCAAGTTTGTAGTCGCGGATCAGTTGGTCCGTAGATCGAGAGGTCACCATCGTGCGCATGTCGCTGCGTAGATGCTGGGCCGTCTTCGCCATTTCCGCCCTCCTGCGTTGTCGGTCATGGTGTCTGCCTCCGGCCGGTGCGGGTGATTCGGTCGGGTGGTTGGGCGAGGTTGCCCGGTTCCCCGCGGCCACCCGCCGGACCGTCACCGGCTCGGCGGGCACCGTGCGGGAACCGGTCAGCCGCTGAACCGGTACGCGCGCCCCTTGTCGATCAGGTGCGGCGACGCGTGCACGTGCAAACCCTTGGTGAGGGGGTAGTCACGCCACCACCGCGCGTCGGCGTCCCACCCGGCCGCACCCACAATGAACGCGTAGCCGCAGCCGTGCTCGGCGTACTGCCGTGACTGCCGGTACCGGTCGGCGTCGTGACCGGTCGCCCCGGCCGGAATCGGGCTGGCCGCGTACGCGGCAACGATCGTCGCGGTGGTGCGGAACATCCACCCGCCCGCAGGAAACTTGCGCGACTCGCCGTCGGCGACGCCGGGAAACTCCCGCCACCCGTCGCGGGTGATGTCCCGCATCAGCCGGGCGAACACGTCCGGGATGACGATCACCTCGCGTCCCATGTGGTCGGTGGTCACGGTGACGTCGGCGGCGGTGAGGGTCGGCAGAATGACGGCGGTCTGCTCGGTCGGGCGGGTGGCGATCGCGGTGGTCATGGCGTGCACTCCGTTTCGGTCGGTTTGGTTGTGGTGGTGTGGTTGGCCCGGCGGTTGCCACACGGGCCCCGCGCGCGCCGGCCGCATGGTTGGGGTTGGATCAGCGGCCGGGCGGCGGCCCGTACTTGGGAGACACGCAGAAGTCGGCGATTACGTCGGGGGAGCCGACCCGCCGCAGGACCGGCTGCCCCGGGTCGATGCGGTTACCGCACAGCACGCACCACATGTCCCGGGCGGTGGTGGTGGTGTGCTCCCACCGGTTCCCGTCAATGTCATCGACGACGGTCGGGCATCCCCGCTTGCCGGCACCCTCACAGAACTCGCACCCGCCGGGCTGCCCGCCGCACCACCCGCACCACTGCCACCCGGTGCACGGTCCGTGTCCGGTGCACTCGCTCGCGTTGTCCATGTCGTTCCTCCTGTTCGTTGGTTGGTGTGGTGTGTGGCTGGAATCCTTGCCGGTGTGTCACGGGCAATGTTACGTGTGCGAGGGGTAAACCGCCACCCCAACGGCGGCCCGCACCCCGGAATTTCTGGCCGAGAGCTCGGCGACCCGGCCAGGCCGGACGGGCACCGGCCCAACGAACCGGCACCCGCCCCACCGGCTACACGCCGGCAGCCACCCCGGCAGGCGTGAAACCGCGCGCCGCCAACTGATCGGCCACAATCGCCCACACCTGCGGCAGATCGGAGGCGGCAACACGGTCCGGCGTGACCGTCACCCGCTTAGCCTTACGGTCCGGCACAATCGACACCTGCCCCACCTTGACGCCGGCGTCACGCATGAGCTGCGCCACCTGCGGCCGTACCGCCTTGAGAACCGACCACAGCGGCATGCCCGCCGGGTACACCCACACCGGCACCGGCACACCGTCCACCGACGCCAGCTCGGCGACCGGACCCGGCGCCGGGGCGGGCGACACCGGCACCGGCATGTCATCCGCCGCCCACCCGGCCACCACCTCCGCCGCCGTGTCCGGCACAGGCCGCGCCTCCGTGTGCTGCGCCCGCCACTGACCGGCGTTCACCCGCCCGTGGGTGGCAAACCACTCCCGCAATTCCTCCGACGCATACAGCTCCACCCGCGACGCCGGGCCGGACCACAGCGACCGGGGGTCGATACCGGCAGCCTCCCCGGCCGCCGTGAGCATGTGCCCCCGACAGTCAGTCTCGGCCTGCTTGAACCACACGCCCACCATGTCGGCGTAGTCGCGTCGCAGGATGGCTGCCCGCGACGGGCGCGGCGTACGGGCGGCAGCCTCGGCGGCAGCGGCAGCCTCGGCGGCTTCCCGGTCCTGCGCACGGTCGCACGCGTCGGCGATCCCGTAAAGGGTGTCCCCGTCGTCGGGGTCAACGTCCGCCATGACGGCCAGCGCCACGGCCAGCGCGTCACTGTCGACCGTGTCCAGACCGGCCCACAGGTCGACCGGCTCGGCGGTGTTGGCGTCGACCACGGCAACGGGCAGCGTCGCCCCGGCCTCCGGCGTCGGGTCGGCCTCCGGCTCCGGCTCGGCGGTCAAGTCCACGCGACGCGCGACCGCCACCAACACACCGCCAACGGTCACGCCGTAATCCGGGTCCGCCTCGGCCTCCGCCTCCGGCTCCGGTTGGGTCGGGGTCGGCTCGGCCTCTACCTGGGCGACCGGCCCGGCGGCCGTCGGCTCGGTCAGCGCGTCGGCAGTGATGTTGCCCAAACCATCGATCATGCCGAGGTCACCCCAGTTGCGGCGGGCCGCCGCGCGCGTGTCAGCGCACGCGAACAGTTGACCCTGTACCGCCTCCGGCTCCGGCTCGGCGACCGACACGGGCGCACGGTCAGCGACACTCGGCGCGTCCACGGGGAACGCCTCCGCCTCCCCGTCGGTGGTCAGCTGGACGACGTCCGGCACCGCCTCGGCGACGGGCCCGGCCTCCGGCTCCGGCAGTGCGGGCAGTTTGTCGAACACGTCCCACGGGGCGTGCGCCTTCCCGCAGTAGCACACGAACTGAGGCGACCGGCACACGTTGTCGCCAATCACGGCAAGCCGCACCGTGTAGTCAGGCGCAAACCGGGTGTACGTGCCGCCGTTGAAAATCCAATGCCCATCCGCCCCGGCGTGTCGGCCGGACCGTTGAACGGTGCCGAGGTGTCCGCCGCCGGTCAGCACCCACACGCCCGGCCGGATAGCGTCCGGCACAGGCACCCGCGCGGCGACCGGCTCGGCGGGGGTCGGCTCGGCACCCGCCAGCACGTCCGGCGACACGTCGCACGGCTCGGCCTGGCCGTCCCCTCCCGCGACCGGCTCGGGCTCGGCCATGGGCAGAGCGGCCAGCATGTCCGACCACCCGTACACCGCGCCCGACGCGCCCGTCTCCCGGTAGCCGGGGGCGACGCGCTGCCCGTCCGCCACGGCCTGCCGCGCGCCGTCCATGTCACCAGCGGCGTACGCGTCCAACGCACGCGCCATGATCTCGGCAGCCGGGTCAACCGTTTCCGGCTCCGGCGCGGCGTCGGTCGTGGCCGGATCGACGGTGACAGCCTCCGGCTCGGCAATGATCGGCAGATAGTAGGCGTAAAAGCCACCGAACGCCGGAGACTCCGCACGATCGAACCGGTACGGACGACCGAACGCACGCGACACAAGCGCGGCATCCGGGCGGGCACCCTTGACCGACACTCGGCCCGTTTCCAGGCTGTACCGCACCCGCACCCGGTCCGACCCGCGCAGGTTCCCCGCACGGCGCGCGGTCTGCGTCAACGACCGGCACGCACGGTCAACGTCCACGATCGGCGTGACCGGCTCGGCCACGGTCTCCGGCTCGGCGTCCGGGGTCACCTCGGCCACCGGCTCGGCGTCACGCCGGACGGCGTACCGGTCAGCGTCACCGTCGACCGGGGTCAAGATGTCTTCCGACACCGACCGGGACCCGTAACCCGGCAGGGTGAGCCGGTAGTTACGGAGCGCGTACTCACCACCGGGGTACGCGTCACACACAGCCTCCACCGTCGCCGTGAGGTATTCGGCGTAACCGGACGTGACTCGCACCTCGGTACCGACCGGGTACGCCGTACGGAAGTTGACCCCCGTCGGGCACGTGACGCACACCGCCACGGGCTGACCGTCCGCACCGTCGGTGATCTCGGCCTTCCCGTACATGTTCACGCCGCATCGGGCGCACATGACACGGTGAAAGTCGATCTCTTCCCGTAGTGCGGTGACAGCCTCGGCGCGGACAACGTCGGCAGGCTTGCTGCGGGCGGAAAGTTTCGCGTTCACGGTTACCCGCTTCCCGCAGTATCCCCATTCGGTGCCATCGGACAGCTTGATCAGGGTGAATGACAACTTGCCGTAGAACTTGCTACCGAGGTGCGACACGTTGCGCACGCTGGTCACCCGGAACTCTTCACCCCGTACGGTCACGTGGTCGCCCATGCTCTGCGGTGCCATGATCCTGCTACCTCCGGTCGGTTGGTGCGGTCGGTTGGTTGGTGTGGTTGGTTGCTCCGAGGATTGCCACGCATGCCCGACCCCCGTCGGGCACCATGGGTGACCTCGGAACGGGTCACACGGTGTGGGGCCGCTCGGCGAGTAGTGCGTTAACCCGGTCGGTTACAGCGTTCACCAGCCGCCATCCGGCGGGATCGGACGGGTCTTCCGGAAGGTCGGTCCCCCACGGCACCTCCTGCACGTACTCGTTCGCGTCCACGTAGTCATGCAGGTCGGTGAACGTGCGAACGGTGGCGGGCACCTCCCCGTTCTTTATGCTGGCCAGGATGTCGGCGTAAACGGCCTGCGCGACGCCTTCAACGTCGTACGTGTTGGGATCGATCGTGACCATGGCGGTTACCTCCGGTCGGTTCGTTCGGTTGGTCAGTGAATCTCGGTCACGGTTGCGCCGTGCTGCGCGCACGCTGCGAGCAGATCGGTCACACGCTCGGCAGACATACCGGTAGCGGTGACCGTGTGAGTCATTCCCTCCACCCACCGGATATCGGCACCCACCTCCGCCATGGCGGTGAAGGCGTCCCCGATCGGGTTGGGGTCCTCGGCGTAGTAGGGACGCTCGGCGTGTTCGGCGATCCTCCACGTGCGCATGTCGGTTACCTCCGGTCGACTGGTTGGGTTGGTTGGTTCGGTCAGCAGCAACCGACGTGCCACCCGTGCGGCAGGCTGATCGGCGCACCCCCGATGACGGGCGACGGGGCGGACCGCAGGATGTCCATGCCGTTGCCGAACCGCTCGCCGCAGTTCGTGCAGGTCTCGCCCGACGTAGCCACGCTGTGAACGTAGCCACCCGTAACGCACGGGCAGGCAACCGTGCCGATGTCGCCGCAGTGGTCACACCCGTTGCTGCCGCACGCGTCGCAGATGAACCGCTGCTCACACTGTCCGTTCGCCATGCCCGCTCCCCAGATCGTGGCCCGTCGGTGACGGGCGAGGATTGGACGCTAGCACGTCACCCATGACGTCCACAACCCGTCACCCATGACATCTCCGCTCGCCCCTGCCGTGCAGCTCGGCACCCTGCCCACGCACACGCACACGCGACGCGCGCCACGCACACCGCTCGGCGCACCCGCCCTACACCCACGGGCGGGCACCCCCCGCCCCCCGCCGGCACGCCGCCCGGGACGTTCGGGGCTTAACGCTGTGTACGGGTCTGGGACTTCTCAATCGCCGCCTGCTGCTCGCCGCGGTCTTCCTAAGTTGCTGCCAGTTCCTCCTAAGTTGGGAGGACGCGCGGGCGCATGAAGACGCCCCGCCGGCTGCTGCTTCGGCGGGGCGTCTTCGGTGTCAGGTGCTACCGGTATCGGGGGAGCGACCAGGCCAGGAACCACGATGCCGGCCAGGAGGCGATCCACGCGCACGGCCAGAACGGGTCGGCGTACTGGGTGCCGGGTTCGGTGGCCTCGCTGGTCTGCCAGTAGGTGAGCAGCAGGAGGAACGCGACCGCCCAGATGATCGCGCAGCAGCAGGCGACGCGGCTCATTGCGCTGGCCAGTACCAGGTGATGAGGCCCCCGCCGGCCGGCTGTGCCCGGTGAAGGTCAATGGTGCTGGTGATCAGGCCGCGGTGCAGCTCGTGCTCGATGCGGCCGACGCGTGGGGCCACCATCCGCACCGGCACCCCGTCGCTGCCGACGGCGTGGCCGACGATGGTGTGCACGGTCTCGTTGTCGTACCAGCCCTCCAGGTGGAACTCCCACACGATGAGCAGCTGCGGGACGCGGACCGTTGAGCGGGTGAGCAGGTCCCCGGTGGGGTCGAAGGATGGCTCGGTCAGCCGCACCTTGCCCTTGCCGGCCCACGCGTACTCCTCGGGCAGCGGCGTGACGGTGTCGGTGGGGACGGGTGCGCCGACCCGGGCGGCGTAGATGTCGAGGAGGATGCCGGGCGGCTCGAACCGGCCGCCGCACGGGTAGCCGTCGGGCTGGGGCATCCGGCATTCGGCGCCGAACTTGCTGGGCGACCAGGTGAAGCGACCGCACCGCCCGCACTGTTGGGAGGGGGCGTTGTCGCGCAGGTGCGCGGGCCACGTCGACTGGTCGGTCACTGGTTCGCTCCGTTCAGCCGGACGACGCCCTGCACGCCGCACAGGTCGCAGGACCGCTCGTCGGGGTTGTTGTCGGGGGTGACGGCGACGCACGTGACGCCGAAGAGTTCCCCGCAGCTGCACTCGACGGCTGTGCCTCGGAGGTGTGTGTGGTGTGAGCTGTGCGGGTCACGGGCCGTCTGATCGGCTTGTTCGGTGGCAGCCCGTTGGCGTGCCCGCTGCGCCATGCCTTCCACCCAGGCGTTGTCACTCACCGGGTCATCTCCTCAACGTCGTGCAGGGGGATTAGCCACATCTGGCATGCGGACGGTTGTCCACCGACGCGCCGTGCGGTCGCCTTGGCCCAGTTGACCTGGAAGTGCTCTGTGTCGGCCTCGGTGTGCGCCTTCTCGTAGTCGGCGTCACCGTAGTACCAGAGCCGGCAGCCGCGGCCGTCTTCGCGGAAGCGGATGCCTTCGCGGTCCTCGAATGTGAATGACCAGCCCATGGCCTTCGGTGCCCCGGCGTGGTCGATGTTGTCCGCGAGGAACCGCAGCCTGCGGGCGAGCCGCTGTCGCAGGGTCACTGGGTTCGGTCCTCTCCGGCTGGTTCGGGCGGTGCCCACCGGCAGTCGTATGGCGTGCATCCGTGGTGCCCTTCGATGTCGCAGGTGCGCGGCAGCACGACCACCCGTGCCACGTCCTCGAACATGCAGCGGCTGACCGGGAACGGCACCCGGTCGTCGTCGGCTGTGCCCGGCCCGTGCACGATCCCGCCGGATGCGTACCGGGGCTCGATCTCGCTGTGCTCCGGCTGCTCTACGGTCATGCGTCCTCCAGGATGCGGCGGAGGATCCGGTGGCCCTGGTCCACCAGTTCCTCGGGGGTGGGTGGGGTGGCGGCGTGCTCGTGGTCGGCGGGTGGCCAGCCCGACGGCACGTACCGCAAGGGGGTACCGCCGAGCGCGCAAATCGCCACCGTGTCGGTCGGTTCGGCGCCA
The DNA here is from genome assembly GCF_042899165.1 of Micromonospora sp. NPDC000121. Taxonomy (NCBI): domain Bacteria; kingdom Bacillati; phylum Actinomycetota; class Actinomycetes; order Micromonosporales; family Micromonosporaceae; genus Micromonospora; species Micromonospora sp. NPDC000121. The sequence goes on from NZ_JBIAZP010000002.1 coordinate 648,409, forward strand.
CACCACCAGCAGCGCAGCCCATTCACGCTGGCACCCCACGCCCGGCTCGCGTGCATGTGGGGCAGATTCCGACGGATGCCCGCCACCCGTCTGGGCTGTTCGGCGGCTGCATGGGGTCCGGCACGCTCGACGGCTTCCCGTTGATGTCGCGCCACTCGTGCCCGCCGAATGGCTGCCCGCACAGCGGGCATGGCAGCCAGAAGAACCCGGCTTGGCGTGCCCACCAGCGGTGCATGGCCCGGAAACGGTAGGGGACGAGCAGGCGCGGCCACTCCAGCAGTGCGGGGTAGGAGCGGGCGGACCGTCCGGGGCGCAGCCGGAGCCGGATTTCGTGGCGGCTCATAGCTGTGGTCCGGGCGTTGACGGGGGCGCGGTCCGCCGGGTTTGAGCTATCAGGTCTACATGCCTGCGGCGGCGTTCCATCGCTTCTTGGGTCAGCCGCTGCGTCTGGTCGATGCGGCGCATGGCCTCGGACTCGTCGGCGGTGCCGTACAGAACGGTGCGGATCACCCGGACGCGGGTGTCCTCGGGGATGCCTTCGTTGTCTAGCGCCAGGTCGAGCAGTTCGAGCATGCGCTGCGCCCACTGCATCTGCCAGTGGTACTGCGGGTCGTTCAGCCGCGCCTCACGGGCGTTGGGCATCCGCTGGAGGTAGCGGTCGAGCTCGTCACGTACGCGACTGGTCACGGCCGCCGCCACCTCTCCTGGTAGCCGGGCTTATCGTCGTACGGCAGGGCCATGGCGCTAAGGATCATCTCCGTGACCGGATCCACGTACCGTTCGACGGCGAACTCCGGCGGACCCGCACTGGAGTCGTGGATGACGCATCGCTGGGAGCGGGCGCAGGGACACGGGGTGAGGTCGAGCGCGGCGAGGATGCGCCGCTTGGCGTCCAGCTCGGCGAGGCGCTGCTGGCACATCTTCTCCACGTTCGGCCAGTCGTGCCAGCCGGGGATCTCCTTGCCGAGCAGCCTCGGTTCTTTCAAGGTCAGGACTGTCTGCTGCGCCCAGTAGAGCAGCGTACGGGTGCTCGCCTCGGCGGCGGTGATCTGCTCGTGGAGCCAGGTTGTCAGGTTGTCGGGCACGGCCGCCACACCTCCCGGTATCCGGGCTGGTCGGCGTACGCCTCCGCCCGCATGCGTACCGCCGTCTCCCACGTGTCACGCCGCGCGTCCCAGGCGGGGCCGACGCGTAGAGGGTCGCGGAACAGCAGCCGTTCGTATTCGGCGAGAATCCGCCGGTCGGCCGCTACCTCCCTAAGCGTCAGCTCCGGGCTGTGCGCCTGCATGTGGTCTGCGACTGCGTCTAGGTCGGATGAGCGGTTGGCGACTTGGTCGGTGAGTGCCTGCCATTCTCCGGGCCATTCGGCAGCAGCAGCGCGTGCCACCCGCTCGCGGGTATTGAGTACGTGGTGGAGCCAGGGGATGAGTTCGTCCACCCGCCCACTATCGCACCTCACGCGCCGGGTGTGACGCGCCGCAGCACGTCGCATGTTGCGTGTTGATCAGCGATGTGTCATCCTTCGCGCAGGGGATCAGTGTCCCTACGCAACGTCGAGCCTCACACCCGCCACGGTGTGGGGCTTTCGTCGTATCCGGGACCGTGCATCACCACCAGATCGCGCCCGCCACACGTCGGGGCACTCCCTGCCGCCGGGACGGCAGGTGACTCCGCTGGACTGCTGCCCGTTCAAGTCGGGCCGGGTGCACCACCTGATCGATAACTGAACCCGCGAGCGGATCCGAGGAGGTGTGATCGGTGAACCGCGACGTCTATCTGTCTCGGGCGGAAGCCGCCACTGTCGCCGGCGTGAAGCCGCGGACGCTGGAGGGCTGGCGCAACCGAGGCTGGTCCACCCCCGCCGGCGAGCACCGGGAGTTGACGACCCGGCCGGGCCCGCGCGGGCATCTGCGCTACAAGCTCGGTGACGTCCTCGACGCTGCCCGCGACACGGCCCAGAATCCGAAAAACCCGGGCCGTGAAGCCCAGGTGCTGGTGCTGGCCTGATGTCCGGGGGATGGGCTGGCAGCACGAGAAAGTCCACGCTGCCGGCGAACTGGTACACCGAGATCCGCGCCGCCGTCATCGAACGGGACAAGGGCAAATGCCGGTGGCCGAGACCGAACGGCCGCGGCATCTGCGGGCACCTGGGCAATCAGGTCGACCACAAAGATGACCCGCTCGATCACCGCCTGAGCAATCTCCAGCTGCTGTGCGAGCGGCACCACAACTTGAAGTCGTCCAGGCAGGGCAACGAGGCGCGGGCCAAGCTGGTGTCGAACCGTCGGCCGAAGCCACCCCACCCCGGACTGCTGTAGCTGCCGGGGGTGGTGCTCGTGGCGCGAAAGCCTCGACGGCGGAAGGTGTGGCTGCACCGCGGGCTTGCCAGCATGTGGGTGCTCCTCGCCATCCCGGGCACCCTGTGGTGGGCGCAGAGCATCCTGTTCGTGATCCTGGTCAGCCTGTACGCCAACTTCGCGAGCGAACTCGCCGCCGCAGAGGCCAGCGACGACCGCGATGTGTTGGAGCGGCTGGACCGGATCGAGAAGCTGCTCGCTGAGCGGGCAAAGTAGTCGACTGATTGCACTCACCGTGACGGCGCATCGATAACCGTTAGCCCGTCTCCGGGATTTCGCCGACATCCCGTCACAGACAGTGAGGTGAGTGCGGTGACGACGATCGTGGCGTGCGGCGACGGCAGCACCGTGTGGATGGCCGCCGACTCGGCCACCAACGTGTACGAACGGCCGATCATCGGCGGGGTACGGAAGCTTCTGCGTCTGCGGGCCGGCGCTGGCTACCAGGTGCTGCTGGGCGTCGCCGGTGCTGGCGGCCTCCCGGGCTGCCTCGCCGCCAACTTGAAGATCGATGCGGTGCCGCTGCCCGGTGAAGACGTGCACGCGTGGGCGCACGCCATCGCCTGCGCGATCACCGAGATCGCCGACGACGCCGGCCTGATGGAAGACGGCGCGCTCGACGGAAGTGTGCTGCTCGGCTGGGGCGGCCGTCTGTGGACGGTAAGCCAGTCGTGTGCCTGCGCGCACCCGGACGGTCGGGCCGCGATCGGCTCCGGCGAAGGCCCCGCGATCGGCGCTCTCGACGTGCTCCTAGACCAGGGCACCGAACCGGCCGTCGCGGTCACGCGGGCCGCCCAGGTCGGCATCACCCGCGACCGCTACTCCGGCGGACCCGTGCAGGTTGAGCGATTGGCGGGCCCTGACGAACCTGATGAGGGTGACCGGTGAGCGAGCAGCCGTACAACAACGGCGGGTGCCTTCCACCGCCGCAGCCGATCCGCATGCGCCTGCACCCCGACGAATGCGTGGTCCGATTCGAGGATGACCGGGCGGTGTGCGTGCGCGCCGACCACCAGGACCGCACCTGCTCCCGCCGCCCCACCGACTGACTGTCTGGTTCCTCGCGCGGCCGGCGTGCTGCGACACCCGAGCCCATACGGAGGCTGTGACCTTCGTGTGCTGCGGGAAACCGAGGATGTGCCCTCGGCGGTGACCCGACCCACCCCGGGATGGGACGGCGCCGCACCGGCCGCGCGAGCAACCAGACAGTAGAGACAACGGTCGTGACATGAGCTATCCGATAGCCATCCGGCATGCCACAGCGCATGCCATGGCCGTTGCCATCCGCGACAGGTGGTGACCACGCTGACCTCGCCCACCCCCAGCCGCAGGCCCTGCACCATCCTCGTCGCGCTCAACGAAGCCGACGCCACCTGGTGGCAGTTCGTCACCGACCCCGACCACGTGTACCTCACCCAACGCCCCGCCCCACAGGACACCGGGTTGCAGCCGACAGCCGTGCACATCACCCCCGACGCCCGCCGCGGCGACCACTACCGGCCCGTCATGGACCTCGTGCACCGGCAGCTCGCCGCCATGCGCCCCCACCAGCGACCGCCCATCAACCGGCTGGACGAGCATCCGGGGCGAGGGGAGAAGCCGCAGTGAGCCGCACACCCAGCCCCGCCGACCAGCGCTGCAACCTCAACCCGGATGTGGTGGACGCCCTCGCCGACCAGTTGCACACCCTCAACTGCACTCCACTTATCGGCGCCGCCGCAAAGTTCACCCCGCAGCATCGCGACAACGACCTCGCGCAGGCACGGTTCCTGCTCCAAGGACTCCGCGGCACCGGCTGGGAACTCACCCGCGCACCCAAGCCGGACGGAGAGCAGCCCCATCGCTGCGCTCTCTTGGTGGCGCTGAACGAGGACGACGCCAAGTACTGGCGGCACGCAGGCGGCACCCGACGGGCGGCCCTCACCCACGGCAACAGCCCACTCCGCAGCGTTGAAGGACTCAGGGTGACCGATGTGTACATCACCCCACGCGCCGCCGAAGGCGAACGGTACGAACGGATCATGGGCACGGTGCACCGGAGCCTGCGGCTGATGAACGTCGACCCGAGCACCGCCATCAACTACCTGCACGAGCAGCCGGAAGGCGGGCAGTAGCGGTGGCAGTCGAAGACGGCAAGAGGTACAGCCCACTCGACCGCGACAGCGTTCACGCCGACATGGCCGACGACCCCATCACCACCCGCCGCAACCTCGACCGGCAGCCCGCTGTAGCCGCCGCCCACGACGGGTGCGCCGACTGCGCGACACTTCTGCCACCGCAGGCACCCAACCGAGTCGGGAAGATCCAGCTCACCCTCCAAGAAGTATCCGACACGTTCGGCCTTCCGGCCGGCGCGCGAGCACTGCGCATGTACGTGCAGGACGACCCGCACGCCCTCGTCGTCGTCGTGGAATCCGACGACCTGCCGCCCGTCCCCGACGGCGCTGGCACCCCGTATCTGAACCGCTGAGCATCCCCGCTCACGGGCGGCCATCCCGGCATGGGGCGCTGCTCGTCTTCCCGACATGGGAGTTGACTCGTCATGGCTGGACGCGGCCCCGCGCCGAAGGACCCGAGCAAGCGGGCACGACGCAACAGTGACCCCGTGCCCACCACCGTCATCGACTTCACCAAGGGTGAGCAGCCGGAACTGCCGGCGGACTACCCGTGGCCGGAGCAGACCCGCGCCTGGTGGCGGATGTGGGCAGAGTCTCCGCAGGCCGAGCATTTCATGCAAACCGACTGGGACTTCCTGCTCGACACTGCGATGGTGCACGCCGAGCTGTGGGCCGGAAACATCGGCGCTGCGGCTGAGCTGCGGCTGCGGGTGGCGAAGTTCGGCGCGACGCCGGAGGACCGGGCGAGGTTGCGGATTCAGTTCGCCGAGGCGGACGAGCGGGACGGCGCGCGGCCGGCGGGCAGCACCGCGAAGGAGCGGTACGGGAACCTGCGGCCGGTGGCCAGCGGCGAGGGCGGCGGCGCGACGGTAGTGCCGATCAAGTCGGCCCCGGCGAGGAAGGCGGCGGCACCTCGGCGGCGCACCCAGGCGGACAAGTAATCACGGCAACGAGCTGCGGGAACGCTCGCTTCGTCTCCACATGAGACAATAAAAACGTAAGCCCCGGCGGGTGCTGGTAACACCCCCGGGAGTGGCCGACTGGTTGGAGTCGACATGGCCGAGCATACCTGCGCACACTGCGCCGGTCCCATCACCACCCGCACGAGCAAGGCGACCTTTTGCTCCGTCAACTGCCGTCAGGCGGCAGGTCGACGCCGGAGGGGCGAGGTCGTTGGGGCAGCCGGCAACTGCCCGGGATGCGGAGCCTCGCTCGCCGGGCGTTACCAGGGAACGAAGCACTGCTCGATTGCCTGCGCGAGGGCGGTTCAGCGGAATCCTGGAGTTCTGCTTCCGATGCTCCTGCCGATCCGTTGCCGTAGGTGCAGGGTGGAGTTGCCCGATCAGCGGGGCATCCGGGGCAAGAAGCGGCTGTGCAGCGACGACTGCCGACGGCAGAAGAAGAACGCCGTACGCCGCGCCGAACGCTTCACCATCCAATGCGTTGTCTGCCACGCATCTGTGGAGACGGCGGACGGACAACAGCGGTACTGCTCGGTTGACTGCCGTAGGATCCGCCGCCGACACCCCCGTGACGCGAGGGTGTGCGGCCCATGTGGCTCGCCGTTCTGGCCGAACACGTCCCAGCAGATTTACTGCGGCCGGGTGTGCCGCAGGCGCGGTCATTACCTGGCGAACAAGGACCGCTATCTCTCCGACGTTCGGCTTCGCAAGGCCCGCGTTCGGGGTGTGACGACGGAGTACTTCACCAGCCTGGAAATCTACGAGCGGGACGGCTGGATCTGCGGCATCTGCCACCAGCACGTTGATCCAAAGCTGGAGTTCCCGCACCCGTGGAGCAAGAGCCTCGATCACCGCATCCCCGTCTCCAAGGGCGGGCCACACTCCCGCGAGAACACTCAGATAGCTCACCTCCTCTGCAACCTCCGAAAGAGCGACAAGTTGCTGGAGGCCGTTTGACGAGAGGACGGTGAGGTCATGCCATGGAAGCCGAGTTACCCGGGGGAAGTCCCCACTCTCGGCTGGCTTTGACCTCGTCCTCGACTGGATCTCCGAGTATTTGGCGGCACCAGATCGGGCTGAGTATGAGCCCTTTGTGCCGTATTCGGAACAAGCCGAATTTCTACTGGCTTTCTATGAAATCAACCCGAGAACGGGAAAGCGTCGGCGTCGGCGGGGCGTGATCAGCCGGCCGCGTGGGTGGGGCAAGTCTCCGCTGTTGGGGGCGATCGCGCTCGCCGAGGCGTTGGGGCCGGTGGTGCCCGACGGATGGACAGCCGATGGAGAACCGGTCGGCCGTCCTTGGAGTGACATCCGCACGCCGCGGGTGGGCATCCTCGCTGTGTCGGAGGCGCAGACCGACAACACGTGGGCGCCGATGCTGGAGATGTGCGACGGCCCGCTCATGGCCGAGTACCCGGGCTTGGAACCGCTCGACACGATGGTGAACCTGCCCCGAGGGAAGATCGAAAAGGTCACCTCGTCGGCCCGTTCCGTCAAGGGCAAGCCGTTCAATTTTGCGGTGATGGACCAGACCGAGGAGTGGGTGCCGTCTAACGGCGGCCTTAACCTGTTCGAGAAGGTCAAGAACAACACGGCGAAGACCGGCGGTTCGTTCATTGAGTCGCCGAACGCGTTCATCCCCGGCGAGGGGTCGGTTGCCGAGCAGTCGGCGTCGTTCTGGGCGGCCATCAAGGAGGGCCGGGCCCGTGATGACGGCCTGTACTACGACCACCGTGAGGCGCCGGCCACCACGGACCTGACTGATCGGGAGTCGCTGATTGCTGGCCTGCGGCTGGCGTATGGGGATTCGTCGGCGCACCCGGACGGGTGTGTGCTGCACGATCCGCCGTGCCCGCCGGGTCACACGGACCTGGACCATCTGGTTGCCACGATTTGGGATCCCACCTCGGATGAGCAGGTGTCCCGGTCGGACTTCCTCAACCAGGTCACCCACGCCTCCGACTCGTGGCTGTCGCAGCCGGAGTGGAAGGGCTGCTTCGACGGCACGAAGGTGGTCGCCGACAAGGAGACCATCACCCTCGGCTTCGACGGCTCCCGGTCTCGCGCGAATGGGCGCACCACGGACGCGACCGCGTTGATCGCGTGTCGGGTAGAGGACGGGCACATTTTCGAGCCCCTGGACAAGTCCGTGTGGGAGCAGCCAGCGAAGATGCCGATCGGCCCCGACGGCAAGCCGACGGTGTGGCAGGTGCCGGTCCACGAGGTTGTGGCCGCCGTGCACGAGTGCTTCCGCCGATACAACGTGGTCGGGTTCTTCGCCGACCCGGCCAAGTGGGAGACGTGGATCGCGGACTGGGAGGCCAAGTACGGCGCCCGGTTGAAGGTGAAGGCCACCCGTGACCACCCGATCGAGTGGTGGATGACGGGCGGCCGGTCGCGGCAGATTGTGCAGGCGTTGGAGGAGTTCCACAACGCTGTGGTCACCCGGGAGTTGACCCACGACGGCTCGTACGCCCTGACACGTCATGTACTTCATGCTCGCCGCCGGTACAAGGCGGGCTCGGGGATGCAGATAGCGAAATCCCACCCAGACAGTGCCGACAAGATCGATGCCGCGGTTGCGGCCGTGCTCGCCTGGCAGGCGCGGATGGCGGCCGTGGCCGCCGGTGTGGAGACGAAGCAGCGGCGACCGTACCGGGTGAAGCGGCTCCGATAGGCAAATCGCCGACGGCTACCAGGAAGGGGGTGGCCGTGGCGATCAACATCGAGGTGCCCCGCAGCCCCGGCTGGTGGATGGCGCGGCTGTTCAAGAAGCTGCACGACCGGCAGCGCGTTGACCGGCTGGAGTTGCTGCACAACTACCTGCACGGTAAGCCTCGGTTGCCGCAGGGCGCGGAGAACGTGCGGGAGATGTTCGCGCAGTTCCAGCGCAAGGCGTGCGTGAACGTGCCCGCGGTGGTGGTGGGGTCGGTGTCGGATCGGCTTCGTCCGGTCGGTTTCAAAACGGCAGTTGACCAGGACGTTTCCGGTGACCAGCAGGCGTCGGACGTGTGGGAACGGACCGGCCTGAACATCATCGCCGCGGACGTGCACGACATGATGCTGAACCTCGGTGAGGCGTACGTGATTGTGGGTCCGGTCGATGACGACACGGGGGCGCCGGTCATCACGGCTGAGGATCCGCGGTTCATGGTGGCGGAGGCTGACCCGGCGAAGCCGCAGAAGCTGCTGGCGGCGTTGAAGGTGCTGCACGACGACATTGACGGCGTGCACCGGGCGTACCTGTATCTGCCGGGCCGGGTGTATGTGGCGTTCACTCCGTCGAAGGTGGCGCAGGCGAGGCCCCGGTTTTCGTCGGCGTCGTGGTCGTGGGATGCGAGCAAGGGCGGCGAGGACGGCCAGAAGCTCACGCACGACCGGATGCCGGTGGTGCGGTTCCTGAACAAGGACGGTGCCGGCGAGTACGAGCACCACCTGGACCTGATCGACCGGATCAACCACAACATCCTCCAGCGGCTCGTGATCGCCAGCGGACAGGCATTCCGGCAAATGGCCGTGTCGGGGCTGCCGGACGAGGACGCAGACGGCAACGAGATCGACTGGTCCGACTCGTTCGTGATGATGCCGGGCGCCATGTGGCAGTTGCCGCCGGAAGCGGAGATGTGGGAGTCGCAGGTCACCGACCTGCGACCGATCATCGAAGCGTCCCGTGACGACTTCCGTCAGGTCTCCATGGCCACCGGCACCCCCATGTACATGATGGTGCCGGACGGGCAGAACCAGTCGGCGACCGGCGCGGGCCTGTACCGGGAGCAGTTGGTGTTCCGGGCGAGGGACCGCCGGGAACGGGCGACCGGCCGGTGGGCTGAGGTGATGTCGCTGGCGTTCGAGGAACTGGGTGACACCAAGCGCGCGGACGTGGCGACCTTGCGAACGCAGTGGGCGCCGGTGGAGCAGTTGTCGCTGGCGGAGAAGGCCGACGCGGCGGCGAAGGCGCAGAACGACATGCCGCGCCGGTCCCGGCTGATCGAAATTTGGGGCTGCACCCCGGATCAGGCTGACCGGATGATGTCGGAGTGGCAGGACGAGCAGGTGTTCGCCATGCAGCTCGCGGCGATGCAGGCCGCCCAGAATCAGCTCCAGGCGGGTGGGCAGCCGCCGATTCGGGCTATCGCGTCCACGCCGGCGCAGCCGCAGGTGCCGCCGGCTGAGGATCCGCTGGCCGGGCTTGACCTCAACCAGATCGCGAGCACGGATCCGGTGACGACGGCGGTGAACTGACGTGCCGACCGACGATGGGAAGCTCACCGCCTCCGAGGCCGCCGCCATGTATGCGCTGGTGCAGGCGCAGGCCGCGTTGCGGCAGCAGATCACCCAGATGGCTGTGGCGGCGGCGACGTTGCCGTGGACGACGTTCTCGGGCTGGTTCTCGTCGGCGGAGATCGGTCAGCTTGTGGCGAGTGTGTTGCGGATCGTGCAGCCGCTGCAACGGCAGGCCGCGCAGGTCACCGACGCGTTCCTGGCCCGGCAGATGTCCATCACACTCGGCCGGCGCGTGGAGCCGGTCGGGGTGATCGACGTGACCCGGCTGCGGCGGGCCCTGCCCGAGCCGGGCGACGCCCGGGAAAACCCGACCGCCGGGTCGATCGACCTGGCCGATGTGGGGGAGGGCCGCGACCAGTCGTGGTTCACCGGCAACTTCATCCCCCGCGACACCCCCGAGATCGTGGACTACAGCCTGCCCGAGGACGGCCGCGGGTGGATGAACCCGATGGTCGTGTACGGGCGGCCGGCGGACACCTACCGCTATCTCGTCAGCGAGCAGGACGTCGCGCCGGCCGTCGCGGTGCAGCGGGCGGTGCTGCGGGCGCAGCAGATCGCCGAGATGGACGTCGCCCTCGCCATCCGGGAGCAGTCCCGCAAGGCTGTTGTGCTGAACCGGGCGGCGACTGGGTTCCGGCGGATTCTGCACCCCGAGCTGTCGCAGTCGGGTTTGTCGTGCGGCTTGTGCGTGGTGGCCGCGGACAGGATCTACACCAAGGGTGAGCTGTTGCCGCTGCATCCGGGCTGCAACTGTGAGGTCGCGCCGATCGTCAACGGCGTCGACCCCGGTTTGACGCTCAACGACGCTGACCTGTCCCGCCTGTACGAGGCGGCGGGCGGCACCACGTCGGGCCGGAAGCTCCAAAACCGGGTGCGGGTGTCAATCACCGAGCACGGCGAGCTGGGTCCGATCCTGGTCCGCTCGAACCATCACTTCCGTGACCCGTCCGAGGTTGCGCGGAGCAAGGCCGAGCAGTCGGAGTCGACGCGCAGGCGCCGCTCCGACCAGGCCGCCGCCCGCCGCGTCCGCACGGTCATCGACAGCAGCGACCCGGCGGAGTTCATGCGCAGGCGTATCGCCGCGTTGGAGGAATCGATCGCCGCGATGGAACGTCTCCAGGCGGCCGGTGAGGACTTCGCCGATCAGATCATGCAGCGGCGCATCGACGTTGAGCGGCTGCGTAACACAGTGCAGCTGTAGCTGCCCCTGAACGGGGGCCGGTTAGGTGAGCGGGGATGCCACCTGGTCGGCCCCTTCAAGCATCCCCAAGCATCCCCAGTTGTTGGAGCCCACCCATGTCACTTGTTGAGCACGCCAAGCGTGAACTGGAGTTGTGCGGCCAGTTCGCGGAAGACCCGGCGTACGCGCAGTCCCTTGTCGCGGCGGTGGCGGCGTTCGCCTCGTACGGCCACTCCGGCGGGTCCGCTGGCATCGCCATTCACCAGCTCACCACGCTGCTCCAATACGGCAACCTTGCGCCGTTGACGGACGCCCCGGACGAGTGGATGCACGTGACCGACGCCGATGGCGGCCTGTGGCAGAACCGCCGCAACTCGGAGGCGTTCTCCACCGACGGCGGCAAAACCTACTACCTGCTCAGCGAGCGGACCGGCGACAAGAAGGTCATGCACCGGTCGAAGCCGGCGAAGGCGGGTGCGTGATGGCCCGTATCCAGATCCTCCAGTTGCCGCCGTACGGACCTGACGGTGAGCAGCCGTTCGCGCTGATCGTGGACCAGTGCGAGATGGCCTTCCCGATCCGCCAACTCACTGGCTCGGATCCGAGCGAGGCGCAGCCGTTCGAGGTGCGATCGTCCAGTCTGGTGGCCGTGCCGCCGGTCGATGTCACCGAGGGCGAATCGGAGCAGGACCGCTGGCAGCGGTTCGCCGAGCAGATCGGTGCCCGTGGCGCGTTCGTCACCCCGGAGCGTGTCGACATCGCGGACGAGGAGCCCAGCGACGACATGCTGATCCAGTTCGACCACGCTGCGCTGCTCGACACGGTCAGCACCGCCGTGCGGGCGCACTTGGAGTCGACGGAGGCGTCGGACGCGTTCCGCGCGGACATGGAGCGGCGTGCCGCGGCAGCAAGGGTCGACGGCTGATGCACGCCTTCTCGGTCGACTACCGCAAGCGTGATGGTGCCGCCAGTTCGGGCGGCCGGGTGTCGCGTGGCTTCTGGCTGAACGGCATCCCGCGTCCGCTGATCCTGTGCCGCATGTTCGGCCACCGTCCCGTGGTGGATGGCACCACAGGGTTCCGCGATGGGGACCTCGGTTCGCGGTGGGTGGTGTGTGACCGCTGCGGTGTGCGCCCCGACCCGCAGAGCAGCCTTGACCCGGTCCGGTGGAACATTGGCGACCGGTACGGCGGCCCGTGGCAGAGCTCGCCGTCCGGCAAGGTGAAGCGCGATGCGGTGCTGACCCCGCAGATGCTTCCGGGACCGTGGCCGGTAAAGCCGACCGGCAAGCTCGGCGGTCAGATCGTGCTCGGCACCCGCGACCTCACGACTGGCGTCACGCTCAAGGTCGGCAACAAGGGCTCCGAGCACACTCTCGCCGCCAGCTTCCACGTGCCGTGGATTGGGGCGCTGTACCTGCACACCGAGCGGTTCGGTGCAGGTGTGGTGCGGCGGCTCAACCCGGTTGGCTACGACTCGCGGGTTGTTGAGTTGCGGGCGCACGACGGACACCTGTTCTGGCGGCTGTGGGCTAGGCGGGACCACTGGTCCCGTAGCGATCCGTGGTGGATGCACGGGTCGGTGCAGATCGACCCCCGCACGATGCTGCTCGGGCCGAAGCGGTACGTGTACACCAACCACGGGTCGAAGGTCACCGAGACAGTGCGAATGCCGCACGGCGACAGCCACCAGGTGCAGTTGCAGTTGCAACGTTGCGCGTTCGGCCGCAAGCGGGGCCGGAAGAAGCTGTCGTGGTCGGTGGACTGGGAGGCCCCGAGCGGGATCCCGACCAAGCCGACCGACCGGGGCCGCGTTTACGGCTCCGGGGTGCCGGTGACCGACGCGTCGGTTGCGGCCGGCACCTGGCAGTTTGAGGCCGCCGTCCGCATCGCCGAGCGGATGACCGAGCAGCGCACCCGCAACGACTGGCGGCCGGAGAGAACGGCGACGGCACGTTCATGACCGACAGGTTCGGTACGTAACTCGAAAGGTGGTGCGGCATGGCCGGATCTCCACAGCATGTGACCTTGGCTGCCGGCACCGTCACCACGCTGACGTTCGATGAGGACTTCGCGCAGGTGGAGGTGCTGAACGTGGATGGTGCTGCCGCCGTCTACTTCCGCGCCGACGGGTTGAATCCGACTGTGGGTGGTGTCGGCTCACACGTGATCCCAGCCGTGATCGGTGGTCTGATCGTGCCGCCCAAAACCACCGGGAACACTGTCGTCAAGCTCATCTCGGCGGGGACGCCGCAGGTGTCGGTGAGGGGGCTGCCGTGACCCGCACCGTGTACGGTCCGCCATCTGGTGGTGGGGGCATTGAACCGCACGCCGCGACGCATCAGCCGGGCGGCAGCGACCCGATGGTCGCCGACGCCGCCGCTGGTATCGCGAGCCTGAGGTCTCTCGGCACTGGCGCCACGCAGGCGGCGGCGGGTAACGACGTGCGCCTGTCGGACGCGCGCCCGCCGACGGCGCACACGCACACGGCCGCCCAGATTTCCGACTCGACCGTGATCGGCCGGTCGGTGCTGACTGCGGCGGATGCTGCGGCGGCGCGAACCGCGATCGGTGCTGGCACGTCCAACCTGGTGTTGGGTGCGACCGGCACCACTGCGGCGGCCGGCAACCACACCCACGCTGGTCTGCTGACCGGGTCGGCGACGGCGGTCAACAACAGCACCGCCACCGATGTGCCCGGCCTGGTGGCTGACTTCAACAACCTGCTCGCCGCGCTTCGGGCGCGGGGAATCATCACCGGCGCGTAGCCCGGTACCGCGCACCACACGCCCGCCCACTGTGGCGGGTTTTTTCATGCCCGACACGGGCGCCACCTACCCGACATGGGAGTCCGCAGTGACCGCACCGACCGAGCCGACGACTGCCCCGGCGGTCCCGGCGCAGCCCGCCCAGACCACCCCGCCCGCCCAGCCGCCGGCCGCGCCGCCGGTGCCCAGCCCCTCGCAGGTGTTCCCGCCCCAGCAGCCCGCCGCGCAGCTGGCCACCCCGGCGCAGCCAGCCCTCGGTAACGGGGAGCACGGCTACCCGGAGAACACGCCGCTGGCGCAGATGAACGCCGACCAGCGTGAGGCGTACTGGCGCCATCAGGCACGCAAGCACGAGAACACCGTCAAGGCACGCGCCGACTACGACGACCTCAAGGCCAAGGCCGCCGAGTTCGACAAGCTCCAGGCCGCGAACCAGACGGAGATGCAGCGGGCCGTCGCCGAAGCCGAACAGCGCGCCCGCACCGACGCCCTTACCCAGGCCGGCGCGAAGATCGCCGAAACGGCCCTGCGGACCAGCCTCAAGCTGGCGAAGGGCATGGACGACGCAGAGATCGACCGCATCGTCGGCCCCCTGAACTGCAACTACTTCCTCAGCGGCGACGGGCTCAGCGTGGACACCGACAAGGTGACCACCTACCTGAACACCGTCGCCGCGCCCGCGCCGGCTGCCCCGGCGCCCGCCCCGGCCGCTGCGGCGGCCATCCCGCCCGCCGCCGCGCAGCCCGCCACGGGAGCCGTCCGGCAGGTGCCCGACATGGGCCAGGGCAACCGCACCGCAACACCCTCCGGTGGCCTCGCGGCCGGCGCGGAACGCGCCAAGGCGTACCTCGCCAAGCAGCAGGGCTCCAAGCCCGTCATCACCAGGTAGCAGAAGCCGCCTCGGCACCGGGCGCATCGCTGATCTCAAAGGAGTAACCACATGGACCTCACCGTCCGCACCGTGGGCTACCAGACCGAGGACCACTCGTGGCTCGGCTCCGCTCACGGCACCGAGGCGACCGACAAGATCGTCCTCGACCTGTCCCTGTTCACCGCTGGCACCCACTACCCGAACGGGTTCATCCCGTCGGGCATGACGGTCGCGAAGGTCACCACGGCCGGCGCGAACCAGGGCATGTACGGCCCGTACAACAACGCGCTGACCAACGGCCAGGAAGTTCTGGCCGGGCACCTGTACACCAACGTCGCCGTGAACACCGGTTCCACGCGCGCCGCCGGTGCCCTCCTCAACCACGGGAAGGTCCGCGAGGCCAACCTGCCCGCCAACCACGGTCTCGACGCCGCCGGCAAGACGGACGTCGCCGGCCGGATCCAGTACAAGTAAGGAGACGGCTGACCGATGGCACTCAACTTCGACCTCGTGGACCCGGCCGAACTGACCGGGTTCGTGCGGACCCTGCCGGGGCCCGCCACCTACACCCTCAACCAGTTCTTGAACGACGACAACATCGGCGACATCGACGCCGAGTTCGACACGCTCATCGAGACCAACCGGGCCGCCCGGTTCCGCGCATGGGACTCGGAAACCGATGTGGGCAAGCGAAACCGGCTTGAGCGCAAGCGCGTCTCGCTCCCGCCCCTCGGCCAGAAGCTCGTCGTCGGCGAGGAGGCCCGGCTGCGGCTGGAGATGGCTCGCGCCGGCGGTGACAACTCCAACGGCATGATCCGGGCGATCTACAACGACGCGGTGACCAACACCAACGCGGTCCTCGCCCGCATGGAACTGGCCCGCGGCCAGGTGCTCACCACCGGCAAGATGGACCTCACTCAGGACGGTCTGGCCGGCATCCAGGCCGACTATGGCGTGGATCCGTCGCACTTCCCGGTCGCCACCACGGTGTGGACGGACTACGTCGACTCGGACCCGCTGGAGGACATGCGGACCTGGGCGGACCTGTACACCCTCGACTCGGGTGAGCCGCCGGCGTACGCGCTGACGTCCCGCACCGCCGTCGGGCACATGCTGCGCAACAACAAGGTGCGCGGGCTGGCCGCCGCGAACGGCGTCACCCCGTCGATGATCTCACGCCAGCAGCTCAACCAGCTGCTGGAGTCGTTCGACCTGCCGATGCTGGTGGAGTACAACACCCTCATCGACGTGGACGGCACCTCCACCCGGCCGATCCCCAACGACAAGATGGTGTTCCTGCCGGCCAACCCGCGCAGCCTGGGCCGCACCATGTGGGGCATCACCGCGGAGGCGCTGGAGCTGGTTGGCCTGGACAACCCGGCGATCACCTTCGAGGAGGCCCCCGGCCTGGTCGGTGTGGTGACTCGCGAGGGGGATCCCGTGAGGACCTGGACCAAGGTCACCGGTGTGGGTATGCCCGTCATCGAGGACCCCCGCAAGCTGCTCACCGCCGAACTGTTCTGAGAGGGGACCTGATCGTGGGACGGGAACTCAAGCGGTCCGTGATCATCGGGGAGGTCGTGTACCGGCCCGGTGACACCCCCACGGACGAGCACGCCAAGATGATCACCAACCCGCGGGCGTGGGGCGAGGAGGACACCGACGCCACGCAGGCGGCCGTGTCTCCGGGCCCCACCCCGACCGGGACGACCGCTGGCATCGGCGGTGACCCCACCCCCGGTGACGCGGTGCCGGCGCCGCCGCGGTCCGGGCCGGGATCCGGTGAGGACAAGTGGCGGGCGTGGGCCGCCAGCCACCCCGAGCTGGAGGTGGAGCCGGACGCGAAGAAGGCGGACATCATCGCCGCCGCCGAGGACGCCGGGCTGCTCGACAAGCAGTAGGTCCACACATGCCGGTGCCCGCCGACCACAACCGGTCGGTGGGCACTGGCCGGCGCCAACCGGGAGGTGATCCATGGCCGAACCTTTCGCGACCCCCGAACAGGTCGCGGCGGTGTTCCGGCCGCTGACCGCAGCGGAGGCAGCGATCGTCGCGGCGCGGCTTGCTGCGGCGTCGCGGATGCTGCGGGGCCGGTTTCCCGACCTCGACGCGCGGATCGCCGCAGGCACCCTCGACCCCGATCTGGCGGCGGACGCCGCCGTGGCGATGGTGCTGCGGGTCATCCGCAAACCCGGTGCCCTCGCCGGCGTCGGAAACCTCAAGGCGGAAGCGACCGGCCCGTTCCGGCGCGACTACTACCCGGACGAGGACGGCGACCTGGACCTCGTCGTCACCGACGCGGAGGTGGCGCTGCTCACCCCACCGCAGATCCGTGCTCGCCGGCCGGCGGGCACGATCCGCGTGCAGGCCGGGCTCGCCCCAGCACCGCCGTACCAGCGGCGGGTGGGGGAGAACCATGTTCGCTTCTGGTGACACCGAAACCGTCGAGTGGCTGCGCCCGCCCGAAAAGGACCGGTGGGGTGACCCGATCCCCGGCACCGGGCAGCCGCTGTCGATCCCCGGATGCCTGTTCGCGCCCGGACCCACCGCCGAAAACCTGAACGGCGCCAACCAGACCGAAGCCGACGGAACCCTCTACATCCCGCCCGACGCCCCGATCAACCCGGCGGACATCACCTCCGCCGGCCAGTTCCGGGTCCGCGGCGACGTGTACGAGGTCATCGGCAAACCGCGGGTGTGGGGTAACGCCGGTGTGGAGATCGTGCTGCGGATGGTCACCGGCTGACCCGACAAGGGGAGGTGACGGTTGTGGCTCGACGCGTCACGCTGCTCAAGTTCAAGCTGAACAAATCGAGAACAGGCATCAAGGGTCTCGCCGTGGACCCGAGGCTCCAAGCCGCCTGCCGGGACATCGCAGAAACCAGGGCCCGCCCGTACGCGATGGCCGCCTCACCCGAAGAGTCCGGCTCCTACGCCGCATCGTTCCAGGTGGAGGACATCAAGGTCCACGGCATACCCAAGCGGTGGCCGATGACCCACGCAGGTGCGGCACTGGTCAACCGCGACAGCGGCGCCACCGCCATCGAAGTCGGCTCGGCGCGGCGCACCCAGTCCGGTGAAATTGTCGCCACCCCCGCCAACTGGGTGCTGCGCAGAACCCTCGAACATCTGGACGCGCTCAGCGGCCGACGACGTCGACAGCAGAGAGACATCCAGTGACCGGCCCGTGGTGGCGGTTCCCCGACATGGAGGAAACCCTGGCGGTACTCCTCGAACCGCTGGCCGGCGGTGAACTGCACACCGGCACCGAAACACCCGCCGACCTCGACAAAAGGCTGCCGTTCATCCGTGTGGTTCGCCCGCCCGGCGGGTTCAGCGACCAGCACACCGAATACGTCACCGTCAACATCGACGTGTTCCACAGCAACTACCGGTCGGGCGCGAAACCGCTCGCCGAGCGGGTCCGCCAGTTCCTGACCACGCAGAAGCACCGGCTCGGCCCCGCCGTGATCGACACAATCGTGTGCACGTCCGGGCCGGGGGAGATGCCGTGGGCGCCCGGCATCCGCCGTGTCGGCGCCACCTACCAGACCGTGGCTCGCCGCTACCGGGCCGACACCTGAGCCAAGCCCACCCACCCTCACCCGCCCCGCATGTCGGGGCTTTTTTCATGCCTCGGCACAGAAAGGGCACCCTGCCATGCCGTACTCCGTTCTGCGGGACAAGAAGAACCAGCTGATCCGCAAGGCCCGGGACCTGTCGGTGTTCATCGCGCCCGAGTCTGCCGACCCGATCACGGCGCTGACCACGGGCGCGACGGCCGACCTGGCGACTCTGCCGACCGGCTACGGCGACATCGGCTTCACCTCTACCGACGGTGTCGGCGTCACCCGGGAGACCGAGTCGTCGCAGGTCCGCTCGTTCGGGTCGACGGAGCCGACCCGTGAGGACGTCACCAACGACACCGTCACCCTGAGCGTCACCGCGCAGGAGACGAAGCTGCTGACGATCGGCCTGTACACCGGGGTCGACACCACCAACCTCAAGGCGGCGTTCACCACCGGCGAGCTCAGCATCGAGAAGCCGAACTTGCCGAACCCCCGCTACTACCGGCTGCTCGCCCTCGCTGTCGATGAGAGCAGCGACGGCGAAATCTACATCGCGCAGGTGATGCCCCGCGCCCGCATCACCGAGTTCGGCGAGCAGACCTTCGGTGAGGGCGACGACCCGATCTCCTACCCGCTGACCTTCACGGCCTTCCGCGACAGCGCCCTCGGCTACAGCCACCGCTGGATCTTCGGTGGGCCGGGCTGGCTCGCCCTTCTGGCCGACATGGAGATCACGCAGGCCACCAGCTGACGCCGCTGGCGTCTCTTGAACGGCCGGGGCGGCGCCTTTGGGTGGGCTCGCCGCCCCGGCTCAACCTTCCCAGCTCACCCGCACCGCCCGCGTGAAGGAGCACACCGATGGCCGTCAGCGAGCCGATCGCCACGTTCACCCGTAACCACCCGACCACCGGCAGGAAGCAGGAGCGAGTCGCGTACACGCCTGACGAGGTCGTCAACCTGCGTGCCGACGGCTGGGTCGAGAAGACCACCCGCGGCAGCTCGGGTGGCACCGGCTCGTCCGGCAGCCGCTCGTCCAGCAGCACCAGCAACTCGTAACCCACGCCACCAGACAAGGAGCCCACCCGCATGAGCACCACCACACGTGCTGCCCGTGGCAGCAAGGCCGCCTCCCGTGCTGCGGAGAAGCCATCGACCAACCCGGCGACCGAGGACGTGTCGCTGGACCTGGACAGCCTGGAGCGTGAGGATCCCCAGGACCCGTTCACGTTCCGGCTCAAGGGGCACACGTACACGATCGCCGACCCGAAGGAACTGGACTGGCAGAAACAGCTGCGAGCCTTCGGTGACCCGGTCTACTTCCTGCGGCACGCCATGTCCGCCGAGGACGTGGAGAAGTTCTTCAACACCGAGCTTCCCGGATGGAAGATGGAAGCGGTAATGAAGGCGTACTGGAAGCACTTCGGGTTGCCCGACCTGGGGGAACTCGCCGGCTCGCCCACCTGATCTCCAGGTACGGGCGGGCCATCGAGCGTGACCTGCAACGCATCTACCACCTTGACCTGGGCACCGAGTGGCGTGCCCGCAGGTGGCGGAAGCTACTCAACCTGATCGACGGGCTGCCCCGCGACTCCGCGTTCGTGGAAGCCCTCACGTCCGACGAGCAGTGGGCACGGTCGGTGCTGGACAACCCGCCGCCGGAGAACCAGCCGGCCCGTCGCATGTCGGAGTGGTCGCCGCAGCTGGAAATGCTCACGAACCTGTACGACGCGGTGCGGGAGAACACGCGTGCGGTGATCGCGTCGGCGGGCGGAAAGCCGGGGAAGGTGCTTCCGGCGCCGCGGCCGGTGACCGCGTTGGAGCGTGCCCGGCGGGCGCGGCGGTGGGAGAAGCACCGGTCGGTGGTGGCGCGGGTGTTGCCGCATCGGGCCGAGCACAACCCTGCGTAGGCGTTCGCGCGCCACACCAGCCAGCACTGATGATCGGGGGTTGGTGTGGCGCAGCGGGTCGGGTACGAGGCGGGCACCGCGTGGTTGCAGGTCCTTCCTTCATTCGAGGACATCGATGCGGAGATTAAGAAGGGTCTCCGTAAGGCCGTCGATGAGCTGAACAAGGGCTTGTCCGACGCCCTGCCCGACGGTGTGAAGGCCAGCGCGAAGGCCACCGAGCGGGCCGCCGCGCAGGTCGGCGAGTCTGCCGGTGAGGTGGCGGGGGAGAAGGCTGGGGAGAAGTTCGCCGGCCATTTCGCCGACACGCTGAACCGGCGGCTGCGCAACGCGTTCCGGGCGCTGCCCGAGGTGATCATCGACGCGGATTCGTCGGAGTTCGACAGGGCTGTGGCGAAGGTCCGCAAGGACATCGAGACGCTGCGCGGCAAGAAGATCGGCGTCGACATCACCCCGGCGCAGGCCATCGATGAGTCGCGGGGCTTGTCGGATCGGCTGCGGGGTTTGCGTGCCCAGGCGCCGGCTGATGACCGTCTGCGGGTGGATCTGTCGCAGGCCGCCGACGAGGTCGACGCGTGGGTGGCGGTTGCCCGCGCGGGCGGCGAGGAGTTGGCGCGGGAGGCGAAGCGGGCCGCCGACGAGTGGAACCGCATTCACCAGGCGGCGTTGGATGAGAACCTGCGGCGGGAGCGGAAGGCCGTTGAGGAACGTAACCGGCTGCACGCCCACGCCCTTGACGAGGATCTGCGCCGCTCGTACCTGATCGTGCAGGAGCAGGCCCGCATCCACCAGCAGGCCATCGATGAAGACCAGCGCCGCGACTGGCAGGCGGGTGTGGCCCGCCGCAAGCTGCACGAGCAGGCGCTGGAGGAGGATCTGCGCCGCGACTGGCAGGCGCAGCAGGCGTTCGGGAAGCTGCACGAGCAGGCGATCCGGGAGAACGGCCTGCGGGAAGTCAAGGCCCGCCGGGAGCTCACGAAGCTGCACGAGCAGGCCATCGCCGAGGACTACCAGCGGCAGCGCAAGGCCGTGCAGGACGCTGCCCGCCTTGCCGAGCAGGAGTTCGGCCGCACGTTCGCCGGGAAGATCCAGGCGGACCTGACCCGGGCGTTGCAGGCGCTGCCGGACATCGGTACCCGCCCTGCGCGGGATGCCGCCGAGCAGATGGTCAAGGAGATCCGCGGCCGGCTGGAGACGCTGCGGGGGCAGCGGCTCGGTATCGACGTGGACGCCGGCAGGGCGCTGGCGGAGATCGCCCAGTTGCAGGCGCAGCTGGTGAAGCTGGCGAACACCAGCCCCGACGTTGAGGTGAGGGCGGAGACCACGGCGGCGGCTGCCCGCCTGGCGGCGGTGGAACGCATCGCTGACCGGCTCGACGGACGCAACCTCAACATCGAGATCAACGCGGACGCATCCGCTGTCGACAGCATCGGCAGGGCCGCAAACTTTAGCCTGTCGCGGCTGGAGTCGCTGACGTTCGTCGGCCTGTCGCTGGGCACCACCCTCATTCCGGCGGCCGGCGCGGTCGCCTCCGCGATCGGGTTCATCGGTACTGCCGCCGTATCGTCGGCGGCTGGTATCGGTGTGCTCGCGCTCGGCTTCTCCGGCATCGGCGAGGCGGTGAAGGCCCTCAACGGCTACCAGCAGGACGCACAGAAGTCCGCCATCGCTGTCGCCGCGGCGCAGGACCGTGTCACCTCGGCGACGGAGGCGGTGACGTCGGCGAACATGTCGCTGGCGAACACCCGCGCGTCGGCGGCGTCGGCCGCGCGGCGGGCGGCGCAGCAGGTCGCCGACGCCGAGCGTGGCGTCGCGGACGCCCGACGTGCCGCCGCGGAGGCGGTGCGGTCCGCTGCCGGCCGGGTGATGGACGCCGAGCGGGACCTTGCCCGCGCCAGCGTGGACGCCCGGGAGGCACGGGAGGGGTTGACGCGCGCCTACCGGGACGCCGTCGATGCTCTCGCCGACCTCAACTCGTCGGTGAAACGCAACGCCCTCGACCAGCGGCAGGCCACCCTCGACCTCAAGGAGGCGCGGGAGGAACTGAACCGGACGCTGACGAACCCGCGGGCGACCCGCGAGGAACGTGAGCAGGCGCAGATCACCTACGAGCGTCGTCTCCAGCAGATCGAAGACCTCAAGCGTGAGGGCAAGAACCTTGCCGTGCAGCAGGCCGACGCCAACAAGAAGGGTGTGCAGGGTTCCGACCAGGTAGTGGCGGCGCGCCGGCGTGTCGCGGACGCGGACCAGCGGGTCGCGGACGCGCAGTCCCGGCTGGCGGATGCGCAGCAGGCGGTGGTGCGGGCGCAGGTCGACGGCGCCCGCCGGGTCGCCGACGCGCAGCGGCGGGTGTCGGATGCGCACGCGGCGCAGGCCGACCAGCAGCGGCAGTCGGCGTTCCAGATCGCCCAGGCGCAGCAGGGTGTGGTGGCGGCGCAGCGGCAGCTTCGGCAGGCGTACGACAAGACTGGTGTGGCCGGCGGCGCCGCCTTGGAGAAGCTGAACGAGGCGATGGCGAATCTGACCCCGACGGGTCGGCGCTTCGCCAGGTTCATCTTCGGGTTGAAGGACGAGTTCGACGGGCTGCGGGCCACCGCAGCGGACAACCTGCTGCCTGGGGTGCAGTCCTCCATCGAGGATCTTCTGCCGCTTCTGCCCGGCTTCCGCGACTACGTGGGGCGGGTCGCGTTCGCGATCGGCGGCATGTTCCAGGAGACCTCCCGGTTCCTGCGGGTCGATCCGACGTGGCGGAAGTTCTTCGGCCACGTTGACGGGGAGACCGTGCCGACGCTGGAGCGGCTGTACCGCATCGGCCGGAACACGGCGACGGGGCTGCTCGGCCTGTACATGGCGTTTACCGGCTTCAACGGTGACGTCGGTGGCGGGCTGGAACGGCTGACCGAGAACTTCGCCCGGTGGTCGGCGGACCTGGAGAACAACCAGGGCTTCCAGAAGATGCTCGGCTACATCCGGGAGAACGGCCCGGCGGTCGTGGACCTGCTCGGCGAGATGGTCGTGTTCGTGGCCCGGTTCGTGCAGGCCGCCGCGCCGATCGGTGCGTTCCTGGTGGGCATGTTCGAGAACCTTTTCTCGGTCATCAACTCGTTCCCGATGCCGGTGCTGCAAGGCATCGTCCTGTCCCTGGCGTTGATCGCGGCGGGCATCCTCGCCGTGAACACCGCTTCCCGTATCGCCGCGCTCACCACCGGCACGTGGTCACGGCTGTCCGGGGTCATCGACACGGTGGGCGGGGCCATGGACCGGGCGCGGGACAGGTCGGAGCGGTTCGGCCGCGGCATGTCCCGGGCCAGGTCCGCGGGGCTGACCATGCGGGACGGGCTCGCGTCGGTGGGCACGTTCCTCGCCGGTCCGTGGGGTGTCGCTCTCGGCGGCGCTGCCTTGGCTGTTGGCTACTTCGCGCAGAAGTCCGCCGAGCAGAAGCAGAAGGTCACGGACCTGGCGGACGCGTTGAAGCTGCTCGGAGACGCCTACAAGCAGACCCGCAGCGTGTCGTCGTCGGCGGTTCGGGATGTGGTCGCCCAGTCCGAAGAACTCCAGAAGCTGATCAACGACTCCAAGTTGTATGGGCTGGCGGTGGAGGACATCGCCCGCGCGGCTGCCGGGGAGCGGGCTGCGCAGAGTGCAGTGATTTCGGCGCTTGAGGCGAAGAAAGAGGCGTTGCGTCAGGCAACCACAGCGCAGATCGAGAACGGTGCTGAGGCGTCTTTCGCGGTGCACGAGCTCGATCAGCAAGAGGCGGCCATCAACACCCTCATCGCCGCGTTGGAGAAGCAGTTCGGTCGAACCAACATGGCCACCAACGCGCAGAAGGCGCTCGATCAGGCGCAGCGTTCCTCGGTGGCCGCTGCCACACCGGCGCAGATCGCGCAGGAGAAGGTCGGCGAGGCCATGAAGGTGCTCGCCGACCGCACGGCGACGGCCGCGGACAAGGCCAATGCGTTGAAGATGGCGCAGGACGCCTTGTCGGGGGCGGCTAAGTCGCAGGTGGAGGCGGAGGAAGCCTATGAGGCGGCCGTCGACAACGTGGCCGGGGCGTTGACGAAGAAGAACAACAGCCTCAACAAGGGCACGGCGGCGGGGCGTGCGAACCGGGACGCGGTGCAGGCTCTGCTGGAGTCGTCGGTGGAGATGTACAACGCCGACATCGCCGCCGGTAAGAGTGTGGAGGAAGCGACCCGGCTGCATGAGTTGCGGGTCAAGGCGCTGCGGGATGAAGCTGCGAAGGTCGGCGCGAACACGGTCGAAACCGAGAAGCTGATCGCGACGTACGGGAAGATCCCCACGGACATCGAGACGCTGCTCAAGCTGACCGGCAACGTGGAGGTCGACAAGCAGCTCGCCCACATGGCGATCCAGCAGAAGGCGTTGGACAAGAACATCTCGTACGCGGAGTCGAAGCGGCTGTACGAGAAGGACAAGCGCCTCGCCATGATGGCCTCCGGTGGCCTGGTGCACGGTCCGGGCACCTCCACCTCGGATTCCATCCCGGCGATGCTGTCGCGCCGGGAGTTCGTGGAGCCAGCGGCCACAGTCGACTACTACGGCGTCCCGTTTTTCGAGGCGTTGCGCCGTAGGCGCATCCCGAAGGAGGCGCTGCCGGGGTTCAAGCGCGGCGGCTTGGTGGACTGGCCGTTCAACGTCAACGTTGCTGACACGTACATCCCCAAAGCTGACGTGGTGCCAGCGCGGACCGCTGGTGGGATCGGCTCGGCGGACATGATGAAGATCCTCCGCCGGGTGTTCCCAGGTTTGGCGTTGCTGTCCGGCTATCGGCCGGGCTCGCGCACCAACTCAGGGTCGCTGTCCTATCACGGGCGCATCGCGAAGGACGGCGACAAGGGCCGGGCAGTGGACGTGCCGCCGCGCATGGACGTGTTCAACTGGCTGACCCGGAACTACCCGGACAGCCGGGAGATCATCTACACGCCGGCGGGTGGGCGGCAGGTGTGGAATGGCCGCCCCCACGTTTTCCAGGACCCGTTCGTGCGTCGCACGCACTACAACCACGTGCACTGGGCGTACGACGAGGGCGGCTACCTGCCGCCCGGGGTGTCCACGGTGTTCAACGGCACAGGCAAGCCGGAGCCGGTGTTCACCGACGGGCAGTGGGCTGATCTCAGCGCGTTGGTTCGCAACAACCACGCCGAGCCCCGCGGCGGCGAAACACACCACTGGCATTTCAAAGAGGCGGCGTTGGATCACGGCCGGTTGCAGGCGTGGGCCGACCGCCGTGACGCGCTCGCCAGGGCGGGCCGCAGGTCGTAAACCGAATAAGGGCTGATGGGGGTGGGGCATGCCGCTCGCAGTTGGTGTTCTCACCCCCACCACCCCGACACCCACCCCCACCGACCCGGGTCCGATCGTCCCCACCGTCCCCGAGGTGGGGACGATGCGGGCCACGTGGACCGACCCCGACGGTGGTGTGTGGGAGTTGACCGGCCCGCACGAGCTGCACGGCTGGCTGACCACGCAGGGCATCGGCGGGTGGGGGGCGACACCCCGCACGTTCGTGGTCGACCCGCTGGCTCGTGGTGGGGTGTCGGTGCGGCACATCCGCACCGAGCCGCGGCGCATCACGTGGCCGCTGAACGTGTACGGCAGCACCTATCTGGAGTTCATGACCCGGTACCGGGGTTTGATGCGGGCGTTCATGTTGACCGCGCAGACCGGGCGGCCCGGGGTGCTCACCGTGTACTTGCCCGACGGGTCGGGCCGCAGCATCGAAGCGTTCTGTGAGGAAGGCTGGGCGGGTCAGCCGGGCGAGAACCACACGTTCGCGAACCCGGTGTTGACGCTGCTGTGCCCGGACGGGTATTGGCGTGACATCCAGCCGCGGGTGGTGACCCGCCAGTACCAGGAGAACACCGGCCCGTTCTTGGCCCCCTACATGCGGGTGTCGTCGGGGCAGGTGCTCGGTGACACCACCATCACCAACCCGGGTGACGTGCCCGGCTGGCCGCTGTGGACGATCACCGGTCCGGCGACGTCAGTGACCGCCACCAACAACACCACCGGTGCCGCGTTCACCCTCACGTTCACTCTCGCCGTCGGCGAGCAGGTCACCATCGACACCTCCAGCCACCGGCCCACCGTGCGCGGCCCCGCCGGGCAGAACCTGGTGGGTGCCTTGAACTGGCCGGGCGCTGACCTGTGGGCGTTGGCGCCGGGCGTCAACAACGTCAACTTCTCGGTCGACGGCGCCGACGCCGGCACCACCATCGAGATGCGCTACCACCCCCGATACGAGGCCGCATAGCCGATGACCAGCCCCAACGAACTACCGGCCGGCATTGCCCGGCACCTCACCGACACCGACATCGCCCTCCTCATCACCGACCGGAACCTCAACGTCGTCGGCGACGTGATCCGCTGCTGGAGAACCGTCGACTGCACGCTGCGACACAACGAGGTCGGATCCGGCCAGTTCACCGCACCCGGCTACCCGTGGATCCGTAGCCAGGTTGACGCCGGCAACCGGGTGGTGGTGGTCCGCGCCGGCGACATTTTCATGTCCGGGCCGATCGAAGGCTCCCAGGTGGAGCAGTCCGACGACGGCGAGAACTCCGGCGTCGGCGTGTTGACGGTCAACTTCTCCGACGACCTGTCGCGCATCGCGGACCGGCTCGTCTACCCCGACCCGACACAAACCCCGGAAGGGCAGATGGTGGACGCGTGGACGTTCACCGGAGTCGGTGAGCAGGTGCTGCGCACCTTGGTCGACGTAAACGCCGGCCCGAACGCCCGTACTGAGCGGCGGGTGCCGCAACTGATCCTCGCCAACCCCAACAGTCCGCTGGTGGGGTCGTCGGTGACGGTGTCGTCGCGGCTGGAACCTCTCGCTGAGGTACTGCGCCGTGTCGCCTTGTCCGCGGGTGGGCTCGGGTTCCGCACCCGCCAGGACCCAAACCAGAACAAGATCCTGTTCGAGGTGTTTCAGCCCCGCGACCTGTCCGGCACTGTCCGGTTCGGGTTCGGGTTGCAGAACCTGCGGTACCTGAACGTGGCCCGGCAGGCACCCACCGCCTCCACGGTCATCGTCGGCGGGCAAGGCGACGGCGGCGACCGGATGCTCACGTCCCGCACCAACACGTCAGCGGAATCGTCGTGGGGGCGGGTCGAGACGTACGTGCCGCGGCCCGGCTCCGACCCCGTCGCCGAACTGCATGAGGCCGCCGACCATGCCCTCGCCGACGGCGCCGAAACGGTCCGGTTACAGACGTCGGCGTGGGACACCCCCGACCAGCGGTACCCCG
Source organism: Micromonospora sp. NPDC000121 (assembly GCF_042899165.1). Classification (NCBI taxonomy): domain Bacteria; kingdom Bacillati; phylum Actinomycetota; class Actinomycetes; order Micromonosporales; family Micromonosporaceae; genus Micromonospora; species Micromonospora sp. NPDC000121. The sequence goes on from NZ_JBIAZP010000002.1 coordinate 675,694, forward strand.
ACCACTACCGGCTCGGTGACCGCGTGTCCGTGCAGGTCGGCCCCGCCGAGGAAGTGTCCGACCTGGTGCGGCTCGTGCACCTCCAAGCGTGGGACACCGCCGGCGAGCTCGTCTCCGCGATGGTCGGCACCCAAGACGCGTCCAGCGACCCTGCGTGGCTGCGGCAGATGCGCGGCATCGACCGCCGCCTCGCCTACCTGGAACGCACCGCCGTTCCCTCGACCGGCTGAGAGGACCACCGTGGCATCCGACTCCTACCCCCGCCCCGGCAACAACTCCGGGATCGTCACCGAGCTGATGTACGAGCGGCTGGCGTCCCTCGAAGCAGCCGACGGGGTGCTCGGCCACCCGGGGGACACGGCGCCGGTGTACGCCGACGGGGTGGGCACCCGCACCGTGCGGGTGCGGGCGAACCGGCGCGCCCGCGTGCGCGGGTTCATGTACGACAGCGGCCCGGAAGACGTCAACGTCCAGCTGCCGGCGAACACGTCCGGCACCACCCGCGTCGACCTGATCGTGGCGCGGCTGGACCGTGCCACGTGGCGGGTGCAGGAAACCTACATTCAGGGCACCCCGGGGCAGGGCGCCCCGGCGCCGGTCCGGCAGGTCACCAGCGGGGTGTACGACCTGCCGCTGGCGAAGGTGACCGTCGCCCACAACGCCACGGCCCTCGCCCCGGGCACCGTCGCGGTGGCCTGCTGGTACGTCGGCACCGACGGGCAGATCCGCTGCACCCCCGACACCCGGCCGCCGCACGAGGCAGGCCGGGTGGTGTGGGACACCGTCAACGGCTACCTCGTGTCGACGGGTGGGCGCTGGCTACTCGGCGTGGAGGACTCCGGCCTGACGGCGCTGGCCATGCTCAACAACTTCGCGGCCAACGAGAACCACGTGCAGCGGCGTAACGGGTGGGCGTTCGCTGACCTGACCTTCCGGCGTCCGACCGCCGGAATGAACGGCGGCACCGCCTACACGATCGCCCGGCTGCCCGACGGGTTCCGCCCGCCCTTCACCTACCAGACCAACGCGCAGTGCCCGTCGGCGCAGGTCACGGTCACTGTCGCGGTCCGCGAAGACGGATACATCAACGTCAACCCCGGCGCGGACATCCCAGCGAACCGGGCGGTCGTCCTCGACGCCCTCAACCACCCCGTCGCCTAGACAAGAGGAGTTGCCCACTGTGGCGCGCTACATGTTCGGCGGCGGTATCGCCGACTACACCATGATTCTCGGCGACACCGTCACTGTCGGCGGATTCACCGGTCACCCGGTGGTGGCGGTCGGCGGGCAGCCGGTCACCTTCTGGACGGCCGAGGAAGGCGGCTCGCAGCACACCGACCTGCTCGACACCGAGGCGCAGCCGGTCTCGACTGTCCTGTCGGAGGACGGGACGGGTATCCGCGCGGTGGGGCAGATCCCCCGGTTCAGCGGTCCCGACGGGATAACCACCATGTGGGCGCAGGCCGGTGACGGCCCTCGCGCTCTGATGGTGACCACCGACGCGGCGGACGCGACCGGCGACATCGGCACGATCCTGCCGCCGCTGTCGGTGTCCGGGCCGGTGACCACCGGTGTCGGAGTGCACCGCCTGTACAACGACACCACCGCCACCCTGCTCATCGCCGGGGTCCGTGCCTCGGTGGGCACCGCCCCAACCGGCGGTTCCGTGATCGTGGACGTCAACCGCAACGGCACCACCATCTTCGCCGCCCAGTCGGAACGGCCCACCATCCCCGCCGGCGGCAACACCACCGGCAAGGTCGTGCCCGCCGACGTGACCACGCTCGTACCCGGCGACTACCTGACGGTGGACGTGGACCCCGACGGCGGCGGCACCGGCGCGGCCAATCTGGTGGTGCAGATCCTCGTCACGAAGGGCTGACCCGGGTGACGACGCTGACGAACAGCTTCGAGACGGGGCTTCCCAACGGCACCACGGTCACCGCCGCGAACTCGGGCAACGGCTCGGCCGGCGCACCTTTCGATACGGTGACCATCGACTCGCCCAACACGATGGTGTACTCGACGGCCAGCCCGGCTCACGGTGCTCTCGGCGCGCGGATCACCATCGGCGCGTCCGCCGCCAACTTCTGCTACTGCGAATGGTCGACGTCGCTGCTCGCCGTCCAGAGCGGTTCCACCATCTACACCCGCATCGGGTTTTCCTACCCCACTGTGCCACCGAACTTCGGGGAGTTCGCCCTTCTGCGTGGCCTGCTCGCAACGAACCAGCGGTGGCGGGTGTCGCTGACCAACACGGCGAAGATCGCCGTGTTCGGCCAGAGTTCCACGACGATCGCCACATCCGCTACCACCTTGGCTGCGGCCACCCACTACCGTGTTGAGGCTGCGGCGGCTGCGCATGTCTCCGCTGGCGCCATTGAGGTGCGGATCTACCTGGGGGATTCCCAGACGCCCGTGGAAACGCTGGGCCCGTTCACAGGGCAGGCCATGGGTGGCCCGATCGACCGGGTCAGGTTCGGGGTTGGCCTGTCGGCGTTCCCGTCGGTGGCCACGCAACTGGACATCGATGACGTGGGTGCGTCCACGACCACGTGGTTGGGGCCGGCGGTGGCGCTTCCGTCGGTGACGCACGCCTGGGTGGGTGCGGTCGCTCACAACTCGGCGACGGTCTCGTACGGCACCACCAACACGACGTCGGCGCGGCTGGTCGTGTCCACCTCCGCGGACCTGTCGTCGCCGGTGTACTCGCCGGCCGCCGCCCCGAACAGCAACGGGTTCGTCAAGCTCATCCGCGGCGGACTCGACCCTGACACTGCCTACTTCTATGGCGTGGAGGCGGACGGGACGCTGCTCGCCGACGGCCGCGGCTCGTTCCGCACCGACCCGGCACCCGGGTCGCGGGCGTCGTTCAGTGTCGCCTTCGGCAGCTGCCAGCAGACCAACTCGAACGCGGAAACGTTCCAAGCCATCGCCGGGCGGGTCGGCCCGTACGGCAAGGCCCGCCGGATGTTGCACGAGGGTGACCTGCATTACCGCGATTTCGGTGCGGGCACGACCGCGGCGGACGTCGCCAACCAGTTCAAGTCGTCGCTGGCCACCCCCAACATGCGCATGCTGCTCGCCAACGTTCCCACCACGTACGTGTGGGACAACCACGACTGGGGTGGGCCGGACTCTCATGCTGCGGCACCGGCCGGACCGGTGACGGCCGACGTGTACCGGCAGGTGGTGCCGCACTACCCCCTGGCGACCGCCGGGAACACGGCGATCCACCAGTCGTTCGTGATCGGCCGGGTCCGGTTCGTCATCCTGGACACCCGTTCGCAGCGGTCCCCGCGCACGGACGCCGAATCGTCGGCGAAGACGCTGCTCGGCGCGGAGCAGAAGCAGTGGTTCAAGAACCAACTTCTGCTGCCCGAACCATTCAAGGTTGTGGTGTCGGGCATCTACTGGCGGCGCGACAGCGTCAGCGGCGACCGGTGGGGCTCCTACCAGACCGAGTGGGCGGAGATCCGCGACTGGGTGGCCGCGAACACCTCCGCGATCGGCGGCGTGCTCGTCATCTCCGGTGACCGGCACGCTCTGTACGCCGACAACGGCACCGGCGGCGGGGCCGGCGGCACCTACTGGCCGAACGTTGGTGGCGCCCCGCTCGACCAGGGCAGCACCGAGTCTTTCGAGACGTGGACGCACGGCTACTACGCGGGCACCCCCGGAACCAACCTCAAGGCGTTCGGGTGGCTCGACGTTGACGACGCCGGCACCAGCATCACCGTCACCTACTCCGGGATCACCGCCCTCGACGGGCAGACCCGGGTGTCCATGACCGTCACCGCGCAGGCCGCCGCCGACTTGGCTGCCGCCCGGTGGGGCATTCACCTCTGAGAGGGGCCGCGTTGCCTCTGTCCATTGGCGTGCAAGGAGCACCCGTGACCGTTCGTCTTGAGTTCGACCAGGCCACGTACGGCCCGGACGAGCCGATCAACTTCCATGTCGTCGTGGAGGGAGAACCCACGTCCGTGACCCGCGATGAGGTGTTCACCGGCACCGTCACCCTCCCCGGTCAGCCGCCGCAGGAGGTGTCGGGTGCGGCCCAGGTGGTGGAGACGACCGCCTACGGAACCTTCACCAACGACCACTACACGGTGGTTCAGGACCCGGCGGACCCGTCGCGGTACACCGCCACCCCGAACGGGGGGTGACCCGGTGACGCGCGCACCCGAGAACCTGCTGACTGTCCGACGGCTGCTGCTCGACCACCTCAACATCGATGAGACGCGTGCCCGCACCGCCGACCTGGAACCCGCCGAGGTCGGCATCGTGGGCGACTCCGCCCACCGGGGCGGCTACCACTGCGGCTCCAACCGGGTGCTCACCCGCGACTACTCGGTGGTGGAGTCCCCGCGTGACAAGGCGGGTCTGACCCTGGACGCGTCGGCGTTGGACGTCGGCCTCTTCGAGGTGCGTTCCGGCGGTCGCACCCACAACCTGCACACGTTCTCCTCCTGGTGTGTGGCGCAGTGCGTCGCGAACACACCCGACTCCCGCGACATCAGGGAAATCATCTACAGCCCCGACGGTAGGACCGTGAAGCGGTGGGACCGGCTCCGTAAGCGCAGCAGCGGGGACAGCTCCCACCTGTGGCACACCCACTTCTCGTTCTTCCGCGACTCGATCAAGGCGGGCCGCGACCAGACGCCGCTGTTCCGCCGCTACCTGACCACCATCGGACTCCTGGAGGACGACGACATGAGCGCACGGGCCGAAAGCCAGATCCACAGCATGTACACCGGCATGTTCTTCGGCGGCTCCAGCATGGGCCGCAACGTCGACCCCGACGGAGCCGGCACCCGCCCCGCCGACAATAGCCTGGTGGTGAAGCTGGACTACACCATGCTGATGCTCGACCTCATCGCCTCCCGCACCGGCATCCCCGCCGCCGAGATCGAGCGGGTACGGGCCGCCGCCCGCGAAGGCGCCGCCGGAGCCGCCGACCAGCTCGTGGCCGTCATCGGCGACGCGGTCCGTGACCGCGCCGGCCTGTCCGACGACGACGTCGACCGGGTCAAGCAGGCTGTCCGGGACCTGTTCGCCACCGGCATCGCCCCCGACAGCACGACGGGCGCCGCCAGCTGACCGGCACTCCTCCTCTGATGGTCACCATTCCCTTCGCCCGCCTACCGTCCGCGCCGAGCATCCCGTGGCGCACCGTCGTGGTGCTGGTCCTCGCGAAAGCGTCATGGGACTCGGTGGGGCTCCTCGCCGGCGACATCGCCTACGCCGGACCGTCCTACGACGTGCTGCGCGCCTTCCCACCTGCCGGTGGGATGCGGACGCACGGTGCCGTTCTCACCGCGCTCACCGTCGCGGCGATCCTGTCCGCCTACCACAGCACGCGCACCGGCGAGGAACGCTGGCTGCGATGGTGCCTCGCCGGCTACGCCGTCTGGTACATGGGATGGACGGTCGGACTGGCGTCAGCATGGCTGTACCACGGCCACGTCCTGTCGTGGGGTGCCCCCGCATCGGTGCTCGTGGTCGCCGTACTCGCCTTGGTGGCTGCGCGGGCCACACCGAAACAGATCGGGGGTGCATGAGTGTGGTCGCCAGCAGCTGGGGCTCTGCTGATCGCCGCCGACGCCGCCGCCGGTGGGGGACCACCGGTCGAACTGCTGTGGGTCGGTCAGGCGGTCACGCTCGTGGGAATGCTCGCCACCGGGTGGGCGGCACTGAAAACGAAGCGGGTCGACGCGGACGAGTCCCGCCGGGCCCGTTTCGACGCCCGCGTCGACAAGGAACTCGATGACGCGCTGGCCGCTGTTGAGGTGCTGCGCGACAAGCTCGATAAGGAACACGCACTGCGCCTGCGGTACCAAGGCTGGCTGATCCGGGCCGGCATTGACCCGGACACCGGGAGGCCGTTCGATGAAGCACAGCCGTAACCGATCTCCTCTCTCCCCGGTCCTCGCCGACGAGCCGCTGGTGGTCGAGGGCCTGACCCGGCGGCTGCGGATCGTGCTCCTGGCGGTGATCATCACGTTCGGGATGACGAACGTGGCGAGCTACGTCATTGGGCAGGCGGTCAGGGCGGAGGCTGACCGGGACACACGCCACCGGGTGGAGGCGTTGGAACGGCAGCTCAGCCAAGAGTTGGAGCAGCGTGGGGCGGTGCGCGACGCGGAGATCGCCGAGCAGGAAGCCGCGTTGGCTCAACTGCGGCGCGACCTGTGCGTGGCGCTGGATCGGGCGCAGCCTCGGGATGCCGCGGTTCTGGCAGCGCGGAAACGGTACGGCTGCACGGCCGACCCGAGACCGGCGGCGTTGGGGCCGTCGGCGAGGCCGGGCACCGCACCACCGGCGAGGCCGGGCGGCGGTGGACCCGAACCGGCCGAACCGGGTGACCCGCCGCAGGGACCACAGGGCCCGTCGGGTCCTCCCGGACCGCCGGGACCACCGCCGGCTACTCGACCCCCGTCACCTCCGCCGCCAATGGACGACGGGCTGCTGTGTCTACCTATCGTCGGTTGTCTCCTGTGACGTGGTGTCACGCCACCAGGAGCCACCCCGGCGCACCCACCCGTCACCGACAGGTTGACCGGCCGCATCGTAGGCGGCGGGCACTTCCACCCACTCGCCGACGGCGGTAAGTTCGGCGGCCACGTCGCGGGCGCGCTGCTCGTCACGGTAGGCGCGGCACCCGACGGTGACGTCCGTGTGTTCAACCATCCACCGCCCGTCGGCGAGCAGACCGATGGTGACGTGCCGGCTCGCCCAGTGGGTGGTGTGGCCGTACTGCCAGCGTTGGATGCGCCGCACATGGTGCAGCAGCCACGGCTCGATCCGCTCCCCGTCGTCGCCCACGCGCTGACCGTAGCGCGTTCAGGGTTCCTTGCATTCGCCCGACCGCAATTCAAGCTTCGGGCAGTTTCCTTGCATCCCAAGATCCCAAGGAGGGGTCATGTCTGACGTTCCCGCCCTGCCCGTGTACGGTTTCGCCCCCAACCTCGGGGGACTGCTGTCGCTGGCCATCACCGTGCTCCTGCCGATCCTCGTCGGTCTGGTCACCCGCCGCTCCACCAGCGCCTCCGCGAAGGCCGTGCTGCTGCTCCTGCTGTCCGCCGTCAACGCCGTGCTGTCCGCGTGGCTCCAGGCGGAGAACACCGCCGCGGTGTTCGAGTGGATCCCGGTGGTGTACTCCACGGCCATCAACTTCGGCATCGCCGTCGCGGTGCACTTCGGCCTGTTCAAGCCGACCGGTGCCGCGTCGGCCGCGCAGGGCAGCCTGGTGAAGGACAAGGTGCTCGACGGCAGCGCCGTCGAACGCCACGCCTGACACGCCGCCCCGCAGGCTGGCGTCGTTTCTCGCTCCCCAGCGGCGACGCCACACGTCCGCCCCACCTCCCGCGCCTCGCGCCGGGGGTGGGGCGGACTTTTCGCGTCTGCCACACGTCATGTGTGATGTGCTAGTGTCCGAAGCGCCTCCGGTGCGAAGGCGACGGGTACTTCTCTCGTAAAGGACACCCCCGTCGCCGGCCCTGATCTCGGAGGCCACAACTAAACAGCACCTCCCCGGTGCGCAGGCAGCGGTTACTTCTAAACCCATGTGTCGCAGGTTCAAGTCCTGCCGCCAGCTCAGCTGGCGTAGCTCAGATGGCAGAGCAATGGCCCAACACCGCAGCCGACTTTGATCTCGGGGAGTACAACTTCTGGTGTTGCCCGGTGCGCAGGACGCGGTTACTTCCTCTCGCAAAAGGTGAGACGCGGGTTCAAATCCCGTCGCCGACCTCGGTCGGTGTGGACGAGTGGCCTAAGTCGCATTGTTACCGCATCCGACTTGATCTCGGGCATCACACCTGAACGCGACTCCCCTCCTCACGGAAGGGAGTTTCTTCATGTCCAAGTTCAACTCCACCGCCACCCGACCGTCAGGCGTCTCGCCGATCGTCGCCGACACGCGGCCGACCGGCACCACCCACGAGGGCGGCCCCGGCTACGCCCGTGACGCCAAGTCCGAACTGTTTCTGCTGGCTGTCACCAACATGGTCGGCGAGAAGACCTTCTACGAATCCGCCGAGGCGCGTGACGAGCGGTTCGAGCGGCTGGTCCGCCAGGTCGCCGTCGCTGACCCGGCCTGGACCGCCCGGTTCCTGCCCTGGCTGCGCAACGGCGCGAACCTGCGCTCCGCGTCGCTGGTCGGCGCGTTGGAGGCCGCGAAGGGGATGCTCACTGCGAGCATCCCCGGCTCCCGCGCCGTCGTCGCGTCCGTGCTCCAGCGCGCCGACGAGCCCGGTGAGGCCCTGGCCTACTGGACCAGCCGCTACGGCCGGGCGATCCCGAAGCCGGTGAAGCGGGGCATCGCCGACGCGCTGCTGCGCCTGTACACGGAGCGTTCGCTGCTCAAGTACGACACCGCCAGCCATGGCTTCCGGTTCGGTGACGTGATCGATCTCGTGCACCCGGTCGCCGACGCCCGGTGGCGCGGTGCCCTGTTCGCGGAGGCGTTGAACCGACGGCACAACCGCGGGTGGGCGGTCGACGCGGATCTGCTTCCGACGCTGGCGTACAACGCGACCCTCCGCGAGTTCGCCGCTGAGGACCCGTCGCGCCTGCTCGACGCGGGCAAGCTCCAACGGGCCGGCATGACCTGGGAGGACGTGCTGTCCCTCGCCGGGTCAAAGGTCGACAAGGCGAGGTTGTGGGAGGCACTGATCCCGTCGATGGGCTACATGGCGCTGCTGCGCAACCTGCGTAACTTCGACCAAGCCGGCGTGTCCGACGAGGTGGCGCAGACCGTGGCGGCGCGGCTGGCCGACCCGCAGCAGGTCGTGAGGTCGCGGCAGATGCCGATGCGGTTCCTGTCGGCGTACCGGGCGGCGCCGTCGCTTCGCTGGTCGTACCCGCTGGAGCAGGCCCTGGGCTACGCGCTGGGCAACATTCCGTCCCTGCCCGGTCGGACGCTGGTCATGGTGGACACGTCGGGCAGCATGAACGCCGGCTTCTCCAAGGATGGCACCCTCATGCGGTGGGACGCTGCGGTCATCTTCGGGGTGGCGCTCGCCCAGCGCTGCGACACCGCGGACGTCGTGTCGTTCTCCGGCCGGATGTGGGGCGACCCGACGGGCGTCGCGACGAAGGTGTTCCCGACGCAGGACGGTGAGTCGCTGCTGCGCTCAATCGAGCGGTGGAAGACCGGCGGCTGGTTCATCGGCGGGGGCACCGACACTGCGGCGGCGTTGAGCAAGCACTTCGCCGGTCACGACCGGGTGGTCGTGCTGACCGACGAGCAGGCCACCGTGGGCGGCAACGTGTCCCGGTCGGTGCCGGATCAGGTGCCGATGTACACGTGGAACTTGGCGGGCTACCAGCACGGCCACGCCCCGTCAGGGTCGCGTAACCGGCACACGTTCGGGGGGCTCTCCGACGCCGCGTTCCGCATGATCCCGCTCATCGAGGCGGGCCGCAACGCCGACTGGGACGCCATCTTCGGCCCGTTCTGACCGACCGCACACGACGCGCCGGCTGCCATCCCTTCCACGGGGTGGCAGCCGGCGCGTCTTCGTTCGTTCTACCGCCGCAACAGTTCGGCGACCTGCTCGGGGCTGCGGGCATCCCGCTGCTCGCCTGCCTGCCCGGCGACGAGTTCCGCCACCTCCGTCTCGCTGTACATCTGCCCACAGTTGCCGCACTCGGCGTACTCCTCGCCGCCCTCACGGGCCAGCCGCGACACCTCCCGGCACTTGCCGCAGGCGACACCGATCCACCGACGCGGTGCCGGGTCGGTGTCGCCGACGGCGCCGCGCAGCCAGCCCCGCAACTCCCACAGTTCCGCTGCGGTGGCCGCAATGCTGGGATGCCGGTCGCAGGCGTCTTGGATGCGTGTTCCGGGCGTGTCGTCGGTGGAGCCGGCGCGGATCCACGCCACCAGTTCGGGGACGGTGGCGACGGGCAGATGCTGGTCGGGCCACAGGGTGTCCCGCCAGTCCCTGACGATTTCGTAGAGGCGGGAGGCGACGGACAGGTGGCCGATCTGGTCGCCGGGCCACTGCCGGGCAACGTCGGTGGGGTTGGGTACGCGGGCGGGTGCGGTCAGGTCGACGGTGTCTAGGTTGATCGGCACGGATCGTTGTCGGCTGCCGGACACGTGTGGCTGGTTGGTGCGGCCGGGGATGGCGCCGACGCCTCCGATGGGGGCGAGCGGGTCAGCCCAGCGGGTTTCGCGTCTGCCCTGCTGGTCGAGCACCTGGTAGCGGCGTCGGTCGGCTTCCACGGGTTCCGGGTTCAGTAGCCGCTCGTGCAGCCCGTACAGGTCGCGGATCATCAGGTCGAACCGCTGTCGGCAGCCTTCACACACCGGCGGGTGTTCCGGCTGCCGGGCAGCGAGGTTGGGTCGGAAAACGTCGCAGAGGTCGCAGAGGGTTCGGCCGCAGCCGGCCGACCCGCATCCGCCGGGTGTGGTGCAGGCAGCGTCTAAGCCGCCGGTGTGGCAGCCGCAGTTCGTGGGGCAGGCCGGCATGGTGGTCGTTCTCCGTTCACGGTGGGTACGCTGACGGGGAACTTCGCGGGGGTCGCGAGGGGGCACGGTAGGCGGCGGTCGGATGGGCAGTCCGACCGCCGCCGTCGTCTATCTGCGCCGACGGCGCCGGCCGTCGAGCCGGTCCTTCGGCGGGCCGGTGTTGCGCCGCTTCTTCGCTTCGATCGCCCGCAACATCGGGTCGTCCAGCGGCTCATCCCGTTCCGGTGCGGCGGGGCAGCGAGCGAAGTCGACTCCCTCCCGCAGCCCGTGCTCGGCCAGGATGGCGGCCTCGCGGCCGTTCACCAGCGGGCGGAAGCCGAGCCGCACGAACTGCGCTTGCACGGCGGCCGACACGCCGAACCGGCGCGGCTGGCTGACCTGCATCGCCATTATCTGCTCGACCATGTCTCGCTGCCAGGCGGACAACTGCCCGCCCCACTGCCGCAAGAACTGCTCTGCCGCTTCGGCTACAGGCCGGAGGCTTTCCCGCGACGCCCGGACGACAGCGGCGAGGCTGCCCGCTGACACGTCCACAGCATGCACCGGCTGGTTGTGGAAGGCGCGGCGCGCTCGGGTGATGGCCGGACGGTACCCTGCCAGTTCGGCCATCAGTTCGTCGCTGGACGGGCGAACAACCACCACGGCCTGGCCGTGCGAGAGCGCAGCGGCCATCACGTCGGCCCACGGGTCTTCGGTCTCATCGATGTATCCCACGTCGGACCAGCCCGCCCACGGGTCGTAACCCTTCGCTGGGTCGGTCAGTTCCTGCTCCAGCCGCTGCCACGCCTCACGCACACGCCCGACCAGTTCGTCCGTGATCGGGTCCTGCCGGCCGCCTACGTTCGGGAGGTCGACGCCGACGAAGCGGTGGCCGTCGTCCAGCCGCAGATGCCACACCGCCGGGTCTGACGCCCGCTCGTACACCTGCGCGTTGAAGCGGCCCGTGTAGCCGTGCGTTTCCGACCCGAGCGGGATCAGGTCGGTGTCATCAGAGGCCGTCACCAAGTCGGGCCGCCACCGCATCGGCGTGGACAGCCAACCAGTGTCGCGTTCGTCGGTGTCGTTTGAGATGTGGGTGGGTTCGCAGTCCGACCCGCAGTACGCCGACCCTTCCCGCGGTTCGGCGCCGCACGGGCATAGCCCGTCGATCGCCCGGTCGATCTGGTCGAGAAGACTCATGCCTGCCCTCCGTGTGGTGACACCGCGTACATGATGCCTGATGATCCCTCATCTATGAGGTGTTCGGGTTGGTTTGCCGCGTCGAACAGGTCCGGCCCGTCCTGCGCCGCGGCGGCGGGCTGGGCGATGCGCGGTTGCCGGGGTGGGATGAGTCCGCGCCGCCGCGCGCACTTCTCCCCAAACCCTGGCCCGTACACCCGCCCTGTCGGGACCGGCCGGTGGCAGCAGGAGCATTGGCGGGGGAGTGCGCCCGGCAGCAGCGGCTCCGTCATTGCGTCCATCCGTCAAACCGGTGCGGTCGCCCAGGGGCCAACGGCGCGGTAGACGACCTCACCGCCGAGTTCCGCTGCACGCTGCCGCGCACCGGCTTCGGTGAAGCTGCCGCCGTCCACGAACCCGTCTGGGTAGCGCACCGACCACTGGTGGGCGATGACCGGGGCGAGTCCTTGTCCGCGCTCGACAAGGGTGTTCAGTACGTCGCGTGCCTGGACCTCGTATGCCCGACGCGTCTCGGGCAGCATGTCCAGCCAGCGGGCGTGCATCGGTGGCGTGCGCAGGTGTGCGTGATTGGCTACGAGACGACGTTGTTCAGCGTCGAACAGGGCGCGGGCGGCCATCTCCACGTCGGCGTCGGTGTAGGCGGGTTGAGTCACGACGTCTCCTCAGCATTGGTCTGCGGGCTGGTTCGCGGTTTCACATCGCAGCCGTTGCGGCAGGTGCGTCCGTCGATCACCCAGCAGTGCGGGTTGAAGCAGCCAGGGCAGTCCTGCGGGGTGCAGATCCACGGCTGCTGCGACGGGCAGGCGGTGGCGGGTATGGCTGGCGCGGTGAGTGGGGTCGCTTGGTGCCGCTCACCGCGCACGACTGCGGTCGCCGGGCGTACGGTCACGAACCTTTGGGCATGCCACTGGTTGTGCAGGTCGGCGATGTGCTCCGCGATTTCCTGCGACCACACCATGTCGGCGGCCATCGGCCCCCCGTTGAGCGGCCCTTGCCCGTTGGGGGAGACAGCCCAGCCGCCGATCTCGTCGTTGGGCACGGCCGTCCACCGGGCGGTCAGGATGTCGCTGGATCGGTCAGCCACGGTCGGCCTCCTCAATGGGGGTGGGCGCGGTGGACAGGAACAGTCGGTAATGCGTCGCGGACATGCCACCCGGCAGGTGAGACGGAACGGGCACGATCAGCCCGGCGCCGTGGTGCTCCCGCATCACCTGAACGTCGGGGAACAGGTCGAGCACGTGGTCGGCGATGCGGTATGCCCATTCCTGCGGGCCCGTGCCGCAGCCACATTCGGCGTCATGCACCCGCGTAGCGATCAGGTCCCGCACCTGCCGTCGGGCGGCTTCGCTGGCGCTGGTCACCGGCCTGCCTCGCTCCGCGCCCGGTCGTACGCCGCGGTGAGGCACTGCTGGTCGTCGCACAGCCGCGCCCCGACGATCCCGTCGTCGGTGGTGGCTGGTTTCCCGCACACCGCGCACACCCGCTGGTTGGTGTTCGTGCAGCCGGCGGCGGTGCAGCGGGCCACGTCGCCGTCCCACTCGACGGTGACGACGGGCCGCCCGTCCTCACCCTTGCGGTCGCTGTGTCCAGGCGTCGGGCACGCCCAGAACTTGACTCGGATCGAGCCGAGCGCTTCCAGGGCGGCGTCGATGGCGCGCACATCGTCGGCGCCGGTCGACTCTCCCGCCCGCTCCCACGGGGTGGTGTGCTGGTGTCGGCGTACGAGCTCGGCGGAGCCGCGCCAGCCGGGATCCTCGGCGCGCTTCTGCTCGTGCCACGCAATCCGGGCCAGCGCCCGCTCGCGGCCGGTGGGAACATCGGGCTCCTGCACGACGACGCTGTCCCGGAGCACCCGGGAAGCCCACTGCTCGACGGTGTCAGTGCCAGTCGGCAGCATGAGGCCGGCGTGGGCGATGGCGTCCACAGCGAGGAACGCGTACCTCTCGGCTTCCTGCACCGGCACGCCCGCCCACATGATGGCTTGCCGGGCGGCGGCAACAGCGTTGACACGGTTCCAGTCGATCGGGTCGGTGTCAGCGGCGGCCGGCTCGGTCACGGCTTCACCTCGGCGGTCGGGCGGTCGCCGGCCATCGCAAGGCCGAGTTGGAGCGTGTCGTGGAGTGTCTGTGCGCGGTGCGGGTCCTGCGGCGCCATCACGGTCAGGGCTGCTTCCACGCCCTTGAAGTCGCCGGCCGCGAGGGCGGCGCGGAAGATTCGTTCGCAGGTGTCGGGGTCAAACGGGTTGGTGGTCACGGCGCGGCTCCTCGGGTGTGGTTGAGTGGTTGGTCTTCTTGCCGAGCAGGTACGCGAGCCGGTCGCGGCTCGGCATGGTCGTGGTCCGCGCTTCCGGGTTGATGAGGATGATGGACATCCGCCGGCGGTGCGCCTTCTGCACGGCGGAGAATGTGCCGCCGTCACGCTTCGACGGCTGCCACACCGCCACGCACGCGTCAGCAGCCGGCAGGTTTCTCGCGGGGTCACCAGCGAGCATCCCGTCGTTGCGCTTGTGCAGCAGCACCGTCGCCAGCCGCCGACGGTCACTGTCCGCCGCCTCGTTCAGGTCGCCGTACACGACCTCGCCGGCGGCCATCCCCACCAGAGTCACCCATTCGGCTTGGGCGGCTTGCGGCCACCTGTCGGGCTGCTGCGGGTAAGGGATGTGCGCGATGAACGGCACGTCGATGCGGTGCAGGCTCCGCGCCCACCACTGGTCGGGGCCTAGCGCCATCCCCGTGTAGCCGCGTCCCATGGCGTGCTCGTCACGCAGCTTCACGGCGACCCGGTCAAGTTCGCCGCGCACCCACTCGTGTGTTTCCTTCCGCATGTGCTGGGGGCGGTGGCCGGTCACCATCACCGTCTCCCACACCGGCGCCGTCACGACGCACCCCCACTGATGACAGCGAACCGAGGCCGGGGCGTGACGGCGGTCGGCACCTCAGCGAGCGGCACGTCAGGCGACACAAAGAGACGAAGGTTCGGCCGCTCCCACGCCTCTACCTCCGGCGGCGGCGTCCAGTCCGGGTCCAGCGTCGACCACAGCTTCTGCCAGTCCAGACGGATGTGCCGGGCCAGCCGGCCACCCGTGTTCGCCGGAGGCTGCGGCACCTCCACCGCCGCACACGCCTCCTGGTTCGCCCGCTGCTGCTCCCAGTACCAGTTGGCGTGCTGACGGCACGCACCCACCGCGTGGCGGCGTCCGGTCTCCGGGTCCGTGAACAGCGACCCGATACTCTCCGGCTTCCCGCACGCCAGCTTCCGTGGTGTCGGAGCCCCGCACGGCGTCCGTTGGGCGGAGTAGCCCGGCTCCGCACGAAAGTCGTAGCGGCGAATGTCCTCCTTGAGTAACCCGGACACCCGCCAGGTGTTCGGGCCGGTCGTCTGCTCGTGCCGCACTCCGAACCCGCCCATCGCGGGGCGACTGCTCAGCGGGAACAGTGACCGTGCAGCGTCGGCAGCGTTCCAGCCGTTCTCGCCTTCCGGCGGGTCCTTGAGGATCGTGGCGCGGGCCAGCCACAGCCCGAGCAGCAGCAGGTTACCTGTGATCTCAGGGTCGGCCATGAGCGCTGCCGTCACCCGGTTGTACTCGCGCAGTGCAGCGAACGTCGGCTCGGCTGTCACCCGGCCACCTCCATCGCGTGCAGGTTGAGCGCGTGCCGGGCCGCCTCACCGCGGCGCCACGCGTCCCGCAGGTCCGCCTTCACCGCAGCCAGGTCGTCTGCGAACTCCGGCGCCGTGTCGTCCACCGGCACCATCAGCCCGCCCCGGCCCGGCCGATCGTCCGGCCAGCCCATCCGCACATGCCCCCGTCCACGGCCGGCAACCTTGAACCCGCACGCCTCCATCGCGGCCACCAGCCGCTGCCCGTCGTTCTCGATGTCGCTCACGCGGCGAACCTCCGCTCGATGTAGCTGCGGTTGGTGGGGAACACCAGCACCTTCCCCGCATACCCGACGTGTTCCTCAGCCGACTCACGGTGCTGGCCGCACACGTAGCGGGTCATCCCGTCGCCCGGGTACACGCCGGCGGTCACCTCCCACTGGGCGACGGCGCCGGTGGCCTGCCCGCAGTAGTCACAGTCCACGGGTCCTCCTCACACGATGGCCATGTCAACGAACCGGGACAGGTGCAGCTGGGCCGCCACGGTGACCGTGTCGGTGGGCCCGTTCCTGTGTTTGGCGACGATGAAGTCCGCCTCGCCGGCGCGGGAGGACTCCTTGTCGTAGTAGTCGTCGCGGTGCAGCAGGATGACCACGTCGGCGTCCTGCTCTAGCGATCCCGACTCGCGAAGATCACTGAGCTGGGGGCGCTTGTCGGTGCGCTGCTCCGGCCCGCGGTTCAACTGGCACACCGCGATGACCGGGCACTCAACCTCTTTGGCGAGCAGCTTCAACCCGCGCGACAGGTCCGACACCGCCTGCTGCCGCGACTCCGCCTTCGGCACCGTCATCAGCTGGAGGTAATCGACCACAATCAGCTTGAGGTCGTGGCGACGCTTGAGTCGCATCGCCTTCGACCGGATCTGCATCAGGTTCATCGACGGCGTGTCGTCCACGAACAGCGGTGCCTCGGCGATTTCACCCATGCAGCGGGCCAGCCGCGTCCAGTCGTCGTCGGACAGGTTGCCCGAGCGAAGCACGTGCAGCGGGACTCGGGCTTCCGCGGACAGAACCCGCATCATTATCTCGACCTTGCTCATCTCCAGCGAGAACACCACAGACGCGTCTTTCGCCCGGATCGTCGCGTTGCGGACGAAGTCGAGGCTGGCCGTTGATTTTCCAAGTCCCGGCCGTCCCGCCACGATCACCAACTGCCCTGGGCTAAGCCCATTGAGCAGCCGATCCAAGTCCGTGAACCCGGTCGGCACGCCGGTCATCTCGCCCTTGCGGTCACCGATCGCCTCGATTTCGTCCAAGGTCGGTTGGAGCATGTCGGCCATCACCGCGACGTCGTCGCCGACGGCCCGCTCGGTCACTTCCAGCACCGCCTGCTGCGACAACTGGACGATGTCCGTGACGTTCCGCCCTGCGGGCAGCGCGTCAGCGGATCCGTATCCCAGCTGCACGATCCGCATGCCTGCCTCGATCAGCCGCCGCAGCGTCGCCTTCTCCGCCACACTGCGGGCGTAGTAGGCGGCGTTCGCTGCGGTCGGCACCATCTCGATCAGGGTGTGCAGGTACGGCAGGCCGCCAACCCGGGCCAGGTCACCGGAGTCCATGAGTGAGGTGTGAACGGCCACGATGTCGACGGGGACGCCCGTGTTGTACAGCCGCACGATCGTGTCGAAGATCGGGCCGTGCACCGGCCGGTAGAAGTCTTCGGTTTTCAGGATCTCCGCCACGTCACCGCACGCGTCCTTTGACAGCATCATGCCGCCGAGCACCGCCTGCTCCGCCGGGATGTCACACGGCGGCCGGCGGTTGAACTGGCCGTCTTCGTCGGATCGGCGCGGCATCGGCACGACCTCAGCCACGGGGGCGGCCGTCACGACTGTCCCTCCGGGTCCAGCTCAGCGTCGGCGGCACCAGCCGTCAGTTCCCGCAACTGCTGAAACGCCGACGGCAGGGACTCTTGCCGGGCCGCGATCGTCGCGATCAGCGGTTCCAGGATCTGCCGCGCCTGCGCGCCGCCGCGCGCCAGCCGCACCTGACGGTTCATGTCTTCCTCGAACTTCGACGGCAACGCTGCCGTTGCCGTCCGCTGCTCCAGGCGGCGCTGCTCCTCTCGGATCTGCTTGACGATCGCGCGGACATGCGCGGGCATGATCCGCTCGGTGGAGTCTCGGTAGTGGCGGCGCACCGCCTCGCTGGCTTCCTCGAAGTCCAGGTCGCCGATGACCGCGTACCAAGCCACGGCGTCGTGCTTGCTGGTCTCCCGGTAGTCGTACAGGGCGCAGGTGCCCAGCAGGCGGGCCACATCTCCCGGCGTCACTGGACACCACCTACCACATGCGCCGGCATGATCCGGTCGGTGGACTCGGCGTAATGACGGGTTACTGCCTTCACCGCGTCGATGTAGTCCAGGTGGCCGACCACCTTGAACCAGGCATCCACGTCGGACGCCCCGACCTGTCGGTAGTCGTACAGAGCGCAGATGTCGAGCAAGCGGGCAACATCTCCTAAGCTCACCGGACACCTCCGTTCGCGAGTTCGGCGTCGAGTTCGTCGGCAATCTCGTGGGCGCGCAGGAACTTGCGCTCACCCGCCGACTGGCGCGGCTGCGTGTCGCGGACGGCCACGCCGTTGCGGTCCGGGTAGCCGGCCGGCGGGCCGCTGCGGTGACCCTGAATCGCAACCTCGTTGCCGGGTCTCGACGGGCCGCGGTCGTCGTAGGCGCGTCGCATCCAGTTGCGGAACACGGCAGGCCAGTCCTTCCTGACGGCCTTTTGTCCCGTCTGGGAACGCCAGTAGTCGCGGAACCTCAAGAACTCGCGGTCGATGTCGAAGCCGGGGATCTCCTCGGCGGCCCAGCCGCGCATCTCCCTGGAGATGCCGAACTGCTCGGGGATGCGGGTGCCGCGGTCGGTCTCGGCCTTCTGCTTCTTGGTCGTTGCGGACGTCGGAGCCAAAGGCGGAGCGTCGAACAGAACCTCCGGAGGAGGTTCTGTTGTGCCGGGTACGGGTACGGGTACGGGGCTCACGCCAGCAGGCGACAAGTTGCTGTCGATGCTCACGCCGTTTGCTTCACCTTGCTTGGATTGACGTCGCTTCGCCGCGCTGACCTGACCGCCACGACGGCCCGCAGCCCGGCGCTTCTCAGACAGCTCCGCCGGAGTGCCAGGCGTCGCCCGGTCTCGGGCCGGAGCCCGGTATTCCTTCGCGTTGTGGAACACGTACCCCGCCGCGTCCTCCGGCAGGTCCGCATACTCCACGGCACACTCGGCGCACATGGCGCTTCGCTCGTGCCACAGGCCCCAGCGGACCAGCGCCGTCGCCCACCGCGAGCCCAGCTCCCGGTCACACAGCAGCGTCGCCGGCTGGTGTGCGGGGACGTATCCCTTCCACTTCTTCTGCTTGTTCGTCCAGGTGTTCGCCAGCACATGCAGCGACAGCGCGCCCGGGTCCTCGAACACGACGGCGGTGACCTTCGGGTTGGTGTCGAAGTTGTCGTCGTACCGGACCCACGCCATCAGAGCGACACCACCCGGCGAGGGTGGGCCTGCTGGACTTCCCAGGTCTTGCTGCGGTCGACCATTGCGCGTGTCTCCAGGTGATCGGGGGGCCGCTAGGCGGCGTTGGGCGAGTCCGTTCCGATCTCGTCCCACCGCTCCGGCGGGGTGGGGGCCGGGCTGGCGGCGATCTTCGGCACGTACGCCTCCAGGGCGTCGGTGACGAGCCGGGAGAAGCTGATGTCGTGGGCGCTGGCGACGCGCTCGGCGGCCTCCACGAGCGGCTTCTTCCGCTTCGAGTAGTAGAGCTGCTTGACGGGCACGGTTCCTCCATAGCTCATGCATGGCGTGTGTGGATACGATCAACACGTTACATGTGATGTGTCGGAGGGTGCAAGGGTGCCGTGCTCGATTCAACGGAGAGGGTGGGCGCGGCCCGCCGGGGAAGTGCGGGCCGCGCCAGTTAGTGCGGTCAGATGCCGGTCAGCGCCGGCGCAGGAGCGCTGATCACGTCGAAGATGGCACGGGTCCACTGGCAGTCGCCGAGTGCGGTGTGCCGGTCGAACTGGGTCGGGTCCACGCCTACCGCCCGGGATAGATCCTCCGACTTCTCCGACTCCGGTACCGGCAGGCCCCGGCCCTTCAACCACCACTTCGCGGCGGTGGCTATGCACTCGCCCCGGTAGTGCCACGACGGCAGGATGCCGTTGGCGCGCATCCGCCGATCGAGCACGTCCATGTCGAACGCCGGGTTCGATCCGTAGACGATGGCGCCGCGTGTCAGGCTCTCCACCGTGCGCAGCACCGCGAACTCCGGCTGGAGGCTAGGCCCGCGTAGGGCACTGAACGGAACCGGCTGGTACTGCGGGTTGATCTCGGGGTGCCGGTCGTAGAACCCGCCGACCTGGAGGGACTGCGGGTCGGCGTTGCCCAGGTCGAGGTCTTCGACAGTGACCAGCCACGATCGCTCGTGGTCGGAATGTTCGGGCCGGCGCAGGATCAGGGCGATCTCCCACGCCCGCCGGTCCGGGCGCAGGCTCGTGGTTTCACAGTCCAGGAAGACGATGGGTCGGGTCACGGTGGGCTCCTTGTCGAGTTGAATGGGGGGAGGTGTGGCGCGGCCCGCCGGTCGGGCCGCGCCAGAAACGGCAGGTCAGCCTCAGAACGGAGGCTCCTCATCGAAGTTGCCGCCGCCCTGCCGTCCAGCCGGAGCAGGCGCGGCGGACGCCCACGGGTCATCCCCGCCCCCGAACCCGCCGTCACTCCCGCCGGACGAGCGCGACATCTTCTGCACCTTCGCCGTGGCGTACCGCAACGACGGGCCGACCTCGTCCACCTCCAGCTCGATGACGGTGCGCTTCTCACCCTCACGGGTCTCGTACGACCGCTGGCGCAGCCGGCCGGTCACGATGACGCGGGCGCCGCGCTGCAACGACTCCGCGACGTGCTCGGCGGCCTGCCGCCACACCGTGCAGGCGAGGAACAGCGGCTCGCCGTCCTTCCACTCGCCGCTGGCCTTGTCGAGGTAGCGGGGGGTCGAGGCGACGCGGAACTTCGCCACAGCCGCACCCGACGGGGTGAAACGCAGCTCCGGGTCATCGGTCAGGTTGCCGATCACAGTGATCGTGGTGTCTCCAGCCATGTCAGGCCGCCTTTCGGTTGATGCGGCTTCCGGCCGCAGTCGGTTCGTGCGCCGCCTTGGTGACGGCGCGTATCAGATGCTGGGCTTGGCTTTCCTTGATGCCGAACTGTGCGGCGAGCGGCTTGTAGCCGTACGGCTCGCCGCGGTTGAGGCGGTGCTGCCGCCACACGCGGGCGAGTTCCACCTTCTCGGCATCGTTCATGCCAGCGGCTAGACGGGGGTTGTGGATGGCGCGACGGACCAGCACCTCGTCCACCGTGTCGTCGTGTTCGTTGCCTACGTTCGGCTGCTCGTCCGGGTTGTCGATGTCGTCCCACGCGCCGGCGGGGTGCCAGCCTCGCCGCCTAGCTGTCTCCCTCGCCTGCTCGGACGCACCCGGGGTGTCGCACAGCAGCGCGAACAGGTCACGAACCCAAGCGGCGGTTGCGACGCGGACCGCGTTGTGCTTGCCGAGGGCGATGGCGCGCACGGTGTGGGGGGACTCGCCGCTGTGGTGTCCAAGTTCCTTCCAGCCCCAGCCGTTGACCACCAACGCCCGGAGGCGACGGATGGATCCTGTGGCGTCGATGCAGCGGGGATGGTTCCTCTTCTCCCGGCGCCGCTTGCTGTAGATGCGCCACTCCTCCCGCGCGTCGGGGCAGCGGCACCCGTCGTGGCTGTACGCCCAGAGGGTGCCGTGCCGCGGCGCGGTGCAGTTCGGGCCGAACATCAGCGGGACACCCGGATCGGCATGATCAGGTACCGGTAGCCGGGGGTTTGCTGCCCTTCTGCGTCGGCGGGGGTGATGACCGCGGGTTTGAAGGCGTCCACGAACGCAAAGTGGGCGTGGCTGGTGCCGAGGTTGGCGAGGCCGTCGATTAGGTACTGGGGGTTGAAGCCGATGGTCAGTGGGGCGTCGCCGGTGAAGTTGGCTTCCATCGCCTCGGAGGCGCGGGCCTCCTCGGTGCCGCCGGCTTCGACGGTGAGGGTGTCGTCGCCGGGGGTGAACGTGAGCAGCACGGGGGTGGTGCGTTCGGCAACCAGGGCGACCCGCTTCACGACCTCCAACAGTTGGGCAACGGGCGCGACCGCGGACATGGGTGCGTCTGCCGGGAACAGGGACCGCACCGGCGGATAGTTGGCGCCGTCGAGCAGCCGGGAGGTGGTGCGGCGGGTGTCCCGCGCGAATCCGATCATCCCTTCGCCGGCGGCGCCCTGCGACAGGGCGATGGTGACGTGGCCGCCGAGCGGGCCGAGGGCTTTCGCGGTGTCGTGGAGGGTTCGGGCCGGCATGAGGGCGTTGATGTTCACCTCCGGGTTGTCCGGGTTCCACTGCATTTCCCGCACGGCGAGCCGGTATCGGTCGGTGGCGAGCATCGCCAGGGTGTTGCCGGACAGTTCGATGCGAACGCCGGTCATCATTGGCAGGGTTTCGTCGCGGCCGGCGGCCACAGCCACCTGGGCTACCGCCGTAGCGAACGCGGCGGCGTCCACGGTGCCTGCGGGGGCCGGCATGTCCGGCAGGGCCGGGTAGTCCTCTACCGGCATGGTGGGCAGCGTGAACCGGGCGCTGCCGCACACCAGTTCCAGGTGGGTGCCGGCCGTTGCGAGGCTGATGGGTTTCGCCGGTACCGCCTTCGTGATTTCGGCGAGCAGCCGGCCGGACACCAGGACACTGCCGGGGTCGGCGACGGTGCCGCGGACGTGCATCTCGGTCGACACTTCGTAGTCGAACGAGCTGACGGTAACTCCGTCTTCGGTGGTGGCGAGTTTTACCCCGGCGAGGACGGGCACGGACGGCCGGTTCGGGAGGGCTTTCGCGGCGCTGTTGACGGCGTCTGCGAGGGCGTCACGCTCGACGGTCAGTTTCATGGGCGGGCTCCTTCGGTCGGCTGGGCCGTGGTGGGCCAGGTGCGGAAGTTGATGTGGGAGCGGGACGCGGTCGGTCCGCGCTGCCCCTGGTAGTGGGAGCCGAGGCCGTCTGCCCCGTACGGCCACTGGGCGGGGCCGGACAGCTGAAACACGCACAGTTGTCCGATGCGCATGCCGGCGTGCAGAAGCAGCGGCCGGGGCGCTAGGTTGACGAGCTCCAACGTCACATGCCCGGAGAAGCCTGGATCGATGAAGCCCGCGGTGACGTGGGTGGCCAGCCCGAGGCGGCCGAGGCTCGACTTGCCCTCTATCCGGGCCGCGAGGGTCGCGTCGAGGGTGATGTGTTCGACCGTCGAGGCGAGCACCATCTGGCCGGGGGCGAGAGGGTAGGTGCCGCCCATGTCGTTCATGTCGGCAGGCAGCATCGGGTTTTCCGCAGCCGGGTCGACTACGCCCCCGGCAGGCCACACGAGCAGGTGCCGGTCCAACCGGACATCGATGGATGACGGCTGGATCAGGGACGGCTGTGGGGTGATGGTGAGCCGTCGGTCGCCGATAGCGCGGGCAAGGTCGGTGTCGCAGAGCAGCATGTCAGCTCACCTCGGCGTGCGGGCTGGCCGCGACCTCGGTGCCGTCGGGCAGCAGCGTGATCTCGTAGTCGGCGAACACGTTCCGGGCGACCGTGCGAAGCTGCCGCAGACAGTCGACGGCCAGCTCGCGGATCTCCACGTCGGCGTGCTCGGTGGCGCGCATGTCGATGAAGTGCCGCCAGGCCCGGTAGTTGCCGGTGACCACGATCCGGGTCTCGGTCGCGTTGGGCAGTACGGACCGGGCCGCCTGCCGTGCCTGCTTGCGCCGCAGCGTCGGGTTGGGCTCGTCGGTGAACTTGGCCTCCAGCCCGACCAGCAGATCGTTGTACGCGCGCAGGCTAGCCTCAGAGGCTTCCACGAACCTCTTGTGCAGCTCCGGGTCCTGGGCGATGACGTCCGGCTCGACCATGGCGGCGTCGCGCTCCGGCACGTACCGCTGGGAGAGCTGCGAGTAGGAGAAGTGGCGGTGCCGGATCAGCTCGTGCGTGAACGACCGCGAGACGCCAGTGAAGTAGAACGACGCGCTGCCATGCTCCAACACGCTGAGGTGCCCGACCTCCAGGATGTGCGCGAGGTAGCCAGCGTTGGTGGACGTGGCCGGGTTCGGCTTCTTCCAGGACTGGAAGCAGGCGCGACCCGCGAACTCGGCCAGGGCTTGGCCGCCCTTCGCGTCGGTGTGCCAGCCCGGGAAGTCCCCGTCGGCGGTGGCGTCCTTCGCGGCGGCAGCATCAAAGTGCGTCCACGCGACCAGGCGGGCGGTGGGCTGAACGATTTCGGTCATGCGGCGGTGCTCCCGGTGAGTGCGAGAAGAGGTGAGAGGACGGAGCCGTCCGGGTCGAGCGCGTCGGCGCCGATCCACAGTTCGCCGCCGAGGGCACGCAGGTAGCGCTGGCAGTTGGCGAGCATCAGCCGGCCGGTGGTGTTGGTCTCGAACCGGCCGAGAACGTTGACGTGGATGCCGAGGCTGGCCGCCAGCGCGGTCTGCGTGACGTGGCATGCCTCGCGGGCGTCGACCAGAGCGCGGACCAGGTTCTGCCGGTCCACGAGGTGCTGCTGCTGGGCGGGCATCCGCGGGTCCACGTCGGCCACCTCGTACGGGCCGCCGGGCAGGTTGTGGGGGTACATGACCACCCGCAGCCGGAGGGCGTACGCGATGTCTTGGGTGCGCTCAACCCGCCACGGCTGGCCGACCTCGAAGCGGGCGACCGTGGACTGGGGGACACCCATCACGTCGGCGAGCTGCGTCTGGCTGTAGTCGAGTTCGACGCGGCGGGCGATGAGCAGGTCCCGCAGCCCGATGCGGTAGGCGAGGTCGTCGGGGTGCAGGTCGGTGGGGGCGCGCATTCAGGCCACCTCCGCCTGCGAGAAGACGACATTCACCGGTCCGGGCCTGTGGTTGCGATCCCGCCACGCCCGGCCCTTCCCAGTGGGCTTGAGGACTCCGTTGGGGTACACGGTGATCAGCCCTTTGGCTTCGGCCGCGTACACGAGGTCGTCAATGTCGACGCCGCCGGTGTCCGTGTGCCGCCAGTTGGCGAAGCGGACCTTGTCGTCACGGATGAGATCGAACAGGTGGTGCAGGTCGTTGTCGTTCACGGTGCCGTTCTCTCGGGGGTTGGGGCCCGCCGCCGGGTGACGGCGGGCCGTGCTGCTGGTGGTCATGCGGCCAGGACGTGCGAGCCGCGCCGGTTGATGGCCCGCCGCTCGTCTTCGGTGGTGTTGCCCCACACCCCGGCCTCGCCGGAGTCGAGCGCCCACTGGAGGCACTGGTCCACGACGGGACAGCGGCGGCAGTTCGCTTTGGCCTGCTCGGTTTGGAGCAGCGCCGGCCCGGACGTGCCGATCGGGAAGTGCAGGTCCGGGTCGTAGTCCTTGCAGACGCCACGGGCCTGCCAGTGATCGTCGTCACCGGGGGCGAGCCGGATGTTGGTGAAGGAGAACGATCCGCGGTGGCTCACGCGGTCACCGCCTTCACGGTCCGGCGGCAAGCGCGACGGATCAGCGTGTCACCGTGGCAGAGTTCATCCGGCGCGCACGGGCAGGCGACATTCCGCCCGGTGAGCTGGTCCAGGTTGGCGAGGATCCACGCCCGGCGCTCAGGCTCAACGCTGGCGTACTCGGGTTCGCCGTCCAGCCACCTGTCGTACGCCTCAACGCACACTTTGCGGGCGTCGGCGTCGGTCTCGGCGAGCATGGCGTCGAGGCAGTCGGCGACGCGGAAGGGGTTACCCCACCGGGAGGTGCGGTCAACGATGACGGTGTTGGCGGGCTTCTTCCAGCCCTTGGTGCGCTTGCGCTGGATCCGCTGCGGGCTCACGCGGTCACCGCCGTACGCTCGGCCGGGAACTCGTTCCACTCGCGGCCGTCCAGCAGCCGCCCCGCGCGCTTCTTGCCGACGCGGACGGCGATCGTGTCGTCATCGAGCATGTGCCCGAGGCCGTTTACGTCACCGGCGCGCATCGCCCGGGTGACGCCGGGGTGGAACGCCTTGGTGGAGCGCTCACGGATCGTCGCGGCGTAGCGCCCACCATTGGGGTGCTTGAAGTAGCGGCCACCAGCGAAGTTGGAGTCCTTCTCGACCCGGACGGGCAGGTGGTCGCCCCACTGCTTGAAGAAGAACGGCACCTCGGCATCGGTGCACTGGTCGCGAAGGCTGCGCGCCCAGTCCGGGTGCATGGGTCGCGCCTTTGCGCCGGTCTCTCCGCCGACGACCACCCAGTGCAGCTGGCCCCACGCCGGGCCGGGCTCCCAACCGCAGCGCGGCTGGTGCACGTAGTACGGCGGGCCGTACCCACCGCAGGTGCAGCCGTCCGCCTCGGCGAGCAGCGGCAGCTTCACCGGCCCGAGCAGCGGTTCGCAGGACAGCCACCGCACGGCGGCGGGCGTGTCGAGCAGGGCGGGGATCCGCAGGTCGGCGGTCTTCTGATCCTCCACCGACACACCGACGTGCAGGTTTGGCAGCGGCCATGCGACAACCGGTCGGCGGCTGCCTGGGTCGTCGGCGGACACCGTCAGGTCGATCATCTTGAGCGCCACCTGGTTCTTGAACGCCTCGTCGTTGAGCAGTGACCGCATCCGGCCGTGCCGCTTGGTGAGCAGCTGGAACGTGTGCCGCTCCGCGACGGCCATGACGGCGAACACCTGGGCGATGAACTCGGTGGGTACGTCCTTGTGGAACAGGTCGCTCTGCGAGTTGACGAAGATCCGCTGCGGCTTCTTCCAGCCGAGCGGCTGCGTGAGCCGGTCGGGCAGCAGGTTGATGCGTCCCGTCCAGTCGAGGCGACCGAATCGGCGGGTGGTGAGGCCGGCGAACGCCTCGGCGACCTTCGGGTGCGGGTTGTTGGCGCGGATGGTGGCCGTGGTGATGGCGTAGCAGCTGTCACACCCGGCGGTGACCCGCTCGCAGCCGAGCAGCGGGTTCCAGGTCTTGTCGGCCCACTCGATGCTGGTATCAGCCACGGACGGCCTCCTTCCGGTTGGTGGTGGTGTGGTTGGCGACGGTCTCGTTGAATGCGCGGGCGAGCGCCGCGGACAGGTCGAGAACGTCGAGCAGGGGGAGCGGCCGGGCGTTGAGGTAGATGACGCCGCCGCTGATGGAGACGGTGTCGCCGGCGGAGGTGATGAACGGCAGCCGGGTGCGGGCGGCTTCAACGTCGGCGAGGTCAGGCACTGGCCTTCTCCGTCCGCTGGCCGGGACGAACCCGGATGGCTTCCAACTCGGCGCGGATTCGCCCGGAGTGCCAGTCGCGGGGACGCCACACGTCCACGTCGGCGCCGGCCGCCCGCAGGTCGGCGATCCACTGCTTCTGCTCGGGGCTGAGCGTCCCCCGGTCGGTCTTGTTCTCCCGGAACAGGACGCGGGTGCCGACGAGGGTGAGGTCGGGGTAACCCTTGGCGTCGGCGGCCACAGCCGTCATCCACTTACCCGCCACGGACTTGGACGGGGGGAAGTGCGCGACCTTGATGTTGTAGAGGCGGGCGAGGTTGATGATCTGCCGTTGCAGGTCTTCCTCGCTCATCACGCCGATCACTGGTCATCACCCGCCAGCGCCTCGCGGCGGGCGCTGGTCAGCGCACCCATCTCGCGAATGTCGATCGGCTTGGCGCCCCGCTTGATTGCCAGGTCGCGGATGCTGTCGGTGACGTCGTAGTGCCAGTGCACGCACGGCAGCGTCTTGTGGCAGGGGCGCTTGCACGTCTGGAACCACTTCTGCTGGAGGCCGAGCTTCGCGGCGAACTCGTGTAGCTCGTGCTCGGTGTCGGCGGTGAGGTGCGACCAGCGGCCAGCGGTTCGGCCGACCCGGGCGGGGATGCGGGCGTTGTCGACGTAGATCACCACGGCGCCGCCTCGGCGAGTTCCTGCCGCACCTGCCCGGCGATGTCGGCGGGCGGCGTCCACAGGCCGAGCGCCCCGCGGGCCGGCACCGGGTGGCGGAGGCGGCGCACGTTGGCCAACACGAGATGCTTGGCGTAGCGGCCGTTGTGGACCCGTTCGCCCCACGGCTCGCAGCAGGTGCCGGGCGGGCCGGTCAGCGTCGGGATGTCCTCGGCGGTGTGGACGTCCACCAACTCGGCGACGGCGATGACCACGCCACCGTCGAGCCCGTTCAACGCCGAGTAGAGCTGGACGACGTCGGTGACACCGGGCCACAGCGCGGCGCGGACCCGCCCGTCGTGGACCGCCGTGTTGTCGGTTTGCTGGCTGGTGTGAATGAGCAGCTTGCCGCGGTAGTTGGTGCCAGCACCCCGGTTCTCGATCAGCTTCACCCCGGAGGCGATGCACGAAGCCCACGGCTCCCGCACGGTGATGGCGCGAACGTCGGCGGTCATCCGGCCAGCACCTCGTTAACGGTGATGGCGGGGTCGTCGGCCCGAAACAGCCGCACCACCTGCCAGCCCTTCGCCGCGGCGAGAGCCAACACGTCCTGCCACCGGTACGGCGTCTCGTCGGCCACCCCGTACCAGTGGTCGCACCGCACGTCGGTGTCGTGGGTGTCGTCGCGCTCGAACACGAGGGGGATGACGTCGTCGGCGGAGTCGAACAGGCCGACCAGGGCGCGGTGCGGCGGCTCGGGCATCTGCACGGTGGACATCAGGCGTTCGCCTCCTCGGGGTGGTACTGCATCCGCCACGTCGGGTGCCACGGGGTCGCGCGGCGCTTCCCGTCGATGACGATCAGCAGGGAGGATCCGTCACCGCCAGCGATCCGACCCCGCTTCCCGTCGGCGGTGACGCGGCAGCCGATCGTGGCGGGCACCTGGTACTGGTGGCGGACCCACTCGACCTGCGCGTCGGCGCACTTGACGCAAACGTGCATCGCCCACGGGCGGGTGCCGTCCTCGTGGCCTTCGTCGCCGGGGAACGCCACGGATCGGACGTACAGGTCACCGGCGTTGATGGTGTGGTCCTCGTAGTGGCGGGCGAACGCGCACGGGCGGTCGGCGCGGGCGGTGCGCAGCGTGGTCGACGGCATCAGCTCACCGCCTCGGCGATGGGGTGGGTGAGGACGTGCAGGACGGCCCGCGTCTGCCATTCGGTCATGGACTCGTACGGCGGCTCGTCAACTGCCCGGCCCCGGTACCGCTCCAGCACCATGCCCGGGTCATCGATCGCCACCCGCAGATGCTTGGCCAGCGTGTCCGGGTGCAGTCGCAGCCCTTCCGCGTCGGCGACCGCCTCGGCGAGACGCCGGCAGCCCTGCTCCATCGCCAGGTCGACGTCCACGTTCGGGTCGCGGCCGTCGAGCTTGAACACGGCGGTCAGCGCGCACGCGGCGATGTGCACGGCGGCCATCCGCATGTGCTCGTTGGCGTACACGGTGAGCGCCCGCTTGAGGTCGCGTACCTCATCCTTGAGGTGGTCGACCTCGGCGCAGGTGTGCTCGTGTCCCGGCTTGTTCGCGCCGAGGAACGCGGCGAGCTGCTGCCGGTCGTCGTCGGCGATGGTGACACCGGGTCCGTCGTTCGTGCCGGGCGGGGCGATCCACGCGACGGTGCGTCCGTCGGTGGTGCGCTCGATGACGAGACTGCCGCCCCGCGCGTCGGTGATCGTGAGGCCGGTGAAGTCGCGGTCAGCGACAGCGGAGGCGGTCATCGGGCCGCCGCCTCGATGTAGGCGCGGGCCACGGCCAGCGCGCTGGGTTCGACATACACCGGCACCCGGCGCTCCGCGTTGAAGACCTCCCGGTCGAGCCACGCGGCGACCGCGAGGGCGACAGGCGGCTGCCAGGAGACGATGTGACGGGCGTTGCGCGGGTCACGGATCCCACCGAACCCACGGGCACCGCGCCGACCGGAGGCGACAACCTCGCTCGCCGGGGTGCCGGTGGGGTGGGCATTGGAGTAGATGCCGCTGGTGGCGTGCGAGTCCGGCGACCAGACAAGGCTGCTCGTCCACGGACCCTGGGTGGCCGCCACCGCATGTGCCTGCATGAGCTTTGAGGCGTGCCGCAGGATTTCAACGTCGGTCATCTCGCCGACCGACGTGGTGGTGTTGGTCGTCACGCCGGAACCCCCGTCGTCAGCGCAGCCTCGGCAGACTCCATCGCCTCACGGGCGGCGTAGAACTCGGACAGCTTCCGCGGCTCCCATGAGCAGGAACCCTGCGGCTCGCCCTTGAACAGCGCCCACAGCGTGCCGCCGTGCTCGAAGAGTTCCGGGGCGCCGATGATGTTCTCGCGCCGGTAGTAGGCCGGCAGGCCGTGCTCACCCATGACACCGCGCAGGTCCGGCGGCTGGTGAGCGTCCATCCAGTGGCGGGCCGCATCACCGGCCCTGCCGCGGCGGGGCTCCAGCCGCTCACGGCTCTTGATGTACTGCCAGCCCTGCGGCGGGTCGGTCGGGTCGTCCGGCTCCAGGCCGACGAGGCGGGGCTTGCCGATCGGGCCGGAGATCATCAGTGCGCCCTTGTTCTTGCCCAACTTCTCGGCGTCTTCGCGGGCGCGGCGTCCGCCGTCGCGGAAGGCGTCGGCCGCGGCCTTGAACGCGGCGACGGTGGTCGGGTCGCTGGTGGAGTACACGTGCTCGGTCATGCGGTGACCTCCTGCTGGTTGGTGTGGTTGGGGGAGTAGGTCTGGATGTCGCCGTCGGGGGTGAGCAGCACCCAGCCGTGTACGGCGTGGTTGACGGGCACCTCAGCCGGGTTGTCGGTCTGCCGGATCGCCCACCCGTTGACGCGGGCCTCGGCGCGGCGCGACTCGACGTGCCCGTGGCAGCCCGTCGTCGCGGACCCGTCCAGCAGCACAAGGTTCGGCGGCTGGTTGGTGTCCGGCCGCAGGTCCCGGCCCTGCCTGGCGCGGCGGTGCTGGACACTCCAGTCCCGGCCCCGCTCACCGCGGATCGGGTCGCCGCAGCGGGCGCAGCGGCCTTGGTCGCGGCGGAATAGCAGCGTCACTGTCTCCGCCGACGGTCCCGTGTTGCGCGGCTGCTTCGGCGCCGGCTTCCGGTCCCGCTCGGCGGCGGTGCGGGACAAGCCCGATCCGGTGTTGGTGAACGTCGAGTAGGGGCTGGTGTTGCCGGCGGCGGCGAGCTCGGCCCGCCGCTTGTCGCCCATCGGCCGCATCCTGGTGCGGCGCTTGAGGCTCACGCGATCGTCCCGTCGTTCACCTCGGCGAGGAACGTCTCCATGTCGAAGCCGTTGATCTCGTCGGAGGTCTTCTTGAACCGGGCGTAGATGCGCTGCTCCAGCGCCTCCGAGTTCCACCTGCGGGTGCCGGCGGCGGCCTGGATCTGCACCCACAGGGCGTCCTTGTCCGGCTCGATCTCCACCTCTACCGGCTCACCGGCATCGTCGGTGGCGGTCACCTGCGGCGCGGGCGGCTGCGCCGTCTGGGCGGGCGACGTCTTGGTCTGCTTCGACGCGGCACCAAGCGCGGCGGCTCGATCCTCCAGCACCTTCTTCGCCGCGTCGGTCAGCACACCGTCGTGGCCGGCGTCCTTCCACAGCGTCTGCAACTGCGGTACCGACGTGACCAGGGCGGCGAGGCGGATCACCTCGGCCTCGGTCAGCTTCTCCGTGTCCGGCTGTTCGGGGGCGGCGCCGATCGCGGCCAACTCCTGGGCGACCAGCGCCTGCCGGGCGGCCCGCCCGATCTGCCCGCCGAACGCCTGCGCCGGCGTGACAAAGTCGAAGTGCAGCACCGGCACCATGAACACCAGCGACTCGACCTGCTCTGACTGCGGCTTGTTCGGGTGGAACAGCTTCTTCTCCCGCCGCTGCACCTCCAGCCGGGCGGGGATGGGCTGCGGCGCGTTGGCGATGGACTCGGCGAGCATCGGCAGCTCAGCGGCGGCGTTCCAGCCGTGGCTTTCGAGTTTCCAGGTGCCCAGCGACGGAATGTCGGCCAGCATCAGCGACATGCGGGTGGTCGGCTTGCACACCTCGCCCGGCTTCAAGTCGCGGCCGGCAGCCTGCGCAGCGGCCCGCACCGGCTCGCAAAGGCACGGCTTCTGCCGGATCCGCTCGACCTCGCCGTCGCACATGCGGGAGCGGAACCCGTTGCCCCACAGCTCGTAGTTGGGGTCGATGTTCTGCGGCGGAACCAGCACGCGGATCTCACGCGCCTGGGTGATCACCTCGAACTGCGGGCCCTGCGGCGAATCCCACGGCCGCAGCGTGCCACCGAATGCCCCGGCGACCGCCTCGATGAGGGTCTGCGAAGGGGAGGTGAACCGCAGCGTCTCCAGCTTCGCCGGGTAGTTCTTGCCACGGGCGGACACGCGCTGCTCGCCGAGGCGAATCACCCCAACCTGGGTGAGGCGCCGCTGCAACTCCTTGATAGGCATGTGGTGTCTCCTCGCTGTCAGGCAGCGGCCGGCGCGGCGGCGGCCTCGCGGTCTGCCTTGCGCTTGCGGGCGGCGGTGGTTTCGGGAAGCACGAACGTGCGGGAGCTGACGGCGGCCGGACCGACCTCGATCAGCCACTTGGCGAGGCCGAGCGCGTGCAGAAAGCCGTCCCGGTAGGTTTCCTCGGTGGTGAGGACCAGCCGGGGGGTGTAGCCGTCGGGGCGCAGCTGCACGAGCATCCCGCCGTCGGTGGCGGGCATCGGCTCCTCGTACTCGGAGTTCTTGACGCGGATGACCGGGGCGTGCCGGTAGCCGGTGACCTGGAGAGCCTGCTCCGGGTAGAACTTCGGCTTCTCACCCTCGCGGGTCTTGAAGTCGATGATCAGGGTGACGGTGAGCCCGAGCCGCTTGGCCTTCTTCCAGTTCACCCCGGTCAGCCGGGACACCAGCTTCGCGGCCAGGTCGGTACGCGACGCGTCGATGACGACGATCCCGTCGGTGGTGCCGGCGTACCCGGCGTCGCGGTTGACAACCAGCGCTTCGGAGACCAGGAACGACTCGGGGGTCAGCCCGTAGTCGGCGACGAACTGCTCGAATGCCTTCACGTACGGGGTGATCTCCCCGTCGTAAGGCTTGATCTCCCCGTGGTACGACCACCACTCCACGACATCGTGCACGGCCTTGCCTTCGTCGGCGCGTCGGGCGCTCTCCGCGAGGTGGCGGCCCGCTAACCAGTGGGCCACGCACTCGCGGCACTCGACGCACGGGCACCGGTCGCAGCGTTCCTCCCGGCTGTGCCCGCCGTCGCCGGCGCACTTGCTCCAGGTGTTGCCGCAGGGCTTGATTCGGGAGGCTATGACCACGGTGGGCAGCTCGGCGAACGCGGCGTCGGCGGCGACCTGAGCAGCCCAGCGGAGCAGCGCTTCGCTGCCGATGACCCCGGTCGCGGTGGTCACGGAAATCAGCCGCAGGTCATCGATCAGGTAGAACCGCATGTCGCCGACCATTTCGGTGCCGTGGAACACCGGGGCCGCCGACGCGATAGTGAGGGTCATCAGACGTCGTCCCGTCGCACGAAGGCCATGTCGTAGTCGAGGTCGGCGGTGCGGCAGGCCGGTTTGTCGCAGCCGGTCAGCAGCCCCGCCACCGGGTCGCCGCAGTGCGGGCAGGTGACGGGTTGCGGCAGGTTGCAGGGGCCGCCCGGCCACGGCGGGGGGATCGGCACGCCCGGTTTCGGGTCAGCGATGACAGCGAGCGGCATCAGTTCTCCTCGCCGACGAGCAGGCCGGACAGGGGCAGGTCGTGCAGGACGCAGCCGTCGGTGTTGGTCTGCCCGTCCGGGTCGGTCGTGCAGGTGCACTGCGGGTCGGCGATCACAGCGGCACCTCACGCAGCTCGGCCAGCCAGGACGGCTCGTAGTGGCATCCCGCTTCGATGACCGCGCCGACGAACACACCCGGGCCGCGGTGATCGGCGCGCACCAGGTGCCACGCATACTCGCCGGTCCAGTCGGGGTTGACGCGCAGCAGTTGCGGGGTCGGCGGCTGGACGGAGTGCTCCCATCCCTCACGGATGCCGAGCGACCATGCGAGTGCGGTGAACACGTCGGGGTCACCGTCGTATCGGACGTAGCCCAGCCATCGGCCGTTCTCGTCATCGATCGGGGCGGCAGCGAAGGGTTTGCGGCTCGTCACGCCTCGTCCTCCTCGGTGGCCGGGCGGAACATGTCGGCGGTGTCGCCGGGCCGCAGGAAGTCCTCCACCGGGGCGGGCCACGGCATGTACATGCGCTGCTTCGGTTCGGCGTTGTTCCAGGCGTCGACCATGGCGATCTGCCGCCGGACGGCTGCCTGGTAGCGGGTGTCTCGGCGCGGCTTGCTGGTGGCCTTGGACATACGTCACCGACTCCAGAGGTAGGTGGATGTTCGGCTGGCGGGCTCGGGAGGTGACGTCCAGTCCGCTCTGCCGTATGCTCCCATCCTATGTACATCACGCCTAGTTGTACAAGTAGACGGGGCGGTAGAGTTTGCTCCGTGGACATGAAGGAAGACTTGGTCGTCTCCGAAGCACGGGCGAACCTCACCGACGTGCTCTCCCACGTCCGCCTGCTGCGCTGGACCGTCTTCCTGCTGAATCGCCGGACCGCCGTGGCAGCCATCGTCCCGATCGAGCTGGGACGGCTGATCCGTCGAGCCGGGGGTGCCGACCGGGCTGCGGAGATCCTGCGCGCCCACCTCGGACCCGAGCCTGATGACGAGGAAAGCTGACGCCAGCTCGGCAGCCCACCGGGGCAGCACACCCGCCCGCTCCGCCAGCTTCCCCACGCACGCCGAGCACCACGACAACCCGGCCGGTGGTGCCGCTGGCATCGGATCCAGGATCACCGGCTCCGAGTTGCGGACACCCCACCCGTGCACGCCGCACTCCGCGGACCGGCCGGGGAACTTCCCGTCCTCCCGCATGATGTGCAAGCGGGTGGTCCGCGACGACTGGTAGCCCCGATAGAAAGCGCGTGCCATCAGATCGCCGCCACCAGCAGCGCGGACACGAACAGGCACCCGATGTGAAGGGACTGGTCGGCCAAATACCCGCCGTGCAGCGGTGTCTGTGAGGCGGCGAATGCCCGCGACCCGGTGTGCTCCAGGATCCAGCGGACCGGCCACCGCCGGTCCAGGAAGCCGTGCGTCACAGCCGAGAAGGCGAGCCCGACCGCGCATCCGGTGAAGGTGAGCGGCACACCGGCGGCTGCCAGCCCGCCGAGCGCCACCACCATGCAGGCGTGGTAGCTGGCCAGGTGTCCCGCCATGGCCCGTACACCCAGCCAGCCCGGCTCGGCCTTGTTCTTGGCCTGCCAGTCTGTCTGCGCCGCATGGTCACCGACGTGGTGGCCGGCGAACAGGGCGCAGAATACGGCGGCGATGACGGCAGCCTCAGCCACGGCGCACCGCCCGCTGCCGGGGGATGAGCATGGTGGCGTCCGGCCGGTCGGCGCAGCGGGGCAGCATCTCCGTCACCGGCTCCCGCCGCGGCCCCATCGAGGGATGCCAGTAGCCCTGCGGCACCCGTACCCGGCCGACCGCTGGCCCGTGCTCGGCGGCCACCTCGGCGCGGAAGCGGCGCACCGCGAACCGCAGCCACTTCACGGCGCCGACGATCAGCAGCCCACCGATGATGTAGCCGGCTGCGCCCGGGTCGACCGGATTCAGCCAGCCCATCAGCGGGTCACCTGCTCGATGAACACGGTGTCGTCGTCCGCGGTGTTCGCCGCCGCACGCTGGTATTGGGGTGCGTGGATGGTGCCGGTGCGCGGACCGTGACTGCGGGGCCGCGGCAACTCCACTGTCTCCGCGCATTCCCGCGACTCCGCCGGCGTGGTGTCGGCGGGCCGAGGCCGCAGCACCCACACTGCGAACCACACCGCCGCGAGGGTGACCACCACCCACGCCACGAAGGCGACCAGCACGTCTTCGGCGGTGACGAAGTACACCTCGATCGGTTCAGGCATGGGTGGTCTCCTTCGGGTTGGGAAGCGTGGGGGACAGCAGCGCGCACAGTTCGGCGGCTTGCTCGGGCGGAAGATGCTGCCGCGCCCAGTCGTGGCCGAGCCGGTTGCGGTGCGCGAGCTGGTTGCCGAACAGCCGTTCCCGCCGGTTCTGGGCGATGACCGCCTGGTTGGCGGCGTCGACCGCCTCCGCTTCACGCCGCAGGGCGGTGTTGCTGGCGCGGGCGGCGGCGAGCTCGGCGTCGTGGCGGGCTTTCTCCTGACGCAGCGCGGACACCAGCCGATCGGTGCGGGCCTCCAGGTCGACCACGAGCAGGGCGAGGGTGGCCTGTTTGGACAGGAAGGCGCGCAGCCACCGCCAAGCACGGATCACCGCACACCACCCCGGGCCGCGGCGGACAATCGGGCGCGGGCCGCCTGCCGGTGCCGCTCATACCGGCCCACCGCCGACCGCAAGCGCGCGTTCTCCCGCACCAGCCGCCCGTTCGCCGCTTCTAGGCCGCGGATACGCAGCGCCGCATCCACGCGTCCGGCCAGCACCGGAAACACCGCTCCAACCAAGGCCCTCACGACGGTGCCCCCTGCTGCACGGGAATCAGGCCGGTCGCGGCGGGGTCGGTGACGCGTTCTACCGCGTACCGGTGCAGGTAGTCGTTGCGTCGGTGCACCGCGGCGGTGAAGTCGTCGGCGCCGGTCAGGTCAACGTCGGGTTCCATCGGCACCCGACCGGCCGGCTTGGCGGGGGCAGCCGGGTTGGTGGGCCAGGTGAACGCGTTGACGTCCCGCCCCGCATGGTCGACCGGCGGCTGCACCACCACAGGCGCCGCTGCCGGTCGGGAGACCGACCGTCGGACCCGGGCGGACACCTGCGCCACCGCCGGCCGCAGCCGCGACCACACGCCTGGCTGCACCGCCGGCAGCCACGACGGCCGCCCCAACCGGGCCGCCACGATCGCCGGCCGCCACCGCGCCAGCAGCGGCTCCGACTCGACGGTCACCTCCCGGTCCCGGGCACGGTCGGCCATCTCGTCGCGGTACAGAAACCCGAGCGCCGTCACCGACGCGCCGATCACCGCGCAGATCCCACCGAACGACGCGAATGCCAGCAGGTCACTCACAGCCCCACCGCCGCCCGCACCGACCCGCGCCGCGCTGGCGTCGGACCGGCCTGCCGGTTCCGGGCCCGCATGTCCGGGTGCTGCCGAGAGACGTAACGCTGCTGCATCGGCGGCAGCGTGGCCGTCGGACCGTCGACCTGCCGCGGCGACGGCATGTTCGCGTACGACACCCGGGCAACGCCGATAGGGCGGGCCGGCGGGACGACACCCGCGTTCAGGGGCGACGCGGCAGCGGCGTCGGGACGGCGAGTTGCGTTCTGCAACATGCGGGCCAGTCGGGATTTCAGGGATGGCATGCTGTGCTCCCCTCAGAAAGGGACGGTCAGGGGTTAGAGATGGCGCGGGTGCGCGCCGCGACACCGCTGCTGGGGGTGACGGTGTCGGCTTTGTGGTCATGCACGGCGGCCGGCGAGTAGTAGCCGCCGTTGTCCGGCATCAGCCGGCTGTCATCGGCCCACCGGCCGTCGGTTTCAACGCCGTACCGGTAGGTGAGTTCGTCTTCCAGCGCGGCGACCCGCGCGTCCTTCGCCGCGAGTTCGGCGGCGGTAGCCTGGCGGTCGCGGTGGCGATCCCATCGGCCCGCCAGGTAGGTGACACCCATCAGCAGCACCGCAGCCGCAACCACATGCCCGGCCGCGAGCAGAACAGCAGCAGCCACGAACAGGGCCACGGCGGCGGCCCAGCCGACGCGGGCGCTCACGCCGCCACCCCGGCGGACGTCTCACGCGGCTGCGCCTCCCAGCCGGTCGGCTCACCGGTCAGCGGGTCGACACACACCAGCCGGTTCGGGGTGTGCAGCCAGCGTGACACTGTCGCCGACCCGTCGGCCTGCAACCGCACCACCGGCTCACCACAGTGCCGGCAGGTGCGGGGGGCGCCCTCATGCCGTGCCCGGATCAACGCTCACCGCCGGCCGGCACGATCTCGCGGCGCAGCCCGCCGTCCAGCGTCGACCACCGCGGATCCGACTCGGCCATCCACTGCCGGGCCGCCGCCTCCTCCACCTCGTCGGCGATTGGCACCGACCGCACCACCCGCACACCACCGTCACGGGCGGCAGTGATCCGCAACTCCATGCCCATCACGCCACGCCGCCGTTCCAGGCGAGCAGCACCACGACGATCACGACGACGGCACAGCCGCCAGCTGCCGCCAGCAGCCCGTCCACATAGCGGTCTCGGCGGCGGCGCCGCTCATCCCGGGAGAAGTCGCTCACGCCGCCACCTCCCCAACCTGGAGAGCGGGCACATGCGGGGTCAGCTCGTACAGCGCCCGCGCGCCCTGCTGCGGCACAACGCCGTTGCCGAGGCACTTGAGTGCCGGATTGCGGGGCAGCACGTCGGTCACCCAGCCGGCCGGCAGACCCATCAGCCACTCCACGAACCGAGGGTTCAGGCGCGGCTGACCCTTGCTGCCCGGCTCCGTCGGCTCCGGCGCCGCACGGCCGGTGACCGCCTCCCACCGGGCAATGGCAGGGGCATACGATCCCCACCGCTCGGCGTGCGCCACATCCGACAACGTCCAGCCGATCGACGTGGTCGGCTT
This sequence comes from Micromonospora sp. NPDC000121, assembly GCF_042899165.1. Taxonomy (NCBI): domain Bacteria; kingdom Bacillati; phylum Actinomycetota; class Actinomycetes; order Micromonosporales; family Micromonosporaceae; genus Micromonospora; species Micromonospora sp. NPDC000121. The sequence goes on from NZ_JBIAZP010000002.1 coordinate 713,485, forward strand.
CACGTCGGTCCGGTTCGCCGTGGCGTTACGACTGTTCCGGGAATCTGCCACAGTCGGCGTGGGCAGCAGGTCTCGCGCCACATAGTCCAGGGACGGCCGCACCGCCGCACCCGCCGACGGCGACTGGTTGTTGCCGTACGGGGTGGCCGTCGGCGTAGGCAGCAGCATCACCGCGCTAGGCAGCATCAGATCCCCCGAGCTGCCGCGCTGATTCGGGCCGCCCTTCGACCCGTCCGTCGCACTGGGCGTCGGCAGCAACGCCACCGCGTCATCGAGGAACCGTTTCCCCTGCGCAAACCGGTCAGACGCCGTCTGCGCCGACGGGGTGCCGGTGCCGCGCCCCAAAGCCGCGTTCGGGGTGGGCAGCAGCGACACAGTGGTTCGCAGGTCCGGGCCGCCCGTGCCGTGACCACCCGCCCCGTTGGTGTCGCCCGTACGAGGCGTCGGCAGCAGGTTGACGACCACCTCGTTTAGCGGGCGGGCGTTACGGTCGAGCAGATTCGACTCGCCCGACTTCCAGTCACGGGCTGCTGGCGTCGGCAGCAGCGTCAGCTCACCTGCTTGAGTACCACCTGAGACAGTGGCGGCCGGAACCCCTCCGATGCGCGCCGGCCCGGAGTGCCGGTGTCCGACGCCCTCGGAGTCGGCAGCAGGCCAGGCAACGATGAAGACTCGCCAGCGTAGGTGCGGGGCGCCGACAGCGGCAGCGGGAACGCCCTTCCAGACCGCGTCATACCCGAGATCGGCCAGGTCGCCGAGTACAGCTCCGAGTGCTCGCAGAGAAGGCTGGTCCGGTTCGTCTCCCACACACCACGGGCAGGGTTCCAGGTCGCTATGGGCTCGGGCACTGAGCAGCCCCCTCACATTCTCCAGCAGTACGATCTTCGGTCGGAGTTCCTTGATGGCGCGGGCCACGTGCGTCCACACGCCCGTTCGGGTGCCCTTGACGATTCGCTCCGGCGGCGGGCCGTCGCCCGCCCGGTCGATCCGGTTGAGGTCGGCGATAGCGATTGCCGCTTCCTCCAGCAGCCCCGCATCGAACAGGTGCGACGGGACCAGCCCGCCGGGCGACGCAGCTTCACACGAGTCGACCTGGTGGTCTCCCCACAGGCAGCCGCAGGCCATCACCCCGGCCGGCACGACCCGGTCACCGATCAGGCCCTCACGCTTCCCGGCGGCTGACACGTCGGTGCAGGGGAACCCGGCGGCCAGCACGTCGACCGGTTCCAGTGCAGTGAAGTCGGCGGTGCTGATGTCGCCGATGTTCGGCACGCCGGGGTGACGGACGCCGAGCACCTTCGACGGGTCGGGGTCGACCTCAGCGACCCACGACAGGTCGACGGGCCAGCCGGCCAGCCGCATCGCCATGTACAGGCCGGAGTACCCGGCGCACAGCTCGGCGGCCTTCACGCCGCCACCTGGCGCCAGTAGGTTTCCGAGTCCCGACGGGGCGCTTCACCGTCAGCGGGCGGGCACCACGGGCAGTCGTGTACCGGCTGCGGGTGCGCGAGCGTGTGGGCGCCCAGGTCCACGCCGGCGATCTCGGCGACCTTCTCCGCCGTCCACGCCGCCCCGTCTGACGGGGAAGGCAAAACCCGGGGGGCCGATCCACCCGTTCGGGGGATGTCGGTTATGGTGCTGATGCTCATCTGATCCGGTCCTCTCGTGCAGGCTCGGGTTGGAGGGGCGGCACGTCGAGCGCTCACCGGTGGCACCCGGTGGGCGCTCAATTCGTGTTAGGGGTGCGCGCGGGTGGGGCCGGCGGCTTCCCGCGCCGACCCCACCTCCCCCTGCGCCCCCTGTGCGGTCTGATTGGTGGTGCGGGAAGCAGTAGTGGTGGTGTCGCGCAGCGCGCACCAGGCTTGGGCGAGCTGCCGCCAGCCCTCGCTGAACCGGACGGCGCTCACGCGGCGTTCCGGCGCGGCTGGGAGGTGCGGGGCACCCGGGGGGCGGGCTTCGTGGCGGGCGCGGCGGGCAGAATCCGGGCGAGGATGGCCCGCTGTTGCTCGTCGGGTGCCGGCCAGTCGGCGGTGTCGCGGGCGGCGAGGTCGTCCAGAGCGGTCTGGAGGGTGGGGTCGTCCAGCTGGTAGCGCATCAGGCGGCCTCGCCCAGTTCGGAGCTGGCGGCGGGGATGATCTGGTCGAGGCTGAGGCCGGTGCGGGCGCGGATCTGGAGGGCGTTGCCCAACAGGCTGCGCTCCGGGCGTTCGATCATTCGCTGGAGCGTGCGGAGGGAGAGGCCAGCGCGAGCAGCGACCTCTTCTTGGGTGTCTACCCCGAAGGCTTTCTTGAGGAGAGTCCAGGGGTCGACGGCCGACACAGCGGGTATGCCGTGCCCCGCTTCGCTCGATGCATCACGCATGGCGTCCGTCATGGGGGCAGCATGTCATACGTGACGTATGACGTGCAAGGGTGTCGGGAAGTGTCGCTTAGTTGTCTTTGTCGATGCGTAGCGGCAGGATAACCCTTAGAAGCCGCAGGCTGGGGAGCGAAGGCGGGGTTGGAACGTCATGAGTGATGTATGGCGGATGCCAGGAGTGGCGCACAGACATGTCCTGAGCAGCACTTATGGTGATCCTGTGCCGCTGGAAGAGAATCAGACGACCGCAGGCAGACGCTTCGCCGCACTGCTGCGGCAACACCGCGTCGCCCGCGAGCTACGCCAAGAAGACGTAGCCGAACGTTCCGGGGTGTCGCTGAGCACCATCAACCGGTGGGAGCGCGGCCTCATCCGAAACCCGGTCCCCATCGAACTCAAGGCTGTCTGTCGCGTGGTCGGACTCCGGCCCGACGCGGCGTGGATCGCGTTGGGCGGCATCGACCCGGAGGACGTCGAGGACCTGCCGGATCCGCTGCCGCCGGCGAGCCCCACCGAAGAAGAAGCCATCGCGATCATCCGCGACCCCGCCATGCCCGACCACGTCATTGAGAGCGCACTCCAGTATCTGCGGTTCCTGCACGCCCAAGCGGAAACGCAGCAGCCCGGGACCAGCAAGCCCCGGGCCGCGTCGTAAACGTCGCCAGCTACCAGCCGCGCGCTCGCCACTGCGCGAGCGCCGGCCGTTCCGCACCGAGCGTCGAGTCTTTCCCGTGCCCTGGGTAGAACCACGTCTCGTCCGGTAGGCGGCCGAACACCTTTCCCTCCAAGTCGTCCATGACCTGCGCAAACTCCTCTGGGGTTGTTGTCCTTCCAGGACCCCCGGGGAAGAGGCTGTCGCCGGTGAACAGGTGCGGCGTCCCGGCCGGGTCGCGGTAGAGCAGCGCGATCGAGCCGGGGGTGTGCCCCTTGATGTGGATGACCTCCAACGCGCAGTCGCCCACCGGCACGGTGTCGCCGTCGGCCAGCGTCTCCGCCTCGATCGGCAGCCCCGCCGCGTCGTCGGCGTGCACCAGCGGGCGGGCGCCCGTCTTGGCGACCACCTCCTCCAGCGCCACCCAGTGGTCCATGTGCTGGTGGGTGGTGACCACGGCGCCCAGCCCCGCGTCGCCGACCAGGTCGAGCAGCCGCGGCGCCTCGTTCGCCGCGTCGATCAGCACCTGCTCGTCGGTGGCCCGGCAGCGCAGCAGGTAGGCGTTGTTGTCCATCGGGCCCACCGACACCTTGGTGATGGTGAGCGCGTCGAGCTCGCGTACGGCCGGCGCGCCGCCGGGCGTGACGTCTCCGCTGTAGGTCATGGGTTGGCTATATCCATTCCGGTGGTTGCGGCAGCGGGCCGTCAGGGGTGACGGCCAGCACGGTGCCGGGGCTGCGGCCGATCAGCCAGGCGGCGAGTTCGGGGGCGGCGCCGGTGACGGTGGGCGCGGCCGCGCGGTCGCCGACGACGAGTTCGTGCCGGCTGCCGTCGAAGCGCAGCACCATCGGCGGCACGTCGCCGCGGCCGGCGAGGTCGCCGGCGACCTCGTGCAGCAGCCGGTGGCCGAACGACTCGGGCCAGTCGGCCGGCCGGTAACCGGCGTCGAGGTCCACGTGGTGCACCTCGATCTCGCGCAGCCGGCCCCAGACCAGCATGGCCGCCGGCCAGGGGCCGCGCCGGGTCTGGACCGTGCCCGCCCACGCCTCGACGGGCATCGCCGCGACCGCCTCGGCGAACCGGTCGGCCGAGCGGCGCAGGTCGTCGAGGTGGGTCTCCGGGGGCCGGGGAGCGCCGGCCTCGATGTCGGCCTCCCGGGCCGTCGCGGAGGCGTACATCGGGACGGGCTCGCCGGTGCGGGCCGCGGTGAGCAGGTTGACGAACCCGTCGGCGTTGCGGGCCAGGTGCGCCAGCACGTGCCCGCGGGTCCAGCCGGGCAGCAGGGAGGCGGCGGCGACGTCCGCACCGTCGAAGGTGGCCGCGGTCCGCAGCAGGCGGTCCGTGGCCGCGTCCACCTCGCCGGTCAGCAGGAGCGGATCAGTGGTCACGTACCGACCCTAACCGTCGGGCCGCCCCGCGTCGCCGGGGAAATCGCTTTCGGCGCGTCGTCGCGCGCCCTACCGTCGGCGTCGACGCGGCACCGGAAGTCGGGGAGGAGGTGGTGACGTTGCCGGTCGCAGCACGCGTGCACCACCCGATCCGACACCGATGAGGATGCCATGACCATCGATCTCACCGCCCTCGGCTGGGACGCCGACCGGGCGACACACCTACGACGGCGCAACGACCACCGCCCGGGCCGGGTGGCCCGGGTGGACCGGGGCGTCTGCACCGTGCTCTGCGCGGACGGCCCCGTCCGCGCCACCCTGGGCGGGGCGGTCCTGGCCGCCGCCGCCCGGGACCTGACCCGTCTGCCCTGCGCCGGCGACTGGGTGCTGCTGGGCACCTGGCCGGACCGCAACGTGACCGTGGAGGCGGTGCTGCCCCGGCGCACCGCCCTGGTCCGGCGCACCGCCGGCAAGGACGCCAGCGGCCAGGTGCTGGCCGCCAACCTGGACGCCGCCGCGGTGGTGGAGCCGGTGCACCCGGAGCCGGACACCGGCCGGATCGAGCGGCTGCTGTCCCTGGCGCACGAGTCGGGCGCCCGGCCGCTGGTCGTGCTCACCAAGGCCGACCTGGCGGCCGACCCGCGGGCGGTGGCGCGCCAGCTCGCCGCCGTCGCGCCCGGGGTGCCGGTGCTGGCCGTCAGCGCCGAGCGCGGCACCGGGCTGGAGCCGCTGCGCGCCGAGGTGGCGCCCGGCTGCACGCTCGGCCTGCTCGGCCCGTCCGGCGCCGGCAAGTCGAGCCTGGTCAACGCGCTGGCCGGGGCGGCGGTGATGCCCACCCAGGCGATCCGGCGCGTCGACGGCAAGGGCCGGCACACCACCACGTGGCGGGCGCTGGTCCCGGTGCCCGGCGGCGGCGCGGTGCTGGACACCCCAGGGGTACGGGCGGTGGGCCTGCTGGACGGCTCGGCGGGGCTGGACCGGGCGTTCGCCGACATCGCCGAGCTGGCCACCGGCTGCCGGTACGCCGACTGCGGGCACGACGGGGAGCCCGGCTGCGCGGTGCGCGAGGCGCTGGAGAACGGCGAGCTGTCGGCGCGGCGCTGGGAGAGCTGGCGCCGGTTGCAGCGGGAGGTGGCGTACGAGAGCCGGCGGCGCGAGGCGCGGCTGGCCGCGGAGCGGCGCGGCGGCTGGCGCTCGGCCCGCCGGCGGGCCGCCCGCCCCTGACGCGGGCGTGGGCGGGGCCGGACGACCGGCTCCGCCCGTTGCCGCGCTTGGCCCGGAGGCGCGCCCGACCGGGCTGAGCTGGGGGAATGTGCCGGCGGGGAAAAGTGTCGTACCTCGGGGCTAGAGTTGCCGGGGCGCCTTTCCTGCGCGCAGACAACCGCTCAGACCAGCCTCAGAGCGGACATTTCCTCCTCATCTTCTTCACCCGGGAGTACACGGACAGTGGCCGACCGACTGATCATCCGTGGCGCGCGCGAGCACAACCTGCGTGACGTCAGTCTCGACCTGCCCCGGGATGCCCTGATCGTCTTCACCGGGCTCTCCGGGTCGGGCAAGTCGAGCCTGGCCTTCGACACGATCTTCGCCGAGGGGCAGCGCCGCTACGTGGAGTCGCTGTCGTCGTACGCGCGGCAGTTCCTCGGCCAGATGGACAAGCCGGACGTCGACTTCATCGAGGGCCTCAGCCCGGCCGTCTCCATCGACCAGAAGTCCACCTCGCGCAACCCGCGCTCGACGGTGGGCACCATCACGGAGGTCTACGACTACCTCCGGCTGCTCTTCGCCCGCATCGGCGAGCCGCACTGCCCGGTCTGCGGCGAGCGGATCTCCCGGCAGACCCCCCAGCAGATCGTCGACCGGGTCCTCGCCATGGCCGAGGGCACCCGGTTCATGGTGCTCGCGCCCGTGGTGCGCGGCCGCAAGGGCGAGTACGTCGATCTCTTCGCCGAGCTCCAGGCCAAGGGCTACGCCCGGGCCCGGGTCGACGGCGTGGTGCACCCGCTGACCGAGCCGCCGAAGCTGAAGAAGCAGGAGAAGCACACCATCGAGGTGGTGATCGACCGGCTCACCGTCAAGCCGAGCGCCAAGCAGCGGCTGACCGACTCGGTCGAGGCCGCCCTGGGCCTCTCCAACGGCCTCGTGCTGCTCGACTTCGTCGACCTGCCCGAGGGCGACCCGGAGCGCGAGCGGCGCTACTCCGAGCACCTGGCCTGCCCCAACGACCACCCGCTGGCCATCGAGGACCTGGAGCCCCGGGTCTTCTCCTTCAACGCGCCCTACGGCGCGTGCCCCGAGTGCACCGGCCTCGGCACCAAGAAGGAGGTCGACCCGGAGCTGGTCGTCCCCGACCCCGAGCGCACCCTGCGCGAGGGCGCCATCCAGCCCTGGTCGACCGGGCACAACCTGGAATACTTCCTCCGCCTGCTGGAGGCCCTCGGCGAGGCCGAGCACTTCGACGTCGACACCCCGTGGCGGGCGCTGCCGTCCCGGGCGCAGAAGACCATCCTGCACGGCTCCGACGACCAGGTGCACGTGCGCTACCGCAACAAGTTCGGCCGCGAGCGCTCCTACTACACGGGCTTCGAGGGCGTGGTGCAGTGGATCGAGCGCCGGCACACCGACACCGAGTCGGAGTGGTCGCGGGAGAAGTACGAGGGCTACATGCGGGACGTGCCGTGCGCGGCCTGCGGCGGTGCCCGGCTCAAGCCCGAGGTGCTCGCGGTGACCCTGGCCGGCAAGAGCATCGCCGAGGTCTGCAACCTGTCGGTCGGCGAGGCCGCCGACCTGCTCGCCGGCATCGAGCTGACCGACCGGCAGAAGATGATCGCCGAGCGGGTGCTCAAGGAGATCAACGCCCGGCTGAAGTTCCTGCTCGACGTCGGCCTGGACTACCTCTCCCTGGACCGCCCGGCCGGCACCCTCTCCGGCGGCGAGGCGCAGCGCATCCGGCTGGCCACCCAGATCGGCTCCGGCCTGGTCGGGGTGCTCTACGTGCTCGACGAGCCGTCGATCGGGCTGCACCAGCGGGACAACCACCGGCTGATCGAGACCCTGGTGCGGCTGCGCGGCCTGGGCAACACGCTGATCGTGGTCGAGCACGACGAGGACACCATCCGCACCGCCGACTGGATCGTCGACATCGGCCCGGGCGCCGGTGAGCACGGCGGCAAGATCGTGCACAGCGGCTCGGTGCCGGCGCTGCTGGAGAACCCGGAGTCGGTGACCGGGGCGTACCTGTCCGGCCGCCGGTCCATCCCGACGCCGCCGCAGCGCCGCCCGCAGACTCCGGGCCGGGAGCTGGTGGTGCACGGCGCGCGCGAGCACAACCTGCGCAACCTGACCGTGTCGTTCCCGCTGGGCCAGCTCATCGCGGTCACCGGGGTCAGCGGCTCCGGCAAGTCCACGCTGGTCAACGACATCCTCTACGCGGTGCTGGCCAACCAGATCAACGGCGCGCGGCTGGTCCCCGGCCGGCACACCCGGGTCTCCGGGCTGGAGCACGTCGACAAGGTGGTCGGCGTCGACCAGTCGCCGATCGGGCGTACCCCGCGGTCCAACCCGGCCACCTACACCGGGGTGTGGGACCACGTCCGCAAGCTCTTCGCGGAGACCACCGAGGCCAAGGTCCGGGGGTACGGTCCGGGCCGGTTCTCGTTCAACGTCAAGGGCGGCCGCTGCGAGGCGTGCTCCGGCGACGGCACCATCAAGATCGAGATGAACTTCCTGCCCGACGTGTACGTCCCGTGCGAGGTCTGCAAGGGTGCCCGCTACAACCGGGAGACCCTGGAGGTCCACTACAAGGGCAAGACCGTCTCGGACGTGCTGGAGATGCCGATCGAGGAGGCGGCGGAGTTCTTCTCCGCCATCCCGGCCATCCACCGGCACCTCAAGACGCTGGTGGACGTCGGCCTGGGCTACGTCCGGCTCGGCCAGCCCGCGCCGACGCTGTCCGGCGGCGAGGCGCAGCGGGTCAAGCTCGCCTCGGAGCTGCAGAAGCGCTCCACCGGCCGGACGGTCTACGTCCTCGACGAGCCGACCACCGGCCTGCACTTCGAGGACATCCGCAAGCTGCTGATGGTGCTGGAAGGGCTGGTCGACAAGGGCAACACGGTGATCACCATCGAGCACAACCTCGACGTGATCAAGTCGGCCGACTGGCTGATCGACATGGGACCCGAGGGCGGTCACCGGGGCGGCACGGTGCTCGCCACCGGCACCCCGGAGGAGGTCGCCGAGGTGCCCGAGAGCCACACCGGGCAGTTCCTGCGGCAGGTGCTCAAGCTCGACGGCGAGGCCAAGGGCGCCGCGGCGGCCACCTCCCGGGCGGCCAAGGCCAACGGCGCGAAGTCCCGCGCGCGGAAGGTCCCGGCCGGGGCCCGCTGAGGCCCGGCGGCCAACCGGTCAGCCCGCCGGGCCCGTCCGGACAGTCCGGCCCTCGCCGATCGGGTGAACCGTCGGGCACGGTGCTGCGTGTACCCGAGCATGGCCGCGGATCATCACTGGCGGCGGCAGTCGAGAGAGAGGCAAGGCATGAGTGACGAGCAGGAGCTGACCGGGCCGCCGACGCAGACGCGGCGCGCCCTTCTCACGGGCGCCGGCGCGGTCGGCGCGGCGGTGGTCCTGGCCGCCTGCGGCAGCGACGACTCCGGCAGCGGCGGCACGACCCCGACCAGCGGCGGCCCGGCGGTGCCCAGCAGCGGTGACGCCGGCGGCGGCGACCGCGAGGGCGCGCAGTCGTTGGCGCGCACCGCCGACATCCCGGTCGGCGGCGGCGCGGTCTACGCCGCCCAGGGCGTGGTGATCACGCAGCCGACCGCGGGCGACTTCAAGGCCTTCGACTCGGTCTGCACGCACCAGGGCTGCCCCGTGACCAACGTCGACGGCGGCACCATCAACTGCACCTGCCACTTCAGCAAGTTCTCCATCGAGGACGGCTCGGTGAAGGGCGGCCCGGCCACCAAGCCTCTGCCGCCGAAGAACATCAAGGTCACGGGCGACCAGATCTCGCTGGCCTGACCGGACGCGCCGCGGCCGGCGACCCCACCGGGTCGCCGGCCGTCGTCATCCCGTCGCGGCGTCCGCGCCGACCGTCGCCGCACTCCCGGCCGGCGGGGGCTCCCGGAGGGCGGCCGGCGGCAGGAACCGCTCCAGCACCAGGACGCCGGCCGCGCCGCCGGCGTTGAGCAGCGCCAGGGCCAGCCAGGGCGCGGCGGTGTCGATCTCGTACAGGGTGCCGAAGAAGGCCGGCGCGACCATCGAGGCGAACGCGAAGGAGTACTGGAACGCCGCCAGGTAGCGGCCCCGGGCGGCGACCGGCGCCGCGGCCGCGGCCAGCGCGGCGGACGCCGGCGCGTGCACCAGCTCGGCGGCGGTGAACAGCAGCGTGGCCCCGGACAGCAGCACGACCACCGTGGCGAGCCGCCCGGGACCGACCGTCGCCATGGCGAGACCCCAGGCCGTCCACAGGACCGCCGCCAGCACGATCGCGCGGGTGCGGCGGTGGCGCGGCAGGCGGGTGCCGACGGGCGCGGACAGCAGGGCGACGAGGAACGCGTTGCCGGCGAGGACCGCCGAGGTCAGCCACGCGGGACCCCGCGCGTCCGTGAGCAGCACCGTGGGCAGCGCCAGGCCGAGCATCATGCTGCTGAGCGCGAAGACGGTGTTCAGGCCGATCAGCGCGAGGAACGGGCGGTCCCGGGCCAGCGCCGCGTAGCCGCCGCGCCGCGGACCGGCCGGCCGGCCCGCAGCCGTCGGGGTGCGCACGCACGCGGCGATGAGCACTCCGGCGAGGGCGAAGCAGGTCGCCGCCGCGTACGCCACCGCCCGGTAGGTGCCCGGCCGCCCGTCCGCCACCACCACCCCGGTGGCCAGCCCGCCCAACGCCAGTCCGGCCGTCCGGGCGCCGTTGCTCACGGCGTACCAGGTGTCGCGGGTCCAGGCGCCGGGGCTACCGTCGGCGTAGTCGGCGACCGCCGTGAAGACCGCCGACCAGAAGAACCGGACGCCGACCGCGACGAGCGCCGCCGCGGCGAAGACGCCGACCGGCCCCCGCACCCAGGCGTAGGCCAGGTAGCCGGCCGCCTGGAGCAGTTGGGCGGCGACGACGACGGGCAGGGCGCCCACCCCGGTCCGCCAGCGTCCCCGCCCACAGCGGCACCGGGAGGGTGAGCACGGTCGCCGCGCTGAGCAGCACCCCGAGCAGCGCCAGGGGCACGTCGGTCAGCCGCAGGAAGTAGACCAGCGACAGCGGCACGAACAGCCCGTTGCCGACCGAGTCGACGGTGAGCGCCGCCACGAGGACGCCGCCCCCTCGGCTGCGCCCGGCGGGATGCGTGCCCATGTCCTGCGCCCCCTCGCGTCGGCCCGGCGGATGGTAGCCGGGAACGCTTCCGCCGGCACCCGGTTAACGGGTCGGCGACCGGGCCGGCCGGGCGGCGGCGCCCGCGCTCTGCCCGGGGCTGTCGGGGGCGCGGACTAGGCTTGCTGCCGTGGCTGACCCCTCGACCTACCGTCCCGCGCCCGGCACCATCCCGGAGTCACCGGGGGTCTACCGGTTCCGCGACGGCACCGGCCGGGTGATCTACGTCGGCAAGGCGAAGAACCTGCGCAGCCGCCTCAACTCCTACTTCGCCGACCTGTGGGGCCTGCACCAGCGCACCCAGCAGATGGTCACCACCGCCGAGTCGGTCGACTGGGTCACGGTCGGCACCGAGGTCGAGGCGCTCCAGCTCGAATACACCTGGATCAAGCAGTACGACCCGCGCTTCAACGTCCGCTACCGCGACGACAAGTCCTACCCCTACCTGGCCGTCACCCTCGACGAGGAGTTCCCGCGCCTGCAGGTGATGCGGGGCGCCAAGCGCAAGGGGGTGCGCTACTTCGGGCCCTACTCGCACGCCTGGGCGATCCGCGAGACCCTCGACCTGCTGCTGCGGGTCTTCCCGGCCCGCACCTGCTCCGCCGGGGTGTTCAAGCGTGCCGGCCAGGTCGGCCGACCCTGCCTGCTGGGCTACATCGGCAAGTGCTCGGCGCCGTGCGTGGGCAGCGTCACCCCGGAGCGGCACCGCGAGATCGTCGACGGCTTCTGCGAGTTCATGGCCGGCCGCACCGACACGATGGTCCGCAAGCTGGAACGGGAGATGACCGAGGCCAGCGAGCAGTTGGAGTTCGAGCGGGCCGCCCGGCTGCGCGACGACATCGCCGCGCTGCGCCGGGCGATGGAGAAGCAGACGGTCGTGCTCGGCGACGGCACCGACGCCGACGTGGTCGCGTTCGCCGACGACCCCCTGGAGGCGGCCGTCCAGGTGTTCCACGTCCGCGATGGCCGGGTCCGGGGCCAGCGCGGCTGGGTGGTGGAGAAGACGGAGGACCTCACCACCGGCGACCTGGTGCACCACTTCTGCACCCAGGTCTACGGCGGGGAGCAGGGCGAGGCCGACGTGCCGCGCGAGCTGCTCGTGCCGGAGCTGCCCGCCGACGCCGTCGCGCTGGCCGACTGGCTCTCCAGTCACCGGGGCAGCAGGGTGACCCTGCGGGTGCCGCAGCGCGGCGACAAGCGGTCCCTACTGGAGACGGTCGAGCGCAACGCCAAGGACGCCCTCGCCCGGCACAAGCTGCGCCGCGCCGGCGACCTGACCACCCGGAGCAAGGCCCTCGACGAGATCAGCGAGGCGCTCGACATGCGCACCTCGCCGCTGCGCATCGAGTGCTTCGACATCTCGCAGATGCAGGGCACCGACGTGGTGGCCAGCATGGTCGTCTTCGAGGACGGGCTGCCCCGCAAGAGCGAATACCGGCGGTTCATCATCCGTGGCGCCACCGACGACCTCTCCGCCATGTCGGAGGTGCTGCGGCGCCGCTTCGCCCGCTACCTCGACGCCCGCGCCGAGACCGGCGAGGTGGGCGTCGAGCCGGCCGACGACCCCGACGCCCCGGCCGGGCAGGCCGGGCCCGACGAGCCCCGGGTCGGCACCCTGATCGACCCGACCACCGGCCGGCCGCGCAAGTTCGCGTACCCGCCGCAGCTGGTGGTGGTCGACGGCGGCGCGCCGCAGGTCGCGGCGGCGGCCCAGGCCCTCGCGGAGCTGGGCGTCGACGACGTGGCGCTCTGCGGCCTGGCCAAGCGGCTGGAGGAGGTCTGGCTGCCCGACGACGAGTTCCCGGTCATCCTGCCCCGCACGTCCGAGGGGCTCTACCTGCTGCAACGCGTGCGCGACGAGGCCCACCGCTTCGCCATCACCTTCCACCGGCAGCGGCGCTCCAAGCGGATGACCGAGTCGGCGCTCGACAAGGTGCCCGGCTTGGGGGAGGTGCGGCGTAAGGCGCTGCTGCGGCACTTCGGCTCGCTCAAGCGGCTCTCCGCCGCCACGGTGGAGGAGATCACCGAGGTGCCCGGCGTCGGCCGGCGCACCGCCGAGGCGATCCTCGCCGCTCTCGGTGGCGAGGCGAAGGCCCCGGCGGCGGACTGACCGCGCCGTCGCGCGGCGCCTCGGCTCGCGCGCCGATCGGCCGCTCGTGCCCGGCTGAGGCGGGCCCGACCGGGCTCGCGCGTCGGCTGACGCGCGCCGCTCCGCCCGCTCCGGTGCCGGCTCACGCCGACCGGGCACCTCGGCGTCGGCTCGCGCCGGCCGACCGGGCACCTTGGCGTCGGCTCGCGCCGGCCGACCGGGCACCTTGGCGTCGGCTCGCGCCGGCCGACCGGGCACCTCGGCGTCGGCTCGCGCCGGCCGACCGGGCACCTCGGCGTCGGCCGGACGGCGTGGCCGGCCGACGGTCACTCGGCCAGGACGGCCAGGATCTGCTCGCCGTACCTGGCGAGCTTGTTCTCGCCGACGCCGCTGACCCCGGACAGCTCCGCCAGGGAGGCGGGCGCGTCGGTGGCGATCTGCCGCAGCGTCGCGTCGTGGAAGATCACGTAAGCCGGGACGCCCTGCTCCTTGGCGGTGGCCGCCCGCCAGGCGCGCAGCCGATCGAAGACCCCGGCGGCCACCGGGGACAGGTCGGCGACGACGGTGGCCGCCCCACGCGGCTTGGCCACCCGGGGCGAGGCTGCCCGCTCCGGCTCGCGCCGCATCATCACCGTGCGGCGGCGGCCCAGCACCTCCGCGCTGGCCTCGGTCAGGGCCAGCGTGCCGTAGTCGCCCTCGACCGCCAGCAGCCCCTCGGCCAGCAGCTGGCGCACCACGCCGCGCCACTCGGCCTCGCGCAGCTCGCCGCCGATGCCGAACACGGTCAGCGAGTCGTGGCCGTACTGGGTGACCTTGTCGGTCGCGCGGCCGAGCAGGATGTCGATGCAGTGCCCCGCGCCGAAGCGCTGGTTCCGCTCCCGGTCGAGCCGGAACACCGTGGAGAGCAGCTTCTGCGCCGCGACGGTGCCGTCCCACGACTCCGGCGGGTCGAGACAGGTGTCGCAGTTGCCGCAGGCGCCCGTCGCCTGCTCGCCGAAGTAGTCGAGCAGTTGGGTGCGGCGGCAGCGGACGGTCTCGCAGAGCGCCAGCATCGCGTCGAGGTGGGCGGCGAGGTTGCGCCGGTGGGCGAGGTCGCCGTCCGAGGTCTCGATCATCTTGCGCTGCTGCACCACGTCCTGCAGCCCGTACGCCAGCCAGGCGGTCGACGGCAGCCCGTCCCGCCCGGCGCGGCCGGTCTCCTGGTAGTAGCCCTCGACGGACTTGGGCAGGTCGAGGTGGGCGACGAAGCGGACGTCCGGCTTGTCGATGCCCATGCCGAAGGCGATGGTCGCCACCATCACCAGGCCGTCCTCGCGCAGGAAGCGCTGCTGGTTGCGGGCGCGGGTCGCCGCGTCCAGGCCGGCGTGGTAGGGCAGCGCGGCGATGCCGTTGGCGGTGAGGAACTCCGCCGTCTTCTCCACGGAGGCGCGGGACAGGCAGTAGACGATGCCGGCGTCGCCGGGGTGCTCGTCGCGCAGCAGGCTCAGCAGCTGCTTGCGGGGCTCGCGCTTGGGCACGATCCGGTACTGGATGTTGGGCCGGTCGAAGCTGGCCACGAAGTGCCGGGCGTCGGTGAGCTTCAGCCGGGTGGCGATCTCGGCGCGGGTGGCGCTGGTCGCGGTGGCGGTGAGCGCGATCCGGGGCACGTCCGGCCAGCGTTCGTGCAGCATCGACAGGGCGAGGTAGTCGGGGCGGAAGTCGTGCCCCCACTGCGACACGCAGTGCGCCTCGTCGATGGCGAACAGGGCGATGCGGCCCCGGTCGAGCAACTGCTGCACCGGGCGGGTGCCCAACGCCTCGGGGGCGAGGTAGAGCAGGTCCAGCTCGCCGCCGACGAACGCCCGCTCCACCGCGCGGCGGGCGTCCAGGTCCTGCGTCGAGTTGAGGAAGCCGGCCTGCACGCCGACCGCGGTCAGCGCGTCGACCTGGTCCTGCATCAGCGCGATCAGCGGCGAGACCACCACCGCCACGCCGTCGCGCACCAGCGCCGGGATCTGGTAGCACAGCGACTTGCCGCCACCGGTCGGCATCAGTACCAGCGCGTCGCCGCCGGCGACGACGTGGTCGATCACCTCCTGCTGGAAGCCGCGGAAGGCGTCGTAACCGAACACCCGGCGCAGGGTCTCCAGGGCGGCGTCGGAGGTGCGCAGGTCGGTGGGGGAAGCCATCCGGGGATTCTACGAACCCTCCCCGACACCCGGCCGGCCCGCGCCGCCCCGGCGCGCCGCCCCGCGCCCCGGCGGCCGGACACGGGCCGGCTCCCGCCCGACCACCCGCCGGGCCGTGGCTTCCGACCGCCCGCCGGGCCGCGGCCGCGCCGGATGCCGACGGCGGTGCGGCAGCCCGGCGGCCGGCCGGGCCACGCCGCCCACGGGCGTACGACGGTGGGCCGGGCGCGGCGGGATAGAGTCGCTGATTGACCACGCACGGCCGGGTAGCCGGCCGCGGCGCCACGGCTGGGGGGTAGTGGGTGAGCGAGGCGCGTACAGCCGAGGATCGGGGCACGACGGTGCCGGGGCAGCTGGCCCCGACGGAGCCGGACACCACCCTGGTGGTGGTCACCGGCCTCTCCGGCGGCGGTCGCAGCACGGTCGCCCGGGCGCTGGAGAACGTCGGCTTCTACGTGGTGGACAACCTGCCCCAGGCGCTCATGCTCGACATGGCGGAGCTGGCGTTCAAGGCCGGCGGGGCGGCCCGGCGCACCGCGATGGTGCTGGACGTGCGCTCGCGCGCCTTCTCCACGGACCTGGCCGGCGCAATCCGGGAGCTGAAGGAGCGTGGCTTCTCGCCCCGGGTGGTGTTCGTCGACGCCGACGACGAGGTGCTGATCCGGCGGTTCGAGAGCGTCCGCCGGTCGCACCCGTTGCAGGGCGACGGGCGGCTCGCCGACGGCATCGCCGTCGAGCGCGGCCTGCTGGAGGAGGCCCGCGACCAGGCCGACGTGATCATCGACACCAGCCACCTGAACGTCAACCAGCTCCGCCGCCGCATCGAGGAGCTGTTCGGCGGCGAGGACGCCCGCCGGCTGCGGGTCACCGTGCTCTCCTTCGGCTTCAAGTACGGCCTGCCGCCGGACGCCGACTTCGTGCTCGACGCCCGGTTCCTGCCCAACCCGTACTGGGTGCCCGAGCTGCGCGAGCACACCGGCCGGGAGGAGGCGGTCAGCTCGTACGTGCTGGGGCAGGAGGGCGCCGACGCGTTCGTCACGTCGTACGCCGACCTGGTCAACGCCACCACCGTCGGCTTCGAGCGGGAGGGCAAGCGCTACCTGACCGTCGCGGTCGGCTGCACCGGCGGCAAGCACCGCAGCGTGGCCATCGCCGAAGAGCTGTCGGCCCGGCTGCGCCAGTCCGGCCTGGCCGCCAACGCCCAGCACCGCGACCTGGGGCGCGAGTGACGGCGACGCGGGTGGTCGCCTTCGGCGGCGGGCACGGCCTGTCCGCCTCGCTGCGCGCCCTGCGCCGCTGCGCCCCCGAGCTGGACCTGGACATCACGGCGGTGGTCACCGTCGGCGACGACGGCGGCTCCAGCGGCCGGCTGCGCGCCGAGCGGGGCGGCCTGCCCCCCGGCGACCTGCGGCAGGCGTTGGTGGCGCTCGCCGGGGACCATCCCGCCACCCGGCGCAGCGCCGGCCTGTTCCAGCACCGCTTCGCCGAGGTGCCGCCGCCCGCCGAGGACCCGCCCCCTGGGCAAGGCGACGGGCTGGCCGGGCACGCGGTGGGCAACCTCGTGCTCTGCGGGCTGATGGAGCTGCTCGGCGACCCGGTGGCGGCCCTGGAGCACGCCGGGGCGATGCTCGGCGCGGTGGGCCGGGTGCTGCCGATGTCCTGCGAGCCGGTGGACATCGAGGCGCGGGTGCGCGGCGCCGACCCGAGCCGACCGGACGAGGTGCGTACGGTCACCGGCCAGCACCAGGTCGCGGTGACCACCGGCCGGGTGGAGTCGCTGCGGCTGACCCCGGGCGCACCGCGGGCCTGCCCACAGGCGGTCGCCGCGATCGGCGCTGCGGACTGGCTGATCTTCGGGCCGGGAAGCTGGTACACGAGCGTGCTGCCGCACCTGCTCGTGCCGGAGTTGGCCGCCGCCGTGGTCGCCAGCCCGGCGCGGCGGTTGGTGACGCTGAACCTCGCGTCGGAGAAGGAGACGCTCGGGCTCTCCCTCGCCGACCATCTGGCCGCGCTGCGCTGGTACCTGCCGGAGCTGAAGGTCGACCATGTGGTCGCCGATTCCAAGGCGGTGGGTGACCCCGAACCGGTCGGACGTGCGGCAGAATCGCTGGGTGCCCGCCTGGTCCTCGCTCCCGTCGCGGTCACCGACGGCACTCCCCGTCATGATCCGGCCGCCCTGGGCGCCGCACTGGTGCCTGTCCTGGGCGCCGATCGTTAGACACGTACGTAATCTCCGGCGACACGCCGGAACCGGTCCGTGAGGGGACGCACAATGGCGATGACGGCTGCGGTCAAGGACGAGCTGAGTCGGGTCGACGTGCCCAAGCCCTGCTGTCGGCGGGCGGAGATGGCGGCGCTGCTGCGCTTCGCCGGCGGGCTGCACATCGTCTCCGGTCGGGTGGTCGTGGAGGCCGAACTCGACACCGGAGCGGTGGCCCGGCGGCTGCGGCGGGAGATCGCCGAGGTCTACGGCTACCCCAGCGAGATTCACGTGCTGGCCTCCGGCGGCCTGCGCAAGGGCAGCCACTTCATCGTGCGGGTGGTCAAGGACGGCGAGGCCCTCGCGCGGCAGACGGGGCTGCTCGACGTCCGGGGCCGCCCGGTGCGGGGCCTGCCGCCGCACGTCGTCGCCGCGAACGTCTGCTGCGCGGTGTCGGCCTGGCGGGGCGCGTTCATGGCGCACGGATCGCTGACCGAGCCCGGCCGCTCCAGCGCGCTGGAGATCACCTGCCCCGGTCCCGAGTCGGCGCTGGCCCTGGTCGGCGCGGCCCGCCGGATCGGCATCACCGCCAAGAACCGCGAGGTGCGCGGGGTGGACCGGGTGGTGGTCAAGGACGGTGATGCGATCGCCGCGCTGCTCACCCGCATCGGCGCCCACTCCAGCGTGCTGGCCTGGGAGGAGCGCCGGGTCCGCCGCGAGGTCCGGGCGACGGCGAACCGGCTGGCCAACTTCGACGACGCCAACCTGCGCCGCTCGGCGCGCGCCGCGGTGGCCGCCGCCGCCCGGGTCACCCGGGCGCTGGAGATCCTCGCCGACGACGCGCCCAACCACCTCACCTCGGCCGGTCGGCTGCGCCTGGAGCACCGGCAGGCCTCGCTGGAGGAGTTGGGCGCGCTGGCCGACCCGCCGCTGACCAAGGACGCCATCGCCGGCCGGATCCGCCGGCTGCTGGCGCTGGCCGACAAGCGGGCCCGCGACCTGGGCATCCCGGATACGGAAGCGGCCGTCACGCCCGACATGCTCGTGGTCTGATAGGACGGTGAGGCTCGGCGCCGCCAGTGGGATCACCACCCGGCGCTGCACGGTGTCGCACGCTCGGATAAGGTCGCTGCGTACGGCAAGGGGGCCGGCACAGGCACTCCTCGCCGTACTCACCGCCTCGGGCGGTCAGGTCCTTCGAGACCGCGGCGGGGTGGCCGAGATGAACCGTCAACGGCCGGCTCCAACGGTCGGCGCACACACCTCCGCCGGCCCGGGTCTGACGCCGGCGGACCAGAACGCGAGGAGATGGGACCTGTGACCATCCGGGTTGGCATCAACGGCTTCGGCCGGATCGGCCGCAACTTCTTCCGGGCAGTGCTGGCGTCCGGCGCTGACATCGAGGTCGTGGCGGTCAACGACCTGACCGACAACGCGACGCTCGCCCACCTTGTCAAGTACGACAGCATCCTGGGCCGCCTCCCGCACGAGGTCAAGGCGACCGCCGACGAGATCACCGTGGGCGGCAAGACCATCAAGGCGTACGCCGAGAAGGACCCGGCGAAGCTGCCGTGGGGCGAGGTCGGCGCGGACGTGGTCATCGAGTCCACCGGCTTCTTCACCGACGCCACCAAGGCCAAGGCGCACATCGACGGCGGGGCCAAGAAGGTCATCATCTCCGCGCCGGCGAAGAACGAGGACGTCACGGTGGTGATGGGCGTCAACCAGGAGCAGTACGACCCGGCCAAGCACACCATCATCTCCAACGCCTCCTGCACCACCAACTGCCTCGCCCCGATGGCGAAGGTCCTGCACGACACGTTCGGCATCCAGCACGGTCTGATGACGACGATCCACGCGTACACCCAGGACCAGAACCTCCAGGACGCGCCGCACAAGGACCTGCGTCGCGCCCGCGCCGCCGCGCTGAACATCGTGCCGACCTCGACCGGCGCGGCGAAGGCGATCGGCCTGGTGCTGCCGGAGCTGAAGGGCAAGCTGGACGGTTACGCGCTGCGGGTGCCGATCCCGACCGGCTCGACCACCGACCTCACGGTCAACCTCAACCGGGAGACCACGGTCGACGAGGTCAACGCCGCGATGAAGGCGGCCGCCGAGGGCCCGCTCAAGGGCATCCTGGTCTACAACGAGGACCCGATCGTCTCCGCCGACATCGTCACCGACCCGGCGTCGTGCATCTACGACGCGCCGCTGACCAAGGTCGTCGGCAACCAGGTCAAGGTCGTCGGCTGGTACGACAACGAGTGGGGCTACTCCAACCGCCTGGTCGACCTGGTCAAGCTCGTCGGCCAGTCCCTGTGACGGCGGCGGCCACGAACGGAGGGCTGGCGTAAGTGAGCATCCGTACCCTCGACGACCTGCTCGCCGAGGGGGTGTCGGGTCGGCGCGTGCTGGTGCGCGCCGACCTGAACGTCCCACTCGACAAGCAGACCGGCGACATCACTGACGACGGCCGGATCCGCGCCGTGCTGCCGACGCTGAGCGCGCTCACCGGGGCCGGCGCGAAGGTGGTCGTCTGCTCGCACCTGGGCCGCCCGAAGGGCGCCCCGGACCCGCAGTTCAGCCTCCGCCCGGTCGCCGGGCGGCTCGGCGAGCTGCTCGGCGCGCCGGTGCACTTCGCCACCGACACCGTCGGCGAGTCCGCCCGCTCCACCGTGGAGGCGCTGGCCGACGGCGAGGTGGCGCTGCTGGAGAACCTGCGCTTCAACAAGGGTGAGACCAGCAAGGACGACGCCGAGCGGGGCGCCTTCGCCGACCAGCTCGCCGCCTTCGGCGAGGCGTACGTCGACGACGCGTTCGGCGCGGTGCACCGCAAGCACGCCAGCGTCTACGACGTGCCGGCGCGGCTGCCGCACGTCGCCGGCCGGCTGGTGCTGCGCGAGGTGGAGGTCCTCTCGAAGCTCACCGGCGAGCCGGAGCGGCCGTACGTGGTGGTGCTCGGCGGCTCGAAGGTCTCCGACAAGCTCGCCGTGATCGAGGCGCTGCTGCCGACGGTCGACCGGCTGCTCATCGGCGGCGGCATGTGCTTCACCTTCCTCAAGGCCCAGGGCCACGAGGTGGGCTCCTCGCTGCTGGAGGAGGAGATGGTCGAGACCTGCCGCAACCTGATGGAGCGCTCCGAGGGCAAGATCCTGCTCCCGGTCGACGTGGTGGCCGCGGACGCGTTCGCCCCGGACGCCGCGCACGACACCGTGCCGGCCGACGGCATCCCCAGCAGGCGGGTCGGGCTCGACATCGGGCCGGAGACGGTCGCCGGGTTCGCCGCCGCCCTCAAGGGCGCGCGGACGATCTTCTGGAACGGCCCGATGGGCGTGTTCGAGATGGCGGCGTTCGCCCACGGCACCCGCGGGGTCGCCGAGGCGATCGCGAAGGCTGACGCGTTCACCGTGGTCGGTGGCGGTGACTCGGCGGCGGCAGTCCGTGCCCTGGGGCTGGACGAGTCGTCCTTCGGGCACATCTCCACCGGCGGTGGCGCCTCCCTGGAATACCTGGAGGGCAAGACCCTCCCCGGCATCGCGGCCCTGGAGAACTGATGGCGAACGCCACCCGCCGGCCCCTGATGGCCGGCAACTGGAAGATGAACCTCAACCACCTCGAGGCCAACCTGCTGGTGCAGAAGCTGGCGGCCAGCCTCACCGAGAAGCAGCTCACCGACGTCGAGACGGTGGTCCTGCCGCCGTTCACCGACCTGCGTACGGTGCAGACCGCCGTCGACGGCGACAAGCTGCTGATCGGCTACGGCGCGCAGGACCTCTCGCCGCACGCGTCGGGGGCCTACACCGGCGACATCTCCGGCCCGATGCTGGCCAAGCTCGGCTGCACGTACGTGGTGGTGGGGCACTCGGAGCGGCGCGCGTACCACAACGAGGACGACGCGATCGTCAACGTCAAGGTGCAGGCGGCGCTGACCCACGGGCTCACCCCGATCCTCTGCGTGGGCGAGGGGCTCGACGTCCGGGACCGGGGCACCCACGTGGCGCACTGCAGCGACCAGCTCGACGGCGCCCTGAAGGGGCTGACCGCCGAGCAGGTGGCGAAGGTCGTGGTGGCGTACGAGCCGGTCTGGGCGATCGGCACGGGCAAGACGGCCACCCCGGAGGACGCGCAGGAGGTGTGCGAGGCGGTCCGCCAGCGCCTGGCCGACTCGTTCGGCCAGGACACCGCCGACCAGGTCCGGGTCCTCTACGGCGGCTCCGTCAAGTCCTCCAACGTCGCGGCGATCATGGCCAAGCCGGACGTCGACGGGGCGCTGGTGGGCGGCGCGAGCCTGGACGCCGAGGAGTTCGCGAAGATCTGCCGGTTCCCGGAGCACATCGCCCGCTGATCGCTCGCTATCCTTGACTCCGCCCGTCCGTCGGTCGGTGCCACCGTGCCCGATCTGCCCGGGCGAGGATCGTAACGAGAGGACTGACCCCAGCCATGCCGATCTGGTTCGCATACACGTTGATCGTGTTGCTGGTCATCACGAGCATCCTGCTGACCATGCTGATCCTGCTGCACCGCGGCAAGGGCGGCGGGTTGTCGAGCATGTTCGGTGGCGGCGTCAGCTCCAGCCTCGCCGGGTCGTCGGTGGCGGAGAAGAACCTCGACCGCTACACCGTCCTGGTGGGCATCGTCTGGTTCGCCTGCATCGTCGGGCTCGGGCTCTGGCTGCGCCTGCAGACGGCCAGCGGCGCCATCTGAGCGCCGTCGAGTCGTACAATCTGCGCGCGGTCCGTCACTGACGGGCCGCGCGCAGTCCGTTTCACCCGCTGCACCGCGTCGCCCGCCGCCCACCTCCGCGGCGGTACCCCTCCCGACGACAGGAGCGAGCAGCCGTGCCCAGTGGCAACGTCATCCGGGGCACCCGTATCGGGTCCGCCCCCGAGCGCCGCGCCGAGCGCTACCAGCCGGCCCCGCGCCGGGCGGTCACCTACTGGTGCCGCAACGACCACCACACCGAGATCCGCATCGCCGCCGACGCCGAAGCCCCGGAGGTGTGGGACTGCCCGCGCTGCGGCCTCCCCGCCGGGCAGGACGCGCAGAACCCGCCGGGCCGGGCCCGGCTCGAGCCCTACAAGACCCACCTCGCGTACGTGAAGGAGCGGCGCAGCGCCGAGGAGGGGGAGGCCATCCTGGCCGAGGCCCTCGCCGACCTGCGCCGCCGCCGGGGCCGCCCCGCTCCGCTGTAAGGAAGGGCCCCTTGTTAACGCACAGCGTTAACAAGGGGCCCTTCCTTACACGCTCAGCGCAGGCTGCGCAGGCGGGCCGGCACGTCGGCCGCCGCCGCCCGGTCCAGCAGCCAGAGGGTGCGGCCCGTGCCCTGCGCGCCGGCCGCCGGCAGTTGCACCGGCCCCGCCCCGGCCAGCGCCATGCCGACCGCCCGGGACTTGTCGGCGCCGCTGGCCACCAACCAGACCTCCTCGGCGGTGTTGATCGCCGGAAGGGTCAGGGTGGTCCGCACCGGCGGTGGCTTCGGGCTGCCCCGGACGGCGCTGACCGGCCGGGTGTCGTGGTGCACCGGGTGCTCCGGGAACACCGACGCCACGTGCCCGTCCTCGCCGACGCCCAGCATCAGCACGTCGAAGTGGGGGAGTGCGGCGTGGCCGGGACGCGCCGCCCGGGCCAGCTCCTCGGCGTAGCGGGCGGCCGCCTCCTCCGGATCCGGCCCGGCGGGCCCGTCGGAGGCGGGCATCGGGTGGACCCGGGCCGGGTCCAGCGGCACCACGTCCAGCAGGGCCGCCCGGGCCTGCGTCTCGTTGCGCTCCGGGTCGCCGGCGGGCAGGAACCGCTCGTCGCCCCACCAGACGTCCACCCGGGACCAGTCCACGGCGTCCCGGGCCGGCAGCGCCGCCACCGCCCGGTGGACCGCCGCGGCGATCCGCCCCCCGGTCAGCACCACCGAGGCCTGGCCCCGTTCGGCCTGCGCGTCGAGCAGCTTCACCACCAACCGGGCAGCCACCGCCTGCGCCAGCAGGTCGGCGTCGGCGTGGACGGCGACACTCGCCTCACTCATTCCCTGTGCCTTCGTTTCTCCGGCCGCCGCGCGGTCGGTGTTTCCTCGTGCGCCCGGCAGTCGGGCGCTCAGTGCTGGCCGCTCGTTCCCGCGTGCGCGGTCACCCCCGCCTCGGCCCGCTGCGCGGTGGCCGGGTCCTTCCAGACGTGCACCCGCTGCGCCGGGCGCTGGTCCAGGCCGGCCAGGCCGGCCGCGGTGCCCAGCGCCTCCGCGTACACCTGGTCGGCGTCGAGCCGGCGCAGCTCCTCGGCCAGCTCGTCGCCGAGCGGCCGGCGGACGAGCGGCAGGTGCCGGTCCTCCTGGCCGGTACGCCGGAACGTCGCCACGCTGTCCTCCCGGGTCAGCGTCAGCTCGTCGCCGTTGGCGCAGCGCAGCTGCACCTCCCGCATCCGGGGGAACTCGTCGGTGCGCTGCCACACCGGGTCGATGCCGAGCCGGGCGGCCAGCCAGCCCCGCATCAGCCCGGCGGTGGGGTCGGTGGCCGGGGCGACCACCGTCGCCTCGGTCACCCGCGCCTGGGTGGTGTCGAACGCCCCGGCCACGAGCGTGCGCCACGGGGTGATCCGGGTCCACGCCAGGTCGGTGTCGCCCGGCGCGTAGTCCCGGGCCCGCTGGCGCAGCGCCTCGATCGGGTCGGCGGCCTGCGCGGCGTCGGTGATCCGCCGGTCGGCCACGACACCGAGGAAGTCGGTCGCGATCTCGGCCGGCGGCTCGCCGTGCCACCACGTCACCACCGGCACGTCCGGCACCAGCAGCGGCATCACCACCGACTCGGCGTGCAGGGCCAGCCGCCCGTACATCCGGGTGACCACCGCCTCGCAGGGGCCGAGCCGGCCGCCGACGACGATCTCCGCGTCCAGGCGGTTGCGCTCCCGCTCGACGTCGGAGCGGACCACCACCACCAGCCGGCAGGGGTGGGCGGCGGCGGCTATCGTGGCCGCCGCCTCCGCCTCGCGGACCCGCTTCTCGTCCACCACCACGATCAGGGTGAGCGCCATGCCGCTGGCCACCCCGCCGGCACTGCGCCGCTCGGCGGCGAGCGCCTTGACCACCTCGTTGCCGGTGGTGTCCCACAGGCCGATCACTGGAGCCTCCTGGTTGACTCGCTGGGCTTGGTCACGCTCTGCGCCAGGCCCGGCCCTCGCGGGCCAGCATCTCGTCGGCGGCCCGGGGGCCCCACTCGCCGGCCCGGTACGGCTCCGGCTTCGTGCCCGCCCACGCGTGCTCCAGCGGGTCCACCACCTGCCAGCTTTGCTCGACCTCGGCGGCGTCCGGGAAGAGGGTGCGGTCACCGATGAGCACGTCCAGCACCAGCCGCTCGTACGCCTCGGGGCTGGACTCGGTGAACGCCTCGCCGTACTGGAAGTCCATCGCGATGTCGCGGACCTCCATCGTGGTGCCGGGCACCTTCGAGCCGAACTTGAGCACGACGCCCTCGTCGGGCTGCACCCGGATGACGAGCTGGTTGTTGCCCAGCGACTCCATGTCGGCGGCGTTGAACGGCAGGTGCGGCGCCTTCTTGAACATGATGGCGACCTCGGTGACCCGGCGCGGCAGCCGCTTGCCGGCCCGGATGTAGAACGGCACCTCCGCCCAGCGGCGGTTCTGGATGCCGAGCCGGACCGCCACGTACGTCTCGGTGGTCGAGTCCTCCGGGACGCCCTCCTCCTCCAGGTAGCCGACCGCGCGCTGGCCGCCCACCCAGCCGGGCAGGTACTGGCCGCGGACGGTGCCCTCGGCCACGTCCTTCGGCAGGGTGATCGCCCGCAGCACTTTGAGCTTCTCGGTGCGGATCTCGTCCGCGTCGAAGCTCGTCGGCTCCTCCATCGCCACCAGCGCCAGCAGTTGGAGCAGGTGGTTCTGGAGCACGTCGCGGGCGGCGCCGGCGGAGTCGTAGAACCCGGCGCGGGTGCCGATCCCGACGTCCTCGGCCATGGTGATTTGCACCGAGTCGACGTACTTGGAGTTCCACAGCGGCTCGAACAGGTTGTTGGCGAACCGCAGGGCGAGGATGTTCTGGACGGTCTCCTTGCCCAGGTAGTGGTCGATGCGGAAGACGTCCTTGCGGGTGAAGACGTCGTCGACCAGGTCGTTGAGCGCCTTCGCCGAGGGCAGGTCGTGCCCGAACGGCTTCTCCACCACCACCCGGCGCCAGCCGCCGGACTTGGCGTTGTCGGCCATGCCGGTGCGGGCCAACTGCTTGAGCACCACGGGAAACGCCGCCGGGGGGATGGAGAAGTAGAAGGCGGCGTTGCCCGGGATGCCGTGGGTCTGGCGCAGCTCGTCGAGGGTGGCGGAGAGGTGGTCGAACGCGGCGTCGTCGTCGAACGAGCCGCCGACGAACTTGATGTTGCCGGCCAGCCGCGACCACACCTCCTCCCGCCAGGGGGTGCGGGCGTGCTTCTTGGCGGCCTCGTGGGCCAGCGACTCGAAGTCGCCGTCGCCCCAGTCCCGGCGGGCGAAACCCAGCACGACGAAGCCCGGGGGCAGCAGCCCCCGGTTCGCCAGGTCGTACACCGCCGGAAGGAGTTTCTTGCGGGCCAGGTCGCCGGTGACGCCGAAGATCACCAGGGCGCACGGCTCCGGGATCCTCGGCAGCCGGCGGTCCTGCGGGTCGCGCAGCGGGTTCATGCCGCCTCCTCGCTCCGCGTCGTCCAGGGTTCTCATCGTCACGCCCGCAGCGCCCCGACCGCATCGAGTAGCTGGGCCACGCCCGCGGACCGGTCGGTCAGGTGCAGCCGCACCACCGGGCGCTCCCGCCCGGCCAGGGCCTGCCGGTCGCCGGCGGCCTGCGCCGCCTGCAGCTCCCCGAAGGTGTACGGCCGGCCGGGCACCGGCAGGTCGTCGGTGACCGCGCCGGTGAGCTGGAGGTAGCTGCCGACCTGCGGGCCGCCCTTGTGGTACTGGCCCGTGGAGTGCAGGAACCGCGGCCCCCAGCCGAAGGTGACCGGCCGCCCGGAGGCCCCGGCCAGCAGCGGCCGCAGCCGGGCCGCGTCGGCGTCGGCGAACCGGTCGAGGTACGCCATCACCGCGAGGTAGCCGTCGCCGGCCAGCCCGTCGACCAGCCAGCGCAGCACGCCGGCCAGGTCGCCCGGGGCGCCCTGCGGCGCGTACACCTCGATCGCGCCCTCGGTGAACGACGGCGTCTCCGCCGGCGGACCCGAGGCGAGGATCTTGTTGGTGTTCTCCTTGGACTCGGTGACGTTGGGCTGGTTGAACGGGTCGATGCCGAGCACCGCGCCGGCGATCGCGGTGGCGTACTCCCAGACCAGGAACTGCGCGCCGAGCGGGCCGTTGACGGCCACGTCCGGGCCGGTGCCGCCGCCCGGGACGGCGTCGGTCGCCAGCGCGCCGCCGTAGGTCACGGTGAGCACGTCGGCGCCGCCGGCGCCGGGGCTCTCCGGGGACTCCACGACGACCGGGAGGATGCCGACGCCGGACTTGCCGGTGGACTCGGCGATGAGCTGCTCCGCCCAGTCGCCGAGGCCGTCGATGCCGGTGCCGTCGGAGATCAGGGCGACCTTGTCCCGGCCCATGGTGGCCGCCGCCCCGAGGGCGGCGCCCAGGGCCAGGCCCGGATTGTCCCGGTCGCCGCCCAGCGACCGGGACAGCGCCTCCGCCTCGTCGAGCAGCTCGGCCACCTCGACGCCGGCCAGGGCCGACGGGACCAGCCCGAACGCGGTCAGCGCCGAGTAGCGGCCGCCCACGTTCGGATCGGCCAGCACGGTGAAGGCGCCCATCTCGGCGGCGGTGGCCTCCAGCGGCGAACCGGGGTCGGTGACGATGACGAAGTGCCGGCCGGCCTCCGCCTCGGTCATCCCGGCGTCCAGGAACGCCTGCCAGTAGGCCCGGCGGTGGCTGTCGGTCTCCACCGTCGAGCCCGACTTGCTGGCCACCACGACCACGGTGCGCTCCAGCCGGTCGGCCAGCGCCGCCCGGACCTGCCCCGGGTCGGTGGTGTCGAGCACGGTCAGCTGCTTGCCGAGGGTGCGCGCGATGACCTCCGGGGCCAGCGACGAGCCGCCCATGCCGGCGAGCACCACGTGGTCCAGGTCGGCCAGCTCCGCCTTCAGCTCGGCTAGCTGGGGGAGCAGCTCCCGGCTGCGCCGGTGGGTGTCCACCCAGCCGAGGCGGATCTTCGCCTCGGCCTCGGCGTCCGGGCCCCACAGGGTCGGGTCCTTCTCGGCCAGCTTGCCCGGCACGCCGGCCTTGACCAGCGCGTCCCGGGTCGAGGCCGGAGCCGACTTGTCGACCGTGTCGGCCCCGTACACGGCGAGCCCGGCGGCCGCCTCGACCGGCCCGGCGAGCACGTCGCTCACGCCGCCACCTCGCTCCGCTCGGCGGCGGCGCGAGGCGCCACGCTGCTGTGCCTGATGGTTCGCTCGCTCCGCTCGCTCACGCCGCCACCTCGCTCCGCTCGGCGGCGGCGCGAGGCGCCACGCTGCTGTGCCTGATGGTTCGCTCGCTCCGCTCGCTCACGCGTTGCCTCCCGCCTGCTGCGCGGCCTGCGCGTTGCCCTTCGCGGCCTTGCCCGGGTGGCCGGTGCCCTTGCCCGCGGCGGCCAGCGACTTGCGCACGCCGTCGAGCAGCTCCAGCCAGCTCGCCTCGAACTTCTCCACGCCCTCGCGCTCCAGGGTGGCGATCACGTCGGCCATGTCGACCCCGACCGACTCCAGGCCAGCGAAGACCTCGCGGGCCTCGTCGTACGAGCCGGTGATGGTGTCGCCGCGGGTCTCGCCGTGGTCGGCGTACGCGTGGATGACCGGCTCCGGCATGGTGTTGACGGTGCCGGGCGCGACCAGCTCCTCGACGTAGATGACGTCCCGGTAGTTCGGGTTCTTGGTGGAGGTCGACGCCCACAGCGGCCGCTGCGGGTGCGCGCCGGCGTCGGCGAGGGCCTGCCAACGGTCGGAGGAGAAGACCTCGCCGTAGCGCTCGTACGCCAGCTTGGCGTTGGCGACGGCGGCCTTGCCGCGCAGCGCCTTGGCCTCGTCGGAGCCGATCTTCTCCAGCCGCTTGTCGACCTCGGTGTCGACGCGGGAGACGAAGAACGACGCCACGGACCCGATCTTGCTCAGGTCGTGGCCGTTCGCCTTCGCCTGCTCCAGGCCGGCCAGGAAGGCGTCCATCACCTGCGAGTAGCGGTCCAGCCCGAAGATCAGCGTCACGTTGACGGAGATCCCCTGGGCCAGGGTGGCGGTGATCGCCGGCAGGCCGGCCTCGGTGGCCGGGATCTTGATGAAGAGGTTGGGCCGGTCGATCAACCACCACAGCGCCCCGGCCTCGGCGACGCTCTTCTCCGTCTCGTGGGCCAGCCGCGGGTCCACCTCGATGGAGACCCGGCCGTCGACTCCGGCGCTCGCGTCGTACGCCGGCCGCATCACGTCGCACGCCCACCGCACGTCGTACGTGGTGAGCATGCGGACGGCCTCCTCGACCTCCACCCCACGGAGGGCGAGGTCCTTCAGCTGCCAGTCGTACTCGTCGGCGTCGCTCAGCGCCTTGGCGAAGATGGTCGGGTTGGAGGTCACCCCGACCAGGTGCTTCTCCCGGCGGAGCTGGTCCAGCCCGCCGGAGCTCAGTCGCGTCCTGGAAAGATCGTCGAGCCAGATCGCCACACCCGCGGCGCTCAGCTCACCAAGCCTGTCCGTCATGCCGTCCACGCTCCCCTCAGTTGCCGGTCGTGAAACCGGTGATGTCGCCCATCCGGGTCAGCGCCGCGTGCGCGGCGGCCACGATCCGGTCGGGGGTGAACCCGAACTGCTCGAAGAGCATGGAGTGCGGGGCGCTGGCGCCGTAGTGCTCCAGGCTGACGCTCTCGCCGCAGTCGCCGACGAGGTGCCGCCAGGACATGGCGATGCCCGCCTCCACGCTCACCCGTGCCTTTACCCCGCGCGGCAGCACCGACTCCCGGTACGCCTCGTCCTGCTCGGCGAACCACTCCTGGCAGGGCATCGAGACGACCCGGGTGGGGGTGCCGTCGGCCTCCAGCCGCTCCCGCGCGGTCAGGCAGAGCTGCACCTCGGAGCCGGTGCCGACGAGGATCACCTGCGGCTTGCCGGTGGACGCCTCGGCGAGCACGTAGCCGCCCTTCGCCACGCCCTCGGCGCCGGCCAGCGTCGACCGGTCGAAGGTCGGCAGCGCCTGGCGGCTGAGCGCCAGCGCCGTCGGCCGGTCGGTGTGCTCCAGCGCGCACCGCCAGGCCCAGGCGGTCTCGTTGGCGTCGGCCGGGCGGACCACGTCCAGGCCGGGGATGGCGCGCAGCGCGGTCAGGTGCTCCACCGGCTGGTGGGTGGGGCCGTCCTCGCCGAGGCCGATCGAGTCGTGCGTCCAGACGTAGACCACCGGCAGCTTCATCAGCGCGGCGAGCCGTACGGAGGGGCGCATGTAGTCGCTGAACACCAGGAAGGTGCCGCCGTACGGGCGGGTGCCGCCGTGCAGGGCGATGCCGTTGAGGATCGCGCCCATGGCGTGCTCGCGGATGCCGAAGTGCAGCGTGCGGCCGTACTCGTGGCCCGGGAACTCCTTGGTGGCCCAGGCGGCCGGGATGAAGGACGGCTCGCCCTTCATGGTGGTGTTGTTGCTCTCGGCGAGGTCGGCCGAGCCGCCCCACAGCTCGGGCAGCACCGGGGCGAGCGCCTCCAGGACCTTGCCGGAAGCGGCCCGGGTGGCGATGCCCTTGGCGTCGGCCGGGAACTCGGGCAGGGCGTCGGTCCAGCCGTCCGGCAGCGCCCGGCCGGCCATCCGGTCGTAGAGCGCCCGGCGCTCCGGGTTGGCCTTCGACCAGCCGTCGAACGCCGCGGTCCACTCCTGCTGGGCGCGGGCGCCGCGCTCCATCACCAGGCGGGCGTGCTCGAGCACCTTCTCGTCGACCTCGAAGGACTGCGCCGGGTCGAAGCCGAGGATCTGCTTGGTGGCGGCCACCTCGTCGCCGCCGAGCGCGGAGCCGTGGATCTTGCCGGTGTTCTTCTTGTTGGGCGCGGGCCAGCCGATGATGGTGCGCAGCGCGATGAAGGAGGGGCGGCCGGTCTCGGCCTTCGCCGCCAGCAGCGCCTGGTGCAGGGCCTCCACGTCCTCGTGGTAGTCGCCCTGGTCGGCGTCGCCGGTGCGCCAGTCGACCGTCTGCACGTGCCAGCCGTACGCCTCGTAGCGGGCCGCCACGTCCTCGCTCATGGCGATCCGGGTGTCGTCCTCGATCGAGATCTCGTTGTCGTCGTAGATCACGCAGAGGTTGCCGAGCTGCTGATGGCCGGCGAGGGCGCTGGCCTCGTGGCTGATGCCCTCCTCGATGTCGCCGTCGGAGGCGATGCACCAGATGTCGTGGTCGAAGACGGACGAGCCCGGCTCGCCCTCCGGGTCGAACAGGCCACGCTCGCGGCGGGCCGCCATCGCCATGCCGACCGCGTTGCCGAGGCCCTGCCCGAGGGGGCCGGTGGTGGTCTCGACGCCCGGGGTGTGCCCGTGCTCCGGGTGGCCCGGGGTGAGCGAGCCCCACTGCCGCAGCGACTTGAGGTCGTCGAGGCTGAGCGGGTAGCCGGAGAGGAAGAGCTGGATGTAGAGGGTGAGGCTGGAGTGGCCCGCCGAGAGCACGAACCGGTCCCGGCCGGGCCAGTTCGGGTCGGCCGGGTTGTGCCGCATGACCCGGTTGAAGAGCAGGTAGGCCGCGGGCGCGAGGCTCATCGCGGTGCCCGGGTGGCCGTTGCCGGATTTCTCCACGGCGTCCATGGCCAGCACGCGGACGGTGTCGACGGCCCGGCGGTCGAGGTCGGACCAGTTCAGTGCGGGGTGCTCGGGTCGGTTGGCAGCCACGATGGTTTGTGCTCCTCGGCAGATGGGCGGAACCCTCACTGATGACCCTATCGAGCGGTCCTAAACGTCCGCCCGGGGATCTCTGCATGCAGGTGTGTGCGGGTCCGGGAGGATCGGTGGTTCGATCGGCGGTGTGACGCCCCGCACCGTTGTCGGGTCGCCCGGGCAGCCAAAACGACAGCGCGTAGTCTGTGGTGCGGTGTGTGGCCCGAGTCGGGTCCGGCCGATCCGACCTCCCCTGCCGACGCCGGAAGGTGGCAATCCGTGAGCATGATCACCGAGCGCCCCGTCAGCAACTCTGCCGGGCAGTCGCCGGTGCGCGCGGCGGCGGAGGCCCCGACTGTCGGTCGACGGGACGTCCGCGCAGTGGTCTCGGCATACGTGACGCTGACCAAGCCGCGGATCGTGGAGCTGCTCCTGGTCACGACCGTGCCGGCGATGATGCTGGCGGACGGCGGCATGCCGTCGCTCTGGCTGATGGCCGTGGTGCTGGTCGGCGGCTCGCTCGCGGCGGGCGCGGCCAGCGTCATCAACTGCTACATCGACCGGGACATCGACCAGCTGATGCGGCGCACCAAGCGCCGCCCGCTGCCGGCGCACACCGTGTCGCCGCGCAACGCGCTGGTCTTCGGGCTGGTGCTGGCGGTGGTGTCGGTCGCGCTGATGGCGGCGTTCACCAACCTGCTCGCCGCCGGCCTCACCCTGGCCGCGATCGCCTACTACGACCTCGTCTACACCCTCTGGCTCAAGCGCACCACGGCGGCGAACACGTTCTGGGGCGGCGCCTGCGGGGCGGCGCCGGTGCTGATCGGCTGGGCGGCGGTGACGGGGTCGCTGGCGCCTGCCGCGTGGGCGCTGTTCGCGGTGGTCTTCTTCTGGCAGATGCCGCACTTCTACCCGCTGGCGATGAAGTACAAGGACGACTACGCCCGGGCCGGCATCCCGATGCTGCCGGTGGTGGCCTCCGCCCGTCGGGTCAACGCCGAGATCATCATCTTCGCGTGGCTCACCGTGGCCTCCTCGCTGGCGGTGTGGCCGCTGGGGATGAGCGCCATCTACGGCGTGCCCACCCTGGTGGTCGGCGGCATCTTCCTGGTGGAGGCGCACAAGCTGGCCCGTCGGGTCTCGCGGGGCCAGGCCGTCAAGCCGATGCGGCTGTTCCACTGGTCGACGACCTACCTGACGATCCTCTTCGCCGCCGTCGCGCTCGACGCGCTGATCTGATCCCGGGCGGCCCCGCGCACCCCATGCCGGCCACCGCCGCCGCGCCGACGCTGTCCCGGCTGGCCGGCCGGTGGTCGGCCCGGCTTGCGCCCCGGCAAATCCGCATCGTGTATGCCTTGTCCGGGTTTCTTGTCACATCCGCGGCAGCGTGGGCATCGGTCCGAACGGTTCGGTGTGCCCCGGGCCGCACCGGTTCGCGGCGGCGCTTTGGGGCGGTAAGTCCGGATAAAACCGGGCGATTCACCTGTGCTCTTCCTTAAACCTTCAGGTAATCGGCATCACAAAAGCTTCATGGTTCTCGCCCGGCCGGGTGGAAGTCTGCTTACGCTTCGCGTCATGGCAGATGGTTCCGATACGACGCTGACGGCCGAACAGGCCCCCCAGGGCCTGGTCGCGGGCATCAAGTCGTTCGCCGCCGGACACGGCGGGGCGAAGGCGGTCATCGAGTACGTCGGCAAGCGCGGCGCACGCATCGTCCTCGTGGGCGAGGACGGGGTGTGGGGTGACCAGTTCGCGGAGGACACGGTCGTCGCGCGGCAGGCATGCGCGACGGCGGGAGTCGCCGTCGAGAACGCCTGGGAGCGTGAACTGATGGACCAGATGCGTCCGAGCAACGACCTCTGGCGGTCGATGGCCCGGCGCTCGATGGCCCGTTGACATAAATTGACCGACCACCACCAGTCGACCCGGGGGGAACCCCGGGTCGCTCTCGTCACCTGTGCCGACCTGCCCGACCTCGAGGCCGACGACCGCCTGGTGCTCGACCCGCTCGCGCGCCACGGCGTGACCGCCGAACCGGTGGTCTGGGACGACCCGACCGCCGACTGGGCCGGCTACGACCTGGCCGTGCTCCGCTCGCCGTGGGACTACATGCCCCGCCGCGACGAGTTCGTCGCCTGGGCGGCCGCCGTCCCGGCCCTGGCCAACCCGGCCGACGTGGTCCGCTGGAACACCGACAAGCGGTATCTCGCCGAGCTCTCCGCCGCGGGCGTGCCGACCGTGCCCACCACCTGGGTGGAGCCGGGGCAGAGCTGGCAGCCGCCCGCCGACTCCGGCGAGTACGTGCTCAAGCCGTCGATCAGCGCGGGCAGCCAGGACACGGGCCGGTACGACCTGGCCGATCCGGAGCACCGGGAACTGGCCGTCGCGCACGTGCGGCGCCTCGCGGCGGCCGGCCGCGTGACCATGGTTCAGCCGTACCTGGCCGCCGTCGACACCGTCGGCGAGACGGCGCTGCTCTTCCTGGCCGGCCCGGACGGGCTGGCGTACAGTCACGCGATCCGCAAGGGCCCCATGCTCACCGGGCCGGACCTGGGCGTGGAGGGGCTCTACAAGCCCGAGGAGATCACCCCGCGGACGGCAACCCCGGAGCAGTTGGCGGTGGCGGAGCGGGCCCTCGCGGCGGTGCCCGGCGGGCCGGAGCGCCTGCTCTACGCCCGGGTCGACCTGATCCCCGGCCCGGACGGCGCCTCGATCCTGGTCGAGCTGGAGTTGACCGAGCCGTCGCTGTTCCTCGGGTACGCCGAGGGCGCCGCCGACCGCCTGGCCGGCGCGATCCTGACCCACCTGCGCCGCCCGCCACGCTGACCCGACGCCGGGCGCCGGGCGGTTCATGCCCCTCTCGGCGTCGGCTGGCCCCGTCGACGGGTCTCGGCGACCGAGCCGGGCCCCGCCGGCCACGGTGCGGACGGTGCGGACCGCCCGGCGCGCAGGCCGGTGGCCGTCGCCGCCGTCGGTCGCCGACCGGGCGCCCGTCAGGCGGCGACCGGGACGGCGTCCTCGGCGGGGGCGGGGTCCGGGGCCGGCGCGACGGGGCGGCGTTCGCGGGTGGCCCACTGGACCGAGAGGGTGGCCAGCAGCACCAGGCAGGAGCCGAGCATGTGCGCGCCCACCAGCAGCGCCGGCAGGTTGGTGAAGTACTGCACGAAGCCGATCAGGCCCTGACCCAGCTCCACCGCGACCAGCACCAGGGCGGCCCGTGCGGCCCGTGCCGCGCCGACCGCGCGGAACGCGAAGACCAGCGCCACGGAGAGGCCGATCAGCAGGAAGACGCTGTCGGCGTGCACCTGGGAGATCGACTCCGGGTCGAGGCCGTTGCGGGCCGCCCCGTGGTCGCCCGCGTGCGGGCCGCTGCCGGTCACCCAGGTGCCGATCACCAGCACCGCCGCGCTGACCACGGTGGTGATCACCGCCAGGGTCCGCAGCGGCGCCGGCACCACGGCCACCGCCGGGCCGACCGGGTCCTTGACCCGCCGCCAGAGCGCGTACGCGGCCGCGATCACGAGCATCGAGGCGAGGAAGTGCAGGCCCACCACCCACGGGTTGAGGTCGGTGAGCACGGTGATGCCGCCGACGACCGCCTGGGCCGGGATGCCGAAGAGCACGGCGACCGCGAGGGGGACCAGGTCCCGGCGGCGGGGGCGGTGCAGCAGCACGGCCACCAGCACCGCCAGCGCGATGACGCCGACCGCGAAGGTGAGCAGTCGGTTGCCGAACTCGATCGCCCCGTTGATGCCCATCTCGGCGGTTGCCACGTACGACTCGTCGGTACACCGGGGCCAGGTGGGGCAGCCGAGGCCGGACTGGGTGAGCCGGACCGCCCCGCCGGTGACGACGATGCCCACGTTCGCGATGATCGAGGCGAGCGCGAGACGGCGCAGCAGGGCGGTGGAGACCGGGAACCGGACGGATGGAGTCACGGCGCAAATCCTACGCACCGTAGTGATCGAGGTTCGTGCGACTCCGCCGGCGCGGTGGCTCGGATCACCGGGACCCGGGTTTGCGACCCCCCGGCGAATTACGTAACGTGGGCGTTGTGAAAAACGCGGCGGCGCTCTCCGGGCACCAGCCGGCGGCCGCCCCGGCCGCCGGTCAGTCCGTGTCCGCCGGCGATCTTCCCACCCGGGACCGGGTCACCCGGCTGCTGCTGGAGCGGGGGGCGACCACCGCCGCGCAGCTCGGCTCGGCGCTCGGGCTCAGCCCGGCCGCGATCCGGCGGCACCTCGACGCGATGCTCGCCGACGGTGACGTGGTCGCCCGCGACCAGACGGTCCGCGGTCACCGGGGCCGGGGCCGCCCGGCGAAGGTGTTCCTGCTGACCGACGCGGCCCGGGGCCGTTGCGGCACCCACCACTACGACAACATGGCCACCGCCGCGCTGCGCTGGATCGCGCGCAACGGCGGCGCCGAGGCGGTCGAGGCGTTCGCCGCCGACCAGGTCGCCGCCCTGGAGGCCCGCTGCCGGGCCGCCATGGAGGACGCCGGCGACGACCCCCTCGCGCGGGCCGAGGCGCTCGCCGGGGCGTTGACCGCCGAGGGCTACGCTGCCAACGCGTCCACGATCGCCTCCGGCGGCCAGCTCTGTCAGCACCACTGCCCGGTGGCGCACGTGGCCGCCGAGTTCCCCCAGCTGTGCGAGGCCGAGACCGCGGTGATCTCCCGCCTGGTCGGCACCCACGTGCAGCGCCTGGCCACCATCGCGCACGGCGACGGGGTGTGCACCACGCACATTCCCGCCCAGCCGGGGCGTGCCCAGTCCGGTAAGACCGTCACCACTGTGAGGACAGATAGATGACCGAGCAGATCGTCCAGCCCCTGACCCAGGAAGAGCAGCTCGCCGCCCTGGGTCGCTACGAGTACGGCTGGGCCGACCCCGACGTCGCCGGGGCGGTCGCCCAGCGCGGCCTCAACGAGGCGGTGGTGCGGGACATCTCGGCCAAGAAGAACGAGCCGGCCTGGATGCTCGACCTGCGGCTGAAGGGCCTGCGGCTGTTCGACCGCAAGCCCATGCCGGCCTGGGGCGCCGACCTCACCGGGATCGACTTCGACAACATCAAGTACTTCGTCCGCTCCACGGAGAAGCAGGCCACCAGCTGGGAGGACCTGCCCGAGGACATCAAGAACACCTACGACAAGCTGGGCATCCCCGAGGCGGAGAAGCAGCGGCTGATCGCGGGCGTCGCGGCGCAGTACGAGTCCGAGGTCGTCTACCACAAGATCCGTGAGGACCTGGAGGAGCAGGGTGTCGTCTTCCTCGACACCGACACCGCCCTCAAGGAGCACGAGGACCTGTTCAAGGAGTACTTCGGCACGGTGATCCCGGTCGGCGACAACAAGTTCGCCGCGCTGAACACCTCCGTCTGGTCCGGCGGCTCGTTCATCTACGTGCCGAAGGGCGTGCACGTGGAGATCCCGCTGCAGGCCTACTTCCGGATCAACACGGAGAACATGGGCCAGTTCGAGCGGACGCTGATCATCGTCGACGAGGGCGCGTACGTGCACTACGTCGAGGGCTGCACCGCGCCGATCTACTCCTCGGACTCGCTGCACAGCGCCGTGGTGGAGATCATCGTCAAGAAGAACGCCCGGTGCCGCTACACGACCATCCAGAACTGGTCGAACAACGTCTACAACCTGGTCACCAAGCGCGCGGTGTGCCACGAGGGCGCGACCATGGAGTGGATCGACGGCAACATCGGCTCCAAGGTCACCATGAAGTACCCGGCGGTCTACATGACCGGCGAGCACGCCAAGGGCGAGGTGCTCTCGGTGGCCATGGCCGGCGAGGGCCAGCACCAGGACGCCGGCGCCAAGATGGTGCACGCCGCGCCGCACACCTCCTCGACCATCGTCTCCAAGTCGATCGCCCGGGGTGGCGGCCGCACCTCGTACCGGGGCCTGGTGCAGGTGCTGGAGGGCTCGACCAACAGCCGCAGCACGGTCAAGTGCGACGCGCTGCTGGTCGACACCATCTCCCGCTCCGACACCTACCCGTACGTCGACATCCGTGAGGACGACGTGTCGATGGGGCACGAGGCCACCGTCTCCAAGGTCAGCGAGGACCAGCTCTTCTACCTGATGAGCCGGGGCCTGAGCGAGGACGAGGCGATGGCGATGATCGTGCGCGGCTTCATCGAGCCGATCGCCAAGGAGCTGCCGATGGAGTACGCCCTGGAGCTCAACCGCCTGATCGAGCTGCAGATGGAGGGCGCGGTCGGCTGACCCCGACCGCGAGCCCGATCCGTCGGAGCGGGCTGCGCGAACCCGGACCCGTCGGTCCGGGCCGCGCGGGCCCGGACCGACCCTCCGATCAATGACACCGTCGTCGCAGAACAGACCAAGGAAGAGATGACTACCCAGGCTTCCGCGCCGCCCA
This sequence comes from Micromonospora sp. NPDC000121, assembly GCF_042899165.1. Taxonomy (NCBI): domain Bacteria; kingdom Bacillati; phylum Actinomycetota; class Actinomycetes; order Micromonosporales; family Micromonosporaceae; genus Micromonospora; species Micromonospora sp. NPDC000121. The sequence continues at coordinate 750,905 of NZ_JBIAZP010000002.1, forward strand.
GCACCAAGTCGCAGGCGCTCCGCTCGTACGACGTCGCCGACTTCCCGGCCCTGACGGGCCTGGAGGAGGAGTGGCGCTTCACCCCGCTCAAGCGCCTGCGCGGGCTGGTCGGCGGGGCGCAGGCCGCCACCGGCACGGTCCGCCACGAGTACGGCGACCTGCCCGAGGGCGTGACCGTCGAGCGGATCGGCTCCGACGACCCCCGGGTGGGCAGCGTGCTAACCCCCGTCGACCGGGTCAGCGCGCTGGCCTACGGCGGGGCCGGGCAGGCGCTGCTGGTCCAGGTCGCCCGCGACGCCGTGGTCGCCGACCCGGTGACCCTGCGGGTGGTCGGCGACGGCGCCGACGGCGTCGCCTTCGGGCACACCTTCGTCGAGGTCGGCCGGTTCGCCGAGGTGACCCTGGTGCTGGAGCACGCCGGCTCGGCGACGCTGGCCGACAACGTCGAGGTGGCGGTGGCCGACGGGGCGAAGCTGACCCTGGTCACCATCGCCGACTGGGCCGACGACGCCGTGCAGGCCCAGCACCTGAAGGTGAAGCTGGGTCGGGACGCCAAGGTGGTGCACGTCCAGGTCTCCCTCGGCGGCGACCTGGTCCGGCAGTACACGTCGGTGGAGTACACCGACCGGGGCGGCGAGGCCGAGCTGTACGGCCTCTACTTCGCCGACTCCGGGCAGCACCTGGAGCACCGCCAGCTGGTCGACCACAGCGTGCCGGACTGCCGCAGCTACGTCGGCTACCGGGGCGCCCTGCAGGGCGAGAGCGCGCGCACCGTCTGGGTGGGCGACGTGCTGATCCGCGCCGAGGCGACCGGCACCGACACGTACGAGATCAACCGGAACCTGCTGCTGACCGACGGCGCGCGGGCGGACTCCGTACCCAACCTGGAGATTGAGACCGGCGAGATCGCCGGCGCCGGCCACGCGAGCGCGACCGGCCGCTTCGACGACGAGCAGCTGTTCTACCTGATGGCCCGGGGCATCCCGGAGGCCGAGGCGCGGCGTCTGGTGGTCCGCGGCTTCTTCGCCGAGCTGATCAACAAGATCCCGGTCGAGGAGCTGCGCGAGCGGCTCGGCGACGCCATCGAGGCCCGGCTGAGCAAGGCCGGCGCCTGATGATCAAGATCTGCTCGACCGAGGACGTGCCGAAGGGCACCGCGATCGCCGCGGACGTCGACGGCACGCAGATCGCGATCGTGCACGGCGAGGACGACGCCTTCTACGCCGTCTACGACGAGTGCTCGCACGCCGCGGTCGCCCTCTCCGAGGGTGAGGTCTCCGGCTGCACGCTGGAATGCTGGCTGCACGGTTCCCGTTTCGACCTGAGGACCGGCGAGCCGACCGGGCTGCCCGCCACCGAACCCGTTCCCGTCTATCCCGTCGAAGTCCGCGACGGCGACATCTACGTCAGCCTCACGCCGAGCAATGGAGTGACCCGATAATGAGCACCCTGGAGATCCGCGACCTGAAGGTGTCGGTCAAGCTGCCCGAGGGTGAGCTCAAGCCGATCCTGGCCGGTGTCGACCTGACCGTCCGCTCGGGCGAGACCCACGCGATCATGGGGCCGAACGGCTCCGGCAAGTCCACCCTGGCCTACTCGATCGCCGGCCACCCCAAGTACGAGATCACCGGCGGCTCGGTGACCCTCGACGGCGAGGACGTGCTGGCCATGTCCGTCGACGAGCGGGCCCGCGCCGGCCTCTTCCTGGCCATGCAGTACCCGGTCGAGGTGCCCGGCGTCTCGGTGGCGAACTTCCTGCGTACCGCCAAGACCGCCATCGACGGCGAGGCGCCGAAGCTGCGCACCTGGGGCGGCGAGCTGCGCGGGGCCATGGAGCGCCTCCAGATGGACCCGGCCTTCGCCCAGCGCAACGTCAACGAGGGCTTCTCCGGCGGTGAGAAGAAGCGGCACGAGATCGTGCAGCTGGAGCTGCTCAAGCCGAAGATGGCCATCCTCGACGAGACCGACTCCGGCCTCGACGTCGACGCGCTGCGCGTGGTCAGCGAGGGGGTCAACCGGGTCCGCGACACCGGCGACACCGGCCTGCTGCTGATCACCCACTACACGCGGATCCTGCGCTACATCAAGCCGGACTTCGTGCACGTGTTCGTGGCCGGCCGGATCGTCGAGCAGGGCGGCCCGGAGCTGGCCGACAAGCTCGAGGAAGAGGGCTACGAGCGGTACGTCGCCGGGGCCGGTTCGGCGCGGGCCTGAGTCCTCGGAGAATGGGTGGGGCCGTCGACATGACTTCCATCGCGATCCCGCCGGGGATGCCGCAGTACGACGACGTGCCGCGTTACGACGTGGCGAAGGTGCGCGCCGACTTCCCGATCCTCGGCCGGGAGGTCAACGGGCACCCGCTGGTCTATCTCGACAGCGCCAACACCTCGCACAAGCCGCGGCAGGTGCTCGACGCGCTCGCCGAGCACTACGCGACGCGCAACGCCAACGTGTCCCGCTCGGTGCACACGCTGGGCACGGAGGCCACCGAGGCGTACGAGGGCGCGCGGGCGAAGGTCGCCGCGTTCGTCAACGCGCCGAGCGCGGACGAGGTGGTGTTCACCAAGAACTCCACCGAGGCGATCAACCTCGTCGCGTACGCCTTCTCGAACGCCTCGCTGCGCCCGGACGCCGACCCGCGGTTCCGGCTCGGCCCCGGCGACGAGGTGGTGATCTCCGAGATGGAGCACCACTCGAACATCGTCCCGTGGCAGCTGCTCTGCGAGCGGACCGGCGCGACGCTGCGCTGGTTCCCGGTCACCGAGCACGGGCGCCTGGACGAGTCGGGGCTGGACGACCTGGTCACCGAGCGGACGAAGATCGTCTCGCTGGTGCACATGTCCAACATCCTCGGCACCGTCAACGCCACCTCGCGGATCACCGAGCGGGTCCGCGAGGTGGGGGCGCTGCTGCTGCTCGACTGCTCCCAGTCGGTGCCGCACATGCCGATGGACGTGGTCGACTACGACGCCGACTTCATCGTCTTCACCGGGCACAAGATGTGCGGCCCGACGGGCATCGGGGTGCTCTGGGGCCGGGCCGAGCTGCTGGCGGCGATGCCGCCCGTGCTCGGCGGCGGGTCGATGATCGAGACGGTGTCGATGGCGGGGTCGACGTTCGCCGCGCCGCCGGCCCGGTTCGAGGCGGGCACCCCGCCGATCGCCGAGGCGGTCGCGCTCGGCGCCGCCGTCGACTACCTCACCGGCATCGGGATGCGGGCCATCCAGTGGCACGAGAAGGAGCTGACGGCGTACGCGCTGGACGCCCTCGCCACGGTGCGCGGCCTGCGGATCTTCGGGCCGACCGTGCCGGTGGGCCGGGGCGGCACCATCTCGTTCGCCCTCGGCGACATCCACCCGCACGACGTCGGGCAGGTGCTCGACTCGCTCGGCGTGCAGGTGCGGGTGGGTCACCACTGTGCCCGGCCGGTGTGCACCCGGTTCGGCGTGCCGGCCATGACGCGGGCCTCGTTCTACCTCTACACCACCACCGAGGAGATCGACGCCCTGGTGGCGGGCCTGGAGCAGGCGCGGAAGGTGTTCGAGTGAGCGGCGACGCAGGAGCCCGCGGATCGACGGGAGTTCAGCCTGATGCAGCTTGAATCTCTTTACCAGGAGATCATCCTGGACCACTACAAGCACCCGCACGGCCGTGGCCTGCGTGACGCGGGTGACCCGGGCACCCGGGTCGCCGAGGCGCACCACGTCAACCCGACCTGCGGCGACGAGGTCACCGTCCGGGTGGCCACCGACGGCGACGTGCTGCACGACGTTTCGTACGACGGCATGGGCTGCTCGATCAGCCAGGCGTCGGCGAGTGTGCTGCACGAGCTGCTGGTCGGGCGGGGCGCGGGTGAGGCGTTCCGGGTGCACGAGGCGTTCGTGGAGTTGATGTCCGGCCGTGGCCAGGTCACGCCGGACGAGGACGTGCTCGGTGACGGGGTCGCGTTCGCGGGCGTCGCCCGCTACCCCGCCCGGGTGAAGTGCGCGCTGTTGCCGTGGATGGCGTTCAAGGACGCCGCGGCACGCGCCGGCGTGGGCGTGAGCCCTTCGGAGGTTAAGGCATGAGTAGCGAGGACACCGCCACCGCGGCGACGCCGGCGGCCGAGGGCTCGGCGACGCCGGCCACGGACGCCGCCGCGCCGGCCGGGGACACCGCGCCGGCCGCTGGCGGCGGCGGCAAGGCCGCCGTCGCCGACATCGAGGAGGCGATGAAGGACGTCGTCGACCCCGAGCTGGGCATCAACGTGGTCGACCTCGGCCTGGTGTACGGGGTGCACGTCGACGACGACAACGTCGCGACCCTGGACATGACGCTGACGTCGGCGGCCTGCCCGCTGACCGACGTGATCGAGGACCAGGCCCGCCAGGCGCTGACCACCGGCCCGGGCGGCGGGCTGGTCGACGACATCCGGATCAACTGGGTGTGGCTCCCGCCGTGGGGCCCCGACAAGATCACCGACGAGGGGCGCGACCAGCTCCGCTCCCTCGGCTTCAACGTCTGACCGGACGACACCGGTCCTTCGTCGAGCGCGTCGCCCCTGTCGGGGCGACGCGCTCGACGCGTTTCCACGGCGACCCTTGCGGATCATGAAAGGATCACGCGGTGACGCTTGAAGCGCAGCGGGAGCACATCCTCTCGGGCCGGATGTACAACGACCTCACCGACGAGCTGGTACAGGCTCGGCAGCGGGCCGTGCTGCTGACCACCGAGTACAACGACAGCTTCGGGCAGCCGCAGGAGCAGCGCGAGGCGATCCTGCGGCGACTGCTGCGCGCCGTCGGGCGGGACTGTCACTTCGAGCCGACGTTCCGCTGCGAGTTCGGCTTCAACATCAGCGTCGGCGACCACTTCTACGCCAACTTCGACTGCGTGATGCTGGACGGGGGTGGCATCACCATCGGTGACCACGTCCTCTTCGGTCCGCGCGTCGGCATCTACACCTCGAACCACGCCGTCGACGCTGCCGAACGCGCGGCCGGCGCGTGTTACGCCAAGCCGGTCACGATCGGCGATCACGTCTGGATCGGCGGCGGCGTCACCATCAACCAGGGCGTGTCCATCGGCGACAACACGATCGTCGGTGCGGGGAGCGTGGTCACCCGCTCGATCCCGTCCAACGTCATCGCCGTCGGATCGCCGGCCCGGGTGCTGCGCGAGATCACCGACGCCGACAAGACGGGTTACCGGCCCTGACGCACGCCCGGATGCGAAAGCTGTCGCCCCGGCACGGGCGCACCGCTCACCGCGTCGTTCGTGCCCAGCCGAATCGCCGCCGGGGCCTTCCCACCGAACGATCGGCTGCGTCCCGACACGATGCGTCTCGGGCGGCAACCGCAGGATCGCGGCGGCGGCGACGGGCGCGGGAATGTGGTGGCGCGGGACGGAACGGGCGAGCAGGATCGGGGGCGTGATCGAGACGTACCCGACGAAGCCCGCCCCCGTCGCCGCGGCCACCGCCGCGCGGCGACAGCGGGCGCGCCCCGGGTTCGCCTCGATCCGCCGCCGACCGTCATGACCGGCTCGTTCCTGGCCGGTCTGGTCGCCGGCTACGGCGTCGCCATCCCGGTCGGGGCGATCGCCGTGCTCATTCTCGGGCTCAGCGCGCGTACGTCGTTCCGGGTCGGCGCCGCCGCCGCGCTCGGCGTGGCCACCGCCGACGGGTGCTACGCCGCGATTGCGGCCCTCGGCGGCGCCGCCGTCGCAGGGCTGGTCGCCCCGGTCGCCGGGCCGTTGCGGGTGGTCTCCGCGGTGGTGCTGCTCGCCCTCGCCGGCCACACCGCCTGGCGGGCCCTGCGGCCGCGTGCCGCGACCGGGGCGGCCGGCGCCCGCCGGGGCCTGGACACCCCGCCCCGGGCGTTCGCCGGCGTGCTCGCGCTGACCCTGCTCAACCCGGCGACGGTGGTCTACTTCGCCGCCCTCGTCCTCGGCCGGCAGGGCGGCGCGGATCCGGGGGCGGCCGAGGCGCTGCTCTTCGTGGCGGGGGCCTTCCTCGCCTCGGCCAGCTGGCAGTTGCTGATCGCCGGCGGGGGCACCCTCGTCGGGCGGGCGCTGACCGGGCCGCGCGGTCGCCGCGTCACGGCGTTGGTCTCCAGCGCCCTCGTCACGGCCCTGGCGATCGCCATGGTGCTGCCGCGATGAGGGTTGCCTGAGCGCCCCGGGTCGGGCGGTGCGGGCCGCGGTCGGCGCCCGCGGTCAGGCGGCGTAGCCGGGGGACATCGCCGCCGCCAGGCGCAGGTGGACGGCGGCGCGCCGGGCGTCGCCCTGCCGCTGCAGGGTCCGCCCGAGCAGCAGCTGCACGTACGAGTCGTCCGGCGCGGCCGCGGCGAGCGGCTCCAGGATCGCCAGGGCCCGGCCGAGTTGGGCCGAGTGGAAGTACGCGCGGGCGGCGAGCAGCCGGGTGCCACGGTCGTCGCCGTGGGCGTCGAGCAGGGGCCCGAGCAGGGTGAGGGCGCCGAGGGGGTCGCCGAGATCCAGCAGCGCCTCCGCGTGCCGGAGGCGTTCGACCTCCTCGGGGAGCTGTCGCGGGCTGCGCCGGGCGGCCTCGGACAGGAAGGCGTGGAGCACCTCCGGAGACTGCGCGCCGCGCAGCGCCGCGCCGTTCGCGACGAACGTCGGTGACGTCGCCACGCCCGCGGCCCTGCCCCGCAGTACGAGTTCCCGGACGACCGCGTCGCCGCCTCCACCGGCCAGCAGCGCGCTCCCCTCGGGGAAGCCCGCCCGCCGGGCCACCTTGTGCAGCACCGCCGGGAGGCTGATGTCCAGGGCGTCCACGAAGTAGGCCCGCATGACCTCCTCGGCTACCGCGTCCTGAAGCCGCGTACCGCCGGCTTCGTGGGCGAGGGCGATGAGCCGGTGGGCGTTGTGGCTGCTGGCCCGCCAGCCGGCTCCCCAGGGCGGGCCGAGGCCCTCGGCCGCCGCGATGCGGGATACCCGCTCCCGGTTCTCGCCGGGCGTCAGATCCGGTGCGCACCGCTGGAGTGCGGCGTCCACCGTCGGGTCCCGCAGCACGTCCGCCAGGGGCTCGCCGGGCGCGGGGGCGGCGGGGTCGATCCGGTACGGCCGCCAGACGACCTCGACCGTGGCGCCCTCCCAGGACGCCAGCGCCCGCTCCAGCCGCCGCTTGCCGATGTACGCCCACGCGCAGACGACGTCCGCCCACACCTCGATCCGCATGCCCGGCACGTTACACGACACATGTCGTGTAAACCACGGGTGTCGTATAGTGGCCGCGTGAACTCCTCCGACCCCCGCGTCCGGCGGACCCGGGCCAGGCTGCGGGCCGCCGTCCTGGAGTTGGCCGCCGAGCGGGAGTTGGGCGACATCACGATCGCCGAGGTGGCCAAGCGGGCCGGGGTCAACCGCGCCACGACCTACCTGCACTTTCCCGACCTGGACGCGCTCGTCGCGGACGCGATGGAGGAGGCGGTCACCCAGGTGGCGCGTGCCGCGGCGCTCTGTCCGCTGGACGCTCCGCGCGACGAGCCGCCGCAGCCGCTGCGCGACCTCTTCGACACCGTCGCCGCCAACGCGGTCCTCTACCGCCGGATGCTGTCCCCGCACGGCAGCGCCCGCTTCGCGGCCGGCCTGCGGGACCGGCTCGCAGCGGAGCTGCGAAGGAGTCTGGAGGAGCGGAACCGGGGCCGCGCGGAGGTGCCGGTGGACGTCCACGCCGCCTATCTCGCTGGCGCGCTCACGGGCGTCATCGCCAACTGGACGGCGGGGCAGGCCCCGGCCGGCGCCGCGGAGACGGCGCTGGCGACGTGGCGGCTGCTCCGTGGCTGACCAGGTCCACGTTTTCCCGCACACATCATCCAGGAGGTTGCCGTGGTCGGCAGGCCGGCGGTAGGCGGCGGTCGATGGGTCGAGGTGGACCCGGGCCGGGTCGCCCGGTGGGTCGCCGGCTTCGCCGACCGGCACGGCCCGCCCAGCACGATCGTCCAGGCGTACGGCCTGCTGCTCGACGCCCCGGACGGCGCGACCGCCGAGCTGCACACCCCGCCCGGGGCGCCGGCCACGTCCGACGTGCCCGGGTTCGTCGCCGCCGCGACCACGCCCCGCCGGATCGGCCTGCTGCTCGCCCGCAAGGGCGCGGTGGCGGTCGGCGTCGCGGCGGGGGAGGAGCTGACGGTGTCGAAGGTGGACACCCGCTACGTGCAGGGCCGCACCGCCGCCGGGGGATGGTCCCAGCAGCGCTTCGCCCGGCGGCGTGACAACCAGGCGAAGGCGGCGCTGGGCGACGCGACCGAGTTGGCCGTACGGCTGCTGTTGCCGGAGGCGTCGTCGCTGAGCGCGCTGGTCTGCGGCGGCGACCGGCGGGCGGTGGACACCGTGCTGGCAGACCGGCGGCTCGCTCCGCTGGCGGCGCTGCGCGCGGAGCGGCTGCTGGACGTGCCCGAGCCCCGACACGCCGTGCTGGTCGGCGCGATCGCAGCCGCCCGGGCGGTCCGGATCCTGGTCCGCGACCCCGTTCCGCCCGCTGAGGTCACACCGCGCCGCTGAAGGTGTCGCAGGACTTCGGGTCGCCGGTGGAGTAGCCGCGGGTGAACCACTGCCTGCGCTGCTCGGACGAGCCGTGGGTGAACTCGTCGGGGTTCACCGGCCGGTTCGCCCGCTCGGAGATGGCGTCGTCGCCGATCTTCTCGGCGGTGTCGACCGCCTGCTGGATGTCCTGCTCGGTGATGCGGGTGAAGATCTTCTGGCCGCTTTCGTCGGCGGTGCCGGTGGCGTTCTTGGCCCAGGCGCCGGCGTAGCAGTCGGCCTGGAGTTCCAGCTTGACCGAGAGCGCGTTGGCGTTGTCCGGGTCGCGCTGCTGCTGGCGGCGCATCTGCGCCTCGGTGCCGAGCAGGTCCTGCACGTGGTGGCCGTACTCGTGGGCGAGCACGTACGGCTGGGCGAACTCGCCCTCCGCGCCGAGCTGCCGGGCGAGCACCTGGTAGAAGGTGAGGTCGATGTAGACGAGGTCGTCGGCGGGGCAGTAGAACGGGCCGACGCCGGAGTCGGCCTGCCCGCAGGCGGTGTTGACGCCCTGGCTGAAGAACACCGTCCGGGACGGGCGGTACTGCTCGCCGAACGCCTCGGGCAGCGCCTTCTGCCAGTACGCCTGGATGGAGTTGACGTAGAGCGCGTTGCGGCAGTCGAGCTGCTGGAGCGCGTCGTCGGCCGCGCACTTCTGCTCCAGCGACGTGTTGTCGCCCTGCGGGTCCCCGCCGCCGTTCGTGGCGGCGTTCAGGCCGAAGCCGCCACCGACGAGGGCGACCAGCACGGCGATGACGAGGCCGACGATGCCGCCCCGGCCGCCGCCGATCGGGATGGGGATGCCGCCCAGCCCGCCGCCACGGCCGGACCCTCGGCGGTCGTCCACCTGGCTGGTGTCGATCCGCGCGTTCTCGTTCAGCTCCATGTCTACCCCGATCACCGTTTTGATCCGTCTTGGTGGTTGCGGTACCGGACCGGGTCCGGACGGCATTTTCGGTACCCGATGATCTTGGTCGGTAATCCGCAGGGGCGGTCGGACGGCGCCCGGTACACTTGCCACGTGCTGCTCTGCGAAGGCTGAACCGCCCCGCGCCGACGGGCCTCGTGCTCGCCGGCGCTTTCGCGTGCCCTGAGTCAGCCCTTCCAGACCCCGAGAGCGAGTCCCCCGACATGATCACTGCCACCGGCCTGGAGCTTCGCGCCGGCGCCCGGATCCTGCTGTCCGACACCACGCTGCGGGTGCAGCCCGGTGACCGGATCGGCCTGGTCGGCCGCAACGGCGCCGGCAAGACCACCACGCTCAAGGTGCTCGCCGGCGAGGGGCAGCCCTACGCCGGGCAGATCGAGCGGCGCAGCAACATCGGCTACCTCCCGCAGGACCCGCGGACCGGCGACCTGGAGGTCACCGGCCGCGACCGGGTGCTCTCCGCGCGGGGGCTGGACGTGCTGATGGCCCAGATGAAGGAGATCGAGGCCAAGCTCGCCGACGGCGCCGACGACCGGCTGGTCCGCCGCTACGGCGCGCTGGAGGACCAGTTCGCCTCCCTCGGCGGGTACGCCGCCGAGGCCGAGGCCGCCCGGATCTGCGCCAACCTCGGGCTGCCGGACCGGGCGCTCGCCCAGACCATCGGCACCCTCTCCGGCGGCCAGCGCCGCCGCATCGAGCTGGCCCGGATCCTGTTCCGGGACGCCGGCGAGAACGGCGGCGGCATCCTGCTGCTCGACGAGCCGACCAACCACCTCGACGCCGACTCGATCACCTGGCTGCGCGGCTTCCTCGCCAACCACAAGGGCGGCCTGATCGTGATCTCCCACGACGGCTCGCTGCTGGAGTCGGTGGTCAACAAGGTCTGGTTCCTCGACGCCACCCGCTCGGTGGTCGACGTCTACAACCTCGGCTGGAAGGCGTACCTGGAGGCCCGCGAGACCGACGAGCGGCGCCGCCGCCGGGAGCGGGCCAACGCCGAGAAGAAGGCCGGCGCGCTGATGGCGCAGGCTGACAAGATGCGGGCCAAGGCCACCAAGACCGTCGCCGCGCAGAACATGGCCCGGCGGGCCGAGAAGCTGATCGCCGGCCTGGAGGAGGTACGCGTCGCCGACAAGGTGGCGAAGGTGCGCTTCCCGAGCCCGGCCCCGTGTGGCAAGACCCCGCTCACCGCGACCGGCCTGTCCAAGTCGTACGGCTCGCTGGAGATCTTCACCGACGTCAACGTGGCGGTGGACCGGGGTTCCCGGGTGGCCATCCTGGGGCTCAACGGCGCCGGCAAGACAACCCTGCTGCGGATGCTCGGCGGCCTGCTGAAGCCGGACACGGGCGAGGTGCACGCCGGCCACGGACTGCGGCTGGGCTACTACGCGCAGGAGCACGAGACGCTCGACGTGGACCGCACGGTGCTGGAGCACATGCGTAGCGCCGCCATCGAGCAGACCGACACCGAGCTGCGCAAGATCCTCGGAGCGTTCCTGTTCTCCGGCGAGGACGTGGACAAGCCGGCCGGGGTGCTCTCCGGCGGCGAGAAGACCCGGCTGGCCCTGGCCACCCTGGTCTGCTCCGGGGCGAACGTGCTGCTGCTCGACGAGCCGACGAACAACCTCGACCCGGTCAGCCGGGAGCAGGTGCTCGACGCCATCGCCCGCTACCCGGGCGCGATCGTGCTGGTCACCCACGACCCGGGCGCGGTCATGGCGCTCAAGCCGGACCGCGCCATCCTGCTGCCCGACGGCGACGAGGACGCCTGGAGCGACGACCTGCTCGAACTCGTCGAGCTGGCCTGACCGTCGGCGTGTCCGGCCCGGTCAGCGCATCAGGTCGAGCAGGTGGGCCGGCACGCCCGAGGTGGCCAGGATGACCACGCCGATGGCGACGAACACGGCCGGGACGAGCCAATGGCCGGCGCGGCCGACCGCCCGCACCACCCGGGGATGGCCGCCCAGCCAGGCTCCCGCCGCGCACCACAGCGCGACGAGCACCACGAAGACCAGCAGGTAGACCGCGCTGTCGGCCGGGCCGAGAGCGCGGAACACCGGCACGTAGACGGCGATGTTGTCGGCGCCGTTGGCGATCGTCACCCCGGCCACCCCCAGGGCGGAGCCCACCACCGCCGGTGCCTCGTCGGCGTCCCGGTCGACCAGCGCGCGCACACCGAGGGCGATCGGCAGCAGGCCGAGCAGCCCGGTCCACGGGTCGGGCACCACCAGCAGCCCGGCCGCGACCACCACGCTGGCCAGGGCCAGCGCGCCGATGCCCAGGTACTGCCCGGCGACGATCTGCCAGGTGTGGGGCCGGCCGGTGCTGCGGGCGGCGACGAAGAACACCGTCAGGACGACGATGTCGTCGATGTCGGTGGCGGCGAACACCGCCGTCGCGCCGGCGGCCGTGCCGAGGAGGTCCGTCACGTCAGGCAGGGTACGGAGCGTCGGTCGCTGCCGCGCGGGCGCGGCTCGTCGACCCCGGCCGGGCCGGGAGTATCACTGTATCGGGAAGATGACAACGCATAGCGTGTCGGTTGGCGAAGAGTTGATATCTGGCGCATGATCGTTCGAGGCGGTCTAATAGGTGGGACCGTATCCGAACCGCACAGTCTGGGACGTGAGGACACAGCATGGCAGCCACTGGCACAGCCACCAGCACTGAGAAGGGTCGCCGGATCGTCGGAGCCGAGCGTCAGACGCTCGCCAAGGACCTGGTAAAGCGGTACACCTCGGGTGAGAGCATCCGCGCGCTCGCGGCCTCGACCGGCCGTTCCTACGGGTTCATCCACCGGGTGCTCACCGAGTCCGGGGTGCAGCTGCGGCAGCGCGGCGGCGCCCGGCGCCGCAAGAAGGCGTGACCCGCCCCTTAGCGTCGTCCACCAGCGCCGCGCCCCGGGTCGCCCGGTGACCGCCGAGGCGACCGGGGTTCGGCTGGAATGTGACGGGCCGGTCGCGACGGTCACGTTGTGTCGGCCCGACGTGCTCAACGCCCAGACGCCGGCGATGTGGCGCGCGATGAGCGACTTCGCGCGCGACCTGCCCGGCGACGTACGCGTCGTGGTCGTCCGCGGCGAGGGGCGGGCGTTCTCCGCCGGCCTCGACCTGACGGTGGCCGGCGCCTCCGGGCCGGGCTCGTTCGCGGAGCTCGCCACCCTGCCCGAGCAGGAGTGCGCCGACCGGATCGCGGAGTTGCAGGGCGGCTTCACCTGGCTGCACCGGCCCGACATCGTCTCCGTCGCCGCCGTGCAGGGCCACGCGATCGGCGCCGGCTTCCAACTGGCGCTCGCCTGCGACCTGCGGGTGCTCGCCGAGGACGCGAAATTCTCCATGGCCGAGGTGACGCTCGGCCTGGTGCCGGATCTCGCCGGCACCAAGCGCCTGGTCGACCTCGTCGGCTACTCCCGCGCGCTGGAGATCTGCGCCACCGGCCGGCGCATGGACGCCGCCGAGGCGGACCGGGTCGGCCTGGCCACCCTGGTCGTGCCGAACGCCGACCTCGACGACGCGGTGCGCGACCTGACCGCGGGCCTGCTGGCCAACAACCGGGACGCGGTGGTGGAGATCAAGGCGCTGCTGGCGGGCGCCGCCGGCCGGTCGGCCGCGGAGCAGCAGCGGGCCGAGCGCGAGGCGCAGACACGGCGGCTGCGCGATCTCGCCGGACGGGGAGAATAGTAAGGACCGTTCGGGAAGATCCGGGTTACGGCCGAGGTTGTCAGAGTCGTCGGGAGAATTGACCTGACGGTGCGGTCGACCCGACGACCCGGAGGTGAACGTGTCCAACCCGATGTCCGGTGGCGGCATGGCCGGTTGGAGCATGCTCCGGTCGATGCGCAGCCGCGACGAGATCTCCACGCACCGGCTCAAGCGGGGCGTGGCCCGCCGGATCGTTGCCTTCGCACGGCCCTACCGCCGCGACATCGTCGTCTTCCTGGTGACCGTGGTGCTGGCCGCGATCATCGGGGTCGCCACCCCGGTGCTCGCCGGCGACGTGATCGACGCGATCAACCGGGGCGGCTCGGGGGCCGGCGGCCTGGTGGTCCGGCTGGCCCTGGTCATCGCCGCGCTCGCCGTGGCCGACGCCCTGCTCTCCCTGGCCCAGCGGTGGTATTCGGCCCGCATCGGCGAGGGCATCATCCTCGACCTGCGCACCCGGGTCTACGACCACGTCCAGCGGATGCCGCTGCAGTTCTTCACCCGCACCCAGACCGGCGCGCTGGTCAGCCGGCTCAACAACGACGTGCTCGGCGCCCAGCGGGCGTTCACGTCGACGCTGTCCGGCGTGGTCAGCAACGTCATCCAACTGGTGCTCACCGCCGCCGTGATGTTCACCCTCTCCTGGCAGATCACGGCGCTGTCGCTGGTGCTGCTGCCGGTCTTCATCATCCCGGCCCGCCGGGTCGGCAGGCGACTCGCCGAGATCACCCGGGAGTCCTACAACCTCGACGCGAAGATGAACGCGACGATGACCGAGCGCTTCGGCGTCTCGGGGGCGCTGCTGGTGAAGCTCTTCGGCCGGCCCGAGGTGGAGGCGCGCCGGTTCGCCGGGCGGGCCGAGCGGGTCCGCGACATCGGCATCCAGTCCGCGATGTACTCGCGGACGTTCTTCGTCGCGATGCTGCTGGTCGCCTCGCTGGCCCAGGCGCTCACCTACGGCCTCGGCGGGTGGCTGGCGGTCACCGGCAACGTCAGCGCCGGCACCGTGGTCACCCTCGCGCTGCTGCTCACCCGCCTCTACGGCCCGCTGACCGCGCTGTCCAACGTCCGGGTGGACGTGATGAGCGCGCTGGTCTCCTTCGACCGCGTCTTCGAGGTGCTCGACCTGAAGCCCGCCATCGAGGAGAGGCCCGACGCGGTCGCGGTGCCCCGGGGCAGCGGCCGGGTCGAGTTCCGCGACGTGCGGTTCCGCTACCCCAGCGCCGCCGAGATCTCGCTGGCCTCGCTGGAGGAGGTCGCCGCGCTGGACCGTACGGTCAACGAGCCGGTGCTCAAGGGCGTCTCGTTCGCCGTCGAGCCGGGGCAGATGGTGGCGTTGGTCGGGCCCTCCGGCGCCGGCAAGTCGACGTTGTCCATGCTGATCTCCCGGGTCTACGACGTCACCGACGGGCAGGTGCTGGTCGGCGGGGTCGACGTCCGCGACGCCACCTTCGACTCGCTGCGCGACGAGATCGGCGTGGTCACCCAGGACTCGCACCTGTTCCACGAGACCATCGCCGAGAACCTCCGCTACGCCAAGCCGGACGCCACCGACGACGAGATCTGGGCGGCCCTGGCCGGCGCGCAGGTCGCCGACCTGGTGCGGTCCCTGCCGGACGGGCTGGACACCACCGTCGGCGAGCGCGGCTACCGGTTCTCGGGCGGCGAGAAGCAGCGCATCGCCATCGCCCGGCTGCTGCTCAAGGCCCCGTCGATCGTGATCCTCGACGAGGCGACCGCGCACCTCGACTCGGAGAGCGAGGCGGCGGTGCAGCGGGCGCTGTCGGTGGCGCTGACCGGGCGTACGGCGCTGGTGATCGCGCACCGGCTCTCCACCGTCCGCGATGCCGACCAGATCCTGGTCCTCGACGACGGTCGGATCGTCGAGCGGGGCCGGCACGAGGAGCTGGTCGCCGTGGGTGGCCTCTACGCCGAGCTCTACCGCACCCAGTTCGCGGTCGCCGACTCGCCCACCCCGTACGCGGACGCGACCGGCCCCGAGCCGGTGAGCCTGCCGCTGCGGTCCTACCTCGCCGACGAGGCGTTGCCGCCGGCCGCGGCCAACTGACGCCTCACCGGGTGGCGACGACCGCCGCCCGCAGCTCGCCGAACGCGGCGCCGAGGGTCTCGGGGGTGAAGTGCGCGTTCAGGCCGCTGGGGTTGGGCAGCACCCAGAGCCGGGCGCCGGCGAGCGGCTCCGGCTGCGGGCCGAACGCCGCCTTCGGCCGGGCGAACCCGATCCGGTACGCGGTCACCCCGACCACGGCGACCCACCGGGGGCGGTACCGCTCGACCTTGCCGGTGAGGATCTCCGCCCCCTCCACCAGCTCGGCGGCGGTCAGCTCGTCGGCCCGGGCGCTGGCCCGCGCGACCATGTTGGTGATGCCCAGCCCGAGGCCGGGCAGCTCGTCCTGC
The DNA here is from genome assembly GCF_042899165.1 of Micromonospora sp. NPDC000121. Lineage (NCBI taxonomy): Bacteria > Bacillati > Actinomycetota > Actinomycetes > Micromonosporales > Micromonosporaceae > Micromonospora > Micromonospora sp. NPDC000121. The sequence continues at coordinate 766,463 of NZ_JBIAZP010000002.1, forward strand.
TCGCTGGGGTGCAGCGGCCGGGGCGTGAACCCGCCCCGGTGCAGCGCCGGCCAGAACCGGTTGCCGGGCCGTGCGAAGTGCCACCCGGTCGCGGCCGACCACAGGCCCGGGTTGATGCCGACGAAGAGCACGTCCAGCCCGGGCGCGATGAGGTCGGGGACGGTGCGGTCCGCCGCGGCGGCGAGTTCCTCCCGGGTGGGCCGCGGGTAACGCCTGGCAGCGGGCGGGGCCACTACAGGCTCCGCAGCGCGCCACCGTCGACCGGCACGGTGACCCCGGTGAGGTAGCTCGCGGCGGGGGAGAGCACGAACGCGGCCACCCGGCCGAACTCCGCCGGCGCGCCGATGCGGCGCAGCGGGATGCCCGCCTCGGCCTCCGCGCGGGCCCGCTCGGGGTCGCCCGTGGCGGCGAACAGCTGGACGTTACGGTCGGTCATGATCCGCCCGGGCAGCAGCCCGACCATCCGTACGCCCCGGGGCCCGTACTCGTCGGCGACGTCCTTGGCCATCCCGACCAGGCCGGGCCGCAGGCCGTTGGAGATGCCCAGGCCGGGCACCGGCGAACGCGCCGAGGTCGACAGGACCAGTCCGATCGCGCCGCCGTCGCCCTCGCCGAGGGCCGTGGCGACCGTACGCACCGTGCGGACGGTGCCCAGGAAGACCGTCTCGAAGGAGCGGCGCCACTGCTCGTCGGTGACCGACGCGGCGCTGCCCGGCGGCGGCCCGCCCACCGAGACCAGCGCCCCGTCGAGGCGGCCGAAGTGCTCGCGGGCCGCCGCCACCAGCCGCTCCGGTGTCTCCGGATCGGCCAGGTCGGCGGTCAGCCCGACGGCCCGCTCCGGCCCGCCGAGGCGCTGCGCGGCGGCGGCCACCGCGTCGGCGTCCCGGGCGGAGAGCACCACGCGGGCGCCGTCGGCGACGAGGCACTCCGCGGTCGCGTAGCCCAGGCCGCGGGAGGCGCCGGTCAGTACGTACACCCGATCGGTCAGTCCGAGATCCATGCCGTCGATCCTGCCGTACCCCAGCCGATGCGCCAGCCGGGGGCGGTGGCCGGGTCAGCGGCGCGCGGGGCGCAGCAGGCGTACCCGACCGGCGAGCTGGACCGCGACGGCGCCACCGGCGCGGCCCCACCCCGGCAGGCGGCGGGGCCGCGGCGGCCTGTGCCCGTCGTAGCGGTCGGTGGCCTCCCGGGCGGCCAGCTCCTCCGCGCCCAGCGGCGGCAGCGAGCCCCGGTCGCGCAGGTCGCGGGCCAGGTCCCAGCCGTCGCGCAGGGAACCCGCGGTCGGCCGCCCCGCCGCCCACCGGGCGAAGGTCGCTGGCCAGTCCGTGCCGAGGCCGGCGGCGAGCAGCGGCCAGTGCCGGGCCACGTCCCCGGCCCGCTTGCGCAGCAGCGCGGCCCGGGCGGCGGCGAGCGCGGCCGGGTCGAAGCCGGGCGGGGGCGGGCCGCCGGCCACCAGCGCCGCCACCAGTTCCGCCTGCCGGGCGGCCAGGTCGCCGCTCACGTCACGGCCGGGAATCCGGAGGCGGCGGCGAGGGCGTCCAGCTCGGCGCGGAGCGTGGCCGCGGGCGGGTAGTGCCCGTCGCGCTCCAGCAGCAGCGCCGGCGGCTGGTGCCGGGCGCACAGCTCGCGCAGCAGGTCGAGCACCGCCGGGGGGACCGGGTCGGTGTGGGTGTCGTGGTAGAAGCCGCCATGGTCGGCGCCGCCCGCCACGTGCAGGTAGGAGATCCGGTCCAGCGGCAGCCGGTCGAGCAGCGCGACCGGGTCCGCGCCCCGGTTGCGGGCGTTGGCGTACACGTTGGCGACGTCCAGCAGCAGCAACGCGCCGGTGCGGTCCAGGATCTCGGTCAGGAAGTCGGCCTCGTCCAGCTCGTCGTCGGGCCAGTCGAACAGGGCGGCGATGGGCTCCAGCGCGATCGGCACCGGCAGCTCGGCCTGCGCGCGGGAGACGTTGGCGCAGACCGCGTCGACCGCCTCCCGGCTGCGGGGCAGCGGCAGCAGGTGGCCGGCCTCGACGCCGCCGGCCCGGACGAACGCGATGTGCTCGCTGACCAGCGGCGCCTCGACCAGTTCCGCCACCGCGGCCAGGTGGGCGACCCGGGCGGGGTCGACCGGCTCCGCGCCGCCGAGGGAGAGCCGCACGCCGTGCGGCACGACGGTGACGCCGCGTTCGCGCAGCGCGGCGAGCCCGGCGGGCAGCGGCCCGGTCGCGGTGACGCCCTCCGCGACCACCTCGACGAAGCGCAGCCCGGGCAGGTCGGCGACGAAACCGGCGATCTCCGGCCGCCAGCCGATGCCGACCCCGCGCGGGCCGGTCATCCCCCGCACCCGCCGCCGCAGCCGCCCCCGCCCCCGCCCCCGCCGCCGCCGCAGGAGCTGCCGCCGCCGCAGCCGGAGGAGCTGCCCCCGCCCCCGCCGCCGCTGGCCGCCTGCCGCTGGATCTCGGCCTGCTCGGCGAAGCTGGGGTCCATCGCCCACAGCGACGCGGTGCCGAACAGCGCGACCCCCATCGCGGCGCCCGCCGCGCCGTACGTGGCGTAGGCGGGGGCGGACGCGGGCGCGAGGTAGGTGTGCTGCTGCCGCAGGCCGCGCAGCGCCCGGGTGGCGGCGCGGGTCCGCCAGGGCACCCGGTGCAGCAGGACGGCCGCCACGATCAGCGGGATCTGGCTCAGCACGAGCCAACCCACCGGACGGTCGTTCGACAGGCCCGCGAAGATCCGGAAGATGCCGACCGCCAGCAGGAGGATGAGCAGGAACGCCCACTGGCGCAGCGCCGTCCGGCGCGCCTGCGTGAGCGCGAGCCCGCGCTGCTCCAGGCCGGCCCGGAGCTGGTCGAGCGCCCGGCGTACCCAATCGTCGCGGCGCAGCTCGCGGGTGGTGGCGTGCCGGCGGGCGGCGAGGTGGATCGCCTGGTCCAGCGGCGTGGTCCCGGCCGGCAGGGGGCCGTTGGTGGTCAGCCGCCGGTCCGGCCGTACGCCGATCTCTCCGCTGCCCCGCAGCCCGCCGAGGGCGGCCCAGATCGCCAGTTGCTCCCCACCGTTGAGGTAGGCGATCTGTTGTGGGCCGAGCTGCCCGACGTCGCCGGCCGCCGGTCCGGCGAGGACGCGGACGCGGTGGACGACGGCACCGACGACGACCACGACGGCGGCGAGGAGGTAGACGCGGAGGAAGACGGGCCCGGAGATGCCCCAGGTGTCACCCGGTGCGGCGAGAACAGTCATGTGCTGCTCCTGTCGAGCGAGGGGATCGCGGCCTCATTGTGGAGCAGTCCCGCCACGCCGGACCGACAGCGGGGGGCCAGTTACCGGACCGATACGGAAACAGGCGGGGGCTCCGGACGCCGCGAAGAGGCGACGCGCGGGCGTCGGACGCCCCGGGAAGCGCCCCGCGCCAGCGCCGTGCCCGGGGGCGTCGGTCAGCGGCGGCGGACCGCCTCCTCGACCAGGTCCAGCACCGGGCCCAGGTCGCCGGCGGGGCGCCCCATCGCCAGGTGCAGCACCAGGCCGTCGTAGGCCAGTTCGAGGAACTGGGCCAGCACGTCGATCGGCACGTCCTCGCGGAGCACGCCCGCCTCCCGCTGGCGAGCCAGCCGCTCGCGGGTCGCCTCGGCGACCGCCGCCGATCGTTCCGCCCACCGCTTGGCGAACGCCGGGTCGGTCCGCAGCCGCCGGGAGACCTCCAACTGGCTGCCGAGCCAGCCGGTGGTGTCGGGGGAGACCGCGCCGGCCAGCAGGTCGCGCATCACCTGGACCAGGCCGTTGCGGGCCACCGTCTCCACCATGGCGGCGGCGTCGTCCTCGGCGACCGCGAGGAAGAGCGAGTCCTTGTCGCGGAAGTGGTGGAAGATCGCGCCTCGGGACAGCCGGGTGGCTTCCTCGAGTCGACGCACGGTGGCGCCCTCGTAGCCGTGCCGCGCGAAACACGCCCGCGCGGCGGCGAGGATCTCCTGTCGGCGCGCGTCGAGCTGGTCCTGACTTACTCTGGGCACGGGTCGATCGTGTCAGGTCACCCCCCGTCACGCAAACCGTACGTACGGCTTGGTTGCGTCGGGTGATTGATCATCGGGCCCCTGCGTGCCCGTTAGGATCGGCGCGTGACGCCACTCCCCGCCGCCGTCGCGGTCCCCGCCGCCCCGCTGACCGTCGCTGCCGTGCAGGCCGAGCCCGTCCCCGGCGACGTGGCCGGCAACGCGGCGAGCGCCGCCCGGCTGGTGCGCCGGGCGACGGAGCGGGGCGCCCGGGTGACCGTGCTGCCCGAGCTCTTCCTGCCCGCGTACCACCTGCCGACGCTCGCGGCCGACCCGGCCGGCACCGACGTCGCGGCCGACGCCACGGCGAGCGTCGACGACCCTCGGCTGGACCCGCTGCGCGAGGCCGCCCGCGACGGCGGCGCCGCCGTGGTGGTCGGCGCGGCGGTCCGGCAACCGGACGGGCGGCGGACCATCTCCGCCCTGGTGGTCGACCGGGCCGGCGTGGTCCGCGTCGGATACGACAAGCAGCAGCTCTGGAGCGGCGAACGCGAGCTGTTCAGCCCCGGCGACCGGGGCGCCACCCTGCTCGTCGATGACTGGCGGTTCGGGATCGGCATCTGCTACGACGGCTGCTTCCCCGAGCACGGCCGGGCCGCCGCGGCCGACGGGGCGCACGGCTACCTGTGCCCGAGCGGCTACCTGGCCGGCTCCGAGCACCGTCGCGACCTCTACTACGCCGCCCGCGCGTTGGACAACACGATGTACGTGGTGTTCGCCAACGCCGTCGACGGCGCGGAGCCGTGGCGGTTCAACGGGGGGGCCGCGGTCTACGACCCGGAGGGCCGGCCGCTGGCGCGGGGTGCGGACACCGGCGAAGCCGTGCTGGTCGTCGCGCTGGCACCGGAGGCCCTCGCGGCCACCCGCGCGGCCCACTCCATGCTGCTCGACCGCCTTCCCGACCAGGGGCGCGACCGTTCGTCGCTGTCGGCCTGACGGAGGTCGCACCGCCGTTCGGGCCTGTCGGCGGGGCGCGGGAGTCCCGTAGGGTGCCCGAGTGCCGCTGCTCCTGCTGGACCTGGACGACACGCTGCTCGACCGGGCCGGCCCCTTCCGCGCCTGGGCGGAACGTTTCCTGGACGGTGTCGGCGCACCGCCCACCGACATCGACTGGCTGCTCTCCATCGATGCCGACGGGCTGACCGACCGGTGGGACGTCGCCGACGCGGTCCGGGACCGGTACGGGCTGCGGACCCCGTCCATCGACCTGGTCGAGGAGTTGCACGACGGCGTCGTCGCCAACACCCGGCTCGATCCGCTGGTCGCCTGCGCGCTGCGGATCGCCGACGACGCTGGCTGGACGCCCGTGGTGGTCAGCAACGGCGCGGTACGGCAGGAGGAGGCCAAGATCCGGCGTACGGGGCTGGACCGGTTCGTCGCCGACTGGGTGATCTCGGAGGAGGCGGGGGTCAGCAAGCCCAACCCCAGGTTCTTCGCGTTGGCCGCCCGGCGCGTACGGCTGCCCCTGCGCGGCGCCTGGGTGGTCGGCGACGGCCCGGAGGCGGACATCGGCGGCGCTGCCGCTGTCGGCCTGCCCAGCGTCTGGCTGCACCGGGGACGCACCTGGGCCGACAGCCGGTTCGCGCCGACCCGCACCGTGGACGGCCTGATCGCCGCCGTCGCGGTGGTCCTCGCCGGCTGAGCGGCCGGCCGAAACATCGCGGCTGAGCGGCCGGCCGGGACATCGCGGCGGCTGAGCGGCCGGCCGTGCCGTCCCCGGCCGTTCCCTGGGCGCGGATATCGGGGGCGACTCGGCGCGGTCGGGGCGGCTCGGGTAATTCGGTTGACCGGGCGAGGCCGGGCCGTGAGCATGGTCGGCGCATCGTGCACCCGGGCGTGCGCCCGGTCGAGGAGAGGGGGTCGGTCATGGCCGTCTTCGCAGGTCGCATCCACCTGCCTCCATCAGCCTCGAGTAAGGGATCACCACTGCAGTGCGCGATCACGACTTTCCGGCGCGCGAGCGCCGTAACCGCGGCAAGCGCCGCTTCGACGACGACGAACCGCTCTTCCTGAAGCGTGGCCGGGCCGCCGAGCCCGCCCCCGCCGACCCCGACGCCGAGCCGGACCCCGACACGGGGGAGCGCTGGTCCTCCTGGGACGACGCCGTGCACGGCCCGCAGCCCCACCCGGACTGGCTGGTCACCGAGCTGGCCGCGAAGGACACCGAGCTCGGTGTGCTCAAGACCGGCAAGGAGGCGGACGTCCACCTGGTGCGCCGGGCCGTGCCCGGCACCGATCGGTCCTGCCTGCTGGCCGTCAAGCGCTACCGGGACGCCCAGCACCGGCTCTTCCACCGCGACGCCGGCTATCTGGAGGGGCGCCGGGTCCGCCGTTCCCGGGAGAACCGGGCGATGGCCGGGCGGACCGCGTTCGGCCGGCAGATGATCGCCGGGCAGTGGGCGGCGGCCGAGTTCGCCGCGCTGGCCCGGCTCTGGGAGATCGGCGCCCGGTACGGCACGATCTCCGTCCCCTACCCGGTGCAACTGCGCGGCACGGAGCTGATGCTGGAGTTCCTCGGGGACCCGGCCGAGGGGACGGCCGCGCCCCGGCTGGCCCAGCTGCGGCCCGAGGCCGGTGAGCTGCGCGACCTGTGGGAGCAGATGGTCGACGCCCTGGTGGTGCTCGCCCGCGCCGGCCTCGCGCACGGCGACCTGTCGCCGTACAACCTGCTGGTGCACGCGGGACGGCTGGTGCTGATCGACCTGCCGCAGGTGGTCGACGTGGTGGCCAACCCGCAGGGGCCGGAGTTCCTGGCCCGCGACGTCCGGGTGGTGGCGACCTGGTTCGCGGCCCGGGGGCTGCCGACGGAGGATGCCGACCCGGCGGCGCTGACCGCGCTGCTGCTGGGGGAGGCGGGAATCCGCTGACCGGATGCCCCGGGCGGCCGGCGCCGGCCGCCCGGGGCGCGGGTCACTGCAGGTAGCGCTCGACCTCGGGCTTGGGGCGCATCCCCTGGGCGTCCGGGTCGCCGTGGGCCTGCCGGGCGGCCCGCCGCCGGCGCAGCAGGTCCCAGCACTGGTCGAGGGACTCCTCCAGCTCGCGCAGCCGGTTGCGGGCGTCGTCGTCGGTGCCCGACTCGTTGGCCTGCGCGTCGGCGCGCAGCCGGTGCTCCTCGTCGACCAGCTCGGAGATCCGGTTCAGGATGGTCTCGTCGTCCATGCACTGAGCCTGGCACAGGCCGTGCGGGCGCGCCCGGATTCCACCGCCGCTCGCCCCCGCGGCGCCGGCCGGTGCGGTAGGTTGCCCATCCATGATCCTCTCCGTCCGAGCGGCAGTGCCGCGCGACGCGGCGCCGGTGGTCGGCCTGCTCCGCGCCGCCCGGCCCCACCTCGTCGTCACCCCCGAACTGCTCGCCTGGCAGGCGACCGGCAAGCCGGCGGAGCGCTTCGGGATGCTGGTCGCCGAGGCGGACGGCGGCATCGCCGGCGTCGCCCGCACGGGGCTGCTGCACGAGAGCGCCGAACCGGGGCTCGGCTTCGTCAACCTGGTCGTGCACCCCGAGCGGCGGGGGCGGGGCGTCGGGTCGGCGCTGCTCGCCGCCGCCGAGGAGCGGCTCGCCGGGCTCGGCGTGCGCCGGGCGTACGCGCGGGTGGCCGACGAGCCCGCGGCCGTCTCCTTCGCCGAGCGGCGTGGCTACCGGCCCGGTCGGCGCAACCTGATCCTCTGCCTGGACCTGGCGGCGACCTTGCCGGCGCCGCCCGCGCCGCCGCCCGGGGTGCGGCTGACCACGGCCGCCGACCTGCCCGATCCGCGCCCGCTCTACGAGGCGGACCTGGCCGCCGCCGCCGACGAGCCGGGCGACGTGGGGATGGACGAGATCAGCTACGCCGACTGGCGGGCCGCGTACTGGGACCGGCCGGACCTGGACCGGGATCTCACCAGGGTGGCCATGGTGGACGGGGTGGTGGTGGCGTTCAGCGTCGCGCTGACCGACGGCGGCGAGCGTTACCTGTCGGGCATGACCGGTACCCGCGCCGAATGGCGGGGCCGGGGCCTGGCCCGGCTGGTCAAGCACGTGTCCATGCGGTCGGCCCGGTCGGCCGGCTACCGGCGGGCGTTCACCGTCAACGACGCCGGCAACGACGCCATGCGCGCCGTGAACGAGTGGTTCGGCTACCGCCCGGTGGCCGCCGAGTGGCGTTACCTGCGCACGCTCCAGGAGTGACACCCGACACGAATTCCTTTCTGGATCAGCATTCCCATGAGCAAAATTCTCGTACGGCTCTGGCGGGTCCGAACGGGTGATGGCATGCTCTCCGAATTGTGACGCAAGGCAGCCGTCCGGCGGACGGTCTGTCACCACGGAGCGTGACGGTGAGCGGGAGGAGTCGCGGGTGCAGGGGTGTCATGGCTGACCAGAATTCTGCCGGGCCGCACGGGCGGGCGGCGCGGACCGTGCCACTGTGGAAGATGCTGCCGGGCCTGCTGCGCGACCCGCTGGGCGAACTCGTCGCGCTGGCGGACGCCGCGGAGGGCGAGGTCATCCGGCTCAACGTCGGGACCATCCGCCCGTACCTGGTGACCGAGCCGGCCCACGTGCAGCACATCCTGCGGGACAACGCGGCCAACTACACCCGCGGCGGGCGGAGCATGCTCTGGCGGCCGGTGCGGCGGTTCACCGGCGAGGGCATCATGTCCGACGGCCCCGAGTGGCAGGCCAGTCGCGGGCGGATGCAGCCGCACTTCACGGCCAAGCGCATCGACTCCCTCGTGGACACCATGAGCCGCGCGGTCAGCGAGGCGGTGGACGGGCTCGAGGAGCCGGCCCGCACCGGCCGGTGGCTGGACGCCGGCGCGGAGCTGGGCCGGATCATCTGCCAGGCGATCAGCAGCGTCTTCTTCGCCGACCGGGTCAGCCTCGCCGACCAGCTGCGGATCGTCGCCGCCCAGGACACCATCGTGACCGCGCTGGGGGCACGGCTGCTCCTGCCCTTCGTGCCCGACGCCGTGCCGGTGCCGGGGGACCGCGCCCTGCGCCGCGCGACCGGTGTCGTCGACGACATCATGCTGCCGCTGGTGCGGGCCGAGCTCGCCCACCCGCGGGACAGCGACGACCTGCTCGCCGCCCTGACCCGCGCGCGGGACGCCGACGGCCGCCCGCTCGACGAACGGCGGGTCCGCGACGACGTGGTGGCCTCGTTCGCCACCGCGACCGAGACCACCTACGCCGTGCTGACCTGGCTGTGGCCGATCCTGGACGCCCACCCCGCGATCGCCGAACGGCTCTACGCGGAGCTGGACGAGGTGGTGGGCACCGACCGGGTGATCAGCCGGGAGCAGCTGGCCGCCCTCACGTACACCCGGTCGGTCGTGGACGAGCTGCTGCGGATGTATCCCGCGGGCTGGCTGCTGCCGCGCGCGGCGTCGGCGGACGACGTCGTCGGCGGCACCCGCATCCCCGCCGGCAGCATCGTCGTCGTCAGCTCCTACATCACCCAGCGGCTGGCCCGGTACTGGGACCGCCCGGACACCTTCGACCCCGACCGGTTCCGCGCCGACCAGCCGCGCCGCAGCCACCGGTACGCGTACTTCCCGTTCGGCGGTGGCCCGCACCAGTGCCTCGGCAATCACCTGTTCAACCTGGAGGCTCCGCTCGTGGTGGCCACGATCCTCAGCCGCTACCGCTTCCGGCTGCGCGAGCCCGGGATGCCGCCCAAGCAGCTGGCGGCGGCCCTGCGTCCCGGCAGGCCGGTGGTCATGGCGCTGACCCCGGTTCGCGAGCAGAGGCCGGCATGAGCCCCGCGCTGACGACCGCGCACGACGGCACCCGGACCGGACCGGAGCCGGCAGGCGGCGGGCGGGACGAGCTGCGCGACGCGCGGGAACAGGGGCGGATCTGCGGCATGGCCGTCCGCGGGCAACGCGACCTCCAGGCGTTGGCTGCCGCGCACCCCGAGCTGTTCCCCGCCGAGCCGTTCGACGCCATGCTGTTCGCCAACATCTCGCTGGCCATCGCGTTCGGTGCCCCGTGGTGCACGCCGCAGCAGCTGCGGGTCGCCAACCGGACCGTGCTGTGGGGCTTCGCCCTCGACTGGCTGATCGACCACCGGGCGCAGTCCCGGGACGAGGTCGACCGGCTCGTCGGCCGCTGCGTCTCGGTGGCCGCCGGCGAGCCGCCCGTCGCCGACGACCACCTCGGTGCCTACCTGGCCGCGCTCCAGGACGAACTCGCGACGACACCGGCCTTCGCCGCGCACCGTCCGCTGTGGCGGGACCGCCTGGGCTCGACGGTGGGGGCGATGGCCCGGGAGTGGGAGTGGAGGGCAGCCTGGCGCTCTGGCGACCGGGCGGCCCTGCCGAGCCTCGACGCGTACCTCGCCAACGCCGACAACCTCGCCTGCACGATCGTCAACGTCGCGCACTGGATCCACACCGGGGACGAGGCCACGCTCGCCCGGCTCGAAGACCTGGTCGTGGTCAGCGACGAGGTGCAGCGCGCCCTGCGCCTCGCCAACGACCTCGGCACGTACGAGCGGGACCTGCGCTGGGGCGACCTCAACGCCCTCCTGCTGGTCGACGACCGCGCCGAGGTGGAGCAGCGGCTCGCCGCCCTGGTGGACAACTGCCGGCGGATGCTCGCCCCGCTCCGGTCGACCTGCCCCAGGCAGGCGGACTACCTGGCCCGGCAGGTCGGCTTCAGCAGCGGCTTCTACCGGCTGGCCGACTTCTGGGGCATGTCGTGACGGCGGCCCCGGTCGCCGTGGCGGGGGTCGGCGGGCCGGGGCTCGCCGCCGCCGGCCAGGCGCTCGTCGCGGCGATGGCCGCCAACCCCGCCGGCACGGTCTCGCCCTCGGTGTACGAGACGGCGCGGCTGGTCAGCGACGCGCCCTGGCTGCCGGGGCACGCCGGGCGCCTGCGCTACCTGGTGGCCGCCCAGCGGGCCGACGGCGCGTGGGGGGCGCCCGGCGCGTACGGCCTGGTGCCGACCCTGAGCGCGGTGGAGGCGCTGCTGAGGTCCCTGCCCGGCGTGGGGCGCGCCGAGCGGGGCGAGGCGGAGCACCTGCCGCCGTCCGTGCTGGACCGCGGCGTCGGGGCGCTGCGGCGGCTGCTGGCCGCCGACGAGCCGGTGCCGGACATGCCGGGCGTGGACCTGATCGTGCCCGCCCTGCTCGACCGGATCGACGCGCTGCTGCGCCCGACCGGCGGCGCCGAGCCGTCGCGGTGGGCGCACGCGTCGCCGCTGCCGATGCCGCACGGCATGACGCGGCACCGGTCCGAGGCGGTCGGCCGGCTGCTCGCCGCCGGCCGGCCTGTGCCGGAGAAGCTCCTGCACGCCTTCGAGGTGCTGGACGAGCGGACGCGGGTGAACCTGCCCGTCCGGCCGATCCTGGGCGCCGTGGGCGCCTCGCCCGCCGCCACCGCCGCCTGGCTGGGCGACCCCTCCCGCCCCGGGGCGGACCGGGCGGCGCTGGGCTACCTGACGAACGCCGTCGGGCCGGGGGGCGGCCCCGTCCCGTGCACGACGCCCATCGCCGTGTTCGAGCGGGCGTGGGTGCTCAGCAGCCTCGCCCGGGTTGGCGCGGCCCTGGACGTCCCCGGCCCGATGGTCGCAGACCTGGCCGCCGTGGTCGGCCCGGGCGGAGCGGCGACCTCGCCGGGGCTCCCGACGGACGCCGACACCACCGCCGCCACCCTCTTCGCGCTGGCCCGCCTCGGCCGCCCGGTCGCCCCCGACAGCCTGTTGGCGTACGACACCGGGGCGCACTTCTGCACCTGGCGGGGCGAGGACGGCGCGTCGGTCACGACGAACGCGCACGTGCTGGAGGCGCTGGGCTGGCACGCCCGCCACCAACCGGGGCGACCGCACGCCGACGTGGCGCGCCGGGTGGCCGGCTGGCTGATCGACAGCCAGCTCCCCGACGGCCGGTGGACGGACCGCTGGCACGCCTCGCCGTACTACGCCACGTCGGCGGTCGCCGCCGCCCTGGCCGGGTACGCGCCCGGGGCCGCCGCCGCGGCGCTCGACCGGGCGGTCGACTGGGTGCGGGACACCCAGCGGGCCGACGGCTCGTGGGGGCTGTGGGACGGCACCCCGGAAGAGACCGCGTACGCGGTGCAGGTGCTGCTCGGCACCGGCCGGCCGCCGCGGCCGGGTGTCGGCGCCGCCGTGCGGCGTGCGCTGGCCTTCCTCGACGACCACGACGACGTCACCGGGCACGCCGCTCCACTGTGGCACGACAAGGATCTCTACCATCCGGTGCTGATCGTGCGGGCCGCCGTGCTGGCGGCGCGACACCTGGCACGGCCGGACGTCCATATAGGATGCTGACCGTCGCAGTGGGCCACGGTACACTGCGCAGCGTCATGATCAGCAACGCTTGAGCGATCGTCGTGACACTGCTACCGTGCGCCGGGTCGGTCGAAGCGACATGCGCTACCGCCGATCGGACGAATCAGGCTCCCCGCCAGGGATGGTTTCACATGGAATCCCGCAGCTCGAATCTGCGCCGGAAAGTCGTGGCTATGTTGGCCTCGCTCGTTGCGCTGTGGGCTTTCGCCGCCTGGGTGACGCTGCGGGAGGGCGTCAACCTCATCTGGGTGCAGACGCTCGACAGCCGGGTCGCCCAGCCGAGTGAGCCGCTCGTGCTGGAGTTGCAGGCGGAGCGCCGGGCCTCCTCGGCGTTCCTCGGCGGGGCGGGCGAGGCCGAGCGGACCCAGCTCGAGGCACAGTGGCAGCGGACCCAGGCCGTCGCTGACGACTTCCGGGAGTCCGTCCGCGGCTGGCGCGTCGACCTGGCGGCGAGCGACGACACCAGGCGGCAGATCGACGCGGTCGTCGCCGAGTTGGACCAGTTGGGCAGCGTGCGCGAGTCGATCCGCACCCGCCAGGTGGACCGGGCGGCCGCCGCCGAGGCGTACACCAGGCTCATCGACTCGACGCTGCAGGTGTACGGGTCGTTGGGCAACCTGGACGACGAGCAGTTCGCGAAGGAGACCGGGGCGCTGATCCAGATCGTCCGGGTCCGGGAACTCATGTCCCAGGAGGACGCGCTGGTCACCGGGGCGCTCGCCGCCGGCCGGATGACTCCGGAGGAGTCCGCCGCCTTCGCCCGCACCGTCGGCGCCCAGCGCTTCCTCGACAGCCAGACCCGGGCCGACCTGGCCGACGCCGACCGGGCACGGTACGAGGCGCTGCTCGGCGGCGAGGCGTACACGTCGTTCCGCGCCCTGGAGGACCGGGTGGTCCTCGCGGGACGGACGTCGGGTCCGCCGACTGTCACGGCGGCCCAGTGGCGCGCGGCGGCGGACGTCGTGGCCGAGGAGCAGCAGCGGTTCATCATCGAGGCCGGTGACGCGCTCGTGGACCGGTCCACGCCGATCGCCGCCGGCGTCATCCTCCGGCTGGTGCTGGCCGCCGGCCTGGGCCTGCTCGCCGTCATCGCCTCCATCGTCATGTCGGTCACCACCGCCCGGGCCCTGGTGCGGCAGCTGGAGCGGCTGCGTGAGGCGGCGTTCGGGCTCGCCAACGAGCGGCTGCCCGGCGTGGTCGAGCGGCTCGGCCACGGCGAGGAGGTCGACGTCGCCAAGGAGGCGCCCCCGCTGGAGTTCGGCGACGACGAGATCGGCCAGGTGGGCAAGGCGTTCAACGCCGTGCAGGAGACCGCCATCCGCACCGCCGTCGAGCAGGCCGAGCTGCGCCGCAACGTCCGGGACGTCTTCCTCAGCCTGGCCCGGCGCACCCAGGCGCTGGTGCACCGCCAGCTCACCCTGCTCGACGCGATGGAGCGTCGCGAGCACGACGCCGAGGAGCTGGAGGACCTGTTCCGGGTCGACCACCTGGCCACCCGGATGCGGCGTAACGCGGAGAACCTGATCCTGCTCTCCGGCTCCACCCCGGGCCGGGCGTGGCGGCGCAACGTGCCGATGGTCGACGTGGTCCGGGGCGCGGTCGCCGAGGTCGAGGACTACACCCGGGTCAACGTGCTGCCCCTCGGCCCGGTCTCGCTGACCGGGCGGGCGGTCGGTGACGTCATCCACCTGCTCGCCGAGCTGATCGAGAACGGGCTGTCGTTCTCCCCGCCGCACACCACGGTCGAGGTGCGCGGGCAGATGGTGGCCAACGGCTTCGCCATCGAGATCGAGGACCGCGGTCTGGGCATGAGCGAGGAGGACCTGGCCGCCGCGAACCACCGGATCGTCGACCAGTCCGAGCTGAACCTGGCCAACGCCTCCCGCCTGGGGCTCTACGTGGTGAGCCGGCTGACCGAGCGGCACGGCGTGCGCGTGCAGCTCAAGGAGTCGGCGTACGGCGGCACCACCGCGGTCGTGCTGATCCCGGCCGATCTGGTCACCGCCGACGACGCCGACCCGAGCGCCTCCGGCGGCTTCCCGGCCGGGGCGCCGGCCGCCGCGCCGGTGACGGGCGTGTCCGCTCCCGCCACCGAGCAGCCCGCCACGGTGCCGGCGGCGGTTGCCGAGCCGTCGGCCCCGCCGCGGCCGCGGCCGGCCCCCGACGCCGGGGCCGCCGCCGGACACTCCGCCGGGGACACCCTGCCCACCCGGGCGCGTGGCCGGAGCCTGTCGACCACCGCCCCGACGGAGGAGCGGCTGCCCACCCGGGCCCGGGGCGCGTCGATGCTGTCGGCCCTGGACGGCCCGACCTTCCCGACCGGCCTGCCGGTGACCGCCGCCCGGCCGGCCGTGGCCGCCCCGCAGACGCCGGCGCCGGCGGAGGCCGCCACCCCCGCCGAGACCGTCTCGACGGCCGAAGCGGCGGAGGCGCGCGCCGGGAGCACGGCGGCCGCCGGCCCCGCGCGGGTGCCCTGCCCCGAGCAGGTGCGTACCGAGTCCGGGCTGCCGGTCCGGGTCCGGCAGGCCAGCCTCGCGCCGGAACTGCGCGACGAGCCCGCCGCCGGGGACGACGACGAGGACACGGTACGCCCGCCGGAGCAGGTGCGCCGGATGATGAGTTCCTACCAGAGCGGCACCCGGCGCGGCCGTACGGACGCCGCCCGGCTGCTCGGCGGGGCCGGCGGCGGCCGGCCCGAGACAGGCGAGGAAGCCGGGGCCGGCGAGGGACCCGACGTCGGCGATCAGCAGGCGACCTGACCGGCGCCGCCCGCACTGCGGGGTGACCCCGCGGCGTGGCGGTCAGCCCACACGAGCACGGCGACAACAGCCGGGGGAGAAGAGGACGACGAGTGGCGCAGAAGACGGCTTCGAGTGCCGACCTGACGTGGTTGCTGGATGATCTGGTCGGCCGGGTGAAGCAGGCCGACCACGCGGTCGCGCTCTCGACGGACGGCCTGTTGATGGCCGCCTCGCGAGGGCTCAGCCGGGACGACGGAGAGCACCTGGCCGCGATGGCGGCCGGCATCCAGAGCCTGGCCCGGGGCGCGGGCAAGCGCTTCGGCGGCGGGCAGGTGCAGCAGACCATCATCGAGATGCAGTCGTCGTTCCTGTTCGTCACGGCGGCCGGACGCAACGCCTGCCTGGCCGTCCTCGCCAGCGAGGACGCCGACGTCGGCCTGATCGCCTACGAGATGGCGATGCTGGTTACCCGTGTCGGCAAGTACGTCGCGTCGCCGTCGCGGACCGAGCAACCGGCCGACGAGAAGTAACCGCGATGACGGTGCAGGGGGAGTCCGCCGAGCACCAGTGGGTCGACGACCACGCCGGCCCGGTGGTGCGCCCCTACGCGGTGACCCGTGGCCGGGCCCGGCCGGTCACCGGCACGTTCGACCTGATCTCGCTGGTGACGGCGACCCGCGCGGACGTGACCCCGGAGGTCGGACTGGGTCCGGAGCACCTGGCGATCGTCGGGCTCTGCCAGCGGATCCAGTCCGTCGCCGAGATCGCCGCCCACATGGACCTGCCGGTGGGCACCATCCGGGTCCTGCTCGGCGACCTGGTGGCCCGCAGCCTGGTGCAGGTGCGCGAGCCGCGCACCACGGCCGGCCTTCCCGACAACAGCGTTTTCGAGGCGGTAATCAATGGACTACGGGCACTCTGAGCGGCCGGCGGGAGCGCCGCCACTGCCCACCGCGATCAAGATCCTTGTCGCGGGTGGTTTCGGGGTGGGCAAGACCACCATGGTCGGCGCGGTCAGCGAGACGCGCCCGCTGCGCACGGAGGAGGTGCTGACCGAGACCGGGGTCGGCATCGACGACCTCTCCGGGGTGGAGAGCAAGACGACCACCACGGTGGCGATGGACTTCGGTCGCATCACCATCAGCGACGACCTGGTGCTCTACCTCTTCGGCACCCCCGGACAGGACCGCTTCTGGTTCGTCTGGGACGAGCTGGCGCTCGGCGCGATCGGCGCGGTGGTGCTCGCGGACACCCGGCGGCTGGCGGACTGCTTCCCCTCCATCGACTACTTCGAGGGGCGCGGCACGCCGTTCGTGGTGGCGGTGAACTGCTTCGAGGGCGCCCGGCAGTACCGCCTGGACGAGGTGCAGTCGGCGCTGAACCTCGACCCCGGGGTGCCGGTGCTGCTCTGCGACGCCCGGAAGCGCGAGTCGAGCAAGGAGGTGCTCATCACGCTGCTGGAGCACGCCATGAAGACCCGGGACGCCCGCCGCCGGGCCGAGTGACCGCATCGCGGGGTCGGCGCGCGGGCAGGTGAGCCGCGGCGCCGCCTCGCCCGGGGCCGCGCCGAGCCGGTACGCGAAAGGGCCCCTCCCGCGCGGAGCGCGGGAGGGGCCCTTTTCGATGCGTCAGCCGGCGATCATGCGGCGCAGCACGTACTGCAGGATGCCGCCGTGCCGGTAGTAGTCCGCCTCACCCGGGGTGTCGATCCGGACCACCGCGTCGAACTCGACGCCGGTGTCGGTGCCGACCTTGACCGTGCGCGGGGTCGTCCCGTCGTTCAGCGCGGTCACCCCGGTGATGGTGAACGTCTCCGTGCCGGTCAGGCCCAGCGACTCGGCGGTCTCGCCGGCCGGGAACTGCAGCGGGAGCACGCCCATGCCGATGAGGTTGGAGCGGTGGATCCGCTCGTACGACTCGGCGATGACCGCCTTGACGCCGAGCAGCATCGTGCCCTTGGCCGCCCAGTCCCGCGACGAGCCGGAGCCGTACTCCTTGCCGGCCAGGACGACCAGCGGGACGCCCGCCTCCTGGTAGGCCACCGAGGCGTCGTAGATCGAGGTCTGCTCGCCGGTCAGGTGGTTGACCGTGAAGCCGCCCTCGACACCGGGGACCAGCTGGTTGCGCAGCCGGATGTTGGCGAAGGTGCCCCGGATCATCACCTCGTGGTTGCCCCGGCGGGAGCCGTACGAGTTGAACTCGTGCCGCGGCACGCCGTGCTCGGCGAGGTACTTGCCGGCGGGGGAGTCGGCCTTGATGGAACCGGCCGGGGAGATGTGGTCGGTGGTCACCGAGTCGCCCAGCTTGGCCAGCACCCGGGCGCCGGTGATGTCGACGACCGCCTTCGGCTCCCGCTCCATGCCCTCGAAGTACGGGGGCTTGCGGACGTAGGTGGACTCACCCGCCCAGGCGAAGGTGTCGCCGGTCGGGGTGGGCAGCGACTGCCAGCGCTCGTCGCCGGCGAACACGTCCGCGTACGCCGCGCTGAAGCCGGTGGCGCCGATCGCCGAGGCGATGACGTCCTGGATCTCGGCGGTGTTCGGCCAGATGTCGCGCAGGAACACCGGGTTGCCCTGGCTGTCCTCGCCGATCGGCTCGTTGGCCAGGTCGATGTCCATCGTGCCGGCCAGCGCGTACGCGACCACCAGCGGCGGGGACGCCAGGTAGTTCATCTTCACGTCCGGGTTGATCCGGCCCTCGAAGTTCCGGTTGCCGGACAGCACCGAGACGACGGCCAGGTCGGCCTCGTTGACGGCGGCGGAGATCTCCTCCGGCAGCGGGCCGGAGTTGCCGATGCAGGTGGTGCAGCCGTAGCCGACCAGGTGGAAGCCGAGCTTCTCCAGGTAGGGCGTGAGGCCGGCCCGCTCGTAGTAGTCCATGACGACCTTGGAGCCCGGGGCCAGGGTGGTCTTCACCCACGGCTTGCGGGTCAGGCCCTTCTCCACCGCGTTGCGGGCCAGCAGCGCCGCACCGATCATGACCTGCGGGTTGGAGGTGTTGGTGCAGGAGGTGATCGCGGCGATCACCACGGCGCCGTGGTCCAGCTCGAACTCGGTGCCGTCGGCGCCCGTGACCCGGATCGGGTTGCTGGCACGCCCGCCCGCGCCGACCGCGGCCGTCTCCAGGTCGCGCGGGGCGTCGGCCGGGTCGCTGACCCCGTTGGCGGGGGAGTCGCTGGCCGGGAAGGACTCGGCGCTCGCCTCGTCGGCGTGGCCCACGACCCCGAACGGCTTCTCCTGCTGCGGTACGCCGGCGGCGCGGCTCCGGTCGCCGCCGGTCTCGTCGGCGGCCACGTAGTCGGTCAGCGCCGAGCGGAACAGCGTCTTGGCGCTGCCCAGCGGCACCCGGTCCTGCGGGCGCTTCGGACCGGCCAGGGACGGCTCGATGGTGCTCAGGTCGAGCTCCAGGCGCTCCGAGTACTCCGGCTCGGCGTCCGGGTCGTGCCAGAGGCCCTGCTCCTTGGCGTACGCCTCGACCAGCGCGACCTGCTGCGGGTCGCGGCCGGTCAGCTCCAGGTAGCGGACGGTCTCGCCGTCGATCGGGAAGATCGCCACGGTGGAGCCGTACTCCGGCGACATGTTGCCGATGGTGGCCCGGTTGGCCAGCGGCACGGCGCTCACGCCCGGGCCGTAGAACTCGACGAACTTGCCCACCACGCCGTGCTTGCGCAGCATCTCGGTGATGGTGAGCACCAGGTCGGTGGCGGTGGTGCCGGCCGGCATCTCGCCGGAGAGCTTGAAGCCCACCACGCGCGGGATCAGCATGCTGACCGGCTGGCCGAGCATGGCGGCCTCGGCCTCGATGCCGCCGACGCCCCAGCCGAGCACGCCCAGGCCGTTGACCATCGTGGTGTGCGAGTCGGTGCCGACCACGGTGTCCGGGTACGCCTGGCCGTTGCGCTCCATGATCGTACGGGCCAGGTACTCGATGTTGACCTGGTGCACGATGCCGGTGCCCGGCGGGACGACCTTGAACTCGTTGAACGCGGTCTGGCCCCAGCGCAGGAACTGGTAGCGCTCCTTGTTGCGCTCGTACTCCAGCTCGACGTTGCGCTGGAAGGCGTCCTCGCGGCCGAACAGGTCGGCGATGACCGAGTGGTCGATGACCAGCTCGGCCGGGGCGAGCGGGTTGACCTTGGTGGCGTCGCCGCCGAGGTCGCGGACGGCCTCGCGCATGGTGGCCAGGTCGACCACGCAGGGCACGCCGGTGAAGTCCTGCATGAGCACCCGCGCCGGGGTGAACTGGATCTCCACGCTCGGGTCGGCGGTGGGGTCCCAGCCGCCGAGCTGCCGGATGTGGTCGGCGGTGATGTTCGCGCCGTCCTCGGTCCGGAGCAGGTTCTCCAGGAGGATCTTCAGGCTGTAGGGGAGCCGCTCGTGGCCCTCCACCTTGCTGATCTTGAAAATCTCGTAGCTCGCGTCTCCGACGCGTAGCTGGGTCTTCGCACCGAAGGTGTCGAGGCTCGCCACGTCGTACTCCTTCACACCAGCGACCGTGAGTAGTCCTGAGCAGTCTGTCGCACCGGTCGGGGTGCCGCCGTGGTTAGGGGACACTTACCGCCGATTCTCGTCGTCAACAAAACCGTACGTCCGTCTTGCTAACTCCGCAACCTCGTGCCATCGTTCGGGACGAGGAGGTACCACCATGATCCATCACGTCCAGCTCGCCTGCCCACGCGGCTCCGAGGACGCGTCCCGCGCCTTCTACGTGGGGGTGCTCGGCATGACGGAGCGGCCCAAGCCCCCGGCGCTGGCGGCCCGTGGTGGCTGCTGGTTCACCGGGCACGGCGCCGAACTGCACCTGGGTGTCGAGGGCGACTTCCGCCCCGCCCGCAAGGCCCATCCCGGCCTGCTCCGGCCCGACCTCGACGCGCTCGCCGACCGGCTGGCCGCCGCCGGCTACCCGATCACCTGGGGCGACGACGAGCTGCCCGGGATGCGCCGGTTCCACTCCCACGACGTGCACGGCAACCGCCTGGAGTTCCTCGCCCCGCTCGACTGAACTCGGCGCGGGCCTGGCCTGCCCGGCGAGCCGGCCGCCTGGGACGCTGCGTCGCGTGCGGCTGCGGGCATGACGACAGGGCCGGCCCCCGTTTGGGGGCCGGCCCTTGTCGTTGGTGTTCGGTTGTGTGTTGCCTGGATCAGGCGGCGTAGCCGCGGGTGGCGATCCAGTCGGCGAGGGCCTCGGTGGTGATCCAGTAGGAGGCCTGGGCCGGGTCGGCGGAGTCGGCGATCTTCACCGTCTCGCCGTTGTCGCGGTAGCCGACGACGCTGATGTAGTGCCCGCCCTCGAAGGAGTGGACGCCGCCGTCGGTGTCGGTGGCGGTGCCGGCGATGTTGGCCACCGGGGCGCGGCCGTCGTCGACGGCCTTGACGACGTCGGTGCGCAGCTTGGTGGTCTGCTTGTCGTCGGCCCTGGCCTGGCTGATCTCGACGCTGTGGTAGGCGTTCTTGCCGGTTTCCTTGTTCAGGACGGGGGTGATGTCGTTGATGGAGTCGGTGCCGGCCTCGGTGGTGCCCATCTGCTTGGCCATGGCGTCGACGTTGATGTCCTTGCCCTGCACGCTCAGGGCGTTGCGGGTGGCGGCGGGGCCGCAGTAGTAGAAGTTCGGCTGGGCCTCGTAGGCGACGTCGAGTTCCTTCTGTCCGCCCTTACGGTCACGGTCCTGGGTGACGGTGGCGGGCTTGCTGTCGACGGGGGCCGCGTACGTGGCGGTGACGGGGCCGGCGATGGCGCCGCCGGTGAAGGCGAGGCCGGCAGCGGTCAGGGCGGTCTTACGGATCAGATCGGTACGCATGATCGTATGCACCTCTCGATCGGGGGTACGCGGCACACCGAAAAAGGGGGGTGGGTGGCCACGGATAAGGAAAGGTCGAAGACCAGAAGGGGTGCGCCCGCGCTTGGGGGCGCGTCCCGGGGGGATGTAACGACGCGGGGCCCGGCCGGCATTCCGACCGTCGTCCCGAGCTGTCGAGACGGCCCGGGGGTCACGCGCTCACGACGTATACAACGCCCCGTGCCCCCGGCCCATGCCCGCCGGGCGGTGACCCCCGCCACCGCAATTAACCATAAATCGGACACGAACCTCAGGTCAGGGCATGCACACCCGACGAACCGGACACCCGCCCCATAGATGCCCTCACCTGCTGTCCAGCACCACGTATCCAGCGGCCGGGGGTCGGGGAATCATCCGGGCGCCCTGTCGAGCTGAATCGTTTGCGACATCATCCGGATCGTTTGCGACATCGTGCGGCCGTCCGGGCCTGACCGGGGTGCGGGTGCGGGCCGGGAGACGATCCACGTTGCCGCTGTCGAGCTGAGTCGTTCGCGACATCGTCCGACTGTCCAGACCCGCGGTGATGCCGGGACTCCGGAGACGCGCCGGCCGGCCCGAGGGTCGATGTTGCCGTGATTCGTTTACGACATCAGCTCGACAGGGGACCAGATGTGGCTCATTGACCGAGCCGAGGCGCAGGTCGAACGGGGTGTGGCACATACGCACGCGGGCGGCCGGACGCGCCCCCCACCTGGCCGCCGCGGGCCGGAAACGGGACGGCTGCGACCATGACGGCATGGAGATCTGGAACAACCCGTCCTGCTCGAAGTGCGCCGCCGCCCGGTCCGCGCTGGACGAGGCCGGTGTGGGGTACGGGGTGCGCCCGTACCTGGACCGGCCGCCGAGCGCGGCGGAGCTGACCGAGGTGCTGCGCAGGCTCGGCGCGCGCCCCTGGGACGTCTGCCGGACGCAGGAGCCCGCCGCGGTCGCCCTGGGCATGGCCGACTGGCCGCGGGACGAGGCATCCGAGTCGCGCTGGATCGACGCGATGGTCGCCGCCCCGGAGCTGATCCAGCGGCCCCTGCTGCTGCTCGACGACGGGAGCGCGCTCGTGGGTCGTACCCCGGAGGCGGTGGCGGAGGCGGTGCGCCGCAGCGGCGTGACGGCCGGTGGTGGCGCGGAGCCGGGCCCTCCTCGCCCGACGAACGGGTGAACCGGTGACGCGTTTCCGCCCGTAGCCGTCGGATCGACTGGCCGATGACCGACGCGATGGTGGTGAACAACCGCATCCGCAACAACGGCCGGCCGGTCGGCGGTCGCTGGGATCGCAACCACCACGACGAGGACTGACCGCGCTGGCGTCAGCGCGCGTCGTCGGTGGGCGCCGTCGCCGCCGCGTGCCGGTCGCGCAGCCGGGCCCGGATCTCCTCCGGGGTGTACGCCCGGCGTCGCCGTTCCGCCCGCGCGATCACCACGCCGGACGCCGCGACGCCGGCGAGACCCGCGAGCCCGAGCACCTTCCACCACCGCATCCGTTGCCGCATCGGCCTAGGGTAGACCCCCATGAGCATCAGCCTGGACGAGGCAGTGGAGCTGACCCGCACCGGCGACGTGTGGGTGTTCCGGGGCCGAAGCGTGCCGGACCGGGCCATCCAGTTGACCACCAACAGCCCGGTCAACCACGTCGGCATGGCGGTGGTGCTGGACGACATGCCGCCCCTGATGTGGCACGCGGAGCTGGGCAGGTCGCTGCCCGACATGTGGTCCGGCACCCACCAGCGCGGCGTGCAGCTGCACGACCTGCGGGACGCGGTCTGCGTCTGGGCCAACCGGTACGGCCAGCGCGCCTGGCTGCGCCAGCTCGACCCGCCGGCCGACGCGGAGATGGAGAACGCGGTGCTGCGCACCGTCGCCCGGCTCGACGGCACGCCGTTCCCGTCCACCGCCCAGCTCGCCTGGCGCTGGGTGCGTGGCCGGGTGCCGACGATGCGGATGCCGGCGCTGCCCGGGCGGGGTCGGGACCGCTCCGGGGCGTCGGTGCGCGACCGCGCGCTGGAGACGGCGTACTGCGCGGAGGTCGTCGCGGTGACCTACGAGGCGATGGGGCTGCTCCCCGCCGGACGGCGTCCGAACTGGTACGACCCGGGCCGGTTCTGGAGCGGCGACGACCTCGGCCTGGCCGGCGACGCCCGGCTCGGCGTCGAGATCGAGGTACGCATCCCGCCGCGCTGAGGTTTGGCCCGGTGGCCGACAGGCAATTGCTGTCCCCGTGAGAGCTTCCACCGATCTCGACACGCTGACCGACTTCTTCGACCGGTACGGCGTGGCGCTGACCAGCGGCGACCTGCCCGCCATCGCCGGCTGTTACGCCCTGCCGGGGCTGGTGGTCGCCGACACGTACAGCTTCTCGTTCACCTCCCCGGCGGCGGTGGCACTGTCCTTCGTGGGCGCCGCCCCCGACTACCAGGAACGCGAGCTGGTCGCCGCGCACGCGGCCATCGAGGACGTGCAGCCGATGTCGGCGCTGCTGACGATGGTGGCCGTCGAGTGGGAGTTCCTGGACAGCCAGGGCCGGGCGGTCCCGGGCGAGCGCTACCGCTACCTGCTGCGCGCCACCGACGACGGTCCGGTCATCTGCACGGTCCTGCGCACCGCCTGACCCGTCCCGTCCGCCGGCACGTTCCGGCCCCCACCTTCTTGCCGCCGGCCGCTACGCTTCCCCGGACACCGCTGGAGGAGGGCATGTCCGGCATGCGCCGAGCATCGAGCAAGTCCTACGGCACGGCCGTCATCGCGTCCTCGCCCTGGATCGTCGTGTCCGTCGGCGTCGGGGTGATGGTGGTGCTGTTGGTCGTCGCGCTCGGCGCCTACCGGGGGCGCGGCCCCGCGTACGACGCGCAGCCCGAGCCGCCCGAGCCGACCCTTGCCCTGCCCGATCCGCGACCCTCGCCGAGCGTCCCGGCAACGGCCACGGCCACGTCGCCGTCGCGGCGGCCGTCACCCACTCCGTCCGCCCATGCCACCAGCCGGTCCACTCCGGACCGGCCCACGCCGGCACGGTCCAGCCGCACGCCGTCCCCGACCCCTGGCGGGGACGACGACGCGGTGCTGGTGCTGCCGCCGCCGACCGCACCGCCGGTGAGCGGGCGGTACCGGGTGGTGGACGAGTTCCGCGGCGGGTTCGTCGGGGAGGTGCTGGTCAGCAACGCCTCCCCGGAAGGCCGGGCGTGGACGGCCCGGCTGGCCTTTCCGGGCGGGCGGCTGGCCAACGTGTGGCTGGAGGACGGGCCACAGGGGACGGCCACCCGGACCGACGACGGCTTCACCTACCGCAGCGGCCAGGACCTGCCCGGGGGAGCGTCGGTGGCACTGCGGTTCTACGTCGAG
Source organism: Micromonospora sp. NPDC000121 (assembly GCF_042899165.1). NCBI lineage: Bacteria > Bacillati > Actinomycetota > Actinomycetes > Micromonosporales > Micromonosporaceae > Micromonospora > Micromonospora sp. NPDC000121. Next base: position 790,681 of record NZ_JBIAZP010000002.1, read on the forward strand.
CGTGCGGACAGCCGCCCGGAGAGCTGCACCGTCGACGGCGTCGCCTGCCGCGGGCTGTAGGCCATCACGTTCGCAGGGCCCGGCGCTCGCGCCGGGCCCTGCTTTTGCAAGCCCACTGCTTTGTTGCGACTCTGTTTGCAAGGTATTGCAGAATGTTTCGGCAAGAGCTAGCGTGCGGGCCAATCAGCGACCAGAGGAAGGCCGTCGATGAAACCCCCGCCGATACCGCGCAAGGCCCTGCTCGCCCTCGTCTCCCTGCTCACCCTCACCCTCGTGGGCACCCCGGTCGCCGTACACCAGCTCGGCGCCGACGCCGCGGACGCCACCGACGGCACCGGCCCCCTCGCCGCGGCCGGCGCCACCCAGTGGCGCGCCGAGCCCTCGGCCCAGGCGCTGCTGGAGGCCGGCGGCAACCAGGCCCGTGCCGAGCAGTTCTACTTCGTCCTGCCGGACCGGTTCGCCAACGGCGACCGGCGCAACGACGCCGGCGGCCTGACCGGGGACCGGCTCTCCACCGGTCTGGACCCCGAGGACAAGGGCTTCTACCACGGCGGCGACCTCAAGGGCGTCATGGACCGGCTCGACTACATCGAGGGGCTGGGCACGACGGCCATCTGGCTCGCCCCGATCTTCAAGAACCGTCCCGTGCAGGGCACCGGGTCCGACGTCTCGGCCGGCTACCACGGTTACTGGATCACCGACTTCACCCAGGTCGACCCGCACTTCGGCACGAAGGACGACCTGAAGCGGCTGGTGAGGCTCGCCCACCAGCGCGGGATCAAGGTCTACCTCGACGTCATCGTCAACCACACCGCCGACGTCATCAAGTACGCCGAGGACAAGTACACCTACGTGGACAAGGCGACCTCCCCCTACACCGACGCGCAGGGGCGGGCCTTCGAGGATCGCAACTACGCCGACGGCAGCCGGGACTTCCCGAAGGTCGACACCACGTCGTTCCCGTACACCCCGACGTTCGACACCCCGGCCGACGCGAAGGTCAAGGTCCCGGCGTGGCTGAACGACCCGACGATGTACCACAACCGGGGCGACTCCACCTTCGCCGGGGAGAACAGCGAGTACGGCGACTTCTTCGGTCTCGATGACCTGTGGACCGAGCGTCCCGAGGTGGTGCGCGGGCTCACGAAGGTCTACTCCGAGTGGGTGGAGTCCACCGGCGTCGACGGCTTCCGGCTGGACACCGTCAAGCACGCCAACCTCGACTTCTGGCCGCAGTTCAGCCAGGGCATCGAGCGCGCCGCGGACCGCGCGGGCAAGCCGGACTTCTTCATGTTCGGCGAGGTCTACAGCGCCGACCCGGAGATCACCTCGACGTACGTGCGGCGCGGCGGCCTGCCGGCCACCCTCGATTTCGCCTTCCAGGACGCGGCGCGCGGCTACACCGCCGGCGACGGCTCCGCCAAGGCGCTCGCCGACGTGTACGCCCGCGACGACCTCTACCGCTCCCGCGACACCGACGCGCGCCGGCTGACCACCTTCCTCGGCAACCACGACATGGGCCGGATCGGCTCGTTCATCGCGGGCGGCGGCACCGACCCGGCCACCCACCTGCGCCGCGACCGGCTCGCCCACGAGCTGATGTTCCTCACCCGCGGCCAGCCGGTGGTCTACTCCGGCGACGAACAGGGCTTCACCGGCCCCGGCGGCGACAAGGACGCCCGGCAGGACATGTTCGCCTCCCGCACGCCGGACTACCTCGACGACGACCTGCTCGGCACCGACCGGACGCACGCGGTCGACCAGTTCGACCCGACGCACCCGCTCTACCGGGCCATCGCCGAGCTGGGTGCGCTGCGCCAGGCGCACCCGGCCCTGCGCGACGGCGTCCAGGTGACCCGGTACGCCGCCGACGGCCCCGGCGTCTTCGCCTTCTCCCGGATCGACCCGAAGCAGCGCACCGAGTACGTCGTCGCGGTGAACAACGCCGCGACCGCGCAGACCGTCACCGTGGACACCTGGTCGGCCGGCGCCACCTTCACCGGCGTCTACGGCGCCTCGGCCGCCCCGGTCGCCGCCGCCGACGGCAAGCTCACCCTGACCGTGCCGCCGCTGTCGGCGGTGGTGCACCGCGCCGGCGCGCCGATCGCGCTGCCCGACGCCGCGCCGCAGATCACGATCACCGCCCCGGCGCCCGGCGAGCCCGTCGCCGCGAAGGCCGCCGTCACCGCCCAGGTCACCGGCGACCCGCTGGCCACCGTCACCGTCGCCGCCCGCGTGGCCGGCGGGAAGTGGACCCTGCTCGGCAGCGCCGACCGGGCCCCGTACACCGTCCACCACGACCTGACCGGGCTGGCCGGCGGCACGGCCGTCGAGTACAAGGCCGTCGTGCGCGACGGCAAGGGGCGGACCGCGGCGGCCCGCTCCACGGCCACCGTCGGCACCCCGGCCCAGTCCGCCTCGCGGGACTGGGCGGTGGTGCACTACCAGCGCCCGGCCGGCGGCTACGACGACTGGGGCCTGTACGCCTGGGGCGACATCGACCCCGCGTACGCCACGGAGTGGCCCAAGGGACAGCCGTTCGCCGGCGAGGACTCCTACGGCCGGTTCGCCTGGGTGAAGCTGAAGCCGGGCGCGAAGTCGGTCGGCTTCCTGGTGGTCGACAAGTCCGGCGACAAGGACGTCGGCCAGGACCGCACCATCGACGTGACGCAGACCGGCGAGATCTGGCTCAAGCAGGGCGACCCGACGATCTACCCGACCCGGCAGGCCGCCACCGGCGAACCCGACCCGCCCGTCGAGGACGGCACCGCCGTCATCCACTACCGCCGCGCCGACGGCAACTACGACGGCTGGGGCCTGCACCTCTGGGACGGCGCCGCCAACCCGACCGACTGGGCCAAGCCGATGGCACCCACCAGCGTCGACGCCTTCGGCGCGGTGTTCCGGGTGCCCCTCGCAGCCGGGGCCACCGGCCTGAGCTACATCATTCACAGGGGCGACGAGAAGGACCTGCCGGAGGACCAGCGGCTCGACTTCGCCACCGCCGGCCGCGAGGTGTGGCTGCTCGCCGGCACGCCCGGGCGGCTGCTGCCGTCCACCGCGTCCGGCGCCGCCAGGGACGTCGACATCACCAAGCAGAAGGCGCACTGGATCGACCGCTCGACCGTCGCCTGGCAGACCGGGCCCACCGACGGCAGGACGTACGCCCTGGTCACCGCCCCGGCCGGCGGGGTCACCGTCGCCGACGGCGAGCTGGCCGGCACGTACACCACGCTGCCGCTGGCGGCGCAGCGCAACGGGCTCACCGAGGCCCAGCGCGCGGCCTTCCCGCACCTGTGGGCGTACCGGAGCTTCACCCTGGACCGGCGGGACCTGGCCAAGGTCCCCGCGGCCCTGCGCGGGCAGCTCCTGGTGACCGAGCGGGACGCGGAGGGCACCCTGCTCGCCGCGACCGGCGTGCAGATCCCCGGCGTGCTCGACGACGTCTACGCGAGGGCCACCGACGCGAAGCTCGGGCCGACCTTCGCCGGCAGGGTGCCGACGCTCGCGGTGTGGGCGCCGACGGCGCGGCAGGTGTCGCTCCAGCTCTTCGACTCGCCGACCGGGCAGCCGAAGGCGGTGGCGATGCGCCGCGACGACCGCACCGGCGTCTGGTCGGTGCGCGGCGGCCGGGACTGGTATGGCAAGTACTACCGCTACCAGGTGCAGGCGTGGCAGCCCGCGACGCAGCAGATGGCCACCGCCGCGGTGACCGACCCGTACTCGCTGGCGCTGGCGCCGAACTCCACGCACAGCCAGATCGTGGACCTGGCCGACCCGGCGCTCGCGCCGGCCGGCTGGGCGACCCTGCGCAAGCCGGCGGCCGTGCCGTCGACGAAGGTGCAGATCTCCGAGCTGTCCGTACGGGACTTCTCCGTCGCCGACACCACCGTGCCGGCCGAGCGGCGGGGCACCTACCTCGCCTTCACCGACCCGCGTACCGCCGGCATGACGCACCTCAAGGCGCTCGGCGACGCCGGGGTGACGCACCTGCACCTGCTGCCCGCGTTCGACTTCGCGACCATCCCCGAGCGCCGCGCCGACCAGCGCCAGCCCGCCTGCGACCTGGCCGCGCTGCCGCCGGACTCCGAGGAACAGCAGAAGTGCGTCGCGGCCGTGGCCGACACCGACGGCTACAACTGGGGGTACGACCCGCTGCACTACACCGTGCCGGAGGGCGGCTACGCCGTCGACCCGGCCGGGGCGAGGCGCACCACCGAGTTCCGGCAGATGGTGGCCGGGGTCAACGGCGCCGGGCTGCGCGTGGTGATGGACGTCGTCTACAACCACACCTCGGCGGCGGGCGCCGACCCGAAGTCGGTGCTGGACCAGGTCGTGCCCGGCTACTACCACCGGCTCCTGGAGGACGGCAGCGTCGCCAACTCGACCTGCTGCGCCAACACCGCGCCCGAGCACGCCATGATGGGCAAGCTCGTGGTGGACTCGCTGGTCACCTGGGCCAGGGCGTACAAGGTGGACGGCTTCCGCTTCGACCTGATGGGCCACCACCCGAAGGCGAACATCCTGGCCGTGCGCGAGGCGCTCGACGAGCTGACCGTGGCCCGCGACGGCGTGGACGGGAAGAAGATCCTGCTCTACGGCGAGGGCTGGGACTTCGGCGAGGTCGCCGGCGACGCCCGGTTCGAGCAGGCCACCCAGGCCAACATGGCCGGCACCGGGATCGGCACCTTCAACGACCGGCTCCGCGACGCGGTGCGCGGCGGCGGGCCGTTCGACGCCAACCCGCGGGTGCAGGGCTTCGCCTCCGGCCTGTTCACCGACCCCAACGGTGATCCGGTGAACGGGTCCGCGGCCGAGCAGAAGGCCCGCCTGCTGCACCAGCACGACCTGATCAAGGTGGGGCTCACCGGCAACCTGCGCGGCTACCGGTTCACCGACTCCGCCGGCCGGCAGGTCACCGGCGCCCAGGTCAACTACAACGGCTCGCCCGCCGGTTACACCGCCGCGCCGGGGGAGGCGGTCACCTACGTCGACGCGCACGACAACGAGATCCTGTACGACGCGCTGGCGTACAAGCTGCCGCAGGACACCCCGGCGGCGGACCGGGCCCGGATGCAGGTGCTGGCGCTGAGCACCGTGGTGATGGGGCAGGGCACCGGGTTCGTCACCACCGGCACCGAGCGGCTGCGCTCGAAGTCGCTGGACCGCAACTCCTACAACTCCGGTGACTGGTTCAACCAGATCCGCTGGGACTGCGCCCAGGGCAACGGGTTCGGCGCCGGCCTGCCGCCCGCGCAGGACAACCAGGACAAGTGGTCGTACGCCAAGCCGCTGCTGGCCGATCCGGCCCTGGTCCCGGACTGCGCGGCGATCACCATGACCGACGCCCGGTACGCCGAGCTGCTGAAGATCCGCGCCTCCTCGCCGGTCTTCGGCCTGACCACGGCGGAGCAGGTGCAGAAGCGGGTCGCCTTCCCGCTCTCCGGCACGGCCGAGACGCCCGGTGTGCTCACGATGACGCTGGACGGCCGCGGCCTCGACGGGCGCTGGAAGTCGGTCACGGTGGTCTTCAACGCCACCCCCGAGACGGCGAAGCAGCAGCTGACCGGGCTGCGTGGGGCGGACGTGGCGCTGCACCCGGTGCTGCGGACCTCGGCGGACGAGGCGCTCCGCACGGCCTCGTTCGACCGGGCGAGCGGCACGTTCACCGTGCCGGCCCGCAGCGTGGCGGTGTTCGTGCAGAGCTGACGCGCGACGCGAACCGGCCCCCTCCCGCGGTGCGGGAGGGGGCCGGTTCCTGTTCGCCCGATCCGTGCGGCCGGTGCCGGTGGCGCCGGCCGCACGTGACCCGGAAGGTGATCAGCCGAAGCAGTTCTCCACCGGCGACGGGCTGCCCTTGCAGTTCGTCGGCTTGTTGCCCGTGATGGCGGACTTGTCGTCCACGTTGACCTTGCCGAGGAAGTTGAACACCCCGCCCGGCTTCAGCGTGGAGAAGTTGTTCGCCACCTTGGTGTCGTGCAGGTTGACCTTGCCGAGCACGTTGAAGATGCCACCGCCGATGCCGATCGGCCCGACGGCCCGGTTCCCGACGATCTCGCTGTCGCGGAACGTGGCCTCGCTCAACAGGTTGAACAGGCCGCCACCGAAGAACCCGGCGACGTTCTCCTTGATCTCGCTCTTCTCGACCGTGGCGTGGGTGCCGAAGGCGAACGCGAGGCCCCCGCCCACGCCGACGGTGGTGTTCTTGGCGACCAGGACGTGCTCCAGGTCGACCCGGCTCTCAGCCGCCGCGACACCGCCCCCCGCGACCCCGGCGAAGTTGTCGGTGATCTTGGAGTAGCTGACGCTGGTGTCGCCCCCGACGTCGAGCAGGCCGCCGCCGAAGCCGAGCGTCTCGTTGCGGCTGATCTCGCTCTTGTGGACCCAGACGGTGCCGCCGTCGATGTCGTGGCGCCGCAGCAGGCCCGGAGCGCCGTTGGCGATGCCGCCGCCGCCGATGATGGCCTGGTTGTGCGTCACCTTGGACTCTTCGACCCTGAGCAGCCCGGCGTTGAAGATGCCACCGCCGAAGAAGAAGGCGGTGTTGTCCTCGACGGTCGTGTGGCGCAGGCTGGTCTTGCCGTAGTTGGCGATGCCGCCACCGTTGCCGCCCGACTGGTTGCCCACGACGTGCGTCTTCTCGAGGTGGGCCTTGCCGCCGGGCCGCACCAGGATGCCGGCCCCGTCGTGCGTGCCATCCTTCTTGTGCGTCTCCGCGGCGGCGTTGGTGCCGGGCCCCGGGTTGGCGTTCGCCGCCGCTGCGCCCTTCGGCGCGGCCTGGAGCAGCTGGAGGTACGGCTTGCCGGCCTGGGCCGCGGCGGTCGCCTCGACGGAGTTGGCGTAGCGCGACCACACCGCCTCCGGCGTCAACCCCGGCTCCTTCTTGCGCTCCACGGTCTGGCCGTTCTTGATGGTCAGGCCCTTGAGCGTCAGGTCGCCGCCGCTGCCGACGTTGAAGATCCGGAACTGCTCGGCGGTGGCGTCCCGTTCGATCTTGGTGTCGTGACCCTTGAGCGTGATCTTCTCCTTGATCACCGGCAGGCCGTTGCCGTGCTTGTCCGACCGGGTCAGCTTGTAGGTGCAGTTCTTGGCGAGATTGAACTCGCCGCCGTGGTTGTTGTTGGCGGAAATGATCGCCTGGATCAGCTTGTCGGAGTCGCAGGGCACCTCCTTCCCACGGTCCTTGTGGTCCCGGTCCTTGTCGTGCCGGTCCCGGTCCTCCTTGCCCTCGCGGCGCTCCTCGCCCTCGCGGCCCTGGTCGCCGTCCTTGGAGACCTGAGCGGTGGACCAGTTCAGGGCGTCCGCGCCGACGGCGCCGGCGCCGGTGGCCACACCCACGGCGGCAATGCTGACCACGCCGGTCAACCCGGCCACACCGCTGGCGAGCCAGAGCTTGCGGCGACGCTTCTGCGCCGCCGGCCGCTCGGAGTCGTTGTTCGATAGGTAGTTGGACATCGGAGCTCTCTGCCCTCTCCTCGTACCAGACAGGGTCGCGGCGCCACAGGCGAGCGTCCCCTGCTACAAATCGGTTGTAGCTCCCGAACCAGACAGTATGAGAATGTTCCTCACCTCGAAGGCATATCCGAAAGAACCCCACATTCGGTACGGGTCCCTTGTCCGCGGTGCGGACGGCCCGGGCGGGTCGATCAGCCGCAGCGGCACCGGTAGGTGTACCGCCTGGCTACGGTACGTAGTCGACGCAGACCGCTTTGATCCGCGCGGAACGGTCACGGAGGGCGTGGGCGGATGCCGAGGGCTCCTCCGGACCGCTCGGGCGGCGCGGAGGAGCCCTCTCTGTGTGGTGGTGCTTCCCGGTGTTCAGCCGAAACAGCGGTCCCGGACGACCGGGCTGCCCTGGCGGAGCGGCCAGCCGCAAACGGGGCTGCAGCCTCCGACGACCACCGTATGAGAAGGATCCTCGTGACAGGGACGTATCCGAAAAAGGCCCACATTCGCCGTGGATCCGGCAGGAACGGGGGCAACCGGGTGGCCGGGCGACATGGGCTCTGAGCAGGGCAAAGACCGACGGGCCCCGCCTCCGGAACCACGACGTCGGACGTCGCGTGCCGGCGGGCGGGGCCCGTCGTGTGGTCGTACGCTCGGATCAGCCCGGCAGGCGCGGCCCCGCCTCGCGCTGCTCGGCCAGCCAGGTCTCCACCTCGTCGGCCCGGCGCGGCAGCCCGGCGGAGAGGTTCACCGCGCCGGTGGCGGTGACCAGGATGTCGTCCTCGATCCGCACGCCGATGCCGCGCAGCTCCTCGGGAACCAGTTCGTCCTCCGGCTGGAAGTAGAGCCCCGGCTCGACGGTGAGCACGTAGCCCTCGCCCAGGACGCCGTCCCGGTACTTCTCCTTGCGGGCGTCGGAGCAGTCGTGCACGTCGATGCCGAGCATGTGGCCGAAACCGTGCAGCGTCCAGCGCCGGTAGATCGTCGACTTCTCGTCCATCGCCTCGTCCACGCTCACCGGCAGCAGGCCCAGGTCGGCCAGCCCCTCGGTGAGGGCCCGCATGCAGGTCAGGTGCACGTCGCGGAACCGCACCCCCGGCTTGATCACGTCGATGCCGGCCTGCTGCGCGGTGTGCACGACGTCGTAGACCTGGCGCTGCAGCGGGGTGAACCGGCCGTTGACCGGCAGCACCCGCGTCACGTCGGCCGTGTAGAGGTTGCGGTTCTCCACGCCCATGTCCATCAGCAGCAGCTCACCCGGGCGGGTGGTGCCGTTGTTGTGCACCCAGTGCAGGATCGTCGCGTGCTCCCCGGCGCCGACGATCGAGCCGTAGCCGACGTCGTTGCCGTCGTGCCGGGCGCGCAGGGCGAAGACCCCCTCCAACAGGCGCTCGGAGACGCCCCGGTCCGCCGGCAGCACCCGGGCCACGTCCTCGAAGCCCCGCACAGTGGCGTCGATCGCGTCCTGGAGCTGGGCGATCTCCCACTCGTCCTTGACCAGCTTGTGCTCCGCGATCGTGACCGCCAGCTCCCAGTCGCGCGCCGGCTGACCCTCCGCGCGGGGGCCGTCGTACGGGCGCACGGCCGCGTCCACCCGCGCGTCGAAGCCGCGCAGCACCCGGGTACGACCCGGCGCCAGGTCGGCCAGCGCCGCGTCCAGCTCGGTCAGGTCGGCGGTCGGCAGGCCCAGCTCGGTCGACTTCTCCGTCAGCGTGTGCCGCCGGCCGACCCACAGCTCGCCGTGCCGGCTGCGGAAGAACTCGTCGTTCTGCCGGGACGACCGGGGGCGCATGTACAGCGTCGCGTCGTGGCCGGACCCGTTCGGCCGCAGCACGAGCACGCTGTCCGGATCGTGGTCGCCCGTCAGGTAGACGAAGTCGCTGCCCGGCCGGAACGGGTAGGCGGTGTCGTTGGCGCGTACCTTCTCGCCGCCGGTCGGGATGACCAGGGTCTCGCCGGGGAAGGCCGCCGAGAGCGCGGCGCGGCGCTTGGCGTAGTTCGGCACCTCCGGCCGCGGGCCGATCGGCAGCGTGGTGTCGCGCCAGCCCTGCCGCATGAACGTCAGGAACGCCTCCGGGAACTCCGGGTCGTGGGACTCGGTGCCGTCCGCCGGCTTGTTGTCGGTGCGTTCCTCGGTCATGCTCCGCTCCCTCCGCGTCGTTGCTGGTCCTGACGGTACCCCGCGCCGTGCCGGCCCGGCCGTCCCGGTACGCCCCACGCCCCGCGGGCGGCCGAGGCCGCAGGTCGGCCCGTGCGCCGGCCTGCCCCACCACCGCCGACCCGCCCGCCTGGAGCGCGACAGAGCCTGCGGTGCCGCGACGCCCGCTCGGGACGCGTGGAAAGATGACCACCATGTGCGGACTCCTGGCCTTCTTCAGCGCGCGCGGCGACGCCGCCGCCCACCGCGACAACATCGCCGGGGCGTTGGAATGCCTGCACCACCGCGGACCGGACGAGACCGGTGTCGAGGTGGTCGGCGACGCCTCCGGCCGGTACGCGGACGGGGTGTTCGCGCACAAGCGGCTGGCGATCATCGACGTGGCCTCCAGCCACGAGCCGTTGCCCTACGCGGGCGGGCGCTACCTGCTCACGTTCAACGGCGAGATCTACAACTACATCGAGCTGCGCGAGGAGCTGATCCGGAACTTCGGCGCCCAGTTCGCCACCGCCGGTGACGGCGAGGTGATCGTCGCCGGTTACCACTACTGGGGCGAGCAGGTGCTCACCCGGCTGCGGGGCATGTTCGCCTTCGTCATCTGGGACCGGCAGGAGCGGCGCGCGTTCGGCGGCCGGGACTACTTCGGCATCAAGCCGATGCACTACCTGGAGACCGCCGACGGCCTCTACCTCGCCTCCGAGAAGAAGGCGCTGCTGCCCTTCGCGCACTCCAACTACCAGGGCGACGCCGGCATCGACACGGCGAACCTCAGCCACTACCTGACGCTGCAGTACGTGCCCGAGCCCGGCACCCTGCACAAGGGGATCAACCGGATCGGCTCGGGCGAGTACCTCACCTGGACCCCGGGCGGGCGGATCGACGTGCGGCGATGGTACCGGCCGGTGTTCCGGCCCACCCCGGTCGACGACGAGCAGCGGCTCTACCACGAGATCCGGGAGACGCTGCGGGAGAGCGTCCGGATGCACATGCGCTCCGACGTGCCGGTCGGCTCGTTCCTCTCCAGCGGCATCGACTCGACCGCCGTGGTGGCCCTGGCCCGCGAGTTCAACCCGAACATCCTCACCTTCACCGTCGGCTACGACGTCCCGGGCTATTCGGAGATCGACGTCGCCCAGGAGTCGGCCCGGCACCTCGACGTGACCACCATCCCGACGAAGATCGGGCCGCAGGACATGATCGAGGCGCTGCCGAAGATCGTCTGGCACCTGGACGACCCGGTGGCCGACCCGGCGCTGGTGCCTCTCTACTTCGTGGCCAAGAAGGCCGCCGAGCACGTCACGGTGGTGCTCTCCGGCGAGGGCGCCGACGAGTTCTTCGGCGGCTACACCATCTACCGCGAGCCGCTGTCGTTGAGTTCGGTCAACGGGCTGCCCGGCGGGGTGCAGAAGGGGCTGCGGGCCGTCTCCAAGGCGATCCCGCAGGGCGTCAAGGGCAAGAGCTTCCTGGAGCGCGGCACCACGCCGATCGAGCAGCGCTACTACGGCAACGCCCGGATGTTCACCGAGGAGGAGAAGCAGCACCTGCTGCGCCGCTACGACCCGTCGGTCCGCTACACCGACGTCACCGCGCCCATCTACGCCGAGTGCACCGAGCTCGACGACGTGACCAAGATGCAGTACGTCGACCTCTACACCTGGCTGCGCGGCGACATCCTCGTCAAGGCCGACCGGATCTCGATGGCCCACTCGCTGGAGGTGCGGGTGCCGTTCCTGGACCGGGAGGTCTTCGACGTGGCGTCGCGGATCCCGGTCGACCTCAAGCTGCCGCCGCGCTCCGACGCCACCAAGTACGCGATGCGCCAGGCCCTCCAGGGCGTGGTGCCGCCGGCCATCGTCAACCGCAAGAAGCTCGGCTTCCCGACCCCCACCCGGGTCTGGCTGCGCGGCGAGATGTACGAGTGGGCCCGCTGGGTGCTGTCCAACTCCGGCGCGGGCGAGCTGATCGACCTGTCGTACGCGATGCGGCTGCTGGAGGAGCACAAGCGGGAGGAGGCCGACCACTCCCGCAAGGTGTGGACGGTGCTGATCTTCTGCGTCTGGCACGCGATCTTCGTCGCCAAGACCCTCGACCCGGGCATCCAGCGCAACCAGTCCGCCCTGCTCACCAAGCCCGTGGTCGGCTCCATGGTCCGCTGACCCCGGCCGCCTCGGGCGACCCGGCCCAGGGTCGCCCCGTCGATCAAGAGGTTTGCGTCCCCGGAAGTGCTCCCGGAGGACGCAAACCTCTTGATCGTTTCCGAGGGGCCGACCCGGTGCCGGGGAGGGGTTGCTGCCGGTGGTGCGGTGGCCGGGTTGAAGGTCAGTCGCGCTCGGCGAGCAGGCCACCGAACCTGTCCCAGCCCCTCGCCTCGCACGCCGTCCAGTAGGCCAATACGGTGGCTTCCGCGCTCGTAATGGCGCGTACTGTGCCAGCCTGGTGCGACGAAACGCGGTCGGCGCGGGTGCGGACGGAGGCCGGAGATGGGATACGCGGTGGTGCTCGGCGAGGCACTGGTCGACCTGCTCGACACCGAGTGCGACGGGGCGCCGGTCTACCGGCAGGCCATCGGCGGTGGGCCGCTCAACGTGGCCGTCGCCGTCGCCCGGCTCGGCGGCGCGGTGCAGTTCGTCGGGTCGCTCGGCGACGACGTCCTGGCCGGGCGGATCCGCGACTTCCTGAGCGGCGTCGGCGTGGGCCTGGCCGGCGCGGTCACCGTCCCCGTCCCGACCGCGCTGGCGGTGGCCACCTTCGCCGGCCCGGAGCCCGACTTCCGGTTCTACGGCCAGCCGCCCTCCTACGGCCTGCTCGGCCCCGACGACCTGGACGCCGACCTGCTCGCGGGCGCCGACGTGCTCTACTGCGGCTCGATCGTGCTGCTCCAGCCGCCGGTGCTGGCCGCGGCGCGCCGGGCCTGGGCGCTGGCCTCCGGGCTGCGGGTCTTCGACCCCAACGTGCGCCACCGGCTGCTCGACGGGCCGGCGGCGCTGGCCGGGCTGCGGGAGGTGGTGGCCGAGTTCGCCGCCGGCGCCCACCTGGTCAAGCTGAGCGCCGCCGACGCCAAGCTGCTCTACCCCGGCGAGCCGGAGGAGGGGGTGGCGGCGTACCTGCGGGAGCTGGGCGCCGGGACCGCCGTGGTCACCCTGGGCGCCGCCGGCGCGGTGGTCGCCGCGGCCGGTGCCGATCCGGTACGCGTGCCCGCCCCGAAGGTCGACGCGGTGGACGCCACCGGCGCCGGTGACGCGGTGATGGGCGCGCTCGTCGCGGACCTGCTGGTCGGCGGCGAGCCCGCCGCCCCGGCGGACTGGCACGAGCGGGTGGCCTTCGCGCTGCGGGTCGCCGGCCTGGTCTGCGAGTCGCCCGGGGGCGCGACCGCCATGCCCACCCGCGCCGAGGTCCTCGACCGGTTCGCCCGCTGACCGGCCCGCCGGCCGGACCTGGCCCGCCCGCTGACCGGGCCCGCCGGCCGGATCTGGCCCGGGAAGGTCGCGTCAGGCGGTGCCGTCGAGTTCGGCGTAGCCGCGGCGGGCGGCGTGCAGGGCGGGCCGGGCGCCGAAGGGCGCCTCGGCCGCGACGCGCTCGGGCGGGGCGCTGCCGGTGTGCCCGGCGCGGATGAGCCAGGCCAGCTCGACGAGCTGCTCGTGCTGCGCGCGGACGAACGCGGCGTCCACCGGGTCGCCGTGCCCCGGCACGACGACGGTGGTCGGGGTGGTCATCCGGAGCAACTCGGCCACCGTGTCCGGCCACTGCAACGGGTAGGACTCCTCGAAGGCGGGCGGCCCGCTCTGCTCCACCAGGTCACCGGCGACCAGCACGTCGGCGTCCGGCACGTGCACCACCAGGTCACCGGCGGTGTGCCCGCGACCGGGGTGGCGCAGCACCACCCGCCGGCCACCCACGTCGAGCACGGTCTCGCCGTGGACGGTGTGCGTCGGCGCCAGCAGCGCGGTGCCGGCCAGCTCCTCGGCCAGCGCGGGGTGCTCGTCGCGCATCTCCGCGTACGCCTCCCGGCGCAGCCGGTCCGCCTCCTCGCGCATCGCCTCGGCGGCCACCTCGTGCGCGTACACCGGGCGGGGTGGGTCGGCGGCGAGCGTGGCGTTGCCGAAGCAGTGGTCGAAGTGGTGGTGGGTGTTCACCACCGTCCACGGGTGGGGGGTGACCGCCCGGGCGGCGGCGGCCAGCTCGGCGGCCTGCCCCGCGGTGGAGAGCGTGTCGACCAGCAGCGCGGCGCCGTCGCCGACGACCAGCGTGACGTTGACGTGCAGCAGCGGCTCGCGCAGCACGTGCACCCCGTCGGCGACCCGCACGAAGCGGCCGGTCACGACGACCCGGCCGCGCGGTCCACGAAGCGCTGCCGGTCGACCAGCACCCGCTCCACCCGGCCCTCGGCGACCGTCTCGTCGCCGTCGCGCACGCTCACCTCGAAGTGCAGCCGCCGCCCCTCGACCGCGGCCAGCCGGGCCTGCGCCACCACCGTCCGCCCCACCGGCGTGGCCGCGCGGTGGTCGAGCTCCACGCGGGTGCCGACCGTCGTCGAGCCGCTGGGCATCCGGGCGGCGGTGGCCGCCACCGTGGCCGCCTCGGCGAGGGCGAGCACCCGGGGCGTGCCCAGCACCGGCACGTCCCCGGAGCCCACCGCCTGGGCGGTGTCGGTGTCGGTGACCGTCAGCTCCACCCGGGCGGTCAGGCCCGGCGTCAGGGCCGGCTCCGGCTGCTCCTGCATGGCCAAAGCCTAGACGAGGCGGGCCGCGGCCGGCGGGCCTCCGTGCCGCCCCGACGGCGCACCGGGTCCGAGGGGAGCGCCGGTCGAAGGTCCGCGCGCCGCGCACCACCGTCGGCCGGCGTCGCGCCCCTGACGACGCCGCGGGTGGTCGGCGTCGGTGGATGCCGCCCCCGCCGTTAACCTTGACCGCGATGTCTGTCGCGACCGACCCCCAGCCCCCCGCCCGGACCGGCCCGCCCGCCTCGCCCGACGGCGGACGCCGTCGCGTGGTCGCGATGACCGTGTGGGGGGTCGCCTTCGTCGCCGGCTGGCTCGGCATCGGCCTGCCGACCGACCCGGCGTACGCGTTCCTCTGGATCTGGGCGGCGACGGTCGCCTGGAACAGCAGCCGGCCGTGGCGCAGCCACCTGCGCTTCGCCCGCGACTGGGTGCCGGTGGTGCTGCTGCTCGCCGTCTACAACCTCTCCCGGGGCTTCGCCGACAACGGCGCGACGCCGCACGCGTACGAGCTGATCGTCGCCGACCGGGTCATGTTCGGCTGGGCGACCGGCGGCGAGGTGCCGACGGTCTGGCTCCAGCAGCACCTCTACCGGCCCGAGGTGCACTGGTGGGACGTCCTGGTGAGCTGGGTCTACTTCTCGCACTTCGTGGTGGCGCTGGCCGCCGCGGCGGTGCTCTGGCTGCGCGACCGGGGGCGCTGGGCGGCGTTCATGCGTCGCTGGGGCTTCCTGTGCGCCACCGGCCTGGTCACCTACTTCCTCTACCCGGCGGCCCCGCCCTGGTGGGCGGCGCAGAACGGGCTGCTGGAGGAGGTCGCGCGGATCTCCACGCGGGGCTGGAAGGCGTTCGGCATGCACGGCGCCGGCAACCTGCTCAACGCCGGGCAGATCGCCTCCAACCCGGTGGCCGCCATGCCGTCGCTGCACACCGCGTTCGCCCTGTTCGTGGTGCTGTTCTTCCTCCGGCAGACCCGCCGCCGCTGGTGGCCGCTGCTGCTGGCGTACCCGCTGGCGATGACCTTCACCCTGGTCTACAGCGGCGAGCACTACGTCATCGACGTGCTGGTCGGCTGGGCGTACGTCGGGATGACCTTCCTGGTGGTCGGCCTGGCGGAACGCTGGTGGGCGGCCCGCCGGGCCCGCCAGGCCGGGGCGGAGGCCGCCCCCGAGCCGACCGAGCCGACCGAGCCGCCAGCCTCCGCCGAGCCGCCGGCGGTGTCGGCGACGCGCTGAGCGCCCGCCCCGCGGCGGTCGCGATCTGCGCGTGCCGGTCGGCCGGGCGACCACGGGCCGCGCAGCCGCCGGGCCGCGACCCGTGCGTGCCGGTCGGCCGGGCGGGTGACCTCGGGCCGCGTAGGCCGCCGGGCCGCGACCCGGTCAGCGGGTCGGCCGGGTGGCTGAGCGCCGATGCGGGAAGCGGTCAGCCGGCCCGCCGGGCGGCGCGCGCCCGGGCCGTCAGCTCCGCCGCCAGGGCCCACGCCTCGGCCAGGTCCCGGTCCCGCGCGGCCGCGCCGGCGCCGCCGGCCGTGTCGGCGTGCACCGTCGCCAGCCGCAGCCGCCGCTGCGCCGGCCCCTGCACCACCCGCACGCTCTGGATCCGGGCGTACGGCACGAGCGCCACCTGCCGCGTGAGCAGGCCGGACCGCACCGCGAAGACCCGGGCGTCGAGGCCGGCGCCGAGCACGCGCCGGCTCAGCGGGTTGAGCCAGCGGGCCCGCGTCGGCGGCGGGGTCAACGGCAGCGTGCTCAGGCGCACCCCGGGCATCACCTCGGCCACGATCGCCTCGCCGGTCGGCAGGTCGCCAACGGGGAGCAGGCGGTCCGGCCGGTTGCGGTCGTCGCTCTCGCCGGCGGAGTAGCCGGCCACCTCGAGGCGCAGCCGGAGCCAGCCCTTGACCCGCCACAGCAGCGGCCAGGTCACCCCGACGGTCTGCACCCGGTCCAGCGGGACGGTCTGGGCGCGGGTCTCCAGCAGCCCGTTGCGGATGCGCAGCGTGCCCTCGTCCCGGGCGAGCCGGAAGTTCCACTCGTCGAGCACCCGGCGCACCGGTTGCAGCAGCACGCCGGCCATGGCGGTCAGGGTGCTCGCCACCGCGATGAACGACCACGACTCCTCGGAGAGGAACTGCGCGACCACGAACGCCACGCCGAACGGGATCATGAACGCCTGCGGGGTCAGTAGTTGGCTGACCAGCAGGTCCCTGTTCGCGACGGTGTGCAGCGGCCGGCCGGGCGGCGCGGGCGTCTCCGCCGGGGCCGCCGCCGTACCGGCCGGCGCCGGCGCGGTCCCGCCGGCCGCCGCCCGCTTGGCCAGGGTGAGCAGCCGCCGACGCAGGGCGGTCGCGTCGGCGACGCTCAGGTATGCCAGCGGCGCCTCGGTCTTGCCGCCGCCGACCACCTCCAGCCGCAGCTCGGCCAGGCCGGTGAGCTGGGCGAGCAGCGGGCGGACCACCTCGACGGCCTGGAGCCGCTCCAGCGGGATCGCCCGGGTGCGCCGCCAGATGAGCCCCTCGTGCACCCGAAGTTCGCGGCCGACCACGTGGTAGCCGGTGTAGTACCAGCTGACGACCGCCAGCACGGTGGCGCCCAGCGCCAGCACGACCGCCATGAGGGCGAACCAGCCGAAGCCGACCCGGGAGAGGGTCGACCAGGACAGGCCGGCGATCACCACGAACAGCGACTTGGCCCCGTGCAGCGCGGGGCTGAGCGGGTGCAGCCGCTGCCGGGGCTCGGCGTGCTCCGGCGCCGCACCCCCCGGCACGGCCGGGACGACCGGAGGAGGTGCCGCCGGGCCGGGCGGCGGGGCGTCGGGCGCCGTGCCCGGCCTGCCCGTGGGGCCCGCGAGTTCGTGCGGGATGTCCGGCGCGGGGCCGGAGGGCGGGTGCGGGCCGTACGGCGCCGGTCCGGGTGCCGCGGGAGGGCCCTGGGCGGCGGGCGGCATCGTCGCCGGGCGGAGGCCGGGCTCCATCCCGGGCGGCTCGGTCCGGTCCGTCGCGCGGCCGGCCGGGTCGCTCACAGGCCCTCCGCCCGGTCCTCGCCGAGCGCGGTGAGCCGGTCGCGCAGCCGGGACGCCTCCGCCGGGCGCAGCCCCGGCACCCGGGCGTCGCTGGCCGCCGCGGCCGTGTGCAGCTGGACGGTGGCCAGGTTGAACGCCCGCTCCAGCGGCCCGGCGCTGACGTCCACGAACTGCATCCGCGAGTACGGCACGATGGAGAGCCGCCGCACCAGCAGGCCGTGCCGGACCAGCAGGTCGTCCTCCCGTTCGGCGTACCCCCAGGCCCGTACGGCCCGGACGATGGCCACGACCCGCAGGGCGCCCAGCAGCAGCACGACACCGCCCGCCGCGCCGAACGGCCAGGCCCCGCTGAACGCCCAGCCGACGCCCAGCCCGAGCAGGACGACGACCAGCACCATCGCGAGCCGGAGCAGCTCCACCCAGATCAGGTCGGGCGAGATCGGCTGCCAGCGGACGGTGTCCGGCCACGGCTCCAGGGGGCCCGCCGGCGGGCGGGGCGGTGCCGGCGGCGGGCCGGCGAATCCGTCACCGTTCACCGAGGAGATCCGTTGTGCGCGCTCACCCTTCGAGCGTAGGCGATCCGACCACCGGTACGACCTCCCGCAGGAACCCGCGGGCGTCGAGAAAGTCGCCGAGGGAGGAGCGGTGGTCGGCGCAGGCCAGCCAGGTCTTGCGCCGGTCGGTGTCGTGCAGCCGGGGATTGTTCCACCGCAGCGCCCACCGGGCGGGGACACGGCAGCCGCGGGACGAACAGATCAGCGGCTCGTCGGCGGGGAGGGGATCGCTCATCCCGCCCAGTCTAGGGCGGCGGGAGGGCCGAAGATTGAGCGCCGGGCGGCCACGGGGGGAGCCGCCCGGCGACGGGGTGAATCGTACACACGCCGGGGCCGTCCCTGTCCACCCGTGAACGGCGATTCCGCGACGTGGGACGGTGTGGCGGGGCCGGCGATCCGGCGTCCCGGGACGGCGCGGCGATAATCGGGTTCTCCCCACCTCGGCACTCAGCCGGGCATGCGAGTCTTGATACGCACCACGCCGCACGACAACCGATCACGCTGTGGAGGACCGGTGGCCCAGCCGACCACGCCCGACGCCCCGACGCCCAACGGGACGGGCCCGCAGACACCCGCGCCGGTGACCACGCCGGCCGAGGACGCGACCCTGCTGGAGCGGGCGCTGTTCGAGATCAAGCGGGTGATCGTCGGGCAGGACCGGATGGTGGAGCGGATGTTCGTCGCGCTGCTCGCCCGGGGCCACTGCCTGCTGGAGGGCGTCCCCGGGGTGGCCAAGACGCTCGCCGTGGAGACGCTCGCCAGGGTCGTCGGCGGCTCCTTCGCCCGGGTGCAGTTCACCCCGGACCTGGTGCCGGCCGACATCATGGGCACCCGCATCTACCGGCAGTCGAGCGAGAAGTTCGACGTCGAGCTGGGCCCGGTCTTCGTCAACTTCCTGCTCGCCGACGAGATCAACCGGGCGCCGGCCAAGGTGCAGTCGGCGCTGCTGGAGGTGATGAGCGAGCGGCAGGTCTCGATCGGCGGCGAGACGCACCGGGTGCCCAACCCGTTCCTGGTGATGGCGACGCAGAACCCGATCGAGCAGGAGGGGGTCTATCCGCTGCCCGAGGCGCAGCGGGACCGCTTCCTGATGAAGATCCTCGTCGGCTACCCGACCGACGCCGAGGAACGGGAGATCGTCTACCGGATGGGGGTCGCCCCGCCCGAGCCGGCGCCGGTGTTCACCACCGCCGACCTGGTCGCCCTCCAGCACAAGGCGGACCAGGTCTTCGTGCACAACGCCCTGGTCGACTACGCGGTCCGGCTGGTGCTGGCCACGCGTGCCCCGGCGGAGCACGGCATGCCGGACGTCGCCCAGCTCATCCAGTACGGCGCCAGCCCGCGCGCCTCGCTCGGCCTGGTCCGGGCGACCCGCGCGCTGGCGCTGCTGCGGGGCCGGGACTACGCCCTGCCGCAGGACGTGCAGGACATCGCGCCGGACATCCTGCGCCACCGGCTGGTGCTCAGCTACGACGCGCTCGCCGACGACGTGCCCGCCGACCACGTCGTGCACCGGGTGATGTCCACGATCCCGCTGCCCTCGGTCGCGCCCCGTCAGCAGGCCACACCGACGCCGACCGCCGCACCGCCGGGCGCGGGTTGGCCCGGGCAGCGGCCGTGACCTCACCCGTCCGTCGGCCCGCCGACGTCCCCTCGGACCGCAGCGAAGCCATCCTGTCCCGGCTGCAACTGCTGGTCACCCGCAAACTCGACGGCCTGCTCCAGGGCGACTACGCCGGCCTGCTGCCGGGCCCGGGCAGCGAGGCGGGGGAGTCCCGCGAGTACCGCCCCGGCGACGACGTACGCCGGATGGACTGGCCCGTCACCGCCCGCACCACGATGCCGCACGTCCGGCGTACGGTGGCCGACCGGGAACTGGAGACGTGGCTGGCGGTGGATCTTTCGGCCAGCCTGGACTTCGGCACGGGCCGGTGGCTCAAGCGCGACGTCGTGGTGGCGGCCGCGGCGGCGCTGACCCACCTGACCGTGCGCGGCGGCAACCGGATCGGCGCCGTGATCGGCAGCGGTGGCGGCACGAGCGCCCCGGCGCGCCGGTGGCGGAGCGCGCCGCCGGTCCCCGGTCCGGACGTGTTCACCCGGGTGCCCGCCCGCTCCGGCCGCAAGGAGGCCCAGGCGTTGCTGCGGGCGATCGCCGGCACCGAGATCCGTCCGGGGCGCAGCGACCTGGGCACGCTGGTCGACATGCTCAACCGGCCGCCCCGGCGGCGGGGGGTGGCGGTGGTCATCTCCGACTTCCTCGCCCCGACCGACCGTTGGGCCCGGCCGCTGCGCAAACTGCGCGTGCGGCACGACGTGCTGGCGATCGAGGTGGTCGACCCCAGGGAGCTGGAGCTGCCCGACGTCGGGGTGCTGCCGGTGGTCGACCCGGAGACCGGCGGGCTGCACGAGGTGCAGACCGCCGACCCGCTGCTGCGGCACCGCTACGCCGAGGCGGCGGCCGCCCAGCGGGCGGGCATCGCCGCCGCGCTGCGCGGCGCGGGCGCGGCCCACCTGCGGCTGCGTACGGACCGAGACTGGCTGCTCGACATGGTGCGCTTCGTGGCCGCGCAGCGGCACGCCCGCACCAGGGGGACGACACGATGATCCGTTTTCTGCAACCGTGGTGGCTGCTGGCCGTGCTGCCGGTGCTGGCCCTCGCCGGGCTCTACGTCTGGCGGCAGCGCAACCGCCGGGCGTACGCGATGCGGTTCACCAACGTGGACCTGCTGCGCACCCTGGCGCCGAAGGGGCTGGGCTGGCGGCGGCACGTGCCGGCGACCGCGTTCCTGCTCTGCCTGCTGGTGCTGGCGACCGCGCTGGCGCGGCCGGCGGTCGACACGCGGGAGCCGCTGGAGCGGGCCACCGTGATGCTGGCCATCGACGTGTCGCTGTCCATGCAGGCCGACGACGTGGCGCCGAACCGGCTGGAGGCGGCGCAGGAGGCGGCCAAGCAGTTCGTCGGCGAGCTGCCGGAGAGCTACAACCTGGGGCTGGTCTCGTTCGCCAAGGCGGCGAACGTGCTGGTGCCGCCGACCAAGGACCGGGAGGCGGTGACCAGCGCGATCGACGGGCTGGTGCTGGCCGAGGCGACGGCGACCGGGGAGGCGGTCTTCACCTGCCTGGAGGCGATCCGGTCGGTGCCGGCCGACGGCGCGGCGGGGATCCCGCCGGCCCGCATCGTGCTGCTCTCCGACGGTTACCGCACCTCGGGGCGGTCGGTGGAGGAGGCGGCCTCGGCGGCGCAGGCCGCCAACGTGCCGGTCTCCACGATCGCCTTCGGCACCGACTCGGGGCAGGTGGACATCGGCGGGCAGTTGCAGCGGGTGCCGGTGGACCGGCTGGCCCTGGCCGACCTGGCCGAGGCCACGGAGGGCTACTTCTACGAGGCGGCCTCGGTGACCGAGTTGAAGCAGGTCTACCAGGACATGGGCAGCTCGATCGGGTTCCGGACGGAGCCGCGCGAGGTCACCCAGTGGTACGCGGGCGTGGCCCTGCTGCTGGCGCTGTGCGCCGGCGCGCTCAGCCTGCTCTGGTCCTCCCGCATGCTCTGACGCCCGGGACCGCTGGCGGCGGGCGGTCGACGCCCGCCGCCGGCGCGGACGAGGGCTTCGCCGGCGCCGCCGAGGTCGACGGGTAGCGGCACCGGGCGGTCGTGCCGGCGCGGACGAGGACGGGCGTCCGGTGCCGACCGCCGGCGCGGACGACCACTGCCGGCGGCGGGTGTCAGTGGCCGGCGAGGACGAAGATGACGGCCACCCAGACGGCGGCGAGGGTGAAGCCCAGCGGGGCGACGTAGCGGCTCATGGACGGCTCCGGGTGGCGACTGGACGGTCCGCGGGCGGGGCGGGACCGCAGGGGTGGATCAGGACGCGCACACAGAAGTCGTGACCGGGCGGCTCCCGGCGGGCGGCACGGCGCGATCGGCCGGCGTGGGGCCGGGGACCGGGCGGGTGCGGGGAGCGGAGCTGGGTCAGCTCACCTGCTGAGTCGTGGCTCAGCGGGGCTGACGGACGGCCCGGCCACGACTGGGAGGATCGCTATCTCGCACAGCGATCACCTCCTGCGGTCGGCGGGGCCCGGAACGCGGGCCGCGACCGGCCCGCAAACGCCGATGATCGTACACCCGACGGCGTCCCTTCCCGTACTCGGCCCATCGGCTGCGGTCGACCGCCCGTCCGGCTCGGGCCGCCGTCGCCGCCGCCCCTCGCGCGGAGCGTCGAGCGTCGGCCCGTGGTCCGCGTACGGGGCCCACCGGGCGGGCCGCCCCCGGCCGGTCCGGGGCGACGCGGGCGCGATCCGTGCGTCGTGACCCGGCCTGACGTGCCCACAGTTAGCGCTTACCTGCCGGTAACGCCTAGGCTCCGACCGACCGGGAGATCACTGAGCAGAGGGGGACCCGTGGCCCGTACCGTCCTGGTGACCGGCGGCAACCGGGGGATCGGCCTGGCGATCGCGCAGGCCTTCGCCAAGCAGGGCGACCGGGTGGCGGTGACCCACCGCAGCGGCGACGCCCCCGAGGGGCTGTTCGGGGTCCGCTGCGACGTCACCGACTCCGACTCGGTCGACGCGGCCTTCACCGCCATCGAGGCCGAGCTGGGGCCGGTCGAGGTGCTGGTCGCCAACGCCGGCATCACCGACGACACGCTGCTGATGCGCATGTCCGAGGACCAGTTCACCCGCGTGCTGGACACCAACCTGACCGGCGCGTTCCGGTGCGCCAAGCGCGCCTCGACCAAGATGCTCCGCGCGAAGTGGGGCCGCATGATCTTCATCTCCTCGGTCGTCGGCCTCTACGGCGGCCCCGGCCAGGTCAACTACGCGGCGAGCAAGGCCGGGCTGATGGGCGTGGCCCGCTCCATCACCCGCGAGCTGGGCAGCCGCAACATCACCGCCAACGTGGTCGCGCCCGGCTACGTCGAGACCGACATGACCGCGGCGCTGCCCGAGGACCGCAAGACCGAGTACCGCAGGGTCATCCCCGCCGGCCGCTTCGCGCAGCCGGACGAGGTCGCCGGCGCGGTCACCTGGCTGGCCGGGGACGCCGCGGGCTACATCTCCGGCGCCGTCATCCCCGTCGACGGCGGCCTCGGCATGGGCCACTGACAGCGGTCACTGAGAAACTACGGAGGAATCCCTGCATGTCCGGACTGCTCGCCGGTAAGCGGCTGCTCGTCACCGGCGTCATCACCGACGCCTCGATCGCCTTCTCGGTGGCGAAGCTCGCCCAGGAGAACGGGGCGCAGGTCGTGCTCACCGGCTTCGGCCGGCTGTCCCTGGTCGAGCGGATCGCCAAGCGGCTGCCCGAGCCGGCGCCGGTTATCGAGCTGGACGTGACCAACGCCGAGCACCTCGCGGGGCTCGCCGACCGGGTGCGCGAGCACGTCGACGGCCTGGACGGGGTGGTGCACTCGATCGGCTTCGCCCCGCAGAGCTGCCTCGGCGGCGGCTTCCTCGACGCGCCGTGGGAGGACGTGGCGACCGCGCTGCAGGTCTCCACGTACTCCTACAAGTCGCTGGCCATGGCGGCGCTGCCGCTGATGTCCGCCGGCGGCGCGGTGGTCGGCCTGACCTTCGACGCGACGAAGGCGTGGCCCGTCTACGACTGGATGGGCGTGGCCAAGGCGGGGCTGGAGTCGGCCTCCCGCTACCTGGCGCTGCACCTGGGCAAGCAGGGCATCCGCAGCAACCTGGTGGCCGCCGGCCCGCTGCGCACCATCGCCGCCAAGTCGATCCCCGGCTTCGAGCAGTTCGAGGACGCCTGGACCGAGCGCGCGCCGCTGGGCTGGAGCCTCACCGACCAGGAGCCGGCCGCCCGGGCCTGCCTGGCGCTGCTGTCCGACTGGTTCCCGGCCACCACCGGCGAGATCGTCCACGTCGACGGCGGCTACCACGCCATCGGCGCCTGAGGTGTGAGGAAGGGCCCCCTTATAGCAGGGGGCCCTTCCTCACACCCGGGGCGAGGGGGCCTCGCCCGGCGGGAAGCGCCGACCGGGAAGAATGGCCCCATGGCGTACGACGCGGTGGTCCTGGTGTCCTTCGGCGGGCCGGAGCGGCCCGAGGACGTGATGCCGTTCCTGCAGAACGTGACCCGGGGGCGGGGCGTGCCGCCGGAACGGCTGGCGGAGGTCGCCGAGCACTACCAGCACTTCGGCGGCGTGTCCCCGATCAACCAGCAGTGCCGTGAGCTGCTCGCGGCGATCCGGGAGGACTTCGCCGCCCACGGCGTCGACCTGCCCGTCTACTGGGGCAACCGGAACTGGGACCCGATGCTCGCCGACACGGTGGCGCGGATGCGCGACGACGGCGTCCGGCACGCGCTGGCGTTCGTGACCAGCGCGCTCGGCGGCTACTCCTCCTGCCGGCAGTACCAGGACGACATCGCGGCCGCCCGGGCGGCGGTCGGCCCGGACGCCCCGCTGATCGACAAGATCCGCCAGTTCTGGGACCACCCCGGGTTCGTCGAGCCGCACGTCGACGCGGTACGGGCCGCGCTGGCGCAGCTCGACCCGGCGAAGCGGGACAGCACCCGGCTGGTGTTCACCGCCCACTCCATCCCGAACTCGATGGCCGCCACCGCCGGCCCCCACGGCGGCCGGTACGAGGCACAGCTCGCCGAGGCGGCCCGGCTGGTGCACGCGGCGGCCGCCCCGGACCTGCCCTGGGACCTGGTCTGGCAGAGCCGCTCCGGCCCGCCGCAGGTGCCGTGGCTGGAGCCCGACGTCAACGACCACCTGGCCACGCTGGCCGAGGCCGGCACCACCGGCGTGGTGGTCAGCCCGATCGGGTTCGTCTCCGACCACCTGGAGGTGGTGTGGGACCTGGACACCGAGGCGCGCCAGACGGCCAAGCGGCTCGGCCTGGACTTCGCCCGGGCCGCCACCCCGGGCACGGACCCGCGGTTCGTGGCGATGGTCCGCGAGCTGGTCCGGGAGCGGACCGAGCCGGACGGGGTGAAGCTGCGCCGCCGTCTCGGCGAGCTGCCGATGTGGGACACCTGCCCCACGGTGTGCTGCGTGCCCGCGCGCCGCCCCGTCGCCCCGACCCCGGGGCGGCCCGGCTCGTGACCGCCGCCGATCCGACCCCCGAGATCCCGACCCCTGACCGCCGCGCCGGCCCGCCGGCGCCTCCCACACCCCTGGAACGAGTGACGATGCAGGATCGCAAGCCGGTGGAGAGCTGGCTGACCGACATGGACGGCGTGCTGGTGCACGAGGGCCAGCCCGTGCCCGGCGCGCCGGAGTTCGTCTCCCGGCTGCGCGCCTCGGGCAAGCCGTTCCTGGTGCTCACGAACAACTCGATCTACACGCCGCGGGACCTGCAGGCGCGGCTGAGCCGGATGGGCCTCGACGTGCCCGAGCACGCCATCTGGTCGTCCGCGCTGGCCACCGCCCAGTTCCTGGCCGACCAGCGGCCGGGCGGCACCGCGTACGTGATCGGGGAGGCCGGGCTGACCACGGCGCTGCACGCGGTGGGCTACGTGCTGACCGACTACGCGCCGGACTACGTGGTGCTGGGGGAGACCCGCACCTACAGCTTCGAGGCGATCACCAAGGCCGTCCGGCTGATCAACGACGGGGCCCGGTTCATCTGCACGAACCCCGACGTGACCGGGCCGTCGGTGGAGGGAGCGCTGCCGGCCGCCGGTTCCGTCGCCGCGATGATCTCGAAGGCGACGGGGGTGGAGCCGTACTTCGTCGGCAAACCCAACCCGATGATGATGCGCTCGGCGCTGAACACGATCAACGCACACTCCGAGACGACCGCCATGATCGGCGACCGGATGGACACCGACATCCTCTGCGGGCTGGAGGCCGGCCTGGAGACGATCCTGGTGCTGACCGGGATCAGCAGCCGCGCCGAGGCGGAGCGCTACCCGTACCGCCCGTCGCGGATCGTCAACTCGGTGGCCGACCTGATCGACGAGCTCTGACGCGCGGGCGCGCGGCCCGACCGCCGTGCGCCCGACGCCGGCCACCCGCCCGCAGCGGTACGCCCGCGCGCCGTCAGGGGCGCAGCGGGGCGTTGCAGGCGGCGACCAGGGCCTGCCGGCAGGCGGTGGTCAGCGGGCGCAGCGCGGCGTCGCGCTGCTGGGCCTCGTAGTTGTTGATCGCGCCACCGGGCGCGGCGTGCCCGGCCAGGGCGAGCACCCGGTCGAGCACGGCGGCCCTGGCGAAGAGCCGTCGGGCCCGCGGGTCGAACCCGGGCGGCAGGTCGGTGGCGCCGTTGGGTCGGCGCAGCTCCTCCAGCGCCCCGGCCAGCTCGGGTCGCCACTGGGCGACGTCCAGCCGGGTCAGCGCGGCGGTGGTGTGGTGCAGCGCCGCCGCCAGTTCCGCCTCGGCCTCGGCCGCCCCGGGCAGCGCGAGCGACGCGGCCGGGGCGTCGGCCGGCAGCGGGTAGACCCGCCAGAGCACCGTCTCGAAGGTGTCGCCGGAGCCGGACGTGTGCGTGCGCACGTGCGGGATCAGGCCGAGGCTGCCGGCGATCACCGCCTCGCCGGCCAGCAGCGCCGCCCCGGCGAAGTCGCCCGGGCCGGGCAGCCCGCGCGGATCGCCCGGTGCGGGCAGCACCAGGCGGATCTCGTCCGGCGAGAGCTTCGCCAGGGTGGGCAGGGCCTGCGGCAGCGGGACGTCGGTCCAGGTGCCGGGCGCGTCCGCGACCAGATGCTCCTCGTCGCCGGCGATGGCGTCGGCGACCTCGTCGAAGGGCACCAGCCCGGCGCGCCACGCGCGTACCCAGGCAACGAACCGGCTGGACCGGCGCGGCGCGAGAGTGGCCGTGCCCGCTGCGGGGGTGGACATGCCGAAAAGGGTACGTGGTCATCGCCGCCCCTGTCTCGACTGCCGCTCCGCCCGTCCCCCGCCATGTCGATCATGCATTGGTGGTGGGCGGAACGTCGGGCGGTGCGGCTCGTGCGGGGCGCCGCGACGGCACGGCCCGGCGCGCCGGGCTGTCGCGGCGTGTCGGGTGCGGGTGCGGGTGCGGGCGATTAGCGTGATCTCCATGGGGCGGCGGTATGCGGACGACGTGCTGGCGGGGGACTGGCGGCGACGGAAGGTCACCCCCGAGGTGGACGCCGAACCGGACCTCGTGGTCGAGGACGCCGACTCCGGCTTCTGCGGCGCGGTGGTCGGCTTCGAGTCGGGCGCGGTGGTGCTGGAGGACCGGCACGGCCGGCGGCGCAACTTCCCGCTGCTGCCGGCGGCGTTCCTGCTCGACGGGGAGCCGGTGACGCTGCGCCGGCCGACCCGCGCCCCCGTGCCGGCGGCCCGCCGGCGCACCGCCTCCGGCTCGATCGCCGTGGACGGGGTCCGCGCCCAGGTGGCCAAGGCCAGCCGGATCTGGGTGGAGGGCGTCCACGACGCGGCCCTGGTCGAGCGGATCTGGGGCGACGACCTGCGTATCGAGGGCGTGGTGGTGGAGCCGCTCGACGGCATCGACGCCCTCGACGCCGAGGTGCGCGCGTTCGCCCCCGGCCCGGGCCGCCGCCTCGGCGTGCTGGTCGACCACCTGGTCCCCGGCTCCAAGGAGAGCCGGATCGTGGCGAAGGTGACCTCCCCGCACGTGCTGGTCACCGGTCACCCGTACGTCGACGTGTGGCAGGCGGTCAAGCCGGCGGCGCTCGGCATCCGGGCGTGGCCGGTGGTGCCGCCGGGGCAGCCGTGGAAGGAGGGGGTCTGCGCCGCGCTGGGCGTCGCCGAGCCGGCCGACATGTGGCGGCACATCCTGTCCCGGGTGGACAGCTTCGCCGACGTGGAGACCCCGCTGATCAACGCGATGGAACGCCTCATCGACTTCGTCACCGAGCCCGCCTGACCGGTCTCGTCGGCGGGTCCGGGTGACGCGGCGGCCCGGTCAGGGCTCCTGGTCGGGGGTGCGGGTGAAGAGGAAGGTGGCGATGTCCAGCGCCACCGCCCGCCCCGCCTCGTCGCGCAGCACGGAGAGGATCTCGCCGTTCTCCGGGCCGGAGCGGCCCCGCCAGCGGTCCGGTCCCTCCGGGGCGAACGTGCTGGCCCGCTCCCCGCGCACGTGCGCGACCAGGCCACCCGTGGCGGCGTCCCAGGCCAGGTCGAGGGGCACCCCCATCCACCACCAGCGGCCGGTGATCTCGGCGGTCCCGGCCGGCGGGGCGGCGGCGTTCGGCTGCCAGGGCCGCGGCAGCGCCGGCTCGGCGTCCAGCACGGCGGTGAGGATCCGCTGCGCGAGCCCGCCGATCCCGCCGGTGCGGAAGCCGTACGAGTTGGCGAAGCCGATCACGGCCGTTCGGGACGGGCGGTGCACGGTCAGGGCGGCCACGTAGCCGGGCATCGAGCCGCCGTGCCCCACGTACACCCGCTCGCCCTGCCGGTAGAGCTCCAGCCCCAGGCCGTGCCCGCCGGTCCACGAGTCGAGGTCGCTGATCACCACCGGGGCGCACATCTCGGTCAGCGTCTCCGCCGCCAGCACCTCCGGCGCCGGGTCGGCCAGGAAGGCCGCCCACCGGGCCAGGTCCTCGGCGGTCGACCAGAGCTGCCCGGCCGGGGCCATCGCCCCGGTGTCGGTACGCGGCTCCTCCCGCAGCGTGTCGTGCCACGGGTGCACCACGTAGCCGCGGGCGAACGGCTCGGTCGCCGCGTACGTCGTGCGGCGCATGCCGAGCGGCGCCAGGACGCGCTGGCGGAGCAGCTCGGCCCACGGCGTGCCGGTGATCCGCTCCAGCACCCCGCCGAGCAGCCCGTACGCCAGGTTGGAGTAGTGGTAGGACCGGTGCGCGGGGTAGGCGATCTTCTCGGCGGTCACCCCGGCCACCAGGGTGTCCAGGTCGACGCCCTCGGCGCGCTCCCACCACCGCCCCTCCGGCTCGCGCTGCAGGCCGCTGGCGTGGCCGAGCAGTTGCCGCAGCGTGAGCGCGCCGACGGCGGTGCCGGGCAGGTGCTTCTCCAGCGGGTCGTCCAGGGCCAGCCGGCCGGCGTCGCGCTCCTGCATGACCAGGGTCGCGGTCATGGTCTTGCTGATCGACCCGAGCCGGTACTGCAGGTCGCCGTCGGGGCGCGGGTGCTCGCCGGCGGTGGCGAGGTGCGCCAGCGCGCCGTCCCGCACCACGCCGATCACCAGCGACGGCGTACGGCCGGCGGACTGTGCCTCGGCGACGAGCGTGTCGACGTGGCGGACGGTGTCGGGCAGCAGGGACACGGGCTCTCCTGGCGTCGGGGCCCGGTGTGCGGGCCGCTGGCGTGCCGCCGAGCTTACTGATCTTCGCGGGTGGGCCGCGCGTGCATTGGCGTGTCACGATCGTGGGGTGGACGCCGTGCTGTGGATCGTGCTGGGTGTGGTGCTGGCGGTCGCCGAGATCTTCACGACGACGCTCTTCCTGATCATGTTCGCGGCCGGGGCCTTCGCCGCCGCCGGAGCCGCGGCGCTCGGCGCGCCGGTGGGGGTGCAGGCGATCGTCTTCGCCGTGGTGTCGGCGCTGACGGTGCTGGGCCTGCGGCCGACGCTGCGCCGGCACCGGCGCTCCGCGCTGGAGAGCGGCGAACAGGCCTTCGGCGTGGAGGCGATCGAGGGCAGCGCGGCGCTGGTGCTGGAGCGGGTCGACGCCGGGCAGGGCATGGTCAAGATCGACGGTGAGTTGTGGCAGGCCCGCTCCTACGACGCCAGCCAGGTCTTCGCCCCCGGTGAGCGGGTGCAGGTGATCCAGGTCCGGGGCGCCACGGCCCTGGTCTGGCGGGACGACGTTTCCCCCTTCGACGAGCTACCCGAAGCGAAAAGGTGACTACATGGAACTCGTGATCCCGGTCCTGTTGATGGCCGTGGCGCTGATCGGGGTGATCACCCTGGCCAAGGCGGTGCGGATCGTGCCGCAGCAGCGTCAGGACGTGGTCGAGCGGCTGGGCCGGTACAAGCGCACGCTGAACCCGGGGCTGAACCTCCTGGTCCCGTTCATCGACGCCGTCCGCACCAAGGTCGACATGCGCGAGCAGGTGGTCAGCTTCCCGCCGCAGCCGGTGATCACCTCCGACAACCTGGTGGTCTCGATCGACACGGTGCTCTACTTCAAGGTCGTCGACTCGGTCCGCGCCACGTACGAGATCTCGAACTTCCTCCAGGCCATCGAGCAGCTCACCGTGACCACGCTGCGCAACGTCATCGGCTCGCTGGACCTGGAGCGGGCGCTGACCAGCCGCGAGGAGATCAACCGGCACCTCTCCGGCGTGCTGGACGAGACCACCGGCCGGTGGGGCATCAAGGTCACGCGGGTGGAGATCAAGGCCATCGAGCCGCCGCCGAGCATCCGGGACTCGATGGAGAAGCAGATGCGCGCCGAGCGGGACCGCCGGGCGGCGATCCTGAACGCCGAGGGGCACAAGCAGTCGCAGATCCTCACCGCCGAGGGCGAGAAGCAGGCCGCGGTGCTGCGCGCCGACGGTGACCGGCAGGCCCGCATCCTCCAGGCCGAGGGCCAGGCGAAGGCGATCCGGACGGTGTTCGACGCGATCCACCAGGCCAACCCGAGCCAGAAGGTGCTCGCCTACCAGTACCTCCAGGCCCTGCCGCAGATCGCCAACGGCACCGCGAACAAGGTCTGGATCGTGCCGGCCGAGCTGACCAAGGCCCTCGAGGGGATGGGCGGCGCGCTCGGCGGGCTGAGCCGGATGGTCGGCGACGAGCCGGCGCCGGAGGCGGCCGACGGCGCGAGCGAGGTCGAGCGCGAGGCGGCCGAGGCCGCGCAGGCCGCGGCGGCCGCCGCCCAGCAGATCCACGACGAGGTGCGCGTCGCCGAGGCGCAGGCCACCGGCGGCAAGCCGCAGGGGTTGCCGGCGCCGGAGCCGGTCTCGCCGGCGAGCCTGCTCAACGACCCGGCCGACCAGCGCGAACGGGGCTGAGCGCCGCGGGCCGACGAGCCCGAGCGCCGCGGGCCGACGAGCCCGAGCGCCGCGGGCCCACGAGCCCGAGCGGCGCGGGCCCACGAGCCCGCGCGGAAATGCGAGAAATGCTCATGGGGCGCTCCGGCGCCTGCCACCATCGGTCCTAGGACGGGCGGTGACCAGGCATCGGGGCGCCCCGGCGCGTCCCGCACCGCTCGCGGACGAGCGAGGTGACGCATGAAGGATCCGGCGAAGCGGGTGTGGTCCTCGGCCCCGGTCCCGGGCGCGCACGACCCCACCGGGCCGCTCGGCAGTCGGCGTACCGGCGGGGGGTTCGGGGTGCTGCCGTTCGTCGGGGAGCCGACGCCGGCCGGGCCGGCCACCAACGCCAGCTGGGCCTGGTCGCTGCGCCGGTTCGCCCGGGCCGCGGTGTGGCTGCTCCCCGCGTACGCCGTGCTCCACGGCGTCGTCGCGATGGGCAGCGACGGCGGGGTGGGCAACGACCCTTACCCGGCCGACGGCCGCCCGCTCTACCTGGTGGGCTGGGTGGCGTCGATCTGGCTCGGGCTGCTCGCCCTGCTGGCGCTGACCGGGCTGCTGGCCGCGACGCGCAGCCGCCGGGTCGCCGTCGCCGGCCTGCTGGTCTCCATCGCCGGCACGGTGCTCATGCTGCCCTTCGCGGGCCTGGCGGAGCAGACCCCGGTCTTCAGCACCACCGCCCGCGCGCTCGTGCTCGTCGGGGCCACCTGCTACACCCTCGGCTGGCTGCTGACCGGCTGGTCGGTGGCCCGGTCCGGGGCGTTCAGCATCGGCGACGGCACCATGCTGATGATCGCCGCCCCGCTGCTGGGCCTCGGCGGCGCGCTGATCGGCTCGCTGCAGACCTTCGGCGCGATCTTCGTGCTGATCGCCGGCATCGGCATCGGCTACCGCTCCGGGCGCCTGGTGCCCCGGGACATCGTCCGCGACGCCGCCAGCGCCAGCCTCGCCACCGCCGCCGCCCCGACCGGCCCGGGCCCCAACGGCCCGCTGGCCGCCGGCTGAGCACGCTCCCGCCCCGCCGCCCCTGGTCGGCGGGGCGGATGGGGCGGCGGGGGACGCCGGGGCCACTGGGATGGGAAGTCGCTGGCAGCGGGCGGTGAAGTT
Source organism: Micromonospora sp. NPDC000121 (assembly GCF_042899165.1). Classification (NCBI taxonomy): domain Bacteria; kingdom Bacillati; phylum Actinomycetota; class Actinomycetes; order Micromonosporales; family Micromonosporaceae; genus Micromonospora; species Micromonospora sp. NPDC000121. The sequence continues at coordinate 822,562 of NZ_JBIAZP010000002.1, forward strand.
GCTGACAAGAGGACCGCGGAGGTGGTCGGTTGGCGGCTTTCACGGCAATCCTGGGGACCATGGCCCCACCCCGCTCGCCGCTGTCGCGGCTGTTCACCGTGCTGCTCGCCGGCGTGCTCGCCGGCCTCGTCCTGGCGGTCGCCGCGCTGCCGGGCAACCTGCTGCTCGGGTTCGGCGCCAAGGCGGCGCTGGGGTCGTACGCCGCGCTGCCGGAGGCGCTGCGCACGCCGGCCACGCCACAACGCTCCTACCTCTACGCCAACGACGGCAAGACGCTGATCACCACGTTCTACGACGTCAACCGCACCGACGTGCCGCTGGACGAGATCGCCCCGGTGATGCGGCAGGCGATCGTGGCGGCCGAGGACCGGCGGTTCTACGACCACGGCGGCGCCGACCTGCGCGGCCTGCTCCGGGCGGTGGTGGCGAACGTCTCCAGCGGCGCCGCGCAGGGCGGCTCGACGCTGACCATGCAGTACGTCCGCAACGTGCTCAAGACCGACCCGGGCCGCACCGCCGAGGAGCGCGCCGCGGCCACCGAGCAGACCGTCGGGCGCAAGCTCCAGGAGATCCGGTACGCCACGGCGCTGGAACAGCGCCTGAGCAAGGACGAGATTCTCAACCGCTACCTGAACATCGCGTACTTCGGCTCCGGGGCGTACGGCATCGCGGCGGCCAGCCAGCGCTACTTCGCCAAGGCCCCGGCGGACCTCACCCTCGGCGAGGCGGCCCTGCTCGCCGGCCTGGTGCAGTCGCCGGAGGCGTACAGCCCGATCGACGGCGACGCGGACGCCGCGCTGGAGCGCCGCGGCTACGTGCTGGACGCGATGGTCGAGACCGGGGCGATCACCGCCGACCAGGCCGCGCAGGCCAAGGCCGAGAAGCTCGCCCTCAAGCCCACCGCGCAGCCCAACGGCTGCACCGCCGTCGCCCAGGGCCACGACGACTGGGGCTTCTTCTGCGACTACCTGCGGCAGTGGTGGCTCACGCAGCCCGCGCTCGGCGAGACCGTCGAGGAGCGCGAGCAGGCGCTGCGCCGGGGCGGCTACACCGTGGTGACCTCGCTGGACCCGCAGGTCCAGGCCACCGCGCAGAAGCAGGCCACCAGCGTCTACGGGTACGACAACAAACGCGCCCTGCCCATCGCCGCCGTCGAGCCGGGCACCGGCCGGGTGCTCGCCATGGCCGTCAACCGGCACTACAGCCTCGACGCGAACCCGGACGGGCAGGCCAACCACCCGAACACCGTCAACCCGCTGATCTCCGGCGGCGACAGCGTCGACGGCTACCAGGCCGGCTCGACGTTCAAGATGTTCACCATGCTCGCCGCGCTCGAGGCCGGCAAGCCCCTCTCGACCGGCTTCGACGCGCCGAGCCGGCTGCCCACCCGGTACGCGGCCGAGGGCGAGGGGAGCTGCGAGGGCCGGTGGTGCCCGGCCAACGCCAACCCGGAGTGGATGGACGGCTACCGGATGATGTGGGACGGCTTCGGCCGCTCCGTGAACACGTACTTCGTCTGGCTGGCCGAGCAGGTCGGGCAGGAGAAGGTGGTGGAGATGGCGCAGCGCCTCGGCATCACCTTCCGGGCCGACGCCGACGCCGCCTTCGCCGAGGACGACGCCGCCAACTGGGGCTCGTTCACCCTGGGCGTGGCCGCCACCACCCCGCTCGACCTGGCCAACGCGTACGCCACCGTGGCCGCCGAGGGGACGTACTGCGCGCCGCTGCCGGTGGTCTCGGTGACCACCCCCGACGGCGAGCGGGTGCCGGTCGGCGACCCGTCCTGCCGCCGGGTGCTCGACGCCGACGTGGCCCGGGCCGCCACCGACGCGGCGCGCTGCCCGGTGGGCCAGCAGTCCGCGTTCGGTCAGTGCAACGGCGGCACGGCCACCTCGGTGAACCGGATCCTCGACGGTCGCCCGGTCGCCGGCAAGACCGGCAGCTCGGAGCGGAACGCGACGGAGACCTTCGTCGGTTTCACCCCGCAGGTGGCGGTCGCCGGCATCGCCGCCAACCCCGACGACCCGACCGACTCGGTGGGCGCCGCGGTGCAGGCCGAGGTGATCGACGCGGTCGCCCGGGTCATCGCCACCGCCGTCGACGGGCAGCCGGAGAAGGCCTTCGCGGCCCCCAGCCAGGAGTTGGTCGGCGACCCGCGCCGCCCCGTGGAGCGCCGTCCGGCCGAGGAACGGCAGCCCACCGACGAGCGGCGGTCCTCGGACGAGCAGCGCCTCTCCGACCTGCGGCGCTGGCTCCAGGGCCGCGGCTGACCGCCCGCCGCGTGCGCCGCGGCTGACGGCGGCGCCGCACGCCGGCGTGGACGTCGGCTGCCGTCCGCCTCGGTAGGGACCCGGAACGTCCTGTCGAGCTGCCCCAACCATGGGACCACCGCCCGGCGGGCGGACGGCTCCGGCCCGCCGAAAAAAATCCTGGAGAGATTCGTCCGGGGCTGTCGGATCGGGCGACGCCGCTCCGACCACCTGGCGAGAACGCCCACCACGGGCGTCCGACGCCAGGAGGAACAGCGATGCGGAAGATCGTCTACGGGGTGCACCAGTCGCTCGACGGGTTCATCGAGGGGCCGAACGGCGAGTTCGACTGGCCGGACATGGGCCCGGAGCTGTCCGCGTACTCGCTGGAGCAGTGCGACCGGGCCGGCGCGTTCATGTACGGCCGCAGGGTGTGGGAGTTCATGGCCGCCTACTGGCCGCAGGCGGAGTCGATCTCCGACCACCCGCACGACCTCGCCTTCGTGCCCATCTGGCGGCGGACGCCGAAGGTGGTGGTCTCGCGCACGCTCAGCGAGGCCGACCACGGCGCCCAGGTGGTCGGCGGCGACGACCTCGCCAAGGAGGTCACCGCGCTCAAGGAGCAGCCGGGCGGCGACCTGCTGCTCAACGGCGGCGCCGACGCCGCCGCCGCGCTGACCGACCTCGGCCTGATCGACGAGTACCAGATCTTCGTCCACCCGGTGGTGCTCGGCGGCGGCAAGCCGGTCTTCTCGGCGACCGAGCGGCTGAACCTGCGCCTGGTGGAGTCGCGGGCCTTCGACGGCCGGTCCGTGCTGCTGCGGTACCACCGGGCCGGTTGACGACGGCGGGGGCGGATCGCCCCGGTCAGCCCCGGCCGTGTCCCGGCCGGAGGGTGGCGACCGCGGCGGGCAGGCCCCGCCGGAGGATGCCGGCCCAGTCGGTGTCGCCGCGCAGGACCGCCGCGGCGGTCCTGCGCGCCTGGTCGGCGGTGAAGTGCGGCGGCAGCATCAGCTCGGCGGGGTCGACCAGCGCGTTGACCACCACCGGGCGGTCGGCGGCCAGCGCCCGCTCCCAGACGCCCGGCACCTGGTCCGGCGCGTCGACCAGCTCGCCGCGCAGCCCCAGCACCTCCGCCCACCGGTGGTAGCCGATGTCGGGCAGTTGCTGGCTGTCCGGGAACATCGGCGTCCCCTCGCTGGTGCGCTGCTCCCAGCTGACGAAGGCCAGGTCCCGGTTGTTGAGCACCAGCACCACGAACCGCGGGTCGGCCCAGCTCCGCCAGTACTTCGCCACCGTGATCAGCTCGTTGACCCCGTTCATCTGCATCGCGCCGTCGCCGATCAGGGCCACCAGCGGGCGCTCCGGGTGGGCGAACTTGGCCGCCAGGGCGTACGGCATCGCGCCGCCCATCGACAGCAGGGTGCCGGAGAGGCTGGCCAGCATGCCGGGGCGGACCTGGACGTGGCGGGCGTACCAGGCGGTGGTGGTGCCGCAGTCGACCGCGAGCATCACGTCGTCGGGCAGCCGGTCGCTGAGGGAGGCGAAGAGCAACTGCGGGTTGACCGGGTCGGCGGCCTGCCCCGCCAGCTCCCGCTGGGTACGCCGCCACGCCGCGGTCTCCTCGGCGATGGTCGCCCGCCACCGGGTCGGCCCCGGCCCCGGACCGAGCTCGCGCAGCAGTGCCCGCAGGGTGGGGCCGGCGTCGCCGGTCAGGTTCACCTCGGTCGGGTACCGCAGCCCCAGCTGGGTGCCGTCCCGGTCGATCTGCACCGCCCGGGCCCGGCCCTGCGGCGGGTAGAACTCCGAGTACGGCATGTTGCTGCCCACGATCAGCAGCCGGTCGCAGTCGTTCATCAGCCGCCAGCTCGGCCGGGTGCCGAGCAGCCCGATCGCCCCCGTCACCCAGGGTTCCCGGTGGTCCACCGCGGCGAAGCCGAGCAGCGCGGTCGCCACCCCCGCGCCGAGCCGGTCGGCGACCGCGCGGACCTCCTCGACCGCGTCGAGCGCGCCCTGCCCGACCAGCATGGCCACCCGTTCGCCGCCGCGCAGCACGTCGGCGGCCCGGCGCAGGTCGGCCTCGGGCGGCACCGTCGGGCCGGTGCTCGGCACGTCGCTCGTGTGGTAGTAGCCGTGGGCGTGCGGCGGCTCGGGGACGGCCGGCGCGTCCTGGATGTCCGACGGCAGCACCAGCGCGGTGACCGTGCGGCGGGCCAGCGCCGTGCGGCAGGCCCGGTCGACGAGGTGGCGTACCTGGCTGGGGTGGTCGAGCTGGGCCAGGAAGGCGGCGGCGACGTCCTTGTAGAGGGCGAGCAGGTCGACCTCCTGGTAGTAGCCGCCGCCCTCGGCCGTCAGCGCGGTGTGGCCGATCAGCGCGACCACCGGCTGGTGGTCGAGCTTGGCGTCGTAGAGGCCGTTGAGCAGGTGGATCGCGCCGGGGCCGCTGGTCACCACCGCGCAGCCCAGCGGCCCGCCGCCGTACTTGACGTGCGCCGAGGCCGCGAAGCCGGCGGTCTCCTCGTGGCGGACCTGCACGAACTGCGCCCGCTCCCCGGTGCGTTGCAGGGCCGAGGTCAGCCCGTTGATGCCGTCGCCGGGGTAGCCGAAGTAGCGGCGGACGCCCCAGCCGGCCAGCCGGTGCACGATGTGGTCGGCGACGGTGGCGTCGCGGGGCAGGGCGCCCAGGTCGACGCGCCAACCGTCCGGATGCGCGATCCCGGCCGGTGCGCCGGTGCGGTCTGCGTTCACCTGCTGGTCCTTCCGTCGGTCCGTCGCTCCGGCCGCCATTCCCCTTCTTATCCGGACAAAACTCCGCCGACTGGTCCGGGTGGGACGGGTCCGAGGACGATGCCGGCGCGTCCGGCAGAATCGTGCGGTGCCCATCCACCAGATCACCGACCCCGACGACGAGCGGATCGCCGACTACCGCGCGCTGACCGACGTCGAGCTGCGCACCCGCTGGGAGCCGCCGCACGGCCTGTTCATCGCCGAGGGCGAGCTGGTGCTGCGCCGGGCGCTGCGGGCCGGCTACCCGGCGCGGTCGTACCTGGTGGACGCCAAGCGGGTCGACCAGCTCGCCGACCTGGACACCGGCGACGCCCCCGTCTACGCGGCCACCCCGGACGTGCTGCAACGGGCCACCGGCTTCCACGTGCACCGGGGGGTGCTGGCGTCGTTCCGGCGCAAGCCGCTGCCGACCGCCGCCGAGGTGCTCGCCGCCGCCCGGCGGGTGGTCGTCCTGGAGGACGTCAACAACCACACCAATCTGGGTGCGGTCTTCAGGGGGGCCGCGGCGCTCGGCATCGACGCGGTGCTGCTGTCGCCGTCCTGCGCCGATCCCCTGTACCGGCGCAGCGTACGGGTCAGCATGGGCGAGGTCTTCGCGGTGCCGTACGCCAGGATCGAGCGGTGGCCGGCGGGCCTGGACCAGGTGCGGGAGGCGGGCTTCACCGTGCTCGCCTTGACGCCGGCTCCGGACGCCGTACCGATCCAGCGGTTGACTCCGGCGCAGCGCGAGCGGGCGGCGCTGCTGCTGGGCGCCGAGGGCCCCGGCCTCACCGTGGCGGCCCAGTCCGCCAGCGACGTGCGGGTGGTCATCCCGATGCGGCGCGGGGTGGACTCGTTGAACGTCGCCGCTGCCGCGGCCGTGGCGTTCTGGGAACTGGGTCGCACCGATCCACCGTTCGGCGACGGGTAGCCGCCGCGGGTGGTCGACCCTGAGGTCTCCGCCAGGACCACGGACCACGTCCACTTGCATGCTCATGCGTAATTCTGAATAATCATCCTCGTGTCCAAGGTTCTCACCTCCCTTCCCATCGGCGAACGTGTCGGCATCGCCTTCTCCGGCGGTCTCGACACCTCGGTCGCGGTCGCGTGGATGCGCGACAAGGGCGCCGTTCCCTGCGCCTACACCGCCGACATCGGCCAGTACGACGAGCCCGACATCGCCTCGGTGCCCGGTCGCGCGCTCAGCTACGGCGCCGAGGTCGCTCGACTGGTCGACTGCCGCGCCGCCCTGGTCGAGGAGGGCCTGGCGGCGTTGACCTGTGGAGCTTTCCACATCCGCTCGGGCGGGCGGGCGTACTTCAACACCACCCCGCTGGGCCGGGCCGTGACCGGGACCCTGCTGGTGCGGGCGATGATCTCCGACGACGTCCAGATCTGGGGCGACGGCTCGACCTTCAAGGGCAACGACATCGAGCGGTTCTACCGGTACGGCCTGCTGGCCAACCCGCAGTTGCGCATCTACAAGCCGTGGCTCGACACCGACTTCGTCACCGAACTGGGTGGGCGTAAGGAGATGTCGGAGTGGCTGCTCGAACGCGGCCTGCCGTACCGGGACAGCACCGAGAAGGCATACTCCACCGACGCCAACATCTGGGGCGCCACGCACGAGGCGAAGACCCTCGAGCACCTCGACACGGGCATCGAGACCGTCAACCCGATCATGGGAGTGCGGTTCTGGGACCCGTCGGTGGAGATCCCGACCGAGGACGTCACGATCGGCTTCGACCAGGGTCGCCCGGTGACGATCAACGGCAAGGAGTTCGGCAGCCCCGTCGACCTGGTGCTGGAGGCCAACGCCATCGGCGGCCGGCACGGCCTGGGCATGTCGGACCAGATCGAGAACCGCATCATCGAGGCCAAGAGCCGGGGCATCTACGAGGCGCCCGGCATGGCGCTGCTGCATGCCGCGTACGAACGGCTGGTCAACGCCATCCACAACGAGGACACCCTGGCGAACTACCACACCGAGGGCCGCCGCCTCGGTCGGCTGATGTACGAGGGGCGCTGGCTGGACCCGCAGGCGCTGATGCTGCGCGAGTCGTTGCAGCGCTGGGTCGGCACGGCGGTCACCGGCGAGGTGACGTTGCGGCTGCGCCGGGGCGAGGACTACTCGATCCTGGACACCACCGGCCCGGCGTTCAGCTACCACCCCGACAAGCTGTCGATGGAGCGTACCGAGGACTCGGCGTTCGGCCCGTCGGACCGGATCGGCCAGCTCACCATGCGCAACCTGGACATCGCCGACTCGCGGGCGAAACTGGAGCAGTACGCCACCCTCGGCCTGGTCGGCGGCGCGGCCCCTCAGCGGATGGTCGGCGCCGCGCAGGCGGCGTCGACCGGGCTGATCGGTGCGATGCCGCAGGGCGGCGCGGAAGCCATCGCCTCCCGGGGCGTCTCCTCCGCCGCCGACGAGGCACTCGACCGCGCCGCGATGGAGCTCGGCGTCGACTGAGCCCTTGCCCCCGGCGGGCTGTCGAGAAATGCGATCACGGACGGTAGCGTGTCGCCCGTGTTTCCTACCGTCCGTGAGGTCCTCGCGCTGGATCCCGTCCGCCACGGCGCTCCGCGCCTGGTCGCCGGGGACGCCGGCCTCGACCGCCCGGTGCGCTGGGTGCACGTGGCCGAGGTGCCCGACATCGCCACCCTGCTCGGCGGCGGCGAGCTGGTGCTCACCACCGGCATCGGGCTGCCCGCCGACGACGCCGGGCTGCGCGCCTTCATCGGCGACCTGGCCGACGTCGGGGTCTCCGGCCTGGTCGTGGAGCTGGGCCGCCGGTACGTCAGCGGGGTGCCCCGGGTGATGGCGGCCGTCGCCGATCGGCGCGGGCTGCCGCTGGTCGAGCTGCGGCGGGCCACCCCGTTCGTGCGGATCACCGAGGCGGTGCACGCGCTGATCGTCGACGCCCAGCTCACCGAGCTGCGGGCGACCGAGGAGATCCACCAGCGCTTCACCGAGCTGTCGGTGGAGGGCGCCGGCCCCGGCGAGGTGGTCCGGCAGGCCGCCGAACTCTCCGGCTGCCCCGTGGTGCTGGAGAACCTCTCCCGGCAGGTGCTCGCGTACGACCCGGCGGGGGAGAGCGCCGAGCTGCTGCTGGACGGCTGGGAGCAGCACTCCCGCCGGATCCGGCCGGCCGGGCGGACCGCGTACGACGCGGACAGCGGCTGGCTGGTGACCACCGTCGGCGCGCGGGGGCACGACTGGGGCCGGCTGCTGCTGCGGTGGCCGGGCGGGGGCGACCTGGCCGCCGGCCGGCGGGTGCTCCACCCGGCGGTCGAGGGCGGGGTGGGCGTCGCCGGCGCCCCGCCGAGCCGGCTGACCATCCTGGTCGAACGCGCCGCCTCGACGCTGGCGCTGGGCCGGCTGATCCGGCGCGACGCCGAGGGGCTGGAACGGCAGATCCACCGGACGCTGCTCACCGCTCTGCTGGACCACTCCCGCCCGGTCGACGAGGTGGCCCTGCGGGCCCGGGCGCTCGGCGTGGTGCTGGAGCGGCGGCACCTCGTCGGTGTGGTGGTCCGGCACCGGGCCGACGACCCGGCGGGGGAGGGCGGCCATGCCGGTGAGGCCGGACACCCGGGCGACCCGGGCGCGGGCGACCCGGAGTCGGGTCCGGCGCGGCTGCGCGACCTGGCCGAGGCCGTCGGCCAGGCGCTGCACGAGGCGAGGCTGACCGGGCTGAGCAGCGCCGTCGACGACCACGCCGTCGGCGTGCTGCTCGCCCTGACCGATCCGGCCGCCGAGGAGCGGGCGCTGGCCGCGTTCGCCGCCGCGCTGCGCCGGGGCCGCCCCGACACCGGCGCGCTGACGGACCGGGTCGGTGTCGCCGCCCCCGGACGCCTCGACGGCCTGCCCCGGGACGTCCCGTGCAACGGCGCGGCCCGGCCGCCGTCGGGCGGTGCGGTGCTGATCGCGGCCGGCTCGGGCGTGGGCAGCCTGCGGGAGGCGCGCCGGTCGCTGATCGAGGCCCGGCAGGTCGCCGACGCCGCCCGGCGGGACCGGCGGGACCTGCCGATCTTCCGGTTGCCGCACGTCGGGTTGGCCGGGCTGCTGCACCTGCTGCGCGACGAGCCCCGGGTGCAGACGTTCGTCGAGCGGGAGCTGGGCGCGCTGCTGACGTACGACGCGCAGCACCCCCGCGAGCACCTGCTCGGCACCCTGCGGGCGTACCTGGAACAGGGCCGGAACAAGTCGGCGGCGGCCGCCGCGGCGCACCTGTCCCGGCCGGCGTTCTACGAGCGGCTGGCCCGGATCGGCCGGGTGCTCGACGTCGACCTCGACTCGGTCGAGGCCTGCCTCTCCCTCCACGTCGCCCTGCTGGCCCTGGACGCCATCCGCACCCCGTGACCCCGGCCCCGGTCAGGTGAGGGCGGTGAGGGCCTTGGCGTACGGCGGGGGGACGTGGTTCGGGCCGCCCGGGGTGAAGACGTCGGAGTTGGCCGCCGCCGACCAGGCCGTGGCCGGGACCGCGTCGACGAGGGCGCGGACGACCGGGGCGTCGCGCCACTGCTCCTGCTCGGCGAGCAGGCTGAGCGCCACCACCGACTCCTCCACCTCCCCGACGCACTCGAACGGCTTGTGCCCGTCCACGCCCAGCAGCTCGCGGTAGCCGGGCACCTGGGCGGGGTCGGCGAGCAGATCGCCGCCGAAGATGTGGGTGATCCGCTCGCGCGACATGAACGGCGCCATGGCCAGGAAGACGAACCGGCACTTCGGGCAGTTCCGGCACCAACGCTCGCTGGCGTCGCGCAGCTTGAACGCCGCGTTGCAACTGGTCACCACGTCGTCGTAGCGGTCGATCTCGGCGAACAGTCGGGCGATGTGCAGCTCCGACAGCGAGCGCAGCAGCGAGAAGTACGGCTCGGTCAGCCCGGCGTGCTCGGCCAGCGCCGCCCGCAGCAACCCCTCCGCCTCCACGCCCTTGGACCACTGGTGGTTGATCTCGTGCCCGTTCCAGACCAGGTTCGGGTCCGACGCCGACCGCTCGTTGGACATCACCACCGGGCCCAGCCCGTGCAGCACCGCGGTGGCGACCGCGATCAGCGAGTTGATCGCGGTGACCGGGATGTGGCCGTTGAGCGCCCCGGCGGCGTTCAGCTCGAACAGCACCGGGTCGATGCGCCGCCGGGCGGCGAGCGGGGTGAGCCCGGACGCCTCGTTCACCGAGACGATCACGTGGTTGGGGTTGACCGAGAACGGCACCGGGTCGAACCCGGCCCGACGCAGCGCCTCCAGGCTGACGATCGAGTCCTTGCCGCCGCCCACCGCCGAGAGCGGACGCCGGTCGGAGTCGTCGTACACCGGGGCCGGGGAGACCGTGCCGGCCGGCACCTCCGGGCGAAGCTGGAGCACGTGCGGCAGCTGGTTGCGGTACGCGTACTCCGCGAGGCCCTTGGTGTAGACGGCGGTGACCAGCTCGGCGGCGGCCGCGCCCAGCGGGGCCGGCAGCACCACGCGGGGCGGCGCGGCGGCCTTGTAGTAGCTGACCCCGGCGACCACGTGCAGCAGCTCCAGGACCCGGCCGAGGGCCGCCACGGTCTCGTCCGACGGCGGCGCGTCGGGCAGCGGAAGGGTGATCACCTCGGTGAACCGCTGCTCGCCGTCGGGGCCGGTGAGGGCGTAGTCGAACAGGACCTCCCCGGTGGAGAGATCGATCGAGTAGGACGGGAAGGTGAAGGCGTCCATCCGCCGGAGCTGCTCGTTGGGCACACGCCATACTAGGCCCTGGTTCGTCCGGCCGTGTCCGGCTGTGCCGGACCCCGCCGCTGCCTCGCCCGCCGACACCCCCTGAGGAGAAGCCTGTGCGCCTGTCTGACCTGCGCGGACGTACCGTTGCCGTCTGGGGCGCCGGTCGGGAGGGCCGGGCCGCCGTGACCGCGATCGCCGCGCACGGCCCGGCCGACCTGGTCGCCGTCGACGACAGCGCCAACTTCCTCAGCCTGCCCTGGGAGGGGGCGCTGGCCGAGGCGGCGCCGCTGGTCACCGGCGAGGACGGCTTCGCCCGGCTGGCCGCCGCCGAGGTGGTGGTCCGCTCGCCCGGCGTGCCGCAGACCCACCCGTGGCTGGTGGAGCTGCGCCGGCGCGGCGTGACCGTCACCCAGGGCACGGCGCTGTGGATGGCCGACCACGCCGACCGCACGATCGGCGTCACCGGCAGCAAGGGCAAGAGCACCACCTCCAGCCTGATCAGCCACCTGCTCACCGCCGTGGACCGGCCGAACGTCTTCGGCGGCAACATCGGCGTGCCGACGCTGGACCTGCCGCAGGCGGAGCTGTACGTGCTGGAGCTCTCCAGCTACCAGTGCAGCGACCTGACCGACTCGCCGCGGGTGGCGGTGGTCACCGCCCTCTTCCCCGAGCACCTCGACGCGCACGGCGGCGAGGCCGAGTACTACCGGGACAAGCTCAACCTGCTCGCCCACGGGCCGCGCACCGTGGTGGTCAACGGCGCCGACCCGCGGCTCGCCCTCGAACTGGGCGACCGGGCGGCCGTGCGCGCCGGCCTGCCCGACACCGCCCACGTGGCCGGCGGCCCCGACGGCGCGCCCTGGTTCCACCTCGGCGACCGGCCGCTGTTCCCGCGCGCGGTGCTGCCGCTGGTCGGCCGGCACAACGAGGGCAACCTCTGCGTCGCCCTCGCGGTGCTCGACGCGCTCGGCGTCGACGTGGTGGCCCGCAGGGACACCCTGGCCGTGGCGGTCGCCGCGTTCCAGGGGCTGGCCCACCGGCTCACCGAGATCGCCGACCCGTCCGGCCTCACCTTCGTCGACGACACCCTCGCCACCAGCCCGTACGCGGCCATGCACGCCATCGACGCGTACGAGGGGCGGCCGCTGACCGTGATCGTCGGCGGCACCGACCGGGGGCTGGACTACACCCCGCTGCGCGAGCACCTCGCGGAGCGCGAGATCACCGTGATCGGCATCCCGGACAGCGGCGCCCGGATCGTCGAGGCGCTCGCCGGGCTGCCGAAGGTACGCGCCGAGGTGGTCGACGACTTGGTGGACGCGGTCCGGCTGGCCCGCGGGCTGACCCCGGCCGACGGGGTGGTGCTGCTCTCCCCGGCCGCGCCCAGCTACGGGCGGTTCCGCAACTTCGAGCACCGCTCCGAGGTCTTCGCCCAGGCCGTCCGGGACACCGCCGCCGGCTGACCGCCGTCCCGGCCGCCCGTCCCGGCGGGCGAACCCGGCGCCCCGGCGGTCAGCCGCCGGGCGCGAGGTCGGCGATCAGGTCGGCGGCGTCCAACAGCCGCACCCGGTCGCCGTCCAGCCCGGCGCGGTACAGCGCGTACGCCTGCGCCCCCTCCGCCAGCGGCAGGTCACCGCGCACCAGCGCGGCGAACGCCGGCGCGGCGGCCGGGACGTCGTGGAGGTCGGTGGGCCCCAGCGCGGCCAGCCGGCCGGCGAACGCCGCGTCATCCTCGCCCGGCTCGCGCCGGTAGGCCGAGGTCCCGCCGTCGCGGAGATCGGGCGCGCTAGCAGGTCAACCAAGACAGGATGAGAAGGAAGCACGCCCAGGAGCCGCCCTCGCCGTGCCGGCAAGGCTACCGGCCGGCCCGTGGCCGCCGCAGCCCGCTTTCCGCCGGCCGCCGGGCGACGGGCCCGCTCAGGCCGGGACGACGGCGGTGTGCAGGGCGCGCATCGACCGGATCGCCGAGCGGATCTCCTGGAGGTAGCGGCCGGGCGTGAGGGTGGGCTCGGGCAGCCCGGCCAGGTCGGGCAGGGCCGGGTCGACGCCGACGGTCTCGATCCCGCAGCCGTACGGCACGGCGAGGGTGCGCAGCGCGTCGCAGTGCTGGAACGGCACGTAGATCGGGGCGGTCACCATCAGCACCGGGTCACCGGCGCGCAGGCGGACGTGCTCCGCCCAGAACCGCTGGGTGTCGGCGGTGTGCGCCCGCCGCCGCGCGGGATCGCCGGACGGGGCGGCCAGCACCCGGACGGGCGGGCCGCCCGCGGGCCGGTAGGTCCGCGACGACCAGGAGTGGTGCGGGTGGCCCCCGTCGTGACCGTCCTCCTCGGCCGGGGCGGCCACCCCGAACTCGCGCCGCACCGCCGCGTCCAGGGCCTCCACCTCGGTGTCGCAGGGCGGGACGCCGGCCGCCGTCAGCCCCGCGCACTCCACTTCGGACAGCGGCCGGAAGCTGCCCAGCGCGGCCACCTCGCCGGCGACCCGGGTGCCGGCGCGCAGCAGGTGCGCCGCGTACGCGACCCGGCGCTGGCAGGCGTGCGACAGCCCGCCCAGCACCACCAGGTGGGCGTACGCGGACCGGGCCGGCGCCGCCGGGCGGACCAGGCCGAGCGCGGCGGCGGCGCCGAGCACCAGGCCGGCGGTGGCCGGGTCGAAGGCGGGTTCGCGGGCGTCGGGGCGTTCCCGGCCGCCCCGGAAGTCCCAGTGCCGGGCGGAGAACGCGTCGAGGCCGGCCAGCACCGCCGCCAGGTCCCCGCCCGGCCAGTGGCCGCCGAAGTGCCCGACCAGGGCGCGCAGCGGCGCCGAGTCCACCCAGGCCCGTACGCCGGCCGTGATCTCCCTGGCGCCGGTGCCCGCAGCGCCGGTGGGCAGCGCCACCTCCCCGATCCGCACCGCCGGATCGTACCGGCGGTCGCGTGCCGGAGCCGGTAGGGACGGCGTGCCATTGTGGGCCGCAAATACGCTGGGCGGCATCACCGACACCGGAGGTTGCCCATGGCAGGTGACGTGCTCCGCCGACACCCCAGGGAACGGGTCGGCTCCGCCAGGGGGCTGGTCCGGCTGTTCGTGCACACCGACCCGGTGGCGCTGATCGGCATCGCGTTGTCGATCTCCCTGTCGGTCACGCTGGACCTCACCAACGCGGCCACGGGCGTGGAGTCGCTGCTGGCCGGGCTCATGGGCATCACCATCTCGCTGCTGGTGGACTCGCTGGCCCGCGCGGAGCGCCGGTTCCACCTGCGTACGCTGCTGGAGGGCCCGCCGTGGCTGGTGCACGGGGTGCCGCCGCTGGTCACCGCCGCCCGGGAGGCGGTGGAGGCGCACCCGGGCACCCGGGTCGCGGAGGAGGCCCGCCGCCGCTTCGAGCGGTTCCGGGTCGAGACCGAGCAGCTCCGGGCGGGCCGGATCGTCCGGCCCGGCGACGACTACGAGGACCTGCTCGCCGGCCTGGCGGACTGCGTCCGCTACCTGGACGCGGTGACCCACGTGATGCCCCGGGTCAGCGGCGAGCTGAGCTGGTGGCACAGCGACATCGGCCGGGCCTACTGGGCGGCCAACCTGGAGGCGCTGGAGCGGGGCGTACGGATCACCCGCATCTTCGTCCACGCGGGGGTCTCCGACGAGCTGTCCGAGCTGGTGGAGACGCAGCGGCGGGCCGGGGTCCGGGCCGGCCTGCTGCGCTGGGGCAGTGTGCGGCCCGACCTGCACGTCAACCTGGCGCTCTGGGACGGCACGAGTGCCTGGGAGCCGACGATGAGCGCGCACGGCGAGATCACCCTCAACCAGTTCTCCGTCAACCCCGGCGACCTGGAGCGGCTGCGCACCGCCTTCGCCACCTGCGCACGGGAGGCGACCTACCAGTGAGCGACAGCGACGCGCCGGAAGCGGGCCGACCATGACGTGGAGCGCCGTCCTGCTCGTGACGGCGGTGGTGTGGGTGGTCAGCCTGATCCGCTCCGTGCGGCTGCGGGCCTTCGTCTACAGCCTGCCGCTGCCGATGACCCTCGCCCTGGTGACCACCGGCTATTCGGTGGACGGCGCCCAGGTGCTGGGCGTGTTCGGCCTCAACCTGTTCTTCGTCACCGTCGCGGTGACCCACCACCGGTGGCGCTGGCCGATCCTCTTCGCCGACCTGGCCGGCGTCGCCGCGTACGTGGCGCTGAGCGCGGGGCTGCTGGCGGTCCCGGTGCCGTTCGAGCTGGCGCTGGCGGGCTCCGTGCTGCTCTGGCTGGCGGCGATGGTGGTGCTGCGCCGCCACGCGCGCGACGCCACCGCCAGCACGGTCGGCGCCACCGTCACCGCCGCCACCGCCAGCACGGTCGGCGCCACCGTCACCGCCACGACCGGCAGCGCCGCGACCACCGGCACCGGTGGCGACGCCAGCCGGATCGGCAGGGAGCGGGCGGCCCGGGCCGAGCCGGTCGATCCCCGCCGGGACAGCCTGCCCGCGCCCGCCAAGCTGGTGGTGATCTTCGTCGGCGCGGTGCTCACCGGGCTGCTCGGTCAACTGCTGCGCGGGATGGTGGTGACCTTCCCGTACTCCGGGGTGCTTGTCGCCGTCGAGGCCCGCCGCCAACTGGTCGAGTTCAGCCGGCACTTCGCCCGCAACAGCCTGGCCCTGGTCGGCTTCCTCGCCGGTTACCACTACCTGCAGGACCTGTCGCCGGTCGCCGCGCTGGCCGGCGGGTGGGCCGCGTTCGCCCTGCTCGCCGCCGTCCTCAACCTGACGCGGCGGCGGGCCCGCCCGACGCGCGGCGACGGGCCCCACGGGGGCCGCGAGCGGGCGGTCCCGCGGGCGGCGCCGAGGCCGGGCACGGCCCGGGTCGCGACGGGCGGCCGGGCCGCCTCCGCCGCCGAGCCGGATGCGAAATGAGTCGTGTACGCCCGCATCGACAACCGAAATCCGGGTGTCAGCCCGGTCCGACCCCGGAAATCGCAGCATCCGGTTGACGCGGTGTCAGGCGGGGGCCGCCGCTGCGCTACACAGTGACAGTTGTCCCTGCCGCCCGGTGATGAGAGCGTGCCGTTACCGCGAACGCCGCTGAGAGGGTGCGACGATGACCGCCGACGATCTGCTGGCCCGGCACCGGGCCGTGCTCCCGTCCTGGATGCCGCTCTACTACGACGAGCCGATCGAGCTGGTCTCCGGCTCGGGTCGCCGGGTCACCGACGCCGGGGGCCGCACCTACCTGGACTTCTTCGGCGGGGTGCTGACCTCGATGATCGGTTACGACATCCCCGAGATCCGGGAGGCGGTCGAGCGGCAGGTCCGCACCGGCATCGTGCACAGCTCCACGCTCTACCTCATCCGCCAGCAGGTCGAGCTGGCCGAGAAGGTCGCGCGGCTCTCCGGCATCCCCGACGCGCGGGTGTTCTTCGCCAACTCCGGCACCGAGGCGAACGAGGCGGCGCTGCTGTTCGCCACCAACCACCGCCGCTCGGCGCAGATCCTCGCGGTGCGCAACAGCTACCACGGCCGGTCGTACGCGACGATGGGCGTGACCGGCAACCGCGGCTGGTCGGCCAGCGCGCTCAACCCGCTCCAGGTGGCCTGGCTGCACTCCGGTGAGCGGCTGCGTGGCCTGCTCGCCCGGCTGAGCGAGTCCGAGCGGGTCGACGCGGCGGTGGAGGACCTGCGCGAGGTGCTCGCCACCCAGACCGCTGGCGACGTGGCCTGCCTGATCGCCGAGCCGATCCAGGGCGTCGGCGGCTTCGTGCACCCGCCGGACGGGCTCTTCGCCGCCTGGAAGAAGGTGCTCGACGAGCACGGCATCCTGTTCGTCTCCGACGAGGTGCAGACCGGCTGGGGGCGCACCGGCGAGCACTTCTGGGGCTACCAGGCGCACGGCGTCACCCCCGACCTGCTCACCTTCGCCAAGGGCATCGGCAACGGCTTCGCCCTGGCCGGCGTGGTCGGCCGGGCCGAGGTGCTGGAGTCGGTGCCGGCGATCAGCTTCTGCACGTTCGGCGGCAACCCCGTCTCCACCGCCGCCGGCAACGCCGTGCTGGACTACCTGCTCGACCACGACCTCCAGGCCAACGCGGCCCGCACCGGCGCGATCCTCGCCGACGGCCTGCGCGCCGCCGTCGGCGGCCTCGACTGCGTCGCCGAGGTACGCGGCAAGGGGCTGATGCTCGGCGTCGAGTTCGTCCGCCCGGGCACCGCGGAGCCGGACCCGGCGCTGACCGTCCGCGTCCTGGAGGCGTGCAAGGCCGGCGGGCTGCTGGTCGGCAAGGGCGGCCTGTACGGCAACGTGCTGCGGATGGGCCCGCCGTTGACGCTGACCGAGGACGAGGCCCGCGAGGGCCTGGCCGTCATGGTCGACGCCATCCGCTCCTGCGCGGCGGCGGTGGCGGCGTGACCGTGGCGAACGGCGGGCCCGGCACGGCCGGGGCGACCACCACGGACCTGGCCACGGTGTCGCACTTCGTCGACGGCAAGCGGTTCGGCGGCACGTCGACCCGGCACGGGGACGTCTTCGACCCGGCCACCGGCCGGCGTACCGCCCGGGTGGCGCTGGCCTCGGCGGCGGACGTCGCGGTCGCGGTGGAGGCCGCCGAGCGCGCGGCCCGGGCCTGGCGGGACGCGTCGCTGGCCCGGCGGACGGCGGTGCTCTTCGCCTTCCGCGAGCTGGTCAACGCCCGCCGCGACCGGCTCGCTGAGGTGATCACCGCCGAGCACGGCAAGGTGCTCGCGGACGCCGCCGGCGAGGTGCAGCGCGGCCTGGAGGTGATCGAGTACGCCTGCGGCATCCCCTCGGCGTTGCGCGGCGGGTTCAGCGAGAACGTCTCCACCGAGGTCGACTCGTACAGCCTGCGCCAGCCGCTCGGTGTGGTCGCCGTGATCTCCCCGTTCAACTTCCCGGTGATGGTGCCGCTGTGGTTCGTGCCGGTGGCCGTGGCCTGCGGCAACGCGGTGGTGCTCAAGCCGAGCGAGAAGGACCCGAGCGCGGCGCTGCTGCTGGCCGAGTGGTTCGCCGAGGCCGGCCTGCCCGACGGGGTGCTGAACGTGGTCAACGGCGACGCCGAGGCCGTCGACGCGCTGCTGGACCACCCCGGCGTGAAAGCGGTGTCGTTCGTCGGCTCCACCCCGGTCGCCCGGTACGTGCACCAGCGCGGCAGCGCCGCCGGCAAGCGGGTGCAGGCCCTCGGCGGCGCGAAGAACCACATGGTGGTGCTGCCGGACGCCGACCTGGACCTGGCCGCCGACGCGGCGGTCAACGCCGGGTTCGGCTCGGCGGGGGAGCGGTGCATGGCGATCTCGGCGCTGGTCGCGGTGGAGCCGGTCGGCGACGCCCTGGTCGCCCGCATCGCCGAGCGGATGGCCCGGCTGCGCACCGGCGACGGCCGGCGCGGCTGCGACATGGGCCCGCTGGTCACCGCCGCCCACGCCGACAGGGTCCGCGCGTACGTCGCGGCCGGGGTGGCCGCCGGCGCGGTGCCGGTGGTGGACGGCCGCGACGTCGAGCCCGACGGCGACGCCGCCGGGTTCTGGCTGGGCCCGACGCTGTTCGACCGGGTCACCCCGGACATGTCGATCTACACCGACGAGATCTTCGGCCCGGTGCTCGGCGTCCTGCGGGTCGGCTCGTACGACGAGGCGGTGGAGCTTGTCAACGCCAACCCGTACGGCAACGGCACGGCGATCTTCACCAACGACGGCGGCGCGGCGCGGCGTTACCAGCACGAGGTGGAGGTCGGCATGGTCGGCATCAACGTGCCGATCCCGGTGCCGATGGCGTACTACTCCTTCGGCGGCTGGAAGTCCTCGCTCTTCGGCGACCTGCACGCCCACGGCGAGGACGGGGTGCGCTTCTTCACCCGGGGCAAGGTGGTCACCAGCCGCTGGCTCGACCCCCGGCACGGCGGGGTCAACCTCGGCTTCCCCACCCAGACCTGAGCAGTCGCAGGGCGCCGGCCCCGGCCAGGTACGCCGCCAGCGCCGGGACCGGCACCCCCAGCGGCTCGGGCGCCGACCTCGGCGTCTCGGCGTTGACCACCAGGGCGTACACCACGGCGGTGAAACCGGCGGCGGTGAGCGCGGCACGGGCGCTGCCCCACCACCCCGGACGGGCGGGCCGCCCGTCGTCGAGCGGCTGCCCGTCGTCGCGCGCCCGCCCGTCGCGCGCCCGCCCGTCGTCGCGGCGCGGCCGGGCGGCCTGCTCACGGCCCGACGTGGGTGCCCCGCCGTCGGCCCGCCGGCGGTCCCGGGCGCGGCCGGTCGGGCCGGTGCGGGCCTCGACGGGGCCGAAGACGGCGACCAGGACGGCCAGCACCACGGTCAGCATCAGCACCCAGGGCACCCGCCAGGCCAGCCAGGCGCCCGATCCCACTGGCGGGGTCGGCAGCGCCCCGGCCGCGTCCAGCGCGCCGACCAGCAGGATCGCGGCGGTCAGGTGCCAGAGGAAGACGGTGAGCACGACCGCGTTGACCGCGATCACCGCCTGCCACGGCCGGGAGCGGCGCAGCCAGCGTTCCGCCGGGTCGCGCAGCAGCAGGATCAGCCCGAGCTGGGCCGTGGTCAGGGTCAGCAGCGCGAGGCTGGGCGGCGCGGCGTTGTCCAGCCGCTCGCCCGGCACGTTGAGCATGCTGACCGGGTACGGCCCGGCGGTCAGCAGCACCGTCGTGGCCAGACCGCCGAGCAGCGCCGTCCCGCCGGCCCGCCGCGACAGCGGCAGCCGGTGGGTCAGGACGCCGCGCCGCGCGGGCGCGCCCGGGCCGGCGGCCGTGTCGGGGCGGGTGGGCGGCTCGGCGCGGGCGTCGCGCCAGGCGAAGCCGAGCTGGTGGACGGCCAGCCACCCGAAGACGTAGTTCGGCAGCGCCAGCTCGGCCGGCCCGAGCGCGCGTCCGACGTCGCCCGCGGCGACCAGCGCGGCCAGCACGAGCGGGACGAGCAGGCCGAAGCGCCGGTGCAGGGCGTACATCGCGGGGGTCAGCGGCACCACCACCAGGTAGGCCGCGAGGAACCACAGCGGGATGGTGGCGAACCAGGCGACGGTACGCACCAGCGTCGCCTCGACGCCGGCCAGCGACGCGACGACGGAGCCGGCGGCGATCACCAGCAGCAGCGCGGTGGTGGGGCGCAGCAGTCGCGCGCCCCGGCCCAGCAGCCAGGAGACGCCGTCGCCGCCGGCCGCCCGGCGGGCGGCCAGCGAGGCGGCGTTGGCGTAGCCGCCGACCAGGAAGAACACCGGCATCACCTGGGCCACCCAGGTCAACGGGTACGCCCAGGGCAGGTCGGGCAGCGCCGAGCGGGCCGTCGGCCGGCCGGTGGCGTCCTCGCTGATCGCGGCGACCGCCCAGTGGCCGAGAACGACCATGACGATCGCGAGCGCCCGCAGCAGATCGACGTACCGTTCCCGACCAGCCGGCGTGCGCGCGGCGAGTTGCCGCAGACGGCGCATAGCCCTGAGGGTATGTCAGGCGCGAACCGATCGGTGGTGATAACGGTTCGGTCTGCGGGTCTTGAAGTCCGCCGGTTACTGCCGTAGAAATTCTTCAGCAACACTTAACAAACTGAAGACAACTTCCCCCTGGCCTCGTGCGGCGGCCGCCTTCCCCCATCCGGCGCCCGCCCGGACCCGATCCGAGGAGAGACCATGAACAGGCGTGACATCCTGCGGCGCAGCGCCGCCGCCGGCCTGCTGGCCACCCCCGCCGCCGGCCTGCTCGCCGGCTGCGCCACCGGAGGTGGCGGCGACGACAAGGGCGACGCCGGCACCTATAAGGGCACCAAGAGCGAGCAGAACCCGCTCGGGGTCAAGGAGGACGCGCCCCTCGAGGTGGTGATCTTCAACGGCGGCTTCGGCGAGGAGTACGCGAAGGCCCACGAGGCCATGTACACCGAGAAGTACCCGAAGGCGAAGGTCAACCACTCGGCGACGCAGGAGATCAGCAAGACCCTCCAGCCGCGCTTCGTCGACGGCACCCCGCCGGACGTGGTCAACAACTCCGGCGCCGGTCAGATCGACTTCAACGGCCTGGTCTCCCAGAACGCCATCGCCGACCTGGGCGAGCTGCTCGCCGCCCCGAGCCTCGACGTCCCGGGCAAGACGGTCAAGGAGACCCTGCTGCCGGGCGCGGTCGAGGTCGGCTCGTACGACGGCAAGTTCCTGGTGATGAACTACACCTACACCGCCTACGGCATCTGGCACTCCACGAAGCTCTTCGCCGAGCGCAACTGGCAGTACGCCAAGACCTGGGACGAGCACATCGCGCTGTGCAAGCAGATCAAGGCCGCCGGCATCGCCCCCTGGACGTACGCGGGCGCGCACCCCCGCTACATGAGCTGGCCGCTGATCTCCACCGCCATCAAGCTCGGCGGCCCCTCCGTCGCCACGGCGATCGACAACCTGGAGCCCAACGCCTGGAAGTCCGACGCGATGAAGGCGGCGGCCGACGCGTGGCACCAGATCGTCAAGGACAAGTACATCCTCGAGGGCTCGCCCGGCCTCGACCACAAGCAGTCGCAGACGGCGTGGTGCCAGGGCAAGGCCGCCTTCATCTCCTGCGGCTCCTGGCTGGAGAGCGAGCAGAAGGACGTCACCCCGGCCGGGTTCAACATGACCATCCAGCCGACCCCGAGCCTGGGCAGCGGAGACAAGCTGCCGTTCGAGGCGATCCGGGGCACCGCCGGCGAGCCGTTCATGGTGCCGGCCAAGGCCAAGAACCTCGCCGGCGGCCTGGAGTACTTCCGGGTGATGCTCTCCAAGAAGGGCGCGCAGGACTTCACCAGGAAGGTCTCCAGCCTGACCGTGGTGGCCGGCGCCAGCGAGGGCGTCGAGCTGCCGTTCGGGCTGAACACGGTGGTGAAGGCGCTGGAGGCGTCGGGCAGCAACGGCTTCAACTGGGTCTACAACAACTACTACCGCAAGCTGGAGCGCAACCTCGTCGACGCCGCGTGCGGCGAGTTCTTCAGCGGCCGGATCGGCCCGGCCGAGTTCCTCGACCAGTGCCAGAAGGGCGCCGACTCGATCGCCCAGGACAGCTCGGTCAAGAAGTACAAGCGGGCCGTCTGACACCCCCGGCCCGGTGGGAGCGGAGCCCCCGCTCCCACCGGGCCGCAGCTCGGAGGTAGGACCTCATCGTGAGACATGGCAAGTACCCGCTGATCGTCACCTTCCTGGTGCCGCCGGTGCTGCTCTACGTCATCTTCGTCGTGTCGCCGTACCTGCAGGCGTTCCAGATCTCCACGACCGACTGGCTCGGCTACTCCGCCGACGCCAACTCCGTCGGGCTGGCGAACTTCAAGGCGCTGTGGAACGACGACTACGTCTGGAACGCGTTGAAGAACAACGCGGTCCTGCTGGCGCTGGTGCCGGTGCTGACGATCGTGCTCGGCCTCTTCTTCGCCACCATGCTCAACATGGGCGGCCGCAAGGGGCGGGCCGGGGTCAGCGGGGTGCGCGGATCGTCGGTCTACCGGACGGTCTACTTCTTCCCGCAGGTGCTCTCGGTCGTGATCATCGCGCTGCTCTGGAAGGAGGTCTACCATCCGAACAAGGGGCTGCTCACCAGCGCCATGAACAGCGTCGGCCTCTCCGCGCCCACCTGGCTCGGCGACCCGAAGACCGCCTTCTGGTGCGTCCTCGCCGTGATGATCTGGAGCAACGTCGGCTTCTACGTGGTGCTCTTCGGCGCCGCCATGTCGGCCATCCCGAAGGAGATCTACGAGGCGGTCATGCTCGACGGCGCCTCCCGGCTGACCACCCTGCGCAAGGTGACCATCCCGCTGCTCTGGGACACCGTGCAGGTCGCCTGGGTCTACCTGGCCATCTTCGCCCTGGACGGGTTCATCCTCGTGCAGCTGATGACCAATGGCGGGCCGAACTTCTCCACCGACGTCATCGGCGTGCGGATGTACGACACGGCGTTCGGCAGCGAGACCAAGTTCGGCTACGCCTCGGCGATCGGCGTGGTGATGTTCTTCCTGACCCTCACGGTGGCGGTGCTGGCGCTGCGGGCCAGCAAGCGAGACAGGATCGAGTACTCGTGACGACTCTGGACAAGCCCGCCGCCGTGGCGCTGCCCGTCGAGGCCGCCGGCCCGGCCGACCGCCCGGTACGCCGCGAGCTCGGCGTCGCCAACGTGCTGTCCCACGGTTTCCTGCTGTTCTGGGGCGCGCTGACCGTGCTGCCGCTGCTGTGGATGTTCCTCAGCTCGTTCAAGAGCAACGCGGAGATCCTCGCCGACCCGTGGGGGCTCCCCGGCGAGCTGCGCTTCGACAACTGGGCCCGCGCGTGGAGCGGGGCACACATCGGGCAGTACTTCGTCAACAGCCTGGTGGTGGTGGCCGGCTCGGTCACCCTGACCATGCTGATGGGCGCCGCCGCCGCGTACGTCTTCGCCCGTTACGAGTTCCGCGGCAAGCAGTTCGTCTACTACCTGTTCGTCGGCGGGCTGATGTTCCCGGTCTTCCTCGCCCTGGTGCCGCTGTTCTTCGTGGTCCGCAACGCGGGGCTCTTCGGCACCTGGACCGGACTGATCCTGGTCTACGCGGCGTACTCGCTGCCGTTCACGGTGTTCTTCCTGACCGCCTTCTTCCGCACCCTGCCCACCTCCGTGGCGGAGGCGGCCCTGGTCGACGGCTGCGGTCACTTCCGGCTCTTCTTCCAGGTGATGCTGCCGATGGCGCGTCCGGGACTGATCAGCGTCGGAATCTTCAACTTCCTCAACCACTGGAACCAGTTCCTGCTGCCCCAGGTGCTGATGCAGGGCGACGAGTCCAAGTGGGTGCTCGCCCAGGGCCTCGCCGCGCTCTCCGTCAACCAGGGTTACGCGGGCGACTACGCCCAGCTCTTCGCCGGCCTCACCATCGCGGTGGTTCCGGTGCTGCTGGTCTACGTCGCCTTCCAGCGCCAGGTCCAGTCCGGCCTGACCGCCGGCCAGCTCAAGTAGCCTTCCCTCCATCGTCCGGTTCTGACCATCGTCGCCGGCCGGTGCCGGGCGGTCGCCTCGCCGTCGAGCGCGGTGGGCGTACTGCCCAGTGCCCGGCCGCGCGGAACCTGGAGCGCGCGGCCGGCCGGGTCCGCCTAGGATGCGGCGGTGCCGATCACGAACTCCGTCCCCGGTGGCCTCACGGAAGCCGTCCGGGCGCTGGCCGATCCCGAGCCCGAACGCCGGCGCGAGGCGCACCGGACGCTGGTCGCGGCCGGGTCCGGGGCGGTCGCTCCGCTGATCGCGGGGCTGCTCGACGAGGAGTCCCCGGTGGACTGGGCGGGTGCGGCGGGCTCGGTGCTGCGGGAGATCGGTGCGCCCGCGTTCGAGCCGCTGGTCGCGGCCATCGCCGCCGCGACCACGGTGGAGGTCCGGCGGCGGTGCGGCTGGGCGTTCCAGGGGTTCGGGGTGGAGTTGCTGGACGCGTACGCGGCAGCGCTGTCCCACCCGAGCCCGCACGTCCGGCAGGACGCCGCCCTGGGCCTCCAGTACCGGGGCGCGGCCGCCGTCCCCGCGGTCCCGGCGCTGCTGCCGCTGCTCGCCGACCCGGACCCCGACGTCCGGCAGCGCGCCGTCTGGGCGCTCTCCGCCATCGGCGCCGGCGCCCTGCCGGCGCTGCACGAGATCCGCCGGCACGGCCCCGGGCGGCTGCGCGCGGGCGCGCTGCGAGCCATCGCCGAGCTGGCCGGCGAGCCGGCGTTCAGCGCGCCGGACCGGGCCGCCGTGGAGCGGCTCATCCGGATCAAGCTGCTGGCCGAGCGCCCCGGGTCGGTGGCCGGCCGTGCACCGTGCGGGTCGTGGCTGGCGTTGCCCACCGGCGACCAGGCCGCCGTCCTGGACGCGCTGGAGCTCTCCGATCCGCGCCCGGCCACCCTGCGACTGGGCTACGCCGCATCCGCACACGACAGCCACTGCGCCGACGATCGGTACGCCCGCAGCCGCGTCTTCGTCACCCCGGAGCTGAACGGCTGGACCCTCGTCCTCGGCCCCTGGTACGCCTTCCGTGGCGGCCCGAAACGGGAGGCCGAGACCTGCCGGGCGCTGAGCGAGCAGTTCGGCGCGGCCCAGTCGTACTGGTACGACGCCCGCGGCGGCGGCTCCGCCTGGCTGATCTGTGCCGCCGGCGAGGTGCTCCGGCAGTACGACGACGACAAACCCAAGCGCAGCGTCGGCGCCCGACTGCCGGTGGAGGAGGGCCTGCTGCTGCCGCACGAGGAGCCCGACATCCCGGACGAGGCCTGGGCGTCGTGGGACCACGCCGCGCCCGACGCGGATGAACGCTGGGCGGAGATCGAACGCCGGTACGGCGTGCCGGACACCTGCGACGCGCTGACCGTCGCGGCCGCCATGTCGGTGGATCCGGCCGGGCTCGGCCCCGACACCGACATGCGCGGGCACGGCCTGCTGGCGCTGACCAAGGTGGGGCGCAAGCACGGCGTCGCACCCGGCGCCCTACCCATCTGACCCCGTCCCCCGCAGGGCGGGCACCGGCTGGCGGGGTGGCCTGGCCGGCTGGCGGGGGTGGCCTGGCCGGCTGGCGGGGTGGCCTGGCCGGCTGGCGGGGGTGGCCTGGCCGGCTGGCGGGGTGACCTGGCCGGCTGGCGGGGTGACCCGGCCGGCTGGTGGGGCGACCGGGCCCGCTGTCACGGCTGCCTCGGTGGGCTTGATGTCGTGAACGATTCAGCTCGACAGCGTCCCGCCCTCATTCCTCCGTCGCCTCGGCAGCCGGCGACGGCGCCGTGGCGACGACCGTGGCGACGACCGTGGCGGCGACCGTGGCGGCGACCGCGGCGGCGGCCGTGGTCAGGCCGTCGCGGGGACCAGTAGCGCGTGCAGGGCCCGGGGATCAGCCACCTCGGGCAGGTCGCGGGCGGCGAGCCACGCCGCCGCCGCCGCGCCGTCGCCGGCGGAGCACAGCACCGCGTCCGGCCAGCGCCGGGCGATCTCGGCCCGGACCGCCGCCGCCAGCGGGGTGTCGCCGGTCAGCAGCCCGCCGCCGAGCACGATCGGGGAGGCATCGCCGGCCGGGCGGATCCGCGCGGTGCTCTCCGCCAGGTGGTCGGCGGCCTCGTCGATCAGCCCGCGGGCGACCGGCTCGCCGTCGACGGCGGCGGTGACCACCAGGGGCGCGAGCCGGGCCAGCTCCACCGGGGGTCGTCGGGTCACCGCCTGGACGAGCGCGTCGCCGGTGTCCCGGGGCCGGGGCGCCACCTCGGCGGAGCCGAGCAGTTCGACGAGCACCGCCGTGCCCAGCCGGCCCGGGGCCTGGCCCCGGTCCAGGTCGGCCAGCAGCCGGCGGACCGCCTCCCGGCCCAGCCAGAAGCCGGAGCCGGCGTCGCCGAGCAGCCAGCCGTGACCGTCGGCGACCCGGTCGAGCCGCAGCTCGCGGACCTGTGCGGCGATCGCGCCGGTGCCGGCGATGACCACGGTGCCCTCGGGGCTCGCGGTGCCCGAGGCGTACGCGACCAGGGCGTCGCCGTGCACGTCGTACGGGCAGCGCAGGCCGGCGTCGCGCCACGCCCGGTCGAAGGCGTCCCGGCCGGCGGGGTCGGCGAGCAGCCGGCCGGCCCCGGCCAGCCCGATGGTGCCGGCCCGGACCCGGATGGGGTCGACGTCGGCGAGCGCCTCCCGCAGGGCGGCCAGGAGTTCGCCGGCGGCCCGCTCGGCGCCGTGGCTGGTGGGGTTGCCGCCGCCGGCCCGGCCGGTGCCGAGCCGCCGGCCGTCCAAGCTCAGGGCGGCCGCCCGGGTGGACGTACCTCCGACGTCGAGACCGACCACGACGGTGTCGGACATCGGCACCCACCTCCTTGATCAATGCCGCGTTCATGCTGGTCGGCCCGGCGGCGGAGAGCAAGGGCCGGCACCCCGTCGCGGGCTGTGCGCCAGGTAACAGTTTGAAAACTTCGCCCACGGCCTTGACAGGGAGGGCCTTTCAGTAAGAACTTTTACCAATAACAGTAAAGAACCTTTTCGGAAAGGCGTCCCATGGTTGATCACGAGGTGGACATCTCCGCGGGGGCCGCGGTGGTCGACGCCGACGCGGTCGACCGGCGGGCCGCGCTCGGGGTCGCCTCCGACGGCGTGCTGGCGCGGGTCCGGGCCGGCGCGGGCGAGCTGACCGGGGCGCTGCGCCGGGTCGCCGAGCACGTGCTCAGCGACCCGGAGGCGGCCGCGCGGGCGACCATCGTCGAGCTGGCCGAACGCAGCGGCACCTCCCCGGCCACGATCACCCGGTTCTGCCGGGCGATGGGCTTCGACGGCTACGCCGACCTGCGGCTGGGCATCGCCGCCGAAACCGGCCGGGCCCGCTCGGCGGGCTGGACCGTCGACATCGGACGCGAGATCCAGCCGAGCGACCCGCTCTCCCGGGTGCTCGACCAGATCATGGCCGCGGACACCCGCGCCATGCACGACACCGCCGCGCTGCTCGACCTCGCCGAGGTCGAACGCGCCGCCGTCGCCATCGCCGGGGCGTCCCGGGTGAACATCTTCGGCGCCAGCGGCAGCGCCCTCGTCGGCGAGGAGATGCAGTTCAGCCTGCACCGCATCGGCGTGGCGGCCTGGGCCTGGAACGACGTGCACGAGGGCCTGGCCAGCGCGGCCCTGCTGCGCCAGGGCGACGTGGCGCTCGGCATCTCGCACACCGGCCAGACCCGGGAGACCATCGAGATGGTTGCCGAGGCCGGCAGCCGGGGCGCGACCACAGTGGCGTTGACCGGCTTCCCGCGCTCGCCGCTGGCCGAGCTGGCCGACATCGTGCTGCTCACCGCCAGCCAGGCCACCACGTTCCGCCCCGACGCGCTGTCGGCCCGGCACCCGCAGCTGGTCGTGCTCGACCTGCTCTACGTCGCCGTCGCCCAGCGCACCCACGACCGCGCCCACGCGGCCTTCCGGCGCACCGCCCAGGCCGTCGACGGGCACAAGGCCGCGAAGGGGGCCACCGCATGATCAGCGCGCGGGGGTACGCCGAGGTCGTACGACGGTTCCACCAGGCCGGTGAGGTACCCCCTGTCTACCTCTCCGCCAACGTCCCCGGTGGGGACGAGCACCACCACGCCCTCGAGTCGCGGTACGCCGGGCGCCTCCGGCGGACCACCTGACCCGAACACCACAAGGAGAGACGACGATGTCAACTACCCCCGACCACCCGGCCGACCTGAGCCGCCGGACCGTGCTGCGCCGGGCCGCGGCGGTGGGCCTGCTCGCCACCCCGGCGGCCGGCCTGCTGAGCGCCTGCGCGACCAGCGGTGGTGACGAGAAGAACGAGCAGGTCGCCGGCGGCACCAAGAGCGCCACCAATCCGCTCGGCGTCCCCGAGGACGCCCCGATCGAGGTGGTCATCTTCAACGGCGGCTACGGCGAGAAGTACGCCACCGACGTGCACCAGCCGCTCTACAAGAAGGCGTTCCCGAAGGCCGAGGTCAAGCACCAGTCCACCCAGGCCGTGTCCACGGTGCTCCAGCCGCGGTTCGCCTCCGGCAACCCGCCGGAGTTCGTGAACAACTCCGGCGAGAAGCTGATGGACTTCGGCGCCCTGGTCGCCGACGGCCAGTTGATGGACCTCACCGAGCTGTGGGACGCCCCGTCGGTCGACGACCCCAACAAGAAGGTCCGCGACACCGTGGTGCCGGGCACCGTCGAGGCCGGGTCGTTCAACGGCAAGCCGTACGTCCTGTACTACGTCTCCACCGTCTTCGGCATCTGGTACTCCGGCAAGCTGTTCAAGGACAACGGCTGGGCCCCGGCGAAGAACTGGGGCGAGTTCACCGCGCTGCTCGACAAGATCAAGGCAAAGGGCATCACGCCGTACGGCTACGCCGGCGCGAACGCGGCCTACTACCAGTGGAACGTGATCCTCACCCACGCGGCGAAGATCGGCGGCACCGACGTGCTGAAGAACATCGACAACCTGGAGGACGGCGCCTGGCAGCAGGACGCGGTCAGGCAGGCCGCCGAGGCGTGGGCCGAGATCGGCGCCAAGTACGTCGACAAGAGCTTCGAGGGGCTCAAGCACACCGACGTGCAGCTGCGGCAGAACCAGTACAAGCTGGCGTTCTACCCCAGCGGCGACTGGCTGGAGGGCGAGCAGAAGAAGGACACCCCGTCCGGCTTCGAGTACCAGTTGATGCCGGTGCCGAGCCTGTCCGCGTCGGACAAGCTGCCGGCGACGGCGCTGCGGGCCACCGCCGGCGAGGGCTACTTCGTCTCGGCCAAGAGCAAGAACCCCAAGGGTGGCCTGGAGTACATGCGCCAGATGCTCTCGGTGGCCGGCGCGAAGGGCTTCACCGAGGTGGTCAAGGCCCCGACGGTGGTGACCGCAGGCTCGGAGGGCTTCGCCTTCCCGCCGGGTGTCGCCAGCTCGCAGACCGCGCTCAAGGCCGCCGGCCAGGACGTGTTCAACCTGTACTTCGACGGCTGGTACAAGGAGCTCGACACGGAGGCGCGGACGGCCACCAACGAGCTGATGTTCGGCCGGATCAAGGCGGACGCCTTCGTGGAGCGGATCCAGAAGCGCGCCGACGCGATCAAGAAAGACAGCTCCGTCACCAAGTTCACGCGCTGATCGATCGGAGCGTAGGGGTCATGCGGCACGGCAAGTATCCGTTCGTGATCGGGTTCCTCTTCGTCCCGGTCACGCTGTACGTGGTCTTCGTCATCGCGCCGTACGCGCAGGCGTTCCAGATCTCGATGACCAACTGGCGGGGGCTCTCCGCCCCGCAGTGGGTGGGCTTCGACAACTTCCGGAGGTTGTTCGACGACGACAACTTCTGGAAGGCGGTCCAGCACCACGGCGTACTGCTGCTTGCCCTGCCGCTGATCACCATCGCCATCGCGCTGTTCTTCTCGTTCCTGCTCAACGTGGGCGGCAGGAGCAGCGGCGGGCAGCGCCAGGGGGTCTGGGGGTCGAAGTTCTACCGGGTGGTGTTCTTCTTCCCCCAGGTCCTGGCGGTGGCCATCATCGCGGTGCTGTTCCAGACGGTCTACCGGCCCAACGAGTCCGGCCTGATCAACGGCGTGCTGATGAAGCTCGGCCTCGACCCGGTGCTCTTCCTGGTCCGGCCGAACCTGGCCCTCTGGTCGATCCTCGCGGTGCTGGTCTGGCAGGCGGTCGGCTTCTACGTGGTGCTCTTCTCGGCGGGCATGGCCTCCATCCCCGGCGAGATCTACGAGGCCGCCGAGATCGACGGGGCGAGCCGGGTGACGCTCTTCTTCCGGGTCACCCTGCCGCTGCTCTGGGACACCCTCCAGGTCGCGTGGGTCTACCTGGGCATCGCCGCGTTCGACGCGTTCGCCATCGTCTCCGTGCTGTCGGTGGACGGCGGCGGCCCGGACGGCGCGACCACCGTGCTGGCCATGGAGATCTACCGCAACGCCTTCGTCTACTCGAAGTACGGCTACGCCTCGGCCATGGGGGTGGCGCTGTTCTTCCTCACCATCACGTTCGCGGCGTTGACGCTGCGGCTGACCAAGCGGGAAAGCGTGGAGTACTGATGAACCCGCAGACGACGCTGCCGCCGACGCCGGCGGCGCTACCGCCGAAGACCGTCAAGCCGGGCACCGCGGGTGGGCGCGGGCGCGCGGGCCGACGCTCGGAGGCCCGGCTGTTCGCCGGCCTCGGGCACGTGGCGCTCGCGGTCTGGGCGGTGATCGTGATCGTGCCGATCCTCTGGACCTTCCTCGCCTCGTTCAAGAACACCACGGAGATCTTCAGCAGCCCGTGGACGCTTCCGGCGGAGCTGCGGTTCGAGAACTACGCCCGCGCGTGGAACAAGGCGAACGTCGGCCGCTACTTCCTGAACAGCGTGATCGTGGTGGCGTGCAGCACCTTCGGCACCATGCTGTTCGGCTCGATGGCCGCGTACGTGCTGGCCCGTTACAAGTTCTGGGGCAACCGGGCGGTCTACTACCTGTTCGTCTCGGGGCTGGCCTTCCCGGTCTTCCTCGCCCTGGTGCCGCTCTTCTTCGTGGTGAAGAACCTGGGGCTGCTGGACACCCACACCGGGCTGGTGCTGGTCTACATCGCCTACTCGCTGCCGTTCACGGTCTTCTTCCTGGCCGCGTTCTTCAAGACGCTGCCGGCGTCGGTCGCCGAGGCGGGGATGATCGACGGCTGTTCGCACACCCGGCTCTTCTTCCAGGTGATGCTGCCGATGGCGAAGCCGGGCCTGATCAGCGTGGGGATCTTCAACATCATCGGCCAGTGGGCGCAGTACCAGTTGCCGCTCGTGCTGCTCTCCAACGCCAAGGACAAGTGGGTGCTCACCCAGGGCATCGCCGACATCTCGGTCAACGCCGGCTACGAGGCCGACTGGTCGGGCCTGTTCGCCGCCCTGACCATCGCCATCCTCCCCATGATCGTCGTCTACGCGATCTTCCAGCGCCAGATCCAGTCCGGCCTCACCTCCGGCGCCGTGAAGTGACGTGACCCGGGCGGGTCGACGCGGTGCCCGCCGACGTCGACCGCCCGGCCCGCCCGCGCGACGTCAGGGATGCCAGGAGCGCCAGAGAGCGGCGTACGGGCCGTCGGCGCGGATCAACTCGTCGTGGCTGCCGAGCTCGGTGATCCGGCCACCCTCCAGCACCGCCACCCGGTCGGCGTCGTGCGCGGTGTTCAGCCGGTGCGCGATCGCGATCACGGTGCGCCCGGCGAGCAGGGCGGCCAGGGCCTGCTCGGTGTGGCGCGCGGTGGTCGGGTCGAGGGCGGCGGTCGCCTCGTCGAGGATCAGCGTGTGCGGGTCGGCGAGCACCAGCCGGGCCAGGGCGAGCTGCTGGGCCTCGGCCGCGCC
Organism: Micromonospora sp. NPDC000121; assembly: GCF_042899165.1. Lineage (NCBI taxonomy): Bacteria > Bacillati > Actinomycetota > Actinomycetes > Micromonosporales > Micromonosporaceae > Micromonospora > Micromonospora sp. NPDC000121. The sequence continues at coordinate 854,010 of NZ_JBIAZP010000002.1, forward strand.
GAGTTGGTGTGCCCCGTCGCCGAGGCCGGTGTCGAGGCCGTCGGGCAGCCGGGCGTACCAGTCGGCGCCGACGGTGGCCAGCACCGCGCGCATCCGGTCGTCGGTGGCGTCCGGGGCGGCGAAGGCGAGATTGTCGCGCAGCGTACCGATGAAGACGTGGTGCTCCTGGGTGACCAGTGCGATGCGTCGCCGCCGCTCGGCCGGGTCCAGGTCGGTGACAGGGCAGCCGCCGACGCTGACCTGCCCCTCCCGGGGCGGGTCGATGCCGGCGAGCAGCCGGGCCAGGGTGGACTTCCCGGCCCCCGACGGCCCGACGACCGCCAGCCGCTCGCCGGGGCGCACCGTCAGGTCGATGCCGCGCAGCACGTCCGGCCCGTCCGCGTACCCGAACCGGGCGCCGCGCACGACCAGCTGTTCGCCGGCCGGCGCGGCGGCCCGGCCGGGCGACTCCGGTGGCACCTCGCCGACGCCGAGCACCCGGGCGAACGAGGCGAAGCCGCGCTGCGCCTGCTCCGTCCACTGCAGGATCCGGTCCAGCGGGTCGATCGCCTGTTGCAGGTAGAGCGCCGCGGCGACCACCGCGCCGAGCGACACCTCGCCCCGGGTGAGCAGGAAGCCACCGGCCAGCAGCACCGCCGCGACGGGCAGCGGGTAGCTGGCCTCCATCGTGGTGAAGAAGACGGAGCGCAGCGCGAGGGTGGCCCGCCGGGCCGACCACACCCGGGCGATGCGCGCGTTGCCGTGCCCGACCCGCTCGTCGCCGAGGCGGAACGCCTCGACCGTACGGGCGCCCTCGGCGGTGCTGGTCAGCGTCTCGGTCAGCTCGGCGGCGGCCGCCCCCTCGGCCAGGTAGGCGGGGCTGGCCCGCCGCAGGTACCAGCGGGTCACCCCCACGATCGTCGGCAGCCCGGCCAGCGCGGCCACCCCGAGCACCGGGTGCAGCAGGAAGACCGCCCCGAACAGCAGCGTCAGCTGCACCGAGGCGATGACGATCGTGGGCACCACGTCCCGGACCGTGATGCCGACGGTGGCCACGTCGACCGAGCTGCGGGTGGCCAGCTCCCCGGACCCGGCCCGTTCGACGACGGCGACGGGGAGGTTCAGCGTCCGTTCGACGAACTCCTCGCGCAGCCGGGCCACGGCCCGCTCGCCGAAGCGATGGCCGGCGTACTGCGCGTAGCGCGACAGCAGCGTCTGCACCAGCACGCAGCCCACGATCGCCAGCGCGAGCCGGTCGACGGTGCCGACGCCCGTCCCGGCGGAGACCCGGTCGACGACGGTGCCGAGCAGCCACGGCGGGGCGAGCCCCGCGACCGCGGCGGCGACGTGCAGCGCCAGCACGGCTGCGACGGCGCGCCGGTCCCGGCTGATCAGCTCCCGCGTCGCGCGGCGTACGGCGGCCCGGTCGGCGACCGGCAGCCCGGTCACCGCGGCACCCGCTCGGCGTCGGCGTCGTCGCGCGCCACCAGCCGCCGGTAGCCCGCGTCCGCGTCCATCAGGTCGGCGTGCCCGCCGGCGCCGACGACCCGCCCCGCGTCCAGGTGCGCGACCCGGTCGGCCCGCCCGAGCAGCAGCGGCGAGGTGGTGAACACGACGGTGGTGCGGCCGGCCCTGGCCTCCCGCAGCCGCGCGGCGATGCGGGCCTCGGTGTGCGCGTCCACCGCCGAGGTCGGCTCGACGAGGATCAGCACCTCCGGGTCGGCGAGCAGTGCCCGGGCCAGCCGCACCCGTTGCCGCTGGCCGCCGGAGAGGGAACGGGCCCGGGTGTGCAGCGGGGTGTCGAGCCCCTGCGGCAGCGCGTCGACCACGTCCTCGGCCGACGCGGTGTGCAGGGCGGCGCCGATCCGCTCGTCGTCGGCGTCGGGGCGGGCCCCGCGCAGCGTCTCCCGCAGCGTTCCGGCGAACAGGTACGCGTCGTGGTCGGCGAGCAGGACGCGGGCCCGCACCTCGTCGAGCCCGACGCCGGTCAGCGGTGCCCCGCCCCAGGTCACGTCGCCGACGACGTACCGGCCGAGCCGGTCGGCCAGCGCGACGGCGTCGGCCGGGTCGGTGGCGGCGACCGCGGTGAGCCGGCCGGCGGGCACGGTCAACCCGCTCGCCGGGTCGTGCAGGTCGGCGGGGCCGTCCGGGGCGGCGGCCCGCGTCGGCCGCCGGGCGTCGGGAACCGGTGCCGCGCCGGGGGAGGACGGCAGGGGGCGGGGGCCACCGACACCATCCGGCGTCACGGCGAGCAGGGCGATGATCCGACGGGCGGCGACCCGCCCCCGGATCAGCTGGTGGCTGCCCTCGAGCAGGAACCAGACCGGCACGATGAGCGTGGCGACGTAGCCGTAGACGGCGACCAGCTCCCCGACGCTGATCTCGCCGGTCACCGCCATCCGGGCCGCCAGCCACACCACCGCGGCGAGGAACAGCCCGGGGATGGCGACCGTGGCCGCGTCGATCCAGCTGTTCACGGCCCCCACCCGGTAGCCCTCGGCGAGCAGGTCCCGGGACCGGGCGGCGTACCGGCGGGCGAACAGGCCCCGGCCGCCCACCCCGGCGAGCACCCGCAGCCCGGCCACGATGTCGCCGGAGCGGGCGGTCAGCTCGCCCTGCTGCTGCCGGTAGGTCGACTCCACCCGGTCCAGGCGGCGCAGCAGGGGCGCGACGACCAGGCCGACCGCCGGCACGCCCACCAGCACGCAGAGCGCGAGCAGGGGTGAGATCGACCAGAGCACGACGGCGACGACCACGTACGCGACCACCGCGCCGACGCCGGGCCCGGTGATCGTCAGCACCTGCGCGGCCCGGTCGACGTCGGCGCCGCCCACCGTGGCCACCTCGCCCGCCGCGCTGCGCCGGGGCAGCACCGCGCCGACCCGGGACAGGTGGCGCAGCACCACGGCGGACGACCGGGCCTTCGCGTCCTCCCGGATGAAGGTCATCGTGCGGTGCCGCATGATGCCCAGGTAGGCCACCGCCGCGCCGGCGACGACGATCGTGGCCACCCACAGGGTCAGGGACCGGGTGTCGCCGGGACGCAGCCCGTCGTCCACGGCCCGGGAGATCAGGTAGGGCCGGACCGACAGCCCGGTCATCCAGGCCGTGCCGAGCAGTGCGCCCCGCAGCACCCGCCACGGCTGGCAGCGGGCCAGCCACCACAGGTACCGCAGCGGCCCCCTGGTGTCCGGAACTCCGGGGTCGGGATGGGGGATCCGTGGTGGCACCCGCCCACGCTACCGAGCCGGCTGTCGCCGCATCGACCCGTTTCCACCGTCGACGTAGCGTTGACGTGTGACACCGGAGATGGGTCAGTTGGCCGAGATCCGAGCTGCCCGTTGCCGACTCGACGAGCAGGAGTTGGAGCTCATCGACCGCGCCCGCTACCAGGGTGCGACATGGGCGCAGATCGCTGCCGCGCTGGGACTCGGTAGTCGGCAGGCTGCGGAGCAGCGTCGCCAACGTCTGGCGGCAGCCCGGTGGTCCCGGCGGCAGAACCTCGATCTTCACTATTCGCCGCGGATCGCGGCGTTGCGGACCGCGATAGCGGATCTTCATCGCTGGATCGATGTGGATCGAGGTTGGGATAACCGGTTCCGGCGGGCGGCGCTCATACGAAGTACGGCAGAGGCCGCGCTCGATGCCGCTCCGGGCTCGCTCTACGCGCTGGCATCGCATGTCGCCGCCGACCTCGCCGAGGCGGGGTGCCAACGGTTGCCGAGGCCCGTTCGAGCGGTCGCCGCGAGCCTGGAGGCGGGGCTGTCAACGAAAGCTTGACAGCCGCCAGCGGCATTGCCTTGCTGAGGCTCAAGTAATGAGGATGAGTCACCTCGGCTCAACCTTGGAGGCCCCATGCGCCGCAATGCTGGACTGTTCGTGGCGATATCGCTGCTGTCGGGCTTCGGTGGCAGCGTCATGTCCCTGGTAGCCGGGATCTGGCTCCTTGACCTCACCGGTTCCAGCAGCCTCGCGGCCCTCGCCGGGCTATGCGTGTATGCCCCGGTACTTGCTGGCCCGTGGCTGGGAGGTCTCTTCGACCGGGCGCCGGCGCGACCACTGATCATCGCAGTCAACCTCACGTTGGCCGCCGTCCTGCTGAGTCTGTTCGCGGTGCGGGGACCCGGCGAAACCTGGCTGATCTTCGCCGTCCTGTGCGCCTACGGGCTCGGCCACGTGGTGATTGACGCGGGCGAGACCGCGCTGCTGCCGTCATCGCTGTCACCTGCGGAACTCGGCCATGTCAACGGCTGGCGTTCGAGTGCTCAGGAAGGCATGAAGCTCGTGGCTCCACTGGCCGGCGCGGGCCTCTACGCATGGCACGGTGGTCACGTGGTGGCCGTCCTCAGCGCGGCCGTGCCCGTCCTGGTCGCCATCCTGTACGCGAGAGTGCGACTGACCCGTACGCCAGCCGACCGTCCGCAGGAGCGGCCGCGCGGCCTCCGCGCAGGGCTCGCCATCCTGTTCGGGCAACCGGTGGTGCGCGTCACCGTCGCACTCGCCGCAGTGTCCATTGCCATGTCCGGCTTCACGACCGCGGCCGTCTACGCGATCGTCATCGGGGTGCTTGGCCTGCCGCCTGCGTTCCTCGGCGTGCTGGCCGGTGCCCAGGGCGCCGGGTCCATCCTCGGCGGACTGATCGTCGGCCCACTCATCGCCCGTCGGGGCCCAGTTGCTGTCGGCATCGCCGGCACGGTGCTGTTCGCAGCCGGCTGCCTGGCACGCTGCCTGCCCTGGTGGCCGGTCACGGTTGCCGCCTCGGTGGTCGCCGGCATCGGCCTGCCCTGGACCCTGGTCGCAGCGGTGACCGCAGTGCAGACGCACACACCGACGGCGTTGCTCGGGCGAGTCGCCGCGACGGCCAACACCGTGATGTTCGCGCCGATCGCTCTGGCGATCCCGCTCGGCTCCGCGGCTGTTCACCTCGGCAGCCGCCCGTCACTCATCGCAGCTGCCGGGATCTGCCTGACTTCTGTCGTAACCATCTTCTACCGCTCACCGATGCGGCGGAGCGTAACCGCGTCCACCAACTGCTTCGGCAGCCAACCCCGCTCACCTGTGCGGTCACAGCAGTAGACGTTGTGGTGGTGGGGTGGGTCGCGGGGAGTGTCGTAGGAACGAGGCAGAATCGCGTTCGTGCTGGTGGCGGTGGTGTCGGATGAGCGGGGCGGGGGAGCCCTGCAACCCCTCGACGCTGCCGGGGCTCCTGTCGGCCCGGTCGAGCCGGCGGCCGACCTGGCCGCCGCGGTGGCCGCGCGCGAGCGGGCCGCCCACCCGCGCTGGGTGTGGGCGTCCGGCGCCACGGTCTACCCTGCGCTGCTGCGCGCCGGGGTGCGGGTGGAGCGCTGCCACGACGTGGAGCTGACCGAGGCCCTGCTGCTCGGGCACGCCGGCCGCTGGGGCGAGCCCCGCGCGCTCGCCGCGGCGTGGGCGCGGCTCACCGGTGCGCCGGTGCCGGCCGACCCGCCGCCGCGCCCGGCCGCGCCGCCGGGCCACGGCCAGGGCGCGCTCTTCGACGCCCTGCCCGGCCCGCCGGGCCCCGGCATCGAGGCGTTGACCCGGGTGTACGCCGACCAGCTCGCCCGGATCGCCGCGACCGAGCACCCCGGCCGGTTCCGGCTGCTGGTCGCCGCCGAGTCGGCCGGCGCGCTGATCGCCGTGGAGATGGGCGCCGCCGGGCTGCCCTGGCGGGCCGAGGTGCACGACGAGATCCTCGCCGAGCTGCTCGGCGAGCCGTCCCCGGTCGGCGGCCCGCCCCGCCGGCTGGCCGAGCTGGCCGCCCGGATCGCTGACGCGTTCGGCGTACGCCAGCTGCACGTCGACTCCCCGGCGGAGCTGTTGCGGGCGTTCGCCCGGGCCGGCGTGGAGCTGCCCAACACCCGCGCCTGGGTGCTGCGCGGGGTGGACCACCCCGCGGTGCCGCTGGTCCTCGAATACAAGGAGCTCTACCGGATCTGGACGGCGCACGGCTGGGCCTGGCGCGACGCCTGGGTGCGCGACGGGCGGTTCCAGCCGGAGTACGTCCCGGGCGGGGTGGTCTCGGGCCGGTGGGCCACCCGTGGTGGTGGCGCGTTGCAGATCCCCAAGGTGATCCGGCGGGCGGTGGTCGCCGACCCCGGTTGGCGGTTCGTGGTCGCCGACGCGGGCCAGCTGGAGCCGAGGGTGCTCGCCGCGGTCTCGGGCGACGCCCGGCTCGCCGCGGCCGGCGGCGCCGGCGACCTCTACGCCGCCCTCGCCCAGGACGCCTTCGCCGGCGACCGGGCCCGCGCCAAGGTGGCCCTGCTCGGGGCCATGTACGGGCAGACCGGCGGGTCGGCGGTGCCGGCGCTGGCGGTGCTGCGCCGCAACTACCCGACCGCCTTCGGCTACGTCGAGGCGGCCGCCCGCACCGGCGAGGCCGGCGGGCTCGTGCGTTCCTGGCTGGGGCGCACCTGCCCGCCCGGCACGGCGGGGTTCGGCGACGGCGAGGAGGCCGATCCCGACGGCGGCGGCGACCCGCAGTCGCCGCGCGCCCGGGCGGCCCGGTCCCGGGGGCGGTTCACCCGCAACTTCGTCATCCAGGCCACCGCCGCCGAGTGGGCCTCGACCCTGCTGGCGACGCTGCGCGGCGAGCTCGCCGGCACCCGCGCCGAGCTGGTCTTCTTCCAACACGACGAGGTGATCGTGCACTGTCCGGCGGAGCGGGCCGGGGCGGTCGCCGAGGCGGTCACCCGGGCCGGCGAGCGGGCCGCCGCCCTGCTCTTCGGCGACACCCCGGTCCGCTTCCCGCTGGACCTGTCCGTCGTCGGCTGCTACGCGGACGCCGCGTGACGGGGCCCGGTCAGGAGACGGCGGATCCGGGGTTGGCGGCGTCCCACGCCCGACGGGACTCGGCGATCGCGTCCTTGTGCGCCAGCGACCAGTCGGCCAGCTGCCGGACGAGGTGGGTCAGGCTCCGGCCGCGCGCGGTCAGCTCGTAGGTCACGGTCACCGGGACGGTCGGGTACGCGGTGCGCAGCACCAGGCCGTCGCGTTCCAGGCGGCGCAGGGTCAGGGTGAGCATCCGTTGGGAGATGCCGTGGATGCCCCGCTGTAGCTCCCGGAATCGCCGGACGCCGGAGGAGAGTTCGACGATCGCGAGCACCGTCCACTTGTCGCCGATGCGGTCGAGCACGTCGCGGATTCCGCAGTCCGGGTGCTCGGGCAGCCCGCAGGGTTCGAGCGCGTCGGTTACCGCCGTGTGCCCTGCCGACATGGAAGTGCCTCCTTGTGCCCGGTTCCGTGGTTCCCGACGATGAGGTTAGTTCCGATTCGGTACCACGCGGAAGGCTCATCTCATGCTGCTGGTCACCGGTGCCTCCGGGCACCTGGGCTCCCTCATCCACGCCGGGCTGGCCGAGTGGGGCCTGGCCCCGCTCGCCGGCACCCGTACCCCCGGCCGCTTCGCCGACGCCGGGCGGCACGTGGACTTCGACGACCCGGCGGGGCCGGACCTCGCGGGCGTACGCGTCCTGGTGCTGGTCTCCGCCGGCTACGGCGAGGACGACGTGGTCATGGCCCGCCACGAGCGGGTGATCGCGGCGGCGGAGCGGCACGGGGTGGAACACGTGGTCTACACGAGCCTGGTCGGGGCCGGCGACCACCTGGCGTTCGCGTTGGCACACCGGTGGACGGAGCGCCGCCTGCGGGAGAGCCGGCTGGGCTGGACGATCCTGCGCAACGGGCTCTACGCGGAGCTGTTCGGCCAGTTGGCCGCGCCCGTCGGCGGCGCGGTGACCGCCCCGTTCGGCGCGGGCGCGTTGGCGGCGGTGGCCCGGCAGGACCTGGCCGACGCGGCCGTGCGGGTGGCCGCCGACCCCGCCGCGCATCGCCACCGTACGTACGAGCTGACGGGGCCGGTTGCGCTCACGGCGGCCGGTCTCGCCGCCGCGCTGGAGGTGCCCTACCGTCCGGTGTCGCTGGGCGAGGGTCGTGCCGCGCTGGCGGGCCTGAGCCTGTTGCCCTTCCAGCCGGCGATGCTCATGTCGATCTACTCCGCGACGGCGGGCGGGTTCCTCGCCGAGACTCACGGCGACCTTGCCCGCCTGCTCCCGCGTCCACCCCGTGACCCGATGCCGGTCGCGGTTGCCGCCGCGAGGGCGTCGTCCTGACCCGCCGCACAGTCCGTGGCGGGCGACTCGGCGGGGTTGCCGATCGGTAACAGTTGCACTATTTTCCCCTTTCGCCCCGCTACCCGGCCCGCCTGGTCCTCGTTGCTCCCGGTGTCCGTACGACGGAGCGGGCCGTGCCCTCGCGGCACGGTCCGCTCCATGGTTGGAGGGGGCCCAGCTGAACCGGATCGCAGGAATGATCATCGCCGCGGGCGGGGGGCGCCGCATCGGCGGCCCGGAGGCCCTGCTCCACCAGGGGGAGAAGCCCCTGGTGGACCAGATGATCGACACGATGACCGAGGCGGGCTGCGAGCGGATCGTCGTCGTGCTGGGCGCGGCGGCCGACCAGGTCCGCGAGACGGCCGACCTGAGCCGGGCCACGGTGGTGATCAACCGGGCGTGGGGAACCGGTGTCGGCTCGTCCATCCGGGCCGGCCTGGCCGCGCTCGACGACGAGGGGATCGAGGCGGTCGTGGTGGTGCCGGTCGACATGCCCGGCCTCACCGCCGCCGCCGTCCGCCGGGTGACTGCGCTGCCGTACCCCGACGTGCTGGTCTGCGCCACGTACGCCGGGTTGCGCGGCTACCCGATGCTGTTCGGGCGCCGGCACTGGCCCGGCATCGCCACCCTGGCCAGCGCGGACGTCGGCGCCCGGCCCTACCTGCTGGCCCACAAGGACCAGATCGTCGACATCTCCTGCGACTCGGTCGCCGACGGCAGCCGGGTCGACACCCCGGAGTTGATGGCGCTCTACGGGCTGACGGTCCCGCCCCAGCGGGTCGGCGTCTAGGTGCCCCGCCCACGACGTCGGTGACGGTGTCTGGTCAGCGACTGCGGATGGCACGGGACCACCTCGGGGTGGAGACGCTGAACTACCATACCCAGGACGTCGGCGGTGAACTGCGGGAACGCAGCGGCGGACGGGGACCCGACGTCTGCATCGAGGCCGTCGGCATGGAGACCCGCAGCAGCGGCCCGCAGTTCCTGTACGACCAGGTCAGGCAGCGGCTGCGCCGCGAACCGGACCGTCCCGTCGCCGCCCGCGAGGCGATCCACCACTGCCGCAAGGGCGGAAGCGTGTTCCTCCTCGGCGGCTACGCCGGCCCGGTCGACAGGTTCCCGCTCGGTGCCGTGACGAACAAGGGCCTCACCCTGCGCGGCGCCCAGCAGCACGGACAGCGCTACATTCCGATGCTGCTGGAACGCATGGCCCGCGGCGAACTCGTCACCGAACACCTCGCGACCCACACCATGCCGCTCGCCGACGCCCCGCAGGGCTACCACCTGTTCCGGAACCGGCTCGACGGCTGCGTGCGGGCCGTCTTCGAGCCGGCGGGGTGACCGCGACCCCCGAACCGGGCCGGCGCACCGCCGGCCACCCGGCGCCGGGCGTGACGTCGCTCCCGCCCGTCGGCGACGTGCCCCGCGTCGTACGGGGCCGCGGCGCGGGGACCCACGACGGGCGGTCGTTCCGATAGCGTCGGCGGGCGCGGCGCGTCGCCGCTCGCCGACGCGGGCCGGGGGAGCCCGCCGGCAACGGGGAGGTGCCATGATCGGCACGGTGGCCCGGCACGTCGCCGGGGCGGTGACCGCCTGGCTGGTGTTCGTCGTCGAGGCGGTGGTCTGCTACCTGGCGCTGTTCGCGTACGCGCTGGTCACCGGCGCCCCCTTGGGCAGTCCGTTGGCCGGGCCGTTCTGGGTGCTGGTCGCCGCCCTGCTGGGTGCCGCGCTCGTGCCGCTGGCGGTGGCACCGGCCGTCGTGATCGGCGACGCCGCCGCGAGCCGCCACGGGCCGGGGGCCCGCACGCTGGCGGCCTGCGCCGTCGCCGTGGTGATCGTCGGGCTGTACGTCGGCGGCGTCGCGGCGGTCACGGGAACGGCCGCCGCCGACGCGGTGCTGGCCTGGCCGATCACGGCGGCGGCGGTGCTCTGCCCCGTCGTGGCCTACGCCGCCGTCGTGCACGGGTCGCCGGCGGCGCTCCGGCTCCTCGCCCGCTGGCGCCGCACCGGCCCCTCTGGCACCGCGCCCGCCCCGCCGTCGCCCGACCGCTGCGAGGGCCCGGTGCCGGCGGCGCGCCGGGCCGACCACGCCGAGCGGCCCTGACCGTGACCGGCGCAGACCGTCCGCCGGCCGACCTGATTCCCGCCGACGTGCCGGCCGAGCACCTCACCCACAACATGCTCAACGGGGTGACCGGCGGCATCTGGCGGACCCGCCGGGACGGGCGGGCGGCCGTGCTGAAGCTGGTCACCCCGCCCGGCCGCCCCGGCCCGGCGCACTGGGCGGGCAGCGACGAGCCAGGGCACTGGAACTACTGGCGACGTGAGGTGGAGGCGTACCGCAGCGGCCTGGCCACCGCCGCGTACGCCGACGCGGGGCTGGCCGCGCCGACGCCGCTGGCGGTCGACGACCGGCCGGACGGCTCGGTGGCGCTGTGGCTGGCCGAGGCGACCGGCCGGCCGGGCATCGCCTGCACGCCCGCCGACCTCGGCGAGGTCGCCGCCCGGCTCGGCGGCGGGCACGCCCGCTGGCTGGGCGATCCCGAGGCGCGGGAACTGCTGCCGGGCGGCCGGACGCCGGACTGGCTGGCGCGGGACTGGCTGCGCGACTACACGCTCACCCGGCCGGTGGCCGCGCCGGTGCCGTGGGAGCACCCGGTCGCCGTCGCCGCCTGGCCCCGCCCCCTGCGCGACGCCCTGCGCGCGCTGTGGCGGCGACGGCACGAGGTGCTGGCGGCCACCGACGCGCTGCCCCGCACGCTCTGCCACCACGACTGCTGGCCGATGAACCTGGTGTTCGCCGACGGCGGCCCGGTGCTGCTCGACTGGTCGGGCGTCGGGCCGGGGCCGCTCGGCGAGGACGCGGCGAATCTGGTGCTCGACACCTTCCTCGACGGGCTGGTCGACGTCGCCCTGCTCGACGAGGTGGCCGCCACGGTGGTCGACCGCTACGTCGCGGGGCTGCGCGGCGCCGTCGCGCCCGCCGTGGTCGTCCGGGCCGTCCGGCTCACCGGTGCGGCCAAGTACTTCTGGCTGGCGCCGATGATGCTCGGCCGGCTCGGCCGGACCGCGATCAGCGGCACCTACGACGCGCGGGACGAGGCGGAGATGATGGCCGGCCGCCGTCCGGTGCTGGACCTGCTGGTGCGCTGGGCCGCCGAGGCGCTGTCCTGACCGGCCGGGGGGCCGCTCAGCCCTCGATGTTGAAGCGTTGCAACACCGACGGGGCGACCAGCCCGAGCGCCGCGAGCACCGAGACCGCCGTCAGCACGGCCCGGACGACGATCACCTCGGTCTTGCTGCCGGCCCGCAGGGCGATCTTGTTCGGCAGGCCGATCGGTGTCCACATCCGACGTTTGATGGGGATGGGCCACAGGATCGGCACCCCCGCCCGGGTGATCATGTCGCCGAGGATGTGCACGAAGCAGCCCACCCCGACGGCGATGCCGATCAGCGGGTAGCCCCGGTCGCCGGGCAGATTGGCGAAGGTGAACCAGGCCGCCGCGGCCGACGCGAGGGTCACGATGACCCAGCCGGCCCGCTCCGCCCACTTGTCGAAGAGCCCGCGCAGGGCCAGCCCGAACATGAAGAACAGGATGCCGATCACCGCCCACTTGCCGTACGCGGCGCAGAGCGTGGTGGTGCCCCAGCCGACCAGCAGCGTGAACGGGATGGTGTGGGTCAGCGTCCGGTGGCCGTTGTTGCGGCGCGGGTCCTTGCTGAGCTTGGTCGCGTAGTAGACGCCGAGCGAGATCTTCTCCATCACCTCGGCGATGAAGAGCGAGAACACGCCGAAGGTGCGGGCGACGGTGGCTCCGCCCTGGTTGCGGGTCACCTTGCCGGACAGGTCGAGGTCGGGGAAGAGCGCTCCGCCGGCGCAGACCGCGGTGCCGACGGCGAGTTCCAGCGGGGTCTGGTGGTAGTTGGCGAAGTGGTCCAGCGCCCAGGACCCGGTCAGCCACACCGCCGCGCCGGACAGCGCGTGGGACGGTCCCATCATGTCGGCTCGCCCTCCCCAGGGATCTTGAGCGCCCAAACTACGTCACTGTAGTTCGCCGCCGTGGCGCAGGGGCATCACCCGGACGGTCCACAGAGGGCGGTGCCGGGGAGGGGTGCCGGTCGATGCCGGGACACCAGGAAGTATCGCGTGCCGACGGGCGGGCGGGGCCGTTCTGTCGGCCACCGGACGGCGTGCCACGCGGGGCGGGGCGGCACGCCGTCCGGTGCGGTGCCGGCCGGTTCAGCAGGCGGCGCCGCCGACCGCGAGGAGGTTCCCCTCGGGGATGGTGATCTTCTGTCGGGGCTCGCCGGGCCGGGCGGCGGCCCGCCGGGCCTGCGCCGGGGCGTGCTCGCGGCGGGCGGTCGCGTACGTGCCGGCGGTCCGGGCCGCGATGGTGGCCCAGCCGTACCGCTGGCCGACCATGGTGCGGGCCCGCCGGGCCACCCGCCGGGCGAAGACCTCGTCGCCGACGAGCTGGTCGACCGCGCCGGCGAGGGCGTCCGGGTCGCTGTGCGGGAAGGTCACGCCGGTCACGCCCGGCTCGACGATCTCCGCGAGGCCGCCGGTGCGGGCCACCGCGAGGGGCGCGCCGGCCGCCGCCGCCTCCAGGGCCACCATCCCGAAGGGCTCGTAGAGGCTGGGCACCACCGTCGCGTCGGTGGCGCCGAGCACCGCCGGGAGCTGGGCCGAGTCCAGGAAGCCGGCGAAGCGTACGGTCTGGCCGAGCGCGAGCCGGCGGACCTCCTCCTCCAGTTCGGCGCGGTAGGGGCCGTCGCCCGCGATCAGCACCCGCAGCCCGGGGTGCCGGTCGCGCAGGTACGGCACGGCGTGCACCAGGTGCTGCACGCCCTTCTCGTAGACCAGTCGGCCGGCGTACCCGACGAGGGGGCCGTCGCCGGCGAACCGGGCGCGGGCCGAGGCGACCGCCCGGGGCCGCGCCCGCCAGGCCCGGTCGTCGACCCCGTTGGGTACCACGTCGATCAGGTCGGCCGGCAGGTCGAAGAGCGTGGCGACCTGGTCGCGCATGTAGCCGGAGCAGGCGATCACCCGGCCGGACTCGGCGGCCAGCCAGTGCTCGACGCCGTGGATGGTGCGGTTCATCTCCTCCGGCAGCCAGCCCTGGTGCCGGCCGGCCTCGGTGGCGTGGATGGTGCTGACCAGCGGCAGGTCCAGGTGCTCGGCGAGCGTGACGGCGGTGTGCGCGACGAGCCAGTCGTGGGCGTGGACCACGTCGTACGAGCCGGCCTCGGCGGCGCGCAGGGCGGCCCGGGTCAGGGTGTGGTTGAACGCCATCGTCCAGGCGAGCAGGGAGGAGGTGGCCAGCGGGAAGGTCACCGGGTCCTCGGCGGCCCGCAGGATCCGGACGCCGTCGGCGTACTCCTCCAGGGGCGCGCCGTCGGCGTGCCGGGTGACGACGGTGACCTCGTGCCCGGCGGCGGCCAGGGCCACCGACAGGGCGTGCACGTGTCGGCCCAGCCCGCCGACCAGGACCGGCGGGTACTCCCAGGAGAGCATCAGCACCCGCTGCTGCCGGGCGGGGTGGATGTCGATCACGTCGGCGTCAGGTGACATGGGGCCCCCTTGAGTTGTCCCCCGAGCGCGCGGACCGGCACCGTGGCGGGTGCCCGTCGGACGTCGCGACCGGATCGGGACCCATCCTCCCGGCGGCGGGCTAACCAGCGGAGACGCCGCCGTTGCGGTCGTGTAAAGCGCTACCGGCCGTTGCGGCGCACGCGCAGCACCTCGGCGACCGACCACGCCTGGAACGGGCAGCCGGTCGCGCCGTGCGGCGCGAGGCCGTCGGCCGTCTCGCTCACCGATCCCAGGCCGTATTCGGTCAGATGGGCCTCGATGCCCACGAACAGGTCACCGACCGGCATCTTGGCCCGTCGGGCGGCGTCGGTGTACGGGCCGAGCAGCCAGGGCCACACCGTGCCCTGGTGGTAGGCGCCGTCGCGCTCGGCCGGCCCGCCCCGGTGCCGCCCGACGAACTCCGGCGAGTCGGGGGAGAGGCTGCGCGGCCCGAGCGGGGTGAGCAGCCCGGCGGCGATCCGGCGCAGCGTGGGCTCGTCCGGCTCCACCGGGGCGTACGGCAGCGACCAGGCCAGCAGCTGGTTGGGTCGGAGCAGGTCGTCGTCGTGGTGCGCGGCCCCGCCCAGCGGGTACGCCGGCGCGGGCGCGTCCACCACGTCGTGCAGCCAGCCCGTCGGGGCGGGGAACCGGTCCCGGAACGCGGCGACGGCCCGCTCGTGCAGCCGCCACAGGTCGGTCGCGTTCCGCCCGGCCAGCTCGGTCAGCTCGGCGAGGCCGGCCAGCCCGTTGACCCACAGCGCGTTGACCTCCACCGGCTTGCCGGTGCGCGGCGTGACCGGCACCCCGTACACCCGGGCGTCCATCCAGGTCAGCGCCGTGCCCGGGGTGCCGCCCTGGGTGAGCAGCCCGTCGGCCGGGTCGACGGCGATGCCGAACCGGGTGCCGGCCAGGTGCGCGTCGACCACCCCGCGCAGCGCGGGCAGCAGCTCGTCGCCGAGGTCGGTGTCGCCGGTGACGGTGACGTGCCGGCTCACCGAGTGCAGGAACCACAGTGTCGCGTCGACGGTGTTGTACTCCACCCGGCCGGTGTCGGCGGTGTTGGCGAGCATCCCCTCCGACAGCGTCGCCGCGTACGACCGCAGCAGCTCGCGGCCCTCGTCGGCGCGGTTGGTGCAGAGGAACAGCCCCTCGTAGGAGATCATCGTGTCCCGCGACCAGGCGCCGAACCACGGGTAGCCGGCCACCACGTCCGGGCCGGTGCCGGTGCGGATCACGAAGGCGTCCGCGGCCAGCGCGAGCGTCGCCTCGACCGGGTCGGCCGGCTTCGCCGCCGCCACGACCCGCCGGTTGCGGGCCCGGGCCGCCGCCACCACCTCGGTCGCCGGCGGCGGCTCCTGCTCCAGATCGCCGGCCCAGGCGAGCACCGACACCGTGTCGCCCGGCCCGCCCAGCTCCCCGGAGAAGCGACCGGCGTACCAGAGGTCCTCGTCGGGGTGCAGGCCGCGCGCCGCCTCCTCGCGGTGGTGCGCGCCGAGCCACCACTGGCCCTCCGGGGTCCAGTCCGGCCCGGTGAGCCGGAACCCGCCCTCGACCACCGCCCCGCCGGGCACCGGCTCCACCCGCGGGGCCGGGCCGTCGGCGCGGCGCTCGCCGTGCGCGTCCCGCCAGGTGCAGACCGCCGCCAGGTCGAGCCGCACCGGCCCGCCGGAGACCAGCCGGTGCACCACCGCCACGGCCGGGCGGCCGTGCGTCATCGCCAGCTCCCGCTCGATCACCACGTCGCCGATCCGCCAGCGCCACCGGGGCAGGCCGTCGACCAGGTCGAACCGCTCCAGCAGCTCGAATCCGCACGGGTCGACGTCGCCCGAGGCCCACTCGTGCGCGCCCAGGCGCACCCGGGCGCCCGAGGGGAGGACCACCGCCGGGTCCAGGCTGACCAGTCCCACCCGTCGGGACGCCGGCGTCTCGCCGGCCACCACCAGCAGGCCGTGGTAGCGGCGGGTGCGCAGCCCGCTCACCGTGCCCATGGCGTACCCGCCGAGGCCGTCGGTGACCAGCCACTCCCGGGTCGCCCCGGCGGTCAGGTCTCCGCACACCTGCGGACCGAATCGAACGTCGATCAACTTTCCTCCACCGGCGGCGGCGTGCGACAGACCACGACAAGAATGGCTCGTGTGGTGAAGTCCTCCGGCGGCGTCGAAGATGTGCGAGTGATCACCGACGTGCCGCCCTTCGACGACCGCGCGCCCGACCCCGAACGGCTCCGGCTGGCTCAGGCCGACGCCGGGGAGCAGGACTGGCGCGCATGGGGTCCCTATCTGTCCGAACGGGCGTGGGGGACGGTACGGGAGGACTACAGCGAGCACGGTACGGCCTGGGACTACTTCCCGCACGACCACGCGCGGTCCCGAGCCTACCGGTGGAGCGAGGACGGGATGGCCGGCGTCTGCGACGACCGGCAGGCGTTCTGCTTCGCCCTCGCCCTGTGGAACGGCAAGGACCCGATCCTCAAGGAGCGGATGTTCGGCCTCGGCGGCGACGGCGGCAACCACGGCGAGGACGCCAAGGACTACTGGTGGTACGAGGACTCCACCCCCACCCACTCCTGGATGCGCTGGCGGTACCACTACCCGCAGGCCGCCTTCCCGTACGACGAACTGGTCGCGGTGAACGCGCTGCGCGGCCGGGACGACACCGAGTACGAGCTGGTCGACACCGGCATCTTCGACGACGACCGGTACTGGGCGGTGACCGTCGACTACGCCAAGGCGACCCCGACGGACATGTGCGTCGTCGTCACCGTCGCCAACCGGGGCGACCGGGCCGCCACCCTGCACGTGCTGCCCACCCTCTGGTTCCGCAACACCTGGGCGTGGGGGCTGCCCGGCGGCGACCGGGTGCCCCGGCTGGTCGGCGAGGGGTCCCGGCTGGTCGGAGAGCACCGGGTGCTCGGCCAGCTGCTGCTGGAGGGCGACGGCGAGCCCACACCGCTGCTCTGCGACAACGACAGCAACGCCGAGCGGCTCTGGGGGCTACGGAGCCGCTCCCGCTATCCGAAGGACGGCATCAACGACCACGTCGTCAACGGGGCCGCGACGGTCAACCCGGCCCGGGAGGGCACCAAGGGCGCCCTGCACTACGTGCTGGACGTGCCGGCCGGCGCGCAGCGGCGGATCCGGCTGCGGCTGACCCGTACCGCCCCGCCGCCGGGCGGCACCCCGCCCCCGCCGGCGGACCTCGGCGACGGCTTCGACGCGGTGGTCTGGGCCCGGCGGGCGGAGGCGAACCGGTTCTTCGCCGGCGTGATCCCGGCCGCGGCGACCCCGGACGAGGCCCTGGTCGCCCGGCAGGCGATCGCCGGGCTGATGTGGGGCAAGCAGTTCTACCACTTCGACGTCAAGCGCTGGCTGGAGGGCGACCCCGGGTCCTCGCCGCCACCGGGTCGCCGGCACGGGCGCAACAGCGCCTGGTGGCACATGAACAGCTTCGACGTGATCTCCATGCCGGACCCGTGGGAGTACCCCTGGTACGCGGCGTGGGACCTGGCCTTCCACTGCGTCAGCATCGCCCGGGTCGACCCCGGCTTCGCCAAGGAACAGGTGCTGCTCCTGCTCCGCGAGTGGTACCTGCACCCCAACGGGCAGATCCCGGCGTACGAGTGGGCGTTCGGCGACGTGAACCCGCCGGTGCACGCCTGGGCGGCGCTGAAGGTGTTCGAGATCGACGGCAGCCGCGACCACGACTTCCTGGCCCGGGTGATGCACAAGCTGCTGCTCAACTTCACCTGGTGGGTCAACCGCAAGGACACCGGCGGCAACAACGTCTTCGAGGGCGGCTTCCTGGGGCTCGACAACGTCGGCCCGTTCGACCGCTCGGCGGCGCTGCCGGTGGCGGGGGTGCTGGAGCAGTCCGACGGCACCGGCTGGATGGCCATGTACGCCCTCAACCTGCTCGACATCGCGATCGTGCTGGCCGAGCACGACCGCACCTGGGTCGACACCGCCACCAAGTTCTTCGAGCACTTCGCCTACATCGCCGCCGCCGCGTACGAGCAGGGCCTGTGGGACGACGAGGACGCGTTCTTCTACGACGTGCTGCGGCTCGCCGACGGCACGAAGGTGCCGCTGAAGGTGCGCTCGGTGGTGGGCCTGCTGCCGCTGGCCGCGACGACCCGGCTCAGCGCGCGTACCCTGCACCGGCTGCCCGAGTTGGGCGCCCGGCTGCGCTGGTTCCTCACCAACCGCCCCGAGTACGCCGACGTGGTCGGCGCCCGGCGGCTCGGCCCGGACGGCCGCCAGCACCGGCTGCTGTCCATGGTCGGTCCGGAGCAGATCGTCCCGCTGCTGGCCCGGATGCTCGACCCCGACGAGTTCCTCTCCGAGTACGGCCTGCGGACGCTGTCCCGGGCCCACCTGGACAAGCCGTTCTCGGTGACCCTCGGCGGCCAGGAGTTCGGCGTCGGATACGAGCCGGCCGAGTCGACCAGCGGCCTGTTCGGCGGCAACTCCAACTGGCGCGGCCCGATCTGGATGCCGACGAACTTCCTGCTGATCAGCGCGCTGCGCGACTACGCCGCGTTCTTCGGCGACGACCTCCAGGTGGAGTACCCGACCCGCTCGGGGGTGAAGCGGACGCTCGACGAGATCGCCGACGACCTCTCCGCGCGGCTGATCTCGCTGTTCACCCGCGACGGCTGGGGCCGGCGGCCGATCTACGGCGCCGCCCAGCTCTTCCAGACCCACCCGGACTGGCGGGACCTGATCTGCTTCCCGGAGTACTTCCACGGCGACAACGGGGCGGGCCTGGGCGCCTGGCACCAGACCGGCTGGACGGCGCTGGTCGCCGACCTGATCCTCACCCTGCGCCGCTGACGGGGCGGTGCCCCTCCGGGCGCCGGTCACCGGCACGACGGGCGGCGGAACCCGGATGACCGGGCCGGCCGAGCGCAGTACCGTGGCGCCGGCCGTCAACGGGAGGAAAGCCATGGCAGACACGACGCGCCGGCGCGGCGGGCAGGTGCTCGTCTTCGACGCCGACGACACGCTCTGGGAGAACAACGTCCTGTTCGAACGGGTCATCGACGACTTCCTGGAGTGGCTGGACCATCCCACCCTCGACCGCGCCGAGACCCGGGCCATCCTGGACGACATCGAGCGGGCCAACACGGTCGCGCACGGCTACGGCAGCAAGGTCTTCCTGCGCAGCCTGGCGGAGTGCCTGGAGCGGCTGCGCCAGCGGCCCGCCACGGAGGCCGAGCGGCGCGAGATCGAGGGTCTGGCGGCGGCGCTGGCCGAGCACCGGGTGGAACTGATGCCGGGGGTGGCCGAGGCGCTGGACGACCTGGCCGGCCGGCACGAGCTGTTGCTGCTCACCAAGGGCGAGCCCGAGGAGCAGCAGCGCAAGCTCGACGCCTCCGGGCTGCTGCACCACTTCCGGGCCGCGCACATCGTGCCGGAGAAGGACGTCGACACCTACCGGTGGCTGACCCGTGAGCACGACATCGACCCGGCCCTCGCCTGGATGATCGGCAACTCCCCGAAGTCCGACATCCTGCCCGCCCGCGCGGCCGGCATGAACGCCGTGTTCATCCCCAACGACAACACCTGGGTGCTGGAGCACGAGGAGCTGGACCCGGCCGACCGAGGCGTGCTGCGGCTGTCCGCGTTCCCCGAACTGCTGCTCCACTTCTGAGCCGTACGCTGGGTCGCGGACGCCGGGGCGAGGGCCCGGCACAGTGGTCGCCTCGACGGGAAACAGCGCTGGTCCGCAGGGTCGCGTTACGTCGACATGCCGCTTTTTCACCTTGACATCAATCACGCTCGCTCGGACCCGGTTCGTCCTTGTCCGGCCCGCAGACGCGCGCCTAACCTGATCCGGCGCTCACGGCTCGTCGGGGTGAGTCGGGGGCGCGCCGAAGTCCGGTAGTTGGGCACCGTGGAGCTGAGTGCAGGCGGCAGGCTCGCCGTGTTGAGCCCGGCGTGGGCGGCGTGCCACGCCCGCGCGCTCATTCGGTGATGTCCGCTACCACGCCGGACGGCTGGGGGTCAGGATCGGGGAGTTGCGGACCCGGTCCTGACCCGCCCCAGCGGACACGCCTCCTCCACCCCGGCTCGACGTCGAGGGGTCAGGAAATCTGATGCCAGGGGACCACGGAAACGTGCGCCGGCTGCCAGGATGTCCGGCATGAACCGGAGAAACCTCCTCATTGCCGCCGCAGGCGCGGCGGCGTCCGCCGTCGTCGCCCCAGCGACCCGTGCCTCCGCGGCCCCCGCGGGCCCGGGAACCCGGGACGCCTGGAGCGCCACCACGACGGTGGCCCGCTACCCGAGCGACCGGCGCATGTGGGTCGACCCGAACAACCGCGCCGCCAAGCTGCGGACGCTGCCGGTGGAGTGCAAGCAGGTCATCATCGTCGGCGGCGCCAGCTACACCACCACCTACGCGACCCTCGAGACGTACGCCAAGGTGCTGGGCCACTGGCGGCGGGTGTCGGCCGCGCTGCCCGCCCGGGTCGGCTCGAAGGGCTTCAGCGACAACCACGTGGAAGGGGTGCCCACCACCCCGACCGGGGTCTACTCGATCGGCCCCACCATGTACGGCATCGGGGCCAACCCTGGCGTGCGCTATCCGTACCACCGCCTCGTCAGCGGCGACTGGTGGAACGAGAACCCGGAGTCCCCGCTCTACAACACCTTCCAGCACAGCGCCACCAACCCCGGCGGCTACAGCGAGGCGCTGTGGCAGGAGACGCCCGCGTACACGCACTTCGCGGTGATCACCTACAACATGCCGCCGAACGTGGCGAAGCCCGTGCCGTACGCGGGCAGCGGCATCTTCCTGCACGAGTTCAGCACCAGCGCCGGCAACCCCACCGCCGGCTGCGTCAGCCTCTCGCACGCCAACCTGGTCGCCGTGCTGAAGTGGCTCAACCCGGCGCTGTCGCCGCGCATCGTGATCAGCCCGTACGCGAACCTCGACCGCTACTGACGCTCGCCGTCGACGCGAACCCGCGGATCCCCCAGCCGTGTCGGCCCAGTGGCCGGCACGGCTGGTCGCCTATGGCGGCGTTGGAACTCCCCGCCGTCGCCACCGATCGGGCCCGCCTCGGCGATCCCGCCGGAGTCGGTTGCCGTAGTAGTCGGACGATAGCGGGCGGTATATGAGCCACTCCTAACTTCTACCCGTCGTATTGGCCCTTGACCGGAGGGTGACGGGTGAAGAGAAAACTAAGGGGCCCGCTGATCGCGGGCCTGGTGGTGGCGTTGGCCGCCACTCTGGGCGGGACCCAGGTCCTGTCCGAGCGGGAACCGGACAGCGCCGCCACCGCGGCCGAGGACGACGGCCTGCTGTCCCGACTCGGCGACGCCGCGAAGGGGCTCGTCGACGGCGGATCGCGTCCGGCGAAGCCAGAGGTGATCGGCGCCGGCCTCACGGTCCAGGAGAAGGCGCCGCCGGCGAAGGCCTGGCCTCCGCAGAAGCGGGTCAAGGAACTCACCGGCAAGCGCACCGAGAACAGCCGCGTATACCAGCTCTCCGACGGCCGGACGCAGGCGGAGATCTCGTCGCTGCCGCTGCACTACAAGGACGACAAGGGCCGGTTCCAGCCGATCGACACCACGGTGCGCCCGACCAAGGACAAGGGATACGTCCAGGGCAACCGGACCAATTCCTTCACCAGCCTCTTCGGTGACAGCTCCGACGACCTCGTGCGCTTCGAGCGCGACGGCCGCAGCATCGAGCTGGGCCTGGCCGGGGCGGCCAAGGGCGTCACCCCGAAGGTCTCCGGCTCCACGGTCACCTATCCCGGCCTCGCCGGCGGTGCCGACGTCGTCTACGACGTCACCGCGACCGCGCTCAAGGAGAAGATCGTCCTGCGCGAGGCCCCGAGCGGGCCGGCGTCGTACACCTTCACG
The DNA here is from genome assembly GCF_042899165.1 of Micromonospora sp. NPDC000121. Classification (NCBI taxonomy): domain Bacteria; kingdom Bacillati; phylum Actinomycetota; class Actinomycetes; order Micromonosporales; family Micromonosporaceae; genus Micromonospora; species Micromonospora sp. NPDC000121. The sequence goes on from NZ_JBIAZP010000002.1 coordinate 875,564, forward strand.
TTGGAGACCGCCGGCCTCACCGCGCAGCAGCGCCCGGACGGCTCCATCGCGTTCCTCCGCCCCGACGGTGGCGAGCCGGTCTTCGTGATGCCGCCGCCGTTCATGCACGACGACAAGGACGACAGCTCCTCGCCGCACGGCAAGGTGTGGAGCGACAAGGTCACCCAGAGGGTGATCCAGTCCGGCGCCACGTCGACGATCACGCTCAGCGCGGACGCCGGCTGGCTCGCCGACAAGTCCCGCGTCTACCCGGTCGTCATCGACCCGACCATCCAGATCCGTCCGGTGCCGGACGCCGCCCAGCAGACCCAGATCTACCAGGGCGCCGCGACCACTCCGCAGGGCGGCACCTACCAGCTGAAGGTCGGTACGGACGCCTACGCCTGGCGCTCCCTGATCAAGTTTCCGCTGTCGCCCAGCGTCATCCCGCAGGGTACTGCCATCGACGACGCGCGCCTGGAGATGTACTACGACCAGACGCACACCGACTGGGAGTACGACGTCCTGATGGAGGCCCGGCGCGTCACTACGGAATGGAGTGAGGAGAGCGCGACCTGGCAGAACATGAACGCCAACATGACGTCGACGGCGGCTGGCAATCTGGTGCAGCTCGACGAGGGCGACACTGGCACCTCGGTGACTGGTACTTGGAACTACTCCGGCAACACGGAGCTGACCCCGCTGGCCGTCAAGTCTGACTACCGGTACAACAGCGACCCCGTCGCCGGAGACACGCACACGTGGACGCCGACGATCACGGAGACCGGGGACTACAAGGTCGAGGCGCACTACGTCGGGGAAACGGACCGGACGAGCGTCACCTACGCCGTCACCCACGCCAACGGCACCGTTAACGCTCCGCCGGTCAACCAGGCCTCGCCCGTGGGCCGTGGCGCCTGGGCCACGTTGGGCACATACCGGTTCAACGCCGGCACCACCGGCAAGGTCGTGCTCAAGGACGTCGCGGGCAAGAGCGTCATCGCCGACGCGGTGCGCTTCACGCGGTGGGGCGTGTCCAACAAGCCTCGCGCTGTCTCGAGTGCCTGGAACTCCTTTGCCGTAAGGGACGTCGTGCAGCAGTGGCTGAACGGCACCGCCAATCACGGCTTCGTGGTCAAGGCGGTGGACGAGGCCACGAAGCAGCGGGGTGGCCCGATCTTCGAGGCGTCCAAGTACCGCTACATGAACGACCGGCGGGACTACAACCTGCCAAGGCTGATCGTGACCTGGGGTCGCCCGGGCGTGGCGGTGGATCCGCCCACGACCGTCACCTCCACCGGCGCCGTTCTGACCTGGCCCGGCTACGTCGACCCGTCCACCTCGCCGAATGACGACGTCGTGGAATACCAGGTGCACCGCAGCGTGTTCCAGGTCTTCGCGCCCACGGCGGCGACCCTGATCGCGCCGCTTTCGGAGTCCGCCCGGTCCCATCAGGACACCACCGCGGTGCCCACGGCGGCTGACAACACCAACCCCATGGACCGCAAGTTCTACTACTACATGGTCGCGGTCAAGACCAGGGACGGCCAGCTCATCGCCGGTCCGACCCAGCCGGTGATGCTGCCGAAGGCGGGCCAGATCACCAAGATCATACGCCGCGGGGCCACGGCCGGCGACGTGATCGACACCAACATCGGCTCTCTCGTGCCGAACCAGAACCTCAGCGTCTACGACGGTGACCCGTACGTCGGGGTTGGCAACAACTCCACGGTCTACGGTGACACCCGCAGCCTGATCAAGTTCGCCAACCTCTCGGGCATTCCCAGCAACGCCAAGGTCGTCGATGCGCAGTTGCGGCTCTGGACCGCCTACAACTACGGGCCGAACGACCCCGACAGCGGCACCGTCGACGTGCACGAGCTGAGGCAGAACTTCAGCGAGACCACCGCTACCTGGAACCAGGCCTCGACAGGCGTGTCGTGGAGCGGCGGCAACTACGACCCGACTCCACTCTCCGGTTTCAACGGGTACACCAACGACCCGGAGTGGGAGACCTGGGACGTCACAAAGGCAGCCGCCAAGTGGGTGCTCAACCCCGCCGCCAACAACTTCGGTCTGCTGCTCAAGTTCAAGAACGAGGCGGCCGACAACCAGCGGGTCATGATGCTCAGCTCGGAGGCTCCGGAGCGGCTGCTCCGGCCGACGCTCGAGGTCACCTACCTCGAGCAGACCGCCGAGTCCACCTACTACGCCGCCTCGACCCCGCAGACGCTGACGCCCAACGCCACGTACACCCTCCCGGTAACCGTGTCGAACCCATTGCTCGCGGCGTGGAACACCAGCGACTGGGAGCTGTCGTACGACTGGAAGCGGCGGGACGAGACTGGTGCCCTGGTCGACGCCACTGACGAGAGTTTTGAGCTGCGCAGCGCGCTCCCGAAGGATGTGGCGCCGGGTGGCACGGTCGACGTCACCGCGCAGGTGAAGACGCCGCCGTCGTCCACCGAGGGCAACAAGCGCACCGAGTACGTCCTCCAGTGGCAGCTGCGCAACAAGATCTCCGGAAAGTGGCTCTCGGAGACCACCCCGATCAAGCCGTTGCCGCAGAACGTGGCGGTGGAGGAGCCGACCTCCGACCAGCTCGGCCTGGAGAAGTTCTACTCGTACGCGGGCAAGAACACCGGCGCCGGCGGCACCCTGATGAACAACCTGTACGCCGGCAACACCGTCTGGTCGTACAACGCGTTCAGCAACCCGTCGCGGGGCCTGTCGACCTTCGTCCGGCTGGCGTACAACTCGCTGGACACCAGCGACACGGTCGCCGGCTACGGCTGGTCGCTGCAGGCGTCGTCGATGATGCGCCTGGGCACGCCGCTGGACTTCCACCCCAACCCGAACCCGACGAAGGTCACGCTGACCGACGGCGACGGCACCAGCCACTGGTTCACCTGGGACGCCGCCGCGGGGGAGTGGAAGGCGCCGAAGGGCGTGCACCTGCACCTGCAGAAGGTCACCACCCTCGACTGCAGGCCCAACACGCAGGAGCCGAAGGCCTGGGTGCTCACCAAGCCCGACCGGACGCAGTTCTTCTACGACTGCGAGGGCTTCCTCTCCAGTGTGGTGGACAACAACCAGAACGAGATGCGCTTCGTGTACGAGGAGCGCAAGTCCAACAACAAGCCGACCAAGTTCCTCAAGTACCTGCTCGACCCGACCGGCCGGCAGACGCTGACGATCGACTACTACGCCAAGGGTCAGGCGTTCGACTACATCGACGACGCCGACTGGACGCGGAAATCCGCGACCAACCTGACGAACCCGAAAATCATCGACCACATCTCGCAGATCACGGACGTCTCGGGGCGGAAGCTCACCTTCACCTACACGGACAAGGGTCTGCTGGGTGAGCTGGTCGACGGTGCCGGTGCCAGCCAGCCGAAGACGTTCAAGTTCGCCTACGACATGACGCAGGGGAACAAGAACGTCAAGCTCGTCAAGGTCACCGACCCGCGGGGCAACGCCACCGGGCTGACCTACAACTACCCGCAGACCGGCGACGACCCGAAGTGGCACTGGACCACCAAGTCCTACACCGACCGGCTCGGCCACCTGACGCAGTTCGCGTACGTGGACCCGGACGGGCCGCAGGGCAACAACGTCAACACCACGGTCACGGACGCGGAGAACCACGCCACCGCGTACCAGATGGACGGCTACGGCCGGCCGTACCAGACCACCAACGCCAAGAACGAGACCACCAAGTTCGGCTGGGACGACGACCACAACGTGGTCCGGCTGGAGGAGGCCAACCTGGCCGTCTCCACCTGGGCGTACGACGCCAAGACCGGCTACCCGACCGAGATCAAGGACGCCGAGGCGGTCAAGAACGGCACGCCGGGCACGGTGCTGACCTACCAGCGCCAGCTCAACGGCTACGTCGCCGAGGTGCTCACCAAGACCAGCCCCGAGGGGCGGAAGTGGGCCTTCGGCTACACCGCCGAGGGCGACGTCCACACCGTCACCGACCCGCTGGGCACCGCCTCGGCGACCGCCGGTGACTACACCACCACCAACACGTACGACGAGTGGGGGCAGCTGGAGAGCGTCAAGGACGCCAACGGCAACATCACCGCCTACAGCGACTTCCACGTCAGCGGCTACCCGCGGACCATCACCGACGCCGGCACCGGCAAGTCGTACTTCGTCTACGACGCGCGGGGCAACGTCACGGAGGTCCGCAACGGCGGCAACGCCAAGGTCACCCAGTCGTACGACACCTTCGGGCGTCCGCTGGCCATGGTGGAGCCGCTCGACGCGGCGGCCGGCCGGTTCATCACCACGCCGGCACCGGTGTACGACGCCAACGACAACATCGTCAAGGCGTACGCGTCCAACGGGGCGGAGTCGACGTCGGTCTACGACAAGGCCGACCAGGTGGTCGAGACGCTGGCGCCGAAGGACGAGGCGACCGACCCGGAGCGCAGGACCACGACGACCTACGACAAGGTCGGCAACGTCCGGACCGTCACCGAGCCGCAGGGCAACCTGACCTCGACCGTCGGCGACTACACCACGACCACCACGTACGACGCGATCTACCAGCCGATCGAAGTGTCGAACTTCAAGGGCCAGAAGGTCCGCTCGGAGTACGACAACGTCGGCAACATCACCGTCCTCTACGACGCCAAGAAGGTGGCGTCGGCGGACACCACGGACTTCACCACGAAGTTCGAGTACGACCTGAACCACCGGGTCGTCAAGACCACCGACGCGCTGGGCAAGTTCACCACCGCCCGGTACGACAAGGACGGCCTGACCGTCGCCACGACCGACGCCGAGGGCAACGAGTCGCTGGCCACGTACGACGCCCGGGGCGCGCTGGTCGAGTCGAAGGTGCCGCACAGCAAGGACACCGCCGGCACCATCACCCACCGCACCACCAAGTACGAGTACGACCAGGTCGGCAACTCGACCAAGGTGATCACCCCGCGCGGTGTGAACACCACCGACGACGCCGACGACTTCGCGACGGTCAACGTCTACGACTCGCTGAACCGGGTGAAGGAGACCTGGACGGCGTACGACAAGGACGACAGCCGCTACAACACGCCCGACAAGACCATCTACACCTACGACGCCATCGGCAACCTGACGAAGGTCAGCGCCCCGCCGTCGGACGGGCAGACGGTCCGCAACATCACCGAGTACACCTACTACGACAACGGGTGGACCAAGACGGCCAAGGACCCGTGGGACATCGTCAACTCGTACGACTACAACGAGCTGGGCCAGCAGACCAAGAACACGCTGACCTCGGCCGGCGGGTCGGTCTCGCGGACGATGACCTGGGACTACTACCTCTCGGGCAACGAGAAGGCCCGCTCCGAGGACGGCCTGCCGGTGGGCCGGGACGTCGTCCTGGTGGACAACTCCGACACCCACAACACCGCCACCCAGGGCACCTGGACCGGCGGCGCGGCGGCCGGCCAGTACGGCTACGACGTGAGCACGGCCCCGGCCGGCAGCGGCGCGGCCCAGTTCAACTGGCAGCTGACCGTCCCCCGTAACGGCACCTACGAGGTGTTCGTGCACTACCCGCAGGTCAGCGGGGCGGCCACGGACGCGAAGTTCACCGTCACCCACGACGGCGGCAGCGTCGTCAAGACCGTCAACCAGACGCAGAACACCGGCCAGTGGGTGAGCCTCGGTAGCTACCCGTTCATCGAGGACGGCATCCAGAAGATCACCCTCACCGACGCGGCGACGGGCAAGGTGCTCGCCGACGCGGTCAAGCTGGTGCGGGACAACGCCGCCGACACGGACAACGAGCGCAAGGAGTTCACCTACCGGTACAACCCGAACGGGCTCCTGGTCGAGGTCAAGGACCTCAGCCCGGGTGCGACGAGGGACCGGTACGAGATCGGCTACGACGACCTCAACCAGATCGAGACGGTGAAGGAGTTCGCCGGCACGACGCTGAAGAACACCACCGCGCTCACCTACGACCCCAACGGCAACCCGGCCACCTCGACCCACGACCTGACCTGGTCGAAGATCGAGTACGACGAGCGGGACATGGTCGCCAAGGTGACCAACGCCGACTCGGCGACGGCGGGCAACCAGCAGATTTCCACCTTCACCTACACCGCCCGCGGGCAGCTGCTCAAGCAGACCAAGCCCAACGGCAACACGGTGGACCTGCAGTACTACCTGGACGGCGCGACCAAGCACCAGATCGAGAAGACCTCGGCCGGTGTGACGATCGCGGAGCACTCGTTGGAGTACTCGGCCAACGGGCACCCGGCCAAGGACGTGCTCAAGTTGATGAACGCCGACAACACGGCGGACCACATCGACAACACCTACACCTTCACCTACGACCCGCAGGACCGGGTCACCCGCGTCGACAAGACCGGGGACAGCACGTCGACCGAGTCGTACGTCTACGACGCCAACAGCAACGTGGTGTCGCAGACCATCGGTAACGCGACCAGCACCAGCAAGTACGACCGGAACCGGCTGCACTCGTCCACCGCCGGCGGCGTGACGTCGACGTACAACTACGACCCGTTGGGTCGGTTGGACACGGTGTCGGTCGGTGGTCAGCGGGCGCAGAAGTACTACTACGACGGGTTCGACCGCACGGCGAAGACCACCGCCGGCATCGGGGCCACCGCGAAGTCGACGACCTACGCGTACGACCCGTTCGACCGGACGGTGTCGCAGACGGTGGGCGACAAGACGACGGTGTTCACGTACCTGGGGATGGACAACCAGGTGCTGCGGGAGGAGGTCGCCGGTAAGGCGAAGAAGTCCTACCAGTACGCGCCGTGGGGTCAGCAGCTGACCCAGATCAAGCACTCCGACGACGGCAGCCGGGAGTACTCGCAGTTCATCTACCGGCCGCGCGGTGACGTCATCGGTATCACGAAGGAGGACGGCAAGACCCGGGCGACGTACGGCTACACGGCGTACGGCAAGGACGACGAGTCGCAGTTCACGGGTGTGGACAAGCCGGGTGCGCAGCCGGAGGGTGAGGAGCCGTACAACGCGTTCCGGTTCAACGCCTCGCGTTGGGATTCGGGTTCGGGCACGTACGACATGGGGTTCCGTAACTACGACCCGGGGTTGAACCGGTTCCTGACGCGGGACATGTACGGCGGCGCGATGGCGGACATGGGTCTGGCGACGGATCCGTACACGGGCAACCGGTACTCGTTCGCCGGTGGTAACCCGATCAGCTTCGTGGAGTTGGACGGGCACCTGTGGGGCATGTCGTGGTCGGACGTCGGCCACGCCACCCTGGACGTGGTCGGCCTGGTGCCGGTGGTCGGTGAGGTCGCCGACGTCGCCAACGGCATCTGGTATCTGGCCGAGGGCAACTACGTCGACGCCGGTTTGTCGATGTCCTCAGCGATTCCTCTGGCGGGGTACGGAGCCTCGGCGGTCAAGTTCGGCAAGACGGGCAAGAAGATCTACGACGGTGCCACCGCGACCGCGGACACCGCGAAGAACGTCGACAACGCCACCGACACCGCCAAAACCGCGAACAACGCCACCAACGGCACCCCGAGCACCTCGGCAGGCAAGGGCGACACCACCAAGCCTGCGCCGACCAAGGAGAGTTGCAACAGCTTCGTGCCAGGCACGAAGGTACTGCTTGCCAACGGGAGCACGAAGGCCATCGAGGATTTGAAGGTCGGTGACCAGGTCGCAGCCGAGGACGTCGAGTCCGAGTCCGTGCAGGGGCGACCGGTCGCGAAGGTGATCACCGGAAGCGGTATCAAGCACCTTTACAGCATCGCTGTCGACACCGACGGCGAGACTGGGCGGAAGACCGGCACGATCGTGGCCACCGACGGACACCCGTTCTGGGTACCAGACGCCGGTGTCTGGGTCACTGCCAAGCATCTCAAGGCGGGCATGTGGTTGCAGACCGCCGCTGGCACCTGGGTTCAGGTCACCGCCGTCAAGCATCAGACCCAACACCAGCGGGTCCACAACCTCACCATCGAAGGCGTTCACACCTACTATGTCCTGGCAGGGGCAACGCCGGTCCTTGTACACAACACTAACCCCGACGAATGTCCGATCGCGGCGGCACGGGCCGAGGCCGACAGGGCCCAGTCGGATCGCCCGCGCCCGCAGGTTGCAGAGGCGATACAACTGCCCAGTGGCCAGATGATTGCGAAAACTAGCATGAAGGGTGGCACCCCCACACTGCATCCAGACGTGCAGGCAGCCCTCAACGCGATTCCGACGTCGCAGCGTGGAAAGGGTCATGGACAGTGCGGTCTGCCTCAGTGTCTTAGCGAGGCGTTAAGCGAGGGGATTGATCCCACCGGATCTTCGGCAGCGGCCGTCCTGATCCGTAGCCCCGCCAACGGAAATCATGGACGTGGCATCGGACCTTGCCCAAGTTGTCAAGTTCTAAGCCGAATGTTTAGCCTGCGCTGGAAGACGAAGTGAAGTGAGTGATTTTTCTGACGAAACTGCACGGATTCTCCGTGCTGCGGGATGGAAGCGCGGGCGCAACATCGATACAGCTCCGTGGCGGTTGCAGCTGGAGGAGTCGGGATGGTTCCGGATGCATCAAGCGGCTAGTGACTTTCTTTCCGAGTTCGGAGGGCTTGCTTCTGAGGTTGAGGGTCCAGGAGTTTCGTGCGCACGCGAGCCGTTTGAATTCGATCCGACGCTTGCGATTGGCGAGGATGACAGGTTTCGTGAACTCGGCAAGTTTGTCGGCGGAAGGCTGTTTCCTGTCGGAGAACTTGGTCATGGAAGATTTTTCCTTGCTATTGATGAAGGCGGAGTGATCTATGTCTTGGCGGAAACTATTGCTCGCCTAGGGCGAGCTCCGGAAGCAATTGAGCGATTGGTGCAAGGAGTTGCTGCGGATCCTCCCCTAGGTGCTTGGGAATAGTCTTCGGAGGTAAGGTTCTGCTTGGGGTCTTTCCTAGCGTAGGCCCTGGTCATTCGGTGAAAGGGTGGTCCGACTAAGGGACGTCTCGTAACTCGGTGACCGGTCCATGGTGGATCATGGCGGGGTGCAGGTGATCTCGGCGGCCCGCCAGGAGTGGATCTTTCCGTT
>NZ_JBIAZP010000003.1:0-187448 GCF_042899165.1 Micromonospora sp. NPDC000121
ATCGCGGCGACGAAGAAGGCCGGCATGGACGAGCGGGCCGCCGTGGTGGCGATCGCGACGGCGTTGCAGGAGTCGAAGCTGGAGAACCTGGGTCACCTGGGTGAGCGCAACGACCACGACTCGCAGGGCCTGTTCCAGCAGCGCCCGTCGAGCGGGTGGGGCACGGTCGAGCAGATCACCGACCCGGAGTACTCGACGATGGCGTTCCTGAAGGGTCTCAAGCAGGTCGACGGGTGGCAGGACATGCCGCTGACCAAGGCGGCGCAGACCGTGCAGGTGTCGGCGTACCCGGACCACTACGCGCAGTGGGAGCGGCAGGCCGCTGACCTGGTCGCCAAGCACTGGAACAGCTGACCGACAGCGAGACAGACTTTCCACCACAAGGGGGATCGCTGGCCGGCACCCGACACGGGTGCCGGCCAGCGGCGTCTTCTCACCACTGACGGCCGGTCGGCCCGGCAATGCGGCAGGTGCGGGAACACCGACGGCCGTCGGCTGGTTGAATGAGGTGTCGGTGTGCCCAGTGTCCCCGGGCCTCACCTGAATTGCCTTCGCGGAATACCGTTCGGCTGGAGCCGCGTCGCGCCACGCGCCGAGAGGCGACCTGCACACCGACGCCCAGCGCCGCCCCCGTGCCGATCCGGCCCGGGGGCGGCGCTGTCTCGTATCCACATCCGTTTTCCCTTGGGCTGATCGTGGCGGACCCGTGCGGGTCGACACCGCCAGGACCTCGCGCGCTGCGAGGCGGCGGGGGAGTGGGCGCGGTGCCCGGACCTCGCGCGCTGCAGGGCGGGCGGGGCGAGTGGGTGCGGTGGAGGCAGAATGGGTCGGTGGATGTGCAGCGGGAGTGGCGCGACCAGCCGGGTGTGGTCGTACTGCCGAGTGGGGCGGCCGTGCGCGGGCGCCGGGTCGCCGACGTGGCCTCGCCTGCGGACTTCGCTCTGTTGTTGGCGCCCGGTCCGGCGCCGGCCTGGCCGCACCGGAGGATCCGGTGGCCGGACTTCTGGGTCCCGGTCGACCGGGCGGACGCGGTCGACGCGCTGGGCGAGGCACTGCGTCGCGCCCGCGACGGCGAGCGGGTGGAGGTGGCCTGCAAGGGCGGCACCGGGCGCACGGGCACGGCGTTGGCCGCGTTGGCGATCCTGGACGGACTGCCGCCGGAGCGGGCCGTGGACTGGGTACGCGCCGCCTACCGCCCACGGGCGGTGGAGACCCCCTGGCAGCGTCGCTGGCTGCGCCGACTCGCCTGATCCGGCCCGATCGTGGCACGCCCGGCCGAGCACCTCGTTGTGGTTCGTGTCATCGGCGAGGTTTGCGCAGCTCTCGGTGGGTAAGAGGGGCACCTCGTCCGAACCTTGAGGCAGGTACCAGCACCATGGCTCCACCCCGCCCCCTTGTCCGCTACCACGGCGCGCACCGCGCGGCCACGCGTACGGTGCCGGCGGTCGTCCGTACGGTCGCGTCGCTGGCCGTGCTCGTCGTGCTCGCCACGCTCTTCCTCGACGCCCTGCTGATCACCGTCGGGCTGCTCACCCCCGTCGCGGCCTCGGTGTCACCGATGCGGCGGTGGCTGCGCCGGCTGGCGGCCCCGTCGGCCCGGGCCGTCCCCGCGCCCGTCCGCTGAGCGTCCCCCTGCCGCGTGGCTGCCTGGTTCCGGCTCTGTGGCACCGGGACCAGGGCACGCCGCCTACCGCCCACGGGCGTCAAGACTCCTTGGCGGCGTCGCTGGCTGCGCCGACTCGCCTGATCCGGCGGGATCGTGGGCACTGGCCGGGTCCCGAAGCAAGCCCCGTCACAGCGTGCTCGTGGCAGTGGTGGAGCGTCTCACCAGGATCAGGCAGCCCAGCACCGATGATGCCGTCTGCGCCAGCACCCAGTGCCACCCGAGCACGTCTGGGGTCTGCACGGTGATCAGGCCGATGGAGACCGGCAGGGTCAGGATCGCCAGGACGTCCACGCCGTTGGCGAGCCAGAGAAGCATGCCGGCGGGGAACGCGCCGAGTGGAGTCTCGATGAGGATGGTGCCGATGCTGGCGGCGCTCGCCTTGGCGCGCTGGAAGGCGCCGACGGCGACAGCCGGCCCTGCCACGATCCCCAGAACCCACCACGGACCGTCGAGCATGCCGGCGGCCTGCAAACCGCCCAGGGCGACCGCACACCAGACAGCCGCGACGGCGGCCGGGACCACGAGTCTCTGGGTGGTCACCCAGCGGCCCGGAACGCCGAGGAGCCGGAGCATCGCCGGGTTCCCAGCGTCGCTGTGGGTGGACTCCGAGGTGAGGCCGGCGGCAGCCAGGGCACCGATGAGGAACGCGCCCATCAACAACCAGTTCGGGCCGTCGGCGAGGAGGGTCGGCACGGTGGCGCTGCCCGCGAGCCACCACAGCTTGCCCGCCTTTCGCCGAACGATGAGCAGGTCCTGCGCGACGAGTGGCGGTACGCGCCGATGTGCGACCAGCCTGGCCGTGCGGATGCCCATCCGCCGTCGCCAGTAGCGTCGCGCGCTCAACTCGGTCAGGTACGAGGGCTCGACGGCGTAGACGACGTCGGAGTAAGCGCCTGCGTTGACGGAAGCCTCCGCGATCGGGGACGACGGCCAACCGTTGAGTCGCCGATACGTCACGACCACCGCGACGACTGAGCTCATGAGGGCAACGCAGCCGAGAGCGAGGAGCAACGCCGCCGCCGGTCTCTCCTCGACCGGCAGCCGGTACTCGCCGAACATCTGAAATCCCGCCGCCACCACGAGGCAACCGGCGCCGACGGCGACACCCGCCCCGTCGGCGACGCGGGCCGTGTTCGGCCGCTGCTGGCAGTACACGGCTACCAGTGCCACGACGATCGCGGCGGCGCCGCCGGCGGCGGCACTGGCCACGAGGATGATCGGTCCTGCCGGCCGGCCGGCGAGGTGACCCGTCACGGCGAGGCCGGTCACGCCGCCCAGCACGACAGCCGCGACGGTGGTCAGCACCAGCGCCGGCGTCAGCAGCATGCGCCGCGGCACCGGTGCGGGCAACAGCCAGGTCGCGTCGCTACGGCTGATCGACAAGGGACCCAACTGGCGTAGCACGACGAAGAACGCCGCGAGCACCGCCGCGGCCCCGACGAGGACCGTCGCGTACGGCCCGCCGGCCGGTGGCGTCTGTGGCCAGACGACGGCGACGACGGGCTGACCGAGCAGCGCGACCGCCATCAGCAACGCCAGGGCCACCGCGTAGACGGTGCCGACGTCGACCCGGCCCTCCGCGGCGATCTGCCGCCGCCGGATCCAGCGGCGGATGTTGACCCCCTCGGGGGGGCGGGAAGGTGTCGGCACGTGAGTCAGGGTCACGGGCTAGCTTTCCGGCCTGCTCAGGACGATCGCGGTCGCGCCGACGCCCTGCCAGAAATCCTCGTCGTGGCTGGCCATGACGAGGGTGCCGCCCGACGCCACATAGGCGCGCAGATGCGTCGCGATGGCGGCCTTGATTCCGGTGTCGAGCCGTTGCTCCGGTTCGTCGAGAATCAGCAGGCGGCTCGGACGGACGAACGTGGCCGCCAAGAGGAAACGCTGGCGCTGACCGGACGAGAGCGTGATGGGGAGGCTGTCTGCGAGGCCGGTCAGCCCCAGCGGGTCGCAGACAGCGTCGATGTGCCCGTCGTGCGGGTCCCCGCCGTTGGCGACCCGAACCAGGTCGAGGTGCTCACGCACCGTCAGCCCCTGATACCAGCTCGGGGACTCCACGGTGGTCGCCACCTGACGCCAGAACTCCACGCTGCGCCCGGGCGTCGTAGAGAAGACTGTGACCGAACCGTCGGACGGCTCCTGCAGGCCCGCGATACAGCGCAGCAGCGTGGACTTGCCCGCCCCGTTCTCGCCCACCAGCGCGACGACGGCACCTTTAGGAACCTGCAGGCTGACAGCGTCGAGGACGACCGTTGACCCGTAGGCGACCGTCAGGTCGTCGACCGCTACGGCACAAGCCGAACGGGCGCTCATTGCGACATGCTCACGTGGGGGGCCCCGCTTTCGCGCAACCGGATTGGCGGCCCATGCCCGGACGGAATGCTCATCGTACAAGCGCGATCCCCGTTCAAGCTGGCCTGCGGTTTGTATTGCGGTGGCACCGGCGAATGGATCGGCAATAGGCGGGGGATGCGAAGGACGCTTCCCGTGAGAATGCCGAATTCCTTCGCCGACCGATGACACACCTGCGCCGTCTCGCGTGGAGGTCACCTGCCGAACGTCGTCCGGATGCTCGACCTGCCTGGTCCCGGTGCGGCGCACCCGCGCCGGGACCAGGACACCTCACGAGTCAACGGTCGACGTACTCGCGCAGGTGGCGGGCGGTCAGGGTGTCGCCGTGGGCGACCAGGTCGGCCGGGGTGCCGGTGAACACGATCCGGCCGCCGTCGTGCCCCGCTCCGGGCCCGAGGTCGATCAGCCAGTCGGCGTGCGCCATGACCGCCTGGTGGTGCTCGATGACGACGACCGTGTTGCCGGCGTCGACGAGCCGGTCCAGCAGCGCGAGCAACTGGTCCACGTCGGCCAGGTGCAGGCCGGTGGTCGGCTCGTCCAGCACGTAGGTGCTCGCGCTGTCGGCCATGCGGATGGCCAGCTTGAGTCGCTGCCGCTCGCCGCCGGAGAGGGTGTTGAGCGGTTGCCCGAGGGTGAGGTAGCTGAGCCCGACGTCGACCAGTCGGTCGAGGATCACCCGGGCCGGGCCGCTGGGGAAGAAGTCCCGGGCCTCCGTGGCCGGCATCGCGAGCACCTCGCTGATGTTCTTCCCGCGCAGCCGGTAGGTGAGCACCTCGTCGGTGAAGCGCCGGCCCTCGCACCGCTCGCAGACCGAGGCGACGCCGGCCATCATCGCCAGGTCGGTGTAGACCAGGCCGATGCCCTTGCAGGTGGGGCAGGCGCCCTCGGAGTTGGCGCTGAACAGGGCCGCCTTGACCCCGTTGGCCTTGGCGAAGGCCGTCCGGACCGGGTCCAGCAGGCCGGTGTAGGTGGCCGGATTGCTGCGCCGGGAACCCCGGATCGGGGACTGGTCGACGACCACCACGCCGTCGCGGCGGTGCAGCGAGCCGTGGATCAGCGAGCTCTTGCCGGAGCCGGCTACGCCGGTGACCACCGTCAGCACCCCGAGCGGGATGTCGACGCTGACGTCGCGCAGGTTGTGCAGGTCGGCGCCGCGGATCGACAGGTGGCCGGACGGCTGGCGTACGTGCTCGCGGAGCCGGACGCGGTGGTCGAGGTGGCGGCCGGTGAGGGTGTCGGAGCGGCGCAGGCCCGGCACGTCCCCGGTGTAGCAGACCCGGCCGCCGGCGGCGCCCGCCCCCGGCCCGAGGTCGACCACGTGGTCGGCGATCGCGATGGTCTCTGGCTTGTGCTCGACGACCAGCACCGTGTTGCCCTTGTCCCGCAGGCGCAGCAGGAGGTCGTTCATCCGGGCGATGTCGTGCGGGTGCAGGCCCACGGTCGGCTCGTCGAAGACGTACGTGATGTCGGAGAGGCTGGATCCGAGGTGCCGGACCATCTTCACCCGCTGCGCCTCGCCGCCGGAGAGGGTGGCGGACTCGCGGTCGAGGCTGAGGTAGCCGAGGCCGATCTCCACCAGCGAGTCGAGCAGGTCACGCAGGTTGCCGATCAGCGGGGCGACCGACGGGTCGTCGATGCCGCGGACGAACCCGGCCAGGTCGCTGATCTGCATGGCCGAGCACTCGGCGATGTTGCGTCCGGCGATCCGGGAGGACAGCGCCGCCTCGTTGAGCCGGGCGCCGTGGCAGGCGGCGCAGGTGGTGAAGGTGACCGCCCGGTCGACGAAGGCGCGGATGTGCGGCTGCATCGACTCGCGGTCCTTGGCCAGGTAGAGCCGGCGCACCTTGACCGCCAGGCCCTCGTACGTCCAGTTGTTGCTGCCCACCTTGATCTTCGTGGCCGGCTTGTGGAGGAAGTCCTCCCACTGCTGGGGCGTGTAGTCCTGGAGCTTGACGTCGGGGTCGAACAGGCCGGAGTTGACGATGGTCTGCCAGTACCAGGAGTCGACGGCGAAGTTGGGCACCGTGATCGCGCCGTCGTTGAGGGAGCGCTCGACGTCGACCATCTCGTTGACGTCGAGGTCGGAGACCCGGCCGAGGCCCTCGCAGGTCGGGCACATCCCCTCGGCCAGGTTGAAGCTGAACGCCCCGGCCCCGCCGACGTGCGGGGTGCCGAGCCGGCTGAACACGATCCGCAGCATCGCGTACGCGTCGGTGGCGGTGCCGACCGTGGAGCGGGAGTTGGCGCCCATCCGCTCCTGGTCCACGACGATGGCCGGGGTCAGGTTGCGCAGCGAGTCGACGTCGGGCCGGCCCAGGCTCGGCATGAACGACTGGAGGAAGGCGCTGTAGGTCTCGTTGATCAGGCGTTGCGACTCGGCGGCGATGGTCCCGAAGACCAGGGAGGACTTCCCCGACCCGGAGACGCCGGTGAAGACGGTCAGCCGGCGTTTGGGGATGTCGACGGAGACGGCGGCGAGGTTGTTCTCCCGGGCTCCGCGTACCTCGATCATGTCGTGGCTGTCGGCGGCGGACCGTGCTGGCTGCTGCATGCGAACCCTTCGCGAGATCGTGGGCGGATTCCGCCCGGCCATGTCTTCGGGGGGCGGCTTCCTTCGATCGTCTCATTCATGTGCTTGTAGAGGCTTCCGCCGCCTTGGCCTGCCGCTCGCGCCTGGAGAGGTACGGAAAGTCTCAAATAACGTGTGAGCCGGGGGCGTACTGGCGCCCGGCGGGGCGGTCCACGCGGGACGCGGCGCGTCAATTCGGTGACCCGATGGATAACGGCGGGACCGTAACCAGTGTCCCGAGTGAAGGATCGCCGGTGAGGTCCGCTGCCGTGGGTGAATCAGTGGTTGACCTTCGATGTATCGAGATTTACGGTGATGGCCGTAATTTCAGAAGGGATGCCTATGCCTCTCCAGCAGCGTCGCCGCCTGGCGTCGGTCGCCATCGTGGCGACCCTCGTCGCGGCCACCGCCGTGTCGGGTACCCCGGCCGTCGCCGCCACGCCGACCGAGACCCTGGTCGGCGTGCCGCACCACAACCTGGCCATCTACGGTGCGACCTTCGGCTCCACGTCCGCGGGCGACTACGCGTACGCCGTGGCCCGTGGGACCACCGGCGCGCTCAACGTCATCGACACCCGCACCGCGACCGTGGTCCGGACCCTGCCGCTGCCCGGCGCCGGCGGTTCGTGGGGTGGCACCGTCACCCCGGACGGCACCGCGTACATCGGTGCCGACAGCAAGTTGTTCCGCTACCGGCCCGGCGCGGACCACGTGGAGGACCTGGGCTCGCCGGTGCCGGGGGAGACCACGACGTGGCGCCTGGCCAACGACGGGGAGCGGGTCTTCGTCGGCACCTTCCCCACCGGCAAGGTCTACTCGTACCACCACCGCACGGGTGCTGTCCGGGACTACGGGCAGATCTGGCCGGGCGAGCAGTACGTGCGCAGCATCGGCGTCGCCAACGGCAAGGTCTACGCCGGCCTGGGCACGGTGGCCCGGCTCGTCGAGGTCGACATCGAGTCCGGGGAGCGCCGCGAGATCCCGCTGCCCGAGCGGTACCGCACCGAGCAGTTCGTCTACGACCTCGACGTGCACCAGCACACGCTCTTCGCCCGGCTCGCCAACAGCAACCAGGTGCTCGTGTACGACCTGAAGGCCGGCCAGTGGATCGCCGAACTCGGTGTCGGCTCGGGCCTGGACTTCTCCCCGCCGGACGCGAAGAAGAACGTCTACTTCTCCTCGGCCGGTCGGCTGACGGCCTACAACCTGGACACCCGCACGCTGACCCCGACCGGCTTCACCGGGTTCGGCACGTCGCGCGGATTCGGCTGGGCGCACCTGGACGATCCGAAGTGGCCCGGCAGGACGCTCGTCACGATCAACCTGAGCGGCAACCTGTCCTACTACAACCCGGAGACCGGCGCCAGGAAGGTCGTCTCCGCCGGGGTCAAGGGACTGCCCGCCCAGCTGCAGACGGTGGAGGCCGGCCCGGATGGCAAGATCTGGTCCAGCGCCTACCCGAGCGGCGGCATCACCTCCTACGACCCGGCGACCGGCGTCTTCAGCGAGAACGCCGGGGCGCTGGGCCAGGCCGAGGGCCTGCTCTCCTACCAGGGCAAGATCTACGCCGGCGTGTACCCGGGCGCGAACCTGCTCGAACTCGACCCGACCAAGCCCATCGTGCGGGGCACCAACCCGCGGCAGTTCGCGACGCTCCGCACCGAGCACCAGGACCGGCCGTTCGCCATCACGGGGGTCGGCAACCGGATCGCCTTCGGCACCATCCCGGAGTACGGCCAGCTCGGCGGGGCGCTGACGCTCGTCGACCCGGCCACCGGGGCGAAGGAGGTGCACCGCAACGTCGTACCGGAGCAGAGCGTCACCGCCCTGGCCACCGTCGGGGACCTCGTGCTCGGCGGCACCGGCATCTGGGGCGGGCTCGGCATCGCGCCGACCCAGACGGAGGCGAAGCTCTTCCTCTGGGACCCGGCGACCGCGACGAAGGTCTGGGAGGGCACCGCCATCCCGGGCGCCAAGGCGATCACCCGGCTGATCGTGGCGCCGGACGGCCGGATCTGGGGATCCACCTCCGGCACGCTCTTCGAGTTCGACCCGGTGAGCCGGACCGTGGTCCGGACCGTCGAGGTGGAGCCGTTCGACTGGAACGTCTCCCACGTCTGGCGCAGCGACCACCTGGCGGTCGCGCCGGACGGCGCGGTGTGCGGCAACTTCCGGTCCACCGTCGCCTGTGTGGACCCCGAGACGCTCTCGGTCCAGAAGCTGGCCACCGGCATCAGCGACGTCTGGACGATGGACGCGTCGGGCGTCATGTACTACGCCCGGGGCGGGGAGCTGTACCGGCTCACGCGCTGAGCCGGTGTGGAGGGGCCCCTTCCTGTCGTTTCTCTGGACAGGAAGGGGCCCCTTCCGTACACCCTGGCGGCATCGATCGCCCGGGGCGGGCACGGAAGATCCCGGCGAGTGGGTGGGCGGTACGGTGGCCCGGTGGTGACCGCGCGGAAGGGCAGTGGCCGGCTGCGGGCCGTGGACCTCGCCGCGACCGCCGGGATCTCCGTCCAGCAGGTCCGCAACTACGTCGACCTGGGCGTGCTGCCACCGGTCGAACGCACCGCCGCCGGCTACCGCATCTTCACCGCCGACCACCTCCGGGCGCTGTCCGTGGCCCGCCGGATGGCCGAGGGCCACGGCTGGGCGCGTACCCGGGAGGTCATGGCCGCCGTGCACCGGGGCGACCTGCCGGCGGCGCTGGCGGCGCTCGACGGCGGCCACGCCGAGCTGGACCGCGAGCGGGCGGACATCCGGCGGGTGCTCGGCGCGTTCGAGACGGTGGTGACCAGCCCGCCGGCGACCCTGCCGGCGCCGCGGCGCGGGGTGCGCATCGGCGCGGTCGCCGACCTGGTCGGGGTCCGCACCTCCCAGCTACGGCTGTGGGAGCAACGCGGCCTGGTCCGGCCGGTCCGCGAGCGCGGCACCGGCTACCGGGTGTACGACCAGGCCGAACTGCGGGCCGCGCAGGTCGTCGCGCTGCTGCGCCGGGGCGCGTACCCGTTCGACATCATCGCGGCCGTGCTCGACGAGATGCGCACGACCGGAAGCGCCCAGCGGGTCCACGCGGAGCTGGCCCGGCGGGAGCAGGAGCTGCACCGGCGCAGCCTGCGGCGGCTGGGCGCCTCGGCCGCGCTGTACGACTACCTGCGGCACCGCGACGCGACCCTGCCGGGCTGACTCAGCGCAGCACCAGCAGGTCGAGGTGGTCGACGACCGGGCCGGTCGCCTCGCGGGCCGCCGCCCGCAGCCGCGCCAGGCCGCCGGCGTACTCCTCGTCGGTGATCAACTGGAGCGGGGTGTGGGCGCGGCGCTCGAGGCGCTCGGCGAGCTCCGCCAGCGACCCGGCGGTGGTCTGCGCGACCGGCTCGACGCTGCTCACGGTGAACCCGGCCGCCGCGAACGCCGAGCGCACCCGCGCGAGGTCCGGGTAGCGCCGCAGCACCCGGACCGCCTCGGGAAACCAGTGGAACAGGGAGATCCGCTGGTGCCGGCCGGGAAAGGGCGAGCGGATCAGCACGGGCGCGCCCGGCCGGAGCACCCGGCGCAGCTCGCGGGCCGCCGCGTCCAGGTCGGCGACGTGATGGATCATCGTGGACAGCCAGGCCGCGTCCATCGTGGAATCGCGCAGCGGCAGCGCGAGGGCGTCGCCGGCCAGCAGCGGCCGATGGGTGGCGCGGGACCGCATCGCGTCGGCGGGCTCCACGCCCACCACCCGGACGCCGAACCAGTCGGTGAAGGCGCTGGCCCACGCCCCCGTGCCGGCGCCGAGGTCGAGCACGCTCGTCCCGGCCCGGGGCCGCAGGTGCTGCCCCACCGCGTGCCGCCACCGGTCCAGCCCGCTGCGCGGCAACTCCCGCGTGGCGGCGAAGGCGGCCGCGTCGGTGTCGTCGTAGGAGATCAGAGCCACGGCCATCACCTCGCCACCGTCGCCGGGACGTCCGGGCGATCGTGATCCGGTTCTAGTCGGTGGGGACGCCGCAGGCAACGGCTTGTGAGACAACCGACGCGGTCGTCCGGCCGGCCGGGATCCGGGCTACGACCTGCGGTCAGCCGGACGCGCGCTCCGCGACCCGCCGGTCCCGTGCGTCGCCGAGCGCCGTCGAGGCGAAGAAGGCGTCCGCGGCGCGGAGGGCGGTCGCGTCGCCGAGCACGTCGCCGGGGCGGTCGGCGTGGCCGAGCAGCGCGCCGCCCCATCGCATGCCGAGGTAGTCGGCGCTCATCGACAGGCTGTTCAGCAACGGGTCCGCCTTGGCCGGGTCCTCGTCGCTGAGGGCGCTGATCGCCCACATCGTGCGGCCGCGCATGCGGGCTCGGAAGTCGACACCGGGCAGCCGTAGCCAGGTCGACCAGTGGTCGAGGTAGAGCTTGGTGGGGGCGCTGACGCTGTACCAGTAGACCGGGGAGGCGATCACCAGGTCGGTCGCGGCGAGGGTCTCCGTCAGCAGCAGCGCCTCGTTGCCGGACGGCGGGGGAGGGCACTGACCGTGTCGGATGTCGTGGAACGGCGCCAGCGGGTGGTCGGCCAGGTAAAGCCAGCGCTGCTCGACACCGGCCGGCAGCGCGGCTGCCGCGCGCCGGGCCAGGAGTTCCGTGTTGCCGCCGGGGCGTGAACTACCCAGGAGGAAGAGGAAGCGCCTGGCCACACCGTCCATGTTCACCGGTCGGATGTACCCACCCCGCGGCCGGCGGGCATCGACGGATCGTGCGCCTCGTCGCCCGCCGCCGCACGACCAGCCGGCCGGGTACGTGGCTCAGAACGTCACGGCCGCCAGCACCAGCAGGGTGCAGGCCGTCTCGACCAGCCCCACCCGCTTCGGCGTGAGCCGGCGCCCGGGCAGCGCCACGGCCCGGGCCAGCAGCGCCGCGAAGACCAGGGCGACCGGCGCCGGCGCCCAGAGCGCCGCGGCGAGCGCGGCGACGGCGTGGTACGCCCAGGACGCCCACCGGTGCCCGGCGCTGTCCCGCTCCCGGATCATCGTCTTGACGTAGAGGATCGTGCCGACAAGGTAGCCGAGCGCCACCGCCGTCACGCCGGCCACCCGGGTCGGCGGCACCCCGGCGACCGTGGCGACGACGAACCCGAGCAGCCCGCACTGCGCCACGAAGGCGAGGTCGTTGAGGAGCGCCCGGTCCCGCCGCCGGCGCGCGTGGCCGGCGTTGACGGCGGCCAGGACGCCGTAGAGCGGCGCGTACGCCAGGACCGCCGGCCGGGCCACCAGCACCGGCGTGGCGCACAGCACGGTGGCGACGCCGTACGCGGTCAGTTGCGGGCGTACCCGCCGGAACCGGCCGGTCTTGACCGCCTGCAACCCGAAGTACGACAGCGGGTAGGCGGCGAGCGCCGCCCCGAGCAGGGGCAGGTGCAGCGGGTGCGGGCCGGTGACGGTCACCGCCGCCAGGAAGGGCAGCAGCAGCATCGCCCAGGCGCCGTGCTGCGGCGGCAGCCAGCCGGGCGACCGGCCGCCGGTCCGGGCGCGGCCGGTGGTGGTCGCCGTGGGCCGTACGGTCGGCCCGGCGGCGGGGCGGTGACGGCGGGCCGGGACGGTGGTCACGGCTGCGGCGTCACGGTGAGCAGGACGGCGGCGTCCGTCACGGCGTGCAGCGCGTGCCGCCGCGGCGGGACGACCACCAGGTCGCCGGCGTGGCCCTCCCAGGACTCGTCGCCGGCCACCAGGCGCACCTGCCCCAGGAGCACCTGCAGCGTGGCCTCGCCCGGGTTGTCGTGCTCGTCGAGCGAGCGACCGCCCCGGAGCGCGAGCAGGGTCTGCCGCAGCCGGCGGTCCCGGCCGGAGTGCAGGTTGCGGGCGCTGCGTCCGCTGTCGGCCTCCCGGGCGGCGGCGAGCTGCTCGTCGGCGAGGCGGGTCAGCGAGAGAGCCTCCATGCTGCGTCCTTCCGGGTGGGTGGCGCGCCGGCGTGCGGGCCGTCCGTGCGGCGGCGACCGTCCCGCAAACCGGAAGATCGTCTGCCGCTTTCGGTTACCAGCTTCCGCGCCGGGCCCGCCCGGCGACAGGGCCGATGGTCCCGGAATCCGGGCCCGCCCCGGTCGCACGCGCCGGCGGACAC
Organism: Micromonospora sp. NPDC000121; assembly: GCF_042899165.1. NCBI lineage: Bacteria > Bacillati > Actinomycetota > Actinomycetes > Micromonosporales > Micromonosporaceae > Micromonospora > Micromonospora sp. NPDC000121. The sequence continues at coordinate 12,660 of NZ_JBIAZP010000003.1, forward strand.
CTCCGCACCGCGCCGCGACCCCGGCCCCCGGAGCATGGGGAAGCCGGCCCGTGTGCCGGACCGGGCCGACTAGGGTGCGGGGCATGAAGGTTCGGCTGCTGGCGGCCACGGCGACCGCCGTCCTCCTCGCCGCCGGGGCGCCCGCCCCCGTGGCGGCCGCCCCGACCGCTCGTACCGCCGCCGCGACGACCGCGTCCGGCGCGGTGCCGCCGACGCCGTGCCCGAAGGCGCCCGCGCCGGCGGTGTCCCGGCCGCCGCGCCCGTCGCCGCCGCCGGCCGTGCCCGAGGAGCGGGCCGTGGGCGGGCCGGCGCTGGCCACCGCCGGCCTGGTCGTTCCCGCGGGGGCGCCGCGGCCGCCGGCGGTCACCGCATCCTCGTGGCTGGTCGCCGACCTCGACACCGGCGAGGTGCTGGGCGGCTGCGGCCCGCACGAGTACGGCACCCCCGCCAGCGTGCAGAAGCTGCTGCTGGCGGCCACCATGCTGCCCCGGCTCGACCCGAAGCAGGTCGTCACCGTCACCGACGGCGACATGGACATCGAGCCGGGCTCCTCCGCCGTCGGGCTGGTCGCCGGCGGCCGCTACCGGATCGAGACCGTCTGGCTCGGGCTGCTGCTGCAGTCCGGCAACGAGGCGGCCAACCTGCTGGCCCGCCTCGGCGGCGGCCCGGACGGGATGGCCGGCGGCGTGCGGGCGATGAACGAGGAGGCGCACCGGCTCGGCGCCCTGCAGACCCACGCGGTCACCCCGTCCGGCCTCGACGGGAAGGGCCAGTTCACCAGCGCGTACGACCTGGCGCTCATCGCCCGGGCCTGCTTCGCCGACCCCACCTTCCGCCGGTACGCGCTCACCGAGACCCACCGCATCCCCGCCCAGCCGGCGCAGCGGACCAAGGGCTTCGAGATCCAGAACGAGAACCAGCTCATCTACCGCTATCCCGGGGCGCTCGGCGGCAAGACCGGCTTCACCGACCTGGCCCGGCACACCTATGTCGGGGCGGCCCAGCGGGACGGTCGCCGGCTGGTCGTCACGCTGCTCGGCGCCGAGCCGCGGCCCGCGCGCGGCTGGGAGCAGGGCGCCGCGCTGCTCGACTGGGGCTTCTCGCTGCCCCGGGGATCCGCAGTCGGCCGGCTCGTCGAGCCGGGGGAACTGGCCGCCTCGGCGGCCGCCACGCCGCCCGCGCTCGCCGCCACCGGCGACCCGCGTCCGGCCGCGGCCAGCGGCCCGCTGGAGGACGGCCTGCTGGGACGGTGGCCTGCGGCCGCGCTCGCGGTGGCCGTGCTCGGGCTGGCGGCGGCGACGCTGCTCTGGCGACGCCGGGCGGGGCGGCGCCGGACCCCCTGACCGCGGGTGCTCGTGGTCACCCACCTGTCGCAGGTCGCCGCGGTCGCAGGACGGATCGACAACCGACGACGGGATCCATAGACTCCGGTCTTTCTGGTGCCACACGTCCAGGGAGGATCCACGTGCCGAGCGAATCCCGACCGCACTCCGTCCCACCGTCGATCGCGGCACCCCGCCGACCGGCCCGCGCGCTGACCCGCCTCGCCGGCGTGGCCCTGGTGGCGGGCGCGCTGGTGACCGGTGGCGGTGCCGCCGCGGTCGCCGCGCCCGCCGGGTCCCCGGCCGACTCCGCCGCCGATCCCCGGGGCACGCCGGGACCGTGCTCCTACACGGAGACGCCGGAGGAACCGGCCGCCCGGCCGGTCCCGCTGCCGCCCGACCCGAGGCGCACGCCCGACCGGGGCACGGTGCGGGTGACGCTGCGGACCAACCAGGGGCCGATCGGGCTGACGCTCGACCGCGAGGCCGCGCCGTGCACCGTGCAGAGCTTCCTGCACCTGGTGCGGCACCGCTTCTACGACCACACCTCCTGCCACCGGCTCACCGCGTACCCGACGCTGAAGGTGCTCCAGTGCGGTGACCCGTCCGGCACCGGCTCGGGCGGCCCGGGCTACCGGTACCTCGACGAGCTGCCCACCGACCTGCCGCCGGCGCCGACCGACCCGACCGGCGTGCGGCGGCTCTACGCCCGGGGCACCCTCGCCATGGCCAACGCCGGCCCGGACACCAACGGCAGCCAGTTCTTCCTGGTCCAGTCCGACTCGGCGCTGCGCCCCAACTACACCGTCTTCGGCTCGATCGACGCCGCCGGCCTGGCCACGCTCGACCGGATCGCCGCCGGCGGCATCGCCCCCACGGCCGAGGACCCGGCTCCGGTCGACGGCGCGCCCGCCCTGCCGGTCGACATCCACCGGGCCGTCCGGCACCACCACTGACCGTCTCCACCGCCCCGCCCGGCCGTCCCTCGGCCGGGCGGGGCTGGGCTGGCGGCACCCGCGCGTACGACTGTCGCCGGACCCGGGGCCCGACGGGCCCGCACCCTGATAGACAGGGAGGCGTGGACAGGGCGGGCCGGGCCGGCCGGCGGTCCCGGGCCGCCGCCCGGACCGTCGTCGTGGCCGTGGTGGTCGCGGCGCTGGCGCCGGCCTGCACCAGGCCCGGTCCGTCGCCGGCGCCGTCGGTGACGGCGCCGTCGGTGACGGCGGCCCCGACCGCGACCACGACGCCGCGCGCGCCGGGCTTCGTCGTCCTCACCGACGTGGACCCGCGGATCCGCACCGACATCCGGTACGCCACCGCGCACAACTTCGTCGGCCGGCCGGTCGCCGGTTACCCCGAACCGCTCTGCCTGCTCACCCGGCAGGCCGCCGAGGCGCTGCGCCGGGTGCAGGACGCCGCGCTCGCCCGGGGCCGCAGCCTGAAGGTGTACGACTGCTACCGCCCCCGGCGGGCCGCCGACGACTTCGTCGCCTGGGCCAGGCAGCCCGGCGATCAGCAGATGAAGGCGGAGTTCTATCCCCGGGTGGCGAAGTCGAAACTGTTCGACGAGGGGTACGTCGGCGCGCCCACGTCGCACAGCCGGGGCAGCACGGTCGACCTGACCCTGGTCGACGTGCCGACCCCCACCCAGGCCCCGTACGCCCCGGGCCAGCCGCTGGTCTCCTGCACCGCCCCTCGGGGGCAGCGGTTCGGCGACAACAGCGTCGACATGGGCACCGGATTCGACTGCTTCGACCCGCTCGCCCACACCGACTCGCCCCGGATCACCGGCACGGCACGGGACAACCGGCGGCTGCTGCGGCAGTTGATGAGCGACGGTGGCTTCGTCAACTACGACCGCGAGTGGTGGCACTACCGCTACCGTGACGAGCCCTGGCCGGACACGTACTTCGACGTGCCGGTGGCCCGCTCCTCGGTGCCGAGCGGGTAGCCGACACGGCGGCCCGGCACGGCGGCCACCGGCAGGGCACGGGCCGGTCTCGGCGGACGTCCGGCGGGGTGCGCGGCGGGACGCGGTGCGGCGCGGGGCGGGCCCGTCCGGCATGATCACGTCGGGAGGGGTGCCGCCGCGCGGGGCCCGCACGAGCACTCCGACGGCGGCTCGTCGTCGGGGGAGGGGAGTCGACGTGACCACCGAACGCATCGGCCCACCTGTCACCGGGAGCGAGCGCGAGATGCTCCGCGCGTTCCTCGACTACCACCGGGCCACCCTCGCCATGAAGTGCGACGGGCTGTCCGACGAGGATTTGCGCCGGCGGTCGATGCCCCCGTCCACGCTGTCGCTGCTCGGCCTCGTCCGGCACATGGCGGAGGTGGAACGCAACTGGTTCCGGCGGACCATCAACGGCGAGGACGTCCCGCTGGTCTGGTCGGACTCCGGCGACTTCCAGGTGGCGTACGACGCCAGCGGCGCCACCCGGGCGGAGGCGTTCGACGCCTGGCAGCGGGAGGTCGCGCACTCCCGCCGGATCGAGCGGGAGGCGGAGTCGCTCGACGTGACCGGCCACAACGCCAGGTGGGGCCAGGACGTGTCGCTGCGGCTGGTGATGCTGCACCTGATCCACGAGTACGCGCGGCACAACGGCCATGCCGACTTCCTGCGTGAGGGCATCGACGGCACCGTCGGCGCCTGAGCGGCATCGACGGAGCCCCGGGCGCCACGCGGCATCGCCGGCACCGTCGGCGCCCGCGGCGGTTGACCGCGGGCGCCCGGGCGCGGTGGTCAGCCCTCGGCGCGCAGCGGCAGCCAGGCCAGCACGTCCTGGATCTTCGCGTCCCAGTACGCCCAGTCGTGCGCGCCGGGGCAGAAGTCCACGGTGAGCGGGACGCCCCGCTCGCGGGCCGCCGCGACGAAGGTCAGGTTGTCCTCGTACAGGAAGTCCTCCGTGCCGCAGGCGACGTAGAGCGCGGGCAGGTCGGCGCCCGCCTTGTCGAGCAGGGCGAGTGCGTCGTCGTCGCTGCCGGCGACGGCACGCTCGCCGAAGACGGTGTGCCAGACCTGGGCGTCGATCGGATGGACCGGGTCCTGCCGGCGGCCGGCCACGTCCAGCGCGCCGGACAGGCTCGCCGCCGCCGCGAACCGGCCCGGGTCGCGCAGCGCCCACTTCAGCGCCCCGTAGCCGCCCATCGAGAGCCCGGCGACGAAGGTGTCCTCCCGGCGGGTGGAGAGCCGGAAGAACTGGTGGCACAGCCCGGGCAGCTCCTCGCTGAGGAACGTCCAGTACCGGTTGCCGTGCTCCTCGTCGGAGTAGAAGCTGCGTGCGACCTGGGGCATCACCACCGCGAGGCCGAGCGGCGCGACGTACCGCTCGATCGAGGTGCGGCGCAGCCAGATCGTGTCGTCGTCCGACAGGCCGTGCAGCAGGTAGAGCACGGGCGCGTCCCCGTCCGGGGCGGCGCCGGCCATGCCGATTTGCGACGAGGTTCGCTGCGGCAGGATCACCGTCATCGAGGTGTTGAGACCGAGCACCTCGGAGTAGAAGTCAGCACGCATCAGGGCCACGGTCGTCGACCGTAGCCCATCACACGTCCGGCGGAGGATCCCGCCAGCGGGCCGCTCAGCCGGGGGTCGCCCGGGTCGCGGCCCGCAGCCGGTCGTCGAGCGCGTCGAGGTCGGGGACGAACCACACGTGGTCGGCCTGGTTCGACTCCTGGACGAGGGCGCGCAGGGCCGCGCTGGCCGCGAGGTGCCGGGAGATGTCGCCGACGACGACCAGTCGCAGGCGGTAGTTGACGAACTTCTGCATGACCTCGCCGGCGAAGCGGCTGCCGAGGGAGAAGAAGGACGGGTCGAGCCGGTGCGCGGGCACGGCCACCACCTCGGCGCCGAGGAAGGCCGCGCCGATCAGGTCCAGCGCGTCCTGCACCGTGGCCACGGGCGGGTCGTCCGGGTCGCACACCAGCACCGGCACGCCGGCCCGCTCCCGTACCACGTCAGACATTCCCGACCTCCCGGGTGACCAGGCCGTTGTCGCCGTCGAGCACCGCGTCGAGCAGGCGCAGCATCTCGGCGGTGGCGGCGGCGCCGCCGAATATCACGATCTTCATGCGGTGTCGCTCCTCGTCGTGGACGGTCTGGACGCGCAGCGGGCGGCCGGGGTCGTGGCCGGTGTTCGCACCCGCCAGGACGAGCGTGCCGAGCCGGTCGGCGGCGGCCCGGTCGACGCCGTCGATCTGCACGATGCTCGACACCTCCACCGCCGGGCCGGCGGCGGGACGGGCCGGCGCCGGCCGCCCGGTCAGGGCGTCGAGGTCGGCGCGGGCGATCCGGTACTGCTTGCCGATCCGCACCGCCCTCAGCCGGCCGGCGCGGATGTAGCCGCGCACCGTGCGCACGTGTAGGCCGAGCCGCTCGGCCACCTGCTCGACGGAGAACATTTCCTCACTCATCACTCCCTATGCTAGTGCTGATAGGGAGTGATAGGGAAATGCAAAGCGGCTTCGCTCCTGTGACGCGCAGCCGGCCGGCGCGTCCGGTGCGCCCGGAGCCGAATATCCATTGCGGCCACCGTCCGACGCGCCTACCGTCATCGGCGCAAGGTCAACCGAACGACCCAGGGAGTACGCCGTGTCGCAGCGCACCCGCACCGACGCCGTGTGGCCGACGCCGCACGGCGGTGCCTCGCTGCCCACAGGGGAGCGAGCCCTGGGTCAAGGCCGTCCCGAGCAGGGCCGGCAGCCGGGGTGGCGGCGCGACTAGCGCCAGCGCGTACGCGCAGCCGCCCACCCCACCGGGGACCGGGCGGCTTTTTCGTCCACCCGGACCGACGTTCCCTCCGCCCCACCCCCGTCCCGATCCGGCGACGTCGACCGTTCTCAACTCCACAGTGGAAACAACACCCCGGTCGGCCGCCACCTGCCGACCCGGGGAGACGACACCATCACCGGGACGAGGGAGCTGGCTGACCCGCTCGCCTTGGGCGCGAGAGACACGGGGTTCGATTCCCCGGTCCCGGACGGCAGGACAGGGTGCCGACCCTGCCCTGGCACGGGCCGTTGGAGCAATGGGGAGCTCGCCCGGTTCTCAGCCGGGAGGTCACGGGTTCGAACCCCGTACGGCCTACGCGGCGACGCCCGAGCGGCGTCGCAGGCACGCGGTTGTGGCGCAGTCAGGTCAGCGCGTCACCGTGCCATGGTGAAGATCGCCGGTTCGAATCCGGCCAACCGCTCCACCCGCCGGGCCCCGCGCCCGACGGGCCGGCCGCGCGCTGGGCGCAGAGGGGTCGTGCACGCCCCTCCCGCCGGGTTCGATTCCCGGGCGGTCGTCGATAACTTCCGGTCGCGCCGAGACGGGTGCCGACCAGCCGACGACACGAGGAGACGACGATGAGTTTCACCCCGCTCGCGGGCACCCGCGCGCCGGTCCGGGTCTGGACCGACCCGTACGGCATCGAGCCGCAGGCCGCCCAGCAGCTGCGCAACATCGGCGCGCTCCCGTGGGTGGAGGGCGTCGCGGTCATGCCCGACGTGCACTTCGGCAAGGGCGCCACCGTCGGCTCCGTCATCGCGATGCGGCAGGCCGTCTCGCCGGCCGCGGTGGGCGTCGACATCGGCTGCGGCATGTCCGCGGTCCGCACCTCGCTGACCGCCGCCGACCTCCCCGACGACCTGGCCGGGCTGCGGTCGGCGATCGAGGCCACCATCCCGGTCGGGTTCGCCCAGCGGGAGAAGCCGGTCGACCCGCGCCGGATCCGGGGCCTGGAGCAGGCGGGCTGGGACGACTTCTGGCGCCGGTTCGCCGGCCTCGACCGGCGGGTGGCGCAGCTGGAGACGCGGGCCCAGCGGCAGCTGGGCACGCTCGGCGGCGGCAACCACTTCATCGAGGTGTGCCTGGAGCAGGGCGGCGCCGACGAGGGACGGGTGTGGCTGATGCTGCACTCGGGCTCCCGCAACATCGGCAAGGAGCTGGCGGAGCGGCACATCGCCGTCGCCCGGCGGCTGCCGCACAACGCCGACCTGCCCGACCGGGACCTGGCGGTGTTCCTCGCCGGCACGCCGGAGATGGACGCCTACCGCCGGGACCTGTGGTGGGCGCAGGAGTACGCGCGGCGCAACCGGGCGGTCATGCTGGCCCTGCTCTGCGGCGTGGTGCGGGAGCAGTTCCCGCAGGTGCGCTACGACGAGCCGATCTCATGCCACCACAACTACGTGGCGGAGGAGAGCTACGACGGGGTCGACGTGCTGGTGACCCGCAAGGGGGCGATCCGGGCCGGTCGGGGGGACCTGGGCATCATTCCCGGGTCGATGGGCACGGGGTCGTACATCGTGCGGGGCAAGGGGAACCCGGCCGCGTACTGCTCCGCGTCGCACGGGGCCGGGCGGCGGATGTCGCGGGCGCAGGCGAAGCGGACCTACAGCACCGCCGACCTGGCCGCGCAGACGGCCGGCGTGGAGTGCCGCAAGGACGCGGGGGTGGTCGACGAGATCCCCGGCGCGTACAAGGACATCACCCAGGTGATGTCGCAGCAGGAGGACCTCGTCGAGGTGGTGGCGCACCTCAAGCAGGTCGTCTGCGTGAAGGGATGACCGCCGACCGGCGCCCAGGAGGGGTGGGCGCCGGTCGCCCGCCCCGGTGGCTCAGCGGAGAGAGCGCCGGTCTACGAAGCCGGAGAGCCAGGTTCGAGTCCTGGTCGGGGCACGGTCCGGATCCGCGACGCGGAACGGAACCCCTTGCGAGCTGGTGCAATGGGCAGCACACCCGTCTCTGGAACGGGCGATGGAGGTTCGAGTCCTCCGCTCGCAGCGAGGCCGGGGGCCACGTCGACGCGGCCCGCGCGTCGGCGAGGGCCGGGCGTCCGGGATGGAGGCCCGTTCCGCCCGTCGGTGCCGCCCCGCCCGGCGGTCCCTCGACCGGGACCGTAGAGTCTCGCCGTGAGCGAGATCGGCACGCAGGTCGACCTGTTCCACCCCGCCGCGCGGGTGTGGCACGCATTGACGGATCGTGAGTTGCTCGCCCGGTGGTTCACCGAGGTCGAGCCCAAGGCGGGGACGCCGAACCGGCTGCTGCTGTACACAGCGGGGCTGCCTGGCTTCGACGCCGCCGTCGACGCGGAGGTCACCCAACGGCAGGAGCCGGAGCTGATCGTGCTGCGGTGTCTCGAGCGCGGCCGGCGCAGCCGGCTGACCTGCGCCGTCACCGCGACCGCCGAGGGCTGCCGGCTGTCGGTCCGCGAGGTGCTGGAGCACGGCGACTGGGCCGACGAGCAGCGCGAGCGCCGCGAGGAGTGCTACCAGCAGGCCCTGACCAATCGGCTGCCCGCGATTCTCGACTGGCTGGCTTTCCAGCAGGTGGACCTGAGCCGTAGCGAGGCCGGGATGACGGCCGAGATACCGGTCACGGAGGTGTTCGACGACGAGGCGACGCCGGCCGGCCGCCGCAGCCGGCCGCTGCTGGTCGCCGGGCTGGCCGGCGCCGCGCTGGCCGCCGGGGTGGCGGTGTGGGCGGTGCTGCCGGCCGAACCGGACCGCGCCGCCGCACCGGCGCCCGTGCCGGCGCCGACCGCAACGACCATTCCGAGCAGCTCGCCCCGGTCGACCCTCTCCGCCCGTCCCACCCGGACCGCCACCCCGGACGCCACCCGCCCGAGCCGCACCCCCTCGGCGAGGCCCTCGCGTACGCCCACCTCCGCCGCGCCGTCGGAGCCCGCCGTGACCGCCCGCTACGAGACGGTGTCGACCCGGCTCTTCGGCTACACCGGCGAGGTGGTGGTCGACAACTCGGGCGGCGCGGCCGCGAAGGAGTGGACGGTGGTCGTGACGCTGGCCGAGGGCGGCACGGTCTCCGACGCCAGCGGGGCCGACTGGCGGCAGGACGGGCAGTCCGTCACCTTCACCGGGCCGCCCGTGAAGGCCGGGCAGTCGCGGACGTTCACGTTCGAGGTCCGCGACAGCGATCCGACGGCCAAGGAGCCCGAGGGCTGCGCGGTGGGCGGCGACCCCTGCGGCGGCCTGTGACGGCCCCGGCCCGGGCCGAGCCGGGGCCGGCCGTGCGCGTCCGTGCGGCGCGGCCGCCCTGCCGGCAGGACGACGAACCGTACGCCGGGCGCTGACGCTGCGGCGGCCGCCGGCCCACCGCGCGACGGGCCGGCCCTCGTCAGCGACTGCGATAGGCCTGAGGTGACACGCCGTATGCTGCCCGGAAGGCCCGGCTGAAGTGAGCCTTGTCCGAAAACCCCCACCTGGCGGCAATGGCATAGATCGGTCTGCCCCGGAGCATGCGGTCGCTCAGGTCCCGGGCACACCGGTCGAGGCGCTTGGTCCGAATCAGATCGGCGACCGTCGTGTCCTCGGACTGGAAGAGTCGATGCAACGTTCGCAGCGAGATGTGGTGGGCGGCGGCGACAGCAGCAGGGCTGAGATCCGGTTCGTGCAGGTTGCGCTCGATGAAAGCCCGGATCCGTATCCGGAGAGCATGGTGTTGGACGTCGTGTGGGAGGGCGTCAGCGACGGTGAGCCGATGGGCGGCCGTCGCGGCGACAAGATCGCGAGCCACAAGGCCCAGCCGCGGTGCATCCCCTTCCTCGTACTGCTCGGGGTGGTTCACCACCTGCTGCACGAACTGCCTCAGGAGCGCACCCATGCCCTGACTCGCGGGGATGGAGGCGCCGAGCAGCTTCGTGATCTCGTTCCGGCGCAGAGGGATCATCGAGTGGGGTACGAGAACGGTCAGCGTCGTCAGCATGTTCTCTCGGGGCGCCCGCGCTTGGTGTGACGACGCGTGGGGCCGAGACGTGTCGACGAAGGCGAAGTGGCCGGGCAGGAGGGCGTTCTCCCGTCGCTCCTGCTCCACGCTCCCGTGCCCTGTGAGCGGCAGGGCCAGCTGGTACATCTCGGGGTCTCCACGGCGGATGAACCGCTCGGTTCGCTGCATCTCCAGCGAGGGATACCGCCAGGACGACAACACGACGTCGCCGAGGCCGACCACCGTGGCCCCTGCTCGGAAGTCCCGCGCGTGCGCGCTGTGGATCCGCGCTGGCACTGATTCTCGAGCGACCAGGTCATGCCAGAAGCCAAACCTGTCGCCCTCGGGCAACGCCGCGGTGTCAACCGCGTCGACGGCGAGCAATGGGCTTCCTTCCATGCCTCCGCGTTGCGGGCCTGGATGAGCTTACCTGGAACTTCTAGCGGTCGAGTGAGCGTGCATCGTCCCGCCAGCCACGGGCGAAGCGACCCGGACGTGATCATGGCCATGTGGACACTGCGCGGGCGTCGACGAGGTTGGGTTCCACCTGCGCGGACAGGTCACCGACCGCGGCCAGCGTCGTCATGCCGGGGGCGCCCGTTTTTGACAGGCTCCCCTTCCGGCGACTTGGATGATCTTGGGGAGGTGTGGGACCAGGAACGCCTGCCCGCTTCGAGGAGGTGTGCATGAGGGTTACGGGAAGGGCCGTCGCGATCATGGTGGCGGCCGGGATGTTGGCGGCCTGCGGCGACGGTGACGACGGCGGGGCGCGGAGCGGAGATCCGGGCGCTTCCTCGTCGAGCGTGGCCGCGTCCCCACAGCCCGTGGTGAAGGCGCCGCAGGGGTTCGACACCGCCAGGGGCTGGCAGGAGACCGTCAGCTGGCTGCCGGCGGACGCGGAGAAGAACCTCACGGTGGGAGCCGCGTCGAAGGCGGGCGTCGTCGCCTTCCTCCAGAAGAAGGGCGCGGGTTACGTCGTCGAGGCTCGCGACGCCGCCACGGGCGCGCCCCGCTGGAGCAGCCAGCAGTGGCAGCCGCCGGCCCTTCCCGAGAACGTGAAGCCCGAGCCGTCGTACCTGCCCCAACTTCTCGTCGCAGACGAGGACGGACGTGAGTACGTCGTCGTCTGGGCGTACACCCCTCGGTTCACGGACGAGGACACGGTCTCCCTCGTCGCCTACCCGGCCGACTCCTCCGGAACGGAGGTCGCGGCCGCCCACACCCGTACCGTCCCGATGGATGCCTACGGCCCGGCGAAGGTCGTCGACGGCGGGAACGGGCTCCTGGTCCGCTGGCAGGAGAAGGGCATCGACCACGCCGCGGCGATCAACCTGTCGACGGACCGCACCCAGACGTACGACGGCAGCGTGCGACTGCCCTACTGCGAGGAGGTGGGTTGCAGCTCTGGTCGGGTGGTGGGGCTCTCCCCGGACGGCCCGGTCGTCACGCTCAGCCCGGCCGGATTCGGCGTCCCCGGCGTCTGGCAGGCCAGCGACGCCGTCCCACCTGGCGCCGATGTGCAGTTTTTCGGCAAGTACAAGATCGGCCGGGCGTTCGCTGTCGTCGGCGGCCACGTCTTCTCCCTCTGGAACGCCGAGAAGAGCCTGAGGAAGCAGGGCGGTATCTCGGTGGCGGCCGTGCACGACCTGAAGTCCGGAAAGCTGAAGGCGTCCGTGGTGTGCGACCCGCAGGGAGACTTGGGCGGATTCTCCTACGATCCCGTTCTGTCGCCGAACGGCCGCTACGCCGTCGGGGGAACCCTCGCCTTCGACCTCGAGCAGGGCAAGGGCCACTGCCTCTGGGAGGTCGGCGATCGGGAGAGCGTCCACCTGACGTACGTCGACGACGACGGCACCGCGTACGGCCACCGGCGAGGGGGAGACGTGGAGATGCCCGTCACCGTAGCGGTCGGCACCGGACAGGTCGAGGAGCTTCCCCAGGACGCCGAGGTCCCGTTCCTGTCGCTGCCGGGAGTCGGAGGGTTCTCGCTGCCCACCGCCGACAACGGGGAGCGGCAGTTCGTCTTCCTCCCGCGTCGCTGACCCGCTGCCGTCCGGACACACCGGCGGGCGCGGCCGCAAGCCGGTCGCGCCCGCCTGCGTCGGGGGCCCGCCCACGGGCATCCGGGCGGTGACTTCCGACTTGCCTCCGCCGCTCCTACAGTGGGTGGTCACCCGTCGCTCGAGCCCTGAAGGTGACATGAGCATCCGTGTGTACCGCAACGCCGCCATCCGCACCGGGGACAGCGGCAACCCGTCGGCCCGGGCCATGGCCGTGGCCGGCGAGCGGCTGTTGGCCGTCGGCACGGAGTCGGAGGTGCGCGCCGCGGCGGGACCGCGCGCGGAACTGGTCGATTTGGCCGGCGCCGCCGTGCTCCCCGGCCTCTACGACGCCCACATCCACACCGCCCAGTACGCCCGCAGCCTGGACGCGGTGGACCTGCGCGACGCGCGCTCCCTGGACGCCGCGCTGGCCATGGTGGCCGCGCACGCGGCGCGGCTGCGACCGGGCGCCTGGCTCTTCGGCGGCCGGTGGAACAGCAACACCTGGGACCCGCCGAGGCAGCCGGACAGGTGGGCCCTGGACTCGGTCTGCCCCGAGCTGCCGGTCGTGCTGCCGAACGTGGACGGCCACACGGTGTGGGCCAACTCGGCGGCCCTGCGTCTGGCCGGCATCGACGCCGACACCCCCGACCCGGTGGGCGGCGAGATCGTCAGGGACGGGCGCGGGGAGCCCACCGGCATCCTGCGCGAGACGGCCTGCCGCCCGCTGGAGGATCTCGTGGTCTCCCGCGACCTGCGCGAGCAGCTCCGCGCCGGGCAGGACGAGCTGCTCGCCCTCGGCCTGACCAGCGTGCACGACATCGACGGCGAGGACTGCCGGGCGGCCTACCTGGAGCTGCGGGAGGCCGGCGAGCTGAAGCTGCGCGTGCACAAGGCCATCCCGTCGGTCCACCTGGAGGCGGCGATCGCCGAGGGCCGCCGCACCGGGCAGGGCGACGACTGGTTCCGCACCGGCCCCGTGAAGATCTTCAGCGACGGCGCGCTGGGCTCGCACAGCTGCCACATGAGCAAGCCCTTCGCCGGCGAGGATCCCAACGTGGGCATCGCCGTCACGCCGTACGAGGACCTGGTCAAGCTCTTCGCCAGGGCGGCGGAGAACGGCATCGCCGTCGCCACGCACGCCATCGGCGACCAGGCCAACCACCTCGTCATCGACGCCTACGAGGCCGTCGGCCGCACGCCCGGGCTGCGGCACCGCATCGAGCACGCCCAGCACCTGCGGGCCGGCGACCTGGCCCGGATGGCCCGGCTGGGCATCGTCGCCTCGATGCAGCCCGTGCACTGCACCAGCGACATCGACCTCGTCGACACCCTGCTGGCCGGGCACGACCTGGCCTCCTACGCCTGGCGCGGGATGCTGGACGCCGGCGTCGGCCTGGCCTTCGGGTCGGACGCCCCGGTCGAGCACCCGAACCCCTTCGCCGCCCTGTACGCCGCGGTGACCCGTGCCCGTCCCGACGGGACGCCCGTGGGCGGCTGGCAGCCCGAGCAGCGGCTCACCATGGCCGAGGCGCTCGCCGCCCACACCCTCGGCGCGGCCCACGCCGCGGGCGAGGAGGACCGCAAGGGCGTCCTCGCGCCCGGCATGCTGGCCGACTTCATCGCGGTGGACACCGACCCGTGGCTGGAGTCGCCGGACGCGGTGCTGCGCACCCGGGTCATGACCACTGTGGTGGGCGGCGAGATCCGCTGGCAGCGCGGGTGAGCGCCGCGTCGACGCGCCGGCCCGGCGCTCAGGGGCGGGCCGGCGTGAGGGTGACGGGCACCGCGACCACGTGCCGGCGGGTCCCGTCCGCCGCCGAGACCTCGTACGCCTCGATCGTGCCGGGCTGCTCCCGCTGCACCCGGTAGGCGACGGCGACCCGGAAGTCGCCCCGGCAGCCCGTGCCGCAGGTGGCCGTGGTGAAGGTGGTCGCCACCGTCCGGCCCGTCGCGTCGAGCACGCGGACCGTGACGGTGGCCTCGAACACGTCCGCGGTGCCGGTGACGGTGACCGGGCTGCCGACCCGTGCGCCGATGGTCGGGCCGGTGACCACGACCGGCGGCAGCAGGTCCGCGTAGTCGGCCCGGCCGACCGGGGGACCGGCGGCGAGGCGGACCCGCCGTACGGTGGGGAACTGGGTGAGCGTGTAGACCACCTGCGCCTCGCGTAGCCGCCGGGTCGGCGCGTCGCCGCCCGCCGGGCCGGGCGCGACCGTCGCCACGCCGTCGGCGATGCGGGTGACCGCGCCGCCGGCGGGCAGCAGGGTGGTCAGCCCGGCGGCGGCCTCCGCCGGGGTGGGCCCGGCGGCCAGTTCGGCCAGCGCCAGCCGGGACGTCGCCACCGTGGCCGGCCGGGTGCGCCGGGTCGGGGCGAGCCGCCCGTCCCGGACGTACCACAGCTCGACGGTGACGGTCTGTGCCCGCGCCGGGGCGGCGGTGGTCGCGGCGGGCGTGGGGGAGCGGACCGGGCCGGCCGTCGGCCGCGCCGCGGTCGAGCCGGGCGGCGGCGCGGACGGGGCGGACGGGGCGGCGACCGGCGGTGGCGCGGTGGGCGCGGGGCCGAGCGAGCCGGACCGGGGCGCGGCACAGCCGGCGGGCAACAGCGCGGCGGCGAGCAGCGCGGCGACCGTGGCGCGCCGACTCACCACGCACCGCCCGTCCGTGACGCCGACTCGGCGGGCGGCGGCGACCGTGGCGCGCCGGCTCACCGCGCACCGCCCGTCGCCGGCTCGGCGGGCAGGTCCAGCCGGAACCGGGTGCCCGCCCCGGGCTCGCTGCGCACGCTCAGCCGCCCGCCGAGGAGGTGCGCGTTCTCCCGGGCGATGGCCAGGCCCAGCCCGCTGCCCCGGCCGGAGCGGGCCGGGTCGACCTTGTGGAAGCGGTCGAACAGGTGCGGCAGGTGCTCCGGCGGGATGCCCGGGCCCTGGTCGCTGACCTCGAAGACGACCCGCGACCCGGCGCCGGAGACCTCGGCCCGGAGCTCGCCGCCGCCGTGCTCGACCGCGTTGGCGACGAGGTTCGCCAGCACCCGCTCAAGCCGGCGCGGGTCGGTGCGCAGCGGCACCGGCGCGCCGGCGACCCGCACCCGGTCGGACCAGCCGCGGGCCGCGACGATCGCCCGCAGCAGGGCGACCGGGTCGACGGCGGCGACGGCGAGCCGTTCCCGCCCGGCGTCCAGCCGGGAGATCTCCATCAGGTCCTCCACCAGGCGGCGCAGCCGGACGACGTCGGCGAGCAGCAGCTCCGCCGCGCGCCGCGCGTCGCCCGGCAGTTGGTCCAGGTGGTCGCGCAGCAGCGACGCCGCGGCCACCAGGGCGGTCACGGGCGTACGCAGCTCGTGCGCCACGTCGGCGGTGAACCGCCGCTCCCGGTCCTGGGCGGCGGAGAGCGCCTCGATCTTCGCCGCCAGCGCCTCGGCCATCTCGTTGAACGAGGCGGCCCAGTCGCTGAACTCGTCGCGGCCGCGTACCGGCAGGCGGGTGTCGAGCAGCCCCTCGGTGAGGGCCCGCGCGGCCCGGCTGGCCCGGCCGACCGGCTCCAGCGTGCGCCGGGCGAGGGTGTGCCCCACCCCGGCGGCGAGCAGCACCACCAGCACCCAGCCGCCCAGCAGGGCCGTGCGCAACTGGTCCAGGTCGGCGGCGATGTCGTCCTCGACGGTGACGACGTACAGCTCGGCCGTCGAGCCGGGGATGCGGCCACCGACCACGAGCAGCCGGGGCCGGTCCTGCGGCGACGACCGCTCGTACCCGAGCTGCCCGGCCGCGACGGTGGCCCGCAGCCGCGCCCCCAGCGGCGGCGCGTACGCCGGGTGGGAGGGGTGCTGCCCGTCGTCGACCAGCACCACGTGCCGGCCGCTGCCCTCGAAGCTGGTCAGCAGCTCGCCGCGACGGTCGTCGGTCAGCGGCAGGAACTGCCCGGCCAGGACGAGCCGGTAACGGGCGTCGGCGGCGGCCTGGTGCAGCGAGGCGTCGAACCGGGCCTGGCGCAGCAGCAGCCAGGACCCGCCGGCCAGCAGCCCGGCGGAGACGCCGGCGACGAGCACGAACGCGATGGTCAGCCGGCGGCGCAGGCGTCCGGGCGGTACGGCACGTCCGGCCATCGCGCACCCTCCCTCAGCCCGGCGACAGCTTGTAGCCGGCCCCGCGCACGGTCCGCACGAGCCGGGGGTGGGCGGGATCGTCCTCGATCTTGGCGCGCAGCCGCTGCACCGCCACGTCGACCAGCCGGGAGTCGCCGAGGTAGCCGTGCTGCCAGACCCGCTCCAGCAGCACCTCCCGGGTGAAGACCTGGCCGGGGCGGCGGGCGAGTTCGCGCAGCAGGCGGAACTCGGTGGCGGTCAGCGCCACCTCCCGACCGTCCTTGCGGACCACGAAGCTGCCGGGGTCGATCTCCAAGCCGGCGACCTCGACGACGGCGGCGACGACGGGGGTGCTCGCCCGGCGCAGCGCCGAGCGGACCCGGGCCACCAGCTCGGGCAGGTCGAACGGCTTGCGCAGGTAGTCGTCGGCGCCGCACTCCAGGCCGACGACGACGTCCACGGTGTCGGTGCGCGCGGTCAGCATCAGGATCGGCACGCCACTGGTGCGCCGGATCTCCCGGCAGACCTCGATGCCGTCCAGGCCGGGCAGCATGACGTCGAGCACGATCAGGTCGGGCGGCCGGGCGCGCCACGCCGCCAGCGCCTCACGCCCGTCGACCGCGGTGTCGACCCGGAAGCCGGCGCGGCGCAGCCCGAGTGCGGTGACCTCCCGGATGGAGGCATCGTCCTCGACGACCAGCACGCGGCCCTCCACGAGCCGAGGGTAGCCCCGCGACGGCCCGCGCCGACCTGGCGGAACGGACGGTGTCGGGGGCCCGGCCGGCGCCGGGCCCCCGGTTCCGCGGCGGTCAATGCTGCCACTGGTGCGCCACGTCGAGCACGATCCGACTGTGCGTGCCCGGGCCGGTCAGCACGAACACCCGGAACGGCAGGCGGGCCCGCACGCCCACCGCGAAGGTGGTGTAGCCCTCGAAGCTGCCGCCGAAGACCACGTCCCGCAGCGTCGGGTAACGCAGCACGTTGGCGGCGTGCTCGCCGACCCGGTAGGGCACGGTGCCGACGTGCGCGTCGTCGTACGCCGGGGCCCGCAGCGAGACCCGCAGCAACTCGTCGCCGGCGGTGTACGGCGACAGCGGCAGGCCCTCGCCCTCGGTCCAGGTCTCGCCGTAGCCGACCGTGTAGCCGGTGACCGGGCCGGCGAACTCGAACACCACCCGGTCGAAGCAGTCGTGCCGCCCGGTGCGCACGTCGACCAGCGGCGCGCTGCTCGGCGTGCCGGCCGACTTCTCCGCGCTGCCCCAGGTGATCCCGCAGTACGGCGACCCGGTCGCCGTGGCCGTCGTGGTCGCCGCCGTGCCGGTGCCGGCACCCGCCACCAGCGCGGCGAGCGCCACGACCAGGGCCGTCAGTCCACTCCTGATCCGCATCGTCCTCTCCCGTTCTTCCGTTTCCCGGTCGGTGCCCGGCCTCGTCGCCGGGGTCGTCGGATCCACGGTGGAACGCCCCCACGGCAGCAGCTTCGCCGCGGCGTAACGCCCGCGTAACAGCCCGCGTCCGCGCGGCGCTGCTGCCCGAGCGGGGCGGTGCCCACCTCGACCACGGAATTGGCCGACCGGTGCGGGTCGCGCCCGGGTACGGTGTCGGCGCACCTCGGGGTGCCGCGCGACGCGGGGCTGGTGGGCGCCCATCGCTCCGGCCGCTTCGTGGTTCACGCGCGGACCACCGCCGCCGCGCCCTGACCTCTCGAAAGGGACCACGCATGACCGGCCGTACGCCCAAGGTCTCCTGCGTCTTCGTCTGCCACGACGGCGCGGGTCGGCTGCTGCTGGCCCGGCGCGCGGCCGGCGCCCGGGACGAGCCGGGGACCTGGGACACCGGCGCCGGGGCGCTGGAGTTCGGGGAGAGCTTCGAGGCGGCGGTCAGCCGCGAGGTCACCGAGGAGTACGCGGCCACACCACGGTCGGTCGCCCTGCTCGGCGTGCGCAACGTGCTGCGCGACGACCCGCCCTCGCACTGGGTGGCGGTGCTCTTCGCGGTCCGGGTGGACCCGGCGGAGGTGGCCATCGGCGAGCCGCACAAGTTCGACCGGATCGGCTGGTTCACCCGCGACGCCCTGCCCGCGCCGCTGCACTCGCAACTGCCGGCCACCCTGGCGATGCTTCCCGACCCGCTGCCCTGACCGACTGCCGGCCGCCGCTCGCCGCCCGCCGGCGCTCAGCGGAGGGCCGGTGAGCGGGCGGGGCGCCGGTATGACGGTTCCGTTATGCCGTGAATTGGCGGCCCTCGTCCTAACATTCACGTACATCGATGACCGGCGGTGGCACGCCGCCGGCCGACCGCAGGGAGTGCGTGTATGTTCCGACGACAACTGCTGCGCACGGCGGGCGCCGTGCTGGCGGCGGTCCTGGCCGCAACCGGAATGCAGATCGCCACCGGCGCCAGCGCGTCCGCCGCCGTCCGGACCGTCTACTACGACGCGAGCCGGGCCGGCGAGTTCCGCACCAACTTCGACCAGGCCGCCGCCATCTGGAACAGCCAGGTCGGCAACGTCCAACTGGTGGCGCGCACGCCGGGCAACGTCACCATCTACGTCGACAGCGGCTGGCCCCGGGCGCAGGTCACCGGGCTCGGCTCCGGCCGGATCTGGATGGGCTGGACCGCCGTCAACCAGGGGTACGACCGCACCCGCATCGCCAGCCACGAACTGGGCCACATCCTCGGCCTGCCGGACCGGCGCACCGGGCTGTGCTCCGACCTGATGTCCGGCAGCAGCGCGCCGGTCTCCTGCCGCAACGCGTACCCGAGTTCCACCGAGGCGTCCCGGGTGGACTCGCTGTTCGCCGGCGGCCTGGCCGCCTCGGCGGTGCCCACCGGCACGTACTCGTGGAACGACGGCGACGACATCGAGCCGTACGTCGTCGGTGGCCGGCCGGCCACCGAGAACTACCCGTGGATGGTGTACGTCTCCGGCTGCACCGGCACGCTCATCAAGGCCAACTGGGCGGTCACCGCCCGGCACTGCTCCACGCCGTCGTCGGTGCGGGTGGGCAGCATCTACCGCAACAGCGGCGGCACGGTGGTCGGGGTCACCCGGGCGGTCAACCACCCCAGCCTGGACGTGAAGCTGCTGCAACTGTCCGGCTCCGTCGGCTACGCCCCGGCGCCGATCCCCAGCACCTCCGGCGCGGTCGGCACCGCCACCCGCATCATCGGCTGGGGTCAGACCTGCCCGACCCGCGGCTGCGGCGGCGCCCCGACCGTGGCGTACGAACTGGACACCTCGATCGTGTCGGACAGCCGCTGCATCGGCATCAACGGCCCGTACGAGATCTGCACCAACAACACCAACGGCAACTCGGGCGCCTGCTACGGCGACTCGGGCGGCCCGCAGGTGCGCCGGATCAACGGGGCGTGGAGCCTGATCGGCGCCACCAGCCGGTCCGGCAACAACGACTCCACCTGCGCCACCGGCCCGTCCATCTACGTCGACCTGCCGTCCATCCGCTCCTGGATCAACACCCAGGTCGGCGGCCTGCCGGTCTGACGATCCCGTCACCCGGGGGGCGCCGCGCGCGGCGCCCCCCGGGTGACGTCGGCCGGACCGCCGCGCCGGGGTGTCACGCGGCGACCACAAGCAGTGCGGTACGGTGCGTGACACATCGACCCCTTCCGAGGTGACCCATGTCCGCCGTGGCCGCACTCGCCCTGACCCTGGCGCTCGCTCCCGCGCCCACGCCCACGCCGTCGGCCTCGGGCGGGCCGGTCGGCGACCTCCTCGGCGGCATCGGGCAGATCGTGGACGACCTGCTCACCGGAGGGGGCGGGGCCACCCCGAGCGCCGCCCCGACGCCGGCCCCGTCCGGTTCGACCGCCCCGGCGTCGCCCGGCCCGTCGGCGGCGCCGGTCGCGCCGCGCCCGTCCACGTCGACGACCGCGTCCACCCGCGCCGCCGACCCGGCCCGGCCGGCCGCTGGCGGCCCGGGCGAGCGCAAGGCGGCGGTGCCCGTGCCGAACGGGCGGACCGGGACCTCGGGTGATGCCTCCACGGTCGCGGCCCCGCCGGTGGACGGCGACGGGGAACCGGCGGAGCGGTGGTTGGTCTACGGCCTGGCGGCGGCCGCCGTGGCGGTGCCGGTGCTGCTCGTCCTGCGCCGGCGTCGGCCCGCCGCCGCGTCCGTCGGCCCGGCCGGCGCGCCCGCGCCCACGCCCGACCCCGTCGACGAACCCCTGGTCGACAACGTGACTCGGTTGCCGACGAACCTGAACGCCATCTACGAGCTGGGCCGGCTCGACGAGCGGCTGAGCCAGGAGCGCGAACGCCGGTCCTGACGGCCGGCTTCCGCCCCATGTGCGTTCGCGGCATCGCCCCGCCGCGTGCGCGCCCGCCCGGCGTCGTCCCGTTCTATGGGCACCCCGGGTAGTCCGGCGATGACCGGCTGACCAGCGTTTCGGTCCTGTTGGAAACGTTTTCGTAACGGACTCTTGACCTCCTCGCCACACGCGGCGCAGACTCCCGGAAACGTTTACAGGAAACAGGTGGAGGTGCCGGCGCGTGGGTCGTAAACGTTTACCGGAGTCGGCCGACAGCCGGCCCACCGTCCACACCGTCGCGGCCCGCGCCGGTGTCTCCATCGCCTCCGCCTCCCGGGTGCTCAACGGCGTCGGCGGCAGCGAGGAGACCATCCGCAAGGTCCGCGCCGCGGCGGCGGAGGTCGGGTACGTGCCCAACGCCATCGCCCGGTCGTTGCAGTCCCAGCGCACCGGACTGGTCGCGCTCGCGGTCGAGGACATCGGCAACCCGGTCTACGTGTCGATGATGCGGGCCATCGAGGCGGTGGTGGCCGCGTCCGGGCGGCAGTTGCTGGTGCACGCCACCGGCGGACAGATCGCCAACGAGACCGCCCTGCTGCGCCGGCTGGCCAACCGCTACGTCGACGGCATGATCCTGTCGCCGATCCGGGTCACCGACGACCACCTCGCCGCGCTCGTGCAGAGCCCGGTGCCGGTGGTGGTGATCGGCCAGCTCGGGGCCGACGCGCCCGTCGACAACGTGCGCACCGATTCCCGGCGGGGCGTCGCGCTGGCCGTGGAGCACCTGGTGGCCAGCGGGCGGCGCCGGATCGGCTTCGTCAACGGTCCGCTGGACACCGTCCCCGGCGCCGCGCGCGACGCCGGTTTCCGCGCCGCCCTCGCCGCACACGCCGTCCCCGTCGACGAACGCCTGGTCGAGGTCGGCGACTTCCAGTACGCGGCCGGCCGCGCGGCGACCGAACGGCTGCTCGCCCGGGCCCGCCCGGACGCCCTGGTCTGCGCCAACGACCTGATCGCGGTCGGCGCGCTGCACGCGCTGCTGGCCGCCGGCCACCGGGTGCCAGAGGACGTGGCGGTGGTGGGCATGGACGACACCGAGCTGGCCCAGATGATGTTCCCCCAGTTGTCCAGCGTCTCGCTCGGCTCGGCCGAGCGCGGTCGCCGGGCGGCCGAACTGCTGCTCCAGCGGATCGCCGACCCCGCCCTGCCGCCCCGCCGGGAGCAGGTGTCGCCCAGCCTCGCCGTCCGCGCCTCCAGCCGGGCCGTCGGGCCCGCCTCCCCTCCGTCCACCGAAAAGGTGCCGTCATGACGACTGTGGCCGAGCGGCCGGACGTCGACCGGGCCGGTGCGGCCCGGCGGCACAGCCGGTCCCGCTCCGACCGGACCATGATCTACCTGCTGCTGCTCCCGTCGCTGCTGCCGATCCTGGCGCTGTCGGTCTTCCCCCTGGTACGCGGCATGTACCTCGGGTTCACCGACGCCCGGGCCGGGCGCAACGTCGAGGTCACCTTCACCGGGTTGGCGAACTACCGCGAGCTGCTTGGCGACGAGCTGTTCTGGAACTCCTTCCAGGTCGGCCTGCTCTGGGCGTTCGGGGTGACCGTCCTGCAGTTCCTGCTGGCCCTCGGGCTCGCGCTGCTGCTGAACCAGCGGTTGCGCTTCCGCGGCGTGGCACGGGTGCTGGCCGTGGTGCCGTGGGCGATGCCGCCGGTGGTGGTCGGCATCCTGTGGAAGCTGGTCTACCACCCGGACGCGGGCCTGCTGAACGAGTTCTTCCACCGCGTCGGCGCCGACGGCCTACGCGCCAACTGGCTCGGCGACTTCGGCACCGCCCTGCCCGCGGTGATCGTCGTCGGGGTGTGGGCGGGCATGCCGCAGACCACCGTCGTGCTCCTCGCCGGCCTCCAGGGTGTGGGCCGCGAGCTGCACGAGGCCGCCGCGGTGGACGGCGCCAGCACCTGGCACCGGTTCCGGCACGTCACCCTGCCCGCGCTGACCCCGGTGATCGTGGCGATCACCTCGCTGGACTTCATCTGGAACTTCAACTCGTTCGGCCTGGTCTACGTGCTGACCGCCGGCGGACCGGGCGGCAAGACCATGCTGCCGATGCTCTTCGCCTACGAGGAGGCGTTCCGCTACGGCAACTACGGCTACGCCGCCGCGCTCGGCAACGTGATGGTCGTGATCATCGTGGCGCTGCTCGCCGTGTATCTCCGTCGCCGGTTGAGGGAGGCGAACTGACATGTTCGGAAAGCCGAGCCGCACCGGGCGGGCGCTGCAGTACCTCGCGCTGGTCGGCTACCTGATCTTCCTCGGGTTCCCGCTGGTCTGGCTGGTCTCGACGGCCTTCAAGCCACCCCGCGAACTGGTCCAGCTGCACCCGACCCTGATCCCCACCAACCCGACGGTGCAGAACTTCGTCCAGGCGTTCACCGAGCAGGAGCTGGGCCGGGCCGCGCTGAACAGCCTCCAGGTCTCGCTCGCCTCGGCGCTGCTCACCGTGCTGGTCGCGCTGCCCGCGTCGTACGCCCTGGCCCGGTTCCGCTCCAAGCTCGGCACCGCGGCCCTGGGCTGGGTGCTGCTGTCCCAGCTCTTCCCGTTCGTGCTGCTGATCATCCCGATCTTCCTGGTGCTGCGGCAGGTCGGGCTGGCCAACACGCACGCCGGGCTGGTCCTCATCTACGTGGTCTGGGCGCTGCCGTTCGCGCTGTGGATGCTGCAGGGCTTCGTCCGCAACATCCCCCGGGAACTGGAGGAGGCCGCCTCCGTCGACGGCGCCAGCCGCGTACAGGTCCTGCGACGGGTGGTCTTCCCGCTGCTCGCCCCCGGCCTGGTCGCCACCGCGCTGTTCTCGTTCATCTCGGCCTGGAACGAGTTCTTCTTCGCCCTCGTGCTGATCAAGACCCCGGAGCTGGCGACCCTGCCGGTGGCGCTCGCCCGGTTCGTGGGCATCGAGGGCACCGCCCGCCTGGGCCCCCTCGCGGCCGGTTCGCTGCTGGCCACCCTGCCCAGCCTGATCTTCTTCGCGTTCATGCAACGCCGGCTCTCGTCCGGGTCGCTCGCCGGCGCGGTCAAGGGCTGACACCGTCCCCCACCCACCACCAAGGAGGTACCCCCCATGCTCCGCACCAGATTCCGTCGACTCGCCGCGGCCGCCGCGGTCGCGGTCGTCGGCCTCGGCGCGCTCACCGCGTGCGGCGACGGCGGCGACGACGAGTCCACGTCCGGCCCGGTGAAGCTGCGCTTCCTCAGCCTGGCCTGGCAGAAGGAGTCGCTGCAGGCCAACAAGGACCTGGTCGCCAAGTGGAACGCCGAGCACCCGGACATCCAGGTCGAGTACGTCCAGGGTGACTGGAACTCCGTCCACGACCAGTTGCTCACCTCGTTCGAGGGCGGCGACGCGGCCGACATCGTGCACTACGAGGCGTCCGCGATCGGTGAGTTCAGCAAGCAGGGCTACCTGGCCGACCTGTCCAAGCTCGTCTCCGACGACCTCAAGGGCCAGATCGACCAGGGCATCTGGGACACCGTCACCTACGACGGCAAGATCACCGGCGTGCCGTTCCTGCTGGAGTCGCAGGTCGTCATCGCCAACAAGAAGCTGCTCGACGCCGCCGGCATCGCGGTGCCGCCGGCCGACGGCGGCTGGACCTGGGACGAGTTCCAGGCCAACGCGCAGAAGCTCACCAAGCCGGGTCAGTACGGCGCGGCGTGGGCCCTGAAGTCGCCCACCAACCGGGTGCTGAACCTGGCGCTCAACTTCGACGGGAAGTTCTTCCACACCGACGGCGGCCGCACCGAGGTCAAGGTGGGCGACGCCGAGAAGGAGGTCCCGAAGCGCATCCACGACATGATCTACACCGCGAAGTCCGCGTCCCCGGAGGCGCTCGGGATGAGCGGCGCGGACACCCTGCCCGGCTTCTTCGGCGGCAAGTACGCCATGCTGCCCGGCTCGGTGTCGCTGCGCCAGCAGATGGTCGAGCAGGCGCCGGCCGGCTTCGAGTGGGTCACCCTGCCGCCGCTGAAGGGGACGTCCGCGACCCACGCGGCGAACCCGCAGACGCTGTCCGTCAGCGAGGACTCCCCGCACAAGAAGCAGGCCGTGCAGTTCCTGGAGTTCTTCCTCAACCCGACCAACATGGCCGCCCTCGCCAAGGGCGACTGGCTGATCCCGACCGGTAAGCAGGCCAACGAGGAGCTGGTCAAGCTCACCGGCGGCAAGCAGGGCTGGGACGTGGCCGCGGACAGCGCCGCCGACCTGACCGTCGCGCCGTTCCAGAAGGCCGACGGCTACCCGGAGTGGAAGACGAAGTACGCCACCCCGGCCCTCCAGCAGTACTTCGCCAACAAGATCACCCTGGACCAGCTCGGCACGCAGCTGGTCGACGGTGGCAAGCAGGTTCTGAGGTAACGATGTCTCTCCTTCTCGACAAGTCGGTCGGATGTCTCGTCGGCGCCGCCGTGGGTGACGCCCTCGGCGGGGCGACCGAGACGGCACTTCCGGAGCAGATCCGCGCCCGCTTCGGCGGCTGGGTGGAGGGCATCGTGCCCCCGTACCACGCCGACTGGGCGACCGCACGGCCACTCGCGCCGTACCACAAGGGCGACGGGCACATCACCGACGACACGTTGATGACCCACGCGCTGGTGCGGGCGTACGCGGCCAAGCGCGACCACCTCGACGCCTATGACGTGGTGGAACTGCTCGTCCCCGACCTGATCGAGCGGGTGGTGTACATCCCGGACCTGGAGCGCGAGGGGGTGACCTTCCACCGGCTCGCCGCCGCCGAGCGGTGGTTGGTCACCCGCCTGCACCACGCGCACGCCGACCCCCGCGAGGGCGGGGTGGGCAACATCGTCAACTGCGGCGCGGCCATGTACATGGCCCCGGTCGGCATCGTCAACGCGGGCGACCCGGCCGGGGCGTACGCCGAGGCGGTGGAGATCGCCGGGGCGCACCAGCACAGCTACGGGCGGGAGGCCGCGGCGGTCTTCGCCGCCGCGGTCGCCGCCGCCGCGACCCCCGGCGCGGGCGTCGAGGACGTGGTCGCCGCCGCGCTGGACCTGGCCCGCGACGGCACCCGGGCGGCCATCGACGCGGTGGTCAAGGAGGCCCGGGGCCACCACGACTGGCGGGCCGCCATCGGCCCGCTGCGCGGCGCGGTCGCCCCCTACGACACGGTGGGGGAGGAGTACCGCAGCCCGGGGCTGGGCGCCCGGCGGCCGAGCCGGCTGCACGCCATCGAGGAACTGCCGGTGGCGATCGGCATGCTGGTGGTGGCCGGCGGCGACTTCCGCGACGCGGTGCTCGGCGCGGTCAACTACGGCCGGGACGCCGACTCGACCGCCACCATGGCGGCGGCGATCGCCGGGGCGCTCGGCGGCGCGGCGGCGGTGCCGGCGGAGTGGTCGGAGGCCGTCGCCACCGCCTCCCGCACCGACCTGGTCGCGCCCGCCCGGGTGCTCGCCGCGGTGGCCACGGAGGTCTTCGACCGCGACCGGGAGCGCTTCGCCCGCCGCGCCGAGCGCTTCGCCGGCCTCGCCGACGGTCCGGCGCGGGGCACCGACGCCGCCGGCCTCCGGCCCGCCGGACCGGAGCAGGCGCCGGGGGAGACGGGCCGGTGAGGATCACCTGGGTGCAGCCCGAGGACCTGCTGCCGCACGAGATCGCGGCCAGCCGGGACGAGGGGCGCGACGTCGGCGCTATCGCCGAGCGGTGGCGCGCGGCCGGCGGGGACCTCACCCCGCCGGTCAGCGGGGCGTCGCCCACGCCCGCGGCACCCGCGCTGCGGGCCCTCGCCACGCGGCTGCTCGACGAGGCCGACGCGCTGCCGGGCGCCGGCAGCCCCGACGAGCCCGAGGAGTTGGCCGCCGTCCGCACCACCTGGCCGGCGGACTGGTCGCTGCCCGCCGGCCCGGCCGCGTACGACCGGGTGCACGGCGCGTGGCTCGGCCGGGCGGCCGGCTGCCTGCTCGGCAAGCCGGTGGAGAAGATCCCCCGCCACGGGATCCGGGAGATCCTCGTCGCCACCGGCCGCTGGCCGCTGCGGGACTGGTTCACCGCCCGGGGGCTGCCCGCCGACGTGGCGGCCCGCTGGCCGTGGAACCGGCGCAGCGCCCCGACCAGCCTGGCCGAGAACATCGACGGGATGCCCGAGGACGACGACCTGAACTTCGCGCTGCTGGCGCTGCGCGTGCTGGAGACGTACGGGCGGGACTTCACCAGCGCCGACGTGGCGCAGGCGTGGCTGGACTGGCTGCCCGGCGGGCGGGTCTTCACCGCCGAACGGGTGGCCTACCGCAACCTGCTGCTGGGGCTGACCCCGCCGTGGACCGCACGGCGGCACAACCCGTTCCGGGAGTGGATCGGCGCCCAGATCCGCACCGACGTGTACGGCTGGGTCAACCCCGGCCGCCCCGACCGGGCCGCCGAGCTGGCCTGGCGCGACGCCACGGTCAGCCACGTCCGGGCCGGGGTGTACGGGGCGATGTGGGTCGCGGCGCTGGCCGCCGCCGCCACGGTGGCGGGCGACGTCGACGAGGTGCTCGACGCCGGCGAGGCGGTGCTGCCGCCGCGCAGCCGGTTCGCCGCCACGGTCCGGGAGGCGCGCGCCCTCGGCTCGCGCGCGGACGACTGGGAGGCGGTCGTGGACGAGCTGTACGCCCGGCACGGCCACCTGCACTGGGTGCACGTGCGCAACAACGCCGCGCTGGTCGCCGCCGCCCTCGCGTACGGGCGGGGCGAGCTGGAGCGGTCGATCTGCGCGGTCGTCAGCGGCGGCTGGGACACCGACTCCACCGGGGCGACCGTCGGCGCGGTGACCGGGGCGCTGACCGGCGCGTCCGGGCTGCCCGATCGCTGGGTCGGCCCGCTGCGCGGCCGGCTCGCCAGCAGCATCGCCGGCTTCGACGGCATCGGCTTCGACGAACTGGCCGCCCGCACCGTCGCCCTCGCCGAGCCGGCCGCCTCCGGGGCACCCGCCGGCGTCGCCACGACCGAGGGCGGGCCGGCGTGAGCGCGCGGGTGGTCGTGGTGGGCAGCGCCAACCTGGACCTGGTGGTCACCGCGCCGCAGCTGCCCCGCCCCGGCGAGACGGTGCTCGGGGAGGACTTCCGGACCGTGCCTGGCGGCAAGGGCGCCAACCAGGCCGTCGCCGCCGCCCGGGCGGGCGCGCGGTGCGCGTTCGTGGGCGCCGTCGGCGCCGACGAGTTCGGGCAGCGGTTGCGGGACAACCTGGTCGCCGCCGGGGTGGACGTACGCGGCCTGCGCAGCGTCCCCGGCCCCTCGGGCGTCGCCCTCATCGCGGTCGACCGGGCGGCGGAGAACTTCATCCTGGTCGCCCCCGGCGCCAACGCCGCGCTGACCGACCTGGACGCCGCCGACGGGGCGGCGATCGACGCGGCCGACGTGCTGCTGCTCCAACTGGAGGTGCCGCTGCCGACCGTGCTGGAGGCCGCCGGCCGGGCCCGCGCCGCGGGCACCACCGTGGTGCTCAACGCCGCGCCGGCGGTGCCGCTGCCGGCGGACCTGCTCGGGCTGGTCGACGTGCTGGTCGTCAACGAGCACGAGGCGGCCGTCGTCGCCGGCACGGCCGCCGACGAGCCGGCCGTCCTGCTCGACGCGCTGCTGGAGCTGGTGCCCCGGGTGGTGCTGACGCTCGGCGCGCGGGGCGCCGCGTACGCCGACCGGCGCGGTTCGCGACTGGAGATCCCGGCGCCGCGCATCGCGGCGGTGGACACCACCGCGGCCGGAGACGCGTTCACCGGCGCCCTCGCCGTCGGCTGGGCCGAACGGGGCGCCGCGCGTGACGCCGACGCCGTCGCCGCCGTCCTGCGCTGGGCCTGCGCCGCCGGCGCGGCGTGCGCGCAACGCCCCGGCGCGTCCACCGCGCTGCCCGACCGGGCCGCCATCGAGGACCTGTACGCCGCGACCTACCGAGGTGCCCCGTGAGCTTCAACCCCTACGTGCCGCGCCCCATCGACCGGCCGACGGAGGTCCCGCCGGGCGGGCACGCCGACCTGACCACGCTGGACGAGGCGAAGATCTTCGCCGCCCCGGCGGACCCGGACGACTGGCCGGCCTGGCGCGAGCAGCTCACCCGTTGGCGCGCCGACGCCCGTGCCCGCCTCGGCTACACCGGCGCGCACTACGACGAGATCCCCGGCGACTGCTTCAGCGTCTGCCTGGCCTGGCTGTGGGACGAGACGCTCTACGACCACGAGCGGGGCGTCTTCACCGTCGACGCGTTCCTCGACGCCGCCGACCGGGACTTCGGGGGCTTCGACGGGGTCGTCCTGTGGCACGCGTACCCGGTGATCGGGCTGGACGAGCGCAACCAGTTCGACTTCTACCGTGACGTCCCCGAGCTGCCCGAGGTGGTGCGCGCCTTCCAGCGGCGCGGGGTGCGCGTGTTCGTCGACTACAACCCTTGGGACACCGGCACCCGGCGCGAGGCGGGCACCGACGCGCAGGAGGTCGCCGCGCTGGCCGGCAAGCTCGGCGTCGACGGAGTCTTCCTCGACACCCTCAAGGAGGGCGCCGACGAGCTGCGCCGGGAGCTGGACGCGGTCCGCCCCGGCATCGTCCTCGAAGGCGAGAGCCGGGTGCCGCTGGCCCGCATCGCCGACCACGCGATGTCGTGGGCGCAGTGGTTCGCCGACTCCGAGGTCCCCGGCGTCCTGCGGGCCAAGTGGTTCGAGCGCCGGCACATCCTGCACCACACCCGCCGCTGGCACCGCAGCCACCTCGACGAGCTGCACTCCGCCTGGCTCAACGGCTGCGGCGTGCTGGTCTGGGAGAGCGTCTTCGGCGTCTGGGTGGGCTGGAACGACCGGGACCGGACCGTGTTGCGGGCGATGCGCCGGGTGCAGGCCAGCCACGCGGCGTGGTTGCGCGCCGAGGACTGGGTCCCGCTCGCCGACCACCCCGGCTCCGGTCAGGTGTACGCGTCCCGCTGGACCCACGACGGCGAGCCGCTGTGGACGGTGGTGAACCGGGGCGACGACCACGACGGGCCGTGGCTGCGTACCGCGCCGCGTCCCGGTCGGCGCTTCGTGGACCTGGTCACCGGCGCGGAGCTGACCGTCACCGCCGAGCCGGACGGCACGGTCGCCGTCGGTGGTCCGCTGCCGGCCGGGGCGGTCGCCGCGGTCGTCGCCACCGTCGACGCGGCGGTGCCGGCGCACCCGGCGGCGGTCGGCGACCCGTCCTTCCCGGCCCGGGCGGCGCAGCGGTCGCGTGTCCCGTGGGCGCCCCGGCGCGACGTGCCCGACGGCATGGTGGCGGTCGACGGCGGCAGGCGGGAACTGCTCGTGCGCCACCGGGTCCGGGAGACGGGCCTCTACGGCGAGACCCCGTACGTCGACGAGTGGAAGCCGCTGCCGCCCCGGCTGCACCACACCGGCACGTTGCGCCGTGCCGTCCGGCTCGGCCGGTTCGCGATCGACACCCACGAGGTCACCCACGGCCGGTACGCCGAGTTCCTGCGCGCCACCGGCTACCGTCCGGCGCGCCCCGAGCGGTTCACCGCCGGGCAGGGCCCGGCCGACGCCCCGGTCACCGGCGTCGAACTCGCCGACGCCCGGGCGTACGCGGCCTGGGCCGGGCTGCGGCTGCCCACCGAGGACGAGTGGCAGGTGGCCGCCGAGGCGGGGTTGCTGCACCGCCGGGAACCGCTGGTGTGGAACCTGACCGAGAGCGAGCACTCCGACGGGCGTACCCGTTTCGTGATCCTCAAGGGCGGCGCCGCGTACCGGGCGGAGGGCTCGGACTGGTATCTCGACGGCGGCCCGCAGCCGCCGGACGTGTCGGTGAAGCTGCTGCTGCTCGGCGCCGGCCTGACCCGCTCCGACCAGGTCGGCTTCCGTTGTGCCGCCGACCTTTCCGCTGAGGAGTGACCTGATGAGAAGACGTTGGCGGATCGGTGGCGGCGTGGCCGCCGTGCTCCTCGCGTTCGGCCTGGCCGGCGCGGCGCCCGGTACGGCCGGCGCGGAGCGTCTCCGCGCGGGCACGCTGACCACCGCCTCGGCGCCGTCCGCGGCGTTGGGCGCTCCGATCGACTACACGGTCTACCTGCCGCACGGCTACGCCGAGGCGACGGCCAGTCGCTACCCCGTGCTGTACCTGCTGCACGGGCGGGGCGACACGATGCAGGCGTGGACCCGGGTGAAGGCCGACCTGGACCGGCTGATCGCCGACGGCGACGTGCCGCCGGTGATCGCGGTGCTGCCCGACGCGCCGTGGAGCAGCCGCGGCAGCTGGTACGTCGACTCCGCGTACACGGGCGCGGACGACCCGGGCCGGCCCGTGGAGACCGCCCTGACCCGGGACCTGGTGCGGCACGTCGACGCCACCTACCGCACCGCGGCCCACCGCGGGGCGCGCCTGGTCGGCGGCTACTCGATGGGCGGCGCCGGCGCGCTGCGCTACGCCCTGGCCCACCAGGACCTGTTCGGGCACGCGCTGGTGCTCAGCCCGGCGGTGTACCGGCCGTTGCCGCCGGCGGACTCGTCGGCGCGCGAGTTCGGCGGCTTCGGCTCCGGCGAGCAGCGCTTCTCCGACGAGGTCTACCAGCGGCTGAACTATCCGGCCCTGCTGCCCGGCCTGGACGCCGAGTCGCCGGTGCGGATGTACGTCGCGGTCGGCGACGACGAGTGGGCCAACCCCGACCCGGCCGACGCTGCCCACGACCTCGACTACGAGGCGGCCACCCTCTACAACACCGTGCGCCGCTCCGACGCGGTGGCGGCGGAGTTCCGCGTGCTCGACGGGGGGCACGACTGGGACGTCTGGCGACCGGCCTTCGTGGACGGGCTGCGGCACCTGGCGGCGACGCTGAGCGTCACCCCGCCGGCCGGGCTGCCCGGGCCGCCGCACGGCACCACGGGCACCGACTGGGCCGGCGGCGTGGCCGCCCACCCCGACGGCAGCACCACGCTCGGGTACGCCGCCTCCGGCCCGGTCGCCGGCCAGCCGTACGCCGGCGGGCTGGACGCCGTGGTCAGCCGCGTCACGGCGGGCGGGACCCCGGCCTGGACGACCCAGTTCGGCACGGCCGCCAACGACCGCCTCCACGGCGTGGTGCCGCTCGCCGACGGCGGGGCGGTCGCCGCCGGCTACACCCGCGGCGACCTCGACGGGACGCACCCCGGCAGCCCCGCCGACGACGGCTTCGTCGTCAGGTTGACCGCGACGGGGCAGCGGGCCTGGCTCACCCAGGCCGGCGACCCGGCCAGGGCCGACCGGTTCTACGCCGTCGCGGCCGCCCCCGACGGCGGCGCCTACGTCGCCGGCTACACCAGCGGCTCGTTCGCCGGGCAGAGCGGCGCCGGGGACAAGGACGCGGTGCTGGCCCGGATCACCCCGGACGGGCGGGTCGCCTGGAGCCGGCAGTTCGGCGGGCCCGGCGAGGACAAGGCGTACGCGGTGACGGCCGACGCCGAGGGCGTGTACCTGGCCGGCGTCACCTCGGCCGGCCTGCCCGACACCACCGCGCTCGGCGGCGGCGACGGGTGGCTGGCCCGATTCGACCCCGCCGGCACCCGCACCTGGGTGACCTCGGTCGGCGGCGCGGGCGACGACCTGCTCGGCGGCGTCGCGATCAGCGCCGACGGCCTCGTGGTGGCCACCGGCTCCACCGGCGGCGAGGCCACCGCCGGCGGCAGCGACGTGCTGACCGTGGCGTACACCCAGGACGGCCGGCAGCGCTGGCGGACGGTGACGGGCGGGCGGGGCGCCGACGTGGGCGCCGACGTGGTGGCGCTGCCCGGCGGTGCGGTCGCCGTGGTCGGCTTCACCGGCAGCGCGCTCGGCCTGCCGGTCGGCGGCACGGACGTGCTGACCCTGCGACTGGACGCGCGGGGCCGCCAGGTCGGGGTGGCGCAGTACGGCACCGCCCGCGACGACGCCGCCGACGCCTTCGGGGAGGAGAACGTCTACGCGACCCTCGGCGCCGACGGGCGGCTGCTGGTCACCGGGCTCACCGCCGGAAGCCCGCTGGGCGGGGCGGCGCTCGGCAACGGCGACGTCTTCCTCACCACCGTCGACCCGACGAAGGGAACGCCGTGAACAGCCCAGGAGCCCACGCCGGCGCCGACCGGACCCGCCCGCTCGACGGGGTGAAGGTGGTCGACCTCGCCACCCTCTTCGCCGGGCCGCTCGCGGCGGCGTTCCTCGGCGACTTCGGCGCCGACGTCGTCAAGGTGGAGCATCCGGCCAAGCCGGACCCGTCGCGGGGGCACGGCCCGGCGAAGGACGGCGTCGGGCTGTGGTGGAAGGTGCTCGGGCGCAACAAGCGCACGGTGACCCTGAACCTGTCCGACCCGCGGGGCGCCGAACTGCTACGCCGGCTGCTCGCCGACGCGGACGTGCTGGTGGAGAACTTCCGCCCCGGCACCCTGGAACGGTGGGGGCTCGGCCCGGCCGAGCTGCACGCGGTCAACCCCCGGCTGGTGATCGCCCGGATCAGCGGCTTCGGTCAGGTCGGCCCGTACGCGCGGCGGCCGGGCTTCGGCACCCTCGCCGAGGCGATGAGCGGCTTCGCCGCCGCCACCGGCGAGCCGGACGGGCCGCCGACGCTGCCCCCGTTCGGGCTGGCCGACTCGGTCACCGCGCTCGCCGCCGCGTACGCGGTCATGCTGGCCCTGCGGGCCCGCGACCTCACCGGCACCGGCCAGGTGGTGGACCTCGCCATCATCGAGCCGATCATGGCGATGCTGGGCCCCCAGATCACCTGGTACGACCAGCTCGGCTACGTCCAGCCCCGGCTGGGCAACCGGTCCAACAACAACGCGCCGCGCAACACGTACCGCTGCGCCGACGGCCGCTGGGTGGCGGTGTCGACCAGCGCGCAGAGCATCGCCGAGCGGGTGCTGCGGCTGGTCGGCCGCCCGGAACTGGTCGACGAACCGTGGTTCGCCACCGGCAGCGGCCGGGCCGCGCACGCCGACGAACTGGACGCCGCCGTGGGCGCCTGGGTCGCGCGGCGGGACCGGGACGAGGTGGTGGCGGCGTTCGAGGCCGCCGAGGCGGCCGTCGCCCCGGTCTACGACGTGCGCGACATCCTCGCCGACCCGCAGTACGCCGCGCTCGGCACCGTCCGCACCGTCCCCGACGAGGAACTCGGTGAGGTACGGATGCAGAACGTGCCGTTCCGGCTCTCGGAGACACCGGGGGACATCCGGCACGCCGGGCGCCGGCACGGCCAGGACACCGACGCGGTGTTGCGGTCGCTGGGCCTGGCCGACGGCGAGCTGGCGGCACTGCGCGAGAAGGGGGTGATCTGAATGCTGCTGACCTGGCTCTACGTGCCGGGCGACCGGCCGGACCGGTTCGCCAAGGCGGTCGCCTCGGGCGCCGACGCGGTGATCCTCGACCTGGAGGACGCGGTGCTCGCCGACCGCAAGGCGTACGCGCGGCAGGCCGTCGCCGAGTTCCTCGGGCAGTCGCACCCGGTGCCGGTCCAGGTCCGGGTCAACGAGCTGACCGGCCCGGACCTGGACGCCGACCTGGCCGCGGTGGTCGGCCGCCCCGGGCTGGCGGGCCTGCGGCTGCCAAAGGTGGAGTCGGCGAGCGCCGTCGCCGCCGTTGCCGCCCGGGTGGACACCCCGCTGCATCCGTTGGTGGAGTCGGCCCTCGGCCTGGAGGCCGCGTACGCCATCGCCGCCGCCGACCCCGCGGTGGCCTCGATCGGCCTCGGCGAGGCCGACCTGCGCTCCGACCTGGGCGTCGACGACGAGGCCGGTCTGGCGTGGGCGCGTGGCCGGATCGTGGTGGCGGCCCGCGCCGCCGCCCTGCCCCCGCCCGCCATGTCGGTGTACCCGAACGTGGCCGACGCCGACGGCCTGGCCGGCTCCTGCGCCGTGGGACGGCGGCTCGGCTTCCTCGGCCGGGCGGCCATCCACCCGCGCCAGCTACCGGTGATCGCCGAGGCGTTCCGGCCGGCGGAGCGGGAGGTCGCGCGGGCCGAGGAGCTGCTCGCCGCGGTGGCCGAGGCACAGACCCGGGACTCCGGGACCGTGGTGCTGCCGGACGGCCGGTTCGCCGACCGGGCGATGGTGGCCGCCGCCCGCCGCACGGTCGACCTGGCCGCCCGCTACGCGGCCTGACCCGGCTGGTCCACTGCGCGGCCTGACGCGGCTAACCGCTACGCGGCCTGACGCGGCTGGCCGTGACCCCCGCTGCGGGCATGACGAAAGGGCCGGCCCCCGTTTGGGGGTCGGCCCTTGTCGTTGGTGTTCGGTTGTGTGTTGCCTGGATCAGGCGGCGTAGCCGCGGGTGGCGATCCAGTCGGCGAGGGCCTCGGTGGTGATCCAGTAGGAGGCCTGGGCCGGGTCGGCGGAGTCGGCGATCTTCACCGTCTCGCCGTTGTCGCGGTAGCCGACGACGCTGATGTAGTGCCCGCCCTCGAAGGAGTGGACGCCGCCGTCGGTGTCGGTGGCGGTGCCGGCGATGTTGGCCACCGGGGCGCGGCCGTCGTCGACGGCCTTGACGACGTCGGCGCGCAGCTTGGTGGTCTGCTTGTCGTCGGCGGTGGCGCCGCTGATCTCGACGCTGTGGTAGGCGTTCTTGCCGGTTTCCTTGTTCAGCACGGGGGTGATGTCGTTGATGGAGTCGGTGCCGGCCTCGGTGGTGCCCATCTGCTTGGCCATGGCGTCGACGTTGATGTCCTTGCCCTGCACGCTCAGGGCGTTGCGGGTGGCGGCGGGGCCGCAGTAGTAGAAGTTCGGCTGGGCCTCGTAGGCGACGTCGAGTTCCTTCTGTCCGCCCTTACGGTCACGGTCCTGGGTGACGGCGGCGGGCTTGCTGTCGACGGGGGCCGCGTACGTGGCGGTGACGGGGCCGGCGATGGCGCCGCCGGTGAAGGCGAGGCCGGCAGCGGTCAGGGCGGTCTTACGGATCAGATCGGTACGCATGATCGTATGCACCTTTCGATCGGGGGTACGCGGCACACCGAAAAAGGGGGGTGGGTGCGCCACGGGTAAGGAAAGGTCAAGCCGGAAGGAGGG
This sequence comes from Micromonospora sp. NPDC000121, assembly GCF_042899165.1. Taxonomy (NCBI): domain Bacteria; kingdom Bacillati; phylum Actinomycetota; class Actinomycetes; order Micromonosporales; family Micromonosporaceae; genus Micromonospora; species Micromonospora sp. NPDC000121. The sequence goes on from NZ_JBIAZP010000003.1 coordinate 48,084, forward strand.
GTTGCGCCCGTTCGGGGGTGGGGCGCGGTCCCGGGGGGATGTAACGACGCGGACCGGGTCGGCATTCCGACGGTCATCCGGCGGCTCGGCCGGGGGTCACGCGCTCACCTGGTTACAACGACCCACACCCCCGGCTCATGCCCACCCGGCATGTGCCGGCCGCCACCACAACCCACCACCAACCGGACACTAAGCCCCAATCGCACCCCAATTACACCCCGCACACCCGCCGAACCGGACAGACGACCCATCCGGGCACTGACGCGACGTGGGCACCACGCTCACGGCCGCAGCCACTGCCGTGCCGGCCGAGGCGTGGGCGAGCCGGCCGGGGAGACGATCGCATTCTGCGCTGTCGAGCTGAGTCGTCGGCGACAATCATCCTGGCCGTCCGGCCCCCGGCCCGCCCTGCGAGCCGGCCTGCGAGCCGGCCCGGGGGACAGGATCGCGCGCTCTGCGCTGTCGAGCTGAGTCGTCTGCGACATCATCCGGCCGTCGGCGGCGGTGATTCGTTTACGACATCAGCTCGACAGGGACCACGCACAGGTACCCACAGGCGATCGCGAAACCGGACATGGGGGTGGGCCGTCCCGATGTGGTGTCGGCACGACCAGATCCGTCACGCGCCGGGCGCGACTGAGCCGTGTCGTCAGGGGGCGGGTGGCAGGCGGCGTTCGATGGTGACCGTGGTGCCCTCGGCGGTGGAGACCATCCGCACGTCGCCGTACGCGTTCATGAGCGTGGCGCCGCGCCCCCGGTCCATGGCGGGCCGGCGGTCCCGCCAGGTGCCGAAGTCCCGCACCGAGATTCGGACCGTGCCGTCGGCGACCCGCAGCCGCACCCGGACCTCGGGGCGGGTCGGGCGCTGCGCGTGCTCCACGGCGTTGTTGACCGCTTCGGAGGCGGCCAGCAGCAGATCCTGCATGATGTCCGGATCGACGTCCATGGCCTCCAGCGAGGTCCGCACGTCCCGCCGCATGGCCGAGGCCGAGGTTGGCCTCGACGGATACGTCCAGCCGGTGTCCAGCGCCGTCCCGAGGGCCGGGGCCGGCTCCTGCTGCCCGTCCTGCGGGTGCGGGGCACTGCCGACGGCCGTGTCGGCGACGCCCGGCGTGGCCGGGCGGATCAGCGCGGTCGCCCCGGTCGGGTCGTCCGGCGCCCCCACGGAACCCGCGACGCCCGCCCCCACGGAACCCGCGACGCCCGCCCCGGCGGTGGGTAGCCCGTCCCCGCTTCCCGACGACGTGACCGGTCCCCGCTCCGGGCAGCCACCCCGGCCCTCGGCGCCGGCCGCATCGAGCAGGCCCTCAGCCCGGTGGTGCCCCCGCGCGCGGGCGCCGTGCAGGGTGGCCCGGATCCTGGCGATCAGTTCGCCCGCCGCGAAGGGCTTGACCACGTAGTCGTCGGCGCCCAGGTCGAGCCCCTCCACGCTGGCGTCCCCGCCGGCGCGGGCGGAGAGCACCACCACCGGCAACGCCCGGGTGTCGGCCTGCTGGCGTAGCCGACGGAGCAGCTCGAAGCCGTCGACCTCCGGCATCATCACGTCGGCGAGCACCAGGTCCGGCTGCTCCCGGCGGATCGCCGCCAGGGCCTGCCGGCCGTCGCCGACCGTCTCCACCCGCCAACCCTGCCCGGCCAGCAGCCGGGCCAGGTACGCGCGCATGTCCGCGTTGTCGTCGGCGACCAGGATCCGCGCGCCCCGCAGCGCGTCCACCGTCCCGTACGGCGACACCGGCGGCCCGACCGGCGGGGCCGTCGCCGCCTGCGTCGGGTCGGCCAGCCAGCCGATCGCCTCCTGTGCGGCGGCCCGGGCCGCGCCGCCGACGTCCGCCCCGTCCGCCGGCGTGGCGGGTCGCGCCGTGGCGGACCAGGGCAGCGCCACGGTGAACGTCGTCCCCGTTCCCACCCGGCTCTCCACCCGCACGTCGCCGCCCTCGAGGCGGGCCAGCTCGCGGACCAGGGCAAGCCCGATGCCGGTCCCCTCGTGGCTGCGGGACCGGGCGCCGTGCACCCGGTGGAAGCGTTCGAAGAGCCGGGGCAGTTCCTCCTCGGCGATACCGATGCCCGTGTCGGCGACGGTCAGCCGCACCTCCTGGTCGTCGGCGGTTAGCCCGACCCGGATCCGACCGACGAAGGTGTACTTGAGGGCGTTCGACAGCAGGTTGGTGACGATGCGTTCCCAGTTGACCGGGTCGACGGCGACCGGGCGCGGCAGGGGCGGGCAGTCGACCTCCAGGCGTAGCCCGGCACGCTCCACGGCCGCCCGGAAGACGCTGGCCAGCTCGGCGGTGAGCCCGGCCAGGTCGACCTCGCGCGCCTCGCTCCGCCCCCCGCCGGCCGCCAGGCTGGAGAAGGTGAGCAGGCTGTTGACCAGCGTGAGCAGCCGGGTGGCGTTACGCCACGCGGTGTCGACCCGCTCCCGCTGCGCGGCCGGCAGCGGGTGCTCGTGGTCGTTGAGGGCGTCGGCCAGCGGGCCGAGCATCAGCGTCAGCGGGGTGCGGAACTCGTGGCTGACGTTGGTGAAGAAGGCCGTCTTGACCCGGTCCAGCTCGGCGAGCGCCTCGGCCCGCCGGCGCTCCTCCTCGTACGCCTGCGCGTTGCGCACGGCGACGGCGACCTGCTGGGCCAGCAGCGCGAAGAACGACCGGTACGCATCGTCCAGTCCCCGGTTCGGGCTGACGCCGACCAGCAACACCCCGAGCGGTTGGTCCGCCTCGGCCGAGGGCAGTGGCAGGGCCAGGGCCGCGTCGACGGGGTCGCCCCAGGGGCCGGCGGGCACCGTCAGCCGCTCGGCCACCCCGCTGACCTCGGTCGTCGTGCCGCCGGCGGCGGCCGTCAGGCCCCACCGCCGTTCCTCGGCGGCCGTCAGGACGGCCGGCAGCGCGGCGGCCACCTCCTCCCCGCCGACGCAGGCGACCCGGCGCAGCAGCGCGCCCTCGCGGAGGTAGATCGCGGCGAACGGCACGTCCAGCGGGTGTTCGTCGACGGCCCCGGCGAGTCGGGCGCAGGTGCCCTCCACGTCGACGGTCCGCCCGTCGCCGCCGACGGACAGGTCCCGCAGCAGGCGCAGCCGGCGCTCGCCGACCACCTGCTCGGTGACCTCGCTGCACACGGTGAGCACGCCCACCGTGTGCCCCTCGTCGTCCCGGGCGGGAGCGTGCGAGACGCTGAAGTACGCCTCCTCGCGGTAGCCGGCCCGGTCGAGCAGCAGTTGCAGGGCGGGGACCCAGCTGGCGACCCCGGTCGCCATCGCCTCGTGGATCAGCGGGGCCAGCACGTCCCAGCCCTCGGCCAGGGTGACCCGCACGTCGTCGCCGAGCGCGGCCGGATGCTTGTCGCCGATCAGCGCCGAGTACGCGTCGTTGTAGAGCTGGCTGAACCGGTCGCCCCACAGCAGCAGCATCGGGTAGCGGGAGGAGAGCACCAGCCGGACGGCGGCGCGCAGGCTCTGCGGCCAGCCGTCGACGGGGCCCAGGGGGGTCTTCGCCCAGTCCAGCCGCGCCATCAGCCGCCCGGTCTCACCGCCGTCGGCGAACAGGTCCCCCGTGGGCGGCGTCACCCTCGGTCGCACCTCATCGCAGCCCTCACTTCCGGGCCCGACGACCCTTGCTGGTGTTACCGGTTCATCCTGGCACCCGGCCTCAGTCGCGCGTCCGCCGGCACCCCGGCGGGTGTCTGTACCCACCCGCGGTCACGGTCACACCTGCGGCAGAGCATTGTGATGGGATCAGTCCCGGGCGGCGCGGCGGCGCAGCAGCGCGATCGCCTCGTCGACGAGGCCGCGCTCGGTGAGCAGGGTCAGCAGCAGCGGCAGCGGGCGCCAGTCGTCGGCCTCGACCGCCTGCCGCAGCAGCGCGATCGCCTCGTCGTGCCGGCCCCGGGCGGCCAGCAGCGCGGCCAGCTCGTCGCGGGCTCTCGGGTCACCCTGGTCGGCGGCGATCCGCCAGTACCGTTCGGCCTCGTCGGCGCGCCCCTCCTCGGCGAGCAGCGCGGCGAGCCGGGCGGCGGCGTGCCAGTCGCCGTGCGCGGCGCGGGCCCGCAGCTCCTCCGTCCGCCCCCGGTCGGCCAGCAGGTCGACCAGGACGCTGCCCGCTCCGCTCGCGCCGGCCCGGTCGAGGTCGCGCAGGTAGCCGGTCGGGTCGGGCACCGCCACCAGGCCCGAGGACTCCTCGCCGAAGAACCGGCTGCCGCCGAACTCCCGCCGGAGCTGGTCGTCGAGGTCGTCGGCGAGCTCGACCATGGTCCGTACGGCCAGCAGCAGGTGGGTGGGCACGAAGTCCTGCCCGAAGACGGGCACGGACGCCCAAACCGTGTCCCCGGTGCAGTAGACGCGGCCGACGACGAGACCGTTGGTCAGGTCGGAGAGCCGCCGGTACAGCGACTCGGTCGGCTGGACCCCGGTGAGCAGCGGCGAGAACACGTCGACCAGCGGCGGGTCGTCCTGCGCCCGTACGAAGATCATGGCGGAGCCGACGCGGATGCCGACGTCGCCGTCGGCGTCGACCCGCAACTGGTCGGCGGTGACGCCCAGGATGCCGGCCAGCACCTCCTTGACCCGGTGCGTCAGCTTCCCCCCGCGGTCGGGTTCCCCGACGGGCCCTGGGGCGTGACCGGCTGCTCGGGTGGCCACGGGCCGCGCGGCGAGCGCGGCGGCCAGCCGGGTGCGGGTCGGCACCGGTACGGCCGTGGCCGTGGCGGCCGGACGGGCCGACAGCGCGGAGACGAACCTGCCCAGCAGGCTTTCACGCGGCGTCATCGTGCTCGCCGTTCGGTCCGCCACGCGTGTCGTCGGACGGCTGGTCCGTCACCCGGACCTGGTCGAACATCTTGGCGATCACGAGCGGCGCCGCAACCCCGAAGGTGAAGCTGGCGAAGGCGGTGGTGGCCAGGCCACCCGCCCCGGCCGCGGCGGCGAGCCCGGTGCCGGCCACGGTGCGCAGCAGCACCGCGAACACGACGATCGGGGCGTCCCGCCGGTCCCGCCACGGCCACTGCCACCGCCCCCCGGACTCGGTGGTCGGGCGCATCATCCCGGACAGGTTGAGCGCCTCGGCCACCGCGCTGCCGACCAGCCCCCACATCGCGGCCATCCATAGAGACACATCCCTACCGTACTGACCGCCGCACGCGGCGGTCGCACCAGCCCTCGGATCTCCCGGCGGCCACGGTGACGCCACCGTCGACGGTAGAGCCTCCGGGCAAAGCGCGCCTGCCACACGCAGCTCCGCGCCGCCCGCCGCCCAGGGCGGCGCGTCCGCACGAGGGGCCGACCGAACACGCGGGCCGTCGGCGACGACCGGGGCTGGCCGTCCCCGGGCGGCGGCGCGACCACTGCCGGGTACCCTCTCGTGACGTTCGGTCGGAACTCCGACCGGGCGTCGTCGTCTCGTCATGGGCGACGGCTCGTATCCTTTCGGCGAACCTCTGGTGGGCTTTCGAGAATGAAAGGACACGGCGTGAGTAACCGGGCCGAGACGTTGGAGTTCCAGGCCGAGGCGCGTCAGCTGCTCCAGCTGATGGTCCACTCGATCTACTCGAACAAGGACGTCTTCCTGCGCGAACTGATCTCGAACGCCTCTGACGCGCTGGACAAGCTGCGCCTGGCGTCGATGGTCGACAAGGACCTGGAGGTCGACACCTCCGACCTGCACATCGAGATCGAGGTCGACAAGGCGGCGCGCACCCTGACCGTCCGGGACAACGGCATCGGCATGTCCCGCGACGAGGTGGTCCAGGTGATCGGCACGATCGCCAAGTCGGGCACGGCGGAGCTGCTGCGCAAGCTGCGCGAGTCCGCCGACGCCGGGGCGCGGCAGGAGCTGATCGGCCAGTTCGGGGTGGGCTTCTACGCGGCGTTCATGGTCGCCGACCGGGTGGAGCTGGTGACCCGGCGGGCGGGGGAGACCGGCGGCACCCGCTGGGAGTCGGCCGGCGAGGGCACCTACTCCGTCGAGGCCGTCGACGACGTGCCGCAGGGCACCGCGGTGACCCTGCACCTCAAGGCGGCGGACGCCGAGGACAACCTGCACGACTACACCGCCGAGTGGACGATCCGGGAGATCGTCAAGCGGTACTCCGACTTCATCGCCTGGCCGATCCGGATGACCGTCGAGCGCCCGGGCGAGGGCGACGCGACCACCACCGAGACCCAGACGCTCAACTCGATGAAGGCGCTCTGGGCCCGGCCCCGCGACGAGGTCGACGAGGCCGAGTACAAGGAGTTCTACAAGCACGTCAGCCACGACTGGGCCGACCCGCTGGACATCGTGCACATGAGGGGCGAGGGCACCTTCGAGTACGAGGCGCTGCTGTTCATCCCCTCCCACGCCCCGCTGGACCTGTTCGCCCCGCAGGGCCGCCGCGGCGTGCAGCTCTACGTCAAGCGCGTCTTCATCATGGACGACTGCGAAGCGCTCATGCCGAACTACCTGCGCTTCGTCAAGGGCGTGGTCGACGCGCACGACCTGTCGCTGAACATCTCCCGGGAGATCCTCCAGCAGGACCGGCAGATCCAGGTCGTCCGCCGCCGGCTGGTCAAGAAGATCCTCTCCACCGTCAAGGACATGAAGGCCAACCACGCCGAGCGCTACCGGACCTTCTGGACCGAGTTCGGCGCCGCGGTCAAGGAGGGCCTGATCGACGACACGGAGAACCGGGACACCCTCCTGGAGATCCTCTCGGTCGCCTCCACCCACGACCCGGCGGAGCCGACCGACCTCGCCGGCTACGTCGGCCGGATGAAGGACGGGCAGACGGACATCTACTACGCCACCGGCGAGTCCCGCTCGATGATCGAGAACTCGCCGCACATGGAGGCGTTCCGCGCCAAGGGCTACGAGGTGCTGCTGCTCACCGACCCGGTCGACGAGGTGTGGGTCGAGCGCGTCGGCCAGTACGACGGCCGGACCCTGCGTTCGATCGCCAAGGGCCAGGTCGACCTGGACACCGAGGAGGAGAAGAAGGAGGCCGAGGCCGAGCGCGAGCAGCAGCGCAAGGACTTCGCCGACCTGCTCACCTGGATGGGCGGCACGCTCGCCGACTCCGTCAAGGAGGTCCGCCTCTCCTCCCGGCTGACCACCTCGCCCGCCTGCGTCGTCGGTGACGCCCACGACATCACCCCGACGCTGGAGAAGATGTACCGGGCGATGGGGCACGAGGTGCCGGCGGTCAAGCGGATCCTGGAGCTGAACCCGGGGCACCCGCTCGTCACCGGCCTGCGCAAGGCCCACGAGGAGGGCGGCACGGAGGAGTCGCTGAAGGAGACCGCCGAGCTGCTGTACGGCATGGCGCTGCTCGCCGAGGGCGGGGAGTTGGCCGACCCGTCCCGGTTCACCCGCATCCTCGCCGACCGCCTCGCCCGTACCCTCTGACCGACGCGTCCCGGCCGGTGGGGTCGCTCCCACCGGCCGGGGCGTGGAAACCGCGCGGGCTGGGTATCACCGCCGGCCATGAGCACGAGCACCGCGGCGGACGCCGCGCCGGCGACCGCCGCCCGGGCGGGCACGGTCGCCGTCGTCGCCCACCGCAGGAAGACCCTCGGCGGCGGCCTCGACGCGCTGCGCGCGGAACTGGCGGGCGCCGGCGTCGAGGACCTGATCTGGTACGAGGTGCCGAAGAGCCGCAAGGCGCCGAAGAAGGTCCGCAAGGCGCTGAAGAAGGGCGCCCGGCTGGTCTTCGTCTGGGGCGGCGACGGCATGGTGCAGCGCTGCGCCGACGCCCTCGCCGGCTCGGGTGCCGCCATGGCGATCCTGCCGGCGGGCACCGCCAACCTCTTCGCCGCCAACCTCGGCATCCCCGAGGATCTCTCCGAGGCCGTCCGGATCGGCCTGCGTGGCCCGCGCCGATCCCTGGACCTCGGCAGGCTCAACGGCGAACACTTCGCCGTGATGGCCGGCGCCGGCTTCGACGGCGACCTCATCCGCGACGCCGACCGCACGCTCAAGGGCAGGTTCGGCCGCCTCGCGTACATGTGGACGGGGCTGCGGCACGTCCGGGGCGAACTGGTCCGCACCCGGATCACCGTCGACGGGGCCGAGTGGTTCGACGGCGAGGCGAGCTGCGTGCTGTTCGGCAACGTCGGCACGATCACCGGCGGCATCCCGGCCTTCGACGACGCCCGCCCCGACGACGGCTGCCTGGAGGTCGGCGTGTGCACCGCCGACGGCGCGGTGGACTGGGCGCGTACCCTCGGCCGGATGGCCGCCGGCCGCTCGGAGGAGTCGCCGTTCGTACGCATCACGCGGGGTCGCAAGGTCAGGGTCCGCCTCGCGGCGCCGCGCCGGTACGAACTCGACGGCGGCGCCCGCAAGGAGGTCACCAAGCTCCAGGTGCGGGTCGTCCCCGGTGCGCTGACGGTCTGCTGCCCCGAACCCGTCTCCTGACCGGCGCCCGCCAGGTGTAACGCCCACGCGACCTGCGACGCTACCGACTTTCGTCATTCTGAAGGAAAGTAGCGTCAGCGTCGACGAAAGGTCTGGACACGCTGACAGCAAGTTAGTAGTGTCGGGACACATCGATATGTTTCATCGAGATGAACCGGCGGCGCGGTGACTCTCGACCGTGGTCCCAGGCGGCGCAACACGCCCGGCGGCCACGGGTAAGGCCAGGGATGGCACCCCGGGTCGGCGCTCCAAGACAGCGCCCCGGTGCGGAGACGCGCCGTGGCTTGACCGATGCCCATCCCTTCTCACTCACATCCCGTCACCCCGACGCGGCACCTGTCTGACCCGCGCGCGATCCGGCTCGCCGCTGGCATCAGGCGGACCCCGTGTGCCCAGGACGACCGTGACAACTGGTCACGGCCGAGGACCTCGTGCGGCCGGAAAGGGGTGCAAAGGCTGCCGATACGAAGAAGATCGCCGATGTGTTGAAGGTGTCCCCTCGGACCGTGAAAGAGGAATCCATGAACGGGTACTCACCGCCCGGCCGGCTCTCCGTAAGCCGGTTCCGGCATTCGATTGCGGCAGTCGCCACGGCGGTCCTGCTGCTGGTGACCGCCGGGCTGGTGGCGGCTCCGGCGAACGCGCGCCCGGTCGACGCGGAACGCGCACGGACAGCCGACGCGAGCGGGCCGCCCCGGCAGCTACAGGCCCAGGTGCTGACCTGGACCGCCGGCGACAACTTCCTCTCGTACCTCTCCGCGCCCACCACCGCCGTCGCCGGGCCGGCGACGCTCGTGTTCGAGAACAGCGCCGCGACCGGCAACACCACCGGCATGCAGCACACCCTGACGTTCGACACCACCAACCCGGCGTACAACAGCGACGTCGACGTGAACATCCTGGCCGACCCGACCGACGCCAACGGCGGCCGGTGGACCGTCGACGTGGTGCTCTCGCCCGGCACGTACCGCTACTTCTGCGCCATCCCGGGCCACGGCGGGATGGCCGGCCTCCTGGTCGTCACCGGTGGCGGCTCGGACACCACGCCGCCGACGGCGTCGGCCACGGTGTCGGGCGAGCGGAACGACACCGGCGCCTACCTGGGGTCGGCGACGGTGACGCTGTCCGCCACCGACGAGGGCTCAGGCGTCGACCGGGTCGAGTACTCCCTGGACGGCGGTCCCTACGGCACCTACTCGGCGCCGGTGACGGTCACCCAGCCGGGGCAGCACACGCTCAGCTACCGGGCCACCGACAAGGCGGGCAACACCTCGACCCCGCAGTCGGTGTCGTTCACGGTGGTGGAGCCGCCGGAGCCGGACACCACCCCGCCGACCGCCACGGCCGCGGTCACCGGGGAGCGCGACGACAACGGCGCCTACGTCGGCAGCGCCACCGTGACGTTGTCCGCCACGGACACCGAGTCGGGCGTCGACCGGATCGAGTACTCCCTGGACGGCGGCGCGTACGCCACCTACTCGGCGCCGGTGACGGTCACCGAACCCGGGCAGCACACGGTGACCTACCGGGCCACCGACAAGGCGGGCAACACCTCCGCCGCGCAGTCGGTGTCGTTCACGGTGGTGGAGCCGCCGGAGCCGGACACCACCCCGCCGACCGCCACGGCCGCGGTCACCGGGGAGCGCGACGACAACGGCGCGTACGTCGACTCGGCGACCGTGACGTTGTCCGCCACGGACACGGAGTCGGGCGTCGACCGGATCGAGTACTCCCTCGACGGGCAGCCGTACGCCACCTACACCGCGCCGGTGACGGTCAACCAGTTGGGCCAGCACACACTGAGCTACCGGGCCACCGACAAGGCGGGCAACACCTCGGCCGCGCAGTCGGTGTCGTTCACCGTGGTGCGACCGCCGGAGCCGGACACCACGCCGCCGACCGCGTCGGCCGCGGTCACCGGGCAGCGCGACGACAACGGCGCGTACGTGGGCTCGGCGACGGTGACCCTGTCGGCCACGGACACGGAGTCGGGTGTCGACCGGATCGAGTACTCCCTGGACGGGGGCCCGTACGCCGGCTACTCCGCGCCGGTGACGGTCAACCAGCCGGGGCAGCACACGGTGAGCTACCGGGCGACGGACAAGGCGGGGAACACCTCGGCCGCGCAGTCGGTGTCGTTCACCGTGGTGCAACCGCCCGCGCCGGACACCACGCCACCCACGGCCACCGCCACGGTGAGCGGCCAGCGGGACGGCGCCGGGGCGTACGTCGGCGCCGCCACGGTCACGATCTCGGCCACCGATGCCGGCACCGGCGTGGACCGGATCGAGTACTCCCTCGACGGGCAGCCCTACGCCGCCTACTCGGCGCCGGTCACGGTCAACCAGGTCGGCCAGCACACGCTGAGCTACCGGGCCACCGACAAGGCCGGCAACACCTCTGCCCCGCAGTCGGTGTCGTTCACCGTGGTCGACCCGCCGGCCCCGGACACCACCCCGCCGACCGTCACGGCGGCGCTCTCCGGCCAGCTCGACGACCACGGCGCCTACCTCGGCAGCGCCACCGTCATCCTCACCGCCGCCGACGCCGGCTCGGGCGTCGACCGCGTCGAGTACTCCCTCGACGGGCAGCCGTACGCCCGCTACTCGGCGCCGGTCACCGTGAACCAGCCCGGCGGGCACACGGTCAGCTACCGGGCGACCGACAGGGCCGGCAACACCTCGGGCACCGCGTCGGTCACCTTCACCGTCGTCGCCAGCGGCCCCCGCGCCTGCCCGGTGCCGGACACCCGGCCGACGGTGTGGCTCGGCACGGTGGACAGCGGCGTGCCGAACCGGGTGGTCGCCGACGACTGCACGATCAACAACGCCATCCAGGACGAGAAGGCGTGGCCCAACCACGGCCAGTTCGTCAAGCACGTCACCGAGATCACGGAGCACCTGCACCACCTGGGCCTCATCGACCACAAGGAGCACGGTCGGCTGGTGAGCGCCGCCGCCCGCTCCGGCGTCGGCAAGGCGGACGACAAGGCCGGCTACCAGCCGCTGCTGGACGGATCGGCGGCGTCGTTCGACCGGTGGAAGCACGTCGGCGCGGGCGGCTTCACCCGCAACGCCGACGGCTCGATCACCAGCCGGGCGGTCCCCGGCCTCGGCATGCTCTGGCTCCCCACCGCCGAGTACGGCGACTTCTCGCTGAAGCTGCAGTGGCGCGACGACGCGCCCGGCACCGGCCGTGCCAACAGCGGCGTCTTCGTCCGCTTCCCCGACGTGCACGGCCACGCCGAGGAGCCCCGCCCCGAGTGGGTTGCCATCAAGTACGGCCACGAGCTGCAGATCCATGACCGGCCCGACGGCGACCAGTACAAGAGCGGATCGGTGTACGGCTTCGACCGGGTCGACCTGGCCGGGGCGAAGGTGACCCCGAAGGGCACCTGGAACGACTACGAGATCCGGGTGGTGGGCCAGCACTACTCCGTCTTCCGCAACGGCGAACTGATCAACGAGTACGTGAACACCCCGGACGCGGTGTTCAGCCCGCCCCGGGCCGACGATCCCGGCGGTGCCGGCCGCCAGCACGCCCGCGGACACATCGGACTGCAGAACCACGGCACCGCCGACGTCGTGAGCTTCCGCAACGTGCGGATCGCGCCGCTCTCCGCGTGCTGCCCCGGCGGCGCGCCCTCCTCTGCCAACCCGAGCAGCTGCTGCTGACGATCGAAGGGGAACAACCATGGCGAAGAACAGGATCGACCGTCGGGCGTTACTGCGCGGCCTCGCCGGCTCCACCGTCGCGGTCGGCGCGGCGAGCCTCGCCGGGGCGCTGCCCGCCGCGGCGTCCGGCGCCTCGAACGGCCACCTGGTGCCGCGTGGGCACCTGGGCATCCAGCTCTACAGCGTCCGGGACAAGATCGCGCAGTTCGGCTTCGCGGCCGTCTTCGAGGAGCTGTCCCGGATCGGCTACCGGGAGGTGGAGTTCGCCGGCTACACGCAGGGCAACGTCGGCCCGATCACGCCGGCGCAGATCCGCCGGCTGCTCGACGACAACGGGCTGAAGGCGGCCGGCAGCCACCGCGGGCTCGGTGACTTCCGGAACAACCTGGAGCTGGAACTGGACATCGCCGAGACCCTCGGCATGCCGGCCCTCGGCACCGCGCAGGCGCCCACCGGCAACCGCACCATCGCCGGCTACCAGGCCGCCGCCGCCGAGTTCAACGCATGGGGCGCCGCCGCGGCGGCCCGGGGGATCAAGCTCTACCAACACAACCACACGATCGAGTTCAGCTTCGCCGTCGACCGGCCCGACGTGCGGCTGTACGACCTGTTCCTGGAGCTGACCGATCCCCGGTACGTGTATCTGGAGATGGACATCCTGTGGGCGTACGGCGGCGCCCGCAAGTACCCGGGGTTCCGGCCGGTCGACTACGTCAACGCGCATCCGCACCGGTTCCCGCTGTTCCACGTCAAGGACGGCGTCCCGCTGCCCGACCCGCAGCAGGGCAACTCCTACCTGGACGTCGAGTTCGGCGCCGGGGTCATCCCGTTCGCCGAGTTCTTCACCGAACTCGACGGGGGCGGACGGTTCACCTACCTGTGGGAGCAGGACACCGGGCCGAGCGCCCAGCCCAACCCGCCGGGCTCGCTCGGCGCCGCCGAGCGCAGCTACCAGCGCATCGTCGACCTGCGGGGTGACCGGTGAGCGCCTGGCGTCTCGTCGAGGACCCCCCGCCGCCCGGGGACGGCGGCGCGCCCCAGGACGACCGAGCCGCCAAGCGCCCCGGACCGAGCACCCGCCGGCTGCTGGTGGTGGCGGCCACCGTGCTGCTGACCCTGGTCGGCGCCGGCGGCCTGGCCGCCGCCCGCTCCGGCGCGTTCTTCGCCGAACGGCCGGAAGGCTGCGCCAAGCCGGACCGCAGCATGCAGTTGTACGCGGTGGAGCTGCCCCGGGACGGCACCCAGATCCGGCTCGGCTACGGAACCTCCCCGCAGACGGCCTCCTACCCGGGCCCGACGATCGAGATGACCGAGGGGGAGTGCGTCGCCATCACGCTGCACAACCAGGTGCCCGCGGCCACCCTGGCGCAGCTGCGTACCGACCCGGCGCACCCGCTCGGCGTCTCGCTGCACGTGCACGGGGTCAAGTACACCCAGCTCTCCGACGGCACCGTGCAGAGCGGCTCGTTCGTCCCGCCCGGCGAGTCGCGCACGTACACCTGGTTCGCCCAGCAGCGGAACAGGAAGACCGGTTCGCCGGGCACGGCCGGCTACTGGTGGTACCACGACCACGTGGTGGGCGGCCCGCACGGCACCCAGGGCCTCGGCGCGGGGCTCTTCGGGGGGCTGGTGGTCCGGCGACCCGGAGACCCGAGGCCGGACCGCACCTACACCGTGGTCTTCGGCGACCGGCAGAGCATCAACCTGCGCCGCGGCGCGGCCGCCGACACCTGCGACGCGCAGAACCCGCAGCCGGGGCCGACCTGCCTGGTCGCCCGCAAGGGGGAGAAGGTCGAGTTCGTCGTCGTCGGCATCGGCAACGACATGCACACCTTCCACCTGCACGGTCACTCCTGGGCGGACACCCGGACCGGCCTGGTGGACAACGGTCAGCCCTTCGCCGACGGCGTTCCGATCATCGACAACAAGCCGCTCGGCCCCGGCGACTCGTTCGGGTTCCAGGTGGTCGCCGGTGACTCGGTCGGACCGGGGCACTGGATGCTGCACTGCCACATGCAGTTCCACTCCGACGGCGGCATGTCGACGATGCTGCACGTCCTGGACGAGGACGGGTCCATGCCCCCGGGCCACGACCACCACTCCCACCCGGCGAGCGCCACCGGCACCACCGCCGACGCCGGGCAGCACCAGCACAACTGACCGCACCTCCGCCACACCTCACCTGCGAAGGAGTCGAAATGGCTCATCAACGCCGTTTCCGGCTGTCCCGATGGGGCGGACGTCGGCCCGTCGACGTCACCGCCTCCCCACCACCGGTCACCCGCCGGGCCCTACGACGCACGAGCGCCCTCGCCGCGAGCGCCGTGCTGACGCTCGGCCTGCTGGCCCTGCCCGCGCACGCCGCCGGCCCGGCGCCCGTGCAGGCGGCGCCCGCCGAGGCCGCGGCCGCGGCCTCGGTGAAGCTGTTGGTCTTCCACGGTCCGGTGGACCAGCAGGACGACCCGGTCACCAAGGCCGTCGACGCGATCCGGGACCTGGGCGCCGAGCACGGCTTCGCCGTCGACGCGTCCGCCGACCCGAGGGTGTTCACCTTCGGCAACCTGGCCCGGTACCGGAGCGTGGTGTTCCTGTCCGCCAACGGGGTCACCCTCGACGACGCCCAGGAGGCGGCGTTCCAGGCGTACATCAAGGGCGGTGGTGGTTTCCTCGGCGTGCACGACGCGGCCCGCGCCCAACCGACCTCCGCCTGGTTCACCGGCCTGATCGGCACCCGCCCGGCCGCCGGCCTGCCGAACGCCGAGAAGCCCGTCTCCGCCTCGGCGAGCGCCGAGAACCCGCCGAACGAGACCGCCGCGAAGGCGATCGACGGGTCGACCGGGACCAAGTGGCTGACCTTCAACCCGACCGGCTGGCTGGCGGCGAAGCTGGCCAAGCCGGTGGTGGTGAGCCGCTACGCGCTGACCTCCGCGAACGACTTCCCCGGCCGGGACCCGAAGAACTGGACCCTGCAGGGCTCCGAGGACGGCGCCACCTGGACCGACCTGGACACCCGCAGCAACGAGACGTTCCCGCAGCGGTTCCAGACCCGGCAGTTCAGCTTCACCAACAGCAAGGCCTACCAGCACTACCGGCTGAACGTCACCGCCAACGGCGGGGAGCCGCTGGTCCAGCTCGCCGAGCTGTGGCTGATCGGCCCGGACGCGGGCCCGCCGCCGGACGCCACGGTGCAGCGGGCGGTGGTCGATTTCACCGACCGGCAGCACCCGGCCAACCAGGGGCTGCCGCTGAAGGTGACCCGGTCCGACCAGTGGATCAACTGGGACCCGAGCCCGACCGGCCGGGTGCACACCGTCGCACAGGTCGAGGAGGGCAGCTACAACCCGGGCCTGAGCGGCAACGGCGCCTTCCACCCGATCTCATGGTGCCAGGACTACGACGGCGGCCGGTCCTTCTACACCGGCATGGGGCGCACCGAGGCGAGCTACACCACCGACAGGCAGTTCCGTAGTCACCTGCTCGGCGCGATCAGGTGGACCGCCGGTCTGGTCCGCGGCGACTGCCAGGCGACCGTCGCCTCGAACTACCGGATCGAGCGGCTGACCGCCACCAACCAGCCGGGCCAGCTCGACCAGATCGGCGAGCCGCACGGCCTGACCATCGCGCCCGACGGCACGGTGTTCTACATCGGCAAGGCGGCCTGCCCGTCCGGGCCGATCGTCAGCTGGGACGACCCCAAGGTCGGCCTCGGCTGCGGGACCATCCACCAGTGGGACCCGAAGACGAAGCAGGTCAAGCTGCTGACCACCCTCGCCGTGATGGGCAACCGGGGCAGCGGCAGCGAACTGGTGAAGAACGAGGAGGGCCTGGTCGGCATCACCCTCGACCCGAAGTTCGCGCAGAACCGCTGGATCTACGTCTACTGGATGCCGCACGAGTCGATCGACCGCGACCGGCGCATCGGCAAGCGGACCGTCTCCCGGTTCACCTACGACGCCGCGAAGCAGACCATCGACCAGGGCACCCGCAAGGACCTGCTCAGCTGGGACACCCAGATCCACAGCTGCTGCCACGCCGGTGGGGGGATGACCTTCGACGAGTCCGGCAACCTCTACATCGGCACCGGTGACAGCAACTCCTCCGGCGGCTCCAACGGCTACTCCGGCAACAACTGGACGCAGGAGTACAAGGGCGTCTCGTTCCAGGACGCCCGCCGCACCTCCGGCAACACCAACGACCTCAACGGCAAGATCCTCCGCATCCACCCGGAGGCGGACGGCACGTACACGATCCCCCAAGGCAACCTGTTCACCGGCTCGGAGGAGGGCGGCGGCAAGACCCGTCCGGAGATCTACGTGATGGGCGTGCGCAACATCGCCCGGATCGCCTGGGACCCGGTCAACGACTGGCTGACCGCCGCCTGGGTCGGCCCGGACGCCGGTGGCCCGAGCCCGGACCTCGGACCGGCGAAGTACGAGACGGCGACGATCATCACCTCCGCCGGCAACCAGGGCTGGCCGTACTGCATGGGCAACCGGCAGCCATACCGGGACCGCAGCAACACCGACGCCACCGTGCTCGCCGGCTGGTACGACTGCGACAACCTGAAGAACACCTCGCCGCGCAACACCGGCCTGGTCAACATCCCGCCGGCGCGGGACAACATGATC
This sequence comes from Micromonospora sp. NPDC000121, assembly GCF_042899165.1. NCBI lineage: Bacteria > Bacillati > Actinomycetota > Actinomycetes > Micromonosporales > Micromonosporaceae > Micromonospora > Micromonospora sp. NPDC000121. The sequence goes on from NZ_JBIAZP010000003.1 coordinate 64,767, forward strand.
TGGTACTCGCCGCAGGGCGGTGGCCCGGTCTACCCGAAGCGCACCGACGGCAGCGGCCTGCCGACCTACCAGGTCGGTGAGGAGACGTTCACCCAGCCGTACCTCAAGGGCGGCGGGCAGGCCATCATGGACGGTCCCACCTACCAGCGCGAGAAGGTCGACGTCGACAGCGGCGTGGCGTGGCCGGCGTACTGGGACAACAAGTGGTTCATCGGTGACCAGTCCAACGCCAACAACCGGGTCGCGGTGACCGTCGACCCGGCGAACGTGCCGAAGCAGGGCCCCCCGGCCTTCGCCGAGGACCTGCGCAGCATCATCCGCTCGGGCAGCGGCGGCACCCAGCTCCAGTCCTGGATGGACGCCAAGTTCGGCCCGGACGGCGCGCTGTACCTGCTCGACTACGCCGGCGGGTTCTTCAGCCTCCACCCCAACCAGAAGCTGATCCGGATCGCCTACCAGGGTGGCCCGGCGACACCGAACCCGAGCCACGCCACCGCGCGGGCCGTCGCGCAGAGCAACCCGAAGACCATCGCCTTCTCCAGCGCGAAGGCCGGCGGCGTGGCCTGGGAGTGGAACTTCGGTGACGGCAGCGCGCCGTCGCGCGAGGCCAACCCCACCCACACGTACGCGGAGTTCGGCACCTACCGGGCGACGGTGAAGGTGACCTACGCCGACGGCGAGGTGGCCACCGGAACGATCGAGGTGGTCGTCGGGTGCGCCGCACCGGACACCCGCAAGACGGTACGGCTCCTCGACACCGACACCGGCGTGACCAGCCACGAGGTCGGCGGAAACTGCACCGTCAACGACCTGATCGACGACGAGCGCATGTGGACCGACCACGGCCAGTTCGTGAGCCACGTCGCCGGTGTGGTGGGCGACCTGCGCAAGGCCGGCGTCCTCGACAGCCGCGAGGCGTCCGCGCTGCAGAAGGCCGCCGCCCAGTCGCCGATCGGCAAGGTTCCCGGCTACCAGCCGATCTTCGACGGCTCGGCGGGCTCGCTCGCCGACTGGCGGCAGGCGCCCGGCGGGTCGTTCACGCTCCAGCCGGACGGCTCGATCCGCAGCTCGGGCGGGCTCGGCATGCTCTGGTACGCGAAGCAGGAGTTCGCGGACTTCTCCCTGCGGCTGCAGTTCCGGGACGTCTCCACCGGCAACACGTACGCCAACAGCGGCGCGTTCGTCCGGTTCCCGGACCCCCGGACGCCGCTGGAGCAGCGACCGGCCGGCAGTTGCGGCACGGTCGGGTCGGCCCGCAGTTCGCAGGCGTGGGTGGCGATCTACTGCGGTCACGAGATCCAGATCTACGACGGCCCCACCGGTGAGCCGCAGAAGACCGGGTCGATCTACAACTTCGACCCGATCGGGCTGGACCAGGCCGGGGTGACTCCGAAGGGCCAGTGGAACGACTACGAGATTCGGGTGGTCGGGCAGCACTACACGATCACCCGTAACGGCGTCGTGATCAACGAGTTCGACAACACGCCGGGCAAGTCGTCGTCGCGCCAGGGCGACCCGCCCACGGACCTGCGCCAGTTCCTGAGTGGATTCGTCGGGTTGCAGAACCACGGCAGCAGCGACCTGATCGAGATCCGCAACGTGCGGGTGCGGGACCTGTAGCAGCCAGGCGCCGGGTGCGGAGGTGATCCCTCCGCACCCGGCGTACCGCCGGCCGCGCCGCCGCGACGACGATCGTGCCGGCCCGGCCGGCACGGCTGCCTGCTGCCGTCTCGACGGGGCGCGTCGAGCGGTTACGGTTACCGGATGATCACTCCCGCGCAGACGACGAGCCGGCTGAACAAGGACATCGGTGCCGTTGTGCGGCCGCTGGGCTTCCGGGGCACTCGCGGGACCTGGTCGGTCGTCACGACCGACGGCGTCGCACAGGTCACTGTCGGACGGAGTGTGATGCGCAGCGTCGGCGGCGGCACGATCTTCGTCTGCGTGGGCATCGATGTGGTGCCGGTTGCGTGGTGGGAGTACCTGAACTGGCGCGCCGCCCGCTGGGGCCAGCCTCCGATCCCGTTGGACAAGAACGCCGCGTCCTACCGGATCGGGTTCGTCGAGACCCGCCAATGCCCGGAGGACAGTTATTACCACCTGCGCCTGGACCCCGGCAGGTACCCGGCGACCGTGACGACGACCGAGGAGCTCGACCACGCTGCGGCGCTGCTGGTCGGTGCGGCCGACAAGCTCGCCCACACCGCGCTCGACCTGCTCCGGCCGGGCCGCTACCTCGAGGCGCTGCGCGGCATACCCGATCTCGGCGGCGCGATGTGGGAGCCGCTGGTGGTGCTGCTCGCCGAGGGCGGCCCGTCGGCCGAGCTCGACGCCGCGATCGAGGACATGCGTGCCGACTACCCCAACTACGGCTTCGGCCCACCCGACATGGAGGTCGAGTACGCCCTCCTGCGGGCCGCGTCGGCGGTGAGCGGCAAGGTGTGCGAGGAGAGCATCTAGTTGTGGTGACCATGAGCGTTCACCGGGTCTGAGGGTCAGGCGGCGTTGACTCGCGGCCGCCCCAGCGTTGTCGGCGTTCGCTGCGCACTCAACCGCCGTGCCCTTACACCTGCCCGGCCAGCCCGACACCTCACTCCCGGCAGCGACCACGATCGCCATCGAGCCTGAGGCCCACCCGACCCGGCTCCGTGCAACCGCGTGGGGCGGCGGCTGCGCCGATCGTTTCGGCAACGCGCAGGTGGCCTGCCTTGATCCACCCGAACCGTCAACGCCATGCCGTCGAGTGCTAGGCCCGGTGCTCTCCGTGCGCCACGGCCGTCCGGCGGGTGGCCGCGACGAGCCGGCGCGTGATCCACAACGGAGAGGTGACGGCGTTTCCCATCACCACCGAGTGGGCTCCGGCCGCGAAGGCCCGGTCGATCTGTTCCGGACTCCGGTAGCGGCCCTCGGCGATCACGGGCACCGGCAGGAGCGCGGCGAGCCCTGCGACGAGGTCCAGGTCGGGGCCGTCGCCGGGTGGGCTCGACGGCGTGTAGCCAGAGAGCGTCGTGGCCACCGCGTCCGCACCGTCGCGGACGGCGGCCACCCCCTCCTCGACGGTGGAGACGTCCGCGAGGATCAGGGCGTCGGTGCGTTCCCGGACCACGCGGACCGTGTCGGCGAAGGTCCGCCCGTCCGGACGGGGACGGTCGGTGGCGTCCACGGCGACGATGTGTGCCCCGGCCGCGGCGACGTCGACCGCGTGCGCCGCCGTCGGGGTGATGAACACCCCGTCGACGCCGTCCTTCTGCAACCCGATGACCGGCACGTCGACGGCGGCGCGGATCGCCGTGATGTCGGCGGTGCCGTTGGCCCGGACCGCCACCGCGCCGCCGCGTACCACCGACGCGGCCACCCGGGCCTGGACGTACGGGTCGCGCATTGGGTCGTCGGGTTCGTCGGGCAGCGGCTGGCAGGAGATCACGAGGCCCCCGGCCAGGTCGTCGAACACACTCACGGTCTCGTCCTCTCGTCGTCGGCCGCGGCCGGTGTCGGGCTGGCGTCGCCGGCCAGTCGGGCGGCGCCCACCACGACCGCGTCGGCGTCCAGCGCCGCGGGGAACAGGGGCACGTCCGCCCAGGCCGCGGGCAGTTCGGCGGCGAAGGCGGCGCGGGCGCCGGGGAACAGGGTGGCACCCGCCCCGCCCGCCACCACCACCGCCTGCGGATCGAGCACGGCGACCAGCCCCGCGAGCGCCCGGCCGAGGACCGTGCCGGCGCGGTCCACGACCTGCCGGGCGGCCAGGTCGCCGGTCGCCGCCCGTTCGGCCACGGCCCGTCCGGTGATCCGCACGCCGGTCTCCAGGGTGTACGCGGCGGACAGCCCGGTGCCCGAGGCGATGCCCTCCAGGTGCCCGTACCGGCCGCACCCGCAGCGCAGCCGCTCGGCGCCGGGGGCCGGCAGGTGCCCCACCTCGCCGGCGGCGCCCCGGGCGCCGGTGGCCAGGCGGCCACTCCGGATCATGCCTCCGCCGAGGCCGGTGCCGACCGCGACCAGCAGCAGGTGCGGGCGGCCCCGTCCCGCGCCCACCCAGCACTCGCCCAGCGCGGCGGCGTTGACGTCGTTGGTGACCCGGACCGGTCGACCCAGCCGCCCGGCCAGCTCGTCGGCGACCCTCGTGCCCGCCCAGCCGGGCAGGCTGTCGGTGGCGTACCGGATGGTGCCGGTGGTCGGGTCGACCGTGCCGGCGGTGCCCACGCCGACCGGGCCGGGGCCGGCCGCGTCGAGCAGGTCCCGGGCGAGCCCGGCGGCGGTGTCCAGCACGGCCGCCGGGCCCGACGCGGCGGGGGTGGGCGCCAGGCGACGCCGGAGCACCTGCCCGTCCGGGCCGACCAGCGCCGCCGCCGTCTTGGTGCCGCCGATGTCGAGGCCCACCAGGGGAGCGGGCGTCGTCATCCCTTGAGCCCGGTGTGCGCCAGGCCCTCGACGAACTGCTTCTGCGCGATGACGAAGACCACCAGGACCGGCAACGCGGTCATCGACGCCGCGGCGAGCTGGACGTTCCACATCGGGCCACCATAGGCGTCGACGAACTGGGTGAGCGCCTGGGGCAGGGTGAACTTCTCCGGCGTGGAGAGGAACACGATCGGTTCCAGGTAGAGGTTCCAGCTGTGCAGGAACGTGAAGATGGCGACCGCGCCCAGCGCCGGCCGGGACAGCGGCAGCGCGATCTTCCAGAAGGTGGCGAAGCGGCCCAGCCCGTCGACGCGGGCCGCCTCCTCCAGCTCGCCCGGGAGGCTGATGAAGAACTGCCGCATGATGAACGTCGCCAGCACGCTGGGCGCGCCGAGGATCGGCACCAGGATCAGCGGCCAGTGGGTGTCGACCAGGTCCAGCTTGAAGAACATCTGGAACAGCGGCACGATCGTCACCTCGCTCGGGATGAGCAGGCCCGCGAGCACCACCAGGAACAGCACGTTCTGGCCGCGGAACCGGATCCGCGCGAAGGCGTACCCGGACAGCGCGGACACGGCCAGCGTGCCGACGGTCACCACCAGCGCGATGTAGAGGCTGTTCAGGTACTGCCGGCCGAACGGCTGCAACTCGAACACCCGCTGGTAGGCGTCCAGCCGTGGGCTGGTCGGCAGGAGCTGCGGCGGGAAGGCGAAGATGTCGGCGACCGGCTTCAGCGAGGAGGTGACCATCCACCAGGTCGGGAAGACGAACGGGATCGCCAGGACCAGCAACACCCCGTAGAGCACCAGCTTGGTCCGGGGCGACAGGTCACGATTCATGGAAGACCCATCTCTTGCGCATCTGCCACTGCAGCACGGTGAGCGCGAGCACGATGGCGAACAGCACGATCGACAGCGTGGCGCCGTAGCCGAAGTGGTGGAACTGGAACGCCTGCTGGTAGAGGTAGTAGACGAGCACCGTGGTCGAGGTGCCGGGGCCGCCCTGGGTGAGCACCGCGATCTGGGCGAAGACCTGCAACGAGCCGACCACCGTGATGATCGAGGTGAGCAGGATCGTCGGGCTGATCAGCGGCACGGTGATCCGCCAGAACTGGCGCATCCGGCTGGCCCCGTCGACCTCGGCGGCCTCGTACAGCTCCGCCGGCACGCCCTGGAGGGCGGCCAGGAAGAGCACCATGTTCAGGCCGACGTTCTTGAACACCTGCACCACCACGACCGAGAGCATCGCGGTGCCCTCGCCGCGCAGCCAGTTCGGCCCGTCCACCCCGACGGTGTCGAGCAGGCCGTTCACGCCGCCGTTGTCCTGCAGCAGGAACCCCCACACGATGGTCCAGGCCACCAGCGAGACCACCACGGGGGAGAAGAACAGGGTGCGGAACAGGATCGTGCCGCGCAGCTTCTGGTTGAGCAGGACGGCGAGCAGCAGGGCCAGGGCCAGGTTGAACACGACCAGGCCGACCGAGAAGAGGCCGGTGGCCCGCAGCACCGCGCCGAGGTTGCTGTCCTCGGCGAGGGCCGTGTAGTTCTCGGTGCCGACGAAGTCGAACGTGCCGGCCAGCACGTTCCACTCGTGCAGGCTGTACCACACCACCAGGACCAGCGGCAGGATCACGAAGGCGACGCTGCCGAGCAGCTGCGGCGCGATGAACAGGTAACCGGTGAGCTGGTCGCGGCGGCGGCTGGTCCAGTACGGCCGCGACCCGCCCCGGGCGGGCGGGGCCTCGACCCCGCCCACCCTCGTGTCCGTCTGGGACATGGTCCGGCTGCCCTACTTCGCCAGCAGCGGCTGGATCTTGGCGCAGAGCGCGCCGAGGACGGCCGGGACGTCCGCGTCCGCCTTCCACAGCGGGTCGAGCCCGGCGCGTACCTGCTGGCTGAGCTCGGCCTGCCCGGCGTGGCTGGGCTTGACGACGCCGTTGGTGATGCCGTCGATGACGACCTTCTGCAACTGCTCGGGCTTCAGCGTCGGGTTCGTCTTGGCCAGCGTCTCCGCGGTGAGCTGCGACTGCCGCGGCGGCGGGAAGAACTGGGCGAGCTTGGCCGAGTTGGTGGGGTTGGTAAGGAACGCCAGGAAGTCGGCGGCGGCCTGGGCGTTCGGGCTCTTCTTCAGCACCCCGACGCCGGCCTGGCCCATCACCGCGTAGCCGCCCTTCGGGCCCGCCGGCAGCGGGACCAGGTCCCAGCCGAAGCCGTCGGGCTTCAGCAGCGAGGCGCGGGAGATCTGGGTGACCGTCATGGCGGCGTCACCGGCGAAGAAGTCGGCGGTCGTACCCGGGCCGGGCAGCGCCTTCCCGGTGAAGATCGCCTTGTGCAGGGTGGTCATCGCCTCGACCATCTCCGGGGCGGCGAAGCCGCAGGACTTGCCGTCCTCGCTCCACGCGCGGGCGCCCCAACCCGTCCAGAAGGTCGACAGGTTGTCCCAGCCCTTGTAGTCGAAGTCGCGGATCACGAGGCCGGCCTTGCCGCTCGCGGCTGCGGTGGCGCCGGCGACGGCCAGCGCGGTGTCCCAGTTCCACTGCCCGGCCGCGATCAGCTCGGCGGGCGTCTTCTGACCGGCCTTCTTGACCATGTCGGTGTTGACGAAGACCCCGAACGGCGAGGTGGAGAACGGGTACGCGTACAGCTTGCCGTCGTCCTGCCACAGCTTGATCGTGGCCGGGGAGATGTCGTCGTACTGGTAGCCCTCGGCCTTCTTGAGGGTCTCGTCCAGCGGCAGCAGCGCGCCCGAGGCGACGAAGTCGGGGGCGGAGTTCTCGAAGATCCAGGCCAGGTCGGGGGCGTTCCCGCCGGCGATCTGGGTGGTCAGCGTCGTGGTGTAGTTCTCGAACGGCAGCGGGTCGAACGTGATGGCCGCGACCTCCGGGTGGGTCTTGCGGTACTCGTCGGCGATCTCGTTGAACAGCTTGAGGTGGGCCTCGTTGGCCGACCAGACGGTCATCCGCAGACTGGCCGGGCCCTTGTCCCCGGCGCCGTCACCGCCGCCGCAGGCGGACAGCGCGAGGACGCCGGCCAGTGCCGCGGCGACACCGCGCACACCCTTTCCCAATCTCATGATCTTCTCCTTACCGGGGGTGTTCAGTAGCCCGCGATCCGGGGCCAGCGCATCTCCACGCCGGCCGCCGAGAGGCGGTCCTGGAAGTCGGCCAGCAGGCTGGGGGTGCCGCGGACCGCGCGCGGGGACTCGTCCCGCGCCAGGCAGAAGTCGGCGAGCAGGCCGGCGACCTCGCCGACGTTCCACTCGACCGGGTGCAGCCGGTAGCTGCCGTTGGTGACGTGCGTGGTGCCGATGTTCTTGCCGGCCGGGAGCAGGTTCTCGACGCGTTGCGGGATCAGCGCGCCCAGCGGGATCTCGAAGGGGCAGGAGCCGACGTCGATGTAGTTGTCGCCGCCGGTCGACGGGTGCAGGTCGATGCGGTACATCCCCACGCCGACCGAGTCCGGGTAGTTGACCGCGCCGTGCTCGCCGCGGACGGCCAGCGACAGGTCCTGCTCGACGACCGTGTACTCGGCCCGGATGCGGCGCGACTCCCGGATGTATGGCGCCTGCGCCAGGCCGTCGCGGCTGCCGGTCACGTCGCCGCGCAGGCGCAGGCCGGGGAAGCCGGTGCCGCCGTCCGGCCGGGGCGCCTCGGTCTGCAGCCAGTACAGCACCGAGTACGACAGCTCGCGGGCCTTGCTCAGGTGCCAGGACGCGTTCGGCACGTCGATGACCGGGCCCTCGAAGTAGTCGATCATCGGCCAGTTCACCAGCGTGATGTCGCTGCCGTACGTGCCGTCGGTGAAGTTGCGCCGGGCGGCGATGCGCCGGAACGTCCAGAGGTTGCCGTCGCCGGGGTTGACCCGCTGGTCCGCGTTGACGACCAGTGGGTCGTCGTCCGGGTTGGGGGTGAAGCTGCGCTCGACGATCTCCAGGGTGCGGGGGTGCGGCGACCGCCAGGACAGCAGCCGGTCACCCCAGAAGTCGGGCTTGTAGTCGCGCCAGAAGTCGTATCCGGCGGGACGGTCGATCGTGTGGTCGCCGTCGACGTGGTCGAGGGCGAAGCAGACGGAGACGGCCTGCATGTTCATCGGCTGCGCCTCGGCCGGCGCGCTGGGCTCGCCGGTGTCCGCCTGCGACTCGAAGCCCGTGACGTACTCGGTGCCGGACAGCGGCAGCAGCTCGCCGGTCTCGGTGGCGTCGAGGACGTACGGGGCGGTGATCTCGATCCGGTCGTCGCGGTCGCGGTGCGCGACGGTCACGGCGACCACGCGGTCCCCGTCGGTCTCCGCGGCGACCGGCCGGTACGGCTGGAGCACGGTCAGCCGGCCGGAGCCGCGGTACGGCGCCAGCATCTGCTCGATGACGGCGACGGCCACCCGGGGCTCGTGGCAGAGCCGGCTGACCCAGCCGGCCCCGGGGTTGAGGTCGGTCCAGGCCCGGGACCGCTCGGTGAGCGGGTAGTGCCGGCGGTAGTAGTCGCGGATGCCGGTGCGCAGGGCCCGGTAGCTCGCGGTGGCACCGAACTGTTCGATCCAGGAGTGCTCGTCCGGCGGGACGGCCTGGCTGGTGAGCTGGCCGCCGAGCCAGTCGAACTCCTCGGTCAGGATGACCGACCGGCCGGACCGGGCCGCGGCGTGCGCCGCCGCCACCCCACCCAGCCCGCCCCCGACGACGAGGACGTCCGCACGCATCTGTACCACTTGCTTCCTTCCGGTTGCACGGTCACCGCGATGGGCGCGGCCGACCGCCGATCAGGGGGAGCCGAGGGTGTCGCCCTCGACGAGTTCGCAGGGGAGCAGCCGCTGCTGCACGCCGTCGGCGCTGCCGTCGATGACGCCGGTCAGCACCTCGACCGACTGCCGGCCCATCTCCTCGCGCGGGATGCGGAACCCGGTGAACGCGATGTCGGTGGGCACCGGGACGGTCGGGTCGCCCAGGGTCAGGATCGACAGGTCGCCGGGTACGGTCAGGCCGCGTCGCCGGGTGGCCAGCTCCAGCGCCACGGCGGTGGCGAAGTCCTCCACGAAGGCGACGGTGGTCCGGTCGGCGAGCAGGTCGTCGAGGATCGCCTCGGCGTCCTGGGCGGCGGTCGTCAGGTGGCGGGCGCTGTCCGCGGCCGTCGCGGACGCGACGAAACCGCGCCGCCGGTCCTCGGAGGACTCCGCGGTGGTGCCCATGTTCAGGTAGGCCAGACGCCGGTGTCCGCGGGCGAGGGCCAGGCCCACCAGGTCGCCCACCGCCGTGGCGTAGTCGGCGCCGACGTACGGCACCGGACCGCCGGCGTCGTCGCGGCGGCCGACGGCGACGTACGGGAAACCGTCGCGGTTGAGCCGGCTCAGTTCCGCGCCGTCGATCTCCCGCCCGAGCAGGATGCACCCGTCGGCCAGCCGGAGCCGGTTGTCCTGGTGGAAGATGCGCCGGCGGCCGTCGACCACCGGGGCGCTGGTGAACAGCAGGAGGTCGCAGCCGACGCGTTCCGCGTAGTCCTCGATGCCGAGCAGGAAGGGGTGGAAGAAGTCGCGACTGCCGCTGGGGAAGGCGGGTTCGTAGGTGAAGACGCCGATGATCCGGTTGAACCGCGAGGCGAGCCGGCGGGCAACGGGATCGGCGGCGTACCCGGTCTCGGCGATGGCCCGCAGCACCCGGTCGCGGGTCTCGGGCGCGATGCGGACGTCGGCGTCGGCCCGGTTGTTGAGCACCAGCGACACGGTCGCCTGGCTGACGCCGGCCAGGCGGGCGATGTCACGCTGCGTGACGCGTCGGGGGGTAGCGGGCACGACGATGTCCTTCCGGTGCGGCTAATGCGTATTAGCGCTCGGCGTTGGGAGGAGCCTGGCGGCCCGACCGGGCGTGTGTCAAGGGGTGGGCGCAGAGATTTCAGCGAGATGAACTTCCAGCAGTAATGCGCATTAGCTCGCGAGTGGACGCCCGACGGGCGCGGCTGGGCGCGACGTCCACCGCGCGGACGGGGCGCGCCGGAAGAGCCCTTGACAAGGCCGGTCCATGTCGAGCAGCATTCGAGAAGCGTGAATGCTAATACGTATTAGTCTTCGGCCGGGCGGCCCGCCCGCCGCTGCGGTCAACCGACCGCCTCACCCAGCGTGACCTCGCGTCGCCCCGTGGCGCGATGCGCCACGTCCACCGTCACCACCCCGTACGGGGCCGTCCCCCTGATCTCCGCTCGACGGTCCCCGCACCGCCTCCCCGACCCGGGCCGGCCGGGGAACGCCCCCACCACCCCAGCAGAGCAGGAGCAGCCATGACGAAAGCACCCGTCCGAGCGCCCGGCCGCGCCGCCGTGGCGGCAGCCGGCGTGGGCATCCTGGTCGCCACCGTGGCCGGTGCCGCTCCGGCCACCGCCGACCCGGCGCCGGACTTCCCCCGCTTCACCTACGCGGGCACCGCGTTCGACAAGAGCGCCCTCACCTACAACCCCACGAACGAGTTCATCTTCCCGAGCGTGATCCGGGCCGCCGACTACTTCGCCGACCCGCTGGGCACCTACTACCTGTACTACGCGCCCCACGAGCGGCCCGGCGGGATCGCCCTGGCGTACTCGGACTCGATCGACGGGCCGTGGATCGAGTACCGGGCCAACCCGTTGATCAGCAACACCTGGCTGCCCCACTACTCGACGGTCAGCCACGTCTCCTCCCCGCACGCGATCTGGGTCGAGGGCGAGCGGAAGCTGTTCCTCTACTTCCACGGCGAGAACTCGATCACCCGGTACGCCACCTCCGAGGACGGCATCCACTTCAGCTACGGCGGGACGGCGGTCAGCCGGGACCACAGCACGGGTGGGGAGACCTCCTACGCGCGGGTGTTCGAGCAGGCGGTGCCGCGGCTGGGCAGCCGGTACCTGATGCTCTTCATGGACAATCCCACCGCCGCGCTGCCCGGGCCGACCGGGCCGGTGTCCCGACGGATCCGCTGGGCGGTCTCCCCGGACGCGCGGACCTGGGCCGTCCAGCCCGACCCGATCGTGACCCCGCAGGGCATCGAGGGCCCGAACGCCTCGGGGCCGTTCTTCCTGCGCTGGAACGGGCGCAACCTGGTGATCTTCCATGCCGCAGACGGCAACATGCACGCCGTGGACGTGGGTGAGAACTTCGACCGGGAGGTCCACCTCGGCGTCGTGCACGACTCGATGGGCGCCGCGCCGGACCTGGGGCGGTCGGCCGCGCCGACGTTCTACTTCGACGGCCGTACGGCGCACATGTACTACGAGGCCGGCGGGCGGCTCACCGCGACGATCGGCCACGCCGTCGCCAACCTCGACCAGCCGGTGCCCGCCCGGCAGGTGGACTGCGTGGTGGACCGTCCGGTGCTGTGGCCGCCGAGTCACGAACTGGTCGACGTCACCGTCACGGCGGACCTGCGCGACGGCGTCCTCGGCCCGAACGCGCTCACCCTGACGGCGGTGACCGGCGGCGACGCCGCGGACGTCAGCGGCTTCACCCTCGGCACCCCGGACACCGGCGGCCGGCTGCGGGCGCGGCGACGGCGCCGGCGGGGACCGGGTCTACACCCTGACGTACGCGGGCCACGACGAGATCGGCCGGCCGGTCGGCTGCGCGGTGACCGTCACCGTGCCGCACGACCAGGGCGGCAACTGACCGGCGGGCGCCGGCCGTACCCGGAGATACGGCCGGCGCCCGCCGGCGAACCCGCCCCCGTGCCGCGGCGGCCCGGCGCTACACCCCCGCCCCGGCCGACTCGACCGGCCGCGTCCGGACCGACGGTGACCCCGGCCGCGACAGCGCGCCCGGCCACCAGGTACGGCGGCCGACCTCCAGCGCCAGGGCCGGCACGAGCAGGCTGCGCACGAGGAACGTGTCCAGCAGCACGCCGACGCCGACGATGACGGCCGACTGCACCGACGGCACCAGCGGCAGCACGCTGAGCGCGCCGAAGGTGGCCGCCAGCACCACGCCCGCGCTGGTGATGACGCCGCCGGTGACCGTCAACGCGTGCAGCACGCCCCGGCGGTGCCCGAGTCGCGCCGTCTCCTCCCTGGCCCGGGTGGCCAGGAAGATGGTGTAGTCCACGCCGAGGGCGACCAGGAACAGGAACGTCTGCAGCGGAATCCCGACGAACAGCTTGGTGTAGCCCATGGCGTCGAGGATCAGCCCGGCCGCGCCCATCGCGGCGACGTAGGACAGCACCACGCTCGCCAGCAGCAGCAGCGGCGCGACCAGGGCCCGCAGCAGCAGCACCAGGACGGCGAACACCACCGCCAGGATCAGCGGGACGACCACCCGGTTGTCGCGGCCGACGGTGCGTTCCTCGTCGAGCAGGTACGCGGTGTCCCCGCCGACCAGCGCCTGCGCGTCGGGCACCGCGTGCACGGCGGTGCGGAGCCGGTCCACGGTGTCCAGCGCGGCGTCGCTGTCCGGCGTGTCCGCGAGGACGGCCGCGACCCGTACCCACCGGCCGTCGGGGGAGCGCTGCGGTTCGCCGACCTCGGCCACCCCGGGCACGGCGCGGGCGGCGGCCACCACCTGGTCGGCCGTGCCGGCGGTGGCCAGGATCTCGGCGGGCGCCACGGTGCCGCTCGGGTAGTGCGCGGCGATCATCCGCTGGCCCGTGACCGAGCCGACCTCGGTGGTGAACGACTGGTCACCGGGCATGCCGATGCTGAGGTTGCCGATGCCGAAGCTGAGGGCGACCAGCGCCGCCGCCGTGCCGATCCACACCGCGCGCGGGCGGCGACCGACGACGCCGGCGACCCGCCGCCACAGCCCGTGCCCGGACGCCTCGTCGTCGACGACCGCGTCGGGGGTGTGGCGGGGCACGAACGGCCAGAACAGCCAGCGCCCGAAGATGACCAGCACGGCTGGCAGCAGCGTGGTCATGGCGAGGAACGCCGCGGCGATGCCGACCGCGCCGACCGGACCCAGGCCCCGGGTGGCCGGCAGTTCCGCGGCGAGCAGGCACAGCAGGCCGACGGCGACGGTCGCCGCCGAGGCGCAGATCGCGCCGATCGACCGCCGCAGCGCGACGGCCATCGCCGCGTGCCGGTCGGCGTGCCGACGCAGCTCCTCCCGGTACCGGGCGATCAGCAGCAGGGCGTAGTCCACGCCGACGCCGAAGACCAGCACGGTGAGGATGCTCTGGCTCTGGAAGTCGACCGCCAGGCCGCCGTACTCGGCCAGCAGGTAGACGACCGCGCTGGCGACCTGGTTGGCCAGCGCCACCGTGAGGAGCGGGATCAGCCACAGGATCGGGCTGCGGTACGTGACGAGCAGCAGCAGCGCGACGGTGCCCGCGGTCGCCAGCAGCAGGGCGGTGTCCATCCCGGCGAACGCGTCGAAGACGTCCTCGGTGGCGCCGGCCTCGCCGGTGAGCGCGGTGCGCAGCCCGTCGGGGGCGTCGGCGGCCAGCCGTTCCCTGATGTCGGCCACCGCGTCCGCCCGCTGCTCGTCGTCGCCGGCGACCGGGAAGGACACCAGCACCGCCTTGCCGTCCTCGCTCGGGACCGGGGCCGGCACCTGGCCGCCGTCGGCGTACGCGGCGTACGCGGCCCGGTCGGCGTCGACCTTCGCGCGGTCGGCGTCGGTGAGCCCGCTCTCGCGCACGTAGACGGCGACCGCGAGGGGCGCCTGGGAGTCGGGGAACGCCGCTTCCGCCCGCTGCACCGCCCGGCTGACCTCCACGCCGGCGGGCAGCGCCCCGAGGGTGTCGTTGTTCTGCACCCCGGTCAGCTTGATCGCCAGCGGTCCGGCCACCGCCACGAGGACGAGCCAGAGGACGAGCATCGCGTACTTGGTGCGCCGGCCGGACGGTAGGCCGGCCAGTCGTTGCCGCCGGGACATGTCGGGTCTCTCCTGCCTGGTTGTTCTCACGCCTCGATCCTTCGGCGGGCGGGGGCCGGAGGCAGGGGTGTCAGGTCCCGAACGCAGGTGGTGGTAGCACCACCGATTCCGGTGGGACCCGTGCCGGAGAATGGGCGCCGTGGACAGCCCCGTACGCGCGTTCGTCCGGCAGACGGTCCGGCCCGGCGCGCTCGCCGCCGTGCAGGGCCTGGCCGTGGCCCTGCTCAGCCTGACCACCAACGTGACGCTGTTCGTGCTGTCGGTGGTCTCGCTCGCGCTCATCCCGGTCTTCGGCATCGGGTTCGCGCTGTTCCCCGCGGTCACCGTGCTGGTGCGGTGGTCGACCGGGCTGCAACGCCGGCTGGCCGGGTGGCACGGGATGCCGATCGTGTCGCCGTACCCGCCGGTGCCGGAGGGCGCCCGGTTCGGCACCTGGCGGCGGTTCCGCTGGGTGGTGGGGGACCCGGCTACCTGGCGGGACTTCGCCTGGCTGATCCCGGGCGCGGCGACCGGCGGGGCGTGCCTGCTGGCGTTCGTCCTGCCGGCGTACGGGCTGGAGGGCGTCCTGCTGGTGCCCGTGGTCCTGTTCCTCACCATCGACTGGTACGGCTACGGCGTGTTCTGGCCGATGGACAACCTCGTGCAGGCGGTGCTGTCCGTACCCCAGGGATGGTTGTTCCTGTTCGCCGGCCTGGTGGTCGCGCCGTGGCTGGTGTGGCTGCACTTCCGCTTCGCCGGCTTCTTCCTGGCCCCGACCAGGGCGCAGGAGCTGGCGCTGCGGGTCCAGCAGCTCTCCGCCACCCGGGCCGACACGGTCGACACCCAGGCCGCGGAGCTGCGCCGGATCGAGCGCGACCTGCACGACGGGGCCCAGGCCCGGCTCGTCGCGCTGCGCATGAGCATCGGCCTGGCCGAGAAGCTGATGGCCGACGACCCGGCGGCGGCGCAGCGGCTGCTCACCGAGGCGCAGGAGACCAGCGGCCGCGCCCTGGTCGAGCTGCGCGACCTCGTCCGCGGCATCTACCCGCCGGTGCTCGCCGAACGCGGACTGGACGGCGCCGTGCGGGCGCTCGCGCTGGCCGTGCCGCTGCCCGTGGAACTCGACGTCGCGCTGCCCGGCAGCCCGCCGGCGGCGGTCGAGTCGGCGGCCTACTTCGCGGTGGCCGAGGCGCTGGCCAACGTCACCAAGCACAGCGGCGCGGCGCGGGCGTGGATCCGGCTGGCGTACCGCGACGGCCGGTTGGCGATGGTGGTCGGCGACGACGGCCGGGGTGGCGCGACGCCGGACTCCGGGACCGGCCTGTCGGGCGTGCAACGCCGTCTGGCAGCCTTCGATGGCACGATGACCGTGACGAGTCCGCCCGGCGGACCGACTGTCGTGACCATGGAGCTGCCGTGCGAGTTGTCATCGCGGAGGATCTCGCCCTCCTCCGGGACGGGCTGACGCGCATCCTCGACGCGTTCGGCTTCCAGGTGGTCGAGGCCGTCGCCGACGGGCCGTCCGTGCTGCCGGCGCTGGTCCGGCACCAGCCGGACGTCGCGGTCGTCGACGTGCGCCTGCCGCCGACCTGTACCGACGAGGGGCTCCAGGCGGCGTTGCAGGCCCGGACCCGGCTGCCGGGCCTGCCGATCCTCGTGCTCTCCCAGCACGTCGAGCAGTTGTACGCCCGCGAGCTGCTCTCCGACCGTGGCGGGGGAGTGGGCTACCTGCTCAAGGACCGGGTGTCCAATGTCGACCAGTTCGTCGACGCGGTGCGCCGGGTCGCCGGCGGCGGCATGGTGATGGACCCGGAGGTCGTCTCCCAGCTCCTCGCCCGCAACTCGGCGGCGCAGCCGCTGCGGGAGCTCACCGCGCGGGAGCGGGAGGTGCTGGGCCTGATGGCCGAGGGCCGGTCGAACGCGGCGATCGCCGGGCGGCTGTTCGTCACCGAGAAGGCGGTCAGCAAGCACATCAACAACATCTTCAGCAAGCTGGGGCTGCCCCCGTCGGACGACGACAACCGCCGGGTGCTGGCGGTCCTCGCATACCTGCAGGGGTGAGCGGGTCGGCGCGGCGTAGCCCGGCGACGCGGCGGGTGCCGCCGAAGTCGGGCAGTCCGGCCTGTTCGGGGGTGATCCTGGCGCGCCGGGAGGTCAGGAACTCACGTACGGAGCCCTGGGTGTCCATGCCCCGATCTACAACGGCACCGGCCCGTCACGGATGACCGTCGCGCTCGTGCGGTTCACGCCCGGCGTGCGCACCAACTGGCACTCGCACGCCGTCGGCCAAACCCTGCACGTCACCGAAGGCGTCGGCCTGGTCGGCACCCGCGACGGCTCCGTGGTCCGTATCCACGCCGGCGAGACCGTGATCTGCCCGCCCGACGAGGAGCACTGGCACGGTGCCGCCGCAGACACGTTCATGAGCCACCTGGCCATGCTCGAAGCCAAGCCCGACGGCGGCGACCCCACCACCTGGCTCGAACCCGTCACCGACGAGCTGTACGAGCAGGCCCACAAGCACTGACCGGGAAGGACAGCGACACGTGCAGAACGAACCTCAGCTCAACGCGCGGCAGCAGGCCACGGCGACCATCGCGGCGTTCACCGCCGCCGGGCAGCTGCCACAACTGCGCGACGCCCTGGCCGACCGCCCGGAGGCCGGGCTGACCATCAGCGAGATCAACGAGATGCAGCCGAACGATCACCGCGCCGGACTCAGCCCTCAATGGTCGGAAAGCGGCGGTCTGATGGTCATCGGTCTGTTCGATCAGCAGGCGCAGGACACGGCGAACGCCGGTGCGGTCAGGTCATCGACCGGACGGCTGGTGAGCCCGGTGGCCGTACGCACCGGAAGGCCCTCGCGCACCCAGTACTCGTAACCGCCGATCATCTCCTTCACGGGGTAACCGAGCTTGGCGAACTCCAGGGCGGCCCGCGTGGCGCCGTTGCAGCCCGGGCCCCAGCAGTAGGTGACCACCGCCGTGCCGGGCGGGATCACCTCGGCCGCCCGCGCCGCGATCTCGCGCGTCGGCAGATGGATGGCGCCGGGCAGGTGGCCCTGCCGCCACGCCTCATCGCCGCGGGAGTCGACCACGACGAGTCCGGCAACCCCGGCCTCCAGATCGGCGCGGACGTCGCTGACGTCGGCCTCGAAGGAGAGCCGGGCGGCGAAGTGGGCGGCGGCCTCGGCCGGCGCGGCCGGCGGGATGGAAAGAGCCTTCGACATGCCAATGATCCTGTCGGGCGGCTCGCCCGCTCACCAGCGGCGCGAACGACACCTACCGCTAACATCACGCCATGACAGCGCGGGCCGGGAACCGGCGTACGGTCGCAGTCCTTGCGTACGACGGCATGTCCGCCTTCGAGACCGGCATCGTCACCGAGGTGTTCGGGCTGCCCCGACCCGAGTTCGACATCCCCTGGTACGAGCTGACCATCTGCGCTGAGCGGCCCGGGCCGGTACGCCTCATCGGCGGCGCCGCTCTGCACACGCCCTACGGCCTCGACACCTTCGCTGCGGCGGCGACGCTGATCGTGCCCGGCGTGCCGGACGTCACCGCCGATCCCGCACCGGACCTGGTCGCGGCGCTACGCCGGGCGCACCGGCGGGGCGCCCGGATCATGTCGATCTGCTCCGGCGCGTTCGCCCTCGCCGGGGCTGGCCTTCTCGACGGCCTGCGCGCCACCACCCACTGGCGGTACGCCGACCTGCTGCGGCGCCGGTACCCCAACGTCGGGGTGGACCCCGACGTGCTCTACGTGGACCACGGCACCGTGCTGACCAGTGCGGGCAGCGCGGCCGGGCTCGATCTCTGTCTGCACGTCGTCCGGCAGGACCACGGGGCGACGATCGCCAACGCCGTCGCCCGACGCCTGGTCACCCAACCGCACCGCGACGGCGGGCAGGCCCAGTTCATCGAGACTCCGATGCCCGCCGATCCGGACGACGACCGGATCGCCCAGAGCATGGCCTGGGCGGTGGCGAACCTCCACCGCCCCATCACGGCGGCCACGCTGGCCTGCCAGGCGCACATGTCGACGCGGACGTACCTGCGCCACTTCGCGCGGTGCACCGGCACCAGCCCGATCCGGTGGCTGATCAACCAGCGGGTACAGGCCAGCCTCGTGTTGCTGGAGACGACGGACGCGCCGATCGAGGAGATCGCCGGCACCGTCGGGTTCGACACGGCGGTGACCTACCGCCACCACTTCAGCCGGGCCATGCGGACCTCGCCGTCGGCGTACCGCCGGGCCTTCCGCGTCCGCCCCCTACCTGGTCCGCGCCCTTGAGGGCATGCCGGTGCTGCGGCGGCGAAGGCCCCGCCCTCGTGTCGTTGCGCCGGCGGCGAGGGCGGGGCCGGGTATGGGGTCAGGGCTTGATGAGGACCTTAAGGCTGGTGCGGTCGGCCATGTTCTGGTAGCCGGCGGGCACACCGTCGAGGTCGGTTGTGGTGTCGAAGACCTTCCCCGGTTCGATGGTGCCGTTGAGGATGTCGGGCATCAGTTCTTCGATGTAGGCGCGGACCGGCGCGGGTCCGCCGGCGAGGCGGACGTTGTGGCGGAAGAGGCTGCCGAAGCCGATCGGTGCCTCCTCGTACTGCGGGACGCCGACGCGGCTGATGACGCCACCTGGGCGAACGACCCCGACTGCCTGCTCGTAGGCGGGCATGGTGCCGACGGCCTCAAGGACCACGTGCGTGCCGTGGCCGCCGGTCAGCTCGCGGACCTGGGCGATGCTATCCCGGCCGCGGGTGGAGACGACGTCGGTCGCACCGAACTCCCGGCCGAGGTCGGTACGCGCCCCGTGAGCGGCGGCAGCGTCCTCAAGCGCGAGCATCAGGACGCGCTTTCTCCCACCACCGCCGGTGGCCTGGCCATCGGCGCCTTTGCCTGGGTCACCACCCGAGACGGCAGCAGCAGCGCGGCGGCTACTGCACTGATCGCGAGGACAACGATGACCAGCCAGACCGTCAGGGTGAGGGGCAGGCGCTGTCCGGCCACGCTGCCGATCGCGCCGCCGGCCACAGTCGCGGCCATTTCCGCCGCCGAGAACGCCGAACTTGTCCGGCCGAGCTGATGGTCGGGCGTCTGGCGCTGGACTTGGACCTGGACCAGCATCAGCAGGGAGCCACCGGGCAGGCCGGCCAGCGCGATGAACACCAGCGCGGCGGCGAAGTGAGGGACGAGAAACAGTCCGGCGAAGCAGGCAGCGATCGCCAGTAGGCAGCCCGTGAAAGACATCCGTAGCCGGCCGCTGCGGGAGAGCGCGTTCCCGACGTACGCGCTGGCCAGGAACCCGCCGCCAAGCGCCGCCATCAGCATGCCGACATCGCTGGCGTCACCGCCGAGAACGCTGATCACATAGGGCACGAGTAGGACGTTCAGGGCGGCGTTGGCCAGGAGGAACAGGCCGGAGACGACGAGCGTGGCGCGTAGCACCGGATGGCCGAGGAGAAAGACCAGGCCCTCCCGGACCTCGAGCCAGAATCCGGCGAGCCAGGATGACGACGTCCTGTCCTCGTGGGGCCCTTCGACCGACACTCGGCCCATCCCGAAGATCAGCGCCGCCGAGACCAGGTAGGTGGCTGAGTCGATCAGCACCAGCCGGTCGAAGCCGACCAGCGCATACAGCGCGCCGCCGACGGGCGCGCCGGCGAGGCGGACGATTCCGCTCGCGACGGTGGTCCAGGAGTTCGCCGCCTCCAGATCGGTGCCCCGGCCGACGATGGCCGGGACGACCGCCCGCGCGGCGGGCTGAAAGAAGTGTCCGATGGCGCTTTCGCAGAACATCGCCAGGTAGAGCAGCCAGAGCATGCTCGGGTCGTTGACCAGAATCAGCGCCAAGATTACGACCATCCGCAGCAGGTCAGCGCTGACCATGATGAGACGACGGTCCCACCGGTCGACCAGCACCCCTGCCAGCGGTGCGAAGGCGATCGCCGGAAGCGTCTGCGCGACGAAGGCGAAGCCGCTGCTCATCGTCGAGCCGGTCATCGTGTAGACGTGGACCGGCACGGCGACGATCATCAACCAGTTGCCCAGGTTGGACAGCAGATTGCTGCTCCACAGCAGGCCGAAGCGCCGGTTCTTGAGAACGATCACCTGGTTCCCCTCTGCCCGGCGCGCAGATCACGGATCGCGCCTCGACCGTGCGGCAAGAGTAGGCGCCGTGGGCTGCGGCGCTCGAACGCCGCAGCCCACGCGGATTCGTACGCCAGCCGGGGGCCGCTGCGGCAGCACGTCGACCGCAGCGGCGAAGCGCCGGGTTGCCGGCGGATTTCCCCGGGCCGTGTGGAAGGGCGCGAACGTCGACGAAGGGGCTTCCGTCCGCGCCGACTTGTTCTATAGTCCTACTGTCGTAAGACAGCAGGGGAGGCGCGGCGGGTGATCGAGTTCGTGTTGGACGGCCGGTCGAAGGTGAACACCTACATGCAGCTCGTGCAGCAGGTGAAACAGGCCCTGCGGGTGGGACTGCTGGTCCCCGGGGACCAGTTGCCCAAGGTTCGCGACGTCGCGCAGTCGCTGGCAATCAACCCCAACACGGTGCTGAAGGCGTACCGAGAGCTGGAGATCGAGGGCCTCGCGGAGGGGCGGCCGGGCGTCGGCACCTTCGTCACGCGCACCCTCGCCGGGGCGTCCCTGCCCAACCAGGCCGAACTGCGGGCGGACCTGGTGGCCTGGGTGCGCCGCGCGCAGGTGGCCGGGCTGACTCCCGAGGACGTCACCGCCCTGGTGGAGACGACCCTGCGGGCCACGCTCCTGGTCGAGGCCCCGCCGCAGAACGCCACGTCGGCAGGATGAGAGGACACACGATGGAGGCCGTGCTGGAGACCGACCAGCTGGGCAAACGGTACGGGAGACAATGGGCGCTGCGGGACTGCTCGCTCCGCCTGCCGGCCGGGCGGATCGCCGCCCTGGTCGGGCCCAACGGGGCGGGCAAGAGCACGCTGCTGCACCTGGCGGTGGGCCTGCTGCGGCCCGACGCCGGCGCGGTCCGGCTGTTCGGCGCGCCTCCCTACGAGAACCTGGCGGCGCTCGCCGACATCGGGTTCGTCGCCCAGGACACGCCGCTGTACAAGGACTTCACCGCCGCCGAACTGATCACGGCCGGCGGCAGGCTGAACCGCCGCTGGGACGCGGCGATGGCGCGTACCCGTCTGGCAGATCTCGGCATCCCGCCCAACAAGCCGGTCGGCAAGCTCTCTGGCGGGCAGCGTGCCCAGGTCGCGCTCGCCCTCGCCCTGGCCAAGCGACCCCGGCTGCTGCTGCTCGACGAGCCCGTGGCCAGCCTCGATCCGCTCGCCCGGCGGGAGTTCCTCCAGACCCTGATGGGCAGCGTGGCCGACTCCGGCACCACCGTGCTGCTCTCCTCGCACCTGCTGGCGGACGTGGAGCGGGTCTGCGACCACCTGATCGTGCTGAACGCCGCCCAGGTCCGGCTCGCCGGCGCGGTCGAGGACCTGGTCGCCGCGCACCGGCGCCTGATCGGCCCCCGGCACGGCGGCGAGTCGATCCCGGGCGTCGCGGACGTCGTGCGGGCCAGCCACACCGACCGGCAGTCGACCCTGCTGGTGCGCGCCGACGGGCCCGTCACCGATCCGCGGTGGAGCGTGCGGGACGTGTCCCTGGAGGACGTCATCCTGGCCTACCTCGCCGACGGCGACGCGCAGGTCAGCCACGAGGAATGGGGGGTGCCGGCATGATCTGGCTGACCTGGAGGCAGCACCGCAGGGAGGCGCTGTTCGCCCTGGGCGGGCTCGCGGTCCTCGGCGCGTTCATGATCATTAGCGGCTTGGCGATGCGCAACGCCTTCGACGACTACGGGTTGCCGGAGTGCGTCGCCGCGGGCGACCCGGGCCCGACTCCCGGGCTCGGCGAGACCTGCAACCGGGCCTTCAACCAGTTCTACGACCAGTTCGGCACACTGAGCCTGGCGGGCATCCTCTTCCTCGTGCTGCCGCTGCTCGTCGGCCTGTTCTGGGGCGCCCCGCTGATCGCCCGGGAGGTCGAGCAGGGCACCCACCGGTTCGTCTGGACCCAGGGCGTCAGCCGGCGACGCTGGGCGCTGGTCAAGTTCGGCTTCGTGGGAGCCGCCGCGCTCCTCGTCTCCGTCGCGTACGGGCTCGGCATGTCCTGGTGGCTCACCCCGCTCAACCAGGGCTGGCGGCAGAGCCGGTTCGACCTGTTCTTCTTCGACATGCAGGGCATGGTGCCGATCGGCTACACCCTCTTCGCGGTCGCGCTGGGCGTCTTCGCCGGCGCCGTCTGGCCCCGGACGGTGCCCGCGATGGCCGGCACGCTGGTCGGTTTCCTCGGCCTGCGCGTCGCCCTGGCCGCGTTGGCCAGGCCCCGCTACCTGCCCGCCCGGGAGTTGACCTACCCGGTGCAGGGCTCGACCGGCGAGCCCGCTACCAGGGGACGCGACTGGATCCTCTCCAGCGGCGTCCACGACGCCTCCGGCAAACTCGTCGCGCCCAACGCGCAGGTGGTCTGCCCGCCCGGCGCGACCGGCCCCAGCGGGCGGGCCTGCGGCGCCGACCTGGGCCTCGGGCCGGGCGCCTACAACTGGCAGCTCTACCAGCCCGAGAGCCGGTTCTGGCTGTTCCAGGGCATCGAGACCGGCATCTTCGTCGCGCTCGCGGCGCTGCTGCTCCTACTGGCCGTCCGCCGCATCCGCCGCATCGCCTGACCGTCCGCCGGCCGCTCCGTCGCGCCGCCCTGGCGGGGCGGCCGGCGGACGGCGGCACGAAACATACCTTCATTGCCAGAGTGTCAACGCGTAGACAATATTCTTGTGTCTGTCTATCGTCAGCACCACATAGCGATGCCCTTCTATTTGAAAGAGGTCGTCAATGGTGCAGATCAGACGATGGGTCGGCGTCGCCACGGCCCTCCTGGCGACGGAACTCCTGGTCGCGGGCACCGCTGCGCACGCCGCCGCGCCCACGCCGGACCCCGTCCGGCCGAGCGTCGAGCAGGCCGTGACCGCCAAGCTGCTCGGGCAGGCCCGGGCCGCCGCCGAGGCACACGACGAGGCGCACGCCGACACACCCGAGACGCGGGTCACCGTCACCCGCAAGAGCGGCCGCTGGGCCTTCGGCACCGCCGTCGCCCTCACCGGCCACGAGGAGGACGTCCATCCGACCGGCGCGATCTTCATCGCCCACGCCGAGGCCGGCGGGTGGCAGGTGAGCTTCGACGGCGAGGCGGAGTTCGGCGAGTTGGCCGCCGAGTCGCCCCTGGTCGGCGCGCACGAGAAGGAGGTCTTCACCCGCTCCCCAAGCACCATGTACGCGGGCGGCGACTACCGGACCGGCATGGCCCTGCCGTTCGCGGTCGGCCAGACCTGGACGTTGACCAGCGGCCCGCACGGCTGGGGCGGCTACGAGTCGCCGTACAGCTCGATCGACCTCGCCGGCGGCGACCAGGTGGTCCGCGCGGCCCGGGGCGGCACGGCGTACACGATGTGCCGGGGGTGGATCCGGGTGATCCACGACCGCGGCTACTCCACCGACTACTACCACCTGTGGAGCAGCATCTCGGTCAACGGCGCCGCCGTCGGCCAGGGCGCCTACCTGGGCTACACGGGCACCGACGTCACCTGCGGCGGGGCCGCGTACGGCCGGCACGTCCACTTCGGGCTGCGGCAGAACAGCGCCTACGTGCCCATCGCCGGCCACGGCCTCGGCAAGTGGGTGTTCGAGAACGGCGCCTCGGCATACCAGGGCGGGGCGCGCCACGGCTCGACCTGGCGGGGCGCCGGCAGCGCGATCTACAACTACGGAGCGCTGGGCTTCAACCAGGCGGTCGTCGACGCCAACGGCGGCGGCTCGCTGACCCGGCGGTCCGGCCCCGGCACCGGCTACGCCGTGCTGGGCTCGGTGGCCGACGGCGCCACGGTCACCGTCTCCTGCTCCGCCAACGGCACCACCCACACCGGCCGGTACGGCGCCACCTCGCTGTGGAACCGGCTCAGCGACGGCAGTTGGGTCTCCGACGCCTACCTGTGGACCGGCGTGAACGGCCCGATCAGCGGCTGGTGCTGACCGGCCCGGCCTGACGGCAGCACGAGGGGCCTCCGCCATCTTCGGCGGAGGCCCCTGTCCTGTCCGGGGGCGGGGGTGCGCCGCGCCCCCGCCCCGTGTTCAGCGGGTCACGCGGCGCGGCACGAGGCGAGCACGCCGACCACGCCGGCGCCGGGCTCGCGCAGCGGAAGCGCGGTCGACGCTGCCGGGCACCGCGGCACGGTGAGGTCGTAGACGCCCCGGCCGAACGTGGCCGCGGTGAGCTGCCGGGTCGGCTCGTGGTAGCGCAGGTACATCACGGCCGCCGCCGGCAACTCCCCACCGAGGGAGGCCCACTCGCCGCCGTTCCACGCCGACACGAACACCCCGACGTCGGTGCCGACCAGCAGCAGCCCGTCGGCGGTCGGCACCACCGAGTTCACCGGCGCGTCGGGCAGCCCCCGGCCGATGTCCGTCCAGGTGCGGCCGCCGTCGCGGGTCATCATCACGTGCGCGCGGTCGCTACCGGAACGGAACGCGGAGAACGTGGCGTACGCGATGTTCGCGTCCGTGGGGTGCACCGCCACCCGGGTCACCCACGTGCCGGGCAGCTGCGCGGGGTCGACCCGGGTCCAGGTGCCCCCGAGGTCGTGGGTCCACCACATCCTGCCGTCGTCCGTGCCGACGTAGAGCGTGTCGCCGTCGGTGGGGGCCGCCGCGATCGTGGTGATCGTGCCCCACGGGTAGCCCGACGGGTCGTTCGGCCCGCCGCCGGTGAGGTCCGGGCTGATCGCCGTCCAGGTGCGGCCGTTGTCCGTCGACCGGTTGACGATGTTGCCCGCGTAGTACATGACGTCCGGGTCGCTCGGGTCGAACTGCAGCGGGGTGAGCCAGTTGCGCCGGTCCGAGGTCGTCTGGCCGGGGCCGATGGACTGGCGCGGGGCGGCGCCGGCGTTCTCCGAGCGGTAGCAGGAGCCGTACTGGCTGCAGCCGAAGACGATGTTCGGGTTCTCCGGGTGGATGATCACCTGGAGGCCGTCGCCGCAGCCGATGGCGTTCCACGGGCCGCCCACGCCGTTGTAGCCGCGGTTGCAGCCGTTGTCCTGGGCGCCACCGACCTTCAGCGCCGGGTCGGTCTGCGCGACGTCCACGGTGTAGAACTGGGTGTACGGCTCGTACGTGGACTTGACCCAGCCGCTCACCCCGTTGTTGTCGGAGCGGTAGAAGCCGCCGTCGTTGCCGAGGTAGGCCCGGCCCGGCACCTTGGGGTCCCAGCGCAGCACATGCTGGTCGGCGTGCACGCCGCCGACGTTGCCGAAGCTCTGCGCCCCGTCGGTCGAGCGGCGCAGGTTCACCCCGGTGAGGAACACGTGGTCGGCGTCGGCCGGGTCGACGAACAGCTTGCCGAACCACCAGCTGAAGGTGGACTGGGACGCCTGGTTGGCGTTGACCGGGGTCTGCGTCCAGGTGTCGCCGCCGTCGTCGGAGCGGTAGAAGGCGCGGAACGGGCCGAGGGCGGTGCCGACATACGCGTACAGCCGGTCGGGGTCGCTCGGGGCGAGGGCGAGACCCCAGCGACCCTGGTCGGCGTCGGTGGGCAGCCCGGTGGTCATCCGCTCCCACGTCCGTCCGCCGTCGTCGGAGCGCCACAGGCTGGAGCCAGGCCCGCCGTAGGTGCGCTGGTGCGGCTCGCGCAGGTGGTCCCACATCGCCGCGTACACCCGGTTGGGGTTCTCGGGGTCGATGAGGACCTCGGTGGCGCCGGTGGTGGCGTTCGGCGGGGCGAGGGCCTGCCGCCAGGTGTCGCCGCCGTCCTCGGAGAGGTAGACGCCACGCTCGCCGCCGGGCACGAACAGGTTGCCGGCGGCCGCGGCGAAGATCCGGTCCTGGTTGCCGGGGTCGATGGCGAACCGGGCGATGGCGTGGCTGTTCGCCAGGCCGACGCGCTGCCACGTCCGGCCCCGGTCCCGCGAGCGGTAGACGCCGTCGCCGCCGAAGGTGATCGAGCCGCCGCCCGGCTGCGCCTCGCCCGTGCCGGCGAAGAGCACCCCGTCGGTGGTCATCGCGACCGCGCCCATGCTCTGCGTCCCGCCGTCGGGCCAGGCGGCCTCGAAGGTGGCGCCCGCGTCGGCGGAGCGCCAGATGCCGCCCGAGGCGGCGGCGACGAAGACCTGGTTGGCGACCTGCGGGTCGACGGCGATGTCGACCACCCGGCCGCCGATGTTGCTCGGGCCGAAGAAGCGCCACTGCTCCCCGGCGAGGTCGCGGTAGACGCTACGGGTGCGGGCGGCGAGCTGGTTCGCCTCGCCGCGGGCATGCGCGTACCTGGCGGCGGACAGGCTCGTGCTGCCGTCGCTGAGCCGCTGGGCGGTCATCCACTCGGCGGGCAGCTCCATCGGCCCCGTGGGACTGCTGGTGGCCAGCGACTCCTCGCCGCGGGCCGACGGTGTCGAGGTCGTCAACGCGGCCGCGGTCAGCAGCGCCAAGGCGGCTGCCACCGGCAGGGCGCGTCTACCTCGGACGAGGGTGAAACTCATGCGGTGTCTCCCGTCCACGTGCGGGTGCGACCGGGAACCAGTCGTCTGTCGCACGCTAGAGATCGCAGTGACCGGCGTCACCAGGCAACTGTTGGGATTCCGCTCGTCGGGTTAGGACACCTGTCGAGCTCGGTCACTACCCGCGCTGGAACTCCGGCAGCCCCGCGTCCTCCGAGTCCGGCCCCACCACGGCGGTCAGCGTGGTGCCGTCGGCGCACAGCGCGCCGGCCCGCAGGTACATCCGCCGCTGCTGCGCCCGGGTCAGCACCTCGGCCTCGAAGACCTCGTCCTCGACGCGCAGCAGCTCGACGTCGGTGCGGCCCTCGTAGTGGGCGCGTACGTCCAGCGGGGTCATCCGGACGGTCGCCTCGACCGTCGTCAGGGCGCCCTGGGCCACCACCGAGGTGACCCGCGCGCCGTCGGGCAGCACCAGGCCGGTGACCTCGGCGGCGACCTCGGGCTCCGAGTCCAGCGGCACCCGGTCGCAACTGGGCAGGTTCGCCAGCATCCCGGGGCCGCGCCCCGACGCCTGCGGGGCGTCCGTCCCGCCGCAGGCGACGAGCAGCGGGACCGTGGCGGCGACCGCGAACACCCGGAGTCTCACCGCAGCAGGATGCCACCTCACCGCAGCACCCGCCAGCGTCGCACCATCAGCAGCAGGGCGGTGATGATGGCGGCCGTGAGCGCCATCAGCATGGTCGAGATGAGCGCGCCGTACGCGAAGCCGGAGAACTCGAACGCCTGGTCGAAGATGTAGACGGGCAGGTAGAGCGTGGCGTTGGCGGGCCGGCCGTCGGTGAGCACGTACGCCGGGACGAAGTTCACCTGGAGGGTGAGGATCGTGTCGCGGACCGCCAGCAGCACCAGCACGGGAGCCAGCAGCGGCAGCGTGAGCCGGCGCAACTGGCCGAGGGGGCCGCAGCCCTCCAACGCCGCCGCCTCGTAGAGCCGGCCGTCGAGCATCCGGCGGGCGGCGAGGACGACGACGAAGCCCTCGCCGATCGGGAACGCCAGCATCAGCACCACCGCCACCCGGGCCGTGGTCGGGTCCGAGAGCCAGGTGAAGCCCGGGTGGCCGAACAGCCCGAGCACCTGGTTGAGGGGGCCGTAGAGCGGGTTGAGCACCCACAGGAACAGCACGGCCAGCGCGACGTCGGGAACGACCGTCGGCAGGTAGACCGCGACCCGGAACCACCGGCCGCCCGGCCGGGGCGCGGCGAGCAGCAGCCCCAGCCCCACGGCGGCGAGCAGCCGGACCGGCACGGCCAGCGCCACGTGCGTCAGGGACGCCTGCACGCTGTCGAGCAGGAAGCCGTCGGCCAGCATCCGGCGTACGTTGGCCAGGCCCACGAACCGCGGGTCCCGGGTCAGCCCGGTGTGGTCGGTGAACGCGTAGCCGACGTTGAGCAGCGCCGGCAGCGCGACCAGCAGCGCGACCGCCACGGCGTACGGGGCGAGGAACGCCCAGGCGGTGAGTTGCCGGCCGGCCCGGACCGCCTTCACCGGCGCCGCCCGGTGGCGGTGTCGAAGCGGTGGATCCGGTCCGGGTCGGGGCGCAGCCGCACCGGGTCGCCCGGCCGTACGCCCGGTCGTGGCCCGGTCCGCACGACGAGGCGGGTGCCGTCGGGACACCGGGTCAGCAGGACGGCCTCGCTGCCGAGCGCCTCCACCGCCTCGACGGTCGCCTCGACCGGCCCGTCGGCGTCGAGCGTCAGGTCCTCGGGCCGTACGCCGAGGGTCACGCCGGGCTGGCCGCCCAGCGCGCCGCCGCCGGCCACCAGGTTCATCGGCGGGCTGCCCAGGAAGCCGGCGACGAAGGTGTCGGCGGGCTCGTCGTAGACCTGCTGCGGCGGCCCGACCTGCCGCACCCGGCCGCCGTCCAGGACGACCACCCGGTCGCCGAGGGTCATCGCCTCGGCCTGGTCGTGCGTGACGTGGACGGTCGTGGTGCCGAGGTCGCGGTGCAGGCCGAGCAGGTCGGCCCGGGTGGCGAACCGCAGCGGTGCGTCCAGGCTGGCCAGCGGCTCGTCGAGCAGGTAGACGCTGGGCTCGCGCAGCAGGGCGCGGGCCAGGGCGACCCGCTGGCGCTGCCCGCCGGACATCTCGTCGGGGTGCCGGTCGAGCAGGTCGGCGATCCCCAGGCGTTCGGCAGCGGCGCGGGCCCGCCGCTCGGCCTCGGCGCGGGGGACCCGGCGCACCCGCAGCCCGAAGGTCAGGTTGCCGAGCGCGGTGAGGTGTGGATAGAGGGCGTAGTCCTGGAAGACCATCGCCACGGCCCGCCGGTGCGGCGGCACCCGGGCGACGTCCCGGCCGTCCACGAGGACCCGACCGCGGTCGGGGGTGTCCAGCCCGGCGATCAGCCGCAGGACGGTGGACTTGCCGGAGCCGGACGGCCCGACCAGGGTGATCATCTCCCCGGCCCGCACGTCCAGGTCGAGCCCGTCGACGGCGGTCGTCCGCCCGTACGCCTTGGTCAGCGACTCCAGCCGGATCGCCCCGCGTCCGGTCACCCGCCCGCCCCCACCGGCAGGGCGAACAACGGCCGGCTCTGCTCCTCCAGCCGGCGCAGCCCCTCCTCGCGCCCGACCCGGCCGTAGAACACCTCCTCCAGCAGCGTGCCCGCCTCCCGTTCCACCCGGGACCAGGTGGCGGTGCGCGGCGTGGCGCGCAGGTGGGGGGCGGCGTCGAGGTAGACCCGCGACGACCGGGGCGGTTCGGCCGGGTCGAGGAACACCGGGGAGTTGGCGACGTCGAGCCGGGACGGCACGGTGCGGCCGGACTCGGCGAGGATCCGCTGGCCGGCCGGGCCCATCGCGAACTCGATGAACCGCCAGGCGTCGCCGTGGTCGGGCAGGCCGGCGCCCATGCAGTAGGCGTCGCTGTGCAGGATCGACGCCGGCACCCCGCCCGGCGCGACCGGCAGCGGCGCCACGTCCCAGGTGAAGCCGTCGATGGTGCGCAGCGTCGGCACGGCCACCCGGCTGTTGAGGTACATGCCCAGGGTGCCGCGCAGGAACCGGGCCTCGCTCGACTCGCTCTGCTCCTCGGCGTCCGGCGGCACGACGTGGTGCCGCAGTTGCAGGTCGAGGAACCAGTCGACGGCCTTGCGGGTGGCCGGGTCGCGGGTGAGGGTCAGGGTGGTGGGCCGGGCCGGGTCGTCGACGAGCTCACCCCGGTTGGACCAGACGAACGGCGCGAGCCGGGGGACGGACGGCTCCACGCCCGCCCCGTAGCGGCCGTCGCGGGTCAGCGCGCGGGCGGCGGCGAGGAAGTCGTCCCAGGTCCAGCCGGCCTTCGGCAGCGGCACGCCGGCGGCGGCGAACAGGTCGGCGTTGTAGTAGACGACCAGGGAGGAGAGGTTCTGCGGCAGGCAGGTCAGGGCCCTGCCGTCGAAGCGGAAGGCGTCCAGCGCCTGCGGGCTGAAGTCGCTCTCCTTGAGCACGGTGCTGCGCTCCAGGTAGGACTGCGCCGGCTCGATCGCGCCCTGCGCGGCGAACTGCCCGTAGCGGCGGTAGTTGAGCAGGAACACGTCCGGCGGCTTGCCGCCGGCGAACGAGGTGGTCAGCCGGGCCATCAGCTCGTCCTGGCTGGCGACCGGGGAGAGGTTGACGTCGACGTCGCGGTTGGCCTCCTCGAACGCGGCCACCATGGTGCGGTAGCCGGCGACCTCCTCGGCATCGCCGAACAGCACGACGGTGATGCCTGCCGCGTCGTCGGCGCGGTCACCGCCGCCGCAGCCGGCGGTGTAGCCGGCCAGCAGGGCGGCCATGACCAGGGCCGTCCACCGCCGTGCCCGGGTGTTCGTCACCTGCGTCCTCCAGATCTCAGTGCGGCCAGGGGATCGTCGTGCAGCAGGATCCGCTGGGCCAGCAGGAACACCAGCACGCACGGGACGGTCGCGACCACGCAGCCGGCCATCAGCAGCGGCCAGTCCGTGGGGTTCAACAGCCGCAGGAACTGCAGCCCGAGCGGGTAGGTGTACCGGTCGCCGCTGTGCAGGTACAACAGCGGGTCGATGAAGTTGGACCAGTGGAACGTGAAGGCCAGCACGGCCACGGCGAGGGTCGCGGGGCGCACCTGGGGCAGCGCCACGCGGCGCCAGACCGTCAGCCACCCGGCGCCTTCCAGCCGGGCCGCCTGGAGCTGGGTCTCCGGCACCCCGCCGAAGCTCCAGGCGTAGAGCAGCACCAGGAACGGGCTGCCGGCCAGCACCGCCGGGGCCAGCAGCGGGACGTACGTGTCGACCACCCCGGCCAGGCGGAACAGCTCGAAGCGGGTCGCCCACACGGCCGTCGCCGGGACGAGCAGCACCGCCAGCAGGCCGAGGACCACCCGCCGGCGGGCCGTCGGCGCGAGCAGCCGCAGCCCGAAGCCGGTCAGGGAGGCGACGGCGACGGTCACCGGCACGGCGAGCGCGACGACGAGGGCCGAGTTCGCCAGGTAGCGGAACAGCGGTATCAGCTCGGGCAGCCGGGCGTAGGCGGCCAGCGTGGGCTCGGGCGGGAAGAGTTCGAGCGTACGTGGCGGGGGCAGGCCGGCCGGCCGCAGCGAGCCGACCACCATGAACCACAGCGGGGCGGCGAACACCGCCGCGAACAGGGCCGGTACCACGAAACGCCCGATGGTCCGCGGGATCGTGGCGCGACCCGACATCCGCACGTCGCCGAACCTATGGCCGGCGCGCCGTCCGGTCATCGGGCACCTGTTGGAATCGCGTGCCGCCGCCTCCTACGCCTGTCGTACGCGTAGCCGCCGGGCGCGAGGCGTGGCGGGCCTGCGACAGACGTAGGAGCCGGGGCGGCACGCGTGCCACACGTGTCCGATGACCGGCCGCACCTCCATTCGTACGCTTCGATCACGCTGCCGGCCCGGCGACCTGCTGGTATTTCCGCCGGAGCGCGGCGGACCGACGGCGGGTGTGCCGGAACGGGAGGAGCGCGATGCGAACCACGAGAACCTGGTGGCGGGCGGCGGTGGTGGTCGCGGCGACCGTGGCCGTCGGCCTGCCGGCGACCACCGCGACGGCGCGGCCCGCGGCGGAGAGCCTCGGGCCGGTCGTCGAGGGCGGGGTCACCCAGCCGGTGTTCGGTTACGGCGACGCGATCCGCGAGCGGGTCTTCGTCACCTCCGACGTGGACACCGACGCCGACGGCGCGCGCGACGTCGTCGCGATGGACATCATCCGGCCCCGGGCCAGCGACGACGGGCTGCGCGTGCCGGTGGTGATGGACGCCAGCCCCTACTACTCCACCGTGTGCCGGGGCAACGAGGGGGAGTGCAAGGCCGACCTCGACGGCGACGGCCTCAACGACCGCTGGCCGCTGTACTACGACAACTACTTCGTGCCGCGCGGGTACGCGGTGGTGCTGCTCGACATGATCGGCACCAACAACTCGACCGGCTGCCCGGTCACCGGCGGCCGCGCCGACAACGTCAGCGCGCCGACGGCGATCGACTGGCTCAACGGCCGCCGCCCCGGCCGGGACGCCGCTGGCCGCGCCGTCGTCGCCGACTGGCACAACGGCCGCACGGGCATGATCGGCAAGTCGTACGACGGCACGCTGGCCAACGCGGCCGCGGCCGGCGGGGTGGACGGGCTGGCCACGATCGTGCCCATCTCGGCCATCTCCAGTTGGTACGACTACTCGCGCAGCAACGGCCTGGTCACCCGGGCCAACAACTACTCGGGCAGCCTCGCCAACACCGTCACCGACCCCGACCGCAGGGCGCACTGCGCGCCGGTGCGGAACCGGCTCGGCGACGGGGTCGACGACGTCACCGGCGACTACAACGACTTCTGGGCCGAGCGGGACTACGTCCCACACGCCGGCCAGGTGCGCGCCAGCGTCTTCGTGGTGCACGGCCTCAACGACAACAACGTCCGGCCGGACCACTTCAGCACCTGGTGGAACGCGCTGGCGGAGCACGACGTCCCCCGCAAGCTCTGGCTGACCGGCACCGGCCACGTCGACCCGTTCGACTTCCGCCGCGACAGGTGGGTGGACACGCTGCACCGGTGGTTCGACTACTGGCTGCACGGCATCGACAACGGCATCATGACCGAACCCGCGGTCGACGTCGAGCGCGCACCGGACGTCTGGGAGTCCCACCCCACCTGGCCGCTGCCGGGCGCCCACCCGACCCAGGTGTTCCTGCAGCCCGGTGTCGACGGGGCAACCGGGGGGCTGTCGGTGCGCCCGCACCCCGGCAACGCCTCGGCGACGTTCCAGGACACGCCCTCGATGAGCCAGACCAACGCCATCCGGCACCCGTCGGACCCGCTGGCGAACACGGAGAACCGGCTGGTGTTCCTGTCCGGGCCGCTGCGGGCGCCGCTGCACGTCTCCGGCTCGCCCGTGGTGAAGATCAACGCGTCGGTCGACGGCACGGACACCAGCTTCGCCGGCCTGCTCGTCGACTACGGGACGCGGCCGAGGTTCAGCACCTCCGGCGACGGCATCCGCACCCTGGCCGGGCAGGACTGCTGGGGTGGCGAGGCCACCTGGGGCGGGCACGCCGAGGAGGCCTGCTACCGGCAGACGGAGAAGACCGTGGCCAGCAACCCGCAGGAACTGGTGACCAAGGGCATCGTCGACGGCCTCAACCTCACCTCGCTGACCACGTCGACACCGCTGGTGCCCGGCGCCAAGAACGCGGTCGACGTGCGGCTGCTCCCCGAGGACTACGTCTTCGACACCGGTCACCAGATCGGCGTGGTCCTGCTCGGGTCGTACTCGGGCTACAGCAGCCGGGCGAAGCAGAACCGGGCCGACATCACCGTGCACTTCGACCGCAGCCGGATCGAGCTGCCGGTCGTCGGCGGCCGGCCGGCGGCCGTGCGCGCCGGCCTGTAGGCGAGACCCGGGGGACGGGACGCGCGGTACGCCGGGCGTCCCGTCCCGCCCGTCGTGAGCCGTCCGCGTCCCGGCGGGCCGGTGGCCGCTCGGCCTCAGCCCGGCTGCTCGGCCTCAGCGCGGCTTCAGCCCGCCGGCCGGCCCCAGCTCGGCCTCGGCACCTGGCGGACGGCCTCAGCCCGCCGGGCGGTAGTGGCCGGTGAGCCGGCTCAGCTTCAACGCCAGGTGCAGGCAGAGTCGTTCGTTGCCGTCCTTCAGGTCGGTCTCGGCGAGTTCCTCGATCCGCTGCAGCCGGTAGTACAGGGTGGTGCGGTGCAGCCGCAGCTGTTCGGCGGTGGCGTGGGCGTTGCCGGCCAGGTCCAGATAGCGTTCCAGGGTCTCCAGCAGCACCGGGTTCGCCTGCTCGCGGAGCAGCCGTTCCAGCCCCGGGTGCACGTCGGCGATGTCGAGGTGCCGGTCGTCCAGCCGCGACAGCACCCGGTAGATGCCCAGGCCGGACCAGGAGACCACGCGGCCCAGGGCGGGCAGCCGGACGCCCACCCGGGCGGACTGTAGCGCCTCCGCGTACGACCCGACGGCGTCGGCCAGGCCCGGGCGCGCCTGCCCGACGCCGACGACGGTGCGCTCGACCGAGGCGAGCCCACGGATCGCCTGCTGGAGGTTGTCGTCCAGGAGTTTGGCGGCGACCTCGGGGGAGGGGCGGCCGGAACCCCGGTCGCCGCAGAGCAGCAGCACGCCGTGGTCGTCACGGGCCACGTGCAGCGCCTCCCGGGTGCCGATCCAACGCCGGGTGCTGACCAGCGCCTGCTCCAGCGCGAGGCGGGCCGCCTCGTCGGGCGCCTGGCCGCCGGGCGTGACGAGCTGCGCGACGAGCGCGGTCGCCGGGCCGTCCCCGACGATCAGCCCGGCCTCCCGCAGCGCCCGCACCGACCGGTCCCGGGTCGCCTCGCTGTCGGACAGCAGCGTGCGCGCCGCCTCCGTCTCGCGTCGGGAGGCCAGCTCCCCGAGCAGGTTCTCCCGGTAGAGCGCCAGCGACAGCTCGCTCACCAGCCCGGTGGCCTCGATGTCGGCACCGGTCATGGTGCCGTCCGGGTCGATGAACCACACGAAACCCAGCAGCAGGTCCTGGTGCCGGACCGGCACGCAGACCCGGGGCAGGAGGTCGAGTTCCGCCGACGGCGGTGTGCGCACCGGCTCCCGGGCCTCCAGGATGCCGACGTCGCGGAACCAGGCCATCACCTCGGGCGTGGTCTGCCGGCGCAGGATCGACGCCTTGCGGACGTCGTCCATCAAACCCGTGTGTTCACTGTAGGCGACCAGGCGCTGACGCCGGTCCTCGATCAACGCCGGACGCCCGACGTGGGCGGCGAGAGCGTCGACGATGCGCTGCAGCTCACCCTGCATGTGCCCCTCCGGTCGCCCTCGCTGTGCCACCGGTGCCCCGCACGGGCGTGCGGCCTGTCCGTGGTGTCTCCGTGCTGCCTCGAATCGTTCCTCCCCGACCACGCTCGATCAAGATCTGATCAGGCTCGTCAATAGGTGAGCGCGGTTGGCGGCCCTTCCCGTTACAACGGCGGCCCGTGCGGCGTCTCGGCGGCGGAGTCGATCACCTCGTGCAGGTGCTGCCCCCGCTCCGCGGACCGGGCGAGGAGCGCCGCCGCGTCGGCCTGGCCGCCGGGCAGGACCGCTCGGCGGGGGTGCGCGGCGCGCGCGGCCGATCGGGCGCGGGCTCGGGGGGCCCGGAGCGGGGATGCCCGCGTACGAATGCCAGTGCGTCGGTGACCGAGGCGGTGGCCGCGCCCACGCCCT
This sequence comes from Micromonospora sp. NPDC000121, assembly GCF_042899165.1. Taxonomy (NCBI): domain Bacteria; kingdom Bacillati; phylum Actinomycetota; class Actinomycetes; order Micromonosporales; family Micromonosporaceae; genus Micromonospora; species Micromonospora sp. NPDC000121. The sequence continues at coordinate 100,163 of NZ_JBIAZP010000003.1, forward strand.
GCCCGACCAGCGCGTGCAGCGGCGCGAACGGCGGACGCGGCCGGCCGGGCGGTGCGTCGGCGACGAAGACCGCCCACAGTCGATCACCGGTCTGGCTCCACGCCGACACCTGGACCACCTCCCGCTGCACGTCCCCCACCCGGAACGGGCCCTCGGACGACACGGTGCAGTCCCAGTCTGCCTCGTCGATCGCGCCGACCACCGCCCGGAACAGGCCGGGCAGCCGGGCGGTGTGGTCAGGGTGCGGGTCAGGCAGCAACGGGATCACCCCATCCTCGGTAGTGCACAGTGGTCGAGGGCCGCCATCGAACGAGGGCACTCCCCATACTGTTGTCGGCGCGGCGCCGCGATTCGTAACAGCGTCACGGTGTGACGAATCGCACAGGGCAAACCGGGACTGCTCTCTTGCCCGGTCCGGGAGATCGCCGTCAGCCAGCGCACGCTGGCCGGAGCCCGCCACTTCGCCGCTACCCGACGCCGCGATCGTCGGCGCGTGCGAGCGGGTACGACCGCCGCTCGTCCCGGGGCCTAGCCCGGGATTCGGCCGACGGGGAGGGGCAGCTCGGGCAGGGATGGCAGGCCCGTGGGCGGACCCGGGTCCGGCCGCAGCGTGGGCAGTCCAGGCAGGGGGACGACGAGGCCGGGGGCGGGGGATTCGTCGGGCGTGGGTGTCCCGGGCTGCGGCGGGGCGGGCCTGGCGGGCGTCGCCGGCCCACCGTCACCTGCGGGCACCGGGCGCGAGACGCCCGTCGACGGCGTGCCGGGCGTCGCCACCGTGTCGAGCAGCGCGTGTTGCAGGGAGTCGAGTTCCGCGTTCAGGCGGCGGGCGGCGGCCGGGTCGTCGACCGCGGTGAGCTCCGTCCGTGCCTGCGCGAGCAGTGCCCGGGCCTCGTCCACCCGACCTGCGGTGGCGGCGGTCCGGGCGCGCTGGACGGTGTCCTCGACGAGCCGCACGTCCGCCTGTTCCGGATAGAGCACCCTGGTCAGGGACCACAGGGGACTGCTCGGCCCGGCGTGCCTGCTGCCGACGCCGAGCCCGGTGGAGATGACGGCGACCGCGACGACGGCGGCGGCGAGACGCAGCACCCCCGGGCCGAGCAGCGCCGGCCCGGCTCTCCTCGCGGACACGGGTTCCACGGCGGGCCTGAGGGCGTGGTCGTCGGCGGCGACCTCGCCCCGCCAGCCGGCCAGCATCGCGGCGAGGTCGTCACCGGCCGGCCCCGGCTCGCCCCGGCCGAGCGCGTCGAGCAGCTCGTCGTCCCGGGCGATCGTCGCCAGGTCCGGCTCCTCGCCGCCGTAGCGGGTCTGCTCGCTCATGCCGCCACCTCGTCGAGTGTGTCGCCTGCCAGGGTGCGGAGGCGGGCGAGGGCCCTGGACTGGTTCACCCGGACGGCGGCGGCGGACATGCCGACGACCGTGCCGACCTCCTCCGCGGAGAGGCCGACCGCCACCCGGAGGACGACGATCTCCCGCTGCGTGTCCGGCAGGCGGTTGAGCAGCACCGACAGCCGGCGGGCGAGGTCGGTGGCCACGGCCTGCTGCTCCGGCCCGGGCTCGGCGGTGGGCTGGTCCAGAGGCGTGTCGGTCACGGCGACGGAGGCAGCCCGTAGGGCCGCGCGCTGCGCGTCGGCCACCTTGTGCCCCGCGATGGCGTAGACGAACGCCGCGAAGGTCATGCCCTGCTCCCGGTAGCGGGGCAGCGCCCGCAGCACCGCGAGGCATATCTCCTGGGCGACGTCGTCGGCGGTCACGTACGCGCCGCCGATCCGGCCCAGTCGCGCGCGGCAGTATCGCACCAGCCCCGGACGGATGTCGCTGAGCAGGGCCGCGACGGCTGCCCGGTCGCCCTGGACGGCCCGGCGGACGAGCGCGGGCTCGATCGTTGTGGTCATCGCGTCGCAGGACACCTTCACTACCAGCGGGGTTACGGGCACGTTATCGAGCCCGGCCCCGTTTGCCTAGCGCGGGTCCGATGTTCGCGGCCCACCGGAAGTAGGGTGCGGTGTGGCCGGGCCACCGCGCCGGAATTGGCCGGCGCGGTGGCCGGCGCCGGGTGGCAGGGTGGGGCCACCCGGGGTGCGGGGCGGAGCAGGCCACCGACCAGCCCCGGCGACGACCGGTGAGGAGGCCACCACCGATGACCGACCCGCTCCGCGACGGCGACGCCGAGGCCGTGCTGCGCCAGGTGTACGAAGCCGCCGCCCCCTACCTGTCGTCCCTGACGGACCGGCTGGTGCACGACCCGGGCACGGAGCCGCTGCTGCGCGAGCTGTGGCGGCCGACCGGCGACGGGGGGCTGCCGGAGCGGGGCGAGGGCGCCGCCGCCGCGGTGCGCCGGCTGCTGCGGGTCGGTACGGCCGCCGCCACGCACTCGGCGGGGCCGCGGTTCTTCCACTTCATCATCGGCGGAGCGACCCCGGCGGCGCTGGCCGGCGACTGGACCGCCGCGCTGCTGGACCAGAACGCCGCGTTCCGCGCCTCGTCCCCGCTCGCCGCCGAGACGGAGACGATCGCGCTGACCTGGCTGCGGGAGCTGTTCGGCCTGCCGGAACGGTTCGGCGGTGCGCTGGTCGCCAGCGCCACCTTCGCCAACGTCACCGGGCTCGCCGCCGCCACCCACTGGTGGGCCGAACGGCACGGGGTGGACGTGGCGGCGCGGGGGCTGGCCGGGCTGCCGCGGATGCCGGTGCTCTCCGGCGGTTACGTGCACGCCAGCGACCGCAAGGCCCTGCAACTGCTCGGGCACGGGCGGGACTCGGTCGAGGTCCTCGCCCGCGACGGCGTGGGCCGGGTCGACCTCGCCACGCTGGAGCGCCGGCTCGCCGAGATCGACGCCCCGGCGGTGCTGATCGCCAGCGCGGGTGAGGTGAACGCCGGTGACTTCGACCCGGTGGCGGAGTTGGCCGACATCGCCGAGCGGCACGGCGCCTGGCTGCACGTCGACGGCGCGTTCGGCATCTTCGCCGCCCTGTCCCCGCGCACCCGTCACCTGGTGGACGGGATCGAGCGGGCCGACTCGATCGCGGGCGACGGCCACAAGTGGCTCAACGTGCCCTACGAGAGCGGCTTCGCGTTCCTGAAGGACCCGGCGCGGCTGCCGGCGGCGTTCGGCATGCCCGGCGCGGCGTACCTGCCGGGGGAGGGCAGTGCGCTGCGGGTGCCGTCCGGCGGGCCGGACTACGCGCTGCTCGGGCCGGAGTCGTCGCGCCGGGCCCGGTCGCTGCCGATCTGGGCGACGCTGGCCGCGTACGGCCGGGACGGGCACCGGGCGATGGTCGAGCGGCATCTCGACCTGGCGCAGCGGCTGGCCGGGCTGGTCGACGAGGCGCCGGAGCTGGAGCGGCTCGCCGACGTGCCGTTGAACATCGTCTGCTTCCGCGCCAACCCGCCCGGCATGCGGGGAGAGGCCCTCGACGACCTCAACCGGCGGCTGGGCGCCGCGCTGCTCGCGGACGGCCGGGTCTACGTCGGCACCACCCGGTACGACGGGCGGGTGGCGCTGCGGCCGGCGATCGTCAACTGGCGCACCACCGAGGGCGACATCGACCTGCTCGTCGACGTGGTCCGCGAGCTGACCGCCAAGCTGACCGGCTGACCGGCCCGCGTCGGTTCGCCGCAGCCCGTGGCCGACCCCCTGGTGCGCCCGCTAGCGGCCGCGCCCGCCGTCGTATCGCCCCGCCGAGTCGGTGAGTTCCCAGAACTCGGCGGGAAGGTGGGTGACGACGTCGTCGTAGTCGCCGGGCGGGAGGGCCTCGCGGAGGGTGTCGAACACCGCCCGCATGCCGGCCTTCGCCGTCGTGCCGTCGACCTCGGCCCGCCCGCTGACCTGTTGGACGAACGCGTCCATCCCGAAGCGCTGGGCCTTGTCCCTGGGCGCGAACGCGTAGGCCCGCAGCTCGTCGGGAAGCCGGGCGGAGAGGTCCCGCGCCTCGCCCCCGTCGATCCGCTCCGCCAGGGTCGTGAGCGTGGCGCGCGTGATGGCGGTGGCCTGCTCGGGCGACGTGCGCAGGCGTTTCGCCACCGAGTCGATGAACTCGCTGTTGTCCACCTTCCGGGCCTCCCTCTCCGACGGGTAGCGCCGTCTACCCGGGTGCCGGCGCGGCAAACGGCCGGGCCGGGGGCGGCGTCCGGGCCGGGCGGCCGCCCACGTCGATCCACGAGCAGGGGGTGACGGGCTTCAGGCGCTGCTCGCCGCCACCTTGGCGTACCCCTCGAGGACGCCGGTCCAGCCGCCGTCGCCGCCGACCGCGTCGTGCATGGCCCTGCCGTTGGCGAGCCGGTCGAGGTGGCGGTGTTCGAGCTCGACGACGGTCTGGTCGGGCCCGGCCGCGGTGAACCGCACCTCGATCTCGCTGGCGTGTCCGTCGTCCGGGTCGTACTGCCACTCGCCGTTGATCTGCCAGGTCAGGAGCAGTCGGTGCGGGGGCTCCCAGGCGAGCACGCGGCCCCAGTCGCACTCGCTTCCGTCGGTGCCGCGCTCGAACCACCGCCCGCCCGCGCCCGGTTGCAGCACCGCCTCGGCGAACTCGGCGCGACCGATGTGGTAACCGGCGGGCCACCAGGTGCCGATGGACTCGGTGAAGACGCGGAAGGCGCGCTCGACGGGTGCGCTGACGGTGATCGTCCGGCGGATCGCGGGGATCGCGGAAGGGTTGTCCATCACTGCTCCTGTTCGGATTCGGAATCGGCGGGGGCCGCCTCGGCGGCCTTCTGGAAGGCGGTGAGCGCCTCGTCCCAGACTCGGTCCAGATACGCCCGCATCGCCGCCAGCCCGTCCGGGTTGAGGCGGTAGATGCGACGGGTGCCGTCGGCCTGGTCGACGACCAGACCGCCGTTCTTGAGCACCCGCAGGTGTTGGGACACCGCCGGGCGGCTGATCGGCAGTTGCTGGGCCAGCTCGCCCACGGAGCGCGGGCGGCGGGCCAGGAGCTCGAAGATCGCGCGTCGGGTGGGGTCGCCGAGGAGGCCGAGGGCATCCCAACCGTAAGTCTCCACGAACGGTAAGCCTAGACTTACCAAACAGCGGAGACAAGTGCCGAGGTTTCCGGTCGTCCCGTGGCCTTCGACAGCCGTACGGCTCCGGGCGGTGCGCCGCTGGCGCGACGAGGCCGAGCGGCTGGGTCGGCCGGCTGCAAGCCAGCTGTCAACGGGTGCTGCGGCAGGAGTTGGGCATCCCGCCGAGCCCGGCGACAGCGCGCATGCTGGCGCTGCCGCCGGATCGTGGCGTGCGCAGGGCGTAGGGGAGGAGCGGGCCGCGTGCCACCCCGGTGCCGCGAAGACCGACGCCCGGGAGGGCGCGCCTTCGGTCAGCCGGTGGGCGCGAGCGCCACCGGGACGCCGCCGGCGAGCCGGCTGCGTTCGGCGGCGAACGCCATCAGATGGCTGTCCAGGGACTCCCTCGGCCCCGAGCGCATCCGGGACCGGTCGCCGGTGGCCACCGCCTCCACGAAGGCCGCCATCAGCGCCATGTCGCCGCCGCCGTGGCCGGAGCCGGCGTCCGCCCCGCCGCCCCGCGTGTCGGTGGTGACGGTCTCGCCGGTGACGAAGTCGGTGACGCTGACCTGTTCGCCGTCGCCCTCCAGGTAGCCGTGGGTGCCCATGATCCGGGTGCGCCGGTGCCCGCCGGGGGTGAAGGCGCTCATGGTGAGGGTGGCGGTCGCGCCGCCGGCGAACGAGACGGTGACGCTCTGGTGGTCGGCGACGTCGTTGCCGCCGCCGTAGACGCACCGCCCGTACGGTCCGTCGCGGAGCGCGGCGTCCACTCCCTCCTCGGTCAGGTCGCGGGTCACCACCGACAGCGGCCACTGGTGCCGGTCGGGATCCGCCAGGCAGGCGCGGTAGAAGCGGGCGGCCGAGTACGGGCAGGTCGACTCGACCCGGCAGTCGAGGCAGCGGTCGGCGGCGCCGCGCGGCCGGTTGCCGGGGTGGAAGTGGTGCAGCGCGCCGACGCTGCTGACCCGCGTCGGGACGTCGTCGACGACGTAGCGCAGCCAGTCCAGGTCGTGGCAGCACTTGGCGAGCAGGCTGCTGGAGGAGTCCTCGGCGCGGCGCCAGTTGCCACGGACGTAGGAGTGGGCGAAATGCCACCAGCCGACCGGCTCCAGGTGCTCCACACCGACGACACGGCCCAGCGCCCCGCTGTCGACGTGCCGCTTCACCGCGTCGGTGTAGCGGGTGTAGCGCAGCACGTGGCAGACGGCGAGCAGGACGCCGGTGCGCTCGGCCGCTTCGGCGACGGCATGGCACTCGGCCTCGCTGGGCGCGATCGGCTTCTCCAGCAGAATGTGGTAGCCGAGGTCGGCGAGGCGGACGGCCGGTTCGGCGTGCTCCCGGTCGGGGGTGGCGAGGACGACGGCGTCGGCCAGTCGAGGCTGCGCGGCGAGGTCCTGCCAGGATTCGAACGACGCGGACGCCGCGACGCCGTGGGCGTCGGCGAGCGCGTTGCGGTGAGCGGGCCGGGGTTCGGCGACCGCGACGACGCGGGCCTGCTCGGGGTGGCGCAGTGCGTATCCGGCGTACGTGCTGCCGCGGCTGCCGGCGCCGACGACGGCGAGGGTGACGGTCATCGGGATCCTTCGCTATTACGGTTCTGGATCGATCTGTTCAGGCATTCACACGAACAGTAACGATGTGACCTCGGTACATACGGGCTCTAGTATCGGCCCGGACCGTAAGTTAATGTACTGCGAACCTGACTCCCCCGGAAGGATGCGAGATGCGTGTTCGGAAGAGCCTGTCGGCCGTGGCGGTGGCGACCGTCGCCGCGCTCGCGGCTACGGGCTGTGGCGGTTCCGGCTCCGGTGACTCCGGCAAGGCGACCGTGACAATGTGGACATATCCGGCTATTTTCGACGAGGCGAAGCACCGCGCGCACTGGGACGAGACCATCAAGGCGTTCCAGGTGGCCAACCCCGACATCAACGTCAAGGTCGAGATCTTCCCCTGGGCCAACCGCGACCAGGCGCTCGCCACCGCGATCGCGGGCAACAAGGGGCCGGACATCGTCTACCTGATCCCCGACCAGCTGCCCAAGTACGCCCGCAACATCGAGCCCGCCGACAAGTACCTCGACGAGGCGACCAAGAGCGACCTGCACGCGAACGTGGTGCAGTCGGTGACCATCGACGGCAAGATGATGGGCGCCCCGATCCTCACCAGCGCCTCCACGCCCATCTGCAACAAGAAGGTCTTCGCGGCCGTCGGCGAGACGAAGTACCCGACCACCTGGAACGACCTGCTCACCCTGGCCCCGAAGTTCAAGGCCAAGGGCTACGACATCGTCTCGTACGCCGGTGACGCCAAGCAGACCCTGAACCAGACCTTCTACCCGCTGCTCTGGCAGGCCGGCGGCGACGTGTTCAGCCCGGACGGCAAGTCGGTCGCCTTCAACAGCGAGGCCGGCAAGAAGGCCCTGAACTTCCTCAAGCAGCTCGTCGACGGCGGCTACGTCGACAAGTCCATGCTCACCACCGTCCCGCCGATCGAGCAGACCCGCGTTGCGCAGAACAAGGTCGGCTGCACGTGGTACACGCCGGTGGCCGAGATCGAGAAGTTCTGGGGCAAGGAGAACATCCAGGTCGTCCCGCACTTCACCGAGACCAAGCAGATCGGCTACGGCACCGTCGGCTCGCTGTCGATGCTGAAGACCTCCAAGGACAAGGAGGCGGCCGGCAAGTGGCTGGCCTTCGCCACCAACGCCGAGAACAGCAAGAAGTACGACCTCGGCGCCAGCCTGTTCTCCCCCCGCAAGTCCAGCGGTCCGCTGTACGCCGGTGACCCCGTCCTCGGGGAGCAGGAGAAGCACGTGGCCACCAGCACGGTCGGCCCGCTGCACGAGAAGGCCCGCGACGTCCAGGGCGTCCTCTCCCCGGAGATCCAGGCCGCCCTGCTCGGCAAGAAGTCCGTGGACCAGGCGCTCGAGGACGCGGCGAAGGCCGCCACTCCGCTGCTCGGATAGTGCCGGCGCGGCTCGCGGTGGGCGCACGCGCGCCCACCGCGAGCCGCCGAGAAAGGTTGTCAGATGGTTGCACTACCGGGGACCCGCCAGCGCGTACGCCTGCGCCGCCCCTCCGCCCGTGAGGCCGGCACGGCGCTGCTGTTCGTCCTGCCGTTCCTGCTGCTCTTCGTCGTCTTCCGGTTCGGGCCGGCGATCGCCGGGGTGGTCCTGGGCTTCACCGACTACACCATCGGCGGCGAGACCAGCTTCGTCGGGCTGGAGAACTTCCGCCGGCTCGTCGACGATCCCACGTTCTGGACGGCGCTGCGCGTCACGGTGCTGTTCACCGTGCTGTCCGTACCGCTGTCGATGCTGGCCTCGCTCGGCATGGCGCTGCTGACCCGCCGTGCCTTCCGCGGCGCGAAGCTCTTCCGGTCCATCTTCTTCCTGCCGGTGGTGACCAGCCTGGTCCTCGCCGGCGTGGTCTTCACCTGGGTCTTCGCCGAGGACGGGCCGTGGTCACGGGCGATGGGCGCGATCGGCCTGCCGGCCGGCTCCTGGCTCGCCGACAGCGTGCTGGTGGTCCCCGCGCTGGTGCTGGTGTCGGTCTGGTCCCGCTTCGGCTACGGCATGCTGATCCTGCTCGCCCGGATGCAGGACATCCCGGCGGAGCTGGAGGAGGCGGCGCTGACCGACGGCGCGTCGGCGTGGCAGCGCTTCCGGTACGTGACGCTGCCCCAGCTGCGGCCCGCCCTGTTCTTCGTCGCCATCATCGAGACCACCGTGTCGTTCCAGGTCTTCGACCTGATCTACGTGATGACCGGCGGCGGCCCCGTGCGGTCCAGCTACAGCCTGGTCTACCTGCTCTACGACCAGGGCTTCAAGTACTTCGACCTGGGCTACGCCAGCGCCGTCGGGGTCGCGCTGTTCGTGCTGACGATCATCGTGGCGCTGATCCAGCGGCTGACCCTCGGGAGGGAAGAATGACGGACACGATCACGCCACCGGCCACCGCCGTCCCCACCCCGCCGGCACCGCCGGAGGGCGCCCGGCGGGCGTACCGGCCCGGCCGGGCCGGCAAGGGCTGGGTGGTCGGCCGCACCACGCTGCTGGTGGTCGGCGCGGCGGTGACGCTCTTCCCCTTCTACGCGATGGTCGTGCTGTCGTTCAAGCCGACCGGACCGGTCACCTTCCCGGACAGCCTGCTGCCGTGGCCGTTCTCCACCGAGGCGTACGACCAGGTGATCGGCGCCAAGAGCGTGCTGCGCTGGATGTGGAACACCATCATCTACTCGGTGGTGTCCGTGGTCGGCGTGCTGCTGTTCGCCTCGATGGCCGGTTACGCCTTCGCCAAGAAGCGCTTCCCGGGCAAGGAGACCATGTTCTGGTCGTTCCTGGCGATGCTGATGGTGCCGTACCACGTCACGATGATCCCGACGTTCATCATCATCTCCAAGATGAACGGCGTGGACACGTACTGGGGCATGATCGTGCCGACCCTGGCCAACGCCCAGGCGGTGTTCCTCATGCGACAGTTCATCGCCTCACTGCCCGACTCGCTGTTCGAGGCGGCCCGCCTCGACGGCTGCTCCGAGTGGCGGGTGTACGTCTCGATCGTGCTGCCGCTGATCAAGCCGATCCTCGCCACGCTCGGCGTCTTCGTCTTCCTGTGGCACTGGAACGACTTCCTGTGGCCGCTCATCGTCGGGCAGAGCCTCGACATGCGTACCCTCACCACCGGCATCGCCTCGCTCCAGCAGGAGAACGTGGCGCTGAACATGATCCTCGCCGGGTCGGTCGTGGCGTTCGTGCCGATCTTCATGGCGTACCTGATCGGGCAGCGCTACTTCCAGGAGGGCGTCGCCACCACGGGAATCAAGGGTTGACATCCTCCCCCTTGGCGGCGTTGACGTCCCGGTCGTGCCGGGTGCCGCACCCCGGACACGTCCAGTGGCGTGTGCCGAGGGAAAGCTGGGCGAGCAGGTGCCCGCACGCCGAACACGTCTTCGACGACGGGTACCTGCTGGTGCCGCAGGGTCTGCTGCAACGGCACCGACGACACGCACACATCCGAACGTGCGGTTCAGCACCTCCGCCTGCTCCGGCGTCGGGTACGCCCGACACCTGTACGCCGTCCGCACAGAACCAGTCCTACCAGAAAGGACAGTCGTGGCTGACAACGCGTCCGCCATCCCTCCCCGCCCTGAAGGACGGGGCATCCTGGCGGTGATCCGGTGAGCGTCATCGCGGTGGCGGCCCGACCGGACGTTCGTGACCTGTTCTTCGACGCGGACGGCTGGGCGGCGCTGCGCGGGCTGGGTGAGCTGCGGCAGCCGCCGGACGGCGCCGACGTCGGCGACGAAACCGTGCTCGCCCGGCTGCTCGGCGACGCCGACGTCGTCGTCACCGGCTGGGGCACCGCGCCGCTGTCGGCGGCGGTGCTCGCCGCCGCGCCCCGGCTGCGGCTGCTCGCGCACACCGGGGCCAGCGTCAAACCGTTCGTCACCCCCGCCAGCTTCGCCCGGGGTGTCCGCGTCACCCAGGCCGGCGAGGCGATGGCGTACGCGGTGGGGGAGCAGGCGCTCGCGCTGACCCTCGCCCTGCTGCACCGGCTGCACCGCTTCGACCACGCGCTGCGGACCGGGGTCGACTGGGCGACCGCGAAGGCGGCGCCGCCCCGGCGGGAACTGCGCGGCGCGGTCGTCGGGGTCGTCGGGGCGTCCCGCACCGGCCGGGCGTATCTCGGCCTGGTGCGGGCGCTCGGGGCGCGGGTGCTGGTGGCCGACCCGTACCTGTCCGACGCCGAGGCCGCGGCGCTCGGGGTCGAGCGGGTCGCGCTCGACGACCTGCTCGCCCGCAGCCTCGTGGTGTCCCTGCACGCGCCGGTGCTGCCGGAGACCGTCGGGATGATCGGCGCGCGCGAACTGGCCCTGATGCCCGACGGCGCGCTGCTGGTCAACACGGCCCGCTCGGCGCTGGTCGACGAGGCCGCGCTGCTGGCGGTGCTGCGCTCCGGGCGGATCGACGCCGCGCTGGACGTGTTCGACGCCGAGCCGCTGCCGGTGGACCATCCGTTCCGGCGGCTGCCGAACGTGCTGCTGACCCCGCACGAGGCGGCCGGGACGGTCGGGTCGCGGCGGCGGGCCGCCGACATCGTCATCGCCGAGATCGACCGGTTCCTACGCGGGGAGCAGCTGCGCCACGAGGTGCGGCCGGAGCACCTCGAGCGAACAGGCTGAGCAGGGCTGACCTGCCCTGGCGCGGCGGCAGCCCGGATGAGTAGCCTCTGCGCTCATGCGCATCGCCCTCGCCGGACTGGCCACCAGTCACCCCTACACCGACGCCCGCACGCTGCGCGACGACGCGGAGCTCGTGGTGTGGGAGCCCGACCCGCAGCGGCTGGCACGGTTCCGGGCCGAGCAGCCGGACGCGGCGGTCGCGCCGGACCTGGCCGGGCTGCTGGCGACCGACCCGGACGGCGTGGTCCTCACCGTCCCCACCTCGGACGTGCCGGAGGCGTTGGCGCAGGTGTTGGAGCGCAAGCTGCCGTGCTTCGTCAACAAGCCGGCCGCCGCGACCGTCGGGCAGCTCGACCGGTTGGAGTGGGTCGTGGCGCGGGCCCCGGAGCTGGTGCTCTCCTCCTCGGTGCTGCGCTTCGCGCCGGAGTTCGTCGCGTTCGACGTGCCGCGCGAGGAGGTGCTGTCGGTACGCGCCACGGTCCGGCACGACGTCGGGCTCTGGGCCACCGGCTACAACCCGTGGCAGGACGACCCGGCGGTCGGCGGGGGCACCCTGGTCATGATGGGGCTGCACGGCGTGGAGCTGCTGGTCGCGCTGCTCGGGCCGGCGGTGCGGCTGGTGGGCGCCGCCGGCACCGTACGCCGGCACCGGGGGCTGCGCTCGGAGGACACCGGGCTGCTGGCCGTGCAGTGGGACGACGGGGTGCCCGGCACGGTGGAGGTGCTCGGGGTCAGCGAGGGCGAGGCGTACGAGGTCACCGTGCACACCGCCGCGGGGGAGCGCCGGGTCGTGCTGCGCGGCGGCGCCGACGAGCTGGGTTACCGGGCCACCATCGACGCGTTCGTGAGCATGGTCCGGGGCGCGCCGAGCCCGGTGCCGTGGGCGCAGACCCGCGCCGTGCTGGACGTTCTCACCTCGGCGCGTGCCGTGGCCTGAACCCGCCGACCCGATCCACGCGTCGGGTGCCTTGACGCCCCTCCGGCCGGAGGTTACGGTCATGACCGTTACTTCGGAAGGGGTGTGGTGGCATGCGTACGGTGGCGGACCTGGAGGAGCGGCTCTCGCGCCCGCGGGACGTCCTGGTGGACGATCTGCGAAAGCTCGACGGGGACATCCTGATCCTCGGGGCGGGCGGCAAGCTGGGGCCGAGCCTCGTTCGGCTGGCCCTGCGGGGCGTGGCGGCGGCGGGCACCGGCGCCCGGGTGATCGCCGTGTCCCGCTTCTCGGAGGCGGGGCTGGCCGACGCCCTGCGTGACGAGGGCGCGGTCGTGGTCGAGGCCGACATCACCGACGACGCGGCGCTGGCCGCGCTGCCCGACGCGCCCAACGTGGTCTTCCTGGTGGGGGCGAAGTTCGGCACCTCCGGCCGGGAGCACGCCACCTGGGCCACCAACACCTACCTGCCCGGGCGGGTCGCGCAGCGCTTCGCCGGATCCCGCCTGGTGGCGCTGAGCACCGGCAACGTCTACCCGCTGGTCCCGGTGACCTCCGGCGGCTGCGTCGAGCAGGTTCCGGTCCAGCCGGTCGGCGAGTACGCCATGTCCTGCCTGGGCCGCGAGCGCATCCTCACCCACTTCGCGCTGCGCGACGACACCCCGCTGGCCCTGATCCGACTCAACTACGCCGTCGAGATGCGCTACGGCGTCCTCGTCGACATCGCCCGCACCCTGCACGCGGGCGAGCCCGTGGACCTCACCATGGGGCACGCCAACATCGTCTGGCAGGGCTACGCCAACGAGGTCACCCTGCGCGCCCTGCACCACACGCGGACACCGCCGTTCGTGTTGAACCTGACCGGGCCGGAGCTGGTCTCGATCCGTCAGGTCGCCACCGCGCTCGCCGCCCGGTTGGGCCGCGAGCCGGTCTTCACCGGCACCGAGGCGCCGACCGCGCTGCTGTCCAACGCCCAGCTCTGCCACCGGCTCTTCGGCTACCCAGATGTGTCGGTCGCCGAGCTGATCGATCTGACGGCGGACTGGGTCGCCGACGGCCAGCCCCTGCTCGGCAAGCCGACCGGGTTCCAGACCCGCGACGGCAAGTTCTAGGAGAGACCGTGTTGACCGCATCGAGCACCCGACAGACCTCGGCCCTGGCCCGGTTCCAGCGCGGCTGCGCCATCCCCGCGCACCCGCTGGCCCTGGACGCCGACCGCAAGCTCGACGAGCGCCGGCAGCGGGCGCTGACCCGCTACTACCTGGCCTCCGGCGCGGGGGGCATCGCCGTCGGCGTGCACACCACCCAGTTCGCCATCCACGACCCGAAGGTCGGACTCCTCGCCCCGGTGCTGGAGTTGGCCGCCGAGACCGCGGCCGGTTCGGACGCCATCCTGGTCGCCGGCGCCTGCGGGGACACCGCCCAGGCGGTCGCCGAGGCGGAACTGGCCGCCTCGCTCGGCTACGACCTGGTGCTGTTGTCGCCGTACGCGCCGCTCGACGAGGACGCCCTCGTCGAGCGGGCCCGCGCCGTCGGCGAGGTGCTGCCGGTCATCGGCTTCTACCTGCAGCCGGCCGTCGGTGGGCGGAGGCTGTCCCGGGAGTTCTGGGCCCGGCTTGCCGCCATCGACTCGGTGGTCGGGATCAAGGTGGCGCCCTTCGACCGCTACCGCACGTTGGACGTGCTGCACGGCGTGGTCGCGGCCGGCCGCAACGGCGACCTGGCTCTCTACACCGGCAACGACGACCACATCCTCGCCGACCTCGTGGCCCCGCACCGGGTCGTCGTGGACGGTCGGGCCGTCGAGGTCGAGTTCGTCGGCGGGCTGCTCGGCCAGTGGGCCGTCTGGGCGAACACCGCCGCGACCCTGCTCGACGAGACCCGCCGGGCCCGCTCCGGCGACGACGCCGCGCTGCGCCGGCTGCTCACCCTCGACGGCCACCTGACCGACGCCAACGCGGCCATCTTCGACTCGGCCAACGGCTACCACGGCTGCATCCCCGGCATCCACGAGGTGCTGCGCCGGCAGGGCCTGCTGGCCGGCCGTTGGTGCCTGGACCCGGCCGAGGAGCTGTCGCCGGGGCAGATGGCCGAGCTGGACCGGGTGCACCAGGCGTACCCGCACCTGCGCGACGACGACTTCGTCGCCGAGCACCTCGACACCTGGCTGGCCTGACGCCGAGGACTGCGGTGCGCGCCCCGCGGGGCGCGCACCGCAGACGCGTCAGAGGGTGAGGCGGTAGAGGGTCAGCGGGCGGCCGCTGGTGCCGGAGGCGAGGTTCCCGGTCCGCTCGGCCAGGCCGGCCAGCTCCAGGCGGTGCAGCATGCGCCGGGCGGTGCGCTGCTGCACCCGTAGCTGGTCGGCGACCTCCCGGCTGGTCAGCGGCTCGTCGCCGACCGTCGTGCGCACCTCGCGCAGCCGCAGCAGGGTGGGCACGGACAGACCGACCCGCTGGGCGATGACCGCCAGGTTCACCTCCGCCGGCGGCGGGGCCGGCGTGGTGGACTCCAGCACGATGTCGGTCTCGCCGCGCAGCGACAGCACGGCCGTGGTGGGGCCGACCCGACGGGCCCGGCTCAGCGCCCGGCGCGCCAGGTTCTCCGCCTCGGCGGCGCTGCGGCCCAGCCCGAACCCGATCTGCACGGTCTCGTGCCGGTCGGCCAGGCGGCGCAGCATCGGCAGCGCGGTGAACCCGCCGGTGGCGTCGTGCAGCGGGCCGCGCGTGGTGACGATGAGGTACGTGTCGGGCGCGAAGCGCGCGACGGTGCCGCCGAGCCCGGCCACCTCCTTGAGCAGCCCGTCGTCGCCGTCGGAGAGGTTGGCCAGCCCGAGCGCGATCTGGGCGTCCTCCTGGGCCTGGCTGCCGACCTGCAGCAGGAGCTGGCGCAGCGCGGCGCGCACCGAGTGGTTCGACGGGGCGAGGCGGAACGCCGGCATCTCGTGGCGCAGCACCTCGTAGACCGAGCTGATGCAGGTGACGGCGACGTCCGCGCCGGCCTTGCGCTGCCGGCGGTGGAAGGCGACCACGTCGTCGGAGCTCAGACCGCTGCGGTAGGGCAGCGACCGGACCCGGTCCACCGGCAGGTCGGCCTCGCCGAAGGTGCCGGCGACGTCGGCGCCGGTGACGGTGTCGATCGACATGCGGGTGACGTCGCGGCCGTCGCGCAGCAGCCGCACGGCGGCCTGGAGCAGGGTCGCGCCCGTGTAGTCGACGAAGACCGCCGGCCGGTGCAGCAGGTTCGCCTCCCGGGCGAGGGTGTACGGCACGACGCCGGTGAACAGCCACGCCTCGACCTGGCCGGCGTGCGCCTCCACGATCGCCGGTGCCTGCGACTCGTGGTCGTAGTGCAGCCGCCTGGCGGTGACGCCGGGCTGCTCCTCGCAGGTGGCGGCCACGTCGTCGACCAGGTCGTGCGGACCGACGACCCCGATCTCAATGGTCACCGCTGCCTCCTGTCAGGGTTGCATTGTTCGCGACACAACATTACGGTCAGGTCCGGTATTACTAAAGCCCTTGGAGGGTGCGTGTCGTTCCCCAGCATGGCCGACGCCAGCGGCCGGACGATCGGTGCGGAGGAGCTGGCCGCCGTCAATCGGGTGCTCCAGTCCGGCATGCTCAGCTCGGTCTGGGGCACGGAGGTCCGCGCCCTGGAGCGCGAGATGGCCGACCTCCACGGAGTGTCGCACGCCGTGGCCGCCAGCTCGGGGACGGCCGCCCTGCACCTCGCCGTCGCGGCCGTCGCGCCGGACCCGGGCGACGAGATCATCACGTCTCCGATCAGCGACTTCGGCACGGTCGCGCCCATTCTTGCGCAGAACGCCGTGCCCGTGTTCGCCGACGTCGATCCGTACACCGGCAATCTCGACCCGGCGGCGGTCGCCGCCGCGATCGGGCCGCGCACCCGGGCGATCCTCGGGGTGCACCTGTTCGGCGCGGCCGCCGACCTGCGCGCGGTCGCCGACTCCGCCGGCGTGCCGCTGATCGAGGACTGCGCCCAGGCGTGGCTCACCCGCTACCCGGACGGCACCCTCGCCGGCACCGCCGGCGCGATCGGCTGCTTCAGCCTCCAGCAGTGGAAGCACATCACCTGCGGCGACGGCGGCCTGACCGTCACCGACGACCCCGTGCTGGCCCGCCGGATGCGGCTCTTCGCCGACAAGGGCTGGCCGCGCGACGAGGCCCGCCGGCACGTCGGCCTCGGCCTGAACTACCGGATGACCGAACTGGCCGGCGCCGTCGCCCGCGCCCAGTTGGCGAAGCTGCCCGGGGTGCTGGCCGACCGGCGGCGCACCGCCCGCCGGCTGGCCGCCGCGCTGGCCGACCTGCCCGGCGTGCGCCTGCCGGCGGACCTCGACGCGCACGCCTGGTGGCTGTTCCCCATCGTGCTCGACCCGCCGCTGACCAACCACGAGGTGGCCGGAAAGCTCGCCGCCGCCGGCATCCCCGCCCGCGCCGGCTACCTCGAGCAGCCGCTGCACTGCGCCCCGGCGCTGACCGAGGCCCCCGTCTACGGCACCTCCCGCTTCCCGCTGACCGTGCCGCCGGCCGACCGGCTGCCGGCCTACGGGCCCGGCGCGTTCCCGGTCGCCGAGCGGCTCATCGCGGAGACCCTGCTGGTGATCGACTGGAACGAGCGGTACACCGACGCACACGTCGACGAGATCGCGCGGGCGGTCCGGGCTGCGGTGACCCCGTGATCGCGCCGGCCGCCGCCGCGCTGCGCGACCGGCTGCGCTGGCGACTCGTCGCCGCCACCGCCACCCCGATGGACGCCGACCGGACGGTCGACGCCGGGGTGCTCGACCGCTACCTGCGCGGCGTGGTCGCCGACGGCGCGGACGCCCTCGCCGTCTGCGCCCACACCGGCCGCGGCCCCCACCTCGACCCGGCGACCCGGGACCTGGTCGTGCGCCACGCCGTGGACACCGGGGTGCCGGTGGTCGTCGGCGTGGGCGGCCGGCCGGGGGAGCACACCGACGACGTCGCCGCGCAGGCCGCCCGGGCCGCCGACCTCGGCGCCGCCGGCGTCCTGGTCTTCCCCGTCGACGGCGACGCGGTCGCCCACCACGACGCCATCTGGCAGGCCGCCGGCCTGCCGATGCTCGCCTTCGACCTCTACACCCGGCCGTACTCCGCGTCGCGGCTGGCCGCCCTGCTGGAGCACCCGGGCGTCGCCGGGGTGAAGGTGGCCCGGCTGCACGACGCGCTCGCCTGCCAGGCCGCCCTGGCCGCCGCGCACCGGGCCGACCGGCTGGCGGTCACCGGAGAGGACCGGATGTTCGGGCCGTCGCTGATGTGGGGCGCGCAGGCCGCCCTGGTCGGCCTCGCCGCCGCCGCCGTGCCGGTCACCGCCGCCGTGCTGCGGGCGTACGCCGACGGCAAGCACGACGACTTCGTCGCGGCCTCCGCCCGGCTCGACCGGCTCGCCGAGGTCACCTTCACCGACCCGATGGAGGGGTACGTGCTCCGCATGCTCCAGATCGCCGCCGACGAGGGGCGGATCCCCGCCTCCCACGCGGTCGACCCGTACGCCCCGGCGCTGCCGGACGGCGACCGGGACCTCGTGCTCGCGGTGGCGAGGCAGCGGTGAGCGGCAACCCCTTCGTCGCGGCCGACCTGCCGCCGGTCACCTTCGACGTCGACGTCCTCGTCGGCCGCTACGCCGACCGGCCGGGCCCCTCCGGCGACCCCCGGGACGTCGCGGCCACCCTCGGCGCGAACGGCGTCGCGCGGGCGGCCGTGGCCAGCCTCCGGGCGGCGCTGTTCGACGTGGCCAGCGGTAACGACGAGGCCGCCGCCCTGGCCGGGCCCACCGTGCTGCCGGTCGGCGCGCTCGACCTGCGCGACCCGCTCGGCGCCGAACGGGAGGTCGTCCGGCTCGCCGAGCGCGGCTTCCGGGCGGTGCGGCTCTTCCCCGACGAGCAGCGCGTCGAGCCGGACTTCCCGTCCGTGCGGCACGTGGCCCGCCGGGCCGCCGAGGCCGGCCTGGTCATCCTGACCGGCGGGGACGTCCGCCGCTTCTGGCGCCCGCTGCGCGGCGCCACCGTGGTCTTCCTGGACACGCACTTCTACCACCTGGGCGACTTCGTGGTGGCCGCCCGCGACGAGCCCGGCTTCCACACCTCCACCCGGCTGCTCAACTCGCCCGACGCGCTGGAGACCGTCGCCGCCCACGTCGGCGTCGACCGCCTGCTCTACGGCTCCCGCACCCCGTTCTACGAACCGGTCGTGCCGCGACTGCGGCTGGCCCGCGGCGGCCTCGGGCCGGCCGAGATCGCCGCCGTGGCGGGCGGCAACGCCCGCCGGATCCTGGAGGGCCAGGAATGATCATCGACGTGCACGCCCACTGGGGACCCTGGTTCTTCAGCATGGACGTCGGGGCGGTCGCCACCAACCTCGCCGTGATGGACCGCTACGGCATCGACCTCGCCGTCGTCTCCGCCACCGAGGCGGTCATCTACGACGTCGCCGCCGGCAACCGCGCGATGGCCCGGGTCCTGGAGACCAACGACCGCCTGCTCGGCTACCTGACGATCAACCCGCGCCGCCTCGACGACGCCGAACGGGACCTGCGCGAACTGCTCCCCACCGGCCGGTTCGTCGGCGTGAAGATCCACACCGACTACACTGCCTCCCCGGCGGACTCCCCGCAGGCCCGCGCGGCGCTGGAACTCGTCGCCGCCCACGACCTGCCCGCCCTCGTGCACACCTGGGACGCGACGCCGCTCGACCTGGCCCAGGCCGTCGCGGACATCCCCGGGCTGCGCGCCATCGCCGGACACATGGGCGCCAACGGCTGGCGGCACGCCATCGAGGCGGCCAACTCGGTCGACCGGCTCTGGCTGGAGCCGTGCTTCTCGCACACCGAGGCGGGCCGGTTCGCCGCCGTGGCGGCGGCGGTCGACCCGCGGCGGCTGCTCTTCGGCACCGACGCCACGCTCATCGACCCCGCCGCGGCCTTCGGGGCGGTGCTCGCCGCCGACCTCGACCCGGAACTGGCCGAGCGGGTCGCCTGGCGCAACGCCGCCGAGCTGTTCCGCCTCGACGTGTCCTGAGCCCCGTTCCGGCCGGTCGTACCGGCCGACCGACGCAGGTGCTCAGGCGAGGCGGTGGTCGAGAGCGGTGTGGCGACGCCCGGCGCCGACGGTGCGGACGGCGGCGGCGAGGGCACGGCGGGAGCCGACGAGGACGACGAGCTGCTTGGCGCGGGTGACGGCGGTGTAGAGCAGGTTGCGTTGCAGCATCATCCACGCGCTGGTGGTCAGGGGAATCACGACGGCCGGGTACTCGGAGCCCTGCGAGCGGTGGATGGTCATGGCGTACGCGTGGGCCAGCTCGTCGAGTTCGTCGAAGTCGTAGTCGATGCTCTCGTCCTCCTCGGTGCGTACGGCCAGGGTCTGCTCCTCGGGGGTCAGGGCGGTGACGATGCCGACGGTGCCGTTGAAGACGCCGGCCTGGCCCTTGTCGTAGTTGTTGCGGATCTGGGTGACCTTGTCGCCGACGCGGAACACCCGCCCGCCCACGCGGCGCTCGGGTTGCCCGTCGCGGGCGGGGGTGAGGCGCTGCTGGAGCAGCGTGTTCAGCGCCGCGGCGCCGGCGGGGCCGCGGTGCATGGGGGTGAGGACCTGCACGTCGCGGCGCGGATCGAGGCCGAAGCGGGCGGGCACGCGGGTGCAGGCGACGTCGACGGTCAGGGCGGCGGCGGCCTCGGTGTCGTCGCAGGCGAACAGGAAGAAGTCGCGGAGCCCCTGGAGCAGGGGCGGCTTGCCGGCGTTGATCCGGTGGGCGTTGGTGACGACCCCGGACTCGGCGGCCTGGCGGAAGATCTGCGTCAGCCGGACCCGGGGGATGGCCGGGGCGGCGAGCAGGTCGCGCAGGACCTCGCCGGCGCCGACGGAGGGGAGTTGGTCGACGTCGCCGACGAGGAGCAGGTGTGCGCCGGGCGGGACGGCCTTGACGAGCTTGTTCGCCAGGACCAGGTCGAGCATGGACGCCTCGTCGACGACGAGGAGGTCCACGTCGAGCGGATTGTCCCGGTCGTGGCTGGCCTCCCCGCCGGGGCGTAGCTGCAGCAGCCGGTGCACGGTGGCGGCGGGGTGACCGGTCAGCTCCGACAGTCGCTTCGCGGCGCGGCCGGTCGGCGCGACGAGGGTGACCTTGGCCTTCTTGGCGGTGGCGAGTTCGACGACGGAGCGGACCGTGAAGCTCTTGCCGCAGCCGGGCCCGCCGGTCAGCACGGCGACCTTGGCGGTGAGGGCGAGCCGGACCGCCTGCTCCTGCTCCGGGGCGAGGTCGGTGCCCGTGCGGGCCTTCAACCAGGCCAGCGCCCTGCCCCAGTCGACGCCGGCGAAGTGGGGCAGCCGGTCCGCGCGGTGGTGCAGCAGCCGCAGCAGCGACCCGGCCAGGGACTGCTCGGCGCGGTGCAACGGCACCAGGTACACCGCCGACGTCCGCTCGCCGTCCGGCCCGGGCAGGGTCTCGCGGACCACCCCCTCCTCGCCGACGAGTTCGTCGAGGCAGGCGGTGACGAGGTCGGCGGGCACGTCGAGGATCTTGGTGGCGTCGGCGACCAACCGCCGGTCGGGCAGGTAGCAGTGCCCGTCGTCGGTGGCCTCGGAGAGGGTGTGCTGCAGGCCGGCCTTGACCCGCTGGGGGCTGTCGTGCGGGATCCCGACCGCCTGGGCGATCGTGTCGGCGGTCTTGAACCCGATGCCCCACACGTCGGCCGCCAGCCGGTACGGCTCGTTCTTCACCACGGTGATGGCGGCGTCGCCGTACTGCTTGAATATCCGTACGGCCAGCGAGGTGGACACCCCGACGCCCTGGAGGAAGACCATCACCTCCTTGATCGCCTTCTGCTCCTCCCACGCCGCGGTGATCCTGGCGGTGCGTTTCGGTCCCAGGCCGGGCACCTCGACCAGCCGGGCGGGTTCGGTCTCGATGACCTGGAGGGTGTCGAGGCCGAAGTGCGCGACGATCCGTTCGGCGAACACCGGGCCGATGCCCTTGACCAGTCCGGACCCGAGGTAGCGCCGGATGCCCTGGATCGTGGCCGGCAGAACGGTGGTGTAGGAGTGGACCTCGAACTGCCGGCCGTACTGCGGGTGCGACGACCAGCGGCCGGACAGGCGCAGGCTCTCGCCGGGCTGGGCACCCAGCAGCGCCCCGACCACGGTGAGCAGGTCGCTGCTGCGGTCGGTGGACACCCGGGCGACGGTGTAGCCGGTCTCCTCGTTGACGTAGGTCAACCGCTCGAGCACCGCGTCCAGCACGGCCGACGGCGGGGCAGTGGGGGCAGGCACCCGCCTATCCTGCCCTCCGCCGACACGGCGGTGCGATCGGCCCGACCGGGTCGCGGCGGCGGGCTGGCCTCGCCGGCCGGAGCCGCCCCGCCGGCGCGCGCTACCCGGTGGGGGTCGCGGCGAGTTCGGTGCAGCCGCGCAGGTCCGCGTACTCCCGGAGGATGCGCGCCGCGTCGTCCCCGCGGGCGAGCTGGGGTTGGCCGGTGCGGCGGGAGATCAGCGCCGGCACCAGCTCCGTCCCCACGATGTCCGGCCCGCGCAGGGTGACCCGCAGGATGCCCGTGTCATTGCTGTACGCGTCGTCGCGCCACCACACGAAGTTGCCCAGCCCGTACTGGACGAACGTCCTGTCGATCCAGCCGTCACCGAGCAGCAGGTGCGCGTGGGTGCCGACGACGAGGGAGGCGCCCGCCCGGGCCATCTCGCCGGCGAACGCGCGCGCGTCGGCGGGTGGACAGGCGTCGCCCTCCGTGCCCCAGTGGACGTACACGACGACCACGTCGGCACGCTGGCGCGCGGCGCGTACGGCGGCGACCGCCCGGGTCAGGTCCCTCGTCATCGCGATACCGGCCCGGTCGTCGGTGGCTCTCCACCGCGACCACAGTTCGTCGACCTGGCTGAAGGCGAGGAAGGCGATCCGCGTGCCGCCGATCCGGGTCGTCCACGGCGCGTACGCCGCCGCCGCGTCGGCGCCCGCCCCGACGGTCGGCACCCCGGCGGCCCTCGCCGCCTCCACGGTGTCGGTCAGTCCGACCCGTCCATAGTCCAGCGTGTGGTTGTTCGCGATCGACACGACGTCGACGCCGGCCGCCTTCACCGCGTCGTACGCGCTCGACGGAGCCCGGAAAAGGAACTGCTTCGGCTCCGGGGTGCCGCGCGTGGTGACCGCGGTCTCCAGGTTGACCATCGTCAGGTCGGCGGCGGACAGCGCCGACGAGATCGACGCGAACGCGGTCGCCGGATCCTCCAGCAGCCCCGCCGTCCGGCCGGCGAAGTGCACGTCGCCCGCGAAGGCCAACGTGATCTCGGTCGGCCCGGCCCGCGACGGGGACGTCGTCGCCGCCGCGGCGGAGGGAGCCGGCTCACCGGCCGGCGGCGTGGGCGCCTCCGGGCATCCGGTCAGCGCCACGGTCAGGGTCGCCGCCAGCGCGACGAGGGATCGTGCCCGTCTCACCCCAGGCAGCGTACGGCGCAGCGCCTGTCGCGGCGCTGACTTGACGAAGTTGCCCAACGCCGGGTCCGTGATCACGGACGGCGATCACGGACTCAGACGGCAGGGGCGGCGCCCGGGAGCTGCCGGAGAATCGGGAGGCTCAGTGAAGCTCCAGCTCGGCCAGTGCCCGCTCGGCTTCGACCCGTACCGCCACCTGGTGCTCGCTGTCGGCGTGAACCGTGGCGGCCAGCACGTGACGCAGCGCCTCCCGGTACGCGATGTCCCGCGCGTGTTCCGCATCGCACGACTGGTCCGGCTTCACGCCAGTGCCTTCCCAATTCGTGCCGGTCACGGGATTGATCGAGCGGGCGCACGGCACGCGAACGTCGACATGCGGACTCACCTGGTAGGTGTCCGACGGGTGCGCCCCGCCGCGAGTGGTCTCGCCGATCAGCGTCGCCCGACCCTGCGCCTGCAGGTTGTAGCAGATCTCCTCACCGGCGGAGAACGTCTGCGCACTGGTCAGCACGAGGACCGGCCGGTCGAGGTAACGCGGAGCGGGAAGGTGCGGCAGCGTCCAGAACTGGCGAGTGCGCCGGGTAGTGCCGTCGTAGATGTCGTTGAGGTGCACCGGCTTGTCAGGCAGGAAGTAACTGCAGAACAGGGCCACCGAATCCGGCGTCCCGCCACTGTTGCGGCGCATATCCAAGATCAGCGCGTGCGTGTGCGCGACGAGTTGCATCGCCGCCGCGTACGCCGACGCGGTCCAGGCCGGATCGCCCACGCCGCGCATCTCAACCAGCCCGACGTTACCCGCGAGGCGCTCGACCCTGTGGATGCCCTCGGCATTGAGCCGGTACCGCTCCCGCCGCGCCTCCACCTCACCGGCGTCGTCGTCAGCCCGGTCCCAGGCGGGCCGGGCCCGCTCGTGCCAGATCAGACGCAGGTGGCGATCGGGGCAAACCGATTGAAGATCGTCGGTGAGCGTGGTGCACAACTGCGGACCCGAGAGGCTGTCGTACCGACCGTCGTCGAGGTGCCGCCGCACGACCGTTGCCATCTCGGCGGCTCGTTCGGGGAAGACGTAGTGGGCAGTGATCCGGTCCAAGGCCCCGGTAACCGTGTCTGCGTTGCTCATCGGCGGGCAAGCTACCGGCCAGCAGTGAAGAGCTGCAACGGATTTTCCATCGACGTCACGCCTCAGCCACCGACGGGTACCGAACCGTGAGCGATGTGGACGGTTCCCAGCCCGCCGTGCGGTTAGATGCCCCGGTGGGCGGTGACTACGAGCGCGAGCGTGCCCGAACCATGCGGACGACGGGCGGGACGTTCGGCCGCGCCATGCACCTGATGAGGAGCCGCGATCCGCAGGCGGCGGAGGACGGATTCGCGCTGGTGCGGGACATGGCGGGCCAGCACGTCGACGACCTGATGGACGCGTTCGGCCGCGAGACCGACCACGGCGTGCGGTGTTGGCTGCTGGAACTGATCGGGGACGCGCGTTCGCCTCGGGCGCTCGACCTGCTGGCCACGCAACTGCTGAGCGACGACGAGTCCTTCAGATTCTGGGCGGAACGGGGCCTGCGCCTGCTGGACACCAGAGAGGCCCGACGGCTGCTGTGGCAGCGGGGAGGTCCGGATCGCTGATGTACGACACCCGTCGGTTGCCCGAGTGTGTGATCCGTGATGACTGACAGAGCGCGGCTGGGCGCCGTGGCACTCCTGGCGATCTCCGCCGTGGTCGGGGTCACTGCGACGCTGTCCACCCTCGGGTTCGTGAGCGAGTCCGGCAGCACGAGCGGATCCTGGACCAGGGGAGTGGTGGACGGTCTCGAGCACGCCGCCGTCCCGCTGCTGCTGGCCGGTGCCCTGGCCGCGGCCGCTGTCGGGCTGGCCCGGCGTTCCGCGCTCGTACGGGTTCTGGCGGTGGCCGCGGCTCTCCTCAGCGTGGGCGGCGTGCTGGTTGCCGGGGCGAGAGGCGCCGTTGCCAGGTACGACCAACTGGCGCGGCTGCCATCCTGTCACCGCGCGCAGATGGCCGGCTCGCCGGTGGAGCCGGTGGCCCAGGCGGTGCAGGCGGCCTTCGCCGACATCGAGCATCCCTGGCGCTTCTCCGGTGCCGGGAGCACCGGCATGTACGGTTGCGGCACGACTCTGCTGAACGTCTCGTTCGAGCGGGCGGCGGCGCACTACCGTGCCGAGCTTCCCGCCGTCGGCTGGGCCGTCACTCACGACGACTCCTGGCTGACGGCTCACCGGGACGGGCTGGTGTTCGTCCTGAGCGAGTCCCCGTGTGGCAACGTGGCGATCACGATCAAACCTGCGGAGGCCATCATGTCCCCTGAGGTCTGCTGACCTGTGGAGGTTTCCCACACCAGCACGACGGAACGGGCACAAGGCGAACCGACCTCGCCGCCTGACTGGGCGCGGGTGGTCGACATCGGTTCCGCTCCCGCCGCCCGGTGAGCTCACCCGGCGGCGGGGCCGACCTGCCGGCGACCCCGCCCCGGCATGATCTACCGACCCTCTACGGCACCGGCTGCGGCGGGGGAGGGCCCACGTAGCGCGAGTCCGGTCGGATGATCTTCGAGTCCTCGGCCTGTTCCAGCACGTTCGCGCACCACCCGATGACCCGGCTGGTGGCGAAGGTGGGCGTGAACATCTCCCGGGGCAGCCCGCACAGGTGCATGACGACGCCCGCGTAGTACTCGACGTTGGTGTGCAGTTCCCGGCCGGGCTTCAGCTCCGCCAGCAACGACAGGACCCGCTCCTCGACGGCCACGGCGAAGTCGACCAGCTCCCCGCCGAGGTCCTGGGCGATCCCCTTGAGCATGCGGGACCGCGGGTCCTCCGTGCGGTAGATCGGGTGCCCGAAGCCCATGATCCGCTCGCCGTTCAGGATGCGCGCGCGCAGCCACGCGTCGGCCCGGTCGACGGAGCCGATGGCGTCGAGGGTGTCCAGGGCGCGGCTGGGGGCGCCCCCGTGCAGGGGGCCGGAGAGCGCGCCGAGGGCGCCGCCGACGCAGGCGTAGAGGTCGGCGCCGGTCGAGGCGATGACGCGGGCGGTGAAGGTCGACGCGTTGAAGCCGTGGTCGACGGTCGCGATCAGGTAGCGCTCGATCGCCCGGGCCTGACGTTCGGAAGGCTCCTCGCCGGTGATCATGTACAGGTAGTTCGCCGCGTGGGACAGGTCGTCGCGCGAATCGATTGGCTGTAGACCCGCGCGCAGCCGGTACAACGCCGCCAGCAGGCTGGGCGTCAGTGCGCAGAGCGCCATGGCCTGCGCCCGACGCTCAGCGGGCGACGTGTCGTACAGCGGGCGGGCCCCGGCGGCGAGGCCGGCGACGGCCAGCGCGGCGCGCAGGCCGCCCATCGGGTCCGCCGACGCCGACGCCGAGGCGATGTCGGGCAGCGCGGCGGCGACCGTGGGTGGGATGTGGCGCAACGGCGCGATCTCCTCGTGCAGCGCCTTGGGCTCGGCGGGCAGGGCGCCGTCGATGAGCAGCGCCCAGACGTCCTCCAGCGTCCGGCGCTCGGCGAGGTCGATGGCGGAGTACTGCCGGTAGTGGTAGAAGCCCTCGATGCCGCGGACGTGGCCGACCGTGGTGTCGGTGACCACGACGCCGGCGAGCCCGCGGGGAACGGTGATGGTGTCAGCCATGCGGGCAGCGTCACGCCGGCGGCGGGAGCCAGTCAACATTGATCCAGTCAACATGAGACCATGACCACATGGCCGAGGAGCAGCTGCTGACGACCGCCGAGGTGGCGCACCGCCTGCGCATCAAGCCGGAGACGATCTACGCGTACGTCAGCCGGGGGCTGCTCACCAGGGTCAAGGTTCCCGGCGAGCGGATCAGCCGCTTCCGGCTGGCCGACGTCGAGCGGCTGGCCGCCCGCACCCAGGCGACCCGGCCGGAACGCGATGCCGCGCCGGCGATGCGGACCGCCACCACGTTGATCGCGTACGGTCGGCTGCACTACCGGGGACTGGATGTCGCGAAGCTCGCGCCGGTGACGCCGTTCGAGGAGGTCGCCCGGTGGCTCTGGACGGGCGAGCGCCACGCCGAGCCCTTCGTGGCGCCCGTCGAGACCCTCGAGACGGCCCGACGGGCGAGCAGTCACCTGCCCGCCCGGGCCCGGCTCTTCGACCGGCTGCCGGTGATCGTCGCCGTCGCGGCCGCGATGGACCCGCTGCGCTTCGACCTGGCGCCCGCCACCGTGACGGCGCTCGCGCCCGCGCTGCTGTCCACCATGGTCGACGCGCTGCCCCTCGCGGGCGAGGCCCCCGCCGACGACGCCCTGGCGGCCCGCCTGTGGCCCCGGCTGACCGGCGCGCCGGCTACCGCGGTGGGGCTCCGGTCGCTGAACGCCGCACTCGTCCTGCTCGCCGACCACGACCTGGCCGCGTCGACCATCGCCGTACGCGTGGCCGCGTCGACCCGGGCGAACCCCTACGCGGCGGTGCTGGCGGGCCTCGGCGCGCTCGACGGGCCGATGCACGGCGCCGTCGGCAGCAGCGTCCACCGGATGATCGAGGTGGCGCTGCGCGACGGGGCGCCGACCGCGATCGCCGAGTGGCTGCGGACCGGCACGCTGCCCGGGTTCGGGCATTCGCTGTACCCGGACGGCGACCCGCGCGGAGCCGCCCTGCTAGATCTCGTCGCAGAGCTGCCGACCGGGGGCGAGCTGCGGCGGGCCGTCGACGACCTGATCGCCACGGCGTCGCGGCGGGGCGCCCTGCCCAACGTCGATCTCGCCGTCGCCACGTTGGCGCACGCGACCGGCATGGGGCCGGGCGCGGCGGAGGTGATCTTCGCGGTCGCCCGGACGGCGGGCTGGATCGCGCACGTCGTCGAGGAGTACGCCCAGCCGAGCAACCGGTTCCGCTGGAACAGCGGCTACACGGGGCCGCCACCGGAGTCGGCGTGAACTCCGACGCGCGGCAGCATCCTGGGCCACTGCCCGTCGCGGAGGGCATGGCACCCATCCACTCTGACGCCGGCAGGGGTGGCCGCCCGGCGGGTGGCCACCCCTGCGCAAGACCGATTCCAGTGGTCCCGGTCGTGGTTCGGGACGATCCGAATGGTCGCTCAGACGGCTCTGCGTAGACCGGCGAACTGCAGGACGGTGAAGCCGGCGACCACGACCGCCTGCGCGATCACCAGCGCGGTACCCAGGCCGGTCAGCGGGAACCAACCGGCGACGAGCACCAGCACGCTCGCCGCCACCCAGGCGACGTTGACCGTCATCACCACACCCACAGCGGCCCTGCTCACCGCGGGCCGGGAGGCGAGAACCAACAGGGCGGACGCGAAGGCCACCAGGAATACCCCCGCCGGGTAGAGGAAGCCGGCGGGAAGCCCGAACATCTCCCCGAAGATCGCGGCGGCGACGACGTACACGACGCCGTTGGCGCCGGAGCCGATCGCGTCCTGCTTGAGGGCGAAGCGGAGCAGCGTGGTGTCGGCGACGGTCCGGGCGGGGCTGGTGACGGTGGTCATGGCGGAGGTCCGTTCGTAGTCGTGACGTGCTTGCGGGCACGACGCTACGGAGATCCGCCCCGAGCCGAATCAGTCATCGTGACGGTAGGTTCCTGACCGTGCTGCACGGACGAGCCGGGGAACAGGCGGACATCGAACGGCTGCTGGCGGAGGCCAGAACCGGCAAGAGTGGGGTGCTGGTCATCCGCGGCCCGGCGGGAATCGGCAAGTCGGCGCTCCTGGAGCATGCCGCCCGGCGGGCGGAGGGCATGCGGGTGTTGCGCGGCGTCGGTGTCCAGTCCGAGGCCATGTTGCCCTTCGCCGCACTTCACCTGCTCCTGCGTGCCGGGCTCGACCGGATCCCGGCACTGCCCGACGCGCAGCGCGCCGCGCTCAGCGGTGCCCTCGGGTTGGGTGACCCCGCCCCGGAGAACCGGTTCCTGGTCGGGTTGGCCACCCTGAGCCTCCTCGCCGACCTCGCCGGAGATGGCGCGCTGCTCTGCCTCGTCGACGACGCACAGTGGTTCGATCAGGCATCCGCCGACGCGCTGCTGTTCGCCGCCCGCCGCCTCGAGGCCGAAGGCGTCGTCATGATCTTCGCCGCCCGCGCGGGATTTCCTGCCGTGGGCCTGCCTGAGCTTCTCCTGGGCGGGCTGGACGACGCGGCCGCTGCCGCCCTGCTTCCCACCGACCTTCCGCCGCAGGTGCGGGAGCGCCTCATCGACGAGTCCGGCGGCAACCCCTTGGCGCTCCTCGAACTGCCCGCCGCGCTCACCGCCGAACAGCGCGCGGGACGACTGCCGCCGGTGGGTGCGATGCCGGTCGTCGACCGGGTCCAGGACGCGTTCCACGCACGGATAGCCGCCCTCTCCGAGCCGGCGCGAACCGCGCTGGTGATCGCGGCGGCGGACGGCTCGGGTGAGCTTGACACCCTGGTGGGTGCGGGTGCCTCCCTCGACGGCCTTGAGGAGGCCGAGCGGAGCCGGCTGATCGAGATCAGGGGCACGAACGTGGGATTCCGTCATCCCCTGATCAGGGCAGCCGCCTACCAGAGCACGCCGGTCACCCGGCGCCTCGCCGTACATCGAGCCCTCGCCGCCGCCCTCACCCGCTCGGCCGCCGTCGACGCGGCCGACCGGCGGACGTGGCACCTGGCCGCCGCCACTCTCGGCCCTGACGAGGACGTCGCCCGGGAGCTGGAGAAAGCGGCGGAACGGGCCCGTACGCGTGGCGGCCACGCCGCGATCGCGACCGCCTACGAGCGGGCCGCCGAACTCACCGCCGACCCGGTGCGACGATCCGAACGGCTGGCCGCCGCCGCGCTGGCCGCCAGTGACGCGGGTCTGATGGGTCGCGCTGCCGCGCTCGCCGACAGGGCGACCCCTGATGTGGACGACCCGGACATGATCGCCGCGCTGGTCCAGGTGCGCGCGCATCGGGAGTTCGAGTTGGGCACACCGCTCGCGGCGGGCCGGATCATCCTGGACAACGTCCCCCGCGTGGCCGCCCGCTCCACCGAGCGGGCCACCTGGTTGCTGGTGGAGGCCATCCGCTGCGCCTGGTTCGCCAGTGACACCCGGCTGGCGGAGGAGGCCGCGGTGAGCCTCCGCGCGCTCCCCGAGATCGGGTCATCGCTGGTCGGTGCGGCACTCGGGCTGACCCGCCTGATGAGTGGTGACATCGGCGGCGGGATCACTCTCATGGGCGAGGCCGTCGAGGCACATGCGCGTGCGGGGCTGGGGGTTCCGGGACTGACCTTCACCGCCGCTGTCTGCCTTCCGCTGGGCCGCGCCGCCCTCTGTGAGGAGATCACCGGCCGCGTCGTGGCGGACTGCCAGAAGAACGGGATGATCGGCTGGCTCGCCTTCGCGCTCCAGGACCACGGACTCGCGCAGGGGTGGCTCGGCCGGTACGGCGAGGCCATGACGTCCCTCAACGCGGGGCTGCGGCTGGCGACGGATCTGGGCCACGAGCCTCGGGTCAGCCACCTCACGTGTTCGCTCGCCTGGGTGCTCGCGCAGCAGGGGAACGTCGAAGAGTGCCGCACGAAGGCCGAGGAGGGCATAGCGGGAGCCGGTGAGCAGGGACTGGTCCTCGCGGCGGACATCGGACGCTGGGCACTCGGCTTGCTGGAGCTCGGCCTGGGTCGTCCGGCCGCCGCCCTGCGGCAGTTGGCGGCCATCCCCTCGGTAGGGATCGCCCTACTCAGCGCCCCGGACCAGGTGGAGGCAGCCGTCCGCAGCGGCGAACCCGAGCGGGCGAAGGAGCCGCTCGCCCGGTGCCTTGCCTGGGCCCGGCATGTCCGCCAGCCGTCGTCGGACGCGATCGCCCTGCGGTGCCGCGCCCTCGTCGAGGAGAACGAGGCACACTTCGCGTACGCCGTGCGGCTTCACCAACAGGACGCTCAGCCGTACCAGCAGGCGAGGACACAACTCGCCTACGGCGAGTGGCTGCGGCGGGCACGGCGGCGGGCGGACGCCCGCACGCAACTGCGCGACGCGCTGGACACCTTCGACCGGCTCGGCGCGCAGCTGTGGGCCGAGCGGGCTCGCGCGGAGCTGCGCGCGACGGGGGACGTGCCGGCGGCGCCGCGCAAGGCCGACGACCCGCTCAGCGTGCTGACTGCCCAAGAACGCCACGTCGTACGGCTGGCAGCCACCGGCGCCTCCAACCGTGACATCGCCGCCCGGCTCTTCCTCAGCCCGCGGACCGTCAGCTACCACCTCTACAAGGCATTTCCCAAGCTGGGTATCACCTCCCGAACCCAACTGGCCTCCATCGCCGGGTCGTCGTCCGCGCTCGGCTGAGGTCCTGGCGATCAAGGCCGTCCCCGGCGTCGTCCAACACGCCGGCCGGTGGGCGACGGGAGCCACGGCGCCGGTGGCCATGTGAGACGGCGCTGCCCGGCCGGAGAGGATCACCGGCCGGGCAGCATTCAGGCTCGGGTCAGTTGCCGGTGGACAGGTCCTTCAGGCCCTGCAGCATCTCGGCGAAGTCGGCGGTCTCCGCGGGAGGCGGGGTCTCGATGTTCACCGCCTTGCCGTAGTCGGTGTAGTCGACCGTCATGTCGCCCATCTTGCCCATGTCCAGGCTCGCCCGGCGCGGCCGGTACTGCTCGTCGACCCAGAGGTCGATCGTGAGCTCCTTGACGCCCTGCTTGGCGTACTGCTGCTCGACGGTCGACCGCAACTTGGCGTCGAGCTGCTCGAGGTAGGTCGCCACCGGAGCGGTGACGGTGTAGTGGACCGTGGCCGCCCCGTTCACCGTCTCCTCGCCGACGACCTTGACACCCTCGGTGGCGAGCAGCGTCTTGACCTGCTTGGTCGGGTCGATGTCCTCGAACTGCTTGCTGAAGTCCATCCCCGCCTGCTCGCCGGCCGCGGCCATGTCCAGCTTCATCCAGCGCTTCCCGCCGATGCTCGCACGGTCCTTCGCCGGGATCTCGACGTAGACCACGCTGCCGATCATCCGGACGATGGTCGGGGTGCCATCCGGACCCGCCGTCGTCATCTCGGCCTTGACCGGGTCCCCCAGATCGACCACGCCCTGCACCGAGATCTTCTCGCCGCCCGCCGTGCCCTGCATCGTCACGCTCACCGAGTCGCTCTTGTCGGTGGCGTCGATCGTCTTCTGCAGCGAGCCCTTGAGATCACTGGCGAGCAGCTCCAGCACGCTGGGCTGCTGCGGCGCGTCCGAGACAGGCTTCGAGCCGCAGGCGGTCATCGCGACCGCCGTGAGCGCGGAGACCGCCAGAACGGCGGTCTTCTTCCAAAGTGACACGTGACAGCTCTTTCCCCCGAAGGATTCTGGGGGATCTCCCCAGATAGACCGACGACACGCTATCTCAAGCCGTCGACTCGCGAGGGGACGCCTCCCCGACCGCGGGTGACCGCATGGGGCACCAGTCTGTGCCCGGTGCCGGCCGTCAGACGTCTGGCCCGTCGTCGTCGAGGTGCTGCCCGAAGAAGCGCCGCCGCGCCGCGACGAGTTCCTCGTACTCGGTCTGGCTGTCGGGGTGCGGAAAGTGCCCGGCGGTCAGCACGTGTAGCTCGCGCGGCCCGGCCAGGCCGTTGTGCACGGCGAACTGGCCCGGCGGCGGCACGGCGGGGTCGAAGAGGGCGGGCGCGACCAGTGTCGGGGTGCGCAGCCTCGTCGCGGCCGTGGCGGCGTCGAAGTACCGCAGGACGTGCGTCACCTCGGGGTGTTCACGGTGGTGTGCGCGGACGGACTCGCCGCTGCCCACACAGGGGAGGGTGAGCCGCAGCGGGTGGTTGCCGAAGGTGGGCACGGTCAACTGGGCTGCGGCGAAGCGGTCGTCCCAGGGGAGGGCCAGGGCGCCGAGGCCGCCGCCGAAGCTCTCGCCGACATAGCCCAGGCGTGGGCCGGCTGGCAGGTCGAGGCCCGGCACCAGCTCCAGCAGCGCTGACGCCGCGCACCACAGGTCGGCAACGCAGTCTCCGATGACGTACCGGTCGCGCGAGTCGATGCCGTGCAGCACGTGCGCGTCGGCGTGGTCGGGTACGCCCGGCAGCAGGCCGCGCGCGCCCATGCCGCGTACGCAGGGAAGGATCGCCGCCGACCGGGGCAGCGGCAGCGGCACCGAGGCGCCGGCCTCCTGACGGCCGCCGTACCCGTGCCCGATGACGAACCCGTGCTCGACGCCGCTGACGGTCGCAGGCGACCCCGCCGACCCGGCAGGCAGCACGAGCCACCCGCCGATCCGGACGTCGCCCACGGACGAGTAGGTCACTCCGAAGATCTGGACGCCGTCGCGCTCCTCCTCAAGAGGCCCGAGGGTGGGTTCCGTCGCGACCCGCCGCGCGGCGTCGTATCGAGACTGCCAGAACGCGTCGAAGTCGGCGGGTGCGGCCGGCGCCGGGATGCGGAGCAACTGGTCGAGGCGGTGACCGTAGCTCGGGTCGAAGGGGAAGTCGTGCTCGAAGGAGACGGCGGCGCGTCGGCGGGCGTCGGGATGCCGGACGCCGTCCGGTCCGTGCGGTGGCGCCGGATCGACGGTCTGGCGTTCGTGCCGCAACTGCGTGTCTCCGTTCCGAGGCGCGACCTTCTCGTCGCGGTGCGGTCGGGCTTCGGTCATACGCCACCGCGCCGCCTACCGGGTCGTGCCCGGTAGGCGGCGCGGCCTGCGTGCTCCGGTCCGGACTACTTCTTGGGCAGCGGGAACCGGGCCAGGTCCAT
Organism: Micromonospora sp. NPDC000121; assembly: GCF_042899165.1. NCBI lineage: Bacteria > Bacillati > Actinomycetota > Actinomycetes > Micromonosporales > Micromonosporaceae > Micromonospora > Micromonospora sp. NPDC000121. The sequence continues at coordinate 133,405 of NZ_JBIAZP010000003.1, forward strand.
GCCGTGCATGCCCCAGGTCGACTTGCCGTCCGGGGTGAAGTGGAACGCCGGGTTGTTGTACCAGCCGCGCGGCACGTTGTCGTACAGCGTGGTCACCGTGCCGCCCGGGACGGTCGGCAGCTCGCTGATGTCGTTGGTCCAGTGCACCCAGGAGAACACCCGGCCGTCGACCCCGTTGAACTGCCCGTACCCGCCGAGGTCGCCCTCCATCACGATGGTGCGGGTGTGCAGGTCGTAGGCGAACCAGGCGCCGCGCGGGCGCCGGCCCATGGCGTAGAGCAGGTTGCCCACCACGTGCAGGCTCTCGTACGACAGCCAGTCCGGCTTGATCTCCTCGCGCCACAGCAGCGTACGGGTGACGATGTCCACGGCCGCCACCTGCGCGACCTTGCGGATCGGGCCGCTGGTGCCCTCGCCGTAGGTGTCGCCGGCGATGTAGGCGGTGGTGCCCTGCACCACCACGTCCATGACGCTCTGCTCGGGCAGGAACTCGCGGTGCGAGTCGAAGGTGTTGGTGGCCAGGTCGATGAAGGTCAGCGCGCCGGTGTGCTTGGTGGTCTGCGGGCTGGACGCCACGATGAGCTGGTTGCGCGGCTGGTCCACGTAGATGCGCTTGGTCCGCAGCTGCTCGTTGCCGAGCAGGCCCAGCACACTGATCTCGTAGTTGTCCGGGTCGACCGCCACGATCTGCGTGCTCGGGTACAGGCCCGCGTAGACCACGCCGGCCTTGCCCTCGGCCATCGTCTTGACCTCGCCGTTGATGTCGAACCGGTCGCTGGTGCCGGCCTCGGTGCGGTGCACCGTCATCGCGTAGTGGCCGCCGACCCAGATCGTGCCCCGGGTGTGCCGCATCATCGACTGGATGGTCTCCGGGTAGCCGAAGCCGCGGGTGGCGGTCTGCCACACGCTGGCCGTGCCGCCCGGCGTCGTCTTCCACAGGTGTCCCAGCCCGCTGACGCCGAGCAGCGCGCCGCCGGGCAGCGGGGTGAGGAGCTGGTTCTCCACGTTGGCGAGGGGCTGCCCGACCTTCACCAGGCCGTCGGCGGTGACCTCGTACAGGTTGGTGGTGAGGCGGGTCAGCGCGTACACCTTGCCGTCGCTGCCGACGGTGACCTGGTCGACGTAGCGGTCCTCGGCGGGGATGTCCCGGGAGACCCGGTTGGAGCCGTCGCGGTTGAAGGAGATCAGCTGCCGGCCGCTGGCGACGTAGATGACGCCGTTGGAGACGGTCATGTCGAGGATGCCGACCGGCGAGGCGCTGAGGTGCGGGGTCAGGTTGGTGGGCGTGCCGCCGGCCTTCGGCCAGGCGAGCAGCGTGCCGGGCGCGGCCGACCCGCCGTAGACGTACTCGTCGTCGACCGCCACGGCCGCCGCGTACTGGGAGGTCGAGATGCGGCCGTACGTCTCGATGGTCGCGTCGGCCAGGCGGATCCGCTTGACGGTGCAGTCCGGGTACGTGCCGATGTAGAGGTGCTCGCCGTGCACGACCATGTCGTAGTACCAGGTGGTGCTGCCTCCGGCGCGGGCCCAGGCCACCAGCTCCTTGGTCTGCGGGTCGAACCGGTAGACGTACGCGCTGCCGGCGGGGCCGATGTAGACGTACCGGCCGTCGGCGGCGAGCTTCTGCCCGCCGTTGCTCGGGATGGTGAGGTCGTCGATGCTGCGCATCTCGCCGGTGTTGACGTCGAACTCGCCCAGCCGCATCTTCCCCTCGGGGGTGTTGAAGCGGGAGGTGATGAAGACGCTGTCGCCGATGACGGCGGCGCCCCGGACGGCGGCGGTCAAAGACGCAGGACCGAAACTCGTGGGCGTGAGCTCCTGGTCGTCCTGCGCCATGGCCGGGCCGGCCACCGCCCCGTGGCCAACTGCCAGTGCGGCGCCAGTAAGGGCACTACTCGCGAGGAGTGAACGACGGCTGAGGGGCATGGTGGCTCCGATCGTCTAGGTCATTACGGCCCGGACCTTAATCTCGGCGTAAAGGGTCGTCAAGGATCCGTTCGGGCCATCCGGCGGTAGGCTGCCGACCGGGGGCGACAACCCGGCACAACCAGCTCGAATCTCTGTGGTGCCCGACCGGGCCACCCACAGTCGCGCCGCCAGGATCGTCGACGTGCTCCCACGGCGCACGTCGTTGACCTGACGCGGCGAGAAGCCGCGCCCACCCCGCGGTCAGGCGGTCCTCGGCCGGGGTGGGCGTCACCGCGCCACCGCCAGGATGGGCTGCAGGACCCGCTGGTAGGCGTCGCAGTAGCGGACCATTCCAAGGTCGCTGGGGTGTGATCCGTCCACCTCGCCCTCGCCGTCGTCGCCGACCAGGTTGTCGCCTTCGAGATAGAACAGGTGCTTGACGCCGGAGGTGCGCAGGTTCATGTACGCGGCGTGTAGCGCAGCCCGGCTGCCGGCGTGCCGCTGCCGGGACGACTCGACGAAAGTGGCATTCGCGTAGGTCCGGTCCTCGACGAGCAGGATCGGGGTGTCAGGTCGTGCGTCGCGGAGCAGGCGCACGAGCGGCTCGGTACGCTCTGCAACCATGGTGGGAGTCATGTTGGGAAGACAGTCGATCACGTAAACCGACGCGTCGATTTCGGTCAGCAGTTCGCCGACTGGCAGATCCATCGTGCCGTTGCCGGAGAAGCCGAGATTGATCGTCGGGCAGTCGAAGCGCCGGCCGAGGATCGCGGTGATCGACATGCCTGGGCGTGACGAAACCCCGCCCTGCATGATGGAGGTTCCGTAGAAGACCGCAGGCCGTTCGGTGCGTGGTTGCACTCCTTGGAAGGAGGCCCCCGGATCCACACCGATCTGGAGAGACTCGACGCCGTTGTAGAGCGGAAGGTAGGCGGTGTAGAGCCGGCGGCCAGGGTCGACCCCGCTCACGAGACGCTGCTCCACAAGCTGCGTCGCCGGTTTTGTCCCAGCGAGCCAGCGGTCGACGCCTGAGCTGGTTCGCCCGTAGATATCCAAGCCGCTCATCCCGGTCGCGGGCATGTGGAACATGTCCAGTGCCGAGGAGTCCAGGCGGTAGCGGGCGTGGAAAACAGTCGAGTCAGTCTCGAATCGGGTCAACATCCCGGCGGAGTCGCGGCTCAGATTCCACACCGCCGAACGGACCACTGATTTGGCTCTGGCGGGAAGGCGATCATAGAAACGCTCCGTGTCCTGCCAACCCTTGCCCTCCACGCCCCATTGGGCGACGTCGTACCAGGCTACTCCGTCCTCGATAATGGGAGTTACATCAATTCTGGTGAGTGTTGTTTGGCGGGAGGCTGTTCGAGTCCGAGTGGCGGCTGCTGGGGCAGCGTGACCGTAGGCCGGCTGGTTGAGTGCGGCGGGGGCGACCAGAGCCGCGCCTCCGACCCCAGTCAGATGGAAAAGCCGCCTTCGGGTGATCGATGGTTGCTCCATCCTGGCTCCTCTGTGGCTGTTGTGCCTGTAGGTACCGGTTACGGCACGCTAGGCCGGCACTCTCGGCGAGTGAAGGGTATGGATGCCATCAGGGCGATGAGCGGGCGGTGGCGGGCGGCAAGCGGCGCCTTGCCGAAGTCGAGTGGTAGGCGACGCGCGCCGAGCAACCACGCCGGCGGGATCGTCGCTGTCCCGCCCTCCGCTGTTCGATCTCCGCACGGTCGACCTCGACGAGGTGCTCGCGCTGGCGGGCACTGCGCTGGCCGCTGCCCCCGCGCGGCCGTGGCCCGACCGACTGGAGCCTTGCTCGGCACCTGACTTCGCCGTACTGGCGTATCTCCGCCATGGCACCCATAAGTCACTGTGATCGCTTGATCACGTCGCGTCGTTCATCGATACTTCGAGATGGCTCGATTGAAGAGGCCGCTGGCACGGGCGGTGAGCCGTACCCCTTCCCGCACCCCCACAGCGGGCGACTCCCGCCGTACCCGAGGAGGAGACCTCGTGGCAAGACAAAGAAGACCGCTACACGTGGCCATCGCGGCCCTGGCCTCACTCGCGCTGTTACCGCTCGCCGGCGGCACCGCACTCGCCCAGCCGGTCACGGACGACACCGCGGTCGAGCGGAAGGCGGAGTCCGCACTGCTCGGGCAGCTCCAGAAGGAGGAGAAGGTCAGCTTCTGGATCGAGTTCGACCGCGATGCCGACCTGCAGGCGGCGACGAAGGCCCGGACGAAGACCGAGAAGGCCGCGGCCGTGCTGGCGGCGAAGCGGCAGCAGGCCGCGACGTCCCAGGCCAACGTGGTGAAGCTGCTGGAGTCGGCGGGAGCCGACTACACCTCCTTCTGGATCGACAACTCCCTCCGGGCTGTCGGCGGAGCGGAGCTTGTCGGCAAGCTGGCTGAGCTGCCCGAGGTCGCCCAGATCACGGCGGACGACGAGATCAGGATCGACGAGCCGATCGCGGGCGAGACCGAGCCCACCGTCGACGCGATCGAGTGGAACATCGACCGGATCAGCGCTCCCCGGGTCTGGAACGAGCTCGGGGTGCGCGGTGAGGGCATCGTGGTCGCCAACATCGACAGCGGCGTCCAGTACGACCACCCGGCGGTCAAGAACCAGTACCGCGGCCTGAACGGCGACGGCACCTACAACCACAACTACAACTGGTTCGACCCGGCCGACGTGTGCTCCGGCGCAGTGCCGTGCGACAACAACGGCCACGGCACCCACACCATGGGCACGATGGTCGGCGACGACGGCGGCACCAACAAGGTCGGCGTCGCGCCCGGCGCCACGTGGATCGCCGCCAAGGGCTGTGAATCCAGCTCCTGCAGCCGCGCCTCGCTGCTCGCCTCCGGGCAGTGGATCGTCGCGCCCACCGACCTCACCGGCGCCAACCCGCGCCCCGACCTAGCGCCCGACGTGGTGAACAACTCCTGGGGTTCGTCCGTCTTCGACCCCTGGTACCAGGACACGGTCGCCGCCTGGCGGGCTGCCGGAATCTTCCCGGCGTTCTCCAACGGCAACTCCGGACCGGGCTGCAACACCAGCGGTACGCCGGGTACGTACGTGAGCAGCTACAGCTCCGGCGCGTTCGACATCAACAACACGATCGCGAGCTTCTCCTCCCGGGGCACCGGCGAGAACGGGACGGTCAAGCCCAACCTCGCGGCGCCGGGCGTCAACGTGCGTTCCAGCTGGATGAACGGCGGGTACAACTCGATCTCGGGCACGTCGATGGCCTCCCCGCACACCGCGGCCACGGTCGCGCTGATGTGGTCGGCGTCCCCCGCGATGCAGGGCGACGTGGCGCAGACGGAGGCGTTGCTCGACCAGACCGCCGTCGACGTGGACAACACCATCTGTGGCGGCACCGCGGCCGACAACAACGTCTTCGGTGAGGGTCGACTCGACGCGTTCGCGGCGGTCTCCGCCACGCCGCGCGGTGCGACCGGAGCGCTGAACGGCACGGTCACCTCGGGTGGCGCGGCCGTCGCCGGGGCGAAGGTGCTCGTGGACGGACCGATCGACCGCACCCTCAACACCGCGGCCGACGGCACGTTCGCGCTGCCCGTGCTTTCCGTCGGCGACTACACGCTCACCGTCACCAAGTTCGGTTACCTCTCGGGCACCGGCGCCGTCACGATCGCCGAGGGGCAGACCACCACCCGGAACTTCACGCTGGAGCAAGCGCCGTCGGCAAGGGTCTCGGGAACGGTCACGTCCCACGCCGGCCCCGCCGCGGGCGCGGTGATCACCGTGACGGACACCCCGGTCACCGCCACCGCGGACGCCCAGGGCCACTACGAGGTGACCCTGCCGCTCGGCGCGTACGACCTGGCCGCCACGTCCACGTCCGCATGTGCCACCGCGGGTGCCGCGCACGTCGAGCTGGCCGCCGACACGACGGTGGACATCGCCCTGCCGGACCGCCTCGACACCTTCGGATACGCGTGCGCGGCCGGCAGCGGCGACGACTTCGTCACGGGCACGAACAAGCTCCAGCTCCCCGACGGGGACAACGACTCCGTCGCGGTCACCCTGCCCTTCCCGGTCGCGCTGTATGGCCGGACCTACACGTCCGGTTGGATCACCACCAACGGCGTGGTCACCTTCGCCTCCAGCTCGACCTCGAGCAGCAACAACACGATCCCCCGCACGACCACACCCAATGCGGCGCTCTACCCGTTCTGGGACGACCTGAAGGTGCCCCCGGCCACCGCGGGCATCTACACCGGCGTCATCGGCACCACGCCGCACCGCTCGTTCGTCATCGAGTGGCGGAACGTCGTGCACGACCTGGAGGAGGACAAGGCGTTCTCCTTCGCCGCGGTCATCGGCGAGGACGGCAAGATCTCCTACCGCTACAAGGACACCGTCGGCGTCGGCCTCCAGTCGGGCTCCAGCGCCACCATCGGCGTGGAGAACGCCACGGGCACCGACGCGTTCCAGTACTCCTACAACACGGCCGGCGCGCTCTCCGACGGCTTCAGCGTCGACTTCCGCACCACCAGGACCGGTGTGGTGCTGGGCAGGGTGCTCGACGCCAACGACGGCGAGGGCGTCGCCGGGGCCACGGTCACCGTGGGCACGGGTGACACGGCGGTCACCATCACCACGGGGGCGGACGGCTCGTACCTGGCCCAGGCACCGACCGGTGCCACCACGGTGACGTTGTCCGCCCCGGCGTACCAGCCCATCGAGCAGGCGGTGACGCTCGAGCCGGGCGGCGTCGTGGCGGTGTCCGAGGCGCTCAAGACCGGCAAGGTGACGGTCGCCGAGGAGGCGTACGAGATCGTCGTCCCCGCCGGCGAGCAGCGCGCCCGCGCCTTCGAGTTGGCCAACTCGGGTTTCCCGACGGCGTACACCGTCGCCGAGGACGCCCCGTGGCTGGTGGTCAGCCTGACCGGCGGCGACCTGGCCACGGGCGCGAAGGCCACCGGCACGCTCTCCGTGGACACGGCCGGGTACGCGCCCGGCGAGGTGCTCACCGCCACCGTGCAGGTGACGTCGCAGAGCGGGCGGGCCCCCGTGCTCACCGTGCCGGTGAAGGTCGTCGTGCCGCGCTACCAGGCGGCGCTCGACGCGGGTGCCTCCGGCGACGGCGTCGTGGACAAGCTCGGCGACACCTGGCAGCAGGACCAGAAGTACACGGCGGGCTCCTTCGGCTACCAGGGCACGTCGAGCACCAAGTCCACGACTCGGGCCATCAGCGGCACCGATGACCCGGCGCTGTTCCAGAACGCGCGGGAGGGCATGTACGAATACCGGTTCGACAACGTACCCAACGGCGTCTACACGGTGGAGCTGGGCTTCGCCGAGGTGTCGAGCAGCAAGCCGGGCCAGCGGGTCTTCGACGTCCTCGCCGAGGGCAACGAGGTGCTGCCGTCTCTCGACATCGCGTACGAGGCCGGCGCCTACGCGGCGGTCACCCGGACCTACACGGTCACCGTGACCGACGGTGTGCTCAATGTACGGTTCGTGGCGAGCAGCGGTAAGCCGCTGGTCAACGCCATCCGGGTCACCGAACGGCCCGACAGGGCCTGACGGACCGACCAGCAGGGGGCTCGTCCCGCCGTCCGGCGGGGCGGGCCCCCTGCCCGACATCTCAGCCCGGCACCGCACAGCCCCACCGGCCGGCTCGACCGGCGGGAGGCCGTGCGCGGTGGCTACAGGCGGTGCCGGACCCAGACGTTGGGCTCGACGTAGACGGCGTGGTCGTGCGCCACGTCGCAGTGCACGGGCACGAGGGCTCCCGGCACGTGGACCGGTCCGCTGGTATCGAACGGCAGGCCCGTCCACCGGCGCCAGTCGGCGAGCGTCCCCGTGATCGTCATCGAGCGGGGAGCGACGCGTTCGATGCGGCCACCCGCGCGTACGTGCACCCGCAGCCACGGGTCGACCGGCAGGCCGTCCTCGCGGACCTGCGCCGCGTACGCCGTCATCGGCAGGTCGGGCTGGGTGTGCTTGCCGCTCGGGCGGACCGGCGCGACCAGCGTGTCGTAGCCGCGCTTCGCGACGGCCTCCCGCATGGCGGCGAGCATCAGGGCCGACAGGCCGTTGCCCCGCCGGTCAGGCCGGATGCAGATCTCCAGCGCCGAGACGATGTTCGGGGTGGCGCCGGTGAGACGGTTGATCGTGGCGCGCTGGATCACGCGGCCCCAGCCGCCGTCGGGCAGCTCCGCCTCCGTCCAGCGCAGCGGCACGGCGTACGCCCGGGCGACGGCGCGTCCGGGCTCGGCGGAGTCGACGGCGGCGAACACGAACTCGGGATACAGGTCGTGGGCGACGTTGTAGTACACGCCGCCCATCGGATCCCAGAGCATGAACTCCGGCCACGCCCCGTCGAAGCCGTCGTCGAGCAGCGGTGCCAGGTCCGGGCGGTCCGCCAGGGTCACGATCTCCAAAGCCACGGCGGAACCCTAGAGGGTCGGGACCGTGCGGTGCACCTCGAATTCGGCGGGGGGCGGCTGTGATTCGCGGAACATCGCCTCGCCCTTGACCAGCCACGCGGCACCGAAGGCGACCACCGCAACCGCCTCGCACCAGAACAGCGGCTTGAGCGTGTCGCGGACGGGATCGGGCAGCGCGTTGCTCGCCACGGCGAGCGCGATGGCCGCGATGATGATGCCGCCGCAGGCGTAGTAGATGCCGTTGCGGGCCCGCGTCCGCCCTGTCGGGGGGACCGTCCGGTCCGTCTGGGGAAACAGGAAGATGCAGAAGACGGCCAGCAGCACGAACAGGGCCGCGGCCGAGACCTGGTGCAGCCGTCCGATCGTGACGTCGGTGGGTGTGAGCGTTCCCCTCGGCGCGCCGGTCGCGGCGGGGAACACCGCCACCGCGATCGCCAGCACCCCGGCGATCGAACTCAGCACGTCGTCCAACCTGCGGTAGCGGTAGCAGACGAGGAAGACGCCGATGGCGCACATTCCACCGACGAAGACGTCCCGCATGTCGGTGTGGTAGAAGGCGCTGATCGAGTCGAGCAGGGTGAAGGTGCCGGTGAGCAGCGCGTTGCCGACGGTCAGCACGATCGGCAGCGCGATGCCGACCGTGCCGATGCCGAGGCGGAGGCGGCGGATAGTCACGGCATCCTGTGGCGGCTTGACGGGCGCGGACATGACGCCTCCCAACTGCGGCAACGGTGCCGGCCGGGGGAGCCGGGCCGGCAGTGCTGTTGCAAGCAGTGGAATCCGTACGACGCTCCGTGTCAATGAGCCTGGGTCAGTGGTCGCGGTAGAGCGCGTCGATGTCGGCGGCGTAGCGCTCCTGCACCACCGCGCGCCGCACCTTCAACGTGGGGGTGAGTTCACCGTCGGTCTCGGTGAGGTCGCGCGGAAGGACGCGGAACTTCTTGACCTGCTCCGCCCGGGACACCGTGCGGTTGGCCCGGTCGATCGCGTTCTGGAGCGCCGCGCGCAGCGCCGGGGAGTCCCGCAGGTCCGACACGGAGGCGTCGGGGCGACCGTGCGCGGCCCGCCACCCCGGCCACGCCTGCGGGTCGATGGTGACCAACGCGACGAGGTAGGGCCGTCCGTCGCCGATCACCACGCACTGGCTGACCAGCGGATCCGCGCGGACCTGATCCTCGATCGGGGCGGGGGCGACGTTCTTGCCCGACGCCGTGACGATGATGTCCTTCTTCCGCCCGGTGACCCGCAGGTAGCCGTCCTCGTCGAGGGTGCCGAGGTCGCCGGTGCGCAGCCACCCGTCGGTGAACGTCTCGCGGGTGGCGTCCGCGTTGTTCCAGTACCCGGGGAAAATCACGCCGCCCCGGGCCAGGATCTCTCCATCGTCGGCGATCGCGATCTCGACTCCGGGCAGCGGACGACCCACCGTGCCGATCCGCATCGCCTCCGGCGTGTTGGCCGTCAGGGCGGGCGAGGTCTCGGTCAGCCCGTACCCCTCGAGCACCGTCAGGCGGGAGCCGCGGAAGAAGTGCGCGAGCCGTTCCGCCAGCGGTGCCCCGCCGACGATCGCCACCTCGCAGCGTCCACCCAGCGCCGCCCGCAGCTTGCGGTAGACCAGCACGTCGCACACCAGATGCGCCAGCCGCAGCACGGTCCCCGGTCCGCCGGGGGTGTCCAGCGCGTGGCTGTACCGCACCGCCACCTGGTCGGCGATCGTCAACAGCCAGCCCCGGTGCTCCTCGGCCGCCTTCCGCCTCGCCCGGTCGTAGATCTTCTCGAACACCCGCGGCACGGCCAGGACGAACGTCGGACGGTACCGGCGCAGCTGGTTCAGTACGCCGCCGATGTCGGCGCTGTGCACCATGGTGGCGCGCGTGCGCACGACGCCGACCTGGATCATCCGCGCGAAGGCGTGGGCCAGGGGCAGGAACAGCACCGTCGACGCCGCCGGATGGAACACCTTCGGCAGGACCGCGGTCGCGTTGCCGACGTCCAGGGCGATGTTGCCGTGCGTCAGGACGCACCCCTTCGGGCGTCCGGTCGTGCCGCTGGTGTACACGATCGTGGCGATGTCGCCTGCCGACACGCCCCGGCGGCGGGCCTCCACCTGCCCGACGTCGACGGCGCGGCCGGCCCCGACCAGTCTGATCAGGTCGCCCGCGTCGATCTGCCAGACGTGCGCCAGCGCCGGCAGGGAGTCACGCAGACCGTCCAGCATCGCGGCGTGCTCGACCGTCTCCACCACGCACGCGACCGCGCCCGAGTCGGAGAGGATCCAGGCCAACTGGTCCGCGCTCGACGTGTCGTACACGGGAACCGTCACCGCGCCGACGGACCACAGCGCGTAGTCCACCAGGGTCCACTCGTACCGGGTACGGCTCATCAGCCCCACCCGGTCGCCCGGCTGGACACCCGCGGCCAGCAGACCCCGGGCCACCGCCTGCACGTCGTCGCGGAACTGTCGGCAGGTCACGGTGGCCGCGCCACGCCCGGACCCGCGAGTCGGCCAGGACCGGGGGTCGGGGTCCGGCCGGACGAACTGCGTCTGGTCCGGATCTCGTTCGGCGTTGTGCCACACCGCCTCGGCCAGGCCGAGTTCGACGTCGGCGACGACCGGCGCAACCGCCATCTCCCGCACGCTCGCCCACCTACCCTCAGTCAGGTCGCTGAGAGTTCAATGATGAGGCGTCCACCGGCGTCCGGTCGCGCGAACGGCGAAACCGGGCCTCCTGGCTCCGAGGCGTGGTAGCCGGGCGTCCCGGCGTTGAGGAAGGCTGCCTGCCACCCCGCCCGGGGCGACGGCCGGCTCGGCATGGTGGCCTCCGCCGCAGGTGGTGGCCGATCCGCAGGCGGCCGGTCTATGGTGACGCCGTGATCGTCTGCGGCCCGTCGTGGCAGCCCCGCTCGTCGGTGCTGCGGGCCGCCTCTGCGCACTCGCGCCCCGTCCGCGCGGCAGCGGCGCCGGCGACCGGCACGCGTACCCACCTCGTCGGAGGCACGACCGTGCGTCACCTCGTCCTGTCGGTGGTCGCCCGCGTCCGCCGGGGCGCCGTCGCGCCGATCGTCGCGCCGCCGACCCGGCGGGCGCCTGGCCAGCGCCGCCCGCCGCCACACGGCCGACATCCACATGTCCGGCACCGGCGGGCGGAGCGCATCGGCGCTCCGCCCTTTCTTTTCGTCTCGGCCAGGAAGGAACCCCGATCGTGTACGTCGTGAGCAGGCAGGACGAGTTGGGTGTGCTGCGGATGGTCCTTGAGGAGCAGTACGAGCGGCACAGCACCCAGTTGGCGCTGCTGGACCGGCAGGCCCGCCAGATGCGCGCCGACGGCGCCGACGTCGAGGCCGCTTCCGCGTTGACCGCCGCCACCCGGCGGGCCCTCGGCGACATCGCCCGGGCACTGCACTACCTGGAACAGGGCCACTACGGCACCTGCGAAGGGTGCCACGGTGACATCCCCATCGAGGAGTTGGCGCACCTGCCGTCCGCCCGGTACTGCACCACCTGCCGGCCCGAACCCCGCCAGCGGGCCACGCAGGGCACACGCGCCGTGCCCACCGCCGCCCGCGCCGGCGGCGCACCGCTCGACGGCAAGTGGCCGAAGGCCGGGGCGCCGTCCTGGCGCCCGGTCCCCGGCCGTGACGGTAGTCGCGCTTGAAATGGCCGACCGGCGGGTCGATGAGGAGACCGGTCCGCAGGAAGGCGGCCTGCCCGCCGCGCGGACCGCGCGGTGCGTGGGCGACATCGGCCGGCGATCACCCGTAGAGCGAGCGGCCTCCCGGGCTGTTGGCCGTGAAGTGTCGGCCCATGGCGATCTCCTCGCTGACCACCGACCAGACGGTCTCGTCGTCCTGGAAGGGGAGCGGGTCAAGGCTGCTCGTCTCCTGACGGATCCGCTCGACCTCGCGCTCCAGGAGCTCGAAGCCGGCTTCCTCGTCGCCGCTGAAGGTGAACTCGTCGAGCAGGCGCTGGAACCGGTGGGTGACCTGGACGAGGGAGGAGACGTCCGTGTGGAGTTCCTGCGCGGTCTCCCCGTCGGCGTCGAAGGCGTACACCTTGCCGGAACCGGGGTCGAGGGCGAGGTGGGCGTTGAGCAGCCAGCCGATGACGGGCCATTCGCCCGCGTCCGCCGGGGCGTCCTCGAAGTCCTCGACGTCGACGACGTCCTGGGCGAGGGGCAACCGGCCGGAGCCCTCGTCGGGCACACGCAGCCGGAGCGTCCCGGTGGGGACACCGACGGTCTGCAGGAGGCCGGCGCCCTCGGTGTCCGCGGCGGCGGGCGGGAAGACGGTGGCGGGCAGGGTCGCGAGCCGGTCCTCGCCGAAGATGTCGACGAGTTCGCTGCGGGTGACATCGAAGAGCACTGCCGGAACTCCGAACTCGGCGGCGGCACGGCCGCCGCGGGACTGTCAGTGGACGGAAGCGGTCACCACAACAGCGTTGCGGATCGAGGCGCTTCCGGCGACTCCGATTCCGCCTCGCCTCTCACCCGCCGCCGGCTCAGGCAGGCACGCCGCACGTTCGTGACGGCGATGCGCGACGCGGGTGTCAGCCTACGCGACGTGCAGATGAGCACGGGCCACTCGGTTTCCATCCCTCCGCACCGGATGGCAGGACGCCCACCTCGGCCGGAACCCGCATTTGCATCGAGAAAGTCCAGCTCTTCTATTGCGCCCGGCCATCCGGGCAGGTCAAGATCACCCAAAGCAAGAGGTGGTCCGCGCTCCGAGCGTCACCAGCGCTCTTCTGCGCCTCGCTCGGTGGTCGCCGGATCCACGAGAGGAGTACGCGTGCAGGTTCACACACAGTCGACGATCCTCCGCTCCCGCAGGGCCCTTGCCGCCGCCGTGACGGCCGCGCTGGCCGGCTCGATCCTCACCGCTCCGGCGGTCTCCGCTGCCGCTCCCGAGGGGCCGGGACAGGGCAGCTGCAAGATCGCCGAGGACCCGTCCTGGTCGGGCTGGAGCAACCACGAGCAGGTCGGCGACCAGTTGGCGCAGATCGAGCGCACCAGCGGCGGCCGAGTGGACGTCGAGGTGGTCGGGCACTCGCCGGAGGGCCGGGAGCTGTTCACGGCCCGGGTCGGCACCGGCGACAAGGTGCTGCTGGTCACCAGCGCGATCCACGGCAACGAGCGGACCGGCACCGAGGCGCTGCTCGGGATCCTCAAGCGCCTCGGCAGTGCCGGCGACGCGCAGACCCGACAGGTCCTCAACGAGGTCACCCTCGTCGCCATGCCGATGGTCAACCCCGACGGCGGCGAACTCAACCGGCGCATGAACGTGCGGTCCTGGGACGAGACGGTCGCGGAGTTCCCGCAGCTGACCGGAGCTCCGCGCGCCTGGTACCACCGGCTCAACGGAGACGGCATCAACCTGCCCGGCTACGACCTGAACCGTGACTTCAACCCCGACCTCGACTACGTGCCGCGCGCCGCCGACCTGCCGGGCCGCGACACCGACGCCGGGTTCTTCCTGTCCCCCGAGTCGCGGGCCATCCGCGACGTCTACGTCGGCCTGCGCGAGGAGAAGGGCGCCGTCGACGCGTACATCGACCTGCACCACATGGGGCCGTGCGACCGGCTCACCGGCGGTGAGCAGGACGGCAACCTCATCTCCGTCTCGCTCGACTACCCGCCGCTGGGCGCGCAGGACGGCGCCGCGTACAAGGCGGCGTGGCCGGCGCTGGACCAGGACAAGTCCCGCCGCTACGCCCTCACCGTCGCCAACGGCATGACCGCGAAGTACGGCAACCAGTCGAAGCTCGCCGCCATCGGCCGGTACTACCACCCGGACACCCGGGAGTACGCGGGCCAGGGCCGCTCGGCGTTCGCCCTCAACGGCACCGGCACGGTGCTGTTCGAGGTGCGCGGCCAGCAGGACGACCTGGGCCAGAAGCAGCACGGCATGCTCGTGGAGAGCGTGCAGACCGGCGTGGAGTCACTGCTCAACGGCCTCGCCGACGGCACCGTCGACCGGGTCGACGGTGACGACTTCTTCGACCTGCCCGACTACGGCTGGGACACCACGAACGACTGACGATCCTCGACGGCTGGCGGCCCCCGGGGCAGGACCTCCGGGGGCCGCTGGCTGGCGACGGGAAGTAAGCGCGGTGCGGAGGTGGGCTGCGGCCTCGGGCAGGGACCAGCCGAGCGCCGCCTCGATCGGTTCCGACCCGAGGATCTGGTCGAGGAGCTGCCAGCCGAGCCAGTACCCGCACCGTCCGGGCAACTCGCCGGGACGGTCGACCGCGCCGCTGAACCACCGTCCGGAGACGTCGGTGCGGTCCAACTCCTGCAGCGCCCGACGCCGCAGCGTGGCCGCCATTCCCGCGCAACGGTCGATCCATGCCTTGGCGTCGGCCCTGAACCAGAGGTGCCCGCTCGGTGAGACCCCAGGCAACAACCGGGCTGTGGCGTGTACCGCGAGCCCTTCGCGGAAGAGGTCAGCGTCGACGCGGTCGAACGGCCAGTCGTGCGCGGAGCGGCGCATGTGCAGCAGATGGACCAGCTCGTGGAGGGCGAGCACGACATCGAAGGGCGGCTCCGGCATGTGTTCCACCCCGAGGAACAGGGTCGGTTCGTCCCGTACCGACCCTACCCAGCCGTTTGCCTGGCCGAGGCCCACCATGACGACGGCCTGGATCGGACGGTCGATGCCGACCTGTTCGGTGAGCAGTGTCGCAGCCTCCTGAACGGCGGCTTTCGCCCGTTGGGCCGCGGCACGCAGCTCGGCCCGCCGTGCGACCAGGCCGGGCAGCCGGTCCGGGGCCGCTCGGGGGTCGACCCAGGGTTCGACGGCTGCGAAGATCTCCGCGTTGGGCTCAACGACCTCGCGGCGCCAACGGTCGACGAGGCCGTCCACGTGCCCCCGGCCGGCAAAGCTGTCGAAGGCGGCCACCAGGTCCAGAACGTCCATCATGGCGTTGATGATGCCGTCTCATTGATGGCCGCCGCTCTCCGGCTCAGACGCGACCTCCACGAACCGAGCGACCCGCAGCAGGTCCAGCGCCCGGAAGTAGGCCGGGCCATCGTCGCTCCACACGCCGGGGCGGAGGTGCTCGTTGAGCGCATCTGCGGCAGTGGCGAGGAGCCGCCGCTGATCCGGCGTCAACCGTCCTCCCGCCGCCAGACAGGCACTGACGCAGGAATCCAGCCGCACCACGATCGGGTCGGGCGACGGCAGCAGGGCGGGCCGGCGTTCGCGTTGCCAGAACCGGAGCGCGTGCAGCGCCGCGCGCCGAGGCGCGCCGTACCAGTAACCGCGCACGTGGTGCGGATTCGGATCGTCCGGGTGCGGGCTGCGCTGGCCACGGCGCTTGGCCGAGCTGCGGGCGGTGGCGTAGCGGCGAAACTCGGCCCGCCTGGCGAGCCTGCTGGCGACGAGGGCATCGAGCGCGCGGAGCAGGGCCGCCTCGTCCTGTTGGAACGGTCCGGCCTGTTCCTCGAGGAAGCTCAGTGTGGCGTGGAAGCCGATCGGCCGATACAGCTGCACGCAGGAACGCAGCGCCGACACCCGGTGCCGATGGGGCAGAACGGGGTCGCGGACATGGCGGGCGTGGGCGCTGAAGCTCATCCAGGCGAGGTTAGCCGGGAAGGCTCGCCGGCCCGACGACCGTGGATCCTGGTCGACGGGCCGGCGACGGTGGCCGGTGCACCCCACCTGGCTGCCCGACCCGGCGTTCTACCGGCATGTCAGAGCCGAGCTGGCCTGCCTTCCGGAGTGCCCGTCAGCGCAGCGGGTCGAAGGGGCGCAGCTCCACGGGCTGGCCGCCGCCGGTGATCTGCTCGGCGAGCAGTTCGCCGGTGAGCGGGCCGAGGGTGATGCCCCACATGCCGTGGCCGCCGGCGGCGAAGACGCGCGGCGAGCGGGTCCGGCCGATCAGGGGCAGCCCGTCGGGGGTGCAGGGCCGAGAGCCCACCCACTCGTCGGCGCGGGCGTCGAGGTCGGCGCCCCGCAACAGCGGTCGTGCGGCCTCGGCGATGGCGGAGATGCGGCGACGGTCCAGCGGCGCCTCGGCGCGGCGGAACTCCATCATCCCGGCGACGCGCAGCCGGTCCCCCAGGGGCGTGCAGGCGACGCGCTGCGCGGGGAAGTAGACCGGGCCGGCCGGCATGTGCTCGATCGCGACGCTGAAGCTGTACCCGCGGCCGGCCTGCACGACGGTCCGGACGCCGAAGCGCCGGCCCAGCTCGCCGAGCCAGGTGCCGGTCGCCAACACCACCGCGTCGTAGCGTTCGTCCGTGCCGCCGGAGGTGACCACCCGGACGCCCGTGCCCTCGTCGCGGACGTCCACGACGTCGGCGCCGGCGACGATCGACGCGCCGCGGGCGCGCACGGAGTCGGCGAGGGCGTGCACGTACTGCCCGGGGTTGATGTACCGCTGGTCGTGCAGGCGGATGGCGGCGCCGACGTTGTCCGACAGCGACGGCTCCACCTCGCGCGCCTCGGCCCCGGTCAGGACGTCGAACTCGATCGCCTGGCCGGCGGAGTGGATGTGCGCCAGCTCGTCCAGCAGGACCGACCGCTCGGCCTCGGTCCGGTACGCGGCCATGAACGACTTCGCCTCGTGCGTCATCGCCCCGACCCCGCCGGCCGCCAGCGCGTCGAACGACTCCAGCGCACGCCGGTTCATCGGGATGAAGGCCCGCATCGCGGTGCGCCACTTCGACGGGGTGCTGTGCCGGGCGAAGCCGGTCAGGAACCGCAGGAGCCGCGCGTCCGCGCGCGGCGGCACGTAGACCGGCGACGACGGGCTCAGGACAGCGCGCAGCCCGTAGCGCAGCACCGCCGGCTCCGGCAGGGGAGTGGTGATGCCGGGGGTGAGCCAGCCGGCGTTGCCCCACGACGCGCCCGCCGCCACGCCCGTACGGTCGAGCACGGTGACCTGGACCCCCCGCTCCTGCAGGAACCAGGCGGTGGCCAGCCCGACCATCCCCGCGCCGACGACGGCGACGCGCTGGGGGGCGGGGGCGGACTCGATGGGGGACATCCGTTTCTCTCCTTCAGGGCAGCCGGGATCGCGCCCATCCTGTCCCCGACCCACGCGTACGTCATTGTTCTGTCAGGCCAAGGATCGTCCCGACGGTTGGCCGGAGCGAACAATGCCGGGGCACAATCTGGTCTTGACATCCTCCCCCGCCTAAGGGCGGGGGATTCCGACCCTCGCGGGTTGGGTTTCCTGGTTCATCGCAGACCGCACGGAAGGTTGCCCTTCGTGTCTGACGTCCGCTCCGCAGGCGTTTTGCGTCTCGGCCAGCCCGGCCGCGACGGCGATGTTCTTGGCGGCGTTGACGTCCCGGTCGTGCCGGGTGCCGCAACTCGGACATGTTCAGTGGCGTGTGCCGAGGGAGAGCTGGGCGAGCAGGTGCCCGCACGCCGAGCAGGTTTTCGACGACGGGTACCAGCGGTCCACGACGGTGAGGGTGCGGCCGTCGCGGTGGGCCTTGTAGGCGAGCAGGGTACGGAACTCGGCCCAGCCGGTACGCGAGATCGCTTTGGCCAGGGACCGGTTGCGGACCAGCGGTTCAGCACCGCCGCCTGCTCCGGCGTCGGGTACGCCCGACACCTGTACGCCGTCCGCACAGAACCAGCCCTACCAGAAAGGACAGACATGGCTGACAACGCGTCCGCCAATCCTCCCCGCTCTGAGGGACGAGGCATCCTGGCGGTGATCCGGTGATCACCGTGGCTGGCGTGGTGGACGCGGTCGGCGCCGCGTTGCTCAAGGTCGTCGTCCCCGCCGACGAGGCCGAGGTCCGCGACGTGACCCTCGCCGAGGTCGACGACGCCACGAGCGGCCAGAGCGGCGACCTCGTGCTCGGCCCGGGCATCGGCACACCGGACCAGGCGCTCGCCGTCGTCGCGCGCTACGCGGAGGCGGGGGCCGCCGGCCTCGTGCTCAAGCCTCCGCTGGCCGCGCACCCCGCCGTCACGGCGGCCGCCGCCGAGCGGCGGTTGACCCTGGTCGAGCTGCAGAGCCACGGTTCGTGGGCCCAGCTCGTCTGGCTGCTGCGCGGGGTGATCGACCGGGCCGTCGCGCCCGGCCCGGCCGACAGCGGGGAGACCGGGGTGTACGACGCGCTGTTCGCCCTCGCCGACGCGACCGCCGCCGTCGTCGACGCGCCGGTGACGATCGAGGACGCCCAGTCCCGGGTGCTGGCGTACTCGTCACGTCAGGACCGCGCCGACCCTGCGCGCGTCTCGACGATCGTCGGGCGGCGCGCCCCCGGCGACGTGGTCGCGCACTTCCGGTCCCGTGGCGTCTTCCGCAAGCTGGCGACGGGCAGCGAGTTGATCTTCGTGCCGCAGGGGCCCGACGGGACGCTGCCCCGGCTCATCATCCCGATCCGGGCCGGGGGCGAGCTGCTCGGCTCGATCTGGGCCGTCGTCGAGGGGCCGGTGCCCGCCGCGCGGCTGCGCGATCTCCAGGGCGCGGCGTCCGTGCTGGCGCTGCACCTGCTCCGCCTGCGGGTGCAGGCCGACGTCGCCCGCCGGGTGTCGGCCGACCGGCTCCGGGCCGCCCTACGGGCGCCCGGCCGGATGGGCCGGGAGGAGCTGGCGCTTCCCGAGGGCCCGTGGCGCGTCGTGGCGCTCGGCGCGCATGGCGGTACGGGGGAGACGGTGGACAACCTGGCCATGTGGGAGTCGATCACCCGCCGCCACGGGTGGCGCCAGCCGCTGATCGCGGACGTCGGCGACGTCCTGTTCGCCGTCCTGGTCGACGGCGGCGAGTCGCCCGGGTCCCGGCGCTGGATGGAGCGGCTGATCCGCGACATCGCCGTGCACGACCCGGGGCTGTACGCCGCGTCCGGGGGCGTCGCCAGGAACCTGACGGACCTGCCGCGCTCCCGGGCCGAGGCGGCGGAGCTGCTCGCGCTGCACGGCTCGGCCCGACAGCGGGGCCCGGTGCTGCGGTTCGAGGACCAGTGGGCGGAGGTGGTCGTGCACCGGGTGGTCCGCGCCGTGCCGAGCGCCGACCTGCTGGTCGGCGGCCCGCTGCCCGACCTCGTCGCCCATGATCGGCAGCACGGCACCGACTACGTCGCCACGATCGCGGCCTGGCTGGAGCAGCAGGGCGACCCGAAGAGGGCCGCCCGGCAGTTGCACGTGCACCCCAACACGCTCCGGTACCGCATGCGCCGCCTCGCCGAGGTCGTCGCCGTCGATCTGGAGTCGCCGCGCACGCGGCTGGCGTTGCAGATCCAGCTCGCGGCGCTGGGTCACGCGCCAGGCGCGCCCCACCCGACGACGTAGCGGCCCGCACCAGCCGCGCCCCCGCCGACGGCGTAGCGCCCGCGCCGACGGCACGGCCGAAAACGCCGTGCCGTCGCCCCCGCCGGATGGCCGGGCGGGGCGCCGTTACGGCTCGCTCACGGCCTCCCACCGCGCCGAATGGGCTGCGCGGCACGCTTTCAACGTCCTGGACTGGGCCTTTCGGCGCGACTTGTGCGGAGTGAGGTCGACCTCGACGGCCGGAAATCGGGAAGCCAATTGTCACTGCCGGTCGTTAGTCTGCCCGCGGACATCGCTGCGTACGTGACAGCGCGCGCCGGGCGGTACCCACCGGATCGGCGCCTGGCCAGCTCCCGCTGGCCCCAACGGGGATTCAGGAGACTTTGTGACACAGCAATCCATCGCGACCTCAGACAAACTCGACGGCGCGGTCCTCAAGGTGGCAGGGGTCGTCGTCCTCGGCGCGATCATGTCGATCCTCGACGTGACGGTCGTCAGCGTCGCCCTGCCGACCTTCCAGCGCGAATTCGACGCGACCTACGCCCAGGTCGCCTGGACGATGACCGCCTACACGCTCGCGTTGGCCACCGTGATCCCGCTCAGCGGCTGGGCCGCCGACCGGTTCGGCACCAAACGCCTCTACATGGTCGCGCTGGCCCTGTTCACGATCGGGTCCGTGCTGTGCGCCACGGCCGACACGATCGGGCAGCTGATCGGCTACCGCGTGCTGCAGGGCCTCGGCGGCGGCATGCTCATGCCGATCGGCATGACGATCATGACCCGGGCGGCCGGACCCCACCGGATCGGCCGGCTGATGGCCGTGCTCGGCATCCCGATGCTGCTCGGCCCCATCGGAGGCCCGATCCTCGGCGGCTGGTTGATCGACACGGCGAGCTGGCACTGGATCTTCCTGATCAACCTGCCGATCGGCGCCGTCGCGCTCGTCTACGCCGCGCTGGCGCTGCCGAAGGACGCCCCCGAGCCGTCCGAGTCGTTCGACTTCGTCGGCATGCTGATGCTCTCGCCAGGCCTCGCCCTGTTCCTCTACGGCGTCTCCACGCTGCCCGAGGCCGGCACCTTCGCCGACACCGAGGTGTGGGCGCCCATGCTGGTCGGCGGAGCGCTCGTCGTCGCGTTCGTCCTCTACTCCTTCAAGCCCCGGCACCCCCTGCTCGACCTGCGGCTGTTCGCCAACCGCAACCTGACCATCGCGTCGGTGACCATGTTCGTGTTCATCATCGCGTTCATGGGCGCCGGCATTCTGTTCCCGAGCTACTTCCTGCTGGTCCGCGGCGAGTCGACGCTGGCCGCCGGCCTGCTGATAGCGCCGCAGGGCATCGGCGCGATGATGACGATGCCGATCGCCGGGATGCTGGCCGACCGGGTGCCCGTCGGTCGCACCGTGCCGTTCGCGCTGGTGCTCATCGCCGCCGGGTTCTTCACCTTCACCCAGCTCGACGCGGACACGTCGTACTGGTTGCTCTGCGGGTCGCTGTTCGTCATGGGCCTCGGCATGGGCGGCACCATGATGCCGATCATGACCTCGGCGCTGAAGACCCTGAACGCCCAGGAGGTCGCCCGCGGTTCCACGCTGGTCAACATCCTCCAGCAGATCGGCGGATCCGTCGGCGCCGCGGTGATGTCGGTGATCCTCACCAACGAGCTGAACGGCTCGCGACCGATCCCCGGCATGACCGACCCGAGTGGCGAGCCGGTCACCGAAGCCGACGTTGCCACCGCCGTCCAGCAGCAGCCGGAGCTGGCCCAGCAGTTCCCCGTCGACCCGTCGCTCATCGACCGGGGCCTCGACTTCGCCGCCGGCGCGTTCGCGAACACGTTCTGGATCGGGTTCGCGCTGGTGGTGGCCACGTTCATTCCGGCCGCGTTCCTGCCCCGTCGGCGCGAGCCGTCGCACCTGCTCGACGACCAGCAGGGGGAGTCGGAGAAGGTTCCCGTCATGCTCCACTGATGCGCCGGGCGGGCCGTCGGGCACACCCCGGCGGCCCCGCCCGGTCCGTGGACTGCTGCGTGGTTGGATGGCGGGATGCAGTTCACCGTGACAGACGCGCCGGAGCGGGAGCGCTTCGAGGCGCGGGACGACACCGGCGCGCTGGCCGGTGTCGTCACCTACCAGCTGACGGGCAGCATCATCGCCTACACCCACACCAAGGTCGACCCGGAGTTCGAAGGCCAGGGAGTGGGATCGACCCTGGCCCGCGCGGTGATGGACGACGCCCGCGCCCGAGGCCGGACAGTGGTGCCCATCTGCCCGTTCCTCAGCGGATGGCTCGAAAAGCACCCCGAGTACGACGACATCGTGGTCCGGTCGACGCGCAAGGTGAAATAGCCGGAAGTGGTGACCGCGGCCCGTCGAGCGAGGCCGCGGGCTCGGGTCGGTTCCGGTGTGTCGCCTGACGGCTGCCGACGAGGCGTTTCCGGGGCGGGTCACGCGGTGACGGTTCCGAGACGGCGGGACGAGGACAGTGGTCCCGCGCCCGTCTGGCCCAGGCGGGCGACGCCGGAGTCGGCCGGCGTGTGTCGAGGACCCCGGGGTACGCCATGAGAAGACGCAGTGTTGTCGCCGGTATCGCCCTCGCCGTCTGCGTCAGCGTCGCCGGGCCGCCCGCCACGGCGACCGCTCACGGGCCCGCCGGTGAGCGCGGATCCGGCTGGCGCGGATTCGACTTCACCCGACCGGAGACCGTCGCCACCGGCCTCGAAGCGCCCTGGGGGCTGGACTTCCTGCCCGACGGCAGCGCGCTCGTCGCCGAGCGGAACAGCGGGCGGGTCCTGCGGGTACGCCGTGGGTCGGCCCCGCAGCAGGTCGCGCAGATCTCGGGGGTCGCCGCGACGGGCGAGGCCGGGCTGCTCGGGTTGGCCGTCTCGCCCCGCTACCGCACCGACGGTTACGTGTACGCGTACTTCACCTCCAGCGTCGACAACCGGATCGTCCGCTTCCGGCTCACCGCGCCGCAGGTCCAGCAGCCGATCCTCACCGGGCTCGCCCGGGCGGGCGCGCACAACGGCGGGCGCATCGCGTTCGGCCCCGACGGGATGCTCTACGCGGGCGTCGGCGATGCCGGACAGCCGGCCACCGCCCAGAACCTGTCGCACCGCAACGGGAAGATCCTGCGGATGCGGCCGGACGGCACCGTGCCGTGGAGCAATCCGACCGCCGGATCCCTGGTCTACAGCCTCGGCCACCGCAATGTGCAGGGCCTGGCCTGGGACTGGCGGGGCCAGCTCCACGCGACCGAGTTCGGTGCGAGCCGCCGGGACGAGGTCAACCGCATCACGCCCGGCGGCAACTACGGCTGGCCGGTGGTGGAGGGGGTGGCCGGCGACGCGCGTTTCCGCGACCCGATCGTGACGTGGACGCCCGCCGAGGCGTCGCCCAGCGGCGCGGTGATCGTGGGCAGGACGCTCTACGTCGCCGCCCTGCGCGGCGCCCGGCTGTGGGTCGTACCGCTCGACGGGGCCGGCGGCGCGGGCACGCCCACCGCGCAGCTCGTGGGCGCCTACGGCCGGCTGCGCACCGTCGCGTACGCACCGGACGGCTCCCTGTGGGTCACGACCAGCAACCGTGACGGCCGGGGCGTTCCCGCGGTGAACGACGACCGGATCCTGCGGTTCCCGCCGCGCTCCTGGTGGCGGTGACGCCCGCGCCTGACCCGGGCGCGCGGTGGCCATGGTCGGGGCGGCACACCGAGGACTCCCGGTGCGGACCTGCCCGGGCGGCGCCCGGTGCCTGTGGGACGATCGACGGGCGTCATGTCGACCGGTCCGTCCCGTGAGGCCGCTGCGCGCAGGCCGCTCGGCGGGGGTGTGCGCGGCACCTCTCGTATTCCTTGGAGAGCACGATGCCCCTCTCCCCGGCCAAGATCTTCGCCGCGTTGAACGCCGTGCGACCACCCGCCCGGCAGTCTCCGGTCCTGGGGAGGGCCGTCGTGGTCGGCGGCAGCGTCGCCGGGTTGCTGGCCGCCCGGGTGTTGTCCGACCACGCGGAGAGCGTCGTCGTCGTCGACCGGGACGACCTGCATCTGACCGGCGGTCGGCGGGGCGTGCCGCAGGGGACGCAGCTGCACGCGCTGCTGCCCGGTGGCTTCCTCCAGCTCGAACGCCTGTTTCCCGGCTTCCGCGAACAAGCGCTGGCCGAAGGGGCGATCGAGGCTCCCCCCGGGACCAGACGGGCCTACCTCGACGGTCGGCTGAAGGTGGTCGTACCCGACGACGCCGACAGCCTGGCGGGCACCCGACCGCTGCTGGAGAACCTGATCCGCCAGCGGGTGCTGCGACTGCCCAACGTCAAGACGGTCGTCGCCCGGGCCACGGGTCTCGTGCTCGACGGTGGCGCGGTCACCGGCGTCCGCTGCGACGTCGGCGGGGCGCCCGGCGTCGAGAGCGGTGACTTCGTGGTGGACGCCATGGGGCGTTCGAGCAGGCTGTCCGAGTGGCTGGAGCAGGCCGGCTGGGACCGCCCGGTGACGCGGCGGATGACCGTGAACCTGAACTACGCGACGGCCCTGTTCCGACGCCGGGAGACGGACCCCGACCTCACGGTTGTCATGGCGTTGCACACTCCGGGGACGTCGCCGGACGTGGCCGGTGCCGCGGTCTTCGCCGTCGAGGACGGCCGGTGGATGGCGATGATGGCCGGCTACGGCGACAGCCGCCCGGGCAGCACCGCCGAGGATTTCGTGCGGCGACTGCGGAACCAGTTCCCACCGGAGTTCGGCGCCGTCGCCGGGAACGAGATGCTCGGCGACGTCGTGACCTACCGCCATGCCGACAGCCGGCGGCGGGAGTTCCACGCGCTCAAGCGGTTCCCGGCCCGGCTGGTGAGCGTCGGCGATGCGGTCGCGTCGTTCAACCCGGTCTACGGCCAGGGGATGACGGCGGCGGCCCTGCACGCGGCCTGTCTGTCGGTGTACCTGCGCTCACGGCCGGATCTGGGCCTGCCCGCGCGCCGGTTCTTCGACTGGCAGAAGGTCGTGGTCGACGCCGCGTGGTCGACGTCCACCTCCGCCGACCTGGCCCTGCCGCACGTCGACGGGCCCTACCCGCGCGGCCACCGGTTCTCCAGTTGGATCAGCCGGCAGATCGTCACGGCGACCGTCACGGACGTGGCTGTCGCGCGGCGGTTCAACGAGGTCGTCTCCATGCGCGCGCATCCGAGGTCGCTGGCCACCCCCGGCCTGGTGCTGGCCGCCCTGCGCGCCAACCGCCGGGTGCCCTGACCGCACCCACCGCCGGATGCCCCACGCCCACCGCCGGGTGCCCTGACCGCGCCACCGGCAGGTAGCCCGGCCGCACCTCCCCACCGTTCCGGCTCGGCGCGGGGTGCGGGCGGGTCCTACGGTGGGGCCTTCGCCGCCGACCGAGGGAGAGACCGTTGTCACCGTCGTACCGCCCGCTCCGATGGAGCCTCGCCGGAGCGGGCCTGAGCCTGGCCCTCGGGCTCGCCGCCTGCGCCGGGCCTCGGGCGGAGCCGCCGGATCGGCCCGCACCGCAGGTCGAGGTGAGCCAGGAGACCCTACGGGGCAAGGGCGGTCGACCGGGGCAGGAGGGCCCGGACCCGGTCTGGTCGGTGTCGGTCGACCGCCTCGGCCAGCAGTTGGCGCAGACCGGCCAGGTGATCGTCGTGCCCGACGAGCGGGAACTCCGGGCGGTGGACCGGTCCACGGGGCAGGAACGGTGGCGCCATCCGTTCCCGACGAGCTACCAGTACGCGGTCGCCGACGGTCTGATCGTCGCCAGCGCCAGCAACGGAGGGCCGCTGGAAGTGCTCGACGCGGCCACCGGCGCCACCCGCTGGCGGGCCGAGGACACCCAGGACGTCATCGTCCAGCAGCAGGTCGTCTACAACAGGGAGTGTGTGGGCACAGGGCAGTC
This sequence comes from Micromonospora sp. NPDC000121, assembly GCF_042899165.1. Taxonomy (NCBI): domain Bacteria; kingdom Bacillati; phylum Actinomycetota; class Actinomycetes; order Micromonosporales; family Micromonosporaceae; genus Micromonospora; species Micromonospora sp. NPDC000121. The sequence continues at coordinate 158,847 of NZ_JBIAZP010000003.1, forward strand.
GGCGAAGTGTGTGGTCATCGCCCGGGACGTTCGGGACGGCCGCCAGCTCTGGAAACTGCCCGCCGATCGGTTCGCCCGGGTGACCGACGTGGCGCTCGGTGCGCGTATGCCGTACGCCCCGCCCACCGGGCGGTACGTCGCGGTGCGGCTGAGCGCGTCTGCCGGCACCTATACGGCAGTCACGACCACCACCGGCAAGGCTGGGGCCGGGCGGTTGCCGAGCCGGGCCTGGTACGGCTTCGTCGCGGGCGACCTGCTGGTGACCACCGACAACGATCCGCCCCGGGGTGATCGGCAGTGCACCGTCAGCATCGCCACCGTCAACGCGGCAACCGGTGCCAGAGGTTGGTCCGGCGAGGTCTTCAGCGGGCGAAACGCGGACGGCGAGTGCGTCAGGCGGTTGACGCACCATCGAAGCGGGCTGGTCCTGATCGGGGCCGGCACCAGGCTCGTCGCGGTCAGCGCGACCGGCCGGCCGCAGGTGGTCGACCTGCGCAACGGCAGGGCGGAGTGGGAGGGTGCCACCTCCGGCGTGCCGATCGACGGGGACGACCGGTCGGTGCTGGTGCGGCGCAACGCCGACGAGGGTGAGCTGGAACTGCTCGACATGGCCACCGGCGCCTCGCGGTGGACCGCGCCGGATCCGGGGCTCTCCGGAGGGTCGGCGAGTTGGCGGTCGACCGTGACCGGACGGCTCGTTGCGGTCAGCGGCGCGACGGACGACCAGCCGTTCGTGATCGTCTACGACGTGCCGACCGGCCGCCAGCTCGGCCGCTACCCCGGTTGGCTCGCTGGTGCCGGGGACGACTGGGTCGCGGTGAGCCATTCCGGGGGATCGGAAGGAATCACCCTGGACCTGCACCGATTCTGAACCGGCCCGCCCGACCGGCCGCGTTCGCTCAAGCGGCAGGCCGTGTCACCGTCGTAACGTCTCACCTGAGCGTCCCGGCAGGATCGTGGGCGTTCAGCTGCCGGTCGGCGTGGTCGAGCAAGGGGAAGAGGCTGTGCGGCAGCCGCTGGGGCGCCGGACGCGTCAGCGGCTGCGGATCATGATCGTCTATTTGACGTTTGCGCGACGGCCCCCCGCAGCGCCGCCAACTTGTCGAAGCGGTGCTACTACGGCGCCTCGATCGTCCAGTCCAGGTGGCCGCCGGTCTCGACGACCGGGCGGTAACGCCGCATGTAGGGATCGCCAGTCTCCAACGACCTCGCCACACCCTCCAAGAGCTCCGCGATCGACGCGGGCCAACCGTCGAAGCCGGTGCCCTCCTCGGGATAGAACTCACCCACCCTGCCATGCCCGCCGGGACGCACGTCGACCAGCAGACAGCCGCCGTCGCCCGCCGTCGCGAACGGCACGAAAGCCCGGTGCCACCAGTCATCATCCATTGGTCCGCCCGCCAGGACGGAACACGTCACCTCCCAGTCGCCCACTATCTCGTCGAGTGGCAGCGGTCGGAAGAACGGTGGCAGATCAAAGCCGTCAAGGGCCGCGACCCCGTCATGCCGCCGCAGCGACGCCACCAGATCAGCCGGGAAGGCGACCGACATCCTTGCCTGTAGCGCGGCGATCCGCTCCGGTGGCGCGGGCGGCCGCAGCGAAGCCCTCGTGCGGGGCGCGTGCGTCGCCAGCCATTTCTCGATGCGTTTCCAGGCGGCGTTGACCCGGGCGGTGGTTGCCGCGTCGGGCTCGGTGGCGACCACGGTCCCGGCATTTTGCGGGCAGACCGAGGCGGCCGAAGGCCGGGACGGCACGCCCGCATGGCCCGTGCTGGGTACAACGCGCCCGGACGGCACCGGCCGGCGTTCGGAAGCCACCGGACCCGGGTCGATGGACCCGATCGCGTCGTCGACGCTTCTGCCCGCCGGTCTCAGGTTGGTGACGGCGCAGAGCAGCAGCACCAGCAGGAGAAAAACCGCGACCAGGGCGATCAGCAGCCGCTTGCCGATGACCGTCGAGCGTGGCGCTTCTTCATCGCGCCCCGCCGCCGGCACCGCGTCATCGGGCCCCTCGGCCGCGGCAGGCCGGGAGGGCGCGTCCTGGGCAGCCGCCGCCGTACCGCCGGTCGCCTCCAGCAACGGGGCGAGCCAGCCTGCCGCCTCCGCGCGAAACCGCTGAGGCTGGTCAGCGGCGCCGTCGGGAATCCGGCCGGCCAGCCTGACCGGCAATCCTGAGAGGTCGTCGCCGTCGCCGTCGCCGATGGCGATGACGGAGGCGGGGAGGCCACGGCTGGCGAGCGCATCGAGCGCGAGCGTAGTGTGATTGACCGAGTCCGCTCCAGAGTCGGTCACCACGACGACCGGTGCCTGCAGCGCCCAGGCCAGGTCTGCGAGGGTCCAGCCATCGCGACCCAGTGGAACGAGGAGGCCGTGGGCTGCGCTCACCAGGACCAGGTCATGGTTCCGCGCCAAGGCTCGGGTGATCCCGACGAGGTCGTCGGGCCGTAACGCGCCCGCCCCACCGGCGTGCACCTCGACGTACGTTGCGAGGCTTTCCCTCAGCAGTTGGGAGGGGGCGCTGCCGTCATGTTTGCGTTCGGCGACATGAAGCACCGCCACCCGCGCCTTCGACGTCGCGGAAATGGCCGCCGCGGCCACCTCCCAGCTCGCATTCGTCGAGGTAGCGGCAACTATCCACGCACCAGCGCCCGGCCAGGACAAGGACCCTCCCCATGATCACGTCGAGCCTACCGGCCCGCCCTCCGTGGTGGAGCCCGCCCAACCGATCAAGATCTCGTGGCTTGGCCGCCACCACGGCCCCAAGCCCTTCAGTACGTCGGACGGATACGTCGCCGCGTTGGACCTACGACGTGACCGACCGGGCGGGGAACGCCTGCGGTGTGATCTCCGTTGCCTCCCGGCCCGCGGGGGAATGAGATCGCCGGATGGGGATTTGGAGCCAGTTATGACTTCTGCACAGTCCCCACGGCCGCGGGCCGACCGGTCGGAGACGATCCGATGACCTCCACCGTCGAGGCTCCCGCCGCCACCGTGGCCGCGGTGACTCCGGGTGACCTGATGAACACCCGGCAACGCCTGCGGCTCGTCCTCGTGCTCGGGTCGCTGATCGCGGTGGGTCCGCTGACCATCGACATGTACCTGCCCGCGCTGCCCGCGCTCGTCACGGACTTCCAGACCACGTCGGCGGCGGTCCAGCTCACCCTCACCGGCACGCTGGCGGGCCTCGCCGTCGGCCAGTTGCTGATCGGCCCGCTGTCGGACGCCGTCGGGCGGCGCGTGCCGCTGATCGCCGGTATCGCGCTGCACATCGTGGCGTCGGTGCTCTGCGTTTTCGCCCCGAACATCGCGGTGCTCGGCGTGTTGCGGGTGGTGCAGGGCCTGGGTGTGGCGGCGGCCTCGGTGGTCGCGATGGCCGTGGTCCGCGACCTGTTCAGCGGCGCGGCGTTCGCCACGTTGCTCTCCCGGTTGCTGCTGGTCATGGGGGCGGCCCCCATCCTCGCCCCGACCCTCGGTGGCGGGCTGCTGCGCTGGACGGACTGGCGTGGCATCTTCATCGCCCTGGCCGCCCTCGGGGCGGTCCTCGTCGTGGTCGCCGCGCTCGGGCTGCGCGAGACGCTGCCGGCGGAGCGGCGCCGGCGCGGTGGCGTGGTCGCGACGGCCGCCCTGTACGGCTCCCTGCTGCGCGACCGCACGTTCGTGGGCCTCGTGCTGGTCGCCGGGCTGGCCATGGCGGCGTTGTTCGCCTACGTGTCCGGGTCGTCGTTCGTCCTGCAGGAGCAGTACGGGCTGGACGAGCAGCAGTTCGGGCTGGCCTTCGGCGCGGGCGCGGTCGGGCTGATCGCGGCGACCCAGTTCAACGTACGGCTGCTGCGCCGTTATTCGCCGCAGCGGATCCTGGTCGTCGCCCTGGCGGTGGGGACCGGGGCCGGACTGGCGCTGCTCGCCGTCGCCGCAACCGGGTTCGGCGGGCTGCCGAGCCTGCTGGTGTCGTTGTGGGTGGTGCTCGCCGCGGCGGGCCTGGCGATGCCGAACGCGCCGGCCCTGGCCCTGTCCCGGCACGGGGAAGCGGCCGGCACGGCCTCGGCGCTGCTCGGCGCGGTGCAGTTCGGCGTCGGCGCGCTGGCCGCGCCGCTGGTGGGCGTGCTGGGCACGGGCGCGGTCGCCATGGCCCTCGTCGTCGCGGGTGGCATGGTGGCGGCGACGGCCGTCCTGCTCCTGGTGGTGCGGCCGTCCCGGCTCGCCGCGCTCGAGCCGGCGGCGGTGGCCGTGGCGGCGCACTGAGGAAACGGGCTCCCGTGACCGTGCGGGGCGGCCGCCCCGCCGCCCGGCACGGTCACGGACCCTTCAGACCGCCGTCCCGCAGCACCGCGTCGGTCCGGTCGAGCAGCGACGAGAGGGCGTCACTGGCCCTGGCGATGCTGTCGCTCGATGCCATGAAGAGCTCGCCGTCCTCCTCGTCCAGCGAGCGTTCGCACTCCTGACTGCCCTTTCCCGCTTGCTCGATGAACCTGTGCCAGAGCGCCTGACCCTGAGCGTCGGGCACGCATCAGGGCTCACCGATGAGCCGGCACCCGTCATGTCCCCGTGGCGGCGCGCCGGTCCAGGGCACGCAGGAGGTTGGCGCCGAGGACGTCGTCGCGTTCGGCGGCGGAGAGTTCGTCGAGACCGGCCGGGTGCAGGGTCTGCGCGAACGACACGTGATCGAGGCTGGGTGGGAAGTCCGAACCCCAGTACAGCCGCCGGGTGCCGAAGTCCGTCACGAGCAGCTCGACGAACGGTCGTGCCGCGTCGTGCGGGTAGCCGTGGGAGGGCTCGCTGACGGCGTACAGCCCGGAGATCTTGACGCCGACGTGGGGTAGCCGCGCCAGGTGGGTGAGGGGCGTGAGGATCTCCCGCGCCTCGTCGCCGGTGGGGACCACGGGCTGCGCGCCGGGCAGCCCCAGGTGGCTGAACAGGATCGTGCACCCGTCGAGGGCGGCGAGGGCCGGGCCGAGCCGGTCGGTCGCGGCGGGTGTGGCGTTCAGGCTGAGCAGCGCGGCGGCGTTGTTCAACGCCGCGGTGTGGCGTGCCAGCCAGTCGGTGAAGCGGTCCGCCGAGGTCGGGTCCGGCAGGTAGGCGGCGATGCCCACGAAGCCCGCCGACCACCAGCGGTCGAGCGATTCCTCGTCGGCTGGCCCATCTGCTGGGACGTAGGCGACCGGCGCGATCCAGTCGTGCGCGGCGGCGAGGGCGGCCAGATGGCGGTTGTTCCCGGCGAAGCCCGCCTCGCCTTCGTAACCGATCACCAGCGCCCGGCTGATGTCGTGTTCGCGTCGTAGGCCTTGGTAGACGGCCAGTTCGTCGCCGCCGGCGGGGGAGCGGCCGTAGCGGCCGGGGTAGCCGGCGGCGAACAGGTGCAGGTGGGCGTCGGCACGTTGCATGCTTCGGACCCTAACTCAAATTTCGCCTGGCCATTGACGCGGAGACACCCCTGACTTAGGTTCTTGTCTCAATTAGGTCCGGATTACGTTGGCGCGAGCGAGGAGTGAGCCGGGTGACGCTGCCAGGCGACGAGGTTGATGAGCTGGTACGGCTGCGGCGTCAGCTCCACCAGCACCCCGAGCTGCGGTTCACGGAGCGGCAGACCGCGGCTACTCTGGAGCACCGGCTTGGGCCGCTCGGCCGGATTCGCACCGGAATTGCCGGCACCGGCGTGGTCCTGGAGGTCGACGGTGGCGCCCCGGGCCCGACCGTCCTTCTTCGGGCCGATATGGACGCCTATCCCGTGCAGGACAGCAAGCAGGAGCCGTACGCCTCCCGCAACCCGGGCGTGTGTCACGCGTGCGGGCACGACGTGCACATGACCGTCGCCTACGGGGTCGCCGCCCGGCTTGCCGCGAACCCACCCGCCCGCGGCGCGGTGACCGTGCTGTTCCAGCCGGCCGAGGAGATCCCGTTCGGCGCCGAGTCGGGGGCCGCCGCGGTCCTGGCCGACGAGGCGTTCCGCGACCGCCGCTTCGACGCCGTGCTCGGACTGCACTGCTGGCCCGACCTGCCCGCGGGAGCGGTGGGGATCGACCGGGCGACCGCGATGGCGGCCAAGGACGCGTTCCGCGTCGAGGTGCTCGGCCGGGCCGCGCACGCCGCCACCCCGGCGTTGGGCCGGGACGCCATCCTCGGCCTGACCGCCATGGTGTCCACGTTGCACGCCGCCGTCTCCCGGTCCCGCAACCCCGACGAACTGGTCGCCTTCAACATCGGCACGATCGCCGGGGGAGCGAGCCAGAGCCAGGTCGCCGAGCGGGCCGAGGCGACCGGGACGCTGCGCACCCACGACCCCGCCGTCCGGGAGCGGCTGAAGGAGGTCATCGAACGCGTCGCCCGCCAGCAGGCCGCCGCGCTCGATCTCGGCGTACGGTTCGCCTGGGCCAACGAGATGCCGCCGGTGCGCAACGCCCCGGAGGTGGTGGCTCTCGCGCACGCCGAACTGCCCGGGCACGTCGACGTCGTCGACCTGCCGGTACCGCCCCTGACCACGGACGACTTCGCCCTGCTGGGCGCGCTCGGCCCGAGCCTGTACGTCAAGCTCGGGGTCACCGGCGAACGCGGTGGCGCGCCGCTGCACTCCGGCGCGTTCGACGTCGACGAGCGGTGCCTCGCGACGGGGGTCGCCGCCCTGGAGCGACTCACCCGGGCGGTCCTCGACGGTCGGCTGGCGGCGGACGCACCGGCGCCGGGCGCCGCGGCGGCGCCGGCCGAGAGGGTGAACCGGTGAGCGCCGGGCCGCGGGTGGCCGTGGTCGGGGCGGGCGCGTTCGGCGCCCGGCACGTCGCCGCGTACCGGTCGCTCGGTGTCCGGGTGGACGCGCTGGTCGACCCGGACGCCGCCACCCGGGAGCGGGTCGCCGCCGAGCACGGCATCCCGCGTACGTTCGATTCCGTCGCGGCCCTGCTCGCGCAGGCGCCGCCGGATGCCGCCTCCGTGTGCGTGCCCGGGCCGGCGCACCGCGCCGTCGCGGTCGCGCTGATCGCCGCCGGGGTTCCCGTGCTGGTCGAGAAGCCGCTGGCCGCGACGGTCGCCGACGCCACCGCGATCGTCGAGGCCGCCGAGGCGCACGGGGTGCTCTGCCAGCCGGGGCACATCCTGCGGCACAGCCCCGCCCACCGGGCCCTGCACGACGCGGTCCGCGAGGGCCGCCTGGGCCGGGTGCTGGCCGTCTCCTCGCGCCGGGACCGCCCCCGTTCCCTGACCCGGCTCTTCCCGAACGACCATCCCGCACTGCTGACCGCGGTGCACGACATCGACCTGGCGCTGTGGTACGCGGCGGCGCCGGTGGTCGAGGTGCGCGCGGCGGCCCGGACCCGACCGGGGTCGGCGACGCCGGTCCTGGTGTGGGCGGAGCTTCGGCACGCCAACGACGTCGTGTCGTCGATCCGCAACAGCTATCTCCTGCCCGAACACACCCCCAACCACACCTCGGACCTGGTCGAGGTGTACGGCACCGACGGGGTCGGTCACGTCGACCTCGGACATCCCACGGTGCTGGTGCAGGCCGAGCCGACCGAGGCGCCGGACTGGCTGCTCTCCCCGGTCGACGGCGGCGGCGCGCTCGCCGCCGAACTTCGGCACTTCCTCCGCCAGGTCGACGGCAGCGACGCGTCCCCGGTCGTTCCCCTGGCCGACGGACTGCACGTGGTCCAGATCGCCGCCGCCGTGGTCGACAGCGCCGCCGCCGACGGCGCTGTCCGCCGAATCCCTCATCCCCCTCGCTGACAGGAGCTTCTGCCGATGAATCGACGTAGATTGGCCGGTCTCGTCGCCGCTGGCGTGGCCGCCGCCGCGCTGCTGACCGGTTGCGGTGGCGACGACGCCGCGGGCGGCCCGGTCACCCTGAAGGTGCTGACCTGGGAGCCTGGTGGCACCGAGTACTGGAAGCAGGTCAAGACCAGCTTCGAGGCCAGCCACCCGGACATCAAGCTCGAGATGCAGTCGGTGCCCTTCGACAAGTACCCCGAGGTGCAGGGCCCGTACATCACCTCGCAGTCCGGGCCGGACGTGATGGCCAACAACGCCGGCCTGGAGCTGTTCGACCGGCGCGGTGCGTACGTTCCGCTGGGCGACAAGGCCGCGGAGATCAACAAGGACCTGGTCACCTACAGCGGCGCCTGCGAGGGCTTCGACACCAGCAAGCCCTGCTACGGCGTGCCCTTCTCCTACCAGGGCAACGTCCTCTACTACAACAAGGACGTGCTGAAGGCCGCCGGGCTCGACCCGGAGCGGCCCCCGGCGACCTGGGACGAGTTCGGCGCGGCCTGCGACGCGGTCGCCAAGACCGGGAAGACCTGCCTGGCCCTGGGCCTGTCCGGCACCTTCCCGGCCTACTGGGACTTCCCCGAGATCGCCCGCAGCTACCTCAGCGAGGACGACATCCGCGGGTTGCTCGCGGGCACGCTGTCCTGGAAGGACCCGAAGCTGGTCTCGGTGCTGGAGAAGCTGGCCGAGATCACCACCAAGGGCTGGGCGAACAAGAACGCGCCGTCGATCACGATGCTCCCCGACGGGGCGGACATCTTCCAGCGCGGCGGCGCCGCCTTCGCCGGGACGATCATCTCCGACGCGGTGAACTGGGAGGCGTTCGGCAAGGCCCTCGGCGACGACAAGCTCGGCGTGACCCGCTGGCCGGCGGCCAACCCGACGGCGCCGCTGGCGCAGAAGTTCTCCGGCATCGAGGGCGCCGTCTACGGGGTGACCAAGTGGAGCGAGAAGAAGGACGCCGGCCTGGCCTTCATCACCTGGCTCGCCGGTAAGGAGAACGGCGAGCTGTGGGTCAAGCACGCCAAGGGCCAGCCGCTGAACAAGAACGTCGACAAGGCGCTGCTGCCCTCCTCGCCGGCCTTCCAGAAGATCCAGGAGCTGGTGGCGGATCCGACCCTGCACGCCGGCGTGATGCTCTCCGGCCCGGAGGCCGACGCGCTGGCCCGCGGCTGGCAGCAGGTCACCCTCGGCCAGCTCACCGTCGACAAGTGGGCCGAGCAGATGCAGCAGGCCCTGGAGCGCAGCCCGACGAAGAAGCAGAACAAGTAGTCGCACCGGGCGGGGTGGCCCCGGCCGCCCCGCCCGGCCCGCCCGGAGAGAGGAAACCCGATGACCATCTCCACCGCGCCGGTGTCGGAGCCGGTGGTCGCGGACCGCCCGCCCGAGCCCGCACGCCGTCCGGTCCGCGCCGCGCGGGTCCGGGAGTGGTGGCTGGGCGCCGCCCTGGTGCTGCCGGCGCTGGCCCTGGCCGTCACGTTCAAGTTCGTGCCCCTCGGCCGGGGCGTGGTCACCAGCCTCGAATCGTCGAGCGGCTTCGGTGACAGTTCGTTCGCCGGCGCGGACAACTACACCCGGATGCTCGACGACCCGGTGGTGCGCTCCAGTTTCCGCAACGCGCTGCTCGTGGTGGCGACGCTGCCGATCTGGGTGGTGCTGCCGCTGGTCCTGGCGGTGGTCATCCACCAGCGCGCCCCGGGCTGGAAGTTCTTCCGCGCCGTGTACTTCATCCCGTACACCATCGCGCCGATCGTCGTCGGCATCATGTTCCGGCAGATCCTCGCCCCGGACGGGCCGCTCAACGCCTTCCTGCGCTCGGTCGGGCTGGAGCCCCTGGCCATCGAGTGGCTCAACGGCCGCTACAGCGCCCTGTTCTCGCTGGTCGCGGTGGCCCTGTGGAGCCTGTTCGGCCTGGGCGTGATGACCTACCTCGCCGGCCTGGCCACCATCCCCGACGAGGTCCTCGAGGCCGCCTACCTCGACGGGGCGAACTTCTGGCGGCGACTGTTCTCGGTGGTCGTGCCGATGCTCCGGCCCACCGTCGCCTACTGGAGCGTGCTGTGCGCCTCCGGCGTGCTGATCTGGCTGTTCCCGCTGATCTACGCGCTGACCCAGGGCGGGCCGGGGGACGCCACCATGCTCCCCGAGTACCTGGTCTTCCTCACCACCTTCCAGTTCCTGGACCGGGGGTACGGCTCCGCCATCGGCATCGCCCTGTTCGTCTTCGTCGCCCTGCTGTCGATCCTCAGCGTGCGGCACATGTTCACAGAGGGGACGCGGAAGCCGCGATGAACCGACGTGCCACCGCCCGGCTGGGGCGTTACCTGTTGACCTTCGCGCTGGTGGTCGTCGCGGTCGCGGCGGTCTACCCGCTGCTGTTCACCATCGTCAGCTCGCTGAAGACGCAGACGGGCTTCGCGCGGGACCCGCTGGGCCTGCCCGCCGGGGTGACCCTGGAGAACTACCTCGAGGCGTTCCGCCGCATGGACATGCCGCGGCTGCTGCTGAACTCCCTGATCACCACCGCCGGTGGGCTGGTGCTGTCGGTGCTGGCCGCGCTGCTGGTCGCGTACGCGGTGACCAAGCTGCGTTTCCGGGGCGGCAAGCTGGTCTTCCTGCTGATCATCGTCACGCTGACCATCCCCAGCCAGGCGATCATCTACCCGCTGTACCAGACCGTGCTGGACCTGGGCATGTCCGGGCAGTACCAGGGCCTGATCCTGGCGTACGCGGCGTTCGGCCTGCCGCTGGGCACGTACCAGCTGGCCGGTTACTTCCAGCAGGTGCCCGACGAGCTGATCGAGGCGGCCAGGGTGGACGGGGCGGGCCACTTCACCATCCTGTTCCGCCTGCTGGCGCCGATCGCGACGCCGGCGCTGGCCGCGCTGGCCATCTTCAACTTCGTCTGGATGTGGAACGACCTGCTGCTGCCCCTGGTCATCATGGGCGGCTCGGACAGCAAGACATTGATGGTCGGCGTCTCCCTGCTCAGCGGCCAGTACGACGTGTCGGTGCCGCTGGTCAGCGCCGGTCTGATCGTTGCGCTGCTGCCGGTGCTGATCATCTATCTGGTCTTCCAGCGGCAGTTGGTGGCCGGCGCGCTGGCCGGCTCCGGCAAGTGAGCCCGCCGGTGGGGGCTCCCGGTGCGGGCGCGCCCGGGGCGGCCGGGCCGGGGGAGTCCGGGCCCGGGGTCCAGCTGTGCCACCTCTACCGGCTGCGCCCCGGGGCGGAGGAGGAGTACGAGCGCCGGCACGCCGAGATCTGGCCGGAGATGTCGGCGTTGCTCGACGACGCCGGCATCTACGACTACCACATCTACCGGCACGGGCTGCTGCTGATCTGCGTGCTGCGGACCCGGCACGGTTACCCGCAAGCCCGACGGGTCACCGGCGCGTCCGCCGTGCAGGCCCGCTGGACCCGGTCCCTGGCGCACCTGTTCGCCGAGATCGCCGACGCCGACGGCGAACCGCTGTGGGCGTACCCGGTCTTCCACCACGCGGGCCGTCCCGCGGGATGCTGAGCGCGGCGTCGCGCACCCCCGTGGCCCAGCGGACCGTTCCGCCGGGCCACGGGGGTGAGCACTCAGACCGCGTAGGCGACCGAGCCGTCGGCGCGCAGCGGGATGCGGGTCAACGGGCGGCCGGTCAGATCGAGCGGGGTGGCGTCGGTGAGGTCCAGCGTCACGCCCAGTCCCGGTTCCTGCGGCACCGGCAGGAAACCGCCCTGCCGCCGTACGCAGGCACGCGCGGGCCCGTCGGCGAGCTGGTCGTCCAGGGGCGAGTACTCCTGCACCACGAAGTTCGGGATGGCCGCGTCCAGGTGCACCGAGGCCATGGTCAGCAACGGGCCGAGGCAGTTGTGGCTCACCACGGCGGCGTGGTGGGCCTCGGCCAGTGCGGCGATCTTGCGGGCGTGGCTGATCCCGCCGGCCAGCCCCAGGTCGGGGCGGACGTACTGGGCGCCGCCCTGGGCGAGCAGCTCCTTGAACTCCCAGATGGTGTGCAGGCGTTCGCCGTTGGCCATCGGCACCCCCGCCGCGCGGCGGGCGACGTCGGCCTGGCTGCTGACGCTGTCGATCTGGATCGGGTCCTCCACCAGCAGCGGCAGGTGCCTGGCCAGCGCGGGCACGACCGCCTCGGCCTGCAGCGGCGTGAGCTTGCGGTGCAGCTCGATGAGCAGGTCCACGTCGGCGCCGACGGTGTCGCGGACCGCGGCGGTGGTGGCCTCGGTGGCGGCGACCAGCCGGGCCAGCGACAGGTCGGCGTAGTCGGCCGGCAGCGGGTCGAACTTGACCGCCGTGAAGCCGTCGGCCACGGCTGCCGCCGCCTGTGCGGCCAGCGCCTCCGCCCCGGTGCCGGGCAGCAGCAGGTGCAGTCGGATCCGGTCGCGCACCCGGCCGCCGAGCAGTTGCCAGACCGGAACCCCGAGGCGCTTGCCGAGCAGGTCCCACAGGGCCAGGTCGACCGCGGAGACGGCGGCGGAGAGCACCGAGCCCCGGAACGGTCCCATCCGGTAGAGGTGGTGCCAGTGGTGCTCGATCCGGGAGGGGTCGGCGCCGAGCAGGTGCGGGCGGAACGCCTCCACGACGGCGTGCACCGCGGTGGGGTAGCCCCAGCAGGCGGACTGGCCCACGCCGACCAGCCCGTCCGATGTGTGCACCTGGACGAAGTGCGCGTCGCCCAGCACCACCGACTCGACGGCGGTGATCTCCATACCTGCCTCCAAATAAGAGACCAATAACGGCCAGAAACTTGCTCCTGCACTCTTCCATAGCCTTACAGCGCTGGTCTAGGCTTCAAATCGAACGAGCCGGAATAAGGCTCTAACTACCACTGGGGGTGTGATGGGTCTGCCGGACGACTATCGGCTCATGGCCCGGATCCGCCGGTTCGAGGAGCGGCTGGCCGCCCTCAAGGACGACGGCGAGATCCCGGGCTCGATCCACCTGTGCAACGGCCAGGAGGCGATCCCGGTCGGCGCCTGCCGGCCGCTGCGCGACGGCGACCACGTGACCGCCACGTACCGCGGTCACGGCTGGGCCATCGCCCGAGGCGTGGACCTGGTGGGCCTCTTCGCCGAGATGATGGGACGCGACTCCGCCCTCTGCGGCGGCCGGGCCGCCTCGCCGTACCTGTCCGACCCGGGCCGGTGGTTCATCGGCGAGAACTCCATCGTCGGCGCGGGCGTGCCCGTCGCCGCCGGCGCGGCCCTCACCGCCCAGCGGACCGCGAGCGGCGCGGTGTCCGTGGTCAGCATCGGCGACGGCGCGATGAACCAGGGCAACGTCCACGAGGCACTCAACCTCGCCGCGGTGCTCGACCTGCCGCTGGTGCTGGTCGTGGAGAACAACGTCTACTCCGAGATGTCCCGCATCGAGGACATGGTGCGGGTCCGCCAGCTCGCCGAGCGGGCCGCCGGCTACGGCATCCCCGGCCGGGTGGTGGACGGCAACGACCCCGACGCCGTCGCCGAGGCGGTCACCGAGGCGGTCACCCGGGCCCGTGAGGGGTCCGGACCGTCCATCGTCGAGGCCATGACCGAACGGCTGGTCGGCCACTACAGCGGCGACGTGCAGCACTACCGGCCGGCGGGCGAGGTCGCCGCCGCCCGGGAACGCGAGCCGCTGGCCCGGATCCGGCAGGCCGCCGACGCCGCGCTCACCGCCCAGCTCGACGCGATCGACGCCGAGGTCGCCGCCGAGGTGGAGGCCGCCGTCACCGCCGCCCGTGCCGTGCCGTTCCCGGACCCGGCGACCGTCAAGGAGCACGTCCATGTCTGAGTCCCTGCGCTACATCCAGGCCGTCAACGCCGCGCTCACCTGGGCGCTGGACAGCCGGGAGGACACCGTCTACTTCGGCGAGGACGTCGCCCTGCCCGGCGGGCCGTTCGGCGCCACCAAGGGGCTGCACAAGCGGTTCGGCTCGGCGCGGATCTTCGACACCCCGATCTCCGAGACCGGGTTCCTCGGCATGGCCCTGGGGGCGGCGATGACCGGCCTGCGGCCGATCGCCGAGATCATGTACGCCGACTTCTCGTTCGTGGCGATGGACCAGTTCGTCAACCAGATCTCCACCATCCACTACTCCAGCAACGGCCGGTGGAAGGCGCCGCTGGTGATCCGGATGCAGCAGGGCTACTCGCCCGGCGCCTGCGCCCAGCACTCGCACTCACCCGAGGCGTACTTCGCGCACACCCCCGGGTTGCGGGTGGCGCTGCCGGCCACGCCCGACGACGCGTACCAGATGCTGCGCACCGCGGTCGTCAGTGACGACCCGGTGGTGGTCGCCGAGGCGCGCATGCTCTACCCGACGCGCGGTCCGGTCCGCACCGACGCCCCGGTCGAACCGGTCGGCGGCGCCCGCGTGGTCCGCCCCGGCACCGACGTCACCGTCGTCTCGTGGTCCCGGATGGTCTCGGCGTCGCTGGACGCCGCGGCCCAGCTCAGCGAGGAGGGCATCGAGGCCGAGGTGATCGACCTGCGCTGGCTCAACCCGCTGGACTTCGACACCGTCGCCGCCTCGGTGGCCCGCACGGGCCGGCTGGTCGTCGCCCACGAGGCGAACCTCACCGGCGGCTTCGGCGCCGAGATCGCCGCCCGAGCCGCCGCGGAGTGCTTCGCCGACCTGCGCGCCCCGGTCGCCCGGGTGGCCACCCCGGACGTGCCGATGCCGGCCGCTCCGGCCCTGCAGGCCGCCGTCGTCCCCGAGGCCGCCGACGTGGCGGCCGCCGTGCGTCGCACGGTTGCGCGATGACCCGTGACACTCCGCCGGCCGGCCTGCTGGCCGGCCGGCGGGTCGTCGTCGTCGGCGGCGCCTCCGGCATCGGCCTGGCCACCGTGCACGCCGCCGCCGCGGCCGGCGCGGCGGTCGCGGTGCTCGACGCCGACGGCGACGGCGCGGCCGGGGCCGCCGAGGCCGCCCGACGCGCCGGGGCGAGCGCCAGCGCCCGCCGGGTCGACGTGACGGTCGAGGCCGAGGTCGCCGCCGCGTTCGACGACGTCGCCGCCCAGTGGGGCGGGATCGACGCCGTGCTGCACGTGGCGGGCGTCATGCGCGGCCAGGGACTGGACGTCCGGGAGCTCACCGCCGAGCTGTGGGCGCAGGTGATCGCGGTCAACCTGACCGGCCCGTTCCTGGTCGCCAAGCACGCGGTGCGGCACCTCACCCCGGGCACCGGTGTCCTCGTGCTGGTGGGTTCGAGGGCGGGCGTGCAGAACGGCTCCGGCTCGGTACCCTACGGCGCGAGCAAGGGTGGACTGCACGGCCTGGCGCTCACATTGGACCGACAACTCCGTCCACAGGGGATCCGCGTGCACACGCTGTGCCCCGGTGACATCGACACGCCGCTGATGCGGCGGTCGCTGGACGAGGCGCGGGCCAACGGGACCGACGCCGGCCGGGTCGCGGAGATCGAGGCGGCCCTGGGCCGCCCGGAGGACGTGGCGTCCGCGCTGGTCCTGCTGGCGTCGTCGGTCAGCGACGGTGTGGTCGGCACCGTCTACACCCGCTGAGCAGCCCGCCCGAGACCGGGGACGACGTGGAGGTGGCAAGGTGATCGGCATCATCGGTCCGGAGGACTCGATCCGGCTCGTGCAGGAGGTCGCCGCGGGCGAGGGACGCGCCACGGACCTGACCGCCCGCACGTACACCCGGCCGGAGCAGGCCCTCGGGCTGGCCCGCGAACTCGACGAGCTGTGCCAGGTGCTGCTCTTCACCGGGCGCATCCCGTACGCGTTCGCCGCCGCCGCCGGCGACCTGCGCGCCGAGATCGACTACATGCCGCACGCCGGTATCGACCTCTACCGGACGCTGTCGCGGATGCTGCTGGCGAGCGGGGGACGGCTGCCCACGGTGAGCGTGGACACCATCGAGGCCGACATCGTCCGCGAGACGTACCACGACATCGACCTGGTGCCGCCGACCGAGATCCTGCCCATCGCGGACTCCTCCGGTCTGCTCTTCTCCGGCCTCGACGAGATCACCGCCTTCCACCGCGAGCGGTACGCCTCCGGCGCGGTCGAGGCGTGCCTGACCTGCCTCGGCGCGGTGCACCGCGACCTGGCCGACAGCGGGGTGCCGGTCTGGCGGGTGGAACACACCCGTGCCTCCGTCCGCGACGCCCTGCGCCGGGCCTGGCTCGCCGCGGAGGTACGACAGTCCCGCGCCACCCAGATCGCGGTGATGATGATCGAGCTGACCGAGCCCGCCAGCCGCCAGCAGGACCCGTACCAGATGGAACGGGAGCGGCTGCGGCTGCGCGAGGCGTTGCTCGAACACGCCGAGCGGATGCGGGGCAGGCTGGGCACGATCGACGACCGGACGCTGCTCATCACGACGACCCGCGGCACCGTCGAGAGCGCGATCGCCCGGCACCGGGCCGGCCACGCCTCCCTGCTGACCCTCCGTGGTGTCGACGTCGAGCACACCGTCGGCTTCGGCGCCGGCACCACCATCGCCGCCGCCGAGGACAACGCCCGCAAGGCGCTGGCACTCGGCCGTGGCAGCGGGGACACCCACGTCGTCTTCCCCGACGGGCAGATCTACTCCAGCCGGGAGAGCCCGGTGAAGCAACGGCTCCGCGAGACCGCGCCCGAGGTCCTGCGGATCTCCGAACAGCTCCGTCTGGGGCCGCTGTCCACCCGCCGGTTGCTGGACGCGCTGCACCAGATGGACCCGAACCAGGTGACCGCGCGGGCCCTGGCCGACGCCTACGGGGTGGAGGCGCGCTCGGCGCGCCGACTGCTCAAGTCGCTGCGGGCCGCCGGCTTCGCCGAGGAGGTCGGCGTGCACGTCAGCACCGGCGCGGGCCGGCCGCAGACGGTCTACCGGGTGGCGATGCGGCGGCTGCTCGACGCCATCGGCGGTGAGGCGTGAAGTTCGAACCGACCTTCCTGGTCATGGCCACGTTCGCCGCGGACGCCGCCACCCGCCGGGAACCGCACCGGCAGGCCCACCTCGCCCACGTCGAGGCCCTGCTCGCCGACGGCACCGCCCTGCTCGCCGGGGCGCGGGCCGACCTCGGCGCTTCCGTCCTCGTCCTGCGGGCCGCCGACGCCGCCGGCGCCCGCAGCCTTGTCGAACAGGATCCGTACTGGCAGCACCGGGTGTGGACCGGCATCGAGGTGGTCGACTACCTCGCCGCCACCCCGCAGTCCCTCGGGAGGTCTTGATGTCGCAGTACCGCCAGATCGCCGGAATCCGGGTGCGGGGCGCCGCATCCGCGCCGTACGCGGCCCGGCTGTTGGGCGAGGCGTGGGGAGAGACGCCGGAGGGGGTGCCGGTCCGCTTCGAGGCCGACCCGGCGCGGCCCGAGGGCGGCTACCGGATCGAGGTGCCCGAGCAGGGCGAGATCCGGCTCAGCGGGGACCCGTTCGCCGGCCTGGTCTACGCCGCGCGGGAGTTGCTCGCCCTGGCCACCCCGGCCGGCGTGCCGGTGGGCGTCCGGGAGGGGGCGCCCCGGCTGCCGCTGCGCAACCTGTGGACCTGGGACCACTCCACCAACTGGGACCTGCGGCAGCTCGGCCAGCAGGAGATCGGCGCCCTGAACCCGTACGCCAAGTCCGCCGACGCGTTCGGCGCCGACTACCGGCGTCTGGTCGACTTCTGCAGCCGGGAGCGGATCGGCGGCATCGTGGTGTACGGGCTGCTGCGCGACGCCCACGGCGGCGTCGAGGCGGCCCGCGAGCTGTGCGAGTACGCCAACGCCCGAGGCGTACGGATCATCGCCGGCATCGGCGTCAACGCCTACGGCGGCATCTACTTCGACGGGCGGCACCGTTACAACCTCGCCACCTGGCTGCGTCAGCGCCCCGACCTGGCCGCCGAGCTGCCGAAGAAGGTCGGGTTCGACATCGACGAATTCGGTGACCTGCACTTCCCGGCAAGCGAGTACATGATGGCCGCCTGCCCGTCCCAGCCCGACAACCTGGCCTGGCACCGGGAGGCGATCGACTGGCTGCTGGACACCGTCCCCGTCGGCGGCATCAACTTCGAGACCGGCGACTACGGCAGCTGCGCCTGCGCCAGGTGCGTGGCCCGCACCGGCGGCGAGCGCACCTCCTGGTCGTACGAGGCCATGCGGTCGGTCTACCCGACGCTGCTCGAGACCGCCCGCCGCACCGGACCGGCGGGGGTGCCACTGCGGCACCTCGTCGAGGTCTACTGGGACAACATCTTCGACCTGGAGGCGCAGAAGCCGCTGGCCGACCTGCCCGACGACGTGGCCTACCAGTACTGCGTCAACCGGGGCTTCTGGCACGACAACAAGGACCGGCTCACCGCCGACCACGTCGACGGGCTCCCGCACACCACCAACGTGCTCCGCACCCACGCCGGCTCCCAGTGGAACCGGCAGCGGCACTCCTGGGTCCCCGACCTGTACGCCGACATGGCGACCCGGGCCGCCGGCGCCGCCATGCGGGGGCTGACGATCTTCGCCGAGGCGTCGGCGTACCACCCGACCAACGAGATCAGCTACCTCGCGTACGCGCGCTTCACCTGGAATCCGGACCTGTCCTGGGCGGACTTCTGGCGCGAGGAGGTGGCTCCCCGGTTCGGCGGCGCGGCCGAGGCCGAGGCGTTCCGCGCCGGCGCGGCGGTGCTGGACGACTCCACGGCGACGGCGGACGCCCTCGGCGCGGTCCGCGGCGACGCCCTGGCGATGGTCGCCGCCACCAGCGGCGACGTGCAGCGCCGGTGGCTGTGGCTGGCCGAGCGGGCCGCCCGCCACGCCCACTCCGCCGGCTGAAACCCGCCTCACCCCGCCCCGTGCGCAGCGGTCCGGCCGGGTGACCGGCCGCCGCCGCGCGGCGTCCGCCGCCCGGGGCGGGGAAGGCCGGTGGCATGGGCGTCGCTGTGGCTCGCTGCCGCAGGTTGCGCCATGACGCGACCTGGCCTGGGCGCGCCTGCTCAGTGAGCTGGACGTCTCGCCCGGTTCACCGGATGAGACGGCCTTGAGTTGGCTCGTGGTCGACAATCCCGCCGAGCATGACTGGCGCATCGTCGACGCCGCGCTCGACCGTCTGACGTGCACGGAGTGCGGATCCACCCTCACCAGGGGACCGGCCACCTGTCAGCGGTGCACGTACCACCACGAAATGCGCTTCGGGGCTCGGGAGGTCGACCGGCCGAACGTGCCGGCGGGCAACGAGCACGCCATCCGCGTCTCCTTCGCCGTCGCTCGTAACCGCACACGGTATTCCCCGCGGGCACGGGTCGGCTACGAACTGATCCTGCCTGCCCTCGTCGCTGGTGCCCTGCCCACCACAAAGGAGGCCCAGGCAGCCAAGGCGCTGATCAACAAACTGACGCCCGAAGAGTGCGACCAGGTCGCCACCCTCGCCGACGTCGCGGAACTCGCACGTACCCGCTGACGAATCACCTCAGCACGAGGAGAGAAGCCCGGCTACCCGACACTCTCCGACCCGTGCGGGGTCAGGGCACCTCGGCTCGTCGCGGATGCGCGGCGCCGCCCGCGAGCTTCGGCCGTCCTCCGCCGGGTCGCCCGCATCCCGCCAGTCTGTCGTCGCATCCTCACGGTCTGTAGCGGCCCGGACTGCGGCGCCTGTCCGGTCCTCGGATGCGGATCGTCCGCGACGGCCGCCCTGGTAAGGATTTCGCGGCGGGGGTGTCTCCCCAGCTCCCCGCGTTGACCGGTGATCTTCCCGCAGTCCCCGGCGCCCGCCGCGTGCCTCCCGGAAACGCCGGCGAAACCGGGGGAGACTCGTTCTTTGTCAACCGTTGACCGTCGGTGAAACCAAGTGTTAACTGTTAACAGTTACCGGGAGGGCTTGCAGTGCTAGACGTCAGACCCATCAGGGTGGAGTCCCTCGGGGAGAGGCTCGCCAACGAGCTACGTCGCCGCATCATCGTGGGTGACCTACCCGCGGGCACGCGGCTCGTCGAGGAGGAGTTGGCCGAGTCGTTCCGGGTCAGCCGGGGCCCCGTCAGGGACGCCATCAAGATCCTGCGGGCGGAGGGACTGGTCACCGGCACGGGCCGGAACGTGGTCACCCGCTCGCTCAGCGAGGCTGACATCGATGAGTTGATGGCCCTGCGAGAGTCGTTCGAACTGCTCGCGGTGGAACGGGCCATCGCCACCAGCCGTGATCATCTCGCCAGGGAGTTGAGAGCGGCCCTCGTCGACATGGACGCGGCGGTGTCCGACCGTGACTCGACGGCCTTCACCACCGCCGACATCCGCTTTCACAGTGCCTTCTTTCACGCCGCGGCGCTGACCCGGCTCAGCGTCCTGTGGAACCAGTTCCGTCCCACGATCGAGGGCCTGCTGCACGCCTCCGGTAAGCGCATGGACGACCTCGCACCCTCGGCGCGGGAACACCGCGACCTCGCGGAGCTCATCGCTTCCGGCGATGTCTCCGAAGTCAAGGTCGAACTACACCGCCACCTGCAGGCGACCTGCTCGCGCCTTCAGGCCGCAGTACCCCCCACCCCCGTCCAGAAAGTGACCTAGCGATGAGTTCAAGATTGGTCAAGATCGCCGCCCTGGCTGTCGCGGGCAGTCTCGCGCTGACCGGCTGCGCCAACCGTGGCGGTGAAGAGACGTCATCCGCCAACTACCCCGACAAGGACCTCACCCTCGTCGTCCACGCCGGCGCCGGAGGCGGGTCGGACCTGACCGCCCGCACCCTCGCCAAGGAGATGGAGGCGGACCTCGGGAAGTCCATCGTGGTGGAGAACCGCACCGGTGGCGGCGGCCGCGTCGGCCTCACCTACCTCAAGGACCGGCCGGCCGACGGCTACAGCATCGGCTTCATCCCGGTCGAGGTGGCGATGCTCGGCCACCAGGGGGCCGACATCAAGCCGGAGCAGTACACGATCCTCGGCCAGGTCATGAACGCGCCCGCCACCCTCTCGGTGCCGGCGGACAGCCCGTACAAGACGTTCAACGAGTTCATCGCCGCCGCCAAGGCCGCTCCCGGCACCATCACCGTCTCCAACTCCGGTGCCGGCGCGATCTGGGAAGCGGCCACCCTGGCACTCGGTGAGGCGGCCGGGGTGACCTTCAAGCCCGTCCCGTACGACGGGGGCGCTCCGGCCGTGGCCGCCGGCGTGTCGGGTGAGGTGAACGCCGTCATGGCCGGCGTGAGCGAGTCCGGCGCGGCAGCGAAGGACGGCCGGCTGCGGATCCTCGCCGTCATGGCACCCGAGCGGGTCGCCGCGCTGCCCGACGTCCCGACCGCGAAGGAACTCGGTACCGACCTCGTCGTCGGTGGCTGGGGCCTGATGGGCGCGCCGGCGAACCTGCCGGCCGACGTCAAGCAGCGACTCGCCGACGCCGTGCGCAAGGCGGCATCGTCGCAGTCCTTCAAGGACGTGATGACCAAGGCGGGCAACACCCCGATGGCCACCTCGCCCGACGAGGCGACCACCTTCGCCAAGTCCGAGTTCGATCGTTTCGGCGAGATCTACTAGTTATGACCGACACTCACCCCGTCCCGCAGGGTGACCCCAGTGCTGCCTCGCCGTGGCGCGAGGCAGCACTGGGTGTGGTCTTCCTGGTCCTGGGCGTCGTCCTCCTCGTCCTCGCCCGATCGATCGAACTGCCCGACCGTGCCCTCGCCGTCAGCCCCCGCATCTGGCCCGAGGCGTTGGGTATCGGAATGATCGGCATGTCGGCCCTGCAGATCGTCAGCGCTTTCATCTCCGCGCCCAAGGACGACGACGTCGAGCCGGCCACCCGGGTCGGCATGCTGCGGGTGGGTGGCTTCGTGCTGGCCACCCTCGCGTTCGGCGTCCTCTGGTACTACGTCCACTTCCTGGCCTCCGGGATGATCTTCGTCGCCGCGCTCACCTGGATCGCCGGCGGACGCGGGATCAAGGACCTCGTCCTCTTTCCCGCCGGCATCACGGTGGTGCTGTACGTCCTGTTCGCAATCCTCCTGAGAGTTCCGGTATGAGCGCTCTCGTCGAGGGCTTCGGCGCCCTCTTCACCCTTGAGATCGGGCTCTGCGTCCTTGCCGGCGCCGCCATCGGCATGCTCGTCGGGGCGTTCCCCGGCATCAGCGCGACGATGGCGGTTGCCCTGGCCAGCGCCTTCACCCTGACCATGGATCCGCTGCCCGGTCTGGCGGTGCTCCTGACCATCCTCGTGGCCGCACAGTTCGGCGACCGCGTGCCGGCGATCCTCATCAACACCCCCGGCACACCCGCCTCCATCGCGACCACCTTCGACGGCTATGCGCTCGCCCGTCAGGGCAAGGCCGGCATAGCGCTCACCGCCTCGGCATTCGCCTCGGCCATCGGTGGGCTGGTGGGCATCGCCGTCCTGATGGTCGCCGCCGTTCCGCTGAGCAACCTGGCGCTGGAGTTCGGGTCGCCGGAGATGTTCGCCCTGGTGGTCTTCGGCCTGACCATGATGATCGAGGTCTCGGGCGGCAAGATCATCAAGGGTCTGATCGCCGGCATCTTCGGCCTCGCCCTCGGCGCCATCGGCCGCGACCCGCTGGACGGCTCGGACCGCTTCACCTTCGGCATCGACCAGCTCGTCGAGGGCATCCCGTTCATCGCCGTGATCATCGGCCTGTTCGGGATCACCGAGGTGTTCGCCCAGATGGTCGGCCGGGCCCAGACCCACGACAAGGCGGTGCGTAGCTTCGGCCGCTGGTGGCCGAACAAGGCCGAGAACCGGTCCATGATCAAGCCCGTCGCCGTCGGCTCGGCCGTCGGCACCGTCGTCGGCATCCTGCCCGCGGCGGGCGGCGACATCGGCGGCATCGTCGCCTGGGACCAGGCGCGGCGGGTCTCCAAGGAGCCCGAACGCTTCGGCAAGGGCTCGCTGGAAGGGTTGACCGCGGCCGACTCGTCGTCGAACGCCGGCGTGGGTGGCTCCGTGCTGACCACGCTCGCTCTCGGCGTCCCGGGCGACTCGGTGATGGCCGTGATGCTCGGCTCGATGATCATCTGGGGCATCCAGCCCGGCCCCAGCCTCTTCTCGCAGCAGCCGGACCTGGTGTACTCCATCTCCGGCATCCTGATCTTCGCGACGCTGTTGACCCTGGGCCTCAGCCTCCTGCGGATGCGGGGAGTCGCCAAGCTGCTCGAACTACCGAGCCGCTTCCTCTGGGTCGTCATCGTGACCTTCTGCATCGTGGGGACGTACGCGGTCAACAACAGCGTCTTCGACGTCGGCCTCATGCTCCTGTTCGGCGTGATCGGCCTGCTCTTCCGCAGGTTCGGCATTCCGGCCGGGCCGGTCGTGCTCGGTCTCATCCTCGGCCCCCTGGCCGAGCGGAACTTCCGTCGCTCCATGGAGATCGGGGGTTTCGAAACGATCTACACCAGCCCGATCGCCATGTTCCTCCTCGTCGCCGCGGTCCTGGCCCTCGCGGTGCCCCGAATCCGCTCCCGCATGAAGGCTCGTCGTCGTGCGGCCCAACAGGAGCCGACCGATCCCCGAGACCCGGCCGGAGTCGGCAGGTGATCGAGAAGCACTTCGTGGTGCGGGACGTGCCCGGCCAGTGCCACGGCAGCACCGTGTGCCAGGCCGGTGGCGCCTTCGTGGTCGCCTGGTTCCAGGGCGACCACGAAGGCGCCGCGAACTCACGCATCTGGCTCAGCCGCGGGGCCGGCGGTGACTGGTCCGCCCCGGTGGTGGTCAGCGGGGACCTCGCGCCCTGCTGGAACCCGGTCCTGCACCCGCAGGACTCGGGAGCCCTGCTGCTGTTCTTCAAGGTGGGAGCGACCATCTCGTCGTGGCGCACGTTCCTGGCGACCTCGCTCGACGGGGGCCGGACGTGGTCGGCGCCGCAGCCGCTCCTGCCGGACGACGTCGGGGGACGCGGGCCGGTGCGGACGCCGCCGGTGCGCCTGCGATCCGGCAGGCTGCTCGCCGGCGCCTCCACCGAGACCTGGGGAGCGGCGCCACGCTGGGACTCCTTCGTCGACATCAGCGACGACGACGGCCGGTCGTGGCGTCGTACCCAGGACATCGCCATCGACCACGACACGTTCCCCGGCGCCGGGATCATCCAGCCCACGCTGTGGCAGAACCCCGCGGGTGAGGTCCGCCTTCTCGCCCGCAGCACCGCCGGCCGGCTCGTCTCCTCGACCAGCGCAGACGACGGCGAGACCTGGCCGGCCGGAGCGCTGAGCAGCGTCCCCAACAACAACTCCGGGGTCAGCGCGTGCGCGGTCGACGAGGTCGTGTACCTCGCCCACAACCCCGCCAGTGGCGACTGGGCGTCGCGGGCACCGCTGCTGGTCTCCCGCTCGTTCGACGACGGCGCCTCCTGGCAGCCCTGGGCGACCCTCGAGGAATCGCTGGAGAGCACGGGCGGCGAGGGCTACCAGCCGGCCGACTCGGGCGTCGTCACCACCGGCGTCAACGAGTTCTCGTACCCCTGCCTCGTCCGCACGCCCGACGGGCTCGCCGTCACCTACACCTGGCAGCGACGCGGCATCGTGCTCGCCACGCTCACCCCTTCGAACCGGAGCAACCTGTGACTGCCTATCGCACCGCCAATCTCATCAGCGCCGTGACGACCCTCTTCGACAGCGAGGGCGCTCTCGACATCGGAGCGACGAAGGCCGCCTACACGCAACTGGCGGAGGCGCCGCTGGACGGCGTGTTCGTCGCCGGCACGACGGGTGAGTTCACCACGCTCACCGACGACGAGCGCCTCGCCGTGTGCGCCGCCGCCGGCGAAGCCTTCGGCCCCGACCGGACGTACTGGCACGTCGGTGCCGCATCCACGCATCAGGCAGCGAGCCTCACCCGGGCGGCGGTGGACCGCGGCGCCCGCCGCCTCGCCGCGCTCACGCCGCACTACTACGCCGCGACCGAGTCGGCCGTGCTGGCCTACTACGAGACGGTGGTCGCGCGGGCCGGCGACGTGCCCGTCTACGCGTACCTCTTCGCGGCCCGCACGACCACGACGGTGACGCCGGCCCTGCTCGCGCGCCTGGCCGAGACCGGTATCGCGGGTGTGAAGATCAGCGGGGAGGGCAGCGCCGCCGTCGGTGAGTACCTCGCGGCGCTCGACGGTCGGGAGATCGCGGTCTACTCCGGCGCCGATTCCGAGTTCGTCGAGGTGGTCGGCATCGGGGCGACGGGCGTGGTCTCCGGTGTCAGCTCCGCGCTTCCGGCACCCTTCCTCGAGGTACGCGACGCCCTCCGCAGCGGGGACGCGGAGGCGCTGGCGGCGGCCCGGGAGCGGGCCCACCGCGCCGTCGCCGCCACCCGGCAGGGCAACCTCGCCCACCTGAAGGCGGTCCTCGAACTGCGTGGCGTCCCCGCCAGCGGCCTGCGCGCCCCGCTCGACCCGATCTCGCCCGAGGACCGCCGTGCGCTCGAGGCCGACGTCGCCGACCTGCTCTGACCCCACCCGCCCACGCGCGAGAGGAACCATCCGTGACCACCTACACCCTTCCCGTCCTGGCCGAGGAAGCCTCCGCCGAGCCCGGCGTCGTCTACACCGTCGCCAGCGGTGACCTGCGGCTCAGCGCGAACGTCACCTGCTGGCCCGTGCAGCAGCAGTTCGAAGCCGACCTGGCCAAGGCCGTCGAATCCCTGGGCTGGCGCACGCGGCGTGCCCACCCGGTCGACGCCGATGCCGGGCACGGATTCATCGCCAGCCAGCGGCAGGGCATCGAGGTCTTCCGGACGATCCCGCCGGAGGCGCCGGTGATCGTCGCCGAGGCGGTGTGGCAGTACAGCCACCACGTCCTGGCCGGGCTGCGCACCCACCGCGGGCCGATCCTCGTCGTGGCGAACTGGAGCGGTCAGTTCCCCGGCCTGGTCGGCCTGCTCGGCCTGACCGCCAGCCTGACCAAGGCGGGCGTCGCGCACTCCATCCTCTGGAGCGAGAACTTCACTGACGACTGGGCTCTCAAGGGACTCCAGACCTGGCTGGAGACCGGAGCGCTCACCCACGACCAGAGCCACGTCCGGGACCTCCCGGCGCTTCCGTCCGGCCCGGAGGTGGAGCTGGGTCGGGCCCTCGCCGCGCAGCTCACGCGCGAAAAGGCGATCATCGGCGTGTTCGACGAGGGCTGCATGGGCATGTACAACGCCATCATCGACGACGAGCTGCTCAACCCCCTGGGCATCTACAAGGAGCGGCTCTCGCAGAGCGCGCTGGTCGCGGAGATGGCCCGGGTCGGCGACGACGAGGCGCAGGCCGTCCGCGACTGGCTGGACGCCGCCGGCATGACCTTCCACACCGGCACCGACGAGGCGACGGAGCTCACCGACGCCCAGCTGCTCAGCCAGTTCCGCATGTACATCGCCGCGCTGCGGATCGCCGACGACTTCGGCCTGGACGCGGTGGGGATCCAGTACCAGCAGGGCCTGAAGGACACGGTGCCGGCCAGCGACCTGGCCGAGGGTCTGCTCAACGACGCCAACCGCCCGCCGGTGCTCAGCCGCGACGGCAAGCGGGAGCTGTACGCCGGGCAGCCGCTGCCGCACTTCAACGAGGTCGACGAGGGCGTGGCCGTCGACTCCCTCGTCACCAACCGCATCTGGAACGCGATGGGCCTGGACCCGGCCACCACCCTGCACGACATCCGGTGGGGCGAGGAGTACGACGGCCGGTTCGTCTGGGTCATGGAGATCTCCGGCTCCGTGCCCGCCTCGCACAACGGCGGCTACGACAAGAGCTACAGCATGCGGCAGCCGCCGATGTTCTTCCCCCTGGGTGGCGGGACGCTCAGCGGGGTGTCCAAGCCGGGCGAGATCGTCTGGTCCCGGGTGTTCATCATGGACGGCGCGCTGCACGTCGACCTCGGTCGCGGCACGGCGGTGGAGCTGCCGGCGGAGGAGACCCAGCGCCGCCTCGACGCGACGAACCCGGAGTGGCCCATCATGCACGCGGTGCTGCACGGCGTCGGTCGGGACCAGCTGATGGCCCGGCACAAGGCCAACCACCTCAACGTCGTCTACGCGCCCGACGCCGAGACCGCCGACAAGGCCCTGCTGGCCAAGGCCGCGATGTTCGAGTCCCTGGGCGTGGCCGTCCATCTCTGCGGGGACGTGCACATCTGATGGGTCCACTTCTGCTCGGCATCGACCTGGGCACCGGGAGCAGCAAGGGAGTCCTCACCGACCCGGACGGGACGGTGGTGGCGACCGCCGTCCGGCCCCGCCCACACTCGATGTCCATGCCTCGGCCGGGGTGGGCGGAGGTCGACGCCGAGAGCGTGTGGTGGCAGGACGTCGTCGCCATCACCTCGGAGCTGACGGCGAAGGCGGACGGCGTACCGATCGCCGCCGTCTGTGTCAGCGGCGTGGGCCCGTGCCTGGTGCTCTGCGACGAGGACGACCGCCCCGTGCGGCCCGCGATCCTCTACGGCATCGACATGCGGGCGACCGCGGAGATCGACGAGCTGACCGACCGGTACGGCGCGGACGAGGTACTCGACCGCTGTGCCACGCCGATCACGTCCCAGGCGGTCGGCCCGAAAGCCCTCTGGGTTCGCCGGCGGGAGCCGGAGGCATGGGCGCGGGCCCGTCGCTGGTACAACTCCAGCTCGTTCGTCGTCCGGCGACTCACCGGCGAGTACGTCATCGACCACCACACCGCGAGCCAGTGCGTGCCGCTCTACGACATCCAGGCGCGACGCTGGCACCAGCCCTGGTACGACGACATCCTCGGTGACCTCCCGGCGCCGCGCCTGGCGTGGTCCGCGGAGATCGTCGGCACGGTGACCGCGGCGGCTGCCGCGGCGACGGGCCTGGCGGAGGGCACCCCGGTCTGCGCGGGAACGGTCGACGCGTGGGCGGAGGCGTTCAGTGTGGGCGTCCGGAACCCTGGCGACCTGATGCTCATGTACGGGTCGACCATGTTCTTCGTCCAGGTCCTGCGGGACCTGGCCCGGCACCCGCAGCTGTGGAACACCGCCGGTGCCGGGCCGGACGCCTACTGCCTCGCCGCCGGCATGGCCACGTCCGGCAGCCTCACCAGTTGGGTCCAGGACCTCGTCGGCAACGTGCCGTTCGAAACGCTGGTCCGCGAGGCGGCGCAGGTGCCCGCCGGCTCCGACGGCCTGCTGGTGCTGCCGTACTTCGCCGGCGAACGGACCCCCATCTTCGATCCGGACGCGCGTGGGGTGGTCGCCGGACTCACCCTTCGGCACGGACGCGGGCACCTGTTCCGGGCGGTGTACGAGGGCATCGCCTTCGGCATCCGGCAGATCCTGGGGCTCCTCGACACCGAGGCGAATCCGGTGCACCGGCTGGTCGCGGTGGGCGGGGGGACGCAGGGCGGGCTCTGGACCCGGATCGTCAGCGACGTCAGCGGGCGCCGGCAGGAGGTCCCGCACGTCACCATCGGCGCCAGCTACGGTGACGCGCTCATGGCCGCCATCGGCAGCGGCCTCGTGCCGCCCGGTACCGACTGGACCCGTCCCGGCGAGATCATCGAACCCGATCCCGCCGCCCGCGGCACCTACGACCTGCTGTTCGAGCAGTACACGTCGCTGTACCAGAACACCCGGGGCCAGGTGCACGCGCTGGCCCGACTGCAACAGGCGGGTGCCGCCCGACCCGACCGGAACGGATCAGCGGCGGCCGTGACCGGCGCCGCGTAGCTCCCGGCTGGCCCCGGCCGCCTGACGGCGGCAGCCACCGTGGCCCGACCAGGGCCGGCGGAGCGATCGCCGCCGGCGTCGATCGTGGTGCCGTCGTGCATGCGGGAGCCGGCCAACCTGGCCGGCTCCCGCTTTCGCGTCCGGGGACCACCTGTTCCGGCCCCTGACCGATCGCGTCGGGGGGGCCCCCCCCCCCCCCCCCCCCCCGGGGGGGGGCCCCCCCCCCCCCCCCCGGGCGGGCCGGGGGGCCCCCCCGGGACACCCGGCGGGGGGGGCCGCCGCACACCCCCCGGGGGACGCG